>JAAHFP010000003.1 GCA_010672925.1 Symploca sp. SIO1C2 | reverse complement strand
GGGAGCAGCCCATCGCCTCCAAGCGGTACGCCCAACAGTTTTGTATAAATTACTACCGTTGAGCCCACAAACCCCTCCACAATTCCCACTTTTGATAACCTCATTTCCAAATGGGCGAACCGTGAGTTATTACTTATTACTTATTACTTATTCAGCAAACCCTACTTATTCTCCCAAACCCAAATTAACTCTCTAGCCTGTTCTTGATGGTCTTTAAACAGTCAAAGGCAAAATCAACGCCATATTTTGCGTAATGCTCTCTAGCACTGCAATCCAAGCCTTCGAGGTCTTTTAAATACCTAGCAGTAATACTTGCCCTAAAAAGAGTCTCGTAAGCATCTTGTAAATCACCCCAATTTTTAGCTCTAGCAAGCTTCTTAACATATTTCCATCTAGCACTATGTTGTGAACTATCGCTAGCACCAAAATTATCTATTTTTTCACCTTGACGTGAAGCATAATCATTAATCCAATGAAGAGCTGCATAAAAACACATAACAACAGCCCAGTCAGGGAAACCTAACCGGGCTGCGTTTGCCGTATCTTCGTTGACCCTAGCTTGCAGCCTGTAAACATTCTCTTTGGGCATAACTAGAAGCAATTACCTGATTTGCATTGAGAAATGTTGGGAATCTTCTGAGCATTTGAGTCCCAAAATCCCAATTATCTTCATTGGTTGTCTCGCACAACATCCATTCTGTCTCTCTTACCAAAATCATTGCTTTTGCAGCAAGTTCTCTTCTCTCAGGAGATTCTAGATGAGAGAGTATCTCGAAAGTCACTTCATGTAAATCATCGGGTTGATGTGAGATTGCTTTGACTTCCTCAACACCTGGTAATTGAGCCAGTGACTTTACCAGCTTTTCTATCTCTGCACTTCCAGATTTTTGAGAAGTATCCGGCTCAGTAAATAGAGTGATAATATTTTGGATTGCCAGCTCAGCTATCGGGTTCGCAATTCTATAAGTCTTACCTTTGGTAACCACGATAGTTTTGGCTGGAGATAAAGTCATATTCAAACCCATATTAATTTGTTTTTACAGAATTCCCTAAAATCTGCTTGTTTCCCTGATATTTAAAAAAAAACGGAGAGGGTGAGATTCGAACTCACGGAGCCTTTCGGCTCACTCGATTTCAAGTCGAGCGCAATCGACCACTCTGCCACCTCTCCAGGCTTATCTATCTTATCATTCTTAGGCATAATGGCAACTAGTACTGCTGTGCGGAATTCAAAATGTAAAATGCAAAAGTCAAAATGCTTAGGTCGTAAGGGTTCTATCGATTTCAAGCTGGTGGGTTATTTCCATGCCCACTGCACTAGGTGGGAGTAGGTTGCTTCACAACAGCTTCAGAACGAAGGTAGAGCAGCTCTTCAGAAGCTACAGTATTATTCTTATTCAACCATACCAAAGAAATTTGCTCAACTACATTCCCTTTTAAAGAAACTATGGAAAAGTTACGCAGTCGGTCAGTATCCGTTGCCATAATCCGGGGAACTCGGGCACAATTAAAGTATACTATACCTGAGGGAGAATGAGACACCATAGTTCGCATCCGCTCTTTGGTATGACGCAGTTTGTGGTGCATATGACCAAAAATAACTAGGGGGATGGTTTTACCTAGTGCCTGAGTTTGAGCGATCGCGTCGGCAAAATCTGGGTCACCATGATCGCCACCTAGGGGTTCCCAGTCTTTGCCACAGGGGTCTTCTGGCTCTTCTCCCAATCCGGTGGGGCCATTATGACCAAGAAAAATTATCGTTGACTGGGGCGTTTTAGTCGCTGCTGTAACTATACGGTCAATCGATTCGGCAAAGTTGTTCACACCGAACCTTTCTTGTAAAAAGTCCTTATTTTTCCACTCTGAGCCTCCCCAGCTGAAAGGACGACTGCCGACGACGGCAAGGTTCAATGCTGGAAAGTCCAAATACCCGTAACCGACATGGTTCTCACCGAGTAAATCTAACTGTTGTTGTACTCCGTCTTCTTTGCTATGGTCATAAGGGCATTTTTTTCTGCCCCATTCTGAGGCGGTATACCAAGCATCATGATTCCCCAAAATTACCGCTTTAGGTAAGTCAAGGGCAGCAATTAGCCGCACTACATTCACCGACTCATTCCCGAAGTCTCCTACAAATAAGACTAAGTCAACACCCAACTGCTGAAGAGCAATATTATCTTCTTCTTCCCATTTGTCGTGAACATCCCCAATCACAGCGATTTTGACTGATTGTTCTTGATAACTGGTCATAAGTTTATCCTTGTAGAACCATATTCTAAGATAGATAGGGCTTGCCGCAAAAGCCAATGGGTTCGTTTGGAGAGGTAATGAGCGTTTGAGCAATATCAAAGAATATATAGTCAATACTCATTTTACTAGAGAAGCTGCCAGTTCACTATACTGCTTCTTGCTGTGGATAGAATCTACTGTCACGATTTGAATTTCAATCTGCTCGCTAAGAGTATTATAAAACTCCAGCAGTTGATTTTGCCAATTTAAGTAGTAATCCCCCACTTCTTCATCATTTCCTATTGCTTCAAGATACTGAGACCAAGCTGTATTTCTATAAAGCTTAGTAGATGCTATAGCCTGACTAATCCAAGAGTCTGGCAGCTTCAAAATCACTACCGAGAAACCTAGTACTTCTAAACGATGATAAATATCTATTATTCTAGATTGATCTTGAGAATTTAAAGACCATAGATTCATGGTTGTTAAATTTGCATAATGACTCCCTAAAAATCTTTCTATAGTAGAGTCAATTACTGCATTACCTTCGTTATGACGGAATTTACTTTCAGATTTCCAAGAGGCAATGCCTTCCAATTGCTCAACAATATTAGAGGCTAAGTCAATTGTAGCTTTTGCTGTCAGGGTTTGTTTGGCTTTATTGTCTTCTAGAACACGTTCGGTGTAATGTTCGCTAATACAAATCCTTGTTCTGGCAGGATGTCTATGAGCTAATATCTGTTGTAGCTCTTGAAGAAATGTGGTTTTACCAGAGGCGACAACTCCTTCAATAATCCAGCCGCTGATAGGTTTGCTCATTGGTTTTTGATTATAGCGTCTCCAATCTTAGAACCAATCTAAATTTTGCCCAATCAATAATTCTGTTTTCTGAGCATGATGAGTATTTTTCATTGCAATATGTTGTAGAGAAAATCTATAGCGATTTGTCATTTGATTAATTTCTTCTACATTGTCATAGCTCATTAAAAAGTCTCCTTTTAACTTACTAGCCAGTCTAAATAGAGCTTCATGATCAACTACTGAATATCGATAGAGTCTACGTCCCGTTTTGAAATAAGGCGGATCAATAAAATAGATGGCATCTTTACGAGCAGAGTTTTGCTCACATACGGCGAACCCATCTCCTGGAATAAAATTGATTTTGGTTTTGATATTATCAATTGACTTGATACGTTTACTTAAGGTTTCAGGATACCAACGGGAAGTTATTCCTTTCCCATTTTCCCCATTTTTAATGAAGCTAGCACCATCAGCAAGAATTCCACCACGATTAACGCGATTTTTTACTATGGTGGCGAAAGCCAGGGACTCTAGAGATTGGTCAGCAGACTCGATTACCTCTTTGGCAGTTTCTGGAGTTAAATTAAAGTCAGTTATCTTTTGGGCTAGCCATTGAGCACCACCACTTAAAATAACTTGCCATACGGCAGCAACACCTTCATCCTTTTCTACCATTGTCACTCTACCTACGAGATTTTCAAAAGCAGCAGTAAGACTGACAATGCCTCCACCGGCAAAAGGTTCAATAAGTTCTTTGTTGTCTCCACCTACAGCAGACAACCATTTACGAATTTGGGGTATTAACCAAGTTTTTCCTCCTGCATAACGAAAGGGGCTACGCTGAGGCACTGTAGCTATATTGACAATTTTCTGGGGGATTTTTAGATGCTCAGTATTAAATAGTTCAAGTTGAGTCATTGTCTAATTTTTTACTGCAAAGGAATGTCTAGTATTGTCTGATTGTCTGGAGGATTATCTAGTTGAGCATCAAGTTTCTGTTGAAGCACTTCAATAAAGCTTTCTACTTGACCAGATTTTGGTGTCACAATTTGATTGATTGCTTCCCAGTATTTTGTATAAATTACATTGTCTAATATCAGTTTTAAATTATTTTCTTGTCGCTCTAATGTATAAAGGCTCCAGGCAATTTCAGATTCGCTGCGTTCAACCTGGGGCAATTTAGGTAGAGTATCGAAAAAACTTTTTTGCACAACAATCATCTGTTTTTTGTTCCATTCACGTAAAATCGTTCCCTTGTACAAAAGCTGAGGGATTAGCCGTTTGCGAGAAGATGATAGGTAATCTGGATGAGGATAATAAGTTCCCAATTTTGACCAATCTATATTTTCCCACTCTTCAGGAGCGCTGATATACCTTTCAAAGGGTTCTCGGACATTGCCAGAAATATAAACAGCTTGTACTTCAACAGAGCCAAAATCTAAAATTTTGCCCCGATCATCATAAGCAACCAAAACCATATCAATATTGCCAGCTGAGCGACCATTGGCGTCTTTCAATCGCACTTCTGTCAGAGAAGTCCAATTCGTTTCTTCACCAAAGAAATAACTAGCAGCGTGTTCAGCAATAAGCCAATCCTGTCGGAAACGAACTGGACAAGTAATTACCGCTCTACCTTTGTGATAAATGCTGCAAACACCTAGTGGATTACTTGCCTTGTCTTTAGTACAGTTTGGTACTTTATTATAATACGGGCAGAGTTTGTATCGACGATGACGTTTTGCCTGTTCTGTAAAGTTATCAGTTGGGAAGCCGAAGACTTCTGCCAGAGGGTTATTGGGCATAAAAGCTTATTATAGCACTTACGATAGATTCAGAAAATTTAGAATTAAGTGATTTATTACGAAAAAATGTACCTATCGTAGGGTGTGTTAGCGCAGCGTAACGCACCACATTAGTTGCAAACTTAGATTGTATTTTTGTAGAACAACAATATTTAGGTAATTCAATTTTAATCCATAAACAGATGAAAATGTAATTTATCCTACAAATCTTCATATAAAAAACTTTAACTCCACCCAGTTGAGAAATAGCTACAATCAAATTAGAAGCTTCAAAAAAGAAGATGCAACTCTGAGCTGTCCAGGTTATACAAGTTTCTTTAGGATATTCCTACATTCAGCTAACCCAGTCGCAGCTTACTGTTGCCTGTTGTCTAGGGCGTGTTTTTAAACAGTCGGAGGGCATAGTATTTGGATTGTCTAACTTGGGTTTAACTGATAAATTATCGCCCAAATGCTATGTCCCTACATTAATTTGTTGATTTTTAAGACGTGCCTAACCCATAGCGCTATCAAACCTCATTGCTCAAAAAGTCTATTAATAAAAGAACATAATTATGATCGCATCAATACAAGAAAAACTGACTCCGATTGCTAAAACCCAATCCTTTATCCTCTGGTTTGAGGAAGTGGGAATTGCGGATCTTCCTCTAGTGGGAGGTAAGAATGCTTCCCTCGGTGAAATGATCCAACAACTGCAACCAAAAGGAGTCAATGTTCCTACTGGTTTTGCTATTACTGCCTATGCCTATCGCTACTATATCCGGAAAGCAGGTTTGGAAGCCAAGTTGCGGGAATTGTTTGCTGACTTGGATGTGGATAATCTCAGCAATCTCCAACGACGAGGCAAACAGGCGAGAAGATTAATCCTTAGTATCAATTTTCCCCCAGAATTGGAAGCTGCTATTGAGGAAGCTTACCAGAAATTATGCGATCGCTACGGGGAAGGTACTGATGTTGCAGTTCGATCTTCGGCTACAGCGGAAGACCTTCCAGATGCCAGTTTTGCCGGTCAGCAGGAAACCTATTTAAATGTTAATAGCTATAAGGGGGTCTTAGAATTTTGCCATAAATGCTTTGCTTCCCTATTTACCGATCGCGCCATCTCCTATCGCCAGCATAATGGATTTGACCACTTTGATGTAGCTCTTTCCGTTGGGGTTCAGAAAATGGTACGCTCGGATTTAGCTTGCTCTGGGGTGATGTTCTCCATTGATCCGGAAACTGGCTTTAAGAATGCTGCTCTGATTACCGCTGCTTACGGTTTAGGGGAAAATGTTGTCCAAGGGGCAGTTAACCCGGATGAATACCTGGTGTTTAAGCCAACTCTCAAATCGGGATTTCGTACTATCCTAGAAAAACGCTTAGGAACCAAAGAAATCGAAATGATTTACGATGAGGGAGGTTCTAAGCTGACGAGAAATGTTAAGGTAGCTCCTTCTGAACGTAGTAAATTCTGTCTCACTGATGAGGAGATTCTCCAACTAGCACGGTGGACGGTGGAGATTGAAGAGCATTATTCCCAGGTGCGCCATACCTACACTCCTATGGATATTGAATGGGCAAAAGACGGTATCACTGGTGAATTGTTTATAGTCCAAGCACGTCCAGAAACCGTGCAATCCCAAAAATCTGCCCAGGTACTCGAAAGTTATCAACTCCAGGAGCATAGCACAGTACTGGTAACTGGTCGCAGCATTGGTGCAGCGATTGGTCAAGGCAAAGCTCATATCATTATGGATGCAGCTAAAATTAATCTGTTTGAGCCTGGTGAAGTATTAGTCACTAATCGAACAGACCCTGATTGGGAACCGATAATGAAAAAAGCTAGTGCCATTGTCACTAATCAGGGAGGAAGAACTTGTCATGCAGCCATTATTGCCCGGGAGATGGGCATTCCCGCTATTGTTGGCTGTGGTAATGCCACAGAATTATTACACAATAATCAAGAAGTGACGGTATCCTGTGCCGAAGGAGACGAAGGGCGAGTTTACCAAGGTTTACTGCCTTTTGAGGTAAACCAGACCATTTTAGAAAATTTACCTCGTACTCGTACCCAAATCTTGATGAATGTCGGTAATCCGGAGCAAGCTTTTAGTTTGGCAGGGATTCCTTGTGATGGGGTAGGTTTAGCCCGGTTGGAGTTTATTATTGCTAACAATATTGAAGTCCATCCCCTAGCCTTGATTCACTTTGAACAGTTAGAGGATGAAGCGGTTAAAGCGCAAATTGCCGAGAAAACTAAACTCTATCAGGATAAGCCTCTGTTCTTTGTGGATAAACTAGCTCGCGGAATAGCCAAGATTGCCGCAGCATTTTATCCTAAACCGGTGATTGTCCGGATGTCGGATTTCAAGAGCAATGAATATGCCAACCTTTTAGGGGGTAAGCAATTTGAGCCGAAGGAAGAAAACCCCATGATTGGTTGGCGGGGAGCCTCTCGTTATTGTGACCCGAAGTATCGAGAAGCCTTTGCTTTGGAATGTCAGGCCATCAAGCGAGTTAGGGATAAAAAGGGTTTAACTAATGTCATCCCCATGATTCCCTTCTGTCGTACTCCAGACGAAGGACGTCAGGTGTTAGTGGAAATGGCTAAATATGGTCTCCATCGGGGTGTCAACGGTTTGCAGGTTTATGTGATGTGTGAGTTGCCGAGTAATGTGATTCAGGCAGATGAATTTGCCGAAGTGTTTGACGGTTTCTCCATTGGGTCTAACGATTTAACCCAACTGACTCTTGGTTTAGACAGGGATTCAGCCTTAGTTGCTCATATTTTTGATGAGCGCAATCAGGGAGTTAAGCGGATGGTGAAAATGGCGATCGCAACAGCTAAGGCAACAGGGCGTAAAATTGGTATTTGTGGACAAGCTCCTAGTGATTATCCTGAGTTTGCCAAGTTTTTGGTGGAGTTAGGCATTGATTCCATGAGTCTGAATCCCGATTCCGTACTTAAGACGCTGTTGATGGTGGCTCAAGTGGAAGGTGTTGAGTGATAGGTGGTAGACAACTCCGGTAACAGGCTTTAACCCACCCCCCAGCCCCCTCTCCCAAGAGGGGGAGCCCAAGACGAAAAGCTCTGGGAGAGGGAGCTCAAGGCGAAAAGTTCCGGTTCCCCTCCTTGGAGGGGTTAGGGGTGGGTTCCTCCGAGGTTGCTTGTGTTTGCTGTTATTGTTTGGTATTATTTTTTCATAATAGGAAAGGTGTGCGCTTATATATAAAGTCGTGCGATCGCTAACCTTGTAGAAGACTCTTCAATTCTAAATTCTAAATTCTAAAAGAGTTGCCTTAATTTTCTGGGCAGCAGTATTTTTAGGAAACACTCGCAACAAATCTGTCAAATCTTGAATAGCTTCTCGAATCTGGAATTGGGAAGCACCCTTCTGGAGTGCAGCTTGATATAACTCTTGAGCCGTTGACAGGTTACCTGCAACTAGGTGATAAAGTGCTAAATGTAATGTATTTTGGCAATTATCAGGCTTGTTGGCATGTTTATCTTGGGCGATTTGAATGGCATTATTTAAATCCGCTTTGGCGGAATCTGTTTGGTGGAGGATGAGGTAAGTAAAACCACGAAGGTATGAATAATAATCTCTGGGATTAAGTTCAAGAGCACGGTTGAAGTCTTGTAGTGCTTCTTCATAGTGTTCCATCAATATGTAGGTAAAGCCACGGTTTGCGATCGCCCAATTGTATTTTGGATTAAGTTCAAGAGCACGATTGAAGTCTTGCAGCGCTTCTTCATAGCGTTCAATCAATCTGTAAGTAAGACCACGGTTTGCGATCGCACCAAAATATTGGGCATTAAGTTCAAGAGCACGGTTAAAGTCTTGTAGCGCTTCTTCATAGCGTTCAATCAATCTGTAGGTAAGACCACGGTTTGCGATCGCCCAATCAGATTTGGGATTAAGTTCAATAGCACGGCTGAGGTCTGGCAGGGCATCTTCATAGCACTCCATCTGCTTGTAGAGTTTGGCACGCTCTATGAGCGCCCGATAATTTTGTGGTTCAAGTTCAATAACACGGTTGAGGTCTGGCAGGGCATCTTCATAGCGTCCCATCTGCTTGTAGAGCTCGACAAGATCTTTGAGTGCACAATAATTTGCTGGGTCAAGTTCAAGAACACGGTTGAAGTCTTGGAGTGCATTTTCATAGTATCCCATCTGCTTGTTGAGCTTGGCACGCTTCATGAGTATCCAATCAAATTTGGGCTCAAGTTCAAGAACACGGTTGAGATCTTGCAGGGCGTCTTCATCGCGTTTCATCTGCTTATAGAGCTTGGCACGCTCTATGAGCGCCCAATAAGATTTGGGCTCAAGTTCAAGAACACGGTTGAGGTCTGGCAGTGCATCTTCATAGCATCCCATCTGCTTGTAGAGCTCGACGAGATCTTTGATTGCCCAATAATGTTCTGGCTTAAGTTCAAGAACATGCTTGAAATCTTGCAGTGCATCTTCATAGCTCCCCATCTCCTTATAGAGCTCGGCACGATTTATGAGTATCAAATAATCTTGTCGTTCAAGTTCAAGAGCTCGGTTGAGGTCTTGGAGTGCATCTTCATAGTATCCCATCTGCTTGTAGAGCTTGGCACGCTCTATGAGCGCCCAATAATTTTTTGGCTCAAGTTCAAGAACATGGTTGAGTTCTGGCAGTGCATCTTCATAGCGCCTCATCTGCTTGTAGAGCTCGACAAGAGCTGTGAGTGCCCAATAATTTTTTGGTTTAAGTTCAAGAACATGGTTGATATCTTGCTGTGCATCTTCATAGCGTTCTATCTGTTTGTAGAGATTAGCACGGTTTATAATCATCCAATAATCTTGTGGTTCAAGTTCAAGAGCACGATTAAAGTTTTGCAGCGCTTCTTTATATAATTTCATCGTTCTGTAAGTTATGCCACGCTCTGTGATAGCCTCAACATTTTTTGGCTCAAGTTCGATTGCACGGTTTAATTGTTGTAGTCCTTTATCATATTGCCCCATTGAAGTATAGCTTTTACCACAACGGAAGAAAACTTGAGAGCTAATTAGGTCTGGGTATTTATCGATCCTACTTTGAGCAAGATATTGTCTCAATAAATCATGTAGAAAACGATAACTACTACCAGTACGTTGGAGTAATAGTCGCTCTGTTGCATAGTTGAGAAAGCGAGTATAGTTCCAGGGCATTGAGTTAGTGCAAAATAAGCATAAACGCACTAGAAAACGATTGATGTAGATATTTTCCCATCTCATCCAAACCCAGGATGTAAAAGCCATGGATAGGATCATCAATATAATGTACGTAGGAAAAGATGTTGAACGTACTATAGTAAGAACTAATGCAACAGCAAAAGCAACTATGACAGAAATAAGTCCCCAAGCAGCTATAGCAAGAACAGTAAATAGACGCTTCTGAGGAGAAGTTGATAGCCATTTTGTGTTAATTCCCTTAACCAAAAAATCAGTTTCTGAGTCCTGCAACAGCTGTAAGGCCAAAATTTCTAGCCACTTACGACTCTCTTTCTGACTAGGAGGTTTTTGCTTCTTGTAGAAACGACTCGCCGTATCCTGAGTCAGCATATGTTGAACATAGGCATCTAAGAGTAAATTTAGCCTATCTCCTGCTGAGGTTGCCCGCTGCCACTTGTTTAGCTCTAAATCTTTGTAAGCGATGATTGCCATCGACAACAATAAGGGTCTGCGAATCAATGCCAGCAAATTCTCATCTGCCATCAAACTCTCTGCCAACTCTCCCCGATTCACATCGACCAAAAATTTCTGGATCTGTTTATCTGTCAAATCCTGAAGATAAACTGCTCCTGCTAGTTGTAGCTTTTGAGAATAAGATTCATAAGGTTCTCGCCGACAACAGACTGCTATTTGTTTGGGTCGCAACTCGGATTTAAACTCAGAGTCCAACCACAAGTTAATGGCTTGTACACAGTCCTGCTGATACTCCGGCGACACCTCATCGAGTCCGTCGAGCAAGGGTACTAACCGTTTCTCCTCCAGCCATTGCTGAATTTGCGGTAGGGAAACCCCATATCTCCCTCGCACCTTCCTTATCAGCCAATTGAGGATCGACTGAACTAGCTCTTCTTCAGAAAAAGGCTCAGAAAAGTTTTTCCTAGAAACCCTACTTCCCCTAGAGGTTGAGGGAGATTCAGTCGGTTGCCAATCAGAAAGATCCACAATAACAGGAATAGGCTCCTGTGGATCAGCTTCTGCTTTTTCCATTAATTCTAGTGCCAAATCCAGCAAGCTTGTGGTTTTTCCTGCCCCTGGCTCCCCTAAAATTAGTAAACGACCTGAACACTGCTCAAATACCTGTCCGATGCTAGTTTCCGGTGGCAATAGCTGACTTGATGGCGCAATCGCTACTTTAACTTCCATACCCCAAGGGCGTACTTGTCGCGGCTGGGTCTCCTTTGGTAAATTAAGCCTGACATGATGGTGTAACTGTCCACGTAATCGGGAATCAGCCCATTCCCTAACCGTCTCCAGCAAATCCCTCTCTGCTTCAGGTCGAATTGTCTGCTGATAATTTGAAATTGCCTTACTATTAAAAGACTCAGTATTGGAAACAGAAGGTGTCGAGTTAACCTTGTCATTTTCTACATTAAGCTTTGCCAATACCTGAAAAGCAAAAGCACTAGCATGACTTGCCGCAATTTCTTGATAACCTTGGGCATCAACCTCACTTTTGCCATCAATCAGATCCGAAATACCCCGAATTACCATAGCAGAAACCTGCTGGTTGGCATGAGTAGCATCCAAAAAGCCGATACCTTCCATCTCAACTGCTACTGCATCCCCGTAATTGGAGCATAAAAACTGAAAAACCTCAGACTTTGTTGAAGCAATAACCTTCTCTCCCGCAGCAATAGGAGCAACAAAAACAGTCGGAGTAGTTTCAGGAGTTGGTCGTAATCTCTTTAACCAGTCCTTTTTTCTCGCTTCAACTCTAGCTCTCTGTTCTAAACTATAAGCACTAAGACCTATTTCTGGTCTAGGTTTAAAAGTTTCCTCCGCTTTCCCCGACTCATAGGCATATACCTTGGTAGAAGCAACCACATCCCCAAGCCGCACATCCTTGATACCACCTGCCACACCTACAAAGAGAATAACCTGAGGATTGAAATACGCGATCGCTCTTTCTGCTTGTCCGGCTGCACCAGGATTACCTGCACCAATTTCAGCAATTATTACATCCCATACTCGCTTATTAGCAGAGAATTTTCCTCGTTCGTAGACTGTTCCATGATAAACCTCCTCCTGGCGTTTTTTCAGATAAGCTCGAACAGCCATGTATTCAACTCGAATAGCAGTGAGGATAACTGCACGGGGCATATTGACCTCTTATCTAGAGCATTTATCTTGAGTATTGCTACATTATAAAGGTGGTAGGTGGCATCAACCCACCCCTAACCCCTCCCAGGAGGGGAACCGGAGGCAGGAGGGAAGAGAATTTGGCTTGTTTCTTCCAGTAGATGTCTGTTGTTTCCCTTGGCTGGATAAGCCTTAAGTCAGATAGAGTTAATGAAATTAGCGATCGCTAACAGTTAAAAAGCTAAAAAGCTGAATCCTAAATGCTGAACGCTAGTGCTTTATCTGACATAATTTGGTGCGTTACGCTGCGCTAACACACCCTACAATTGAGTAAATAATTGTTTGTAGGGGCGAAGCATTGGCGCTAGCATATCCCCCATCAAATCCAAGTTGTGTTCCGCCAATGCTTCGCCCTGACCGGATGTAAGCAAGAAGTCCTGTTTTTAACAACATCAAAGGTAATAACTATCGTTTGATTGTAGATATTCGGTATTCTAGCTAAACAATTTTTATTAAATACATTCTTACCCATTCTGAGTATGATAAGGAAAGGTGGAAAGATGACCCTTACTTCTAGTCAACAAAGCTATACCGATTTACTAATTAAGTACCAGCCTAAGCCAATTACCAACGTTGAAGAATATAACACAGCCCTGAATGTAGTAGAAAGGATGATGTCTGGTGAGTTGACGGAGGCTGAAACAACAATTTTTGACTTGCTGGTTGTTCTTATTGAGACTTATGAAGCTCAACATTATCCGATAAGTGAGCCTACAGCTGCGGCTACTTTAGAGTCACTAATGTATGAGTTTGACGTAAAACCATCCACTTTAGCCGAAGTTATCGGTTCTGTTGAACAAGTCAAGGAGATAGTTAATGGTCACAGGAAAGTAAATAAATCCCAAGCAGAGTCTCTAGCCAATTTTTTTAATAATTTAGGTTCTGAGCTTTCTTTAACATCTAAGGACTTTGAAAAGTAAGGATATTTTTGAGAATGACTGTATCTGTAATTTGGTGCTTTCTATAACAAGATTTGGTGCGTTAGCAAAGCGTAATGCACCCTACAATTGGCTACAACTGAATGTATTAAACTACCATAGAAAAAATCCCCCTTGAAAAGGGGGATTTAGGGGGATCAACAATGTACCCCATAGCAGGACAAACTACTGTAATTGGTCAACCCGCACCCACAGAATAATAATTTACCAAACAACAAACAACAAACAACAAACAACATCATTTATTGTTTTTCAATAAACCTTCAGCAGCCTCACTATCCAAAGGTTTACTAAATAGATAACCTTGTCCATATTGACATCGCAGCTCAATCAGAGGATTAACTTGTTCCTGCACCTCAATTCCCTCAGCCACAACATCCATTCCTAGAGTTTGAGCCAAATTAACAATGGTTTGCACAATCTCTAAGTTTTCCCCTAAAGCACCAATGCGGCTGACGAAGGAACGGTCAATTTTGAGAGTACTGATGGGAAAATTATGTAATCGACTCAAAGAAGAATAGCCAGTACCGAAGTCATCAATACACAGAAAAATCTTTCTTTGCCGTAACTGAAGTAGCACATCTTTCACCCAGTCAGGATTTTCCATCACCACACTTTCTGTAATCTCCAGTTTTAAGCTACCTACCATCAACTCCGTTTCCTGAAGAATTTGGTCAATTTTGTCAATCAGGTCTGGTTCAGTAAACTGTTGACAGGAAAGATTAACATTAATGGTCAAAGGTTGAGTTGTGGGGAATTGCTTTTGCCAGATGCTCATTTGACGACAAGCTTCTCTCAAAGTCCACCAGCTAATAGGAGTAATCAGTCCCGTTTCTTCTGCTATGGGAATAAACTCTCCTGGGGAAACGATACCCCGTTGGGGATGTCGCCAACGTAACAAGGCTTCAAAACCGGTAATCTGACCAGTTTCCAAAGACACAATTGACTGATAGTAAACCTGAAACTCTTCTCGTTCAATCCCTCGCCGCAGATCCGTTTCCAACTGTAATCTATAAGCAGAATTTCTCTGCATCGCTGTATCATACAATTCATAGCGGGTATGACCTTGGCTTTTAGCACGATACATGGCAATGTCAGCATGGCGTAACAATTCTTCTGGTTGCAGGACACAGTCAATTCTGGTAGGAGAAAAGCCGGTGGTGGAGTTGCCATTGCTTTCCGTCAAAATCATGCTGGGTTCATTGGTAGTATTGAGAGCAATACCAATGCTGGCACTGATAAAAACTTCCGAATTTTCTAGGTAAAAGGGTGAACTCAGGGCTTGGTGAATGGCATCAGCTATATTGGTAGCTTCACTAATACTCTCAATTCCTTCCAAAAGTACAGCAAATTCATCTCCCCCTAAACGGGCTAAGGTATCAGTAGGACGCAAACAAGTCTGAAGCCGATAAGCTACCCCTCTAAGCAACAAGTCACCAACTTTTTCCCCTAGGCTTTCGTTGACTAACTTAAAACGATCCAGATTTAAATAGAGTACAGCAATTCGATAGGGATAACTCGCTAAGTCTTCTGGAACATATTTTTGAGCTCTTCTGAAGGCTTGATACAAGCGGTCCATAAATAAAGCTCGATTAGGTAGTTCCGTTAGCTGGTCATAAAAGGCATTATAAATTAATTGTTCCTGGGCTTTGCGACGATCAGTAATATCGAAGCCATAGATGCGCAGGCATCCCATCCCTTCGACAAAGTGCAACACTTGTTCGTAATAAGCTTGACCAACTTTCACTTCCCGCATCAGGGAACCCTCCTGTTTGAGTATTTCAACGAGGGAGAGCAACTCTGTGAGAAAGGGATGTTTAACACCAGTATCCTGTAAATCGGGGAACAACTGGATTGCCTCCGGATTTAGATACAGAATCTGACCCTCCAAATCCGTTTCCACAATCGGATTGGGAGCTAGCAGGGGAACCGAAGCCAAACGAGCAGTTTCTTCAACAAGCACACGATATATTTCATTGTTCTTCGGCAAATCTTTCTCTAATTGCTCCTGTTGCAAGACTTTTATCTCCTCAATGCTCATTTTTTCAGCTAGAATTGGAGTAGTTGTTTCCAAGGAATGATCGAGAGCTTCATCCTTACCCGGTAAGTTATCTTTCTTACTCTCCTTATCTTCCCTACTGACTACCTGAGACTGCAAATCCTTGTCCGGAGGTCTTTGTGCTATGTCCTTGGCTACGAACTTCACTAACAAAAACGCCGTACACCAAGAAATAATGGCTGCAACTGTCTCAATTCCATTAGCTAGCCAATAATTTGGATACCAGATTTTCCAGATATCTGTTAAGTAAGTTGTACCGTTAGCAATAGTGAAAGTAGCAAGCATGATCCAAATTCCTGCTTTCGGCTCAACAAGACTATGGCGTCGTTGATGGAGCAAGTAAATTAAGAGGATAGAGATCGAATAATAGAATAGGGCAATCAGGGTAGCGAAAGTGACATGCAACCAAAAAAAATCTGGTTTCAGGAGATAGGAATGCCAATGAAGCATAAATAGTCCGTTAAGAATACAGGGTTTTCACGAATTCCAACATCAACACTCTTCCAATATTTGTCATTTTTTCCAATTTGTACTTTGTACTAACTAAAAAAAATAACTAAGCGTCGCTTTTTGTAAGTAGTGTAAACATGTGAGACATTTGTGAGCTAATGAGATGCACAACAGGCTGAATCATGCGCAACAGCACTTTTTGCTAACTTGTCCAAATAGATGCACGGCAGCTGACTACTGTTGGAAGCGACTTAGATAACAGTTCTGAAGTTGAAGCACCACACCCTGAAGAGTTCCAATTACCCTGGCATTTACAATTTGGAACAATTTCTAGTTTTGCAGATGAATGTAGTTGGATGCAATTGATAACTGCTATATTGTTTCGAGGTTTATTATGTTGGATTGGCTAAGCTAAGAGGCATTTCAATTGATTTGTCCTAATCTCCGCATCCGGTGCGTCCAGTGCGTCAGGACAAATGACAATTTTTTATGCATAACAGCTTATGTTTGGTGGTAGCTTGCAACATGACAGAAGCTTTAACACCTTTGGCAGATAATGCCACCCTTCTATCAGAATAGCTTACTCTAGCCGACATTCTGCACTCTTGTTGGCACAACCAAGATTTTCGTAATATCCACAGGGCAATTAGTAATATTTGATACATTCAGTCCAAGGAAAGAGGGGTCGGTGTTTTGAGGGAGCTGGGAAGCGGAGGAGCGGAGGAGATGGGGAGCAGAGGAGATGGGGAGCTGGGGAAGCTGGGGATACGCAGAAATACGGAAATGCGGAAATGTGGAGATGGAGATACAAAGGAAAAATTCTAAATTCTAAATTCTAAATTCTAAATTCTAAATTCCCAATTCCCTTTGCGCAGCATGGTGAGCAAAGCGTTAGCGCAGCGGGACGAAGTCCGGCAAAACAACAAATGACCAATGACAAATAACAAACAACAAACAACCAACAACAAACAACCAACAACAAACCCTCGCCAGTTAGCCTTTCTAGCACTCCGGGAAATATATCGACGGGGTACATTTACTGATGTTGCTCTTAATCAGGTGCTGAAAACTGCTCAATTGAGTGGTGTTGACCGGCGTTTAGTAACAGAGTTAGTCTATGGAGTTGTCAGACAAAGGCGGACTCTTGATGCTTTAATTGACCAACTGGGTAAAAAGAAAGCCCATCAGCAACCTCCAGACTTACGTATTATCCTCCATCTTGGTTTATACCAACTGCGCATCAGCGAGAGAATTCCTGCTTCTGCTGCTGTTAACACTACTGTTGAACTAGCTAAAGCAAATAAGTTTAAAGGACTCACCGGCGTTGTTAATGGTTTGCTGCGGCAATATACACGTCTAGCAGCAAAAACTACGGACCCTCTCCAGTTGCCGACAGAACCCATACAGCGATTGGGTATTTTGTATAGCTTTCCCGACTGGATTATTGAAATGTGGTTAGAACAGTTGGGGGAAGCAGCAACGGAAGAACTATGTCAATGGTTTAATCAAGCTCCTTCTATTGATATACGGGTAAATACCCTACAGGTGTCTCTAGAGGAAGTAGAGACAGCAATGTACTCCTTTGGTATTGAGGTTTATCGCCTGCCTCAACTACCCCAAGCCTTAAGAGTGAGGGGTAGTATTGGTACCATTCAACAGTTACCTGGATTTAAAGAGGGTTGGTGGACTATTCAGGACAGTAGTGCTCAGTTGGTGAGTTATCTTGTCAATCCTCAAGCTGGTGATATGGTGATTGATGCTTGTGCTGCACCAGGAGGAAAAACCACTCATCTGGCAGAATTGATGGCGGATCAGGGTAAAATTTGGGCGTGCGATCGCGCGGCTTCTCGCCTCAAAAAACTACAAGAAAATGTTCAAAGGCTGCAATTAAGGTCCATTGAAGTCTGCACTGGTGATAGTCGCAGCTTCCCTCAATTCACTGCTACTGCTGACGCGGTGTTAGTAGATGCTCCCTGTTCTGGTAATGGTACTCTCCACCGACGCCCCGATATCCGTTGGCGCAGTACACCAGAGACAGTCAAGGAACTGGCACAATTACAAGGAGAACTTTTGGTACAAGCTGCTACTTGGGTTAAGCCTGATGGTGTCCTCGTTTATGCTACCTGTACTCTACATCCCCAGGAAAACGAAAGGGTAATTGAGTCTTTTCTGGAGAATCACCCCCACTGGCAAATTGAACCGCCGTCACCGAATTCTTTAACCGCTGCTTTCTCTTCACCTCAAGGTTGGATTAAAGTTTGGCCCCACCAACATCAGATGGATGGCTTTTTTATGGTGAGGTTGAAGAGGATGTTATAGCGAAAGGCAGAGGGCAGAAGGCAGAAGGTAGTCCCAATGAAAAAATCACCACCATGCATGAAAATCCCTTTCTCCGCGTCCCCGCGTCTCCACGTCGTTTGCTTGCCTCCCCACTCTTTTTTCCCTCACCCCTCAACACGGGTAAATTTTCTGGAATGACACAAATAGCCTTTGTAGAAGATGGCAGGAAATTGTGAGTCAGGAGACTACAGTGGTGAAAAAATTAATACGCCAAATTAAAAAGACCCTTTGGGTAACTAGTCCCTTGTGTCTTGGCATTTTACTGACACCTCTCGCCAGTCATGCTCTCTCTATCCAAGAAATACCCAATCCCCAGCAGGTAAATGGCGGTTGGGTAACGGATATGGCCGAAATTCTTAGTGATGACACAGAAACTCAACTCAATCAACTGATTTCTGGGGTAGAGGCAAAAAATGGTACAGAAATTGCTGTAGTAACAGTACCAGAAACAGATCTGTCCGAATCTCCTAAAGCATTTACCACCGCTTTGTTTAATCACTGGGGAATTGGCAAACAAGGTCAAAATAATGGGATACTGTTCTTGGTCTCCCAAAGCGAGCACCGGGTGGAAATCGAAACCGGTTACGGTGTGGCAAAGATTTTGCCTGATGCAGAAGTAGCCAAGATTATTGACACCCAAATTATCCCACAGTTCAAACAAGGAAACTTTGATGCTGGGACATTGGCAGGTACTCAATCACTCATTGCCGTCCTCCAAGGTGGAGATACTGGTATCTTTTGGGTTATTTATACAATAGTCGGAGGTTTTGGTTTAGCATTAGTGATGGTAATTGGTAAATACCTGAGAAGACTACGCCCGGTTGCAACCCAACTACCTAAGCGATCGCTATCACAAAGCTCTACTTACCAAAAATTTGGGTCTAAAGCCCCGTCCTTCTAGGACGGCTTTCTTTAGCTGTGCTATAATTACGCCAAGTGAGTCAGCGTAAATATGTTGGTATTTGAGGCAAAACTTGAAGGCAAAAAGCAGCAGTACGAAAGGCTATCAGAAGCTATTCGTACTGCCAGATTTGTCCGCAATTCTTGCATCAGATACTGGATGGACAACAAGGGAGTTGGAAAGTACGAACTGAGCGCTTATTGTGCTGTTCTCGCCAAACAATTCCCGTTCGCGAACAAATTGAACTCGCAAGCCAGACAAGCTTCTGCTGAACGAGCTTGGAGTTCTATTGCTCGGTTCTACGACAACTGTAAGAAGGGTAAGCCTGGGAAAAAGGGCTTCCCACGCTTTAAGAAGCATCAAACACATGGCTCTGTAGAGTACAAGACCACAGGATATAAGCTGTCGGAAGATAGAAGAACTATCACGTTCACCGATGGGTTTAAAGCCGGAAGCTTTAAATTGTGGGGAACCAGTGACCTCCACTTCTATCAGTTGAAACAGATCAAGCGAGTTCGTGTTGTTCGTCGTGCCGATGGGTACTACGTTCAGTTTTGTCTTGATGTGGAACGGATTGAGAAGAGAGAGCCAACAGGAAAAACCATTGGATTGGATGTTGGTTTGAACCACTTCTACACCGACTCGGATGGACAAACTATTGAGAACCCCAGGCATCTGCGGAAGTCAGAGAAAGCGCTCAAGCGATTGAGCAAGAGACTTTCTCGTACCCAAAAAGGCTCGAAGAATAGAGGGTTCGCGAGAAATCGCTTGAGTAGAAAGCACCTCAAGGTAAGTAGGCAGCGTAAAGATTTTGCTGTGAAGTTGGCAAGATGCGTAGTCCAGTCTAACGATTTGGTGGCATACGAGGACTTGCAGGTGCGTAATCTGGTCAGAAACAGAAAACTGGCTAAGTCCATTTCTGATGCTGCATGGTCGGCTTTCCGTAATTGGTTGGAATACTTTGGCAAAGTGTTTGGAGTGGTCACGGTAGCCGTGCCACCTCACTACACCAGCGCCAATTGTTCTAACTGTGGGGAAATCATCAAGAAGTCGTTGAGTCAAAGAACACATAGATGTCATCATTGTGGGTTTGTTTTAGACCGAGACTGGAATGCAGCAATCAACATACTTGAGTTAGGACTCCGTACCGTGGGGCACACGGGAACGTTAAACGTCTCTGGAGACATCGACCTCTGCATTGGTGGGGAAACCTCTCAATGTAAGCCGAGTCGCAGAAAGAGAAAACCCAAAGAGTGATCTTTGGAATCCTCGTACCTTTAGGTCGAGGAGGATGTCAAAAACCCTACACTCCCAAGTCGTCTACTTCTAATACTCCCAAGTCATCTACTTCTCGTACTTCTAAGTCTACTTCTCGTACCTCTAAGTCTACTTCTCGTAACCGAACTCATAGTCGCTCTCGCACAAGTTATTATGACAGCGACAGCAACAGTAGCAGCAGTAGCCATAATTTCGGCGGCGGTAGCAGCGGTGGTAGTGGTGCTGGTGGGGATTACAGCAGCAGTAGCAGTAGCAGTAGTGATTTCGGTGGCGGTGGCAGTAGTGGCGACGGTGGCGGTGGTGATTGGTGAGCCCTAAGTCAATACTGCTCGGTTAAGAGAAGTTATCGGCTTAGGAAGCTGGGGGAGCTGAGGGAGCTGAGGGAGCTGAGCTGGGAGAGAAGAATTGGAGCTTAACCGAGCAGTATTGAGCCCTAAGTAGGGTCTGCTGAATAAGTTATAAGCTATGCCAGATAATTCTTTCAGGTGTTTTTCAACAAATCCAAGGTTTTTGTGTAGATGAGCTCAAAACCTTGGATCTTCACCTGCCCATAATCCCTTTCAAAGACTATTCCAACCTCCTATTCTCCTGACTCCTGACTCCTGACTTCTGACTCCTAGTCCCCCGATTACTTATTCAGCAAGCCCTAAGTATAGTTGAAGTATAAACGCAATTTTGCGGAGAGTATTTTAATGTTCAAACTGCTCAAGCGACAGACTAGTGGCTCAATAGTTTGTCCTTCTTGTAACCAATTAGTTCAAGTCAAAGAGCCAGTTTGTCCACACTGCGGACGCCATAATCCTAGCATTTGGGGTTTTGTCAGGTCCTTGCGCTCCCTAGGTTATGACTATGGCTTCATCTCCCTGGTCATTTGGGGTTGCATCGGACTCTATCTCGCAACTTTGCTAGTTGATGTAGGAGGTATTACCAGTAGTGGTACGCTTAACTTGCTCTCTCCTAGTAGTCGCAGTTTGCTGCTGTTTGGTGCTACCGGCTCCATCCCGGTTTTTCTACTCGGTAGATTTTGGACTGTACTTAGTTCTGCCTGGTTACACGGAGGTCTTTTTCACATTGCTTTTAACCTAGTGTGGATTAATCAAACTGGACCTCTTGTCGCTAAGTGCTATGGTGCAAGTCGGCTAGTGCTGATTTATACAGCGGCTTCCATGGTTGGTTCTACACTGACTAGCGTAGCTGGACAGTATTTGGATCAACTTCCTCCGATTCTACATGGTGCTCGTTTATCAATAGGGGCTTCAGGAGGTATTTTTGGCTTATTTGGAGCATTAGTCGCCTACGGACAAATTACTGGTGACGAAGCCGTTGGAAGGCAATATTGGGGCTACGCAGTAGTTTTGTTCTTGATTGGATTTATTATGCCTGCTGTTGATAACTGGGGACACCTAGGTGGTTTTCTGGGTGGATACGCTATATCCCGCCTATCTTGGTTAAATCCCAGCACCCCTGAAAGTCACAGACATTTATTAGCCGCGATCACTTGTCTAGTTTTGACTGTACTGAGCATCGTAGCATCCGTGGGACATGGATTAAGGTAATAGTTATTGGTTGTTTGTTGTTTGTTGTTTGTACTAAGGTGGTTTCTTCCGAAAGAAAGTACCAGCAAATTCGAGGTATAGCGTTTTACCCTATCGCTAACTGCTTTAGCAGCTTACCCTTGGGATTGGGGAATGTCCGTCAGACTTCGTCTGCAATCCCTACCTGAGTCCCTAATCCCACGCGCTTTGAGCCGTGAGAGTGGCTCAAAAGCTCTTCTGGGAATCACCTAACAACAAACGACAAACAACAAATAACAAATAACAAACAACAAACCTCAAGGACTCACCGTGGGAATTGGTTCTGGTACTTCCGTTGCCTCACCAGTAGGTGAACTTTCAGGTTCTGCTTGCTCTGATGTACTGGCTAACTGTTTAATTTGGTCTTTGTGTTGAGCTGGTGCTAGGGAAGTGGCTTTGGTGAAGAGGCTGTCAGCTTCTGCGGTTTTACCCTGCTGTTTGAGAATCAAAGCTTTACCCAAAACTGGTCTCCAAGCTTTTTCGTTAGACTTGATCGCCTCATCATAGACGGTGAGGGCTTCTGTATAGCGATTTTGGCTAGCGTAAACCTGACCTAACAACATCTGTACCCCAACGGTATCAATCGTACCTGGTTGAAACTCATTGATAGATGCTGCTGTTTTTAGCCTCTTTTGCAATTCGCCAATTGCTGCTTCTGGGCGACCCTGTTGTACCAAGAGACTAACAAGACCTTGCAGGGCATTCATATTGCCTTGTTCTTGGGCTAGTACATCACGATAAGCTTGAGCTGCTCCCTCGCGATCGCCTACTTGTTGTTTGGCCTGAGCAAGTAAAATAACAAAATCAGTCTGTTCAGGATTTAGCTTAGCTAACTGCTCTAGAGGTGATATAACTCCTTTGATATCTCCCAGCCGCAACCTTGATTCTACTAAACCTCGCAGTGCTGTCGTATTGTTTGGCTCTCGCTGTACAACTAATTCATAGCCTTTAGCCTCAGCTTCGAGTTTTGCTTGTTGTTCGGCAGAAACTGTTGGTGTTGCTGCTGGTGAGGCTCCTGTCGTAGGCTGATTTCCCCTGAAAACACTTCCGAGCAAAGGAACCATCGAAATACCTACAAATGCCAGCACCGCCAACAATAGTATCAACTTTAACCAGGGACTGCGCTTTTGAGACACAAAATTTCCTTGAACTCCAACTACAACATGTATGAACCCACTTCCAGATCTTACACTCTGGTGAATCAGAATCTTACCAAAATTTGGGCAACATGGAGCCTATAGTTATTATAGTTACAGGATTTTACCAGTTAAAAATTCCATAAACTTTACGGATATACCAACCATTCCATTGCATTTTATACAATAGGCAGGCTGATAATTAAGTTTTTTCACCTACAAGTGTTTTTGGTTGCTCAACCTCAGGGCATAGTTCCTGAAACAGCCAGTAGCTAGGTAGTGTTGAATAAAAGACTCTTTTGAAGTCAGTCCAACCCCCACAAGGGTAATGTGTCTCCGCCGCGCTAGGAGGTTAGAGGTTAGTATGAATCTTTCTGTGAATCGGTCTACCGACTCACCCAAGTCTTCTGGAGTTGAGTTACCAGAAGAAGCACCACAGGTGCCCAACCAGTCCCCAGAGACGCCAACTGGCGATTCTCCCAACGATACCAACTCAACTGCTACAGCTGATTCAACTGGGACTATGTCACCAAAAATCGAGCGAGAGCAACCAATTCCTCCCCCAAGTGAAGCCAAGCAGTACCGAGCTATTGGGCTAATCAAGGGACAGTACATGCCCTCAGCAGAACAGTTGACTAGAGGTACTTTAGTAACCACAGATGGAACCCTGATTGATGCCGTGTTACTCGGCAGGGTGATGAGCTTAGTCAAAAATCACTTGGACTTAGCACAACCCCATCTTTGGGTAGTTTATCCCCGGTCAAGACAAGAAGACAATAACTTACACGTCCAAATTGTCGGTGTCTGGGAACCAGAAAAACTTCATCAAAAAACATCAACTACATCCCCTGAATCTGAAACCATCTCTGAAGAATCAGAAATAAAAACAGCTGAAGAGGTTTCTTCAGCGGAAGTTCCACTCGTTGTTCAAGATGGCTATTTTTCTATTCGCGGTGAGGTAATCTACCACTCAAAAGAGCAGGAGAGGGTAGTTATTAAGATTAGACAATCTCCTCGTAAACAGTCAGAAGCACCTAAGTTTTTTAAACTCAGCCTCAAGGGAAATCTGGGAGAAAAAGTACTTGGTCACTTTTGGGATTTACATGCCCAATTGCAGGGGAATACCTTACTAATTCAGGAAGCCAACGACATTGGTATGATGCCAGTGAGGAAAAAGCGCCCAGGGGGTAAAAAACCCTTCCGCAAGAAACACTCCTCCTACAAAAATAAGAAAGCCTCTAGCCAACGCTCCGGCGGTCCAGGGGAACGCCCAGTTACAGCACCAGCTAAACGTAGAGAGCCTTTACCAAAACCGATTAAGCATAGCCAAAAACGGAGCGGAGGTTAGGTGGTAGGTGGTAGGTGTTAGGTGTTAGGTGGTAGGTGTTAGGTGGTAGGTGGTAGGTGGTAGGTAATGCGACAGTTATGATTCCTAATTAAGAACTCCTGAGAAGCGCCTTGCACCCCAATTGAATAAGAGAAACAACATCTTTCCCTATTCCCTATTCCTTGTTGTCTAGTTTCTCGAGAGTATTTTGGTAAAGTAACCCCAATTTACTTTTTTCTTAACCTAACACCTAACACCTACAACCTAATACCTAAATTAATCTAGGGCAATTTGAGCATCCCATCGGTCTTGAGGTAAAAAGGAGCTGTTCATCGGAATTGGTGCTATTGGTTCAGTGAGGGTAAATTTCCCTTGCTCGATCCATTGCTTCAATTCCCAAGCTACTTGTCGTGAAAGAAAGATACTAGCCAGAGGAGCTACCCTTACTGATTTACCATCAATCGTAATGTGACCAGATTTTAATTGAGCATAGCTGACTAAACCAAAGGTAGGACGAACACGCCGGGGAATTGAAAAGTCCACAACAGGTGCGACAATGTCCTGATCTTGAACAGCACAGTGCTGGACAACTTCTTCACTTAAGACTGGTAGCGGCACGCCAGCACCCAGCATCAGAGAAGAACCATAATTTTTGAAATAGCAACCCCTCACCCACTTAGAGTTCATCTGTTTAGCATCTCCAATTAAAGCCAAAGTTGCTGCCGGTCCTACTGGTATTTGGTTGGGAAGGCGTTTTTGCAGGGGAAAATGTTGGGTTCCTTCCCAAGCGACATAACCAATGCCCCCACCGAGGAAAATCTTCGTGCCAATCCCAATTAGTTTAAGGTCTGGATCATTGAGCAGGGGAGAAATTGCTCCTGGGTTGGAGTAAACTGCATTAGAGAGCCTCGGTTGTAGAGGACCAAGATAAGTAAATAGGGGACGTTCTCCTCCATTAACGCCAACAATAAAATTTTGATAAAGATTACGGGGATTAAATAAATAAAACTGGTTAATTGTCTTAGAAGTGATCGTTGTCTCAAAAGATGCCCTGGGATAGCAGTCCGTTACCTGTCCTAGAGCTCGTAACTGTATGGTTTTACCAGCAATCAAGTCTTCAATGACGTGTCCACCACCACGTTCTTTTGATTCTTCCGCGTCTGGAATATCACCAGCACCAGTGTTGTTTGCTACTTGAGTTGCCCCTAAATACAAATCCACTGCTCCAAAGCCAGGGTAAGCGGGTACTCCATCCAACCAACACTGACGAATTTTGATTGGTGGATCTGTATGACCTAGATTGATAATTGCACCGGAAGACTCCATTGGTTCAAAAGTACCAGTGGTAATGACATCCACTTGTTTCGCTGCCTGAGTTACACCGACATCTGCCACCCGTGCTTTTAATTCTTCAACAGTCCATACCACTGCGCAACGGTGGTGAATTTTGTCATTGATTTGAGCAACTGTTCGCATAGGAGCTAAGCCTTCAGCTTTTTAGATCTTAATTTTCACATCTTTGAATTTACTCTAACTCACTGCCAAGTCAGTATGAAGTAGATCCTCGGAGGGTAACTTTAAAGCTTGCTAATCGAAAATCAAATGTGTCTCTCAAAATTATCATCATGCTACTTCCAGCAAAGCCCAATTGATTGATGACAAAATTGTTAAAAATTAAGCTGAAAATAAGAAAATTTTAATGAAGATTGTACGTCAGTAAGTTATAGCATGAGCAGAATAAACTCCTAGTATCGCTACGCGTAATTAAGAATTAATAATTAAGAATTAATAATTAAGAATGCTTATAGAGTAAGGATTCTATCTATTTCAAACTAGTGGGTTATTTCCATGCCCGTTGCACTAGCTTAACCTCGATGCCGATTTTTTCTCAGTAAAGTCAAATCTCTTTACGGATAGAGCCGAAATGTTCATCCCAAAGATATATCAATCAGAAAAATCTGGTAGCTATGATTAAGTACTGTTTCACTTAAACCGATTCAATTTACCGAGTTGGCTCTTATCCAACATCGGCTCTTCAGGGTGCATCCGATCGAAAACTACTATGCAACAATCAAAAACTTTATCCAAGCGCAAGCATATCGTTTTAACATCTCATCCGGGTTATTCTGGGGAGAAACCGACCCTTATTCGCTGGGGAGAAACTGACCCTCTCCAACGCGGACCAATTGTGGGTAGTTTGACTAATCAAGCTCATCGCAATGTTATTGGCACTCACTCTGGTTCTTATTCCGTTTACCGAGCCCTAGCAGTTGCTAGTGGAGCACTTCAGCCAAATCACCGCGCAGATCTTACTAATACAGCTCCCATAGTGCCGATTGGTCCTCATCCCAGTTGGGGTGATCCTGAACAAATTGTTTCCCTTGATCCTTTTGGAGCAACAGTAGGTGAAGTTTATGCCCACTTATATCAACAGGGATATGACATTCGACCGACAATTGCTGTCACGAAGGCTCATATCCAAATGCCAGAGTTACAGGAAGCGGTAGCTAAAGGGCGTCTGTCAGTAGACGGAAAAATTGTTAAAAGTGGGGGCAGTTTAGTAGTAACCAAGGTGGCAATTGAGCCAGTTTGGTATTTACCAGGAATCGCCAAACGCCTCAACGTTAGGGAAAGTGATTTGCGCCGTGCCCTATTCCAGCAGACAGGAGGAATGTTTCCTGAATTAGTGACACGCCCTGATTTACAAGTCTTCTTGCCTCCCATTGGTAGCATCACCGTTTATCTGATTGGAGATATCGCAGCGATTACTGACCCTAATCGGCAACTCGCGGTGCGGGTACATGACGAATGCAACGGTTCCGATGTCTTTGGTTCCGATATCTGTACCTGTCGCCCTTATCTAGTACATGGTATTGAGGTATGTGTGGAAACTGCTCAAGCCGGGGGTGCTGGGGTCATTGTCTACTTCCGTAAGGAGGGTCGTGCCCTAGGTGAGGTAACCAAATTCCTCGTTTACAATGCCCGTAAACGCCAGGAAGGGGGAGATTCCGCTAGTGCCTATTTCTCCCGCACCGAATGTGTAGCTGGTGTGCAGGATATGCGTTTCCAAGAGTTGATGCCCGATGTCCTTCATTGGCTGGGGATTAGGCGGATTGATCGCTTTGTCTCAATGAGCGATATGAAATATAATGCGATCGTCAACTCAGGCATTAAAATTGTCCAGCGCATTGCTATTCCTGATGAGTTGATTCCTGCTGATGCTCAAGTGGAAATTGCTGCCAAGCAAGCCGCGGGCTATTATTCAGAAAAGGTCGCACCAGATGAGATCGCACTGACTACTATCAAAGGGCGTAGTTTTACCGATTAAACTGGAGTCCAAAGTCAAAACAATTCAAAATTCAAAATTATCAATTCAAAATTGAAAACAATTAGTGGGGGCTTGTACCCACCACTAATTGAAGAACACCAAATCAAAGATTTTGGTGGGGGCTTGTACCCAGAATTAATCAATTCAAAATTATCTTTTCCTACATTTTGAATTTTGCATTTTGAATTTTGAATTCAAAAAATGGTCACTTAAGAAGGCGGCAGGTGGTCAATTCCTTGTAGGTATAAGAGGGATGACCACCCGTTGTTTTGTCCTTTGTGCACCGATGATATCAAATCCGGCTAACACTTTGGGATGATTGATTTCTTCGAGTTCCCTAAATCTAAAATCTAAAATCTAAAATCTAAAATCTATAAACCTGATTTACAATTGAAAAACACATTTAATATTCTTTTGCCCCATCCTTTTACACTTATCAAATCTGGATTGTCCCTGCACTACTACAAAAATTATTACAGCTACACAACCCAATAATATCAACATTTCTGGTATTTTCATGTTGTACTAGTTTGTCAACTTTACCTAAACTTGAGTATAACTTGATTCTTTCTTTAATGTACAACAATTCAAACAAGACTTTATCAAACTCTCACAGTATCTTTACTGTGACTCAACAGTAATTGATAAAAGAAGAGGCACAATAAGATTAATACATACACCCTTGTTCAAAGTCCTTGACCCCTAGTTGAGGGCTTTTTATTTTGAAGGTCGAATTGGAAATTAAGAATTAAGAATGGAGAATGGAGAATATCTTCCTTGTCTCTCATACTCCCTCAGCTTCCTCAGCTCCCCCAACTCCCCTACCTGAGAAGTCATAGCCAACCTCGGAGACGATACACTAGAGTACCGATGTATTCTTTAATCACGCGGGTAGTTTTGTCTAATTGATCAGCATTTGGTAGTAAGCTCAGGACTGTAGCTTGTGGACTTCTGTTTGGTTCCTCTAGTTCCAGCTGAGTTACCAGGAAATCTGTAGGTGCTGGGATAGCTTCAATTTCTTGACGCTGGAAAATTTTGAATGCTCGTGGCATATGCATGGCTGAGGTGACTAGTAATATCGAATTAATGCCTCTTTCAGTCAAAATTTGCTTCACATTGACAGCATTTTCATAGGTGTTGAGGGATGTGGGGTCTTGGATAATGGCAGATTCAGGCACACCTAACAATTTCAGAATCTTCACCATATCCGCAGACTCCGGATCTCCACCACCCCGCCAAGAAATGCGTCCCCCAGAAGCAATGACTAAAGGAGCTTTCCCTTGACGGTACAACTGTGCTCCATATATTATGCGATCGCCTTGCTCTCTCAAGTCTACTTCCGGTCGTGGTTCAGCTACAGACCTAGTTGCACCTCCCAAAATCACGATTGCTTCTGCTTGCGGTAATTCTGTTTTGGGGATATGTTGCCATTCTAGACCTTTCACTAAACTATTACTCACAAAATTATTACTCGTCACCAACAATAATACCAAGGCTAAAAATATTGGTATTGGTACCCAACGAGAGTGTTTCCACCAAAGTATTAAGGCCATCACCATCAACAGGCAAGCTAATCCTAAGGGGTAGATAAATATCGGTAGCAGTTTGGAAAGGAATAAGAACATTAATGGATTAGGTGGTAGGTGGTATCGCTGCGCGGAATTAAGAATTAAGAATTAAGAATTAAGAATTAAGAATGCTTATCGAGGAAGAATGCTATCGACTCAAACAAACTGGTGGGTTATTTCCGCCGCAGTGCAGTAGTAGGTGGTAGGTGGTAAGTGGTAGCCATTCAAGAATTGTGAGCAGTACTCAATTTTAAATTCGACCTTCGACCTTCGACCTTCGACCTTCTTAATTCTCCAGTGTTTCAATTAACAGCTCCATCTGCTGCTGCCGTTGGAGAAGAAAGGTTTGGCATTGATTGAGATATTCCACAGCGGTGGTAAATTGCTCAAAAACTTCTGCTAGATCTAGTTCACCAGCTTCTATTTGCTTAATAATTTGTTCAACTTCAGCAACTTTTGTTTCATAGTTCCAGGATTCCGGTAAAGAGGTGTCTGCTTGCTTTGAACTAGAAGTACGCTTAATCATACCCAATCTGATGAGGAATAGCTATGCTTGATTTTACTACTATTAGAAGAGGTATTAAGCTCATCTCACGTACTCATAGTCTTGGGATAAGCTTAACTTTTACTCCTTAGTCATTTGTCATTAGTACAAATGACTAATAACAAAATAATTAATAAATCTCCCTAACGATGAACTCAGAACTCAGAACTCAGAACTTGGGTATTTCCGGTTACTGCCTCACCGAGCAACTTTATGATAGCAGCGTTTCCGTGGTTTATCGCGGTTACCGAGAGGCTGATGAGCAACCTGTCGTTCTGAAAATTATCCAGGATGCAGATTCCACTCCGGAGCATCTTGTTTGGTTTAAGCAGGAGTATCAAATAATTCACAGCTTAAATTTGGCAGGGGTGGTGAAGGCTTATGCTTGCTTCTGCGAGCAACAGCAGATTGTAATGGTGTTGGAAGATTTTGGAGGAGACTCTTTAGCTCGATTGGGAGTTGCAGGCCAATTGAAGCTAGGGGATTTTTTGGAATTAGCGATCGCGATTACTCAAATCTTAGACCAAATCCATGCTGCTCATATTATTCATAAGGATATCAACCCTAGTAATATCGTCTTCAACCCTACCACAAAAGTAGTTAAGATTATCGATTTTGGTATTTCTACTGTACTTTCCCAGGAAAACCCAACTTTCTGCCATCCTAATATATTAGAAGGAACTCTTCCCTATATGTCACCGGAACAAACGGGAAGGATGAATAGATCTCTCGACTATCGCAGTGATTTTTACTCTCTTGGTGTTACTTTCTACGAATTGCTGACAGGTAGACTACCTTTTACGAGTGATGACCCCCTGGAAATAGTCCATTGTCATCTAGCCAAACAACCGCCTCCCTTGAAAGAAAGTAGCCAGGGAAAAATTCCTGAAGCTATTGGTGAGATAGTACTGAAGCTGATGGAGAAAAATCCTGAAGACTGTTATCAATCAGCTTATGGGATACAGGCAGATTTAGAATTATGCTTACATAAACTACAGACTCAGGGTCAAATAGACTCTTTCTCCCTAGGAAGGCAGGATATATCAGATAAATTCCATATTCCCCAGAAATTATATGGTAGAGAACGAGAAATAGAAATTCTGTTAGCTGCCTTTGAGGGGATAGCCGGGGGAGTTTGGGGACACGGAGACGCGGAGACACGGAGACGCGGAGACACGGGAGATGGGGGAGTGTGGGGAGACAAGGGAGATGGGGAGATGGGGAGATGGGGAGACAAGGAAGAATTTAGTATAGCAACCTCCGATTCTCAATTTTCAATTCCCAAACAACAAACAACAAACAACAAACAACCAATAACAAACAACAAAATCGGAATGATCCTCGTGTCGGGATATTCCGGTGTGGGTAAATCTGCCTTAGTGAATGAAATCCATAAGCCAATTACTGCTAAGCGAGGAAGCTTCATCACTGGTAAGTTTGACCAATACCAGAGAAATATTCCTTATTCTGCTATTAGTCAAGCTTTTGAGCAATGGTGCAACCACCTGCTGAGGGAAAATACAGCCACTTTCAAGCAATGGCAACAAACAATATTAGCTGCTGTCGGTAATAATGGACAGGTTTTGATTGATGTCATTCCTAATTTAGAACTAATTATTGGTCAACAGCCAGCCGTTGCTCCAGTTGGAGCACAAGAAGCACAAAGTCGTTTCAATTTAGTTTGCCAAAACTTTATTCAAGCCATTTGTCAACCGAAACATCCCCTGGTTTTATTTATCGATGATTTGCAATGGGCTGATGGGGCTTCTTTAAGTTTACTCAGGACGGTAATGAGTTCCAAGGAAATTCAACACTTACTTATTATTGGAGCCTATCGGGACAATGAAGTAGATGCGGGTCATCCTCTAATGCTTACTTTAGAGGATATTAAACAAGAGTCAGGACTATTGCCTAGCATTCATTTGGAAAATTTGACCAATTCCCAGGTAAATGCTTTAATCGCGGAGACTTTAGCTTGTCCAGAAACAGCTTGTCAGCCTTTAACTAATTTAGTTTACGCTAAAACCCTGGGTAATCCCTTTTTTACGATTGAATTTTTGCGATCGCTCTACACTGAAGGCTTACTATTTTTTAACCAAATAGGTCGAAACTGGCAGTGGGAACTTACTCAAATAGAGGCACAGAACATCACAGATAATGTGGTGGAACTGATGGCAGGTAAAATTAGCCAGTTAGCTGTGGAAACTCAAACTATTTTACAGTTAGCTGCTTGCATAGGCAATACCTTTGATTTGTCAACTTTGGGGATTATTGTTCAACTTCAAGCTGATGAAGTATTGGCTGATTTATTTCCAGCACTCCAAGAAGGCTTGGTTGTACCGTTGAATGACCAGTACAAGTTAATCGAGTTGATAGCTATAGAGGAACTACAAGCTGTAGATGAAATTCAATTCAAATTTTTGCATGACCGAGTCCAACAAGCAGCTTATTATTTAATTGATGACAATCAAAAGCAAGCAACACATCTGCAAATTGGCAGACTCTTATACAACCATATCAGTAAAGAAGCACTAGAAGAATTAATTTTTAAGATTGTTAATCATTTTAATCACAGTATTAGTTTTATTACCAATGAATGGGAAAAAGTTACAGTAACAAAATTAAATTTATTAGCTGGGAAGGAAGCTAAGGATGCAACTGCTTATAGTTCAGCAGTAAATTATTTCACTCATGGTTTAAGCTTGTTAGCAAAAGATAGTTGGCAAAACCAGTATGAACTAACTCTTAGTCTTTATATTGAGGCGGTGGAAGCGGAATATTTAAGTACCAACTATGAGCAAGCAAAAATTTTAACAGATATTGTTCTACAAAATGCCTCTACAGTTTTAGATAAAGTTAAAGTATATACCATACAAATTCTCTCCTATGGTGCCCAAAATCAGATGAAAGCAGCGATAGATACAGGGTTGCAGGTTTTGGCATTGTTAGGAGTATCTTTGTCACAGTCACCACCACCAGAGTTAGTCATTGAAGATTTATATAATCTTCGAGAAATGACGGAACCCCATAAGCAGGCAGCAATGCAAATTTTAATGATGCTATTTGCCCCTGTTTATACCACAAATCCGGCTTTGCTACCTAGCATTTCCTTTACGATGGTAGATTTATCTCTCAACTATGGTAATTGTCGGTTAGCTGCTTATGCTTATGGGTTGTATGGTTTACTACTGTGTGGAGTGTTGGGCAATATTGAAGCAGGATATAAATTTGGGAAATTAGCTTTGCAGGTATTGGATAAATTTGAAGCTAGAGAAATACATTGTAGAATTTACAATAAGTTTTACTCCTTTATTATCCACTGGAAAGAGGATGCTCATCGTTCCCTGTCACCCCTAACCCAAGATACGATTCAAGTAGGACTCGAAACTGGGGAAATAGAATTTGCTTGCTATGCAACTGTTAACTACTGTGCTAATTTAGTTTTGCTTGGTGAGCCGCTAGAGTCGGTCCAGCAGAAACACGTACAATATCTAGGCTTAATCAGTAACTTAAAACAAGAATTTCAGCTCTATTACACCCAAATTTGGGGACAGTTTACCTTAAATTTACTCAACAAAACTAGAGACAAGCAACGGTTGATTGGTGATATCTGCAATGAATTAGAACTCTTGCCAATTTTAGAAGCTAATAATAACTTAAGTTCCCTCTATTGCCTGTATCTGACAAAGGCAATGCTCTGCTACTTATTTAAAGATTATGGAGCAGCCGCTACTAATGCCGCTTTAGCTGAACAATATGAACTTGCTGTCGCAGGCTTATTTCCATCTGCTTACAATTCTTTTTACTATTCTCTAGTTCTCTTGGCACTCTATCCCGATACTGAAAGCAATAAGCAGCAAGAATACTTAGACAAAGTAGCTGCTAATCAGCAAAAGTTGAAAAATTGGGCAACTCATGCACCGACGAATTTTCAGCATAAATATGAACTAGTGGCAGCAGAACAGGCGCGAATTTTGGGACAAAATTGGGAAGCAACGGAGTTTTATGAGCAAGCCATTAGAGGTGCTAGGGATAACCAATATATTCAGGAAGAAGCCTTAGCTTATGAGTTAGCAGCTGAGTTTTATCTGGCTCACAATCGGCTGGACATTGCTCAAACTTATTTAAGTAAAGCTCACTATGGCTATAAGCGTTGGCAGGCTTGGGCAAAAGTCAAGGATTTGGAAGCACTTTATCCCCAGTTTTTAGCCCAAAGTTCCTCAAGGGTTACCAAAACAACTTCAAGTATCAGTACCAGCACAACCGCTGCTTTAGATTTAACTAGCATCATCAAAGCATCACAGGTGCTTTCCGGTGAAATTGTACTAGATAGCCTGTTAACCAAGATGCTGAAAATCAGTATAGAGAATGCAGGAGCAGAGAAAGGCTATCTGTTAATGGAAGAAAATGGGCAATGGATGATTGAAGCTTCAGGAAAGGTTACAAGGAGGCAGGAGTCAGAACCCACCCCTAACCCCTCCCAGGAGGGGAACTGGAGGCAGGAGGCAGAACCCACCCCTAACCCCTCCCAGGAGGGGAACTGGAGGCAGAACCCACCCCTAACCCCTCCCAGGAGGGGAACTGGAGGCAGAAGACAGGAAGTTATTACAAGTAATGATGAGGATTTTATTGTGGAGTCTTCACTGTCTATTCCGATGGAAACTGTAGGTGACGAGAGTAATAATCCTCTCATTTCCCATGCCATTGTTAACTATGTAATCCGTACCCAAGAGAGTGTGGTGTTAAATGATGCAATTAGGGAAGGAAATTTTACCAACACTCCCTACATTCTCAAACAGCAGCCCAAATCAGTCTTGTGTACTCCTTTACTTAATCAAGGTAAACTGTTGGGTATTTTGTACCTAGAAAATAACCTCACTACAGAAGTATTTACCCCAGAGCGTTTGGAAGTTTTAAATTTGTTATCCTCCCAGGCAGCAATTGCAATGGCAAATGCCAAACTTTATGGAGAAGTACAGGCGAGTGAAAGTCAGTTAAATCAGTTTTTAGCAGCGATGCCAGTGGGGGTAGGAGTTTTGGATAAAGATGGTAAGCCCTACTATGTCAATCACAGGGCACAGGAGTTAATGGGCAGGGGACTAGTTCAGGAAGCTACTCCAGATACTATAGCTGAAGCTTATCACAACTATATTGCTGGAACTAATCAATTGTATCCCTCGGAAAAGTTACCCATTGTGCGAGCTTTGGGGGGTGAAAGCTCCACTGTTGATGATTTAGAAATCCACCAAGGAGAAAAAATTATCCCCTTAGAAGTTTGGGGAAAGCCAATTTATGATCAACAGGGTCATATTAATTACGCTCTGGTAGTTTTTCAAGATATCACAGAACGGAAACAAGCACAGCAGCTTTTAGCAAACTACAATCAAACTTTAGCAGCCCAAGTTGCTGAGCAGACGGAGGCATTACAGGAAAGTACCCAAAGATTTAAAAATGCCTTTGATTACTCTGCAATTGGGATGTTTCTAGTTTCTCCAGAGGGTCGTTTTTTAGCAGCTAATGCTTCAGTTTGCCAAATTTTAGGCTACTCAGAGCAGGAGTTACTCTCTCTAAGTTTTCCCGAGATTACTTATCCAGCAGATTTGGAATTTAGCCGTAACTATAGTAAGCGACTGTGGAGTGGAGAAATTCCCTATTTCCACCTCCAAAAGCGTTATCTGCACAAAAATGGGCAAATTATTTGGGCTTTGCTCAGTGTTTCCCTAGTTCGTGATGCTCAGCAACAACCCCTTCATTCTATTGCTCAAATCCAAGATATCACTGAGCAAAAGCAAGCAGAAGCAGCTTTGAGAGAGAGTGAAGAGCGCTATCGCCGTATTGTTGAGACATCCAATGAAGGAATTTGGCTCATCGACGAGGGAAGTTCTACTACCTTTGTTAATCCCAAAATGGCTCAAATGTTGGGTTATACCGTCGAAGAAATGATGGGGATGTCGATATTCGCTTTTATGGATGAGGAAGGGAAAAAAATTGCTCACGATAATGTACAACGGCGTCGTCAGGGAATGAGTGAACAGCATGATTTCAAATTCCGCTGTAGAGACGGTTCTGATTTATGGGCAATTGTCTCCACAACTCCGATTTTTGATGAGGCGGGACAATATATTGGGGCATTAGGAATGGTAACTGACATCAGTAGTCGTAGAGCTCTAGAACGAGAACTAGCACTACGAGAAGCACGACTCAACGCCTTTTTTGCTGCTGCTCCCATAGGCATGGTCATTGTAGACCCTCAACTGCGGTATGTTCAAATCAACGAACCCCTAGCACAAATCAATGGGCAACCAGTAAACGAACATATTGGCAAACCTTTGGATGAAATAATTCCCGATATAGCTCCCAAAGTCAAATCTATCTATCAGCAAGTATTAACTACAGGCAAACCAATTCTCAATCAAGAAGTTACCGGTCAAGTCCCAAGTAAACCAGGTGTACAGCGTTACTGGCTAGTTTCTTACTTTCCCATTTCCGACTCAGATGGTGGTTTCTCTGGAGTAGGAGGGATTGTTGTAGAAATTAGCGATCGCAAAAAAGCTGAGCAAGCGTTGAAAGAGTCTCAGCTACAATACCAGTCTTTAGTAGATGTGTTACCTCAGTGCCTCTATCGCACCGACACCGAAGGAAAAATTACCTTTGGTAACCGAGCTTTTCTCTCTACTTTAAATAAGACCCTAGAAGAATGTCTAGGCAAAACCGTCTACGATTTTTATCCCCAAGATTTAGCCGATAAATACACTGCTGACAATGAAACAGTTATACAAACTGGCGTGACTCTGGATCTTGTTGATATTCATCAAGCTCCTGCAGATGATTTACCCATCTATATTCAAGTAATCAAAAGTCCAGTAAGGGATGAAAATGGTCAAATTATTGGTACTCAAGGTATTTTCTGGGATGTTACTGAGCGCCAACAAGCTGAGCAAACTTTACGTTGGCAGGAAGCTTTACTACGGTCCATGGCTAATGCTTCCCCTTTAGCATTTTTTGTGGTGGACAACCGTACTGACGCCATTCTCTACTTTAACCACCGCTTCTGTGAAATTTGGGGACTCCTGCATCTAGAAGAGTTGATGCAACGAGGAGAACTGAAAAATAATGACATCATTCCCGACTGCTTGCCAATACTCCTAGATGTTCCCGCTTTTGCCGAATCCTGCAAACCCCTGCAAAGTGAGAAAAACCGAGTCGTTGTTGAAGACGAAATTCCTTTTGTTGATGGACGGACTATCAGGCGTTTTTCTGCCCAAATCCGAGACAAGCAAGACCACTATTTCGGTCGTCTCTACCTTTTTGAAGATATCAGCGATCGCAAACAAGCAGAAGCTAACTTACAGCAAGCTTTAGAAGCTGCTGAAGTAGCTAACCGAGCCAAGAGTACCTTCCTCGCCAGTACCAGCCACGAGTTGCGTACTCCCCTCAATGCTATCTTGGGCTTTGCCCAATTAATGAGTCATTCTTCGAGTCTTTCTCCAGAACACAAAAAACACATTGGCATTATTCACCAGAGTGGAGAACACCTGCTGAATTTGATTAATAATGTGTTAGATATGTCCAAAATTGAAGCAGATTCCATTGTTCTCAAAGAAACTAATTTTGATCTCTATTGCTTGCTAGATGACTTAGAAGCAATGTTTCACCTCAAAGCATTAGAGAAGAAATTGCAGCTAGTTTTTGAATATTCTACCAATGTACCTCAATATTTGTGTACCGATCAGCTTAAGTTAAGTCAGGTACTAATTAACCTACTCAATAATGCTATTAAGTTTACCCAGAAGGGTAGTGTTACATTGCGCGTATTACTGTCGAGACGCGGAGATGAGGGAGATGGGGAGATAGGCAGATGGGGAGATGGGGAGATGGGGAGATGGGGAGATGGGGGAGATGGGGGAGACAAGGGAGCTTCAATTGAATCCCCAATTTCCAAACAACAAACAACAAACAACAAACAACAAACAACAATTTACTTTCAAGTCGAAGATACGGGAGTTGGTATTACTCCAGAGGAATTAGAGACTATTTTTGAACCATTTGTACAAGCATCAACTAGCCAACAATTCCAAGAAGGAACAGGTTTGGGGTTAGCGATTAGCCGTAAATTTGTGGAATTAATGGGGGGTCACATAACTGTTAGTAGTAAGGTGGGCAATGGTACTCTATTTCAATTTGAGCTCCCTGTCAGGGTTGTTGAAGCTGCTGCTCTAGAAACTAAGCAGCAAACACGCCGAGTAATTGCCCTAGAACCCAATCAACCCTGCTATCGGATTCTGATTACTGATGATCGAGATTATAATCGTCAACTATTAATTAACCTGCTGTCTCCTCTGGGTTTTGAAGTAAGGGAAGCCTGTAACGGTAAAGAAGCAGTGGAAATATGGGAAAGTTGGCAACCTCACCTTATCTGGATGGATTTGTGGATGCCAGTCATGGATGGTTATGAAGCTACCCAGGAGATTCGTTGTCGGGAAACAAGGAGACGCGGAGATGGGGAAATGGGGAGATGGGGAGATGGGGAAGCTGAGGGAGAAGAGAAGACAAGGGAGACAAGGAGACAAGGAAACAAGGAAGACAAAGGGGAAAATATGGCAATATATTCTTCTCAATTCCCCATTCCCTATTCCCAAATAACAAACAACAAAGGACAAACAACAAATAACAAACAGCAAATAACAAACACCATCATCATTGCTTTAACTGCCAGTAGTCCAGAGGAAGAGCGAGGGATTGCAATAGCGTCTGGTTGCAATGATTTTATCCGCAAGCCATTCCGAGAGTCGGAAATCTTTGAAGCGATGAAGCAGCAGATGGGGGTGCGCTATATTTACGAGGAAGTAGCTGGGGAGGGGAAATCCCTCCCAACTGAGAGTGATAGCCAGAGGGTAGCATCAACAATAGGTTTAGCCAGCCAGGAACATCCCCAAGGAACACCGATCCTCTCTCCCGCTGCCTTTGCTAGCTTGCCCGCCGATTGGTTGGCTAACTTCCAGCAAGCAACAGTGGAGGGGGATTTAGATTTGATGCTCACCCTCATTGAGCAAATACGACAGCAAAATAATCATCTAGCTGATGCTCTAGCTTCCTTAGCGAACCAGTTTCAGTTTGAGGAACTATTGGCTTTGATCGAAGAGTAGGGAAGGAGGGAGACGCGGTGACGCGGTGACGCGGGGATGGGGAGACAAGGAAGAAAGTATAGCTCAATCTTCTTCTCAATCTCCAATTCCCAATCTCCAATTTCTAATTCCCGATTTTCAAACAACCAATAACAAACAACCAATAACAAATGACAAATAACAAACAACTAATAACAAACAACAAACCTAAAGGCAATATTTTAGTTGTTGATGATACTCCTGCTAATTTAAACTTGTTAACTAGTATGCTGTCTGAGCATGGGTATAAAGTGCGGTTGGCTCCTAATGGTAAACTGGCTCTGAGGTCTGTCCAGTCAAATCCCCCTGAGGCAATTTTATTGGACATCTTGATGCCGGAAATGGATGGTTACCAAGTCTGCGAAAAATTAAAAACAAATCGAAAAACTAGCAATATTCCGGTTATCTTCTTGAGTGCACTCCATGAAGTATCTGATAAGGTAAGGGCTTTTCAGGTTGGAGGGGTAGACTATATCACCAAACCATTTCAGCTGGAAGAGGTTCTCACTCGCGTTGAGAATCAGTTAAAAATTAGTCGGTTGCAAAAACAACTGACTCAACACAATGCCTTACTGCAACAAGAGATTAAGGAACGCCAACAAGTAGAGGAAAAACTTCGTACAGCACTTTACACTGCTGCTAGCTCCCAGGCTTCTCTTGCCCAAGCCCAAAGAATTGCCCATATTGGCAGCTGGGAATATCATGTACTCACTGATAAATTTACTTGGTCAGAGGAATTATTCCGTATTTTTGGTCTTGAGCCAAATCGTTCTGAACCAAGCTATACCAAACTTCTCAAACGGATTCATCCTGATGACCGCTCTTTATGGCAACAAACCGCTGCACAAATGATTGAAGAGGGAACATCTCGCGAACTTAATTTTCGGATTGTACAACCCAATGGTCAAATTCGTCAGGTTGAGGGTAGAGGAGAATCAGTAGTTAACGCAACGGGACAGGTCATTCGACTCTTGGGAACAGTATGGGATATTACCGAGCGCTACCAGGCAAAATTAGCCCTGCAAGCAAGTGAGCAGAAGTATCGCAACCTAGTAGAAACTTCCCAGGACATGATTTGGTCAGTTGATAGTCAAGGATATTATACCTTTGTTAATCAGGCAGCCAAACAGATTTATGGTTACGAACCGGCAGAAATGCTCAATCATTTATTTACTGATTTCCTTCCTCGTCAGCAAAAGCATAAAGAACTTGCAGTCTTTCAAGAGTTGATGAAAACAGGGTCGATCTTTCAGTATGAGACTACTCATCTCACAAAAGATGGTAGATCAATTAATCTGATGTTTAACGCGATCGCGCAGCAGAATGAGCAAGGCAGGATCATTGGGATAACTGGTACAACTAGTGATATCTCTTACAGAGTACAGGCGCAAAAAGCCTTACGGCAAAGTGAAGAGCGCTTTGCCTTGGCAGTAGCCGGAGCCAATGACGGGATTTGGGACTGGGATCTACAAAGTAGAAAAATCTATTTTTCTCCCCGTTGGAAAAGCCTCTTAGGGTATGCAGATGATCAACTTGCCAGTACCTATGAAACTTGGGAGCAAAGTATTCATCCAGAAGATGTAGATAGAGTGACATCTGCTTTGGACGCTTACTTAGAAGGTCACAGTTCTAGCTATAAAGTAGAGTACCGTGCCCGTTGCCAAGACCACACCTATCGTTGGATGCTCATCCGTGGCTCAGCACTAAGGGATGAGTCAGGTAAGCCTTATCGCCTCAGTGGTTCCAAAACTGATATTACTGAGCGCAAGCAGCGGGAAGATGCACTGCGCTTAATTGTCGAGGGGACAGCTTCTAGTACTGGTATGGAATTCTTCCGCTCCTGTGTCCGCTATTTAGCTCAGGTGTTACAAGTTCATTATGCTTTAGTTACAGAGTTCGCCAATGAAAGTAAAACGCGAATTCGTACCTTAGCATTCTGGACAGGAGAAGAGTTTAGTAACAACATTGAGTATGAAATCGCTGGTACTCCTTGTGCCGAGATTTTAGCTGGAATAAATTGCCATTACCCACAGGGTGTACAACAGCTTTTTCCTGAAGATCAAGATTTATTTGAGTTAGGAGTAGAAAGCTATTGGGGTATTCCTTTGAAAACCTCAGATGAACAAGTCTTAGGTCATTTATCTGTATTGGATGTTCAACCAATGGCATACGATCCAGGAAAAGAAATGATCTTGCAAATTTTTGCGGCAAGAGCAGCAGCAGAATTGGAGCGCCAGCAAACAGATTTAGCACTGAAATTGAGCAACGAACGCTTACAATACCTGCTCCATTCTAGTCCAGCAGTTATTTATAGTGTCAAGGCATCAGGAGATCGTAGAACTACCTTTGTCAGCGAAAATATCAGTGCTCTTGTTGGCTACGAAGCGCGAGAGTTCCTCGAAGATGCTAATTTTTGGCACAACCATGTTCATCCGGAAGATATCCAAAACCTTTTGAGTAGATTACCGCAGTTGTTTGAGCAGGGGTTCAACTCCCACGAATACCGCTTCCAGCATCAAGAAGGAACTTATCGCTGGCTCTACGATCAACAAAGATTGGTAAGGGACGCCACTGGTAACCCAATCGAATTTGTGGGTTACTGGGTAGATATTAGCGATCGCAAGCAAGCAGAACAAGAATTACAAGCCAGTCAAGAAAAATTTGCAGGGATTTTAGATATTGCTGAAGATGCCATTATCTCTGTCGATGAGAACCAAAGGATTCAGCTGTTTAACCAGGGTGCGGAAAAGATTTTTGGTTACACCGCTAATGAGATTATTGGCCAATCCTTAGATATTTTACTACCGGTAACCGCACGAGAGCGTCATCAACAGCACATCTGTAACTTTGCTACCTCAGAAACCAAGGCACGCAAGATGGCAAACCGTTCTGGTAATGTGTTCGGTTGCCGCAAAGACGGCACTCAATTCCCTGCTGAAGCCTCAATTTCTAAACTGCAACTGCCTGAGGGAGCATTATTTACCGTTATGCTCAAAGATATAAGTGAGCGCCAACGCTCGGAAACAACGCTACAGAAGGCTCTAGAATCAGCAGAAGTTGCCAATCGTGCCAAAAGCGAATTCCTCGCCAATATGAGCCATGAACTTCGCACCCCCCTCAACGCCATCCTTGGCTTTACCCAAGTAATGAGCCGTGATATCTCTGTATCTACCCAACAACGACAACATCTAGAAATTATCAGTCGCTCCGGTGAGCATTTGTTGGAATTGATCAACGACATTCTAGAAATGTCCAAAATTGAAGCAGGTAGAAGTACTTTCAACCAAACAAGTTTTGACTTGTATCACCTACTAGAAGGTCTTGAAGAAATGCTAGGCTTAAAAGCTCAAGCTAAGGGGTTACAACTCATGTTCGAGCATGTTCCTGAGCTTCCTCAATATGTGCAAACTGATGAGGGAAAACTGCGTCAGGTGTTAATTAACCTTCTAGGTAATGCGATCAAGTTTACCCAAGAAGGCCATGTAATGCTGCGAGTGCGGTTGGGGAGATGGGGAGATGGGGAGATGGTGAGACGCGGAGATGGAGAAGCTGTTAGCACAGCGGAACGAAGTTCGGGAGATGGGGAGATTGGAGGACAAGGAGACAAGGAAGCTTCCATGGAATTACCCATTCTCAAACAACAAACAACCAACAACAAACGACAAACGACAAACAACCAACAACAAACAATAATCTTTGAAATAGAAGATACCGGCCCGGGTATTGCTCCTAGCGAACTGAATTTAATATTTGAACCTTTTACTCAAACTGCCAGAGCAGAAAAATCTACCGAAGGTACTGGTTTAGGATTACCAATTAGTCGTAAATTTGTGGAACTAATGGGAGGACAACTCACTGTCAAGAGTGTGTTAGCTCAAGGAACTGTGTTTAGATTTGATATTCCGATTAGCCTTGCCGAAGCAATTGATCAACAAAAGGTTGAAACCTCTAGACGGGTTATTGGGTTAGCACCCAACCAAAGGCTGTGTCGCATTCTGGTAGTAGAGGATAAATGGACAAATCGTCTCCTACTATTTAGACTTCTGACTGCGGTAGGTTTCTCAATGCGTGAAGCTACCAATGGTGAAGAAGCAATAGCGCTGTGGGAGAGTTGGGAACCCCACCTCATTTTGATGGATATGCGGATGCCAGTGATGGATGGGTATGAAGCAACTAAAAAAATTAAGTCCCATGTCAAGGGTCAGGCAACGGTAATTATTGCTTTGACAGCAAGTGTTTTTGAAGAACATAGGGCAGCTATTTTATCGGCAGGTTGTGATGACTTTATTCGTAAACCCTTCCGAGAAAACTTTCTTTTAGAAAAAATTGCTGATTATCTGGGTGTGCGCTATGTCTATGAAGAAAAGAATCAACCATTAGCGCTCAGCCATCAGCCATCAGCCAATGCTCAAAATTATGAACTGAATGCAGAAAGTTTATCTTTAATGCCTCCAGAATGGATCAGCAAGCTTCACTTGGCAGCAGAAGCTTGCAATGATGAGGAAATTATAGCACTGATTGAACAAATCCCCGATCAACAGGTTGCAGTGAAATCAGCCTTGACTCATTTAGTTGATAACTTCCGAGTAGACTTAATCTTTGATTTAACTCAAGTATTTATTAATGAATAATCATTTAACTTCAGCTGATAAACCAAATATTTTAATAGTTGATGATACTCAGGAAAATCTTCGTCTATTATCGACTATGTTGACTGAATCTGGGTATAAGGTAAGAAAAGCAATTAATGGCAGTATTGCTTTAAGGGCAATAAAAATTGAGAAGCCTGATTTGATTTTGCTCGATATTAAGATGCCTGACTTGGACGGCTACGAAGTATGTAAGAAATTGAAATCTCAAGAACAAACAGCAGATATTCCTGTTATTTTTATTAGTGCTTTAGATGAGGTTATGGATAAGGTTAAAGCCTTCGAGGCTGGAGGTGTAGATTACATCACTAAACCCTATCAAATACAAGAAGTTTTAGCACGGGTTAGGAGTCAAATAACCATAAGTCAACAACAGATACAATTACTAAAACAGCAACAAAAATTGATAGAGACTAATGCACAATTACAATTAATAATAACAACAACTAAAGCAATTAGCAAGGCTAAAGATTTTGATACTGCTTTGGAAATAACTCTTTCCCAAGTTTGTGAAAAAATTGGTTGGGATTTTGGAGAAATTTGGCTACCAAACTCTCTAGCTACAGTTTTTAAGGCGGCAGAGGGTTGGTATGCTAGTGATGGACTTTTTGAGATATTTAGAGGCAAGAGTAAAAAAATTACTTTTGCCACTAGTAAAGAATTCCTTCGGGAAATTTGCGACAATCAGCAACCTCGTTGGCTGAGGGATGCTTCTGCTGAACCTTGCGATGTGTTTCAAAGGAATCAGCTAGCACAAGAGGTAGGATTAAAAGCCTGTTTTGGGGTTCCGATTCTGTTCAATGGCAAGGTACTAGCAATTTTAGTTTTCTTAAAACAAGAATCTAGTCCACCAGAACCGCAATTAATGGAGCTAGTCAATTCCCTCGCCACTCAATTAAGTTTCTTCATTCAGCGCAAACGCTCTGAGTCGGCTCTGCGTGAAAGTCAGCACCAGTTAGAGGCTATGGCTGCTCATATCCCTGGCTGTGTTTATCGGGGAGTGTTTCATCCAGATGGAAAGATGAAACTTCTTTATATCAGTGAGGGAGAGCATGAACTAAGTGGTTTAAATCCCCAAGCGGCAATGTCTCAGCCAGAGCATCTACTAGATGTTATTTCTCCTGAAGATCAAGCTAATTTATACCAAGCCTTGAGAGCTGTAGCCGAGTCACAAAAACCGATTACTCAGGAATACCCTCTCACTTCTCCTTCCGGTAAAGTCAAGTGGGTACGCAATAGTGCTCGCTATTCCCTGTTGAAGAATGGTGATATTATGGTTGATGGAGTAGCAATTGATATTAGTGATCGCGTTGCTGCTGAGGAACGTTTAAAAGCTCTAGAAAAATCACAGGATCCTAATTGGGAAATGGGGGGCGGAGAATGGGTGAAAGGAGTACCAACAAAAAACAACAAGTAACGCTTCAATTCTGAATCCCACGCTCTTTAAGTGTGGGATAAAAAAATACCAGAGATAGCCACCTGCACCGGAAAATTATTAGTCCTTTGTACTAATGACTAATAACAAAGGACTAATGACTAAACTATCTGAGTTAGGATGACCACACACCACCGGCGATCTTTTGCAATGGTTCTAAATGAGGTGTCTGGCAGAGGAAGTAAGCAAAAAATGCTCCGCCACAACCACCGATTAAGAAGCCACTAGCAAATTCACTCCAACCTTCTTTGGAGCCTAAGTCTTCAGGAGGATTAGGTGTAGTAACTGTTGCTACCGGTTTGCCGGAGCCAGTTGCACCGTAAATAGACAAAGCGATAGTAAGAATCGAAACTAAACCAACTGCTGCTAGTAAACCAGCAGTGCTGGCAAGATCTGTGTCCCGCAGCGGACCAAGCAGAGCAAAGGGGCCATACAGAAAATAGCCATGAGCCATGCCAACTTCTAAACCCCGACGATGAGCTGATAGTCCTGGGCGGTAGGCAGGTAAGCCATTGATGAAAGCTTTTGTGAAACCTGAAGCATTAATCGGAGTGGCGAGATTCCCAACTTGGGGATCTCCACCATGTTCAATCACGTCAATTGCCATAGGAATTTGTCTCCTCTAAATATAATTAGCCTTACTCACATCTTTGGCATAGAGTGTGATTTTTGGGCTAATCTGAAGAGATTATAAGATAAATCGCGTTCTAAATTTAGTTCCTTAAAATAAGATAACTTTTCCTAACTATCAGGCTTACTTGAAGAAGCAGATTTTGAGCAACAGGGTGCTTTCAACTCTCTTTTTGTTAAGAATCTTTATAACTGACAAACTGGGGCAGAATTCGCAGTAATATCCATTTTGTTAGTGTTGTAATTAAAAATAGGAAAATACGATATGACAGGTACCTACGCTGCTTCATTCTTGACCCCTATGCTAGTTGGTTTTTTGCCCATTGCGCTTGCTGTGGTAATGGGTCTTTTCTTTCTCTATGTTGAGAGTGAAGCCTAATTGAATTCTCAATCTAGTACTAGGCACAATATCCAACCTAGTTGCAGAAAATACTCCACCTTTGAGTGGGGTATTTTTTTTGCAGAGTTACGCCTCATTATCTTGAAGGATAGGCAGAGGACAGATTTACCAGACAAACTGGCAAGATTACACTAGCAATTAAAAATCCCCTACCACTAATTGGCAGGGGATTTAGTTTTACCTACAATGCTAGTTTTCAGCTAATTTTATCAGCCATATATACCAGAAGTTGAGGCAATCAGGAACGCCGCGTAGGTTAGTATGTAGCCAACAGCGAAGTGGGTTAGACCAACTAAACGGGCCTGAACGATAGACAGAGCAACCGGCTTATCCTTCCAGCGAATCAAGTTAGCTAGAGGTGTACGCTCATGTGCCCAGACTAAAGTTTCGATCAACTCTTGCCAGTAACCCCGCCAAGAGATCAAGAACATGAAACCAGTTGCCCAAACCAGATGCCCGAATAGGAACATCCAAGCCCAGACTGACAGGTTGTTTGTACCATAGGGATTGTAACCGTTAATCAACTGAGCAGAGTTTGCCCAGAGGTAGTCCCGGAACCAACCCATAAGGTAGGTGGAATTCTCATTGAACTGAGCAAGGTTGCCTTCCCAGACTCCCAAGTGCTTCCAATGCCAGTAGAAGGTAAGCCAACCTAAGGTGTTTAGCATCCAGAACACCGCTAAGTACATGGAATCCCAAGCAGAGATATCGCAGGTACCGCCACGGCCAGGACCGTCACAGGGGAAGGCATAACCGAAATCTTTCTTGTCGGGCATTAGCTTGGAACCACGGGCATCCAATGCACCTTTAATCAAGATTAGGGCAGTGGTATGCAGACCTAGTGCGATCGCATGGTGTACCAAGAAATCGCCAGGACCAATGGTCAAGAACAGGGAGTTAGAGCCACTGTTAATTGCATCCAGCCAGCCAGGTAGGTAAGCAGCGCCACTACCAGAAGCAAGGCTATCAGAATTAGAAAGCAGGTTGTCAAAGCCGTATAGCAGTTTTCCGTGGGCAGCTTGAATCCACTGAGCAAATACAGGTTCAATCAGGATTTGCTTCTCAGGAGTACCAAAGGCAACTACTACGTCGTTGTGAACATAAAGACTCAGAGTGTGAAAGCCCAAGAAGAGACTTACCCAGCTCAGGTGAGAGATTAGAGCTTCTTTATGCTCTAGCATCCGAGCCAACACATTGTTTTTGTTGGCTTCTGGATCATAATCCCGCACAAAGAAGATGGCTCCGTGAGCAAATGCTCCAACCATCAAGAAACCAGCAATGTACTGATGATGAGTGTACAGTGCCGCCATAGTGGTTTCATCTTGCGCCAAGAAGGCGTAAGGCGGCATGGAGTACATATGCTGAGCCACTAAGGAAGTAACAACTCCCAGGCAGGCGAGTGCCAATCCCAGTTGGAAGTGGAGAGAGTTGTTCAGGGTATCGTAAAGCCCCTTATGGCCATCCCCTAACTTGCCACTAGGTGGCTTGTGAGCATTAAGAATATCCTGAATGCTGTGACCAATACCGAAGTTCGTCCGGTACATATGACCAGCAATGATAAAGATCACTGCGATCGCCAGGTGGTGATGAGCAATATCCGTTAACCACAAGGACTCAGTCTGGGGATGGAAGCCACCCAAGAAGGTCAGAATTGCTGTACCAGCGCCTTCAGAGGTGCTGAAAATGTGACCAGCTGTGTCTGGATTCTGGGCATAAACACCCCAGTTTCCTGTGAAGAACGGTGCTAAACCTGCTGGGTGGGGTGGAGTGGACAGGAAGTTATCCCAGCCTACGTGCTGTCCGCGAGATTCAGGGATAGCGACGTGAACTAGGTGTCCAGTCCATGCCAAAGAACTCACTCCAAATAAACCAGCTAAGTGGTGGTTCAGGCGAGACTCAGCATTTTTGAACCAGGACAGGCTAGGACGGAACTTCGGCTGCAAGTGTAGCCAACCCGCAAACAGGAAGATAGCAGACAACAACAAGAGGAACATTGCACCACCGTGCAGTTCATTGTTGCTTCTCATGCCAATGGTGTAGAACCACTGGTAAACCCCGGAGTAAGCAATGTTTACCGGGCCAGAAGCTCCCCCTTGGGTGAAAGCTTCTATCGCTGGTTCACCAAAGTGAGGATCCCAAATCGCATGGGCGATGGGACTAACATTTAGAGGATCTTGAATCCACTGTTCAAAGTTACCTTGCCAGGCTACATGGAACAGGGTGCCAGAGGTCCACAGGAAAATAATCGCGAGGTGACCGAAATGAGAGGCAAAAATCTTTTGATAAAGATTTTCTTCGGTCATTCCATCGTGAGTTTCAAAATCGTGAGCCGTAGCAATCCCGTACCAGATTCGACGTGTTGTCGGATCTTGAGCGAGGTCCTGGCTAAATTTGGGAAATTTTGTTGCCATTTTTTTTAGGAAATTCTCCTCGCAAAGATATGAGACTTACACCATCACAGCTGCTCATTTTCTCTCTGAGTAACCACCTGGAACGGATGTTCCAGGTCGTTTTAGGTTTCGACAGGTAAGACACAGAAAGTGTGCCCCACTTGGGATTTGACTACCGAATTTAAAGCTTCGTTAGCCAAAGAAGAGGATTCGCGCATGGAAGAACGCCCAAGTAGTGACGATTCCTCCCAGGAGGTAGTGGGCTACCCCCACAGCCCGCCCCTGAGTGATACTCAGAGCGCGAGGTTGAATGCTTGGAGCAACTTTTAATTTGTTATGTGCCCAAACAATTGACTCGATCAGTTCTTGCCAGTAGCCGCGACCACTGAATAGGAACATGAGGCTGAAGGCAAAAATGAAGTGACCGGCTAGGAACATTATGCCGTAAGCAGACAAAGCAGATCCATAGGAGGTGATTACTTGGGAAGCTTGTGCCCACAAGAAGTCACGTAACCAACCATTAATGGTAATGGCGCTTTCGGCAAAGTTACCACCAGCAATGGTGTAGACATCACCATCTTCAAAGGTGCCCCAAACATCAGATTGCATCTTCCAGCTGAAGTGGAAAATCACAACCGAGATGCAGTTGTACATCCAGAATAGGCCAAGGAAAACATGATCCCAAGCAGATACCTGGCAGGTACCACCACGACCTGGACCATCACAGGGGAAGCGGAAGCCTAGTTGGGATTTATCTGGAATCAAGCGAGAGTTCCGAGCGTACAGTACACCTTTGAGTAGGATCAAAGCGGTGACATGAATGGTGAAGGCATGGACATGGTGAACCATAAAGTCCGCCGTACCCAGAGTGATTGGCATCATTGCCACTTTGTCACCCACAGTCACAATGTCACCACCGAAAGCGTAGCTAGCTGTAGCTAGGGCATTGGGAGCAGTTCCTCCCGGAGCCAGGGTGTGAAGGTTTTGTAACCACTGAGCGAAGATTGGTTGCAGTGTAATTGCCGTATCCGAGAACATATCTTCGGGACGACCCAAAGCTCTCATTGTATCGTTGTGGATGTATAGACCAAAGCTATGGAAGCCGAGGAAAATACATACCCAGTTCAGGTGAGAAATGATCGCATCCCGGTGACGGATAACTCGGTCTAGCAAGTTGTTAACATTCTGCGCCGGGTCATAATCCCGCACCATAAAGATCGCAGCGTGGGCAGCAGCACCCACAATACAGAAGGCTCCAATCCACATATGGTGGGTAAACAAGCACAACTGGGTAGCATAGTCGGTGGCAATGTATGGATATGGAGGCATCGCATACATATGATGAGCCACAACAATAGTTATGGAACCTAGTACAGCCAAGTTAACTGATAGTTGTGCATGCCAAGAAGTTGTCATGATTTCATAGAGACCTTTATGTCCTTCACCAGTGAAGGGACCTTTATGAGCCTCTAGAATTTCTTTCATGCTGTGGCCAATACCGTAGGTATTACGGTACATGTGACCAGCAACAATGAATAGAACTGCTAGTGCCAAGTGATGGTGAGCAGTATCAGACAACCACAAGCCACCAGTAACTGGGTTCAAACCGCCCTTGAAGGTCAGGAAGTCGGCATAGACACCCCAGTTCAAGGTGAAGAAAGGCTTAAGCCCTTCTGCAAAACTGGGATACAGTTCTGCCATCTTAGCGGTGTCGAAGAGCAACTCATGAGGCAAGGGAATGTCACTTGGTGCCACTCCAGCATCCAGCATCTTGTTGATGGGCAGAGAAACATGGATCTGGTGACCAGCCCAGCTCAAGCAGCCGCAACCTAACAACACTGCTAAATGGTGGTTCATCATCGACTCCACGCTCTGGAACCATTCCAGTTTGGGAGCTTTCTTGTGATAGTGGAACCAACCGGCAAATAGCATCAGAGCGGCCATTACCAAACCACCAATCGCTGTTGCGTACAGCTGGGTGCTATTGGTAATTCCCGAAGCACGCCAAAGCTGGAATAAACCTGAGGTGATTTGGATGCCGTGGAAGCCGCCACCGACATCGCCATTCAAAATACCTTGACCAACAACTGGCCAAACAACTTGAGCACTTGGTTTAATACTGAGCGGATCGCTCAACCAAGCCTCGTAGTTAGAAAAGCGAGCGCCATGAAAATACATACCGCTCAACCAGACGAACACAACGGCTAAGTGACCGAAGTGAGCGCTGAATATTTTCCGAGATATATCTTGTAAGTCACTGGTATGACTATCGAAATCGTGAGCGTCAGCGTGGAGGTCCCAAATCCAAGTTGTAGTTTTTGGACCTCTTGCTAGGGTACGGGAAAAGTGACCGGGCTTACCCCACTTCTCGAAGGAAGCTGGTACCGGATCTTTATCCACCCTAGATTTCGCCTCTCGCTCAGGAGGGCTGATTGTCATAAGGAATCTCCTCTCTAGACAAGGATTGAGAAATACCCAAGGGGAGTTGAATCTTTACTTTATAGGGAGGAAAGTACCACGAAAATGCTTCCCTTGGGAAAGGATATACCCAAATTTGTTTGAATAATTAAAGGGAATATCTTCTCTTGTAGATGATATGTCTTGCCTTGGACAGTCTAGAGCCACAGTTAACAATAATTCAAATTTGGGCAAATTAAGCTCTAACTTGGCTTTGAATACGAAAGCTCCTAGAGAAAAAGTCAATAGTAATTCTAGTAAATGTTACAAAATTCAATATAGATGAGAGTCTATGCTCATAATTAGACATGCTTTTAATGCTTCAAATTACTTATTCTATAGTTCCGATCAACAGCTCTACTTAGGATAGAATGCCGGTAGAAAAAGGAGGTGGAGTTTTGGGCAACAATCACCGGAGGATAACTGTGAGAAGACTGTTTTCGTTGCTGGTGGCAGCAATTTTGGCTTGGGGTTTGGTGGGATGTGGAGAAGATCGTATTGAGATATCCCAGGAACCTAGTACCGAGGAGGCATTCCCTACTCCCAGGACAGAACAACTCTCGGAGGTAGCACCACCCTCAGTTATTCAACAGCTCAATCAAAGCTTGGACGCTTACCAGCCTCAAGTGGCAATTCTTAGCCCCACATTTGATGAAGTTCTCCAGGATAATACTGTCAAGGTAGAATTCCAGGTTCAAGATCTACCAATTTTCCAAGATCCCAAGTTAGGTTTGGGTCTCCACCTCCATGTGCTCCTAGATAATCAGATTCATAGGGAGGTTTATGAGTTAGATAAACCTCTAGTTTTTGAAGATTTATCCCCTGGAACCCACACTCTCAGAGTATTTGCTTCTCGTCCTTGGCATGAGAGCTTTAAAAATGAAGGTGCTTACGCCCAAACTACCTTTCACCTCTTTACCAAAACTACCGATAACAATCCTGATCCAGCTTTACCAATACTTACTTATAATCATCCTCAAGGTAGTTATGGAGCTCAACCAATTATGCTGGATTTCTACCTAACTAATGCTCCACTTCACCTAGTTGCAGCAGAAAATTCTGAGGATGAGATCGTTGATTGGCGAATTAGGGTCACAGTAAATGGTCAAAGCTTTGTTCTTGATAACTGGCAGCCTTTTTATCTTAAAGGATTTAAGCCGGGTAAAAACTGGGTACATTTGGAATTTCTAGATGAGCAAGGAAATCCTGTCAAAAATGTTTTTAATGACACGGTGCGGCTAATTAGCTATGAACCCGAAGGCCAAGATACTCTTTCTCAGCTAGTACGTGGTGAACTAGGGTTAGAAGTCGCTCGTAGCATAATAGAACCCAATTACCAAACCATACCGCAGCCAGCTGCCACAGAGTTAACTGAAGAACTAGAGGAAGTGGAGGAGCCTTCCCCTGAACCGGCTGTTATTCTAGAGGAAGAAGCATCTACTGTTTCTGAACCACTAGAAGAAGCATCCATTGTTCTAGAGGAAGAAGAGGAAGCATCTGTTACTCCTGAATCCCTAGAAGAGACATCTATTGTTCCAGAGGAAGAGGAAGCATCTATTGCTCCGGAATCCCTAGAAGAAGCATCTATTATTCCAGAAGAGGATGAGGACATATATGTTGCTCCTGAATCCCTAGAGGAAGCATCTATTGTTTCAGAGGAGGAAGAGGACACATCTGTTGCTCCTGAATTACCAGAAGAGACATCAGAGTTAGAGCAATCAGTAATTCCCGATGAATCTCCAGCACCAGTAGAAGAATCAGAACCAGTATTAGAGCCTAAAAAGAATATATTTGGTGGTTTCTTGGAGCGCGTTATAAAATTGGTGAAGCGTGAGGATCCGCAACCTGCACCTGTTGTGCCCGAAGAATTGGAGGAAATACCAGTACCGGAAGATACAATTATCCCTAGTGAGGCTCCTTCTTCAGTAGAAGAAATTACTCCAATAGACCCAGCAGCGACTTCAGAAGAGGAAGCCCCCTTACCGGAAGCTGTAGTTATTCCTGAGGAATTAGAAGATGATGCACCAATATCGGAGGATTCAGTTATTCCCAGTGAAGAGGAAGCTTCAGTAGAAGAAATCACTCCACCAGAGACAACAGCAACTTCAGAAGAGGAAGTTCCCTTATCGGAAGCTGTAATTATTCCTGAGGAATTAGAAGATGATGCACCAATATCGGAGGATGCTGTTATTCCCAGTGAAGAGGAAGCTTTTGTAGAAGAAATTACTCCACCAGAGGCAACAGCGACTTCAGAAGAGGAAGCTCCCTTACCCGAAGCTGATTCTGAGGAGCAAACAGATTTGTCAGTATTAGCAGAGGAGGTAGTTACTCCCAGTGAATCTCCCGCTTCGGTAGAGGAAATCACGCCACCAGAGACAGCAACAACTTCAGAAGAATAAATTTGAAGGATGAGAAGGAGATGTGATCGCTATTGGTGTATGGGCATCAACCCACCCTTAAACCTTCCCAGGAGGGGAACTAGAACCTCCCCCTCCTCTTTCCTCAGCAGGGGAACTAGAACCTCCCCCTCCTCTTTCCTCAGCAGGGAAACTAGAACCTCCCCCTCCTCTTTCCTCAGCAGGGAAACTAGAACCTCCCCCTCCTCTTTCCTCAGCAGGGGAACTAGAACCTCCCCCTCCTGGGAGGGGGTTGGGGGGTGGGTTAGCCCAGCAAATATAGCAGTCGCCAGGGCGATTAGGACAACGCAAAATGTTGAAACCTTTACCAGTCAATCTCTTCCCTTCTGCCTAGCCTGCGGCAACGGCTTTGCCGAACTGCCCTCTGCCCTCTGCCTTTTGCTATATTTTTTCTCCTGCCTTATGCCTCCTGTCTCCTGCCTTCTACCTTCAGATTATTAGCATCTCTTTCAAATTAAAGAAAGTAGTAAAACTTAAACAAAATATTCTTTACGAAAATTAAATCTTTATTTAACCTTAAGGAAAGGTTACGAATTCATAAATTTTGACGTTAAAAAATCTAAATCTTATAATCTTAAATAGTTTGCTTTTTTTGAGCAGCAAAATAAACTTACTTTGAGATAAACAATGAGTAAACTGCGTAATATTCTAATCGGTGCTGGTGTAGCCGCAGTTGGTGGAATTGGGACTAAAATGGCAGTGGATTATTTCCGCAACCGTGATAAAGAAGAAGAAGTCCCAGAAGTAGATGAAGCAGAAGAGGATGAGGCTATAGCAGCAATATCTTCAGAAGAAGTTGCTTATGCGAATGTAGAAGATAGTTCCGTTCAAGAGTTCCTTGATGCTAGTTTTGGGGCTCCAGGTCGTTACGTTCCTACTCGTGCTCCTAAGGTATTTGATTATCAAGACCAACAATGCATGGTTATTTGGGCTCGCGATAATGAAAAAGAAAAGAATCAAATGTTGGCTTTTCTGTATACAGATGCAGGTCGCCAAATGATAGCTAGTGTAGGTTATACAGAGGATGCAACTGACTATAACTTACCAGGCTTAGATAGCACACCTTTTGCTATTGAAGTGAATGGTGAGCAAATCACATCTGGACAAGGTGAAACTGACGGTACAGATGAAGTTGACTTTGTTGTAGCTGGTGCTTAATTAAGATTTTTTAATTACCCCCATCCCCCTAAATCCCCCTTGGAAAGGGGGACTTTGAGTTTTAATAATGTATCTTACTAAATATAAAAATTGCTTAATTTCAATTGATTGATGTTTAAATAAAACAATGGTTAATTTTTTCTTAACTTGGATACTTATTGCTGTCTCCTTGGTGATTACAGCTGAACTTGTAGTCGGTTTTGATATTAATAGCTTTCCCGATGCTCTCGTTACAGCAGCTGTTTTAGGCTTAGTTAATGCGATTGTTAAGCCTGTTATCAAGTTTTTAACCTTACCTCTGACTTTTGTGACCTTCGGTTTGTTTCTCTTGGTCGTTAATGCTGTTATGCTTTCTCTGGTAGCCTACCTGGTTCCTAATGCTTTTATGATCAATAGCTTCTGGGCTGCCTTTATTGGTGCAATTATTTTGTCTTTGGTTTCTGGTGTACTAGGCTTGCTCACAGGAATTGGTAGGTAAGGAAAGGGGTTTCTTATTTGGGAATTGGGAATTGGGAATTGGGAATTGGGAATTGGGAATTGGTCAAGAAGTGGCAAGCGATTATTGATCTAGTGTGGCTGCTGATTCTTAGTTTACTCACGTAAGGGGTCTAGCGATCGCGTAATTCAACACTGGAACCTATGCCGTTGGATTTAACTTCCTTCTACCTAACCTATAACTTTAGTCATACTGAAATTTGGCATTGCGATCGCATGACCCGCCTTTATACAAAATCCGGTATACACCAATCCGTTATCTCCACATTGTAGAGACGCGCCATGGCGCGTCTCTACAGGGATTTCACGGTTTGCTCAAAACGGCTCTGTTGTAACCGGATTTGGTATGATACTCCTGACTTGATAGATGAAATTATTGGCAATGTTGAAGTAAACCGTACAATGGACTTAGAGCGTATCCGTGAGCTATGAAACAATGCCTACTCTATTTTGATTAGATCGCTCTCATTTCCATTCAAACACTTTTGTGAGCCAGCCATTAAATTCTTCAGAAGTCATTCCAGGAGATTGTCCCATATCAGCGAGGGCAGATGTTAGAGCTTCAGCCATTTTACCCTCGTAATCTGGATGCGATCGCTCAATTAAATCTAGCACCAAATATATGGTAGGGGCGGGTTCACCTAAAATCTTTCGGTTCAACCAGCCAATAACCTAAACCCGCCCCGGTGGGCAAATGGGTGTCTTCGCCGCTGGGGTGGGGTGAGCTTGCTAAAGTTGTGGAAAGTGTGGGGAAATAGAGAAAAAAGGGAGAATTGATAATTTTTTGAACAACGGGCTAGAAATCCCACGCCCTATTTAACTTCACTCGCCGGGGCGGGTTTAGCTAAATTATCGCTCAGAGTGCCCAGTTTTGGGTGAACCCGCCCCTACATATTGACTTTGGTTTTTTGACCCAATGTTAAGCAATATTTCGCCACCAGCATCGCGCTGGGCAAGGGTTTAGTCCACTTGAGTGGACTTGAGCTATTAGCCGGTCGTTTAAACGACCGGTGGGTTTTGGGCTAAAGTCCAAGAGAGCAAAGGGTTACAGAGTCCATGCAGCAGGACAGACAACCCGAAAACCGAAGTTGAAGTCCCTGTCGTCCGGCCCGACGTAGAGACGACCGGCACCACGACAGTCCCAGGGACCGCTGCCCCACGAACCCCCGCCCAGCATCCGAGGATAATTATCATTATCAGCCAACCAAACTTTGCCATCTGTTGGTGCGCCTTTATAGTTATCATGCCAATGGTCAGCACACCACTCCCAGACATTCCCATGCATATCGTACAAACCAAAGCTGTTAGCAAACTTAAAGCTGCCTACAGGAGTTGTCCGTTCATGAGCTTTGCTTTTGGGACCGGAACCATAGGTGTAGTTACCAGAATAGTTCGCTAACTCAGGAGTAATGGTTTCTCCAAAGTGAAAGGGCGTAGTTGTGTTAGCGCGACAGGCGTATTCCCATTCCGCTTCACTGGGTAATCGGTATTTCCTTTCCGTTTTTTGAGATAGTCTGGAACAGAACTCCACTGCATCATACCATGATACCTGCTCTACTGGTAGGTCTTTTCCTTGAAATTTGGATGGATTGGGGTCAAGGATACGGTTAATTTGAGGCAAAGCAGCTACCGCTTGCCATTGAGCTTGGGTAACTGGATATTTTCCCATGCAGAATGATGCTACATTTACCTGGTGCTGGGGACTTTCATCATCGGAATGCCCTTTTTCTGTCTCCGGGGAACCCATCTGGAAGCTCCCAGCAGGAATAACCACCATCTCTAAACTAATTTCCTTGCCCAAGTCTTCGGTAAAATAGCTAGCTTGACTCTTGCTGTGGTCAATTGTTTGACCTTTAGCATCCACGGTTACCACATCAAAGTCAAATACGGATAATGTTGATGATGCTGGTGGCTGAAAAGTAGTTTTCGTAGTTGTTTTCTTTTCTAAAGCATTAGTGACAGGTAGCTCTTTTTCTACAGAAAGTTCTTGCTTGCTTTCCTTTGTTCCAGGGAGCAAGATGCTCCCACTACTATCGTTTGTGGAACCTTGGGATGCTGCCGATAATACTTGCTGCTGAGCAATCCTAACGAATGCCTCTATCGCTTCCGTATCTGAACCAGATGCTGCCACATTTACCCGAATCCACAGCTGCTTGGCTAGTTCCCACTTCCCCTGCACTTCAGCCCGATAAGCATCTTTTTTCAAGGTTTCGATATCTCGGAGAGTGGCGTATCGGGGTAAGAGAATCAGGTGATGTTTACTAACTGGTTCTGCGATCGCATATGGTGTTTGTTGAGGCTTCTGATACTGACGATTAATTTCCGGTACTCGATGGCGTAAATATTGGTCTAGTCGTTCTACCGTAGCACAGTTACCCTCTCCCTGAATCCGCAATGCCTCTAACAAGCAATAAGTAAACGAACCTTGTTGGAGAGATTCAATTTCATAGGCTTTTTCTTGGGGACTACAGGAGTAAATGGTAACCATTCCTTTCTGCTGCTCCTTGCCAATCCCTTCTCCGGCTTTGGATCCCTGATTTCTGCAAGCATCCAACACTAGTATCACATTATCAGCTCCTGATTGGCGTAACCTTTCAGTCACATAGTTAACAGGCAATGCGGTGTAATTGACATCTCCAGGATCAGTATCCGAAAGTAGCAGGTAATCACGGTTATCAGAAATTTGACCATGACCAGAAAAAAAGAACCAGAGATTATCTCCTGGTTCTAATAAAGGTTTCTCAAACTGCTTGCGCAAAAAACGCCGTAGTTTGCCATAGGTAGGCTGGGTAGAAATCGGTGGAGTAGTAGGAATTGCTGGGGAATCTTCAGTAAATAGGAAAACTCGCTCAAAACTTGCCTCTTGCTGGAAAAAATTACCCATACATTCGGCATCCCTCTTGGCATAGTTGAGGGACTGGAGATTATCATAACGATTAATACCGACTGCGATCGCCCAGTTTTTTGCCATTTTACAGAGAATCTCGACGCTTGAACTTGAGAGTCATGGCTCCTTTGCCACCAGCTTTACCCCCAACACCAAACAAACTTACTTTGCCTTCACTATTGATTTCCACTGAAAGATCAATTTCATCGAGTTCCATCCCTGTATGTATTTGCTCTACTTGGCTAAATACATCTCCCACAACTTGCACAAACTTAGCCATTTCCTGCTTTAACTTCTGTGCAGAAACCGGCACTCCCCGCCTAGGAGATACTGGTGTGTTTGAGGTAGGTTGTTGGGTTTTATCGAGGAAGCCTCCGGTATCCTGTGTAACACCTTTAACACCAGTAGTTTCTTCAGTAACAGGGACTTCGCTAGCTTCTGTAATAATCCAAATAGTATCTGGGGTTTCTGTGGACATAAGGTGTGCTGAATCTGCTATGAACTAATATAACTCCAAGAGAATCTTCTTTGATTGCGGAAATTGACCTGGTACATTTTATTTACAGGCAAGATGCCTGTTCCACCATAATCTTATAATTGAATTGGCATGAAAGCTTACAGGCAAGATGCCTATTCCACCATAATCTTATGATTGAATTAGATGCTTTCACTAGATGCATCTTAGCTGATAATCATTCAAGTAAAATCCAGACTAAACCCTGGTAGAACCGCTTCCCCTGACAAGACTACAGGCATGGTCACAACCTCAACATCTTTTCCTTGGCGATAAATTTCTATCTGCTTACCCTTGGGATTAATTAGCCAACCCAACCGCAATCCACTGGCAAGATATTCCTGCATCTTATTCTGTAGAGGCTTTAAACGATCTGTGCGAGAGCGCAATTCAATTACAAAATCTGGACAAATTGGTGGGAATCCCTCCCTAGTACGATCACCCACTTTATTTTCCTGGGAAGTTATGCTTAAACTAAGCTTCTAAGAAATGATTAGTATGACTTTAGCATCCGGTGGAAAAACCACTATCATCCGTACAGAAAGGGGATTAACGATTGCAGGAGAGCGCATCACCCTTTACGACGTGATGGACTATGTGACGGCTCAATATCCACCTAAATTGATTCGTGATATCCTCAGCCTCACTGAAGAGCAAATCAATGCAGCCCTTTCTTATATCCAGGCAAATCGTGCCGAAGTCGAAGCTGAGTACCAAACTATTCTGCAAGAAGCAGAAGAAAGCCGACAATATTGGGAAGAAAGGAATCGAGAACGCTTTGCTCAGATTGCACAGTTGCCACCACCACCAGGTAGAGAAGCAGCTTGGGAGAAGCTGCAAACGCAAAAAGCTAAATTAAAAGCAAAACTTGATTCCCAGGTATGATTTTTCTCATTGACCATAACCTGGAAAGACACGCTCTCATTCTATCGGGAAACCTTAGTAATCAAGGGTGGCTTGATTTTCTCACTACTCGTTTTGTGACGCTTGAAGACCTAGCATTGTCAGTTGAGAGCAGTGATAGAGTTATCTGGAGATTTGCTCAATCGAATCAAATGATTTTGTTAACAGCAAATCGACGGATGAAGGGAAAAGATTCCCTTGAGCAGGTTTTACGGGAAGAAAATCTACCAACTTCCTTTCCAGTTGTCACGATTGGAGATGCTAATCGTTTTTTAAGTGATTCTGGCTATCGAGAGCAATGTGTCAATCGTCTGCTTGAGATTATGCTTTACCTCGAAAACTATATGGGAGTGGGTAGGCTTTTCATTCCATGAGACGTAGATTTGGTTGAGGAACAGATGCTGTTGGCAAATTTAACATTCTGAAATATTGGCAACAAGGCCAAAGTTTTTCAAGCTCCCAGCCCCCAATTCTGGGGGAGCCCGGACTCAAAGTCCCCCAAAGTTGGGGGATTTAGGGGGCTTTCAGCTGACGCTCAAGACCTCTGGGAATTAGGATGTAGAGGGAGCATCTTACCGAAAAGAGCCACCCATGAGTAAAACTGAACAAATTCTCTCCGAGTTACCAGGAGATGTCCTCAATCGCTTGCGAAGTGCTGACAAATTTTGGCAAGCTTTGCGACAAGATACAGCAGCAACAGTGCCCCTAGTTATTCAAGAAAGCTCAGAATCTTTGGGTAGTCTTGATTGGGATGTGGTCATCTGTGGCGGCACATTAGGCATTATGATAGGTGCGGCTTTACAACAGCAGGGTTGGCGAGTCGCTTTGCTGGAACGAGGTATTTTGCGAGGTAGAGAGCAAGAGTGGAATATCTCCCGTAAAGAACTAGAGGTTTTTCTAGAACTAGAACTGCTTTCAGAAGAACAGTTAGAGCAAGCGATCGCTACTGAGTATAACCCAGCTCGCATTAGTTTCTACCAAGGGCGAGACTTTTGGGTAAGGGATGTACTCAATATCGGTGTTGATCCAGTATTTCTGCTAGATGCTCTGAAGGCCAAATTTTTGGCAGCTGGAGGCAAGCTACTGGAAAAAACTGCTTTTGAGGGTGCAATGATTCATCCTGATGGCGTTTTCGTCAAAGCAGCAGGGGGCTTGAAAACTAAGTTACTAATTGACGGGATGGGACATTTTTCCCCAATTGTTAAGCAAGCAAGACAGGGGAGTAAACCAGATGGAGTGTGCTTAGTGGTTGGTAGTTGCGCTCAAGGTTATCCTGAGAATGAAACTGGTGATCTTATTGTCTCCTTCACGCCAATTCTGAATCAATGCCAATATTTCTGGGAGGCATTTCCTGCAAGGGATGGCCGAACTACTTACTTATTTACTTACCTAGATGCTCATCCAGAACGTCCAAGCTTAGAGTTTTTTTGTGAGGAGTACCTACGCCTATTGCCAGAGTACCAAAATGTGGAACTATCCCAAATTGACTTTAAGCGGGTACTGTTCGGTTTCTTTCCTTCCTATCGCCAAAGTCCGATTAGACTACCTTGGAACCGTATTTTACCAATAGGGGATAGCAGTGGGGGTCAATCTCCGGTAAGTTTTGGTGGATTTGGCTCAATGGTGCGACATCTCAAGCGTCTGACGGAAGGAACCAATGAAGCCCTCCAAGCTGATACCTTAACCAAAAATGCTTTAGCCCAGCTGCAACCCTATCAACCAAATATTGGCGTAACTTGGATGTTTCAGAAAGCCATGAGTGTTGGTATCAAGCAACAGCTAGCTCCCAATCAAATCAATGAGCTACTCAATGGGGTTTTTGAGGCAATGTCCCAACTAGGAGATGAGGTACTCAACCCCTTTCTACAAGATGTTGTCCAGTTTTCCGGACTCTCTAAAACTCTATTGTTAACCTCCCTAACTAAGCCGGGATTGGCAATACCGGTGCTGCCGCAAGTCGGACTGACTACTCTATTAGATTGGTTAGTTCACTACCTTAATTTAGGAGCTTATACCGGTTTGTATCCCTTGGGGCAATTAATGAAGCAACCTTTAGCCAAGTTACCCCCTCTACCAGCCTACTACTATCACCGTTGGTTAGAAGCATGGCGTTATGGTTCCGGAGGAGATTATGATTGAAAAATTTTAATCCATCAAACAGTAATCAACTACCACATACCACCTACAACCTAATACCTACCACCTAACACCTAGCACTAACGCCTACCAATGACTTTATGGAAAAACTTAGCTTTTACTCGGCGCAAACTGAGTATCACTACTAAATTTAATATAGCATTTACTACCTCATTACTATTGATGGTAATTGTCGCCCTCAGTGGCTTATTTGCTATCAATAACGTCAGCCATCAAATGAAACGTGCAATTTTAACTAGTACTAGAGTTAAAAGACTGGTATTTGAGATGGATTCTGAATTAAGGAAAGCAACTCGCATCGAAAGACAATTTTTTCTCGACTGGCCAGCTACCAGTGTTTCTAGTGATGCTATTAATAATTATCGTCAACAACATAACAGTCAAATTGAGAAAGTATTAATAGTTGGAGATGATTTACAAGAATTAATTAAAGATGCTGAAGTCAGTAAAGAATTAAGCCAAAGCCACCTGAATTATGTAGAAATGGTAGCTAATTATTCCCGTAGCTTCAAGGAAACTGTGGGAAAGGTGAGTAAATTGAGTATTGATGATGTCGGTGAGCTAGCCGAACTCAAACATAATGCAGAAATGTTGAAAGAAAGGTTAGAACTAGCTAAAGAGCCAGACTTGATGCTTATCTATCTAGAAATGCAGTCTTCAGAAAAGGAATATTTCTCAACCCGTCAGCAGGACAAAATGCAATCAATGTCGGATGCTTCAAAAAGACTGAGGGATGGTATTCTAGTAAGCTCTAAGTTCGATGCCAGTCAACGTTCCGAAGCGTTAGGGTATCTAGCTAAGTACAAGGCTGCGGCAACAAAGATAGTTAAGCTTGATCAAGAAATTGAGGATAAACTTAATGATTTTGATCAAAAATCCCACCAAGTCTCTCAACAATTGATTGCCCTAATAGAGTCAGAAGTCGAGCAGGCAGATCAGGCTATAGATCTGATTATCCATGCAGCGAAAATAGTTTTGGTGGTGGCGTTAGTAATAGCAGTACTGTCAGCGGGTAAAGTTGCCAAACAATTTGCTTCAGCATTGAAAACCTTAGCCCTAGAAAAGAAAAACTCAGAACGCTTATTACTGAATATTTTACCTCAATCAATTGCGGAAAGATTGAAGGAGGAGGAGGGTAAAATTGCGGATAGTTATACAGCGGTGACTGTACTGTTTGCCGATATCGTCGGTTTTACTGAGCTAGCTACTCAGATTTCTCCAGAAGAACTAGTCGGGATTCTCAATATAATTTTTTCTGAATTTGATGAGTTGACAGAAAAACATGGTTTAGAAAAAATTAAGACCATTGGGGATGCTTATATGGTGGTGGGAGGTTTACCAGAGGAGAAGCCAGATCATGCAAGGGCAATCGCAGCAATGGCAATAGATATGCAAGAGGCAATTAAGCGATTTTCCCAAGAGACAGGCAATGCTTTAAGTATTCGTATTGGTATTAATACAGGACCCGTAGTTGCTGGTATTATTGGTAGGAAAAAGTTTGTGTATGACTTGTGGGGTGATACAGTAAATATTGCTAGCCGCATGGAATCTCACGGTATTCCTGGTAGCATTCAAGTATCAGAATCAACTTACCAGTATCTCAAAAATCAGTATGCATTTCAAGACCGGGGCTCGATTCAGGTGAAGGGTAAGGGACAGATGAATTGTTATTTACTCTTGAGGGACACTCTGGCTAATGGCTAATGGCTAATTGCTAATGGTTAATTGCTAATGGCTAATGGCTAATGGCTAATGGTTAATGGCTAATTGCTAATTGCTAATTGCTCTTGAGGAACTAGGGAATAGGGAATAGAAAATTGTACCTTCTTTTTCACCACACCTAACACCTACCACCTACCACCTAACACCTACCACCTACCACCTACCACCTACCACCTACCACCTAACACCTACCACCTACCACCTAACACCTAACACCTACCACCTACCACCTAACACCTACCACCTAACACCTAATTAACCTTGGGTGCAACCAATTCCTGACCTGCTTGATAAAGAGTAAGCCCTTTGACCGTTTCCTCTGGGGATACATTGAATTGAATCGTGATATCTGCAACCTGTGCCAAAAATTTTGTCTCTGAAATAGGGTAAAGGTTAAATGCTTCTTGACCTGTAGCCTGGGCAGTCAGTTGTTCTTCTTCAACTCGAATATCAACCTGCATATTAGGTAGTAACTGGTAGGTTCCCCCATAGCGTTGGTAAATTGCTGGGTCAAGTTCAATAATTTCCGGCTCACTGGATACCGTGACAGTATCGATATCTACGGTTAAAGTCTTTAATTGAGCCTGTATGTCTGGAGACATTTCTGCTTGATAGCGTCCGCCCAAATGTTCGGCCAAAAATCGCTCTAAGGCTGCTGCCACGGTGAGGGAGTTAATCTCCTTACGGAAACCATGACCTTCATCCGGGGCAATCAAATATTCTACTGGTTGGTTTAAATCTCGTAATGCCACCACAATTTGGTCTGATTCTGCTTGCTTAACCCGGGGATCGTTAGCTCCCTGAATTACCATTAGTGGAGACTTAATTTTATCGGCGGAAAACAGAGGGGATTGGGCTTCTAAACGATCGCGATCGCTCGGATTATCCAGATTTCCCAATCGTAATACAAAAGTAGCTTTTATCGATTCCCAATAGGGAGGAACTGACTTGAGCAGGGTCATCAAGTTTGATGGCCCGACATAGGATACGCCAACCGCATAGACCTCCGGTGTAAACGCTAAACCTGCTAGGGTAGCATAGCCACCATAGGACATCCCACCAATCCCCACTCGCTTGGGATCGGCAATTCCTTGATCAATCAGATACTGCACACTATCCGTCAAGTCATGCTGCATTGTGCCTGTTCCCCATTCGTTATTCCCTGCATTGAGGAAGGCTTTACCATAACCAGTGGAGCCTCGAAAATTAGGTTGGAGAATGGCATAGCCGCGATTAGCGAGAAACTGAGTAAATGGCTCGTACCCCCATCTGTCCCTTGCCCAAGGTCCACCATGGGGCAGGATAATCACCGGTAAATTTACCGGCTCTACTCCCTGGGGCAGCGTTAGATAAGCCGGAATTTCCAGACCATCACGGGCTGTATAGCGGATTGGTTGCATAGTGGCGAGATGTTCACTGGGTAGATCTGGCCGGGAATCGTAGAGTTTTTCCAGGGTTTGATTACTGCGGTCAAATAGATAAACTGAGCCAGGATTAACATCGCTTCGGGCTGCAATCAATGCCAAGCGGTCATCCCGAGTTAGGGATTGCAAAAAAAGGTCAACGTCCGGCAGCTGTTGGTTCAGAAAAGCCAGATCAGCAGCTATTTTGTCATTTTGTGGATAGATGCGGATGCGATCACCTACGTAGGAAGTCGCAATCAACTCATCGGTTGCCTCTGAAAAAATTGCCCTGTCAAAATCTACCTGTTTTTCCGGGTCGATTTCCACCACTTGACTTTGCAAACTCTTAAGATCAAGTAGCTCTAATTGGATTAAATCCCCATCCCGATTACTCATTATATATACCCGTTGACCATCAGGATGAAATTGCAGGGGCATACAGGTTTCTTCGATGCGGCAGGTGTAAACTGGTGCTAATCCATTATCTCCCACTACCAAAATTTCATTGCCTCGTTCCACAGTTTGGCGATAAGCCAAGCGCACATTACCATCTAGATCTGTTGTCCAAAGGGCAATATTCTCATCATTTTGAATCAGCAGTGTCCGCTCCCCCGTTGTCAAATCCAAACGATAGACATCATGAAACTGGGGATTGCGATCGTTCAAACCTACAATGATTTGGTTAGGTGTTTGTTTGGGAATCCCATAAATTCGTGCTGTAACACCATCTATAGGAGTTAAATTTCGGGTATTGAGGCTAGTCTCACCTAAAGATTTGACTTCAACCGCATAAATATGAAAATTCTCATTGCCTCCTTTGTCCTGAGGGTAGAGAATGTAACGACCATCAGCACTCCAAGAGTAAAATAGGATAGGGCTTTCTGCATCAGTAGTGACTAGGCGAGCCGCCTCCATTGCCTCGTCGATACCCTTGACCCACAGATTGATCACCCCATCCAGGGGCTTTTGAAAGGCGATAAACTGACCATCAGGAGACAGCTGAGCACCAGCAATATTGGGGTCGCCAAAGAATAGTTCTCGTTGGAGCAATGGTTGCGAAGTTTGACTTTCCGCAGCGCTAGTGGTGTTTGCAGTGAGGGGAAGAGGTGGATTGTCAACACTCAAACCCATCAAACCCATAGACATGATCATACCTGCACCAAGTTGAAATTGTTTCATCACAAACTTTATCCTGTGAAGAATTACCTATAGTTCAACCATAAGCAGGCTATTCCCAACTAGCCATAGCGACAAGTCATGGAAATAAATGACTTTTGTCATGGGAATTTACCCACAAGTTCCCTAAACTGTAGAAGCAATTATCAATATAAGTCATTAAGCTGATGTCAGCTCGGACAACCCCTCAGGCTTCCACCATTAATCCTTTGATTCCTAAAATACTGCGCTATGTGGAATGGGCATTGTTGACTATGGTGACCATGAGGCTGTTGTTTCCTATTTTGCATAAGGCGATTCCCTATGAACCGGATGGCGGTTATTACCTGGTTTTATTGGTATTGGGAATATTGACAATACTGAGTTTTTTCTTCCCCATCCGTCAACCAGTTTGGCAGCGGCAAGTCTATATTTTGCTGGAGATTGTCTGCCTCTTACTGACCCGTATATTTAGTAGCATAGGGCTTGATCTTTTCCTTTTTCTCTACTTCGCTAAAAGCGGCTTTTTATTCCGTCGCCGCGATGTCATTATTACCGCTATATTAACTTGCATTACCTGGCATTTTGCTTTAGCTTGGCAAATTGCTAATGATATCTCATCACCAATTGAAGGAATCAAAGAACAGGTACAAGAGAATCTTCAACTTATTCAAGACTCTCCTCAACTGTTTGTGGTCGATATTATTTTCAACAACCTGGTGATTTTTATTCCTATTAGTGGGCTGATTATTTTGCTGTGCCTTACCCTAGTAGCTGAGTATAGAAGTCGTCAGCAAGCGATCACCTTAAGTCAGGAAGTGGAATTGCTAGCAGCAGATTTAGAACGTAATCGCATTGCCCGAGACATCCATGATTCCCTGGGACATACCCTGACTTCTCTTGATGTACAGCTAGAATTAGCACAACAACTTTACAAACGAGATTCTAAGAAGCTGCAACCAGCATTAGATACGGCTAAATTACTGGCTAGCCAATCTGTGCAAGAAGTGCGTCGTGCCGTGTCCACCATGCGAGAAGAAGCTTTTGACCTGAATGCAGCGCTGCTCCAATTAATAGAATCCTTAAGCTCCAACTCATCTATAACTGTTAAAAGTAAAATAGACTTGCCCCAACTGCCCTTACAAACTAATCGTCAGCTTTACTGTGTTATCAAGGAAGGATTAGAAAATATTCGCAAACATAGTCAAGCCCAGGTGGTTTACCTCCGGGGATATGGTTGTGTCGATGCACTTATCCTTACAGTAGAAGATGATGGCATTGGCTTTAATCTAGCTAAACCAACCCAGGGTTTTGGCCTTAGGGGTATGCAAGAGCGAGTTCAGCTGATAGGCGGATCGATACAATGGGATAGCACACCGGGACAAGGCACTCGTATTCAGATTAGGGTACCATTTTGATTCGACTTCTATTAGCTGATGACCAACCCATCTTTCGACAGGGACTAGCAGCGCTGCTTTCTTTGGAGGATGATCTTGAGGTAGTGGGGGAAGCCAATCACGGAAAAGAAGCCATTGCCCTTACGGAGAGTTTACAACCTGATATTATCTTGATGGATGTGCGGATGCCCATCTGTGATGGAGTGCAAGCTACCAGAGAAATCCATACCCGCTACCCCTGGATTCGGATTCTAGTTTTAACCACCTTTGATAATGATAACTATGTGTTCGAGTCTCTTCAGGCTGGGGCGTTAGGATATTTACTTAAAAGTACTCCAGCACCCAAGGTGGCAGCAGCGATTCGCAGTTTGCACCAGGGATACAGTCAACTAGGTCCGACTATTGCCCCTAAGGTGTTTTCTCAGTTGAATACTCAGCCTGAACGGAAAAAATCAGATTATTATGCCCAATTCAATCAGCGAGAATTGGAGATTTTGAAGTTGTTAGGACAGGGTAAAAGTAACCGAGAAATTGCCAAAGTTTTGAATCTGACGGAAGGGACGATTAAAAATCATCTGACTAATATTTTCTGCCAGTTAGATGTTCGCGATCGCACTCAGGCTGCTTTATGGGCTCATCAGCATCTTTAGTTAAGGATTGGGAGAATAAGTAATAAGCGCCTAACGGCGAATTCAAAATTCAAAATTCAAAAATAGGCCATGACAAGGTTTCAGGCTTTATTAATGTCCTAACCATAGCGCGTAGCGCTATAGTAGGACTTCACTCCAAAAAGAATCCAAATACAAAAGTCCCCCTTAAAAAGGGGGATTTAGGGGGATCAACAATGCACCCCGTAGCAGAGTAAACTGCTGTATCAACTTCTACCCTTTAACACAGACAACTTGTTTCAAAGTAGCGACTACTTCTACCAGATCCGATTGGTTATTCATCACCTCATCAATAGGCTTGTAAGCACCAGGAATTTCATCCAAAACTCCCTTATCCTTACGGCATTCTACTCCCTTGGTTTGTTCCACCAAATCATCTAAAGAAAAGCGTTTTTTCGCCTTATTACGAGACATTAAGCGCCCTGCACCATGACTGCAAGAGCAGTAACTATCATGATTGCCTTTACCCTTAACAATGAAAGACTTAGCTCCCATGGAACCAGGGATAATACCATAATCTTCTTCTCGCGCTCTAACTGCACCCTTGCGAGTGAGATAGACTTCTTCACCGAAATGTACTTCTTTTTCTGCGTAGTTGTGGTGACAATTCACTGATAGCAGAGGCTTAGTTGGTTTACCCCCAACCAGATGCTTTTCAATGACAGCCTTAAAACGAGCCATCATGACATCCCGATTGTAACGGGCATAGTTTTGTGCCCATTGCAAATCTCGCCAGTAGGCAGCAAATTCTGGGGTTCCGGCTACAAAGTAAGCTAAATCAGGGTCAGGTATTTGATTATCTGCTAACTTCGCTAATTCTTTGGCAGTACTGATGTGACATTTCGCCAACATATTACCAATATGGCGTGAACCAGAGTGGAGCATCAACCAAACTCGGTTTTCTGTATCCAGGCAAACTTCAATAAAGTGATTACCACCACCGAGGGAACCTAGCTGTTTTATTGCTTTACCTTCTAGGTGTTGCACTCCTGGGTGCAATTCCTTGAAATCCTGCCAACCTTGCCAGTTAACTACCGGTTTCTCGATATCTTTGTTTTGGTTAAAGCCGACTGGGATAGCAGCTTCAATATCCAGGCGAATCTGCTTTAGCTTACCTTCCAATTGCTGGGCGACAAAGGGAGTTTTAATCGCCGCCATCCCACAACCAATATCCACACCGACAGCAGCGGGAATTACGGCATCTTTGGTCGCAACGACGGAACCGACTAAAGCTCCCTTCCCTAGGTGAACATCCGGCATTAGTGCGACATGCTTGAAGACAAAGGGTAGGGAAGCCACATTCTTGGCCATCTTGCTTTCCTCGGAAGCAAGATGGTGATTTGCCCAGGAGAGTACTGGTGTGGGAGTAGATAGTTCTAGCTGTTGGTATGGCATAAACGTTTGCCTTTAATCTACAAGTATGGCACTGGGCTGTCGGTGTCTAGAGTACAACACTCACACTTCAAGAGCCCTATAGTCACATTGTACTACATAAATAATACAATTAGCAATTGTTAGTATTCAGGACTGATGCACTCAAGTGTCATGCTGAGGTGATATTGACATCCTCCCCGGCCTAAAGGCACGGGGATTCCAAAAGCGTCGAACAGCGATAGTTGAACGTACTCTCAGTGGGTTGACGCTTACTCGCTAGCGCTGCGTCCGCTTCGCTAACACAGGATACTGCTTCCTTGACGGAAGTCTTACGCTTTCCTCCACGTCCGGTTTGAGTCTCCGAGTGCCCCCCGGCGACTAAGATAATTAAAGTCAGCGAAGGAGTCGCCTCCTCCACTGCTCTCCAAAACCCTTGTCTCCCTTGTCCTCCTTGTCCTCCTTGTCCTCCTTGTCCTCCTTGTCCCCCTTGTCCTCCTTGTCCTCCTTGTCCCCCTTGTCCTCCTTGTCCTCCTTGTCCTACTTATTCAGCAAGCCCTAATTAATGAGCTACTGCCTCAACCCCCATTGTGCTAGACCCCAAAATCCAGCAAAATCCAACTTTTGCCAAAATTGTGGTACTAAACTGTTATTGGCTCAGCGATATCGCGCCATCCGACTCATTGCTACAGGAGGTTTTGGCAGAACCCTGTTAGCAGAAGATGAGCACAAACCCTCTAAACCCCGTTGTGTAATTAAGCAGTTTTACCCCCAAGGACAAAACAACGCCCGCAAAGCAGCTGAATTATTTCAGCAGGAAGCAGTGCGTTTAGAACAGTTGGGTAAGCATCCCCAAATTCCAGAATTGTTAGCTCATTTTGAGCAGAATAATCATCAATACATTGTTCAGGAATTTATCGACGGGCAAAACCTCGCTCAAGAGTTGGCAGAAACGGGAGCTTTCCCAGAGGAACAAATACGCAGCCTCTTACAAGACTTACTACCAGTACTGCAATTTATCCATCAAGGGCAAGTAATTCATCGGGATATCAAGCCAGAAAATATTATTCGTCGTCGTACCCTAATATCAAGTTCGGTTGAATACTTACACTTCAGTGGCAATAAGGCAGGAGGCAGGAGGCAGGAGGCAGGAGGGAAGAAAGAAGGAAATTATAACTGTTTATCCGAACTTGATATAAGTTCACCTGATTCAGGGAAAGATTTGGTCTTGGTGGATTTTGGTGCAGCTAAACATGCAACGATGACGGCTTTATCTAAAACCGGGACAACTATTGGCAGCGCTGCTTATGCAGCCCCTGAACAAACTTTTGGAAGAGCTGTATTTGCCAGTGATCTTTACAGTTTAGGGGTAACTTGCATTCATCTGTTGACTAATGTTGAGCCATTTGACTTGTATGAACCCCTCGAAAGTGGCTTTGCTTGGCGAACTTATTTAGTTAACAATCCAGTGAGCGAGGAACTTGGTGGTATTTTGGACAAAATGATTCAAAGTAGTATCAAGCTGCGGTATCGATCTGCTGAAGAAATTCTACTAGCTTTAACATCTTTGAAGGTAAAACCCAACTCCCAGGAAAAACCATCAGGGGTGATATCAAGTCCGCTGGAATACTTACACTTTGGAGAGAAGAAGGCAGAACCCACCCCTAACCCTTCCAAGGAGGGGAACCGGAGGCAGACAGCAGAAAGGAAGGAAGATAAATCCTCAACTCTTTCTACTCGGCTATCTCTAATTACTACCTTCAACAAGCATTCAGGTGCAGTGTATGCTGTGGCTTTTAGTCCCAATGGTAAGATTGTAGCTAGTGGCAGTGGGGATAAAACCGTTAGGCTCTGGGAATTAAGTACAGAATGGGAAATTTGTACCCTGGGTAACAACTGGTTTTCTGGACATTCTCAAGCTGTACGTTCCATTGCTTTTAGCCCCACAGGTAAAACCTTAGCTAGTGGTAGTGAAGACAAAACCATTAAACTCTGGAATGTTCGTACCTTCCAAGAGTTTTTCACCATCAAAGGACATGATAACTCAGTTAATACCATTGCATTTAGTCCCGATGGCAAAACTTTAGCTAGTGGTAGTGGGGACAAAACTATCAAGCTATGGCAAATGAGCACTGGTAAGGAACAGCATAGTTTAGAGCATTTATTCGAGGTTTTGTCGGTGGCTTTTAGTCCTGATGGAAAAACCCTGGCTAGCGGTAGTTGGGACTATATTATCCGGCTATGGGATGTTCCCACTGGAAAAAAGATTGCTACTTTTGATAAGCATTTATTCGACGTTTTTTCTGTAGCTTTTAGTCCCGATGGTACAATCCTGGCTAGTGGCAGTCAAGAAAACACCATCAAACTCTGGAATTTAACCACACTTCAAGAGCAACAAACCCTTATAGGACATACCAACTCAGTTAATACCGTTGTCTTTAGTCCTGATGGCAAAACTCTAGTCAGTGGTAGTAAGGACAAAACTATCAATTTGTGGGATGTTACTACAGGGGAGCTACTTTACCAACAGCAAGCTCATAACGACTCAGTTTTATCCCTGGCTATCAGTCCCGATGGACAAACCCTCGCTAGTGGTAGTGCTGATGGAACGATTAAAATTTGGCGACTGTAGGGCATTGGTGTCAATTTAAGCTGGGGATAGCTTAACGACTAGCTTCCACACCCACTAGCACGCAATATAAAACGGGGAAAAATGAACAACAAAACCCACGTCGGCAGCGCAGAAGCATCCTTAATGCTTGGCATCTCTGAAGCCAGAGTCCGCCGCCTTCTCAGTCAAGGGCGAATCAAAGGTGCTACCAAGCAAGGTCGGGTCTGGATGATTCCCCTATATGAAGGAATGCCTGTAATCATCGCCGGAGGTCGAGGTCCCCAAGGCACTTGGTACAAGCACCCCAGACCAGTGGAAACCTGCGTTGTTATCAACCGGAGAACTATTAGCAATCAATTGGAAGCAAAGGAAAAACGGGCAACAGAAGCAGAAAATCGAGCGACTGTTGCGGAAGAAGAACTTGAACAGGAACGACAAAGAGCTAAACGCCTAGAAGAATTGCTGCGAGAAGCGGGAATTGATCCTGATGAGAATGCCACCAAAGTGTAAGTATTCAAGCGAACTTGATATAAGTGCGATCGCTTCTTCCTTAAAATCTTTTACTACTTGTGATTATCAGGATTTTTTGCTATTATTACTTAACAATGGGATAAGTGTGCGCCTGTAGTATCAATCGCTATTGCTGACCTCAAAAAAACCTGTAGTAAATAATGGCTTTTACAATCGGGCAAAAATTACGCAACGGTCGTTACACTATTGAGCGGGAGTTAGGGCGAGGTAAAGTTGCCGTTACCTATTTGGCTCAGCAACACAAAGGTGAACGTACAGTCATATCAAGTTCGGTTGAATACTTACACTTTGGTGAGAAGAAGGCAGAAGGCAGAAGGCAGAGGGCAGAAGGGAAGAAAGAAAGTTGCAAGGGAGAAGGGAATTATAAGTGATTATCCGAACTTGATATCACTCCTCAATCATCGTTTGTTCGAGGTTCGTAGGGGCGCACCGACGTGCGCCCTCAATCTAAAACGATTCAACTAGCTCTACTGTGGAACAGGCTGACCGCCTGTAATAATTTCCTACAAGAATAGCGATCGCACTGATACTGTAGGCGATCGCAACTAAAATAAAAAGTAGTCCGGTGAATTTAGAAGGCAAACATGGTTACACAATTGCAGCCTCAAACCGATGTAGAAATTATTTATCCTAATAGTGATGGGCAACCAATAGCAGATAGAAGCAATGGGAAAACGGGCGACAGAAGCAGAAAACCGGGCGACAGAAGCAGAAAATCGAGCTACTGTTGCGGAAGAAGAACTCGAACAGGAACGTCAACGGGCTAAACGTCTAGAAGAATTGCTGCGAGAAGCGGGAATTGATCCTGATAAGGATGGCTCTCCAGTAGTTAGGGTGATAAGTTTTATTAATAAAGGTGCTGAAGGCTTCTTGGCTTTAGTCTTGGCTCGGAGCTTTCTTCGGAGAGTCAAGGCTAGCTCATCCCAGGTATCCTGGCTTTGGGGTAATAAGTTTTTTTTGATATAAAGAGTATAAATTTAATGAATTCTCCCTCAAAGGAATCTACCGATGTCATCACCTCTCGACTCTATACTCAACTTGCCAGGAGTGACAGTAGAAGGTCATTCTCTTTGTAGTTGGTTATATCTGTCTTCAGCTGAAAATACTAGCTCCTGAAATTGTCTGTCCTCATTGCTCAAAACTGATACAAGAACGTCATCAAGTTCGCTCAATATTAGTGAGGGATTTATCGACTTTTGGTCAACCTGTATATCTGAAAGTTCCTCGTCAGCAGTTTTACTGTCGTGATTGCCAGAAATATGTAACACAACAGCTAGATTTTCTTTCCTGGCGACGGCGGTACACTCAAAGATATGAATCTTATATTTACCAGAGAGTCTTGATGAGCAATATAACACAAGTAAGTAGGGAAGAAGACTTAACTTATGAAGAAGTATTAGGTATTTTTAATTTCGTCAGCAACAGAAAAAAAAAGACTGGGGCGAAGTTAAGCGTTTGAGTATAGATGAAGTTAGCAAACGCAAGGGTGCTAGAGAATTCGTGACTGTAGTGAGTGATATTGAAGAGTCTTGCCTCCTAGAAGTTATCGATAGCCATAAGCAGCAAGATATTATTGAAGCTCGCTTAGCAGCAACCAATTGAAGTGAGAGAGCAAGTCACGGAAGTCAGTGTTGATATGTGGGCGGGATTTGGGAAAGTCATTGAGGAAGCCTTTCCCAATGCCGTCGTGGTTATTGATAGATTTCATGTAATGAAGTTGGTAAACGATACCTTAAATAAAATTCGTCGCTGTGCGGGAGTAAAGACTAAGGGCAGTAAATATTTACTTCTCAAGAATAATCAAGACTTAACAAAAACTGACAAAGAGCAGCTTGAACAAATTTTAAGCCAGTCAGCCTGTTTAAGATTAGCCTATGAAATTAAAGAAGAGTTTCGAGACATTTATGAAACTTCTACAACTGTCCAGTCTGGTCTGAAAAGAATGAAGAAGTGGCTGGTTCAAGCTCAGATACTTTACGGAAAAACAGCTCAGACTATTCGCTTTCCACTTGCCAGGAATATGCAACTACTTTATTAGTGGCACAACCAGTGGAGTTATGGAAGGAATTAACAATAAAATTAAACTAGTTATGCGCTTAAGTTATGGCTTAACCAATTTTAATAACTTGCGTTCTCGCTTGCTGGGTTGCTGCTCTTAGCTGAATTCTACATGCTCGTCAAAAAAACATTCAGTTTAACTTGAAAAGAGTAGCCTTAACTCTCCGAAGAAAGCTCCGAGCCAAGACTAAAGCCAAGAAGCCTTCAGCACCTTTATTAATAAAACTTATCACCCTAACTACTGGAGAGCCAGGAAAATTTGCGATCGCTTGCAGAAAGCTCGACAGATTTATCCTAAAATTACCCCAGAAGCCATAGCTCGGATACTGGACTATACGACAAATTTGGAAGTATACAGTCCTCGTCGGGAGATTGCCTTAGCACGATTGGCTCTAGCATATACCCGGTGGGAAGGTGCAGCAGAGATGACGGTGGGAGAGGTTGATGCTGCGGCTGACATGATGGGGTTGAAAGCTGCTAATCGGCAACAGCAGACAGAGGATTTGCCTGATGTAAGTTCTGAGCCTGTAACGCCACAACCTAGGCAGCCTCAGACTAGGGAAGAAAACCTAAAACCAACTAAGTCTAAACCAGCCACAGTGAGGGAACCGGTATATCAGTCCGATGAAACTGAGCCACAGCCAACTATCGCCTTTAAAGTTCCCAGCAATCCTTATTCTGAAGATCAAGCACCAGTTGAGCGAGAAGCCGCTTCACTACGATTGCCTAGCCGTCGCTTCCACTTAAAGGCAGTTGGTCGTGGTGCCATTATTGGAGTGGAGAAGGTAGCCCATTTCCAGGATTTAGCCTTAGTGAGGACATTACTAGAAGCCGCCAAGTGTCAGCCAATTCGCCAACGCTCAACTACTAATAGAAATCAACTGCTGCTGTCTCCAACGGACTTACATTCCTATCGCCGAGTACCGATAGCCGAACAAATGCTGATGCTAATTTTAGATCACACTTGTCTACGGGATTGCGATTGGCAAGAAGAGTTATTACCCTATCTGAGTTGGGCTTATGTGGAACGAGCTAGTGTTTGTTTAATTCAAGTGGGAGCAGTGGATGCACGCCATGAGTTAAGGGCTCAAAAGCTGATGGCACAAAGTATTCTCGTACCTCAGATTACTGCGGGGATTGAGGCAGGAAGGGGTAAAGCTACTCCTCTGGCTCATGGATTAGATTTGGCATTGCAGACCCTACGCCATGCTATGCAACACGGGCGCAGTACTATACAGCAAGCGGTGCTAGTGGTAATTAGCGATGGGCGAGGGAATGTGCCTCTCGAAGCCAGTCGCCTAGATAAGATTGTGCTGCCGGTGGGAAGCAAAGGGGTTGAAGATGCTTTGCAGGTGGCTCAACTTATCCGTGGCTTGGATGGAGTCAAGGCAGTGTTGCTCAATCCTCAACCGCAACAGTACGGGGATTTGCCCTTGGAATTAGCTGAAGCGATGGGAGCAAAAGTTGCTCTGATTCAACCGCTTGAGACATGGGAGGTGAAGTAATGGCAAACAACTTTACCCAAAGGATAACAAGTAGCCAAAATCTTCAGCGGCGTGACTTGCTTGCTGATGCAATGTCACCAGAGGAACTTATACAAAAGAAAAACCTACAGGTACAAGAGCAGAATGCAGTTAAATCCGAAGCAATTCCTATAGAAACTACTTTTTCTGTAAAATTAGAGCAAAAATTTGCTAGAGAATTAGCAATTTTATACGTAGAAGCTCAAGATAATTTGTATCGAGTTCGTGCCCACCATGCAGAGCAGCAAACATTGGAGACAAAGTTTAACTCTCCACCAGTGCTATCTTACAGCAAACATATGAATAAGCCCAACAGCCATTTACCAGATATCATTATAGGTAATATGCGTGGTTTTTCTGAAAATAAAGCTGAAGCGCGTCAGATTCGTGGTTGGCTGATTCGATTGCGAAAAACACTAAAAGAAAAATTTCAACAAGACTTATCCTGTCTGATCATTAATGACCGCACTGATTTTGAAATTCCTTGGGAAATGATGGATCTATCGACCAACGAACATCTCGGAGCTTCCATCCCCACCGTGCGTTGGCAAGACATTCCAGATCCAGATAATTTAGACGAAGCAGATAGATTAATTCCCATAAATCCTCATCGTCAGGAGTGTTGCGGAGAAATTATTGCCTATGCAACCACGAAAGAACTTACCCATGTCAGAGAAGAGGTTAAGGTAATCAACCAATTTAAAGCTAATTTATTTGAAGAAATATGTGAATTTTCAAGTTACTTGCCTCAAGTACGACATGATGTAGCTCTTATGTATATTGCTAATCACGGTTTTTTCGGTGATGATATCTCTGATGTGACTTTTGGAGAAGAAAGAAAATTTTTCAATATCGGCAAAGAAACAAGAACATCATTAATGCAGCTTCGCTACTGGAATTTTAGCTTTTTAAAGAACTGTGACACAGTTGTTTTTATGAATGCCTGTCATTCTGGGCGTTTGCGCAGAGACTATGAATTTCAAACATCTGAATTTTACATAGGCTTTCCTACTTTCTTTCTCAAGAAGGGAGCAAGAGGAGTAATCGGCACTCTGGAGAAAGTTAATGATAAGTATGCAGCTCAGATTGCTCATAACTTTTTTCAGGAGTACCGGAGTAATCCAGAATTGTCTGTTCCTGAAATTTTACGTAATTTGCGATCGCAAGCAGCCAAAAAACTCCAAAGTGGTGTGACAAAGCCAGAAAATTGGGAGCTTTTCTTCTACACTTTCATGTATGTCTACTACGGCAACCCGATGACGGTACTCCGGCTCACCCCATCAGGAGGAAAGCCTCATGTCTGATATTAAACAATTACCCTTATCTATTCAGCCTGTGATTAGCTATCCCCGTGAGGCACAGGTGGGTAAGACTTATTTGATGACAGTTGATTTGCAACCTTCTGGGAATGAATGGCCTTATGAGGAAGAAGAGTATCCTATTTACTGTATGTTGGAGACTTCTCCTCTATTTAGTAGCAAACCTGTAGGAGAGCCAGCAGTAGTATTGCATCGTTTTGGAGGGACTTATGGTGCTGCTAAGTTTTTGTTGACGGCTGCGCAGGAGGAGATGGAGGGAGAGATTCGGGTAACGCTGGTTAATGCTTGGGGAGTGCCAGTTAAAGTGCTTAATCTACCACTTAAATTGCTTAATCCAAGTGATGTTAAGGTTAGGCAAGAAGTAGATAAGTCACGGAAAAGTACTCTAGATTTAATTAAAAAATCCACTATACCCAAGTATAAAGAGCCAGAGGATGTGCTTAAAGCTATGCAACCTATGCTTGATCAATGTGCTGCGCGAAACAATTACATTGATGGAATAGCTATTCTAATAGGTTTTGACACTATTGCCCGCTCTAGAGTAGATGGTTATGGTGGAAAGTTTGACACTACAATGCTTGCTGCTTTATTAGATAACTTCACAGACACTAGTAAAAATCCTTTTGGCAAGGACACCAGTCTTGAGCATTTGTCTTTTATGGATATTAAGGAAGATGGTCAAGGACAAAAAATTACTGCCTGGAGTCTAGTTTGTCCTTATAAAAATTATCGTCTAGTTTTTGTAGGTAACCTTCAAAAGAAATCAAGATATCCAATACATAGAGCAACTGTAGAATTTTATTTAGAAAAGCTTTTGCCATTAATTATGGAGTATGATATAGTTGTTTAAGATTTTTATATACACCAGTTGTATGTAGAACTTTAGCAGACTGTGGGACAGGCTTATAGCCTGTATTAGCAAGCGCTCGTACTATTCTAACAGCAGCGTATCACCCTTGACACTGCTAGCAAAATTACTCGATTCCATCAAGATGATGTTAATAGAACCTCTTCAACATTTTGTGGCAATTGCACAGGATAAAAACGTTTAGCAGAAAAAGCGTAATCCTCTCCACTTTCATCAACAATACGAATTAGTCCGTGGGATGCGGCTTGTTCATCAACAATGATACGGTAGAGCTTTCCAACTTCTAGTGATGCCTTGTACCCCTCATTGTTAAGACATAGGGCAAAGTGAATTGTTTGGTTGTCTTGTGTGTTCATCATTCATCCAGGAATGGCAACTTTAATTTGAACTCCTTTTTGCCTATGCCATGAGCCTCATACCAATGGATCTCTGCTAAATGTATTGTATTGTCAGGAAGCCTCACTTGTGCCACTCCCTTCAATTTTCTCCAATTTCCTTTACCATAATACTTTTGTAAACGAGAGCGATCGCGAATACCTCTGCCAATAGCAATGGGTTGGATATTGGTAATGTCACCGATAATTTCAAAATCCACATCAGACTAAGGTGTAATAACCTCTCGGCACAAAAACTGTTCCTACAGGCTTAAAGGACATCAAAGCAAAAACTTAGGTTAATATTATACGTCATTAGCGGTAAGCGATCAGCTTCGCTGGTGCCGGAGGCAATCACACTATTATTTTCCCATTGAATTCCCGTCATTTTGGTGAGGGATTAGATGAATCAGTGTGCGTAGTGCATGATTTACAGCAGCTGCATCCGGAAAAAATCTTTGCACATCTGGATCCAGCATTATCGCACCTTCTTCCAGAGTAAAGTGCTGTACTACTGTTGTTCCATCTGCTTGATAAATTTTCACAGTATGTCCTTGCCGATATTCTTGGTAATGTTTTCCCCGTATACCAACTGTGAAATCATATTCAGGTAGCATATCCCCATCTATGGGATTAATCTTAGTATTATTTGTGTTCATAAGTTCTGCGTTATCTAGTTGTTGCCTAACAACAATTGTAGGTTGGGTTGAAGCAACGACACCCAACAGATAAACTTAACCCAGAACTCAATCACAAAGCATAAATCATGCAAATCACCCTTGAACTAACCGACAATCTCCAACTGACTGAAACCGATTTGCGTACTGAATTAGCGATCTCGCTATTCCAACAGCAGCGTATCACCCTTGGCACTGCCAGTAAAATTACTGGACTCCATCAAATTGAATTCCAACGACTGATTGCTAGTCGTGGTATCAATGTTCACTATGATGTTGAAGATTTAGAGCAAGACCTCACTAGCCTGCGTCAGGATGGTTGGTAATGCTGATTGTTAGTAATACCTCACCTCTGAGCAATCTAGCTGTGATTGGCGAAATCAATCTCCTGCAACAGATTTACCCCAAACTTCTTATTCCACCCATTGTTCATACTGAACTGATAAACTTTCCTGAAATTCAGCCGACAATCGCTAAATTGATTAACCTAGGGTGACTTTAGATTCAACCTCCTAAAAACCTTCAATTAGTTCAAACTTTTGCTCAAACCATTGATTCCGGTGAAGCAGCTGCGATATCTCTGGCTCTTGAAATAAATGCAGATCGTTTACTGATTGACGAACGACTTGGTAGAAAAATTGCCTTACAATACGGGCTCAAAATTCGTGGCATTTTAGGTATTCTGGTTAATGCCAAAAATCAAGGGCTTATTCCCGCTGTCAAGCCGCTACTTGATCGCTTAATTGGCGAAGCAGGCTTCCGAGTCAGTCAAGTGCTGTATGTTCGCACTCTTCAAGAATCAAATGAAATACAATAAATAAAAATCTTAATATGAAAAAAATTAGCTATAGCAAAGATGTTGATGCTCTGCGATCGTTTCCGATGACAGGCAAGATGCCTGTTCCACAAGAAGTACTCAAACTAACTGAAACAGATTCGCGTAGTGAATTAGCAGCTTCAGTTCGACTATAATCTGAATGCTGATGCAGCTGTCCGCAGAGCAATGGCTGTAGTCTCAAAAGCCTTATACTAATTGCCTTTATGCCAATTATCATCGACGTACTACTGTTAATTACCCTGGGAGCCTTCGTAGGGGTACTAATACAGCGGAATATCCGGAATCCTCAACAGCGGTTGGAAGAAGCCTATAATCGGCAACAGTTAGAAGATGCCTTCTACCGACTACTGGAAGAGCAAAGCAGTTGTATTTCTTTGATTCAACTAACGGCAGCATCCAGGGTGGATGTGCAACAGGCGAAGCAGTATCTGGAGCAGCAAGTGGAACAGTTGGGTGCGGTTCCTGAAGTTGATTTAGATGGAGATACGTTTTATCGTTTCCCCAAACTGCGCAGGCGTCCCTCAATCGATAAATCCGTATGAGCAGTGATAAATCTTCCCTGCGGATAGGAGATGTTGGGGAACAGGGACTTTTAGAGCGGTTGCAGCGCTTTTGCCCACGGGATATTGTCGGGGATGATGCAGCAGTCATTCCTGCTCCAGAGTCGGGTCAATCTCTGGTAGTAACGACAGATGTTTTGGTGGATGGGGTACATTTTAGCGATCGCACTACTAGCCCTGAAGATGTTGGTTGGCGGGCAGCGGCGGCTAATTTATCGGATTTAGCGGCAATGGGAGCATCTTCCTTAGGCATTACCGTTGGCTTAAGTATTAATAACGAGGTTGCAGTTAGTTGGGTTGAGCAACTCTATCAAGGTCTTACCGACTGTTTGCAACAGTATAATACACCAATAGTAGGAGGCGATATCTGTCGTTCTCCTGTAATAAACATCTCAATTACTGCTTTTGGTCAAGTTTGGCCTGAGCATGTTCTTCGTCGATCCGTTGCTCAAGTGGGGGATGCGATTGTAGTTACTGGGGTACACGGTGCTTCACGAGGAGGCTTGGAGTTATTACTCAATCCAGAATTCGGTTTAAATCTCAGGGAAACTGAACGTATGTCCTTGATTCGTGCTCATCAACGTCCCCAACCAAGGTTTGATGTTTTGCCCATACTTGGGAATCTCTTATCTCCCATTTCCGTAGCAGCAATGGATAGCAGTGATGGTTTGGCAAATGCAGTTGTACAATTATGCCGTGCTAGTGGGGTTGGTGCTATAGTTGAAAGAACCAGAATTCCCATTCCACCCTTATTAAGTAAATTGGTATCCCCAGAGCAAGTTTTGGACTGGGTATTGTATGGTGGTGAAGATTTTGAATTAGTAATGTGCTTGTCAGCGGAGTCAGCTGAGGTACTGGTAGAACAGTTGGGGAAAGGAGCAGCAGTTATTGGCCAGGTTACCACAGGCAATGAAGTTTGGTTAACAGATAGTACTGGCACTTATGCTGATGAGGAGTTGTTTCTCTCTCGTGGATTTCAGCATTTCGGAAATTGTTGATATAGCACTACGCAAATAGGTTAGGACATGAAGAGACCTCACCACAAAATCACATTCTCCGAAGGAGTTCCCGAAGGGTAGGACACAAAGAAAATCTATAGTGTGTAGCGCTATATAACAAATGACCAATAACAAAAAACAAACAACTAATAACAAATAACAACTAAATCATCTCGATGAATAACCTCTTTAGCAGCCTCATAACCTAAAATAGTAGGAATTTCCTCGGATTGACATCCTAAAATCTTCTGTAATTCGGTGCTGCTGTATTTGACTAACCCTCTAGCCACTTCTGAACCATGGTTGTCGCAAAGCTGTACGGCCTCTGATGAGTCAAAATCCCCCTCAATTTTAGTAATCCCTGCCGCTAACAGAGATTTTCCTCCCTGACAAATCGCTGTTACAGCTCCAGGATCAAGATAGAGTTTACCTGTAGGGACTAAACTGTAGGCAATCCAGTGTTTGCGGGCATTATGAGTCTGAGGCTGGGGTTCAAACTGGGTACCGAGGGGCTCTCCCTGTAAGATTTTTTCGATTGTTTCCGGGTAGCGTCCTTCTGTAATTACCGTCCTCACACCAGCACTAGTGGCAATTCGGGCAGCTTCAATTTTAGTTACCATACCCCCAGTTCCCCATTGAGAACCAGCTGCCCCTGTTTGTACCTGTAATTCTTCTAACTGCGCCATATTGCTAACTAGTGCAATTGGCTGAGCATTGGGTACTTCACGGGGGTCTGCCGAGTACAATCTGTCTACATCTGTTAATAAAAATAACCAGTCTGCGGCAATTAAACTTGCGACCATCGCCGAGAGGGTATCATTATCCCCAAACTTTAGTTCGTCCACTGCTACGGTATCATTTTCATTCACCACTGGGATAACCCCTAATTCCAGCAATTCCCCAAAGGTAGCGGAAGCATTTACATAGCAACTGCGCTGTATAAAGTCGCGGCGGCTGAGGAGAACTTGAGCAATTGGTTGCTGCAAAGTGGTAAAAAAATCATCGTACACTCTCATCAGGCGTCCTTGACCAACAGCAGCTACTGCTTGTTTAAGAGCTATTCTCTGAGGACGAGACTTTAATCCCAACCTTCCACAGCCAATGCCCACAGCCCCAGAACTAACCAGCACTACATGATGACCACAGGAGCGTAAGTGGGTAAGGGTTTCTACTAGTTTAGCAATTGTAGAGAGAGCTAGCTGACCCGTATTTGATTGAGTCAAACTAGATGTACCAACTTTGACAACAATTGTGGTCATTGGTTGTTTGTTGTTTGTTGTTTGTTGTTTATTGTTTGTTGTTTGTTGTTTGTTATTTGTTGTTTGTTGTTTGTCAGTCAATTCCAATGCTGAAACAGTCAAATCTTATCACTTTTGCCAGATGAGCTGTTCCCTGTTGCCTACCTCGACAAGTATGTTTTCGATAGGCGTGCAAGATCTGAGCCTCCCACGGACGCGACGCGATCGCAATGGATGAAAGAAACAAGCAAAATCCTCTTCCCTCCTGACTCGGTGACTTAGTGTTTCTTAGCAATTAGCAATTAGCAATTAGCAATTAGCAATTCGCCATTAACCATTAGCCAGAGTGTTTCTGAAGAGCAAGAAGTAATTTCGTAGTTTGAGGCAGTCGCAAAACACAACAAACAACAAGATAGTAGAATGCAGAAGCTATCCAAGGATAGCTTTGGGCACTCTACTTCTTTATTAAAGTATTTAGGTTTTGTATGTTTAGGGTCTTTATATTGGCTGACCCCATTTGAATCAATTCTTAGTTTGTCAGAGATTCCTGAATTTACAGTTTTTCATAATGTTTTCTTTATATTTCGTTTTTTTGTGTTTTGTCAGATTTTATGAAGTTTTGTTGCTTATCTGAGAGGGAAACTCCCAATGCTTGGGAAAGCCAAACTTCAAGGTTACGGGTGGGATGGGAAGCCACAGACACAGTTGGATCGCGGATTGGTTCTACAAGAATGGTAAACATTCCCAGCCGGTTGCCTGCTAGAACATCGGTAAATAAGCGATCGCCTACCATTGCCACTTGTTCTACTGGTAAATTCATTGCTTCAACTGCTCTTTTTAACTTGCGTCGTGAAGGTTTACGGGCTCCTAGGATATAGGGTAAATTAAGCGAGTCGGCAATATTACCAATCCGGCTTTGGCTAAGATTGTTACTTACCAACCATAGCGCTGCAACTAGTCTGATTTCCTCTACCCATTGTTTTAGTTCCTGAGATACAGCTTTAGTGGTCATTGGCACTAAGGTTTGATCGACATCCAATACTAAACCCTTTAGCTGTTGTTCCTTGATGATCTCAGGGGTTAGGCTCAGGATTGACCCCCCTAAAACTAAGTCAGGTTGTAAGTTTGATAGCAAAGACATATGTTAGGTGGTAGGTGGTAGGTATTAGGTAGTAGGTGGTAGGTGGTAGGTGGTAGGTATTAGGTAGTAGGTGGTAGGTGGTAGGTAGTAGGTGGTAGGTGGTAGGTGGTAGGTGGTAGGTGGTAGGTGAAAACTTAAAGGGTAGTGCATTTTGTCAACTCCTATATATGGCGTTTGGGTGCTAAAAAAAAACCATATATGGAAATACCCCAAGGGGTCAGAACAATTGTATTTCTCTTCCTCCGCTTCTCCGCTCCTCCGCTCCCCCAGCTTCCTCCGCTCCCCCAGCTCCCCCAGCTCCTCTGCTCCTCCGCTCCTCCGCTCCCTTACTGTGCTTCTCTTTGTTCACGGATAGCCCTTGTCGCGGCTTCGTGCTCTTCTAGGGTTTTGCTAAAAAAGTGAGTACCATCGTAACGAGCGACAAAATATAGATAATCAGTATTCTCAGGATTGAGAGCAGCTTTTAAACTTTCTAAACCAGGACCAGCAATGGGGGTAGGTGGTAGTCCCTGATTGAGATAAGTGTTGTAGGGAGATGGGGTCTGTACCTGAGCCAAAGTTAGAGGTTGATCAGCAGTTTGCTTAATGCCTAACCCATATTCAACCGTAGGATCTGCTTGTAGCTTCATATCTCGCCGTAAACGCTGGGCAAAAACTCCAGCAATAAGAGGACGCTCAGAAGCAATTACGGCTTCTTTTTCAACAATGCTGGCTAAAGTCACCCACTCATCCAATTCTAGTTGAGTTTTGTCTTGTCCTTCTTGGTATAAAGGCAATGCTACCTCCTCAAACCGGTCGAGCATACGTTGAATGATTTGTTCCGGTGTAACGCGATCGCTAGATAGTCTATAGGTATCTGGGTATAAATATCCTTCTAAGTGAGGCAAGCCGCTAGGTAACCAAGGATACTGCTCTTCGGGAATCTGACGAGCAGCAGAGAGAAATTCTTGAGCACTGAAATAGCCAAGGGATTCAAAGTAAGTCCCCATCTGCTGCAAAGACCATCCTTCAGGAATAGTAAAGGAAAGCTGCATTACCTCACCATTCCAAACTTTCTGAGCAATTTCTGCTAGGGGTTGAGTTGGTGAGAGCTTATAAGTTCCTGCCTTAAATGAGCCTTGAGGTTCTTGGAGTTTCAGCCAATAAAACCACAATCGCCAAGCCTTAGCTGAGCGCAGTAACCCAGCTGCTTCAAGATCATTACCAATCTGCCCAGAGGTTGTTCCTCGGGGAATCTGGATTTGTACTGCTTGCTCCGCTGCCCAGTCTGAGGATACCTCGGCAATTGGTGAGGCTTTTGCCCAACTCCACCAAGCCCAGCTTTGCCAGAGACAAACACCCAGTACTACCGGCAGCAGAGCAAAATAATAAGACCATTTAGCAATGTCTTTAAAAGCTTTCATCGGTTGAGTTGATTGAGTCGGTAAAGGACTCAATACTAGTACAAAGGACAAATAACTAATAACCAAAGATGCTTAGGTTAGTTCACTCTAGCCCATCGAATAGCAAATCTTCCAACAGCGGTTGCACTTTATGAAATTCCTCTGGGGAAAGTAACTCCAGTTCACCAGTGTGGTTTCTCTGAGCCAAAAATAATAAAGGTTCAATAGGAGTGTAGATTCCATACTCTTGTTCTTCATAATAGAAGCTAGCCAACAGTTGAAACTCATCTGGCTCTAGTTCACCATCTTCATCCTCAAGTTCGATGGCGAGAATTTCCTCTTGGTCTAAGTCGGGTAATTCTCCAGCAGCAGTGAGAGTGTAGGCTGTATGCTTGAGAGTCAGGTTGTGCTCTGCTAAAACTGCTCTAGCATCAGGGAAGAGGAAGTCAATTTCTTCGTCGTTATCGAGCAGAGTGGCTTCGGCTGAGTCTTCGTCATCCTCATCCTCATCCCAGGCAACAATTTGTATGGGTAAGTCTACCGGCATCAATAGGAGATATTCTGAGCCTTCTACCTCTAGGGAATGCTCGATAGTACAAGGAAGCGATCGCCCAGCTTCATCAGTGAGCGTAACACTACTGTTGCTGGAGTGACCATTCTCTTGAGATAAATTAGATGGGGACATGGCAGATATGCTGCTATTTGTGGGATTGCAGGTCGCAAACCTCAGGATATCACGGCATCATACACTAAAGACCCACATTACTTCTTAAAAAGACCCTAGCACAATTGCGTCCCGGCATACCAGAAATTGAACCTCCTGGATGAGTACCAGCCCCTGTCAGGAATAACCCTTTAATTGGAGTCTTATAGTTAGCAATTTCCGGTAAAGGACGCAGGAAAATCATCTGGTCTAAAGTCATATCTAGGTGATAATAATTTCCTTTATAGGCTCCTAGTCTTGCTCCCAATTCCGCTGGACTTTCTACCCGACGTGCTATGATTGCCTCCTTAATATTTGGTGCATAATCTGCTAACTTATCGATAACCCGGTCTGCAACTTTGTTCTTCAAATCCTCCGTCCAACCAGTGCCGTTTAAACCTGTTCCCTCAGCTCCCGCAATCTGATAAGGGGCAAAAAACTCAATCCACAAGGTATGCTTACCCGCTGGAGCCATGGATGGATCGAGGACTGTTGGCACATCCAAATATAGGGAAGGGTCGGAATCAGGAATCTGTCCCATTTGTGCCAAGGCATGAGCTTGTTCTACATGAGCTACCGAGTCAGCAATCAGCACTGTACCAATCAGATATTCATCTTGGTGGTTAAAAGCTTCAAAGCGGGGCACTTCTGATAAAGCACAGTCAATTTTTAGAATTGTTTCGTTATTATTGACAATTCTTCTTTTTATTCTCTCCCCCAGTTTTGGGTCTGCTGAATCGAGAGCACTGGAGTCCACCATCTGGAGAAACAAGCGCTGAGCATCAATATTGGAAATTACCCCCTTATTAGCACGATACTCCTTACCCCCTAATACTTGGACTCCCACAGCTCGACAATTATCATCAATTAAAACTTTTTGCACCGGCTGCTCACATAAAACCACACCACCTTTACTTTTGACCAATTTTAAAAGAGCTTGGGTAAGTGCCCCAGTACCACCTTTAGGTCTTGCCATCCCAGGATGGTGGCGCAAAGACATCATCATTGCTCCGATAGCAGTAGTTTTTTGGGAAGGAGGCGTTCCTAATTCAGCCGCAAGTCTAGCAAGGGGGGCTTTGAGAAACTCAGAATCAAACCACTCGTTGAGGATATCTTCTGGACTAGTGATCATATTGCGCACCCAGTCGAGAGTTTTGTTGACACCACCAACTACAGATAAGGCACTTTGTAAATTCTCCAGGCGATAGTTGCTTAAAATATCGATAATTGACTGAGGTGGTGCATTAAACAAAGGCGCGATCGCTTTGGTAACCCTTTGCCAGTAATCAGTAAATTCGGCATACTTTTGGGCATCGCGATCGCTATAACGAGCAATTTCAGCACAAGTCTTTTCCACCGATTGGTGACCCAAGAAATATTTACCATCGGGATGAGGGCAGAAGACCACAGGGTCACAGAACAAGTATTCTAATCCATATCGTCGCAGTTCTAATTCCTCAACAACTGGCCCTAAGTGAATAAATTCGTGGTCAATGGCACAAAGATTAAACTTAAAGCCGGTTGCTTCCTCTGGCAAGGCTTCTTCAGTAGTTGCTGCGCCCCCAGGGACGGAACGTGCCTCTAGGAGCAATACTGTATAACCAGCTTTGAGCAAGTAGGAAGCGCAGACAAGTCCATTGTGACCTGCACCGATAATCACAACATCATAGGATTCCATAATTAAATTCAAGTGGCTCTGAAAAATACTACCCTGATTAGGGCAGGGTGATGGGGGGTGAGCGAAAAAAAGGGTGGGGAGTGGAGGAGCGGAGGAGCGGAGGAAGAAGAGAGAACTGATAATTTTTGGATACAAAGCTCTCGTAAATCCCACCCACAATTTCACCTCACCCGGTAATGGGAAGAGAAATTATCTATAACCTTACAACCTTAGAGTCTTCTGCCTTTTGCCTTCTTGTGATACTAGCTAGAGTGTGGCTGAAACTATTAGTCGCGGCTATACTGGCAAAGTCTGGATATTTTTGAAAATAGCAAGTCTTGAGAGAAATATGAGTTCTGTTGTTAAAGTTGTTCGACCCTCTGGTATCTTAGATGGCACCAAAGCTGGTCAGTTTCGCCAAGAGATTACTAAATTGGTGGAATCTAATGTAGATATAGTGTTGATTGATTTTGCAGATGTTACCTTTATGGATAGTTCTGGTTTAGGGGCACTAGTTCTGGCGCTAAAAACGGTTCGTGCAGCTGGTGGCAAGCTGTTTATTTGTTCCGTCAATGACCAAATCAGAATGTTATTTGAACTGACGAGCATGGACCGCGTTTTTGAAATCTTTGAAACCCGAGAAGAGTTTGAAAACGCTGTTGCTGCGACTAACTAAGCAAGATAGCTCTTGCTCAGGGATAATATTAACCAAAGTTGATTTCTAGCAGGGATACATCATCATCAAAATTATCTTGGGGATTGATGGAAGCAATAGAGTTCAGTACCTGGTCCAGGTTACGGGTATTATTGCCCCTACAGTCTGCAAGTAGCTGGACGAAGGGATCCAGTCCCCAAATCTTACCATCACTTTGGTTAATCTCATAAATTCCATCGCTAAACAGATAAAGTGAGCTGGATTTAGCAACCTCGCAGCTTTGCTCAATATAAGTAATCTCCGGGAACATACCAATAGGTAAACCTTGAGTCTTCAATCGTTCCACCTGAACGGATGAATCGGGACTTTCACAGAGCAAGATCGCTGGTGGATGTCCTGCACTAGAGTAAACTAGTTTGCGAGTAAACCGGTTATATACTCCGTACCAGATGGTGAAGTACTTATCATTGCGCTGAGTCATCTGAAATGTGTCATTTAACCCTCCCAGGACATCGCTGGGTTTGTAGTAATTGATATGAGGCAGTGCTCGGGATTTCAATAGGTTCAAGACTGAAATCGTCGGCAAGGCAGCTTTTAAACCATGTCCGGCAGCATCTAGTAAATAAATTGCTAAATGCTCTGAATCTAGCCAATAATAATCAAAGCCGTCCCCCCCCAGCTGAAAAGAAGGAATAAATCGGGAGTCGATAGTCACCGGTGGTTCCGTAATCCTGTCAGGAAGAATAGAACTCACATATTCAGCAGCTGCGGCCAATTCTGCCTCCAGCAGCTGTTTTTGGTTTTGTAGATCACGGCTAAGTTGATGTAACCTTAAACCAGCCCTTACCCGTGCCTGCAACTCAGGCATCTCGATAGGCTTGGACAAAAAGTCATCAGCACCAGCATCCAAACCTTGGACACGATCCTCAACTGAGGTGCGGGCAGTCAACAACACAAATATGGTAGTTGAGAGCTCAGGTGTTGCCTTGACTTGGCAACAAACCTCTAGTCCGTTCATGCGTGGCATATTCCAATCGCACAGAATTAGCCCTGGGCATAACTCTTTTGCCATTGCTAGACCATCTTCACCGTTGCTGGCAACCGCAATCTCATAACCCCGTTTAGCAAGTGTCCTTTTCAGTAACATCTGAATAGCTGGGTCGTCATCAATAATCAGAATTTGGCTCATGGTATTGAAGTACTACAGTTCACTATTAGATTTGCAGATGCACATACTAACAAAGAGGTTAGCAACTATATTCGGTTATCGTGTAGTTGCTTCAGGAAAGGGTCCAGTTTCCCAATAAGTTAATCAATGCTAAAGCAAAGTTTCAGATCCAGGGTAAACTGAATTGTTTCACAAGGAACACAGGTGCATTTCCGACCGGGTTGTAGTGTCGTTGATTTAAAGGGCTTTGAGCAATTGAAAGACTCTCACAAATATATTAAGCAATTTCCCTCCGACCTTAAGACATTAGACCAGATTTTGTCATGGTTTGAACAGCTCAACCAACCGTCTATTCCCAAAAAAGTCTGGTTGCAGTACCAATTAGCTCTGGCGGAAGGATTTACCAACGCCGTGCGTCATGCCCACAGGGACATATCCAGTGAGGTTTCGGTTGAAATCGAATTCACCATCGCTCCCCAGCGTTTAGAACTCAGAATCTGGGATTGGGGACCACCCTTTGATTTAGAAGGGAAACTCCTAAATTTGGAGAAGAAGGTAGATCAAGAAAGTGGGGGAGGGCGTGGTCTTGCCATCTTACAAAAAATTTCAGACCAGCTTAGTTACACCCGCACCGATGATAACCGTAATTGCCTATTAGTGGCGAAATCTTATTAGTTAGGTGGCAGGTGGTAAGTGGTAGGTGGTAGGTAGTAGGTGGCAGGTGGTAGACAATCTATCTCCCTTGTCCCCCTTAGGGAACCCCGAGAAATAAATTATCCCAATTTTGGGACTGCCTTGCTCCCCCAGCTCCCTCAGCTCCCTCAGCTCCCTCAGCTCCCTCAGCTCCCCCAGCTCCCCCAGCTCCCTCAGCTCCCTCAGCTCCCCCAGCTCCCTCAGCTCCCCCAGCTCCCTCAGCTCCCTCAGCTCCTCCAGCTCCCTCAGCTCCCTCAGCTCCCTCAGCTCCCCCAGCCCCCAATCCCTGTGAACTAAAAATCTATAGTGATACTTCAGATCACTTATCCAGCATGTCCCTGGCAAACTGTAGGATTTATGTAATACTCGCAGTGATTTGAAGAGGTAACTAAAACTATGACCATTGCTAGCGCAACTCCTGCTTTTTGTCAAGGAATTCAGTATTTCGGTGAAGCGCTGCCTGGGTTGGAGAAATATGGGCAACAACCAGTAATCACGCCATCTCAATTGGCGATTGCTTCTCCCTCTGACCCCGCTGCGGTATTCCAAACTCTACTTGCGGCGGATGCTTTGCGCTACTTGACTCTACAAGTGACTGCGACTAAAGCCTCTGGACACCCAGGAGGATTTGCCAGTATTGCTGATGCGATCGCTTCTTTGGTAATGCTTGGTCACAAAAACATTATTACGGAAGTAGGCCACCATGCCCCTGGTTTCTACAGTAATATGTTTCTTGACCGTTCCCTAGAAGATATGGGTATTACTACCGTCGAACAAATGGGGGAACGCTTCCGGGAAATGGACGGACTGCTAGGACATCTTTCCGGTCAAATTCCAGGACTGCTGAATCCCGCTGGTCCTTTGGGACAAGGACAACATTTTGCCATGGCGGGAGCCCTGCTGCACCGAGATGTGCTATTTCCTGTAACTATCGGCGACGGTGGTATTGGTGAACCCTATGTAATGAGCAGTTTTGGTCACTTCAACACCGCTTATCCAGAAGTTACTAACTTCCTTCCCATCTTGGTTTGGAATGGCTACAGTCAGGAACACCACAGTATGGTTTCGACTAAATCAAATGAAGAGATGATTGCCTACTGGAAAGGCAATGGCTTTCAAGAAATTATCCTAGTTAATGCCAAAGACTACGATGATGCTAACCAACCAGGGGATTATGTTGATAGCACCGAATTTTCCTGGGAGAAACGTTTGGAATTTACCCAAGCTGTCTTAGAAGCCACCGATAAGGCTGCTAAATCAGCATTAGGTGGCAAGCTAACCGTACTTATCGTCAAACAGCTTAAAGGTGCAGGGGTTCACAAACGGGGGGCAAAATCCCATAATCTTTACCCAGGAGACAATCTGGAGAAAGACTATATCGTCAGTGCCCTAAAAACTCGTGCTTTGTCCCCCGAAGCTTGGGAATTGGTACGCAGCAACTTTGAACGATCCGCAGGGGGTCCGGCATCCCAGCAGGTGGTGACGGAAAAAGAATTGCCCCTACCAGATTTAGGTGAATTGCCCTTAGAGGAATTTCCAGTTAAAGGAGACAAGCAAGTAGCGACCACCGCAATGGGGAAATTAGTTGGCCATGTGGGACAAAAAGACCCCAATTTCATCGTTTCCAATGCTGATGGCAATGCTGCTTCTGGGATTAATAATATTAATATTGCCCTCAAAATCATTCACCCCACCCCGGATGAAACTTACTTCCAAGGCCCCAAGGGTCAGGTGTATGAGCCTTTGAGTGAAGATGCCTGTGCTGGTTTAGCTGTCAGTTTAGCGCTGTTTGGTTCTCGTACCCTCTGGTGTTCTTACGAATCCTTTGCCATTAACGGCTTACCTATTTGGCAAACAGTAACTCAAGCGATGGCAGAATTGCGTCGCCCTACCCCTTCTACAATTACTCTATTCACTGCTGGGGCTTTGGAACAAGGGCGCAATGGCTGGACTCACCAGCGTCCTGAAATCGAAAACTACTTTGCGGCTATGATGCGCAATGGCAATATCTTTCCTCTGTTCCCCACTGATGCCAATAGTATCCAAGTTTGCTACGATTGGGCGCTGACGACTAAGAATAAGGGAATTACCATTACTGCTAGTAAGTCGCCTTTACCGGTACGCACCACCTTTGAGCAAACCCGCCAAGGACTCCAGGATGGTGGAGTAGTACTCCAGGAAACCGAAGGTAGCAAAAAAGTCGTATTTGCTGTGATTGGGGATATGACCCTGATTCCTGCGTTTGATGCTGCCGCTAACTTAGAAGAGCAAGGTATTGGGGTAAAGATTGTTTCAGTAATCAATCCCCGCCGCTTGTATCGTCCTGATGATACAGCTTCGCAAACCTGCACTGACGCTGATAATCACTTCCTGGATGATCAAGGATTTGAGAAAATTTTTGGCGGTGATGCCTTAATCGGCGTGACTGGTGGTTCCAGTGCCATGCTAGAGCCAATTATGCTGCGGAGTAATTGCCGACGGGACACCTTTGCTTGGAAACGGGGTGAAACCGCTGCTAGTGCTGGTCACATTATGGCATTTAATGGTATTACCGCTGAAGCTTTGGCGAAGCGGGCTGTTGAATTAGTTGGTTAGATTGTAGGGGCGTATGGTATGCATTGGTGTCAACTTAAGTAAAACCCTTATCTCGCCTGGGGTTCAAACCCCAGGCTAATAGCTCAAGTCATCTAAAGATGACTAAACTGAAGGTGAAGCCGAAGAATTTAGTCCATTGAAATGGACTTTTGCTATTAGCCTCATCATTTGAATCCAAGGTGAGGCAAGGAAATCTAGCTAGCCAGCTATGTCTAAGCTTAAGTTGACACCAATGATGGTATGCGCCCCATTTTTGTGCTATCTTATGGATAATGGAATAGGTATGGGCATATAGACTATTCCTTTTGAAGAAACCACAAAGACACAAAGGACACAAAGAGAAGAGAAGAGCGATTGCTTTCAGCACCAGCGAAGCTGATCGCGTAATTCTGGTTAGTGAATCGTATTCTAATCAAGTGTTATATCAAGTTTGGATAATCACTTATAATTCCTTTCTACCTTGCAACCTTCTTTCTTCCCTTCTGCTCTCTGCCCTCTGCCTTGTTGCAACCGAAGTGTAAGTATTATACCTAACTTGATATTAGGCAAAAATAGGTTGCAAATCTAAGACAAATCCAGGTAAAACCTCTTCACCGGATAAAGTTGCAGGAGACTGTAACAATTCAACCTCTCGATTAGGGCGATAAATTTCCACTTGCTTAAGTTTCGGATTAATCAGCCACCCCAGCCGTAGTCCATTATCAAAATATTCCCGCATTTTTGTTCTCGTTTCTTCCACATCATCAGTTTCTGAAACTATTTCTAGGGCAAAGTCAGGACACAAGGGCAAAAATTTCTTTCGCTGCTCCTGAGTAAGAGCATTCCATCGTTCTATCTTCACCCAGGAAGCATCAGGGGAGCGAGTACTACCTAGTGGTAATCTAAATCCTGTAGAAGAATCGAAAGCTTTTCCTAAACGAGTTTGGCGATTCCAAATACCCAAGTCGATATAAACTTCAAAATTCCGGTTCCCTGTGTCTCCCCCCGTAGGTGGCATAATTACTAATTCTCCTTTAGCTGTAAGTTCTAGCTGCAAGTCTTGGTTTGCCACAGCTAATTTGGTAAACTGTTCGTCAGTCAGTTTGAGGATAGGGGGTAAGTTGAGGGTTAAAGCACTCATATTAATGAAAATCCTCGTTATGTGAAATTCATGATTCTCTAATCTTTATATTGCATACGTCCCATCCAAGAGTGTAGTGCGTAGTGCGAGCATCTTGCTCGCTATTGGTTGAGTTCGATTGGTTGAGCGTTAACAGGCAAGATGCCTGTTCCACAATTGCCGTAACTATTCGGTTAAATACTCTATAAGCATTCGTAAGTATTCAACCAAACTTGATATTACTTGTCACTACCGAGCACCGATACTATAAAATACCCTTGGCCAACTTCTATTATCGCTTTTATTATGACCTCTGAGCCTTCCCAATCCTCCACCGGTGCAGATGCCGTAGATGCAGCTATTGCCCAAGGCATAGACCTGGATGGCACACCAATTCCAGCTGCAAAACTAGAATTGTACAACCAAGTCATGGCTCTCGAAGCAGGGCGTCAACGCAGTGGTGTAAGCAATTCCATGCGCTCTCGGATTGTTCGCATTGGAGCCAAGCATATTCCCCAAGCTGAACTCAATCAGCAATTAATTGACGCAGACTTTGTTCCCTTAAAAGACAAAGAAATCGCCTTTTATTACAAGTAGGGACGCACCGACGTGCGTCCTAATCTGCTTGCGCCCAATTCAACATGTACCCTAATCCAATATGCTCCTTAATACGACATATGCCCTAATCCAACTTAAGATTCAAACTCCTCCAAGGAGATATCAGGTAAGTCAGAAGAAATTACCTTAGAGTCAAATGCTACCTTGTGGCTTTCTCGTTGGCTGTACATATCAATAGCGATCGCTTCAAACCGAATTTCTACAGTACCAAAAGGTACAATTAACTGGGTTAGTTCCTCTAACTCCCCAGAGGCATTAGGTACAAAATCCACAAAAGAACGAGGTCCATCTAAGATCAAACGACTTTGTCGGTCTTTAATCCACAGCTTGACATAAAGACGAGATGGGTGGGGAGGCAATTTGATGCGGACAGTTACTGGTTCTCCCGCACTCAGTTCACTCCTAGGTACAAAGAGATCTGGTGCTGGTATCGATATCTCCGATGCCACAGGATGGTTAACCTCTGGTGCTGATTTCTTTTCCTGCTCTCTCTGATTCACCCTTCCAGAAACATCACCATTGGAGGTAACTACTGGTGATGCTAGCGGTTCCTCTTCTTCTTCTACAACAATTTCTTGATTAACCCAATTGGTATTAGTTAGGGGAACAAAATAGGAGTCTGGAATATCAGTAACCTCATCATCGTCCTCAGTAACTTCCCACAGAGACTCATCAAAATCAGCCATGACTGTATCCGTCGGCAACTCTTCGGTAAATTCGATTGGTTCTTGTTCTTCAACTTCAGCTGGTTGAGAAGTTACCTCCTCGGAGTTGAGTTTGTTTCTAAGCTTTTCTATCTCCGTTGTTTTACTAGTAGTAGATTCATCTGATTCCACCTTGGTGGGCAACTCAGCATCTATCACTAGAGAATTTAGTCGAGACCAAAAACGGTCTTGTAGTTTTAAGGCTTGGAATTCGTTTTCAATGCCCTGAGTTTCATCTGCATCCACCGGAGAAGTTTGACTCTGGGTTAATGGTATCTCCGGTTCAGAAACATCTGCTTCTGCCATTGAGTCAGAATCTTGAAGTTGAGTATCAGTTGCCGAAACTGCTGTAGTATCCGGTGACTCGATTCCTTCTGGCTCTAATGGTAAATCCGAAGCAGTTTCTTCCGGGGAAACAGAATTTTGGGGGTTATCTCCATTCTCCGCCTCTGGTGAGTCTTGCGTCTCTGTTTCTACTGACTCTTGCCCTAAACTTTGTTTCCGTTCATCCGTTTCTTCCTCCTGATTTACTGGTTCTTGATTGAGGGTTTTGGAGAAAAAGTTATCGACAAAGTTAACCGGTAATTCTAAATCTAATGGTTCGTTTTCCAAACTTAGGGATTCAGCATCTTCCTGCTTGAACTCAATCTGTTCAGGTTCCCTTAGTTCGGTTAGGGATTCAGCATCTTCCTGCTTGAGCTCAATTTGTTCAGGTTCGCTTAGTTCAGTTGATGATATTGTTGGTGGGGATGTCGGGATATCGGGGGACAACTCAGTAGGTATTTCTTCAGAAATCTCAGATTCCTGAGGAGAGTCAATTCGCTGCTGGGGGAAGCTGGGCAAATCAATAGAAGGTGATGATTTTTGAGTTGAATCCCGGTGGTAAAGTTGCGGCGGTAAGGGACTGCTGGATGAGCGATGCCAAGGACGAGGTTGACTAATGGGGGGAGTATCGACTAAGTCAAGCAAAGCCTCATTCAAGGGAGTGGACTTTTGCTGATCTTCTGGGGAGGTCGTTATATGGTTAGCTACTGCCAGCATTGTCTCCACAGGCATGATCTTGCCTCCCAGCAAAATCGAGCCTAGTACATCATCTAAATCCGCAGTAACAGTAAAAAACTGACTGACTAAAGCTTGGGAGTTTGAACCATAAAAGGTAACTTTTCCTACCAGCAGACGACTATTGCAATTTTCAGGAAGCTCTAAGCTATGGCTAAAAGTCAAAGGTGGTGTTTGTTCTGCTAAGGGATATTGGGTATTAAGCAGTATCTGTGAGGTTTGAGGATCCCTTAGCTCATAGGATAGTATACCTGGGAAAATTTGTTGCCAAGCTTGCTTCTGTTGTTGCTCATTGAGTTGATTAACGTCCAAAACATCTAGTTGTCCGACAATGGCTAACAGTTCTTCCCGATGGGCGACTAATGCTTCTTCCTCTAGGGTTAAAATTAACCCCAACTGATTAGTAATTGTCTTGGCAAATTGATCATCTTCCGGTTGTTCCAGTATCGGCGTCGGTTCAATTAACGACTGCTGTTTTGAAGGCTCAGATTGCTCAAACTCATCCAAGACTGGTTCGAGCACTTGTTGCATAATTTGCTCAAGAGTCTGTAGAGACTGTTCCAGGATGGGATTGGCAATGGAAAGCTTCTCTGATGGTAGATTGGTAATGTAGGAATCTTGGCCATTTGCGGTAATTTTATCTTCTGTCTTATCTTCCTCGAAAGCATCTAGCGAGGAGCTAACCACTCCCGATGAAGGGAACAAACCTGTCAAATCCTCTTCACTGTTGCCTTGCTCCTGAGCAACTTCAGTTCCTACCAAAGTTGGTTCAACTACTGGCCGTGACTCTAAAGTTCCCGGTGGTACTGTTTCCAAAGCAGGGTTTTCTTCAAGAGCTTCAATTGGCAGTATTGGTAATGGTTGTTTAAAATCCTCATCTGTTAACGCAAACTCCTGGGTAGGAGTATGGCTGAAAACCTCCTGCCTCCTATTCCCCTCCTGGGAGGGGTTAGGGGTGGGTTCTTCCTCCTGCCTTCTGCCCTCTGCCTCCTGCCTCCTGCCTCCTGCATTCTGAGCAATTCCTACTAATGATGATTCTGATTGAGCATTGGGTACAACTTCCGAGACGATTGAGCCCACTTGCAATTGAACAGATTGCTGCCAGGGCTCACCCATCAATTCCGACATAATATCGCCACAGCAGCGTAGTTCCCAAATACCAGATTTGAGTTGAGTGAAGGGAATCACTACCATTAACCCTTCTGGACTAGTGCGACGCGATCGCTTTTGAGATCTTTGCTTTGGTGGTACTTCCTCAAGGCTTTGATGAATTACCGAAATTTCCACCTCCGCATTTTTCAAGCTGGAGTGAGCCACTATCCGATAACGACCTGGTTCAATTTCAATCCTTGATGATTTAATCGGCTTCCAAGTGCGATCGCCTTCTTTTTGTATCAAAAATTCCCAATATTCCATAGTTATTAGCGATTTTTCACCTATTCGTCGGATTTTGAGTCGATTGTGGATCATCACTCCCGTTAGAGTCACTCTCCAGGTGGTCGTTAGCTCTGGGTGCCCTGATCTGCTTGGTTGTATTCTACTGTTAATTGACCGGCGATTCATCCCCACTCCAACTCTTTGGTCTGGAGTGGCTCTCCTCAATATAGTAATTCTAATAATCGAAATGTTTTAGCTTCAGGCAAATGCATCTCATACCAAATCCGGTTTGGATATTCCCGTTTTCAGGAAACCGCTAAATTCTGTAGAGACGCGCCATGGCACGTCTCTACAATATGGCACGTCTCTACAATGTGGACATAACGGATCTATTTATACCGGATTTGCTATCAAATGGTCTCCCCACCGGCTAACTGAGCTACAGATGCACTCTGATTAGCCCTCATTCCCTAGTCAGTATTTTGAGAGATGTCTATTAAAATTAACAATAGATACTGAGAATATCGGAAAACTCTACTGAAAATCTACTTTGAATAGAACTCTAAAAGGATAAACAATGAACTTGCCAACTGTTCTCAATATTGCCATTGGATTAATTATCATCTACCTAGTTTTTAGCTTAATTGCATCTGAAATTCAGGAACTTATTGCCACCCTGTTGGAATGGAGAGCTAAACATTTAAAAAACGTGATTGCTCAACTGTTAGGTAAGGGTAGCTCAGACGATCCCCTTGTCAGCAAAATCTACAATAATCCTTTAATTCAGTCCCTAAATCACAAATCAGCCAACACCAAGAAGTCAACTGGTCCTTCTTATATCCCTGCAACTTCGTTTTCTAGTGCTTTGCTCGAAATTATCCGAGAAGGCAAAGATGTATATCCAACTTTAGCAGAGTTGATGCAGGACATTGAAAATCATTCAAGCCTTCCAGATAGTTTAAAGAAAAATCTCCTCTCTTTATCTAAACGGGCTCGCTCCAAAGTTACAGACCTCAGTCAACAAGTTAATCAACTGGAGCTAGAGATTGAGAATTGGTTCAATTCCTCTATGGATCGTGCTTCTGGAGTTTATAAACGGAATGCGAAAGGGGTCGCCCTAGTGATTGCTTTTCTCATTGCAATTTTGGCTAATGTGGATACAGTTTATATTGTCAATAGCTTAGCTAAAGATCAAGTCCTGCGGTCTACTATCACTAATGTCGCCCAGCAAGTTGTCGCTTCTAATTCCTGTTTACAGATTTCTGAGGATGAAGCCAGCAAAACCAAATGCTTAACTGGGATTCAAGCAGATGTGAATCAAGCTGTTACTGATTTATCTTCTCTACCTGTTGGTTGGGATTTGTCAAACCCCCTTAAAAAACAGTTTAGTCCTTTGGGAATAGAAAGTATAGTGAAAACCTTGGTTGGTTGGTTCTTAAGTAGTATTGCGATTGCGATGGGAGCACCATTTTGGTTTCAGGTACTTAGTCTTGTCGTTAATGTGCGCAACACTGGTAAAAAAGTGGATAAAACTAGTTGAGGATGGTCAAAACAATTCAAAATTAAAAATTATCAATTCAAAATTGAAGACAATTAGTGGGGGCTTTTACCCACCACTAATTGAAGACAACCCAATCAAAGATTAATGAAAACAACTATTGAAATCGACGATGCTTTGCTATTGAGTGCCAAACAACTTGCAGCAGAGCGCCAGCAGACTCTCAAGAGCATCATGGAAGCTGCACTGCGACAGTTTTTGGATGCCAATACTAAACCTCAAACTCCCTTTAAACTCCGCAAGCATAGCTTTCGTGGGTGTGGATTGCAATCGCATCTGACTCAAAGCAACTGGACTATGATACGGGAGCAAATTTATGAGGGACAAGGAGACTGGAGTTTAGACTAGCTAGAAAAATAAGTTATATTTAGAACATAAAGTTAAGTTGCTCCCCATGTACAGTGCATTAGACATAGCAAAATACTTCATAACCCTTGCTTCTCCAGAACAGGAAGATTTTATTACTAATCTCAAACTTCAGAAATTGCTCTATTATGCCCAAGGTTTCTATCTGGCAATGTTTGATAAACCTCTATTTACTGAAAAAATAGAAGCTTGGCAATACGGTCCCGTTGTGCCCGACATTTATCACCACTACAAACAATATAAATTGGCATTCATTCCACAGCCTGAAGATTTCAATCCGGAGCAATACGATCAAGAAACTCAGAATTTGCTCAATGAAGTTTACGAAGTCTACGGACAATATACCGCCCCGGCTCTCATGCATCTTACTCATCAAGAACTGCCCTGGAAGAAAACCACCATTACAGAAGAGATATCCCATTCTTTGATGAAGACATATTTTGAGAGTCAGTTAGTCAAGTAGCGATGGCAAAACTTAAGGGTAAACAATCGGCATCTTCGCCATTGGCAAGAACTCCAAATTACGATGTAGAATCTCCCATTTTTTCTTTTCGATATCTCGATAAAACCCACGGCTTAGATAGCTGCAATAAAGATGAGAAAGCAGCCCTGGTATCTACTTTATACAAACTCAGCCAGCTTTCTTGGAAGGATCTTCGCAATGCTCCTCGTCATGGGGTTGGATATGAAAAAATTGACCGCAATAGCTTTCGCGTTGCTATTCCCAAACATATTACTGAAGATGTAAATATCATAGCTTTCCGCTTTAGCGGTAAAAAATCAATGGTCGGCTATAGGGATAAAGCAATTTTCCATATTGTTTGGTTGGATCGAGCTTTTGAGGTGTACGACCACGAATAATTTTCCAAAATCGCGATTTAAGCGGGAAGGCTCGCTTTTATTGTAAAGAGCGAGCACTCCTTGTTAACCAAAATTAAACTTCCATTTCAAAAATAAAGCAAGAGAATCTTCAATTCGATTTAACCCTATCAGCAATTTGGCCTCTTAGCTCATCTATCCTATCTAATAAATCAGCTTGCGCGATCGCTTGTTGTTCTCCTGACTTGAGCCACTTCAAATTTACCGTCTTCGCTTCTGCCTCAGCTTCCCCTAAAACCAAGCAGGCAATTGCCCCACTACGGTCAGCTCGTTTAAACTGCTTACCAAAGGCACTACCACTTAGGTCTAGTTCCACGGCAAACCCAGCCTGACGTAGTTTCTGGGCTAATTGTAGACTTTGGGCTTCCGCTAGAGTCCCTCGTGATACCAGATAAAAATCTAGTACTGGCTGTGGCGCTTCAACCAACTGTTGCAGCAGTATAATCAACCTTTCCAAACCCATTGCCCAACCAACAGCAGGGGTGGGATTACTGCCCAATTCTTCCACTAGTCCATCATAGCGACCCCCACCACAGACCGTTGCCTGGGCTCCCAAGTCATCGGACATGATTTCAAAGGCAGTGTGAGTATAGTAGTCCAAACCCCTTACCAAACGAGGGTTGAGCTGGTAAGGAATTCCTAAATCTCCCAATAGTTGTTGCACCTGTTCAAAGTGGCGCTGGGAATCAGAACCAAGGTATTCCAAAATACTCGGAGCACCTTGGACAATTTCCTGAGTTCGTTGGTCTTTACTATCCAAAATCCTTAGAGGATTGCGAGTGAGACGGTCCTGAGAGTCTGGGTCTAACTCATCCTTATACTGTGTAAAGTAGGTTACCAGTGCTTCCCGATATTGCTGTCTGTCATCTGAATTACCTACAGAATTGAGGTCTAAGTGCAGGTTTTTTAAACCCAAAGTCTGGAGAATATCAGTAGCGATCGCAATTACTTCCACATCTGCCCGCGCTGAAGCACTACCAATAACTTCCACCCCTAATTGGTGAAATTGCCGCTGACGACCAGCTTGGGGATTTTCATAACGAAACATCGGTCCTGTATACCAGAGGCGTTGCACCCCACCGGCGGCGTAGAGACTGTTTTGAATATAGGCTCTAGCTACTCCCGCTGTTCCTTCTGGGCGCAGAGTTACTGAACGGGGTGGGGTTGCCCGGTCATTAAAAGTATACATTTCTTTCCCCACCACATCTGTGGCTTCACCAATACCCCTCTCAAACAACTCAGTCCTTTCAAAAATAGGGGGACGAATTTCTTGATAAGCAGCCCTATTGAGAATCTGCCGTGCCACCTCTTCCAGTTGCTGCCAATAACCTACTTCTTGCGGCAGAATATCCCTTGTTCCTTTTAAAGCCTGAATTGAACCCATTACATTTTGCCTTTACTGCAAGAAATTGATCAACATTCCCCATCCTACAATATCTCCACGTCCTCATATCCCTACTACCGTGACACACCTTAAATGGTGCAATACGAAGTAATGAGTAATGAGTAATGAGTAATGAGTAATGAGTAGATATAGATTTTTTCTGGAGTATCCCTATCTTCCTTGTCTCCCTTGTCTCCCTTGTCCCCCTTGTCTCTAAAGCACATTTTTAGCTGTGTCACGCCACTACAATATTTTAGAGCTACACTGTTTGTTTAGTTAAATAACCATGGGATCGAGTGGGTCTATCACATGAGGAGGATGACTTGAAAATTGAGAAGCGAACCGTTAAAAATTTTCGATGTTTTGAGTCATTTGAGCTTCAACTAGATGACCGCTGTACGGTGTTGATTGGCAATAATGGGTCTGGAAAAACTGCATTGCTGGATGCATTGGCGATCGCAGCAGGTTCGTGGTTTATTGACTTTGATTCAATGGATACTCACCCTCGTTCAATAGCTTCCGATGAAGTGCGATACATACGCCTGGAAAAACAGGGAGTTCCTTTCCTAGAACCCCAAACTCCTGTGGGAGTTGAAGCAACTGGGATGCTTAATGGTCAGTCTTGTCAGTGGTCGCGATACCTGAATCGTATGGGAGGACGAACAACTTATGGTGGTGCTATAAAGATTCGTGCTATTGCAGCACAAACACAAAGTGAAATTAGTCTAGGATACGATGTTCCCCTGCCATTAATTGCTTACTATGGTACAGGAAGGTTATGGGTACAAAAACGTAGTAGTTCTGCACGTCAAGACAATCATCAAATTGGCTCTAGGATACAAGGATATATTGATGCTTTAGAACCTAAATCTAATCAAAAACTTTTTTAAGAATGGATGAAATGGCGTGAGCAAGCTCGAATTGAAGCGATCGCTGCAACTTTGACAGAAGGTAACGCATTAAACTCTGAGAATGGAAATTATTCAGTTCAAACTCCTCACCTCACGGGAGTTAAAAACGCAGTTATAGCTTGTATTCCCGAATGTATTGATTTTTACTACAGCGTCAACCATCATGAACTCAGAATTAGAATGACAGATGGGCGAATTATTCCTTTCCATATGTTATCCGACGGATATCGAAATTTTGTGGGCATGGTAGCTGATATTGCTTGGAGAAGTGTGCAATTGAATCCCCACTTGGGAGCCGATGCGCCACGCAGAATACAAGGGATTGTTTTGATTGATGAAATTGATCTACATTTGCATCCATCCTGGCAACGGCAAGTTCTAGATAGTTTACTAAATACCTTTAAAAACTTACAATTTGTGGTAACAACCCATTCTCCCCAAGTGATTGCCTCAGCTCAACAACAATGGATGCGGTTACTTTTAACAGGAGAGTCTCAGGCACTGAATACTGAGCCAGTCCAAGGAAGAGATACCAACTCGATTTTGCGAGACATCATGGGCACTAGTGTTAGACCTGAACCAATGCATAGAGAACTGGATGAACTCCTAAATTTAATTGAAACAGGAGCAACAGTTCAGGCTAGAGAAAAACTAGAATCTCTAAGGATTCAATTGGGCAATAATGACCAAACACTCATGGGTTTGGAATGGGAACTGCATGATATGGTAGAGGAATATTATCTACATGACCCTTAAACCAATGTACTCAATTGAATATTTTAGATTTACCTCATAAATAAATTTAGGAGCTTGTAACTGTTTTAATTCTTCAAATCTAAAATCTAAAGAGATTTATGAAAACAATATGGTCATCTCTCAAACCATACTTGCGTTGGGTTATTCTGGGTGGAACGCTGTTTTTTTTGCTCAAGGAGTTTATTAACCATTGGCAGGAAGTAGCAGCAATTCGGATTGATGCAGCTGGATGGACTAACCTAGCCATCGCTTTGATAGTTACCTTAATTGCTCACATTTGGGCTGGCTTAGTATGGGGGAAAATATTACAATCTTTTCAACAGCCAGTAAAGTTATCCTGGGCGCTTCTGCTTTACTTAAAAACGAATATTGCTAAATATTTACCCGGTAATGTTTGGCACTTTTATGGTCGTATTCGGGCGGTAATTGATGTTGGTGGTGAGTTAGGTGTTGCGACTATTAGTGTTTTGCTAGAGCCTCTATTGATGGCTGCTGCGGCTTTATTGATTGCTTTAACTGGCACTCAGCTAGGTTGGGTAGAAGCTCACAGTAATTTTCTTACTTGGGGATTACAGATTCTCAGTTTGGCGGTGGTTTTACTGTCAGTTCATCCCCGCTTTTTAAACCCCTTGCTCAAGTTTTTACATCGGTTAAAAGGACAAGCTGCTGGTAACCAAGTTGTTCAAATTAAACATTATCCTTTAGTTCCTTTGCTGGGAGAGTTGACTTTCTTGGGATTGCGAGGCACTGGATTCTTGATCACTTTTGGTACATTAACTACTATACAATCTAACCAAATCTTACTGTTATTTACTGCCTTCAGTTTAGCCTGGGTCTTAGGTTTAATTATCCCCAGTCCTGGAGGTTTAGGGGTATTCGAGGCAACTGCCCTGGCTCTACTGCAACCAAATTTTCCCATTGCCGTCATTCTTAGTGTCGTAGCCTTATTTCGTTTTATCAGTATTTTGGCTGAAATTATTGCTGCTGGAGCAAGCTGGTTAGGTTTTAGGTTTTAGGTTTTAGGTTTTAGGTTTTAGGTTTTAGGTTTTGTTTCTGACTTCTTTTTGGACTAAAGTCCTACTACTGCTCATTACTCATTACTCATTACTCATTACTCATTACTCATTACTCATTACTCATTACTCATTAACGAGGTCCTGCCTCTATAGCTGAATTAGCAATTGTGCTCATAATTGCTTCCTCTTCGTTAACATTTCTGCCAACTCCTCTTAAGGCAATTCTGTAAATGGAACCTTCCCATACCCATTCAATGGTAGATGGTCTACAAGAAATATTACTTGCAGTAGGTTGGGAATTACTATCGCATCTGCTGGGAATAAAGTAACCTTGAATACCTTTTGCGAGATCTACTTCTTTAGTGAATGGATCATCAACATAATATAACTGACCAACTGGTTTAGCTGAAAAGGAACCAATAGTACAAGAAATTACTCCCCTACATTTACTATTGAGCTCTAAATTTAACTTGTATTGATTATTCTCAATTTGGGAACTTACATATATAGGTGCTCCTCTGAGGGGTATTTCACTGGGCAAGAGAATAAGCACATCAGTTTGTTGCTGAAGCTGAGGCAATACCGGAATAAAAGGTTCCGCTACGGCTAGGGATTCCTCTGGCGCACCACGATCCAAATTGATTATAGTCCGAGCAGTATCACGGGGAATATCATAGCGAACAAGGGTACTAGGATGTAAGGCTCCACTTGCAGAAACAACGGTTCGCCACTTATCATTTTCCTTGATCAGCAAGGTTTCTCCTCCACCTTGTCCCCAAAACCAGTGAGCCAAAGCATAGGATTCAAAAAAAGTGATTTTGGTCACTTCAGGAGTAATACCAGAAAATCCTCCCCTTTGGAACAAGTCAAATAGCACTACTTTCCTAATGGCAGAAGAATCGTCAGCAATCGCAGGAGCAGGAGCAATTATGGTGGCGAGGAGGGGAGTTGTGCCTAAGATGCTTAGGCTGAGGAGACAACTGAGTAAGGATTGGTTTTTCATGGTTGAAGATAGACGCGGTGATGCGGGGGCACGGGGACGCGGAGAAAGAGAGATTTTTATCCTACATTGTAAGGTGAAAGTTATGAGAGTCTGACCTGAAAATAGAGAACAGGGAGCAGGGGAAAAGAAGAAGCAGTTAAATCCTGATTTTACCCTCAGCTGGTGAAGTGTAATTTAGGTTGCTGGCAAAAAAGTAAGGAAAATAGAGATATGCAAGCAACAGCACTCCCTCTGGCACAGCAATATCCGTTATGAAAGACTGATTCAATCTAAAATCTAAAATCTAAAATCTAAAATTGTTTCTCAAGAGCCATGTTTAGCAAGCCTGAATTAGATTCACTCCAACCACTCCAGAATGACGAATTTCTGCCACCGATTAGTCGCTGGATGACATTAGGTGGCATGTTTTTGGTAGGTACTTTTGGTGCAGCTGTTGTTCTTGCTTCGGCCATTGAGTATAACGTCAAGGTCAGGGCGATGGGAAGTGTTCGTCCAGCGGGAGATGTACAAATCACTCAAGCGGAAACTTCAGGAGCAATCAAGAGTATTGAAGTTAAGGAAAATCAGGTTGTTGAAGCAGGAGGGGTAATTGCTTATATCAACAATCCCAATCTCAGCCGTCTAGAAGCTGCCAAGAATTCCCGCGAAGCGAACATTCAGGGGGATGAAACTAAACTTGCTCAGGCTAAAGCTCAACTTGAAGTTCTCAATCAAAGGATATTAACTCAGGCTGAGGCAACATCCTCTGAGCAACCGGAGGATAAACTTGAATTTATTATCGAAAGAGCTTTGGTAACAATAGCCAAGGATAAGCCGCAAGAAGCTCAACAGTTTGCTACTCAGCGCCAGCGCCTCCAGAAACGGTTGAATGATACTAATGCCAGTCTCAGTCGTTGGCAAAACGAGTTACAAACCATCGAAGCAGAAATTAACAAAAGTGTAGTACGTGCTCCTGCTGCTGGTCAAATCCTAAAACTGGAGGTACAAAATTCTGGACAAAGGGTTAACCCTGGAGATGCCATCGCTCAAATTGTTCCTAGTAATTCTCCTTTAGTTGTCAAAACCCAGGTATATCCACAAGATATTAGCAAAGTAGAAAATGGGCAAACGGTACAAATGCAGGTATCGGCTTATCCCTATCCTGACTACGGCACTCTCCAAGGGACAGTCATTTCAATGACTCCCGATACTCTTCCCTGCGATCAAAATTGTGTAGGTGGGGCTACTGCTTACTACGAAGTAGAAATTATGCCGGAAAGGTCTTATCTTGTCAAAGGTAGCTCCTCAAATGAGGATTCTACCTCAAATCAGCATTCCATTGAACCCGGCATGGAAATTACCGCAGATATTATTTCCCGAAAGGAGCGAGTGATTACCTTTATTTTAAGAAAGGCAAGGTTGCTGACAGATGTCTAGTACCGCTGCGCGGAATTCAAAATTCAAAGTTCAAAATTCAAAATTTGCCGGACTCCGTCCCGCTGCGCTAACGCTTTGCTGCTACGCACCATGCTACGCAAACAAAATGACGCATAATGTGAATTAAATGCCCAAAACATACAATATCAATTGCTGTAGGGGCGGGTTTAGGGTCACCGTTAACGCATTTGATTACAATTGACCTACAAAACCCGCCCAAGCGATAACCTGGGGAATATAAAAAATGAAAGCAATTGTCCAGACAGAATACGGTTCAACGGATGTGTTGAGTCTGGAAGAAGTGGACAAGCCTGTTGTACCGGACAATGGTGTCCTAGTGCGAGTTCATGCTACGTCGGTTAATGCTGGAGACTGGCATCTGATGCGAGGTACTCCATTTCTGATCCGTCTGATATTTGGGGGTATACTCAAGCCAAAAATCAAGATCCTTGGTGTTGATGTAGCAGGAACAATTGAAGCCGTTGGCAAAGATGTTACCCAGTTTAAGCCTGGTGATGAGGTATTTGGAGACTTGTCTGAGTCTGGTTTCGGAGCCTTTGCCGAGTACGTTTGTGCTACAGAAGATGTATTGGTGCTGAAACCGTCTGCCATCACCTTTGAAGAAGCTGCTGCTATTTCTGGGGCAGGGGTTGCCGCATTGCAGGGTTTGCGGGATTTTGGTGATATTCAGTCGGGGCAAAAGGTGTTGATTAATGGTGCATCCGGTGGTGTGGGGTCGTTTGCAGTGCAGATTGCGAAAGCCTTTGGTGCTGAGGTAACCGCCGTATGTAGCTCAAAAAAAATGGATATGGTGCGATCGCTTGGTGCAGATCACGTTATTGACTATACCCAAGTAGATGTTACCAAAAATGGACAACATTATGACTTGATTCTGGATGCGGCTGCTTACCGTTCAGTATCTGATTATTTACCAGCATTGACAACTGAGGGAACCTACGTCATGGTTGGCGGAGCAAATACTCAATTTTTCCAAGCGATGCTGTTTGGATCTTGGATTTCGAGAAAAAGTCGCCGTAAGGTGAAGTGCCTAACGTCAAAACCGAATCAGCAAGATCTCGTCACGTTGAGGGAGTTGATGATAGCAGGCAAACTTACTCCCTTTATCCAACAATGCTACAACCTAAGGGAAGTCCCCATAGCAATTCGCCAACTTGAACAGAGGCAGGTGCTGGGGAAAATCGTTATTCGTGTTTGACTTTGATTTCGTTTCTGGCTTCTTTTTGGACTGAAGTCCTACTACTGTATCGTATCGAAATATTTTGAGGTTATGAATCAGCGTTCTCATCCTCACTATACAGACAAAAATAGTACTCAGACTCTTAGGCAAGGATTAGAAGAGTACTACGCAGTGAATCCGAATATCACTGACCCCAGAAAACTATCCCCAGAATTTGCCAAAATCTTGTTAGCCCATGATATCTCCCATGTCGTTCTTGGCTGTGAGACAAACATGTATGATGAGATTAAATTATTACCACTGGGGTTCTGGACAAGCGATTTTAAATTCAAAGACTATATCAGCACTCGTAGAGATCCGGTAATTAGACCAGCAATAGACATTATGTATGATGACCTGGTTAAACAACATGGCTTGTTGTGGTTATATAGCTCAATTTTGTTTGTCCTGCCAAGACTGTTGCCAGAAATAGTTGTAATCTGGTTGAAAACCCGAAGCCAAAGGAAGTACTATCCATTCCTTAACTATGAATCTTTACTGGATTGTTCTCTTTGGGAAATACGTCAAGAATTTGATTTGTTGCCATTTATCTAGTCACAACCAAATTTTTGACAATAGCTCCGTTTCTGCTGTTGCCTGTTACCTGTTGCCCGTTGCCTTGCTAAAAGCCATTTTAAATGCTTTTTAACTTAGTAAACAAATAAACCTCATCACGTTTATAGGTTAATTCAAACTCTGGCAGATTGTTGAGTTGCTCCACCAAACTGCCAGCAAACTCTGGTGTACTCTGCCAACCGGGATGAGGTACATTGAGCAATGCATAATCAAAATTAGCTAACTCAGCAGCATCAAAACCAGCAATAGCTAGTTTAACTACGGGACGATGGGTTAAATGAGGAGCAATATGAGCCGCAGTTAACACACTACCTTTAGTTTCTACCAAAGCGATCGCTTCTTGAGTCGCTTGCCTGGTATCAAGGAATTCGAGATATCGGGAACCAAAATAACCAAACTTAGCTAGGGCAACAAATGCTACTAATGTCCACAATAAGATTGCCTTTGGAGAGCGCAACCAGCCACCACCCTGAGCAAGAGTACCAATTACGGCTAATAGTATAAAAGGTAGGGCTGTTATTGAGTACTGGTGGATCAAATCTTTGTGAACATGTAAATCTGCCAGCAAGTTGATCGCTAAGGTAGGTAGGATTACTACTAAGGGTGTGAAATATCGTAAAGAGATACCCCAAATTATTGGGGCAAATAACAGTATTAGGTATTCTAAGTTAGGTAGAGTGAACAGGTATTTTAGTACTATCCCTGGTTTGAGGAAAAGGTTAGCGATAATTTCTAAAACCGAGGAGCCTAAATAACTATAACGGCTGACAGCTGGTGCTTCATTGCCACCACTAAACCAAGGAATAACGACTTGAGTAGCAATCAAAAACCAAGCAACACCAGCAGCAAGAGCGATCGCGCCAAACAAACGCCGCTTATCAAATATTAGCAGCCAGAAACCCATTGCTGCTACAGTTAAGGATAATACCACCTTGGAGCTTAATACTAAAATAAGACAACTAATAAACCAAGCAATTTGCCCTAGCCGCGCTGCTAAAACTGCACCCAAAAGTCCAGGTATGGCGAAAACTTCTGGGTGGAAATCGAAAAGATTGAGATTAAAAACTAGGGGATACAGTAGGTAAACCACTGCCATAGTTACCGCTTGTGCTTCTGATAGAGTAGCCTGAAGAGCGAGACGCCAGGTAAACCAACATCCTGATGCTAAAGCGATTGCTTGTATTGCGAACAACCAGTGAACATCTGGGTAGATCTTATACAGTAAAGCCAGGGGATACAAAATAGCAGCAGCATGATCTCCCATAACGTGATAACCCCAGAAGGAGACAATGGGTGTTTGTCCTTGGCTAATTAAGTAAATTACCTGGTCATACCACCCTAGATCATAAGCTGTTGATTGGAATAGAGCGTGTCGCCAACTGGAGCATAGGAAAAAAATCAGGGCACTTGCTCCGCTTATGAGGCTGACGGTATTTGTTGTTTGTTGTTTGTTATTGGTCATTGGTCATTTGTTGTTTGTCCTTTATCAGTAGAAGGAATTGCCTTACCCACACTTTGTGCGATCGCTTTCCGTATTAGCCTATGCTAAAGGCTGTTATTTTGTGCTATTATTTTTTCATAATGGAGTAAGTGTGCGCTTATATATAAAGACACTGCAATCCCAGTAGCAGCGATCACTAAAAATCTAAAATCTAAAATCCAAAATCTAAAATATCCTGGAAGCTGATATTATGGTTCAGCAACTTCAACCCACTGCCGTCGATTCCGATTGGCTTTATCCCGAAAGCGATGGTAAACCTTTGTCCGACAATACCGTTCAGTTTCGTCTAATTACCACCATTCAGGGTGGCATTGATGCCCTGTTTGCCGATGACCCTAATATTTTTGTCGCCGGAGATTTACTCTGGTATCCCGTAGAAGCTGTAGAGTCTGTAGAAGGAGTGGCGAAAAGTCAGGCACCGGATGTAATGGTGGTTTTCGGTCGTCCCAAAGGCGATAGACGCTCTTACAAGCAATTCCAGGAAGACGGTATAGCACCCCAAGTTGTCTTTGAAATTCTCTCCAAGAGCAACACTGAAGCCGAGATGCTCAGCAAATTTAAGTTCTATGAGCGTTATGGCGTGGAAGAATATTATCTGTATGATCCAGCACTAAATCTACTCAAAGGGTGGTTACAACAAAATCAGCAGTTGATTGCTATTGATAATATGGAAGGCTGGATCAGTCCGAGGCTCGGTTGCCGATTTGAGACAGCTAGGGGAGCACTGGAAGTGTATAGACCAGATGGGCAAAGGATGACTACTTATGTGGAAACCTCAAAACGTGCCGAACAAGAGTCCCAACGAGCCGAACAAGAAGCCCAACGTGCTCAACAAGAGTACCAAGCAAGGCGTGATGCTATTCCCCGACTCTTAGCATTGGGCTTGAGTGTGGAGCAAGTGGCGGCAGCCCTCAACCTGTCCATCGAGGAAATTAACCAGGATTTATAAGCACCTACACATCGCACTTAACCAAAAATCGTAGGGTATGAAAGCGCGTAGCGGATGCTGCGGTTGAAATTAACATTTGGAAACATCTGCAAAAAGATGAGAGTTTTTGAAGCCCCCCAGCCCCCAATTCTGGGGGAGCCCGGACTCAAAATCCCCCAATTCTGGGGGATTTAGGGGGCTTTCAGCAGCTGAGATATATTACGCAATATTTCACCACCAGCATCGCATAGCGTAACGCACCACACACCAGGTAAAATCACAGTAAAAACTGCCTTAGCGATCGCAATAACTACTAAATTCCCAATTCTCCATTCTAAATTCTAAATTCTAAATTCTAAATTCTCTTCAATGTCCGATCAACTGAAAGCCATTTTTGACCGGATTGTAGCAGGTAGCCAAACAGAAGCTGATCTTGCTGCATTGCGGGATATCCTGGTGTTTCAGGGAAATCAAGATGTCGTGCAATCGGGTAATGGCAATATTAATCTTGGTCAGGGAAGGGATATCTACATCTACCAAGGTACAGATGCAGAGACTATCAAGACAATCTTAAAGGAGATATTGCCAGAACTGGAGACAGGAAATCAACTCTCTGGCATTCCCCACAATTTACCTCGTAGTGGTGTGGAGAAATTTGTGGGCAGGGATGAGGTGTTGGTAACCCTGCATCAGCAATTACAGCAGAATGAACCAGTGGCGATTTCCGCAGTGGCTGGCATGGGAGGAATTGGGAAAACCGAGTTGGCGCTGCAATACAGCGCTTCGCGCTGTTACGAGGTACATTAAAATCGACGATGAAAAAATCTATCAAATCTTGATAACTTATTCAGGTGTACCTCATTGCAGCGGTAAGCGCTGTATGCTTGGCGGCATCGGGAAGAATATCGAGGCGGCATTTGTTGGTTGCAGGGATCAGAAGTAGGGGCAAAGCATTGGAGCAATAATTTATCGGTGGAACCCAAGGTATCCTATCCTAATGCTTTGCCCTCCGAGGATGTGAAAACAGACTTCAGAGTAGCAACCGAAATAATCAACTTTGCTCAAATTTATCTGAAACTAAAGATAAGAGATGATTTGGATTTACAGGGTCAGGTAAAGGATTGTTGGCAGTATTGGTTTAGTCTGATTCAGGAAAATCAGGAGAAGGTACTGGTAGTTATCGATAATGTCACTAGCTATCAGGATGTCAAGGATTATTTACCTCCCGCTAACTCCCAGTTTCGGGTACTGCTGACAACCCGCCAGCAGTTGGGGAAGCCGGTGCGGTTGCTGCCATTAACAGAGTTAGATGAAGCAGCGGCTTTGGAGTTGTTGAAATCTCTGACAAGTAAAGCGCGGATTGAGGCAGAATTAGCAGATGCCAAAAAACTATGTCGGTGGCTGGGTTATTTGCCTCTGGGATTGGAATTAGTAGGAAGATATCTGGCAGAGGAAGAAGATTTATCCCTGGAAGCAATGTTATCCCGGTTGCAGGATCAGGGAGTACAAAATCGGGCTTTGCGACGTAATCAGAATGCCGCTTGGATTAGTACCGCTGAGAGGGGAGTAGCCGCTGCTTTTGAGTTGAGTTGGGAGACTTTGGCAAAAACAGCCCAGCAATTGGGTTGTTTACTCAGTTTATTTGCTTTAGCTCCGATTCCCTGGAATTTAGTAGAAGAAGTGATCAAGGTATGCAATGTACCGCCACCGTCTGGCAATATTTTCCAGAGATTAATTAGCAACTTACCTTTCTTCCACAAAACTAATCATCAGCCCCTGAGTAGCTTATCGAAATTGGAGACAACTGCAATTTTAGAAGAAGCTAGATCCACTTTGCGACGCTTACACCTAATTCAGCGCAGTGATAAAAATACTTACCAATTGCACCCACTAATTCGGGAATTCTTCCGCTACAAAGGGGAAGAGTCTGCTGAAGTCGAGGGGATGAAACAGGGTTTGGCAGCAGTAATGGTAGCAGTGGCAAAGGAAATTCCTTATCCGATAACCCTAGAGTTGGTGGAAAAATTTCAGCCTACTATCCCCCATCTGCAAGAAGTGGCAAGGGAATTACTGGAATATGTCACTGATGAGGATTTAATCACCCCTCCTAATCGCCTAGGCAAGTTCTATTTAAGTCAAGGGTTATATGAGTTAGCAGAACCTTGGTTTGAGCAATGTAAAACAGTAGTAGAAACTCGACTAGGTAACAAGCATCCTGATTTTGCTACTAGTCTCAACAACTTAGCTGAATTATACAAATCCCAGGGAAGATACTCGGAAGCTGAACCATTATATAAGGATGCGATCGCTATCGATAAGCAATCCCTACCTCCAAACCATCCTTCCTTAGCTATCGACTTCAACAACTTGGCTGAATTATACCGTTCCCAGGGACGATACTCGGAAGCTGAACCATTATATAAGGATGCGATCGCTATCGATAAGCAATCCCTACCTCCAAACCATCCTTCTTTAGCTATCCACCTCAACAACTTAGCTGGATTATATCGTTCCCAGGGAAGATACTCGGAAGCTGAACTATTATACAAAGAAGCGCTCGCCACCAATAAGCAATCCCTACCTCCAAACCATCCTTCCTTAGCTATCGACTTCAACAACTTAGCTGAATTATACCGTTCCCAGGGACGCTACTCGGAAGCTGAACCATTATATAAGGATGCGCTCGCCATCAATAAGCAATCCTTACCTCCAAACCATCCTTCTTTAGCTATTAGTTTCAACAACTTAGCTAGTTTCTACTATTCCCAGGGAAGATACTCGGAAGCTGAACCATTGTATCTGAAGGCTTTGGATATTTTATTCCACTCTTTAGGCTCAGAGCATCCTAATACGGTTACAGTGTGGGAGAATTTTGTCTATTTCTTGGAGAAAGTAGTTAGTGAGAAACAGGAGTCGGTACTATCTGAGAATCCTATGGTGCAGGAGGAGTTGGCGAAGATTAAGGAATTGGGAATTTAGAATTTAGAATTTAGAATTTAGAATGCAGAATTTAATGCCGTATATTTGTAGGGGCGGGTTTAGAGACAATCTAACCCATTTAAATGGAATATTCCGAGCAAAACCCGCCCAATGCTGTCACCAGGTTAACGTAACCATTCCCCAAATATAAATTCCCTGGGTTATCGCTTGGAATGGCTTTTGTCTTAAGACTTTTACCAAATGCGCTTTTCGATGACCCTAAACCCACCCCTTGAGGCAATGAATATTGTATATTTTGGACATCTAATTCACATTATCCGTGTTTAATAAGGGAAGATTCGGATGTTGGGTTTCGCCGATGGTATTTTTGGGTAAAATGGGGAGTGATATCTGTACCTCTACCCAACCTACAAGGTAAGCGCTCGCTCTTATGGTAGTATCCATAACTACCTGATATACTTTATTTTCTATGATAGACTCTACTAATCCTGTAGAAATTTGGGCACGAAACTTTCCTCGAAGACTAACTCCTACCTATAGCCAGCGTCATCAATTTCAAATTAGACATTGCGGAATCGAAGAAATTCGTGTGAGGGATGGAGGAGAAGAAATTTGGGCAGATGGTATCAATTTTCAAACTGGACAATTATTAGAAGCAAAATTTATTGGAAATCCTGGCAATAGTCCTTATATCAATAATTCCAACGTACCGTATTTTATTCGTAATAAGGTTGCTAGGGATGTAGAGAACGAGTTTCGCAGATATGCAGGAGTTATTAATGATCCAGAAACACCTGTTATTGGACTACAGGTAATTGTTAACATTGAGGAAGCTGTGCCATTTTTTGAAAACTTGCTGAGTCAGTTTAATCTTCCTGGTAGCATTATTATCTTACCCTAATTTCCAAGGAGAACTATCAATGGAATACCTTGTTACACCACCAGAATCAACAAATTGGAAAATTAATGAGTCTGATTTTATTGAGTATTTAAAGAAACAATGGTCAGGTATTGAAATTCGGAAGACAACCAATCGAGACGACTATTACATACTCGAATGGGTGGTGAAAGTATCGGGAATAGGACAGAGATTAGATGGAGCCTTACACCGAGATGGACAAGGGATTAGTTTGGATGGTTATTTAGAAGATTGTGCCAGATTTGTGATTTGGTTTCGCTCTTTAGTGCCTCAAACCCAGAAGTTAGTGTTTTATGATCAAGGATACAATTGCCACATAGAGTTAGATGCCACAACAACGGAGTCGGAAATTATGCAGCCTTTAGAGGCATCATTGGGAAGAAGTTATATTTCTTAAGCTTACAGGACTCAATTCCACCCAACTGTAGGGGCGTATTGCATACGCCCATAGCGATCGCATTACGGCACAAGCAAAGCTAATGCTGCTATACTTTTAAGAGCGGCTAAAACTTGCTCGAATTCATTCTCCCTATCAATAGATAAAGCATAGGAACGACTATATAGGGGTATATCCGCTGGTTGAAGTTTAACAAAGACAAACTCTCTACCATTAACCAGAAAACCCAATTTTGGCTGGTCACTTTTCGGATTATCCAGCATATAAGCTAAAGCTTGAGGTAGTGCTGCCATAACATCAAACCTGGTACTTTTGGATTCAATCACCAGTATCCAAATTCCCTGTCGCACTACCAACACATCTATCCTACCTCTGACCATTACTCCCTTATCTTCAGCAGTAATTTCCACAGAAGCTTCAGTTTTAATGGAAAAGGGGGGTTGAAAGAATCCAGCTAGATCAAGTAAAGGTGAGAGAACCACCATTTTTACCCCTTCTTCTAAGAGAGGACGGCGATTAACCAAGTTAAAGTAATTACTACGAATTCTTTCCAGACGGAGTTTTTCCTCATCGGTTAAAGAAGGTAAATTGTCTTGCCATTCTGGAAAAAATTTACTATCGGTAGTTAATTGCAGTCCAAAATGTTCTTGCAGTTCCTCTAGGGGAAGCTCTTGAGCTTGTATAGTGGCAATCATAAAACTTTTCCTAATTCTCTATGTTCCAGTCTTCTATAGGGATAGCTAGCTCTTCAGGATCAGCGTAGTATGCGTAGGGTTGCTTATTTGCCAATGGATTAGCAGAATATTTCTTTTCGACTGCACCAATAGCAACTATTCCAGAAAGCTTATTTTGAATGGCTTCATTTAAGATTTCCGAAGCAAGTTCCTCTACAGATATTCGTTTTTTTGCCGCTGCTTTGAGCAATATTTCTTGAGAATCAGGACTAATCTTGACATTGCTTATAATCATATTCGATTATTGTTAAAGATTATTATCTTTAATTGTAGGTCAGATTAACCAAGAAAATCCAATATTAATTGTACTGTGATTAAATTCCAAGCAGGTCAATCTTAACCATCCTGATAATCCAGGTAATCCTGGTCAAGTTTCCAACTAATCCGATTTAACCCAATTATAGCGCTACGCGCAATTCAAAATTCAAAATTCAAAATTCCAAAATAGGCCATGACTAGGTTTCAGGCTTTATTAATGTCCTAACCATAGCGCGGCGCGTAGCGCTATACCAATTCTCAATTCCCAATTCCCACATTAGCTTCAAATATTGACTCACCAGCTTCCACTCGCAAATTACCAGTTTTCCAACCCAGAGAAATCGGCTTTTTGCCGTTAGAAGAACGATATAAATCAAACTGTTGTAGCCAATTATGCTGAACTCCATTACGGAGGAGAATTGGTAACTCGTTCTTCGGATTATGGGTTAATTGAAGTCGATTACCGTTTGCTCCCTTCAACTGAACTGTACCAGTGACAAGATTAGTTAAATCCAACTGAGTTTTAGCCTTGACTGCTTGTTTAAATTTAGAATAGCTACCGTGAGATTCTTGCTCTCCAACTTCCAAAGCAAAGCCAGTATAACTTTTTCCTGTACTTGTAGCCTGCCAAGTTTGTTCCTGACTATAATGTTCTGCCAACTTCTGCTTCTCAATCTCTACTTCAGTATAAGCAGACAAATTAATTGCATGAATAGCCAGCCAGGTTTTCTCCAATTCCAAGAACCAAATACCATTTTCCTGTTCTACCTTGGCACTCTTCGGTAACTGAAAGAAAAAAGGTTGCTCTGAAGCTGGCCTTAGCCAAATAACTAGGTTACGATATTGACCAATTTGGTCTCCTGGGTTCTTCCCTGGTTTAACCCAACCACCACTAGTATTGGCCACAAAATAATCAACACCCCGCTCTTGATTGTAGGCCATTAACTTGAATGTTCCCACATCACCATCAGCAAACTTAGCAGCTACAGAACCTAGCTGATAGGTATTGCCAAAAAAACTAGTCTCCCAGTAGGCTGGTTGTTCCTCTCCTCCCGGTTTCCAATTTTCATAGATAGGTTTAGTTGCCAAAATTTCTACTGGCTTGTCAAATTGCTTCCTTGCCAGTGCCACTACCGCTGCTGGTGGCCGATAGTTACTAGTAATTAGGTGAATTATATCCCGTTCTGGCTTAGGATTAGGGGAAGTAACATCCCCAAAATAGAGGGAAAACAGACGAGCCGTATTGGAACCGTAGACGACATTACCTTCGCCGTAATCCCGCTTAGTCGGTCCTCCAAAACCTCCCCGATAATATTTCAAAGCAGCCGCCGTCGCCATCCAATCCAAAGCTGCCTTACCTAATTGTTTTACTTCCTGGTCTTGGGCAAAATCGTAGAGATTTAGATAAGCCGCAAAAGTATGACCAAGGTAATTCTCTGAGTCCCATTCTCCCATGCCGATGTGATAAAGTGCCCAAACATATCGGTGAAGCTTCTGTTTGTAGAGCAGCCTAGTATCTTCATTACCGGTTTCCTCTGCCATCAGGTAAACCGCTACCTCACGCATTGCTCTCAGATTATCGGTATTACGCCCATCAACCCAGCCACCCCGCACCTCTGGACCCCAACCATTACCCCCTTTACCCTTACCATAAATGGGGTGAGGGCGTCCTTTGGGGTCTTGCTCTGTCCACTTCTTAGCTCCTGCAAACATCCTCTGTTTATAATCAGGGTTGAGAAATTCCCCAAAGAAGAAGTATTTTCTGAGTTGTACTTTGAGGGTGAAACTGTAATAGTAGTCAATACCACCAGTATGTTGGTTATCCCTAGCTTCGGCGTCTTCCGATTGCAAAAACTCTAGTGCCTTCTCTTGATTACCAGCTAGAAAATCGAACATAGCGAAGGGATAAGACCGTTTCTCATTTTCTCCATGAGTGTTGCCATAGCCTCTACCGGCATAATACTTAATTGCTTCACTAGCTCTTATCTGATATTCCGCTTCTAGTTCAGGAGTCCAACCACAGGAGAGCAAAGGGTCTTGATTGTACAACTTGGGTGTCACTGATGAATTATCCCCCACCTGTTTTGCTGCGAAAGCACCATGCTGCGCAAATGCCCCTACATCGGATTGTTGACTGGGAAGACACACAGTAGAAAACGGCTGAACCTGAATTGGTTCTTCTTGAACTACAGCTTCAGTTTCTACTACTTGAGTGCTGGGAGTAACTCTTGTGGCGCAACTGCAAATTGCTATTGTAAGAAGGCAGAGGGCAGGAGGCAGGAGGCAGGAGAAACCCACCCCTAGCCCCTCCCAGGAGGGGGACTGGAGGCTCCGAGGGAAGAAAGTTTTTGTCGTGAGCTTTTCCATCATTTTTTACAAATAGAATAGGTAATGGCGCGACACACCTAAGACTGTGGAATAGAAATTTTCCCCATCTCCCTTGTCTTCCTTGTCTTCCTTGTCTTCCTTGTCTTCCTTGTCTTCCTTGTCTTCCTTGTCTTCCTTGTCTTCCTTGTCTTCCTTGTCTTCCTTGTCTTCCTTGTCTCCCTTGTCTGTTTCTAAACTACCAAATTAGCTGTGCCACCCTACTACATTTTTAGTTGTGCCACGGTAATAGTTCCACCAGATGGTAGACTATATATATGTCATGATTGAGAATCTTTGGCTTGAGAGTAACCGATTACCCCTCAAACCAATACAAAAATTAAATGCAAAAACACTGCTGATCGCGATGGTTAATCAACAGAGTTAAGGTGAGCGCTCAATTGAGGGCAAATAGGCTTGATTTACAGACAGCCCAAAGCTACCAACAGGCTTTACTCCTGATGGATTGGAGATTGGTCAATGTTCTGCTCAACTCCCTTTACTCCCCCTGTGTCCCCCCTTAAGGGGAAGGGGAGAGGGAGCAGTAAACTTTGTTTCTCAAACAACTCCAATTTTTTGCTTATTCGTTTCCTCTCCCAATTCAACAATCTGCAAGCCACGAATCTATTTGTGGCAAAAATCCCCATCCCTAAATCCCAAATCGCATGATTATTTCACTGATTGTTTTATTACTCGGACTAGTACTGTTGGTAGCAGGTGCTGAGGCATTAGTACGGGGAGCGTCGAAATTTGCTGCTCTGCTGGGAATCTCACCCCTAGTTATTGGTTTAACGGTTGTGGCTTACGGTACTTCTTCACCAGAACTCGCTGTGGCTCTGCGTTCTACTCTAGCAGGTCACACAGATATTGCGGTAGGCAATGTGGTAGGCAGCAACATTTGTAATATTTTGTTAATTTTGGGTGTTTCTGCGACTATTGCCCCCTTGACAGTTTCTTCTCAGTTAATTCAATTGGATGTGCCGCTCATGATTGGGGTATCGGTACTGATGTTTGTGTTCGGATTTGATGGCACAATTGGCAACTCGGATGGGGTTATCCTGTTCATCGGTGGTGTAGTATATACCCTATTTTTAATTTACCAAAGCTACAAAGAGAATAATCCAGAGGTTCAAGATGAATATAATAAGGAATATGGTACAAGTGGTAGAATGTCCTGGTCGCAAGGTCTAATTAACCTGGCGCTACTTGTTGTTGGTTTCGCTTTATTGCTCTTCGGTTCACGCTTGTTAGTAATCAATGCGACGAAGATTGCTCAAGCAATGGGCATCAACCAATTAGTCATTGGCTTAACCATTATTGCTTTGGGAACATCTTTGCCCGAGTTAGCCACTTCTATTATTGCCAGTCTTCGCGGTGAGCAGGATATTGCGGTAGGCAATGTGGTCGGTAGTAATATTTTTAATATTCTTGCAGTCTTAGGCTTATCTGCAGCGATCGCGCCAGGGGGTATCAACATCTCAACAGCAGCCCTACGACTCGATATCCCGGTGATGGTTGCGGTGGCAATCGCTTGTTTACCGATTTTTTTCACAGGAAATAGTGTTTCCCGTTGGGAAGGGCTGTTGTTTTTGAGCTACTTTGTCGCCTATACTACTTACCTCATTTTAGATTCAACAGAACACCAGAGCCTACCCTGGTTCAGCCTAGTGGTTACGGTATTTGTTGTGCCTCTGACGATCTTAACTTTTGTAATCATTACTTGGCGAGCCCTGCAAGCCAGACGTCAAAGACTTATCTCCAATTACACTGAAGGTACGGAACAGGGGGAGTAAAGGTTTGGGGAGCGGAGGGAGCTGGGGAAGCTGGGAAAGCTGAGGGAGCTGAGGGAGCTGAGGAAGCTGAGGGAGTTGGGGAAGCTGGGGAAGCTGAGGGAGCTGAGGGAGCTGAGGGAGCTGAGGGAGCTGAGGGAGCTGGGGGAGCTGGGGAAGCTGAGGGAGCTGAGGAAGCTGAGGGAGCTGAGGGAGCTGGGGGAGCTGGGGGAGCTGAGGGAGCTGAGGAAGCTGGGGGAGCTGAGGGAGCTGGGGAAGCTGAGGAAGAAGAGAGAGAGGAAAATACTGATTGTGCCAGTTAGGGTGTGGAGTATCGGTCACAATATAAATTATTGACTGTTTGTTCCAAAATGTCTTATAGTTTAAGAATAAACGAGGGACTCTTGTCAGAAGAAGTTGATTTTTCTTGGATCATCTTTCTTCTGTAACCCCTTATTGATAAAGTTAGTGCTAATCTAAGGTGCACACTATATCCAGAGCAAGAAAAAAGAAAACAACTATGCCACAACTGAATTTGATTGCTCATGACCAAGTTGAGGGAGTCGTAACCCCACAAGAACAGTTCCCCTACAACCTCAAGGAAACCGAACTGAAAAAACCGTATCAGGATGAGGAATCAGATCACTTGACAAGCGCAATATTAGAAAAGTATGAGCTGGATCTTGAGGTAATAAACCAGCAGTTAGCCAACACCACCGCACCCCAAGTCGTCGAGTATGCAGCACAGACTTTCGGCAAGGGTTTGGTTATGAGTACCAGCTTTGGTATTCAGTCCGCAGTCATGCTACACCTGGTTACCCGGATCATCCCTGAAATTCCGGTAATTTGGATTGATACTGGCTATTTACCACCAGAAACCTACAAATTTGCTGAACAGTTAACTGAACGGCTACAGCTTAACCTTAAAGTTTACCAGTCTCCCATCTCTCCAGCACGGATGGAAGCATTGTATGGTCGTCTCTGGGAACAGAATGATGTTGAGGCTTTTAACCGCTATGATCAAATGCGCAAGGTTGAGCCAATGCAGCGTGCCTTAAAAGAACTTAACGCTACAGCTTGGCTAGCAGGTTTGCGTCGTGATCAAACCAATCACCGCAAGAGTCTGCAAGTGGTTAATCAACAAGAAAAACTGTACAAATTACTGCCGATTCTTCGTTGGACTGCCAAAGATGTGTACGAATACCTACAGGCCAATGATTTACCCTATCACCCATTTTTTGACTTGGGGTACACTACAGTTGGGGACTGGCATTCGAGCCGACCACTTACCTTAGATGACGAACACGAGCGCGACACCCGTTTTAATGGTCTTAAGCAAGAATGTGGCTTACACCTACCACAAACCACTGGTGAAGCAGAGAGTCTAGATTCGAGTTCACTTTGAAAGTGTGTGTTGTTTGTTATTTGTTGTTTGTTGTTTGTCGTTTGTTATTTGTCTTTCTTAAGCATTCAACAAATAACGCTCCCATTCCACGACTTGCACTTCCATGAAAAATTCCCTAAAACTTAGACGATGTGAGTAAAACCTAAAACCTCACCTAACACCTACCACCTACCACCTACCACCTATTCAAACTCAAAAGTTACGACTTATAAAGCAGACCCTAATTAATTCGTCAAACCATGTTCTAGAGCATACCTTACTAATTCAGTACGACTATTAGTCCCAGTTTTGCTAAACAAGCGGCTGACGTACTTTTCAACATTGCGGACACTGGTTTCTAAGCGTCGAGCAATTTCTTTATTCATCAACCCCTGGGCAACCAAATCTAAGACACTCTGTTCCCGTGGTGTCAGATCAATGCGGATTGGTGGAGGTGTTTGGGTAATGCCAGTGCGCTGATCTAGCATACCTCTGATTTCTGCAACCTGTCGCGCGATCGCTTCAAGTTCTGTGTTGCCACCTTCTCCCGATGTCGCAGTGCGACGTTCCAACAAGTTTTCCACAATCGCCACTAACTCATCTGGATCAAAAGGCTTTGGGAGATAGGCATCACAACCTGCTTGATAGCCTTGAATACGATCCGTAGTCATTCCGCGAGCAGTGAGAAATACCACTGGCAAAGACTTGAAGCGAGGATCCTCCCGCAGTTGCTCTAGGAACTGATACCCATCTACTTGAGGCATCATGATGTCAGAAATCACTAGATCAGGTGTCCTCGTCTGCAACATTTGCCAAGCATCACCGGCATTACTAGCAGCTTGTACCGTAAATCCATGTTCTTGTAAATAGTCTTGGACTGCTTCCCTTAGTCCAGGCTCATCGTCTACTAGTAACAGTTGTGCTGACATCTATCCTTCCTTACTTCGCCACTCATCCTTTAAATTTAACGGAAATTTTGGAATTTAACTTAATTGGTTCTAGTGCTGTACTGCGAAAATAGCCCACCGGGTGAGCGAAAAAAAGGGTGGGAAGCTGATGAAGAAGAGAGAACTGATAATTTTTGGATACAAAGCTCAAGAAATTCCACTCAAAATTTCACTTCACTCTAGCCCACCAGTGAAAAAAATTTCAAGGAGTATAAAGAAGCTGTAACGTATTCAGGGTTTGGGGTGTAGGGTTTAGGGTGCAGAGGAAAAAGAAGAGCAACGCCCTGTTAGTGGGAACAATTTAATCAGGATTGAGTCAAGTAATAGAAGCCCTTTCTTGCTAATTATCCATGCCTATTTTCACCACATCCCACATCCAGCCTCCTTGACATGCCTTGTTGCCACTCCGCCAGGAAAAATAGTATTCAGGTGCTTGAATTTCATACTACTTAATGTTTCCTTCTACAAACTCCCTTTCTCCCCCGGACATTCGCCTGCTAATCTTAGATATTGACGGTACAGTAACAGGAGAATTCCATAGTATCCGCCAGCCTGTTATCGAAGCTGTTCAGGCAGCTCAAGCTCAGGGGGTTCAGGTAGCAATTGCTACAGGTCGCTCGTACCAGTCTGCTCTACCCTTCTACGAGAAAATCTGTTCAACTTTACCACTGATTGCCTACGACGGGGCATTAATCCGAGAGCCACAAACGGGAACTGTTCACCGTCATTTATCTATAGAACCTCAAGTTGCTGCTCAACTTTTGGATTACCTAGAGCATCATGAATCGGAAGAGCACCTCTCAATTCACATCCACATAGAAGACAAAATTTTTATACAGAATTTTAATACTACTACTCTGGCTTATTTGGAGCAGTTTAAGTTACAGGCTATTCCTGTCAGTGATCTACGACAGGTGTTAGACCAAGGGCTCACCAAAGTGAAAGCCCTCAGCCAAGACTCTCAGTTATTAAACAGCTTGCAGCAGCACTATAACTACAATCCCACCAAGTTGTGCCTCACCCAATATGAAGAAATTTCATTGGAAGCAGTCCATCCGAATGTGAATAAGGGAACAGCGGCGAATTACCTAGCAGAGACCTTATTGGCACTCCAACCGGAACAGGTGATGGCGATTGGCAATGAATTCAACGATGTGGAAATGCTCAAGTACGCTGGTATTGGTGTAGCAATGGGTAATGCACCAGAGGCAGTTCAAGCGATCGCAGATTGGGTTGCCCCTAGTGTTGAGGCAGATGGGGTAGCTGCGGCTATTCAAACCTGGATTCTCCAGGCTAATCCTTTTGTCTTTCTTAATAAACAACCAACAACGAATAACAAATAACCCTTGCATTTGCTTCCATTGGAAGACTCCCTCACTTAGTTGAGAACCTCATTATTGCTTTGGTCTTACTCCTTAAGAGATAATTTCCTTTGACACATGATAAAATGATTGATCTATCGCCTTAATTTGCTACGATAACATCTTGAAAGTAAATCGAATAACAGAGCTGACAAAGTTTTGATTAAGGGTGTGTTGCAGCAAGATTTATGTAGGGTGCGTTGCAGCAAAATTTATTGCTCTGTATTAATTTACTAAGGATTGTAAATATCCTATGACTGATTAACTGAATGGACTCAAAAACTGGAAAAAATTTAGTAATTTTCCCAGATTATTACCCTAGGTAATATCAGTACATCTCCTCACATAGCAGACTAAAACTTCCTGACACGACACTTTGGTGATGGGTCTATTTATACTCAATTTTTCACCGTCGTGAATCAATTATTAGGGTCTGTTAATCTCCTTTTGGGAGAGCAAACATTAAATTGTATGGTAATTATTTGCCAAAGTTACTAATAGCAACTATTTGGTAGATGAGCTAGTAAATCCACTAAATAGTTAGCTAAACTTTGCCCAATTAAGCTCTCGTACCCATCTTGATCAAGATGATTAGAAAGTACAATTGCTGACTGGGTAAAGTAAGTTGTTAATTTTTTTGTTTTTCACAAAAAATTAACAACTCACAATAAATAAAAAGTTAGTGTAGGAGAATGAAAAGTCATACCCATCCCTAAGATGGGAGCAGTTAACTGCTTATTTGTTGTTGAAATTTAGTTGAAGGAAAGGAGGATGAGTGATGATCGTTGCCGATGCTTGATAAGTTTTGTTTACAAAACATAACATTACTGAGGTTGTTTTGTCATGCTTACCCACTTACGTAAATCTACTCAAAAGCTGTATATTCTTTATACAGATAAAAATCCTTGCTAAATTTCTAAATTGACATTACATGATAGCGATCGCGAGACTTATGTCTGGTCAAAGGAGTACTTAACATGTCTATCTTCCATGTTCTTTAAATTTCATTTTTTCTTTGCCTTGGTCAACCAATACCCTCCTACAGGGAGTGCATTACTAAACTAATACTTCTTTCTCATGAATTTATTAAGGCAATGGTTGGAGGTGATTCCTCTAACCTTAACCATTACGGGCTTACTAACTGTAGGCATTGCTCCTGCTGTTGCCCAAATCTCCAACACCGCCTCAGCCTCTGCTGACAATCTTTCTGAACCAGTTAATTCCAACGAAGCTCTGTTGACAGCAGCGGAACCCAGGCTAGAGCTAACGAAAACAGCAGATAGAGCAGCAGCAGAGCCTGGAGATACTGTGGTTTATCGCTTGGCGCTAAGAAATACTGGTGCAGGCTCAGCAAATGACATCAGAATCACTGATACACTGCCAATGGGTTTTCGCTTTTTGCCGGAATCTCTACAGGGTTCTTTGACAACAACCACAGGTACAACAACGGTAAACTTCGATCCAGCAAGTGTATCCGGTAGAAGCGTTACCTTCACTTTTCCCCGTCTGCAACCAAATGAAACCCTAAATGTAGTCTATGCTACTTTGGTCACTCCAGATGCGATTCGGGGTGAAGCGAGAAACAATGCCCAAGAACCCCGAAGTAATGTTGCGAGTCATGTGTTGCGACTTGATCCAGGCATCCTTTCAGACTGTGGAACTTTGATTGGCAGGGTGTTTGTGGATAAAAACTTCGATGGACAGCAACAGCCAGGAGAGCCTGGAGTACCCAATGCAGTAATTTTCTTGGACGATGGTAACCGTGTAACTACTGATGCTAATGGCTTGTTTTCTTTGGCTAATGTCCTTGCTGGGCGTCGTAGTGGCACTTTGGATTTGACTAGTGTGCCCGGTTATACTTTTGCTCCAAATCGTAAGTTCATTGAAAGTAACAGTCAGTCTCGTTTGGTACAACTAGAGCCTGGAGGACTGGCTCGAATGAATTTTGCTGTGACACCAGCGTACAGGGAGGGACAGCGATGAATAATAAATTCACTCAGAGAAGGCAGGAGAAAGAACCCAGCCCTTTAAGTCAGGAAATTTACTTACGTAATTCTATCCAGAAGCTGCCGTTTACCGATGGCTATTTGAAACCGTCATTACTAATGACGTTACCTTGTGGGTTTTTGCTGGCTAGCGTCTTAGGGATACTTCCAGCAGCGCAAGCAGAAGAGTTGGGAATTAAGAATGAAGAATTAAGAATTAAGAAGGTCGAATTAGGAATTGAGAATGGGGAGGAAACTTCTGCATCATCTACTAATGCTGTCCAAGAGTTGGAAACTCAGCCATTTGAAATTTCTAATAACTCAGAATTACTGGATAATCAACCGATTTCTGCACCTGTCAATACAACACAAGATTTAGAAATTCAACCAGTAGGAATTTCTAATGGCTCGGAGTTACTCAATAATCAGCCGACTGCTCCTGCTACTAATACCCAGGAGTTGGAAATTCAGCCAGTAAGACAGTCACAGAATTTAGAGCAATTTGAGGAATTACCTAACTCTTTACCAACAACTTCTGCTCAAGCTCAGCTAGCACCTAACCAGGTACGTATTTTAGCTCCCCAAACTGGTGCAACGATTGATACTCTTTCTGATAGTGGAGGAGTACGCACCACTAACTTGATTGTGCAATACAATGGTGACTCTCAGGTTCAGGTAAGAGTTAACGAAAAACTAATTGGCTCCAATATTGTTACCCAAATCGAGCGGGATGAGAGCCAGAACCTGATCACCCAAGTTTGGTATAATATTCCCTTAGAAACTGGGGAAAATACCATTACCGTAGCAGCAGAAAATGGCTCTCCAGCTACGGTGCAATTGACGGTAGAAGAACAATCGGCTCAGATTGAAATTGCTCCTCTAGGAAATCCCCGCATTCCTGCTGATAGTCGCTCTTTTGTAGACATAGAAGGTACAATCACCGATGAGAATGGGGAACTGATTACCGAAGATACTGTAGTTACCCTAACTGCTAGTGCTGGGGAATTTGCTGGAGCGGATCATGAGGAGGATCAAACAGGTTTCCAGGTACTAGCAAAGGAAGGCAAATTTACTGCCAGGTTACGCTCTAGTTTAGAAGCACAAAAAGTTCGTATCCGAGCAGCAGTAGTTGGTTTAGGAGTGGGACATCATGAAAGGGAAGCGGCTTCTTCCTATGTACCCTTATCTTCCGAATTACCCCAGAAGGAACTCGAAGCCTACACCCAAGTAGAATTCACCACTAACCTGCGCCCTTCGATTATGTCTGGGGTGTTAAACCTGCGAGTGGGGAAAGAAGGAACTGACTACTTCGGTAGCCGCCGAGACTTTCTGCCTCTTAATGGCGAAGAAGATGCGGAAGTTAATTTCCAAGGTTCGGTGTTTGCTACCGGTGCTGTAGGAGAATGGCTGTTTACTGGAGCTTACAACAGTTTCCGGCCTCTCAATGAAAACTGCGAAGGTATCACTGAGCTCTTTAGTAGTCCTCAAGCTTGTGAGCAAAAGTACTCAGTCTATGGAGATAGCTCCACGGCTGAATATCTCACCCCATCTACAGATAGTGTCTATCTACGGTTTGAGCGCAATTCCCCGGTTCCTGGAGCTGAACCTGACTATGTCATGTGGGGAGACTATCGTACTACAGAATTAGCTAGAGCTTCCCAGGAATTTTCAGCAACCACTAGAGCACTCCACGGTTTTAAAGGCAATTTCAATTTCGGTAATCTACAATTAACCGGTTTATTTAGTAATGATGTCCAAGGCTTCCAGCGAGACACCATTCCTCCCGATGGTACTAGTGGTTATTACTTCCTCTCTCGCCGTCTGTTAGTACACGGTAGTGAAAATGTCTTTATTGAAACTGAGGAGATTAACCGCCCCGGCACAGTTATTTCGAGAGAACCTCTGTTTCGCGGTCCTGACTACGAAATCGACTACGACAGGGGTACTCTGTTATTCCGTCGCCCAATTCATGCCGTTGATATTGACCCCTTTGGCGAGACTTTAGTTAGGCGCATTGTGGTCACTTATCAGTTTGAAGGGGTAGATACAGATGAAACCAATATTTATGGTGGACGAGCCCAGTATAACTTCTCCCAGGAATTCAATCGAGAGAGTTGGCTAGCAGCTACCTATCTCCAGGAAGATGAGGGAGACCGAGACTTTGAACTCTATGCGGCAGACTTCTTTGTTCCTTTTGGTGATGATCTAAGCTTAGTTGGGGAATATGCTTACTCGGAAAATAATTCGGAGTTTTCCGGCACAATTACGGGTTCTGCCTATCGCATAGAATTGGATGGTAACATTACCCCCAACATTAGGACTAAAGCCTACTACCGTTTAGTAGAAGAAAATTTTGTCAACAATGCCACCTTCAGCTACGCACCAGGACAAAATCGTTATGGGGCATCCGTTGCCGCTGCCGTTACTCCTACTACTAATATACAGGTTGGTTACGACTACGAGAGGAATTTTGGCAGAGCTCCGGCAGTGCGCACCACTTTCGAGGATCTCTTTAGTACTAGTGTTGAAGCGGAACCCGGTAGCCGGGTTGATAATGAACTAACCACAATTCGAGCTGGAGTAGGGCAAAAAATTGGTGCTGCAGATTTGAGCCTGGAATATGTCAACCGCTCCCGAGAAGATGGCGTTGGTGATACTTTTGATAGCAATACCTCCCAAATAGTCTCTCGCCTGAATCTTCCCCTCTTGGAAAACCTTGATTTTCGGGCACAAAATGAGTTGAGTCTGGATGACAATGACCCCCTTTACCCCAACCGCACTACTTTAGGTTTGGATTGGCAGGTAGAACCAGGAGTGAGTTTACAACTAGCGCACCAGTTTTTCGATGGTGGACTATTAGGGGAAAACTCCATTACTAGTTTGGGTACATCTTCCGATTACCGCTTTGGAGACAGTACTACCCTGACTAATCGCTACCAACTAGTAAACGGGCATAATGGTTTAGTTGGCCAAAGTACAGTAGGACTAAATCATCAGGTAGTATTATCTCCTGGACTCCGACTTAGCTTAGGCTACGAACATGTGGGTAGAAGTATCGACAGTCAAACTGCGGTAGGACAGCGCTTTGCTCAACCCTATGCAGTGGGGCAAGGAGCCTCTGCTTTAAGTGTTGGGGATGGAGATTCCTACAATGTCGGTTTAGAATATACTGCTAGTCCCGACTTCCGAGCTTCCGCTAGATTTGAGCGTCGGGGTGGCTCAGCCAACGGCAATACTGTTATTTCCGCCGCTGCATCTGGCAAACTGACACCAGCTTTAACCGCTTTAGTCCGTTTCAACCGGGCTGGTGCTGCTAATCAATTGTTGGAAGAACTAGATGATACCACCAGCCTCAAAGTGGGCATGGCTTATCGTAATCCAGTTGATGACAGTTTCAATGCTCTGCTCAACTATGAGTATCGAGATAATCCTTCCACAATTCCTGATACTCTACTTTTAGGTAGTGGTACTGGTTCGGAAGACCATGTACTTTCCTTTGAAGGTATCTTGGCTCCCAGTTGGCGCTGGGAATTTTACAGCAAATTTGCCATGCGCCATAGCAAAACCGATTTATCCCAAAACTTCAGCAACAGTAGCGCTGTTTATTTGGGGCAAATGCGAGCTTCCTATCGATTAGGCTACCGGATGGATTTAGCCGTTGAGGGTCGCACTATTCAGCAACCGTCGGCGAATTTCACTGAGTGGGGTTGGGCTCTAGAGACGGGTTTTTATGTCACTCCAGACTTACGAGTGGGGGTAGGCTATAGCTTCGGTAGTGTAGATGACCGAGATTTTTCTGGTTATCGCGCTAGTGATGGACCTTACCTAAATATTTCAGTAAAAGTCAATGACCTCTTTGGCTTTGGGCGACAAAGACCAGTATTGCCCGATGAAGCTACAGAGCAGGTGGTACAAGGGGAAAGCACCCCCAATTCCCAATAGGAGGAGGGTACAGATGAGTAATAAAATTGGTTTTGGGTTATTTGAGGAAGAAAGGCAGAAGGAATTTCCTCAAGCTTTATCTAAGACTCTCAAACAACTAATAACGAACAAAAAACAACAAACAAGATTAACGTTGGCGTTGTTGAGTATCTTGGCTTTACCTACTGTAGCCACTGCTGAGTCTCATTCAAAGATTGACCCCTTGACAAATGTGGATATTGTGGTGAATAGCAATGCTGATACCATAGCCACAGATGAAGCACTTACCTTACGGGAAGCAATCGCCATTGTTAATGGTACTTTACCACTACAGCAACTGAGTGAAGTAGAACGAAGGCAGGTGAGAGCCAGAAAAGGAAGTACAAGCCAAACTGCTGGTTCCCTCATTGAATTTAACTTGCCTCCTCAACAAACCACGATTGAGTTAACCAAGCCCTTAAGTATCTTAGCTAGTCCAGGATTATTAATTGATGGTACTAGTCAACTAGGTTATGGTGATTCTGAGTTAGAAATAGAAGAGATTACTGTACCAGTACCAGTAGTCGCCATTACTCCAGCCGCTGGGAAGGAAATTTGGCACGGCATAACAGTAGTAGCAGATGGGGTAACGATTCGGGGTTTGAGCATTTATGGTTTCAATAGCGACAGCATACCAGATGCTCTCATTCCCCCTGGTGATATCTTTATTTCTCACCCCCCCAATCCCAAAGAGCTCTCGGAAAGTCAAGAAGAGGCAGACTCTCCTCATGATGCTTTGCTGTTAACCGAGGATATGCTCTTTGATAGCCTCGATATGCCTCCTCCACAAGATGTAGTAATTGAGAACAATTGGCTAGGTATTGCTCCTAATGTAGAAATCGGAAGTTCCAATTCCCAATCCCCCATTCGCCATTCCCAATCTGCTTTTGGTGTCTATGCCTACAACAGCAGTAATCTCAAAATTACGAATAATGCGATCGCGAATCATCAAGGCAGTGGTATTATCACTAGTCGGCAAGCCAGTAACCTCTTGATTGAAGACAACCTCCTCGAAGGTAACGGTTTTGCGGGAATGCCTGATGCCATTCGCTTAGAAGGAGATATCAGCGATTCTGTTATCACTAGCAACTTGATTCGCCATAATGCTGGCAGTGCTATCTTTACTTTTAAGCCAGATGGTGCTGTTGAAATTCGAGATAACCAAATTACCAATAATGGACGCGACTTAAAACAAGCAGCGGTTTACCTGATGGGTAATGAGCACAAGATTACCAATAATCAAATTAGCAACCAACCAGGATCAGGTATAACCGTAGCTGCTGTACCGGAAAGCCGACGGATTACGATTACTGGCAACCAATTTGCCAATCTCCAAGGACTCAGTATTGACTTAGTTAGCCAGCAGGGAACTACTGTCCAAGCTTACCAGGTTGGGGATGGTCGTAATCCAGCAATTGATAACTACCAACGGCGTCGCCAAACTGCCAATCTTGCACTCGATACCCCTAGCTTCGCTTCTCAGGAATTTTTCTTCCTCTCTCCCACCAAAGTCACTTTACTTGGAGAAGCACTTCCTGGTTCAACAGTGGAAATCTATCGAGTTACCCAGAGTATCTCCAATGATTCTAGTAACCAGGAGCCAGGGAAACAATGGGAACCAATTACGAGTATTTCGGTGGATGAGGAAGGGAAGTTTTCGATTACTCTCACTGAAGTAGAAGCAGGAGATCAAGTGAGTGCTATTGCGACTCATCCTGACTATGGTACTTCTGAACCGGCAATTAAGGCAGTCCTTCGTGCATTGCCTACTGCTGCTTTTCCCAGCCTGGAGAGTCGTTAACATAACTAGCTGGTTAGATGCCTTAATCCGCCTTGGATTTAAATCCAAGGCTAATAGCTGAAGTCCATTGAAATGGACTAAATTTTTCGGATTCATCTAGGAGTTACGCATTGCGTGAGACACATAATGTTCAATTTGTACAATGCGTAATTCCTATCACCAACAGTCATCTTTAGATGACGTGAGCTATGAGCCTGGAATTTAAATGACCGGCGGGGCAAGGATTTCACCCCAACTTGGGGGGAGACGGAAATCTAAAGGTCTCCATTTCACCTAACACCTAATACCTAATACCTAACACCTAACACCTAACACTTATACAAATGAAATTACGATTCAAAATTTTTCAACACCAGAGTTGGTTAATTATCAGCAGCCTTGCCTTAGCAATGGGTTTGAGCTGGAGTCAACCCATCCGCGCTGAAGGCAGTGTGGACTTGACTACTGATGCAGCGGGTAACAACAATTTAGATGGTCGGCGTCCCTTCCTTGATTTTCGCGATGATGATACAGCTGGTGTACCTCGTAGCACCACGATTCAAGTATTTGCCCGTCCAGGGGAAACGATCAATCTTGGCTCCAGTGCTGTTAATATCGGTAATGGTGCCATTCAAGTCAGAGATCCCAATGGTATGCTACTTGCCAATCCTTGTGGAGCAGGAGAAGGATTGATTGCTAATCGTGCTCAAGAACTGGCTGGTCCTCAAGAAGATGGTGGAGGTAATCCTGGAGGTTACGATCCCTGTGTAGTTCCACTTAATGGCCTCCTTGCGATAGAAGGAATCTGGACCGTAACCTTTGTCAGTCCTGATAGCACGCAATTGGATGGTGATGATAATCCACCAGTAACAGATGCTGATGTGCTGCCTGCTCAGGCTGCTGACGACAATTTTATCTCAGCCTGGGATATCTCTGTGCGTAATAATCTTGCCAATACTGGAGACACGGTTGATGGTCGAGTTTATGCTACCTATTTGCCTCTCAACCTGGGAGGTAACGGAGAGCCGATGAATTCTATCGCCTACATTCAAACTCAACGGGGTGATCTGTACCGGATGAATCTCAATGGTATGGCTCCCTTTGGATTTATCTTCTTTGCTAACAACAAAGGATTTACGGATCAAGCTGGCGAACCTCTTTTCCGCTCAGTTCCTACGATTCCTGACCCGATATTCCATCTTCCTAATGAGCCAGATAACGCAGATGACATCACTCATAAGATTTTCTTTAACCCACCTAGTGCAGATCTACCGGTAGCATCAACGGTTGCCAATTTTGGTCTAACCTTTTTGCGCCAAAACCCTCCACCACCCCCCACTATTGATACCTTGAGTTTTGTGGGAGTAGATGGTACTCCAGGTAGAGCTGATCCAACAAGGGGTGGTAACTTTAGTTTCAATATTCAGGGTCAAGGTGCTGATGAAACTGGAAGGTTTATCATTACCATTGATGTCAATCGGAACGGTATTCTCGGAGACGGCAACGACGTACTCTTAACAGGTGAAGCTGTTAATGGGCTAAACACGGTAAACTGGAATGGTCAGGACGGGAATGGTGATCTTCTACCGGCAGGTAACACTCCCTATGACGCCAGCATTAACTTTATTATTGGTGACGTTCACTTTCCTTTTTTTGATCCAGAAAGTAATGAGGACGGTTTTATTCTTGACCGGGTAGATAATGCAACAGGTACAGTTTCTTTAGAGAACTTCATCTATTACAATGACACTGGGTTAGAGGACATTGGTAATCCCACCAATCCGATTAGTGCCTTAAACGGCCAGGACAGTTCCGGAGGAGGCCACATCTTTGGCGATGGTACTGGTACTGGGTTTGGTAACAATAACGGTATTGATACTTGGACTTCCTTGGTACGTCCAGAGATAGTACGTGGTCTAATTACGATTAGCAAAGCTGACCTAACTATCGACAAAGCTATTAGTGCAACCCCACTCCAAGCTGGTAGTCCCGTTACTTATACTTTAACAGTCAGAAGTCTAACTCCCGCTGAAGCAAACCCACCATTAATAGATCCAGATACCTTCACTGATATTGAGGGAGCTACAGTAACAGATACCATTCCCGATGCAATTACCAATGTTACCTGGACTTGTGAGCCTGTAGATCCAGCCACAGCAGCTTGTGGTACTACCGAGGGAGAAGGCAATGACGTTGAATTGACAGTGGATCTTGATGTAGGAGCAGCAGCAACAATCACGATCAACGGTACTATCTTACCGATTGCGGCAGGTGGTACCGTGCAGAATACTGCTCAAATTTCTCCACCCCCTGATACTTTTGATCCTACAAGTCCTGCCGTCCCTGATCCCAATCTTAACAACAATAGCGATTTCGCAGAACTTACCATTATCCCTGGTCCAGTTCAGCCAGTGGGTGTTAAATCTAGTGCGTTGGTTATTGATGCTGATGGTGATGGCGAAGCAGACCCTGGTGATACCCTCGAATACACTGTCATCTACCGCAACAATGACGGAACTAGAAATGTCACCGAATTCCTAGCTAGGGACACAATTGACACTACTCTGGTAACCTTTGTCCCTGGTTCCTATACCTTTGCTGCAGCTAACGGAGCCGTTGTCACTGCTAACCCCACGTTTAACGGCTCCACTGATAATAACCTCACTAGTCCTACTACCTTAGGAACACTGCCTCCTGGAGGCTCTGAGATCACCATGACCTATCGGGTGACCATCAACGAAGATGTTACTGCAGGAACGGAGATTATGAACCAAGCCGTTGCGACCTCAACCGGTGGAACCCTGAACAACGTGGTTACGGATGCCTCTGCTGGCACTGGAGACATACCCCAACTTGATGATGATGGGGTAGATACTGGCAACCTACCTGATACCGCAGACGATGAACCCACCATCGTCACCGTGGGGGGAGATGCCACGGATCCTACTGATCCTGATCCTGGTCCGACAACATTGGTGTTAGTCAAACGCATTACCAATGCTCTCAGAGAAGGGATTACCATTCCTGGAGTCAACTTTGGCGCTTTTGTTGATGACCCCAACGACACCAATGATAACTTAGCAGGCTGGTCTGGACTCAGTACCGGTACTCCAGTTGGAGTCTCTCAGTTAGATGAACCCTTAGCCAGTGGAGATGTTGTTGAGTATACTATCTACTTCTTAGCTGAGGGTGGTACTACCCTAGAAAATGTCCGGTTATGTGACCCGATTCCCGCAGGAACTGTCTTTGTACCTAATGGTTTTACCGGCAACAGTGGCATTGCCGTAAATCAGAATGGCGCAACTTCCAACATAACGAATGCGGCAGATGCAGACCAAGGTCAATTTTTCTCACCTTTAGCACCCGTAAGTAGTCCTCCTTGTCCCAACTCCAGTGAGCCACAAGGAGCAGTTCTAGTAAATTTGGGAGATATTGTACCAACAGCTCCTAGCAATGTCGGTTTTGTCCGCTTCCGCATCAGAATTGAATAAACTTGTTGTTTGTTTTTTGTTATTTTTTTTGTTGTCGGGGAATTGAGAATTGAGAATGGGAAATGATTTTTCCTGTTCTCTTTCTTAATTTTGTGGTATCATTTTACATGATAGGATAAGTGTGCACCTGCAAAGGCTATCATCAAAAATATATGAAATAGAAGTCTCTTTTTGGTTTTTCCAATATTGCGATCGCTTCCCCAACAAACTCTTCATTTATTACCAGATCTATTTTTATTCCCTTAGCTGAACAAGCAGAACAAAAAGCCGCCAAATTAGCAGAAAGGTTAAGATCAATGGGTATTGACCCCGATGCAGATGAGTAAGATGAGTAAGGGAAAACTCTGTAGGGACGGGTTTAGGGTCAGGCATTAACGAATTCGGCAATCATCGACTGACAAAACCCGCCCAAACGATAACCTGGGGAATGTAGAATAGGGAGATTGCTGGCCTTAACCGGGAGATGGTGTTGGGCAGGTTTTGATCCTAATATTCGGATAAAATAACCCAGATTGTTGCTCAACTCGCCCCTACAGTATGTGCAATTTAATTCACATTAGTGTAACTAAATTCCCAATTCCCAATTCCCAATTCCCAATTCCCAATTCTACATTCTACATTCTGCATTCTAAATTCTAAATTCTAATAAGGCCATTTCCACTCCCGAATTTCCGGTTTATCCATCCCTTGCTCGAAAGCATAATTTGTATGCTCAATAATCTTGTTTTTCATCCGCTCCTTGACATAAGCAGCACGAGAACCTAAAGAAGGTACACGATTAATCACATCAATGACTAAATTGAAGCGATCGATTTGGTTCTCCATCGCTAGTTCCAGAGGAGTATTAATATTACCCTTCTCTTTGTAACCACGAACATGAATACGCTCTTGATTGGTGCGGCGATAAACTAATTTGTGAATTAACCAGGGATAGCCGTGGAAATTAAAGATGACCGGCTTATCTGGAGTAAACAAAGTATCAAAATCACGGTTCGATAAGCCATGAGGGTGTTCCTGCTCATCTACTAGAGTCAGTAAATCAACAACATTAATAAACCGAACCCGTAAATCAGGAAATTCCTCCCGCAAAATGGCAGTAGCCGCTAAGGATTCCATCGTGGGAATATCCCCACAGCAAGCCATTACCACATCCGCTTCATCAGGTTCCTTGCCGCAATCATCGTTACTAGCCCATTCCCAAATACCAAGACCTTTAGTACAGTGAGCGATCGCTTCTTCCATTGTGAGGTACTGCAAGTGCTTCTGCTTGTCAGAGATAATCACATTGACGTAATCTCGACTTTGCAGACAGTGATCCGCCACAGACAGCAAGCAATTAGCATCGGGGGGGAAGTAGACACGAACCACATCCGCACTCTTGTTAGTCACCAAATCGATGTAACCGGGGTCTTGGTGGCTGAAACCGTTGTGATCTTGCCGCCAAACTAGGGAAGAGAGCAGAATGTTGAGGGAAGAAACAGGAGCCCGCCAAGGCACTTCTTTTTTGCAAATGTCCAGCCATTTGGCATGTTGATTAAACATGGAGTCCACGACATGGGCAAAGGCTTCGTAGGTGTGGAAAAAGCCGTGGCGTCCCGATAGTAGGTAACCCTCTAGCCAGCCTTGTAAGGTATGCTCACTCAGCATTTCCATCACTCGACCATCCGTTGCTATTTCGCTGCCATCTTCGTCTTCTGGTAAATAATCCCCCATCCACGCTTTTTTACTAACTTCGTAGATGGATTGGAGGCGATTCGATGCAGTTTCATCGGGGCCGAAGACTCGGAAGTTGTCTCTATTCTTGCGCATTACTTCCCGCAGGAAATAACCCAAGACCCGGGTATTTTCCACTTCTACCGTACCAGGTTGGGGAATTTCCACAGCAAATTCCCGAAAATCCGGCATACGCAATTCCTTACGCACCCTGCCACCATTGGCAACCAGATTATTGCTCATGCGGCGGTGACCTTTGGGAGCTATTGCCTTTAGTTCCGGCAAAAATGTCCCATTGGCATCGAAAAGTTCTTCTGGTTGATAGCTTTTGAGCCAAGCTTCCAGTATTTGTATATGCTCTGGGTTATTGTGCATACCCCCCAGAGGTACTTGGTGCGATCGCCAAAATCCTTCCGTTTTATGACCATCTACTTCTTTTGGTCCAGTCCAACCCTTGGGAGTCCGGAGGATAATCATCGGCCATAGAGGGCGTTTAGCGACCCCAGTGCTACGGGCTTCTGCTTGAATAGAGCGAATTTGCCCAATGCACTCTTCCATAGTGGTTGCCATTTTTTGGTGCATCACTTCCGGATCATCCCCTTCCACGACATAAGGAGTGTAGCCATAACCTCGGAAGAGATAATCTAGTTCCTCGGAGGAAATCCGGGCAAGAATGGTGGGGTTAGCAATCTTATAACCATTGAGGTTAAGAATCGGTAAAACAGCACCATCACGAATGGGGTTGAGAAACTTGTTAGAGTGCCAAGCTGTTGCTAAAGGTCCCGTTTCTGCTTCACCATCACCAACAACACAGGCTACTAGTAAATCTGGATTGTCGAAAGCAGCACCGTAAGCATGGGAGAGACTGTACCCCAATTCACCCCCTTCATGGATCGAGCCTGGAAGTTCAGGGGTACAATGGCTGCCAATGCCACCGGGGAAAGAAAACCACCGGAAAAGCTTGGTCATACCCTCCTCATCTTCACTTTTATCTGGGTAAACTTCCGAATAAGTTCCTTCTAAGTAAACTGGCCCGATAACCCCAGGGGCTCCGTGACCAGGGCCAGCCATAAAAATAGCATTAAGATCGTACTTATTAATCAGCCGATTGAGATGAATGTAGCTAAAACTTAAAGCAGGGGAAGCACCCCAGTGACCTAAGAGGCGATGTTTAACATGATCTGCCTTAAGAGGTTCTTTTAGTAGGGCATTATCCCTTAAGTAAATCATGCCCACGGCCAAGTAATTACAGGCTCGCCAGTAAGCATGAATTTTAGATAACTCTTCAGGAGAAAGAGTTTGAGTAATCTCAATGGGTTTGAAGGGAGCTTGGGTCATAATGTTCAATGTTTCGTGCAGGTAGACGAGATGAGGTTAGGAAATGATGCACAGTTTCTTTATTAAATTGATCATAGCTATGGATTAGACTTGAAAATATTTGAAATATTTGATGATTAGTTTAAGAAAATACTATCTATAAACTTAAGTATTTTTTGTCAAATCTGTTAGAATATATATTCACTAAAAATGCTGTTTTTTTAATGTTTTATTTAGAATTGATCAACAATTTGTAATCTATATGTATGAGCTTAAAAGTTTACTTTTTGCGCCACGGAAAAACGACTTCTAGGTATCGATGTAGGAGATTTCGCGATCGCATTAGGATGCCAGTAGCTTCGGTAAGCGTTGTGGAAATGGCGGAACGAGGGCCTTTACTACACAAAATTGCTGACCGAAAAAAACAAGGATACAAGCCCCCGGATTTATCCGTGGAAAAAACAAAGATTTTATCATTATTCCAAGCCCCTGGCTTTAGACATGGGGTCAATCTAAAATCTAAAATCTAAAATCTAAAATTGATTGACCGCTCCCACCTAAGAGAAGAATTGGTCTTAAGAGAAGGAAGCTAGTACACTCTTTCCTCATCAGGAAAGGTGATTTATAGGAAAAAATGTATCTATCGTAGGGTGTGTTAGCGCAGCGTAACGCACCAAATTATGGGTACAATCATTCTTAAAAAATCGCCTAAGTCTCAGGCAAGTTATCGGGATCAATTCCTAACGATCGCAAATACTGAGCTAACTTTTCTGCCCGCTGTCGTTCTATATCTGCCCGTTGCCGTTCTATCAGTAACTGCTGACGCATCTGCTCGATAACAGTTTCTGGTAAAGCATAAGCCTCAAACTGCCGATTGTACCAGGACAATATTTCATACTCAATACCACCAAAGATCTGCTGTGAGCGCCCAATTCCCAATCCCATTTCCGGCATCCAATAGGGTTCACCAATCTGCTGCTGATACTGACCATTGATAAGTTTGTGTACCTCAAATGGCTGCTGTCTATCCCGTTTCCAAAATTCAGGATTATAGATAATGTAGTATAGAACTCCTAACCTGGCATAAATCGCCATTTTTTCGTCATATTCTCCACCCGGTTTATGAGAAACCATTTCTAAGGTTAGGAGTGGGACAACACCATTTTCTTCCCAAACGGCATAACTTCTACGGGATTTTCCTCTCTTTCGGCGTTCTACTCCCAAACTCAGAAAGGCATCTGGCACAATGGGAACTTTGGGGCTGATGCCAGTAGTGTGATAAACTGCCATATCCACACCAAAGTACCAATCCATACGGTCTGACCAAATGTTAGCTAGGATCAGTAGCAAAAGGTTGGGAAGGAGATTCTGGTCTTCATTATCCACAGGCGTATCATCTGAACAGGGTAAGTCTTCGGTGGATGGCAAGCCGGATTTGAGTTCTGGGAAAATCATGGCGGCTGATTGAGGTGAGCAGTGGGTGAGCCTATATTATAAAGAACCTGCGTCTGACTCTTAATAAACGAGGCAACAGGCAATAAGCAACAGGGAAGAATTGCCTAAAACCTAACACCTAAAACCTAACACCTATCTCAACCCGAAAGTTACGACTTATTCAGCAAGCCCTACTTAAATTTGGTCAATCAGAAAAATCAATTCTAATAATGAAAATTTTGGTACTCAATGCGGGGTCAAGTACTCAAAAAAGTTGCCTATACGACATTCCTGACTCAACTTTACCAGACCTCCCCCCAGAACCATTGTGGTCAGGGACAGTGGATTGGGGAAAATCAGCGGATGGGGCAGAATTAACTGTAAAGGCTAACGGACTTAAACAGATAATCTCCCTAGTTACTGATTCGCGATCGCAAGCTCTAACTCAACTGCTTAACACCCTCACTCAGGGGAATACCGCTGTACTAACTAGCTTAGATCAAATCGATATCGTAGGACATCGGGTGGTTCACGGAGGAACAGAATACAGCCAGTCTACCCCCATTTCTCCAGAAGTAAAAGCAGCGATCGCACGGTTAATTCCCCTCGCACCTGCTCATAATCCTGCCCATTTAGAAGGAATCCAAGCAATCGAGCAAATCTTGGGAGACATCCCTCAACTGGCAGTGTTTGATACCGCTTTCCACAGCCAAATCCCTGCTAAAGCTGCTGCCTATCCCATTCCTTACCACTGGTTTGAACAAGGTATCCGTCGCTATGGCTTCCACGGCATCAGCCATCAATATTGTGCTCGTAAAGCTGCTCAAATTTTAGGTAATCCTCTGGATACTCTGAAACTGATCACCTGTCATCTGGGAAATGGCGCTTCCCTTGCAGCAGTAGATAAGGGAATCAGCATCAACACTACTATGGGCTTTACCCCTCTGGAAGGGCTGATGATGGGGACTCGCAGTGGTTCCATTGATCCCGCTATTGGCATTTACCTGATGCGGGAACAAAATTTCACAGTGGATCACTTAGATCAGATGCTAAACCGGGAGTCGGGCTTAAAAGGCATTTTTGGTTCTTCAGGAGACATGCGGGCAATATTGGCGGCGATAGAAACTGGAGATACTCGCGCTAAGCTAGCCTTTGAGATGTATATCCATCGATTACAGATGGGAATCGGTGCTATGGTGGCTAGTCTTGGAGGAGTAGATGGTTTAGTATTTACCGCTGGAGTTGGGGAACAAGCTGCTGCTGTACGAGAAGCTACTTGTGCGGGATTAAGCTTCTTGGGGGTTACCCTAGATGAAGAAAAGAACTTGGCTAACCCAGTGAATGTAGACATTGCTACCCCTGAGTCTAGGGTACGAGTTTTAGTAGTTCATACCCAAGAAGACTGGGCGATCGCAGGTGAATGTTGGCGTTATAGCAAAAGGCAGAAGGCAAAAGATTGACAGGTAAAGGTTTCAGCATTTGGCATTGTCCTAATCGCCTTGGTAACTGCTATAAATCCGGCACATATAAACCCGTTATGACCCACGTTGTAGAGACGTTGCATGCAACGTCTCTACAGGGCTGCTAATTAAGCATCTCCAATAAATGAGGTTTCTGGAGATGTCTAATCAACTCTCAGGAGCAAAATTTCTCTCTCCTGGAGAAACTGTAGGACTAGGATTTGGATTACTCCCTGCCCCTCCAGGCACAAGTTGTTGTGGATTACCTGGACTGGGGGTGTTAAGGTTGGGTATTCCTGGTTGCGGTAAACTGCCTGGACTGGGGGAACCGTTAAAATTGGGTATTCCTGGTTGCGGTAAATTACCTGGAGTGGGACTGTTAAAGTTGGGTATTCCTGGTTGTTGATTAGGGTTAATACCAGGAGTAGGGGTAATACCAGGAATAGAATTAGCTGGTAGCTGGTTGGGATTTAAGCCAGGAACAGAAGTGCCTGGTGGCTGGGCAGTAGGATCATTAGCAGTTGGCAATGGTTCTCCACCTAGAGTTGCTAAAGCTACCCTTTCGCCTCCCACTTCTCTAAGAAAATCCAACACCTGCACCACCTGATTGTAACGGGCATTTTCCGAAGCATATAGCGCCATCAAACCAGCAGGATTTTGTTGACGATATGTCTGGAGCTTCTGCTTGAACTGCTCTTTCCTAATCATACGCTCTTGTTCAACGTACACTTCACCGGATTGATCGAGAGTAATCATCAAGATTTCTCGTCCTTGTGGTGTTCCGGTTTTGGCTTGGGGTATATCAACACTAATTGCTTGCTGACGAGAAAAACCCACTGCTGCCAGAATGAAGAATGTCAGAATACAAAAAATTACATCAATCATCGGCACAAGCTCAATCCGCACTTCTTCTGTCTGGGTATCTACCCTTAGCCTCAAAGGACGGATTTGTATAGGTGAGGAATCTGAAGTATCTTGTGTATTCATAAAGGTCAATGAGTAGGGCCGTGATGCCATACTACACTTAGGTGTTAGGTATTAGGTTTGTCCTCCGAAATAATGTACCTATCGTAGGGTGTGTTAGCGCAGCGTAACGCACCACATTACGGGTACAATCATTTGCAAAAATTGCCTTAGGAAATCCTCAAGCAAAGGTAGAAAAACCCAAATCTGGAGGAACATCTTGCAGTCGTCCTGAGCCAACGGCTTGAATAGCTTCCTTGAGGGAAACATCTCCAGTATAGAGGGCACGACCAACAATCACACCATTTACTCCTAATGCTTCTAAAGCTAGCAGACTCAACAGATCAGTAATCGAACTGACACCGCCAGAGGCAATCACGGGAATAGAAACCTTACTGGCAAGTTCTCTCAAGGTATCCAAATTGGGGCCAACGAGAGTACCATCCCGGTGAATGTCGGTATAGATAATAGCAGCAACTCCCAAATTAGTCATCTGTTGAGCAAGTTCTGTTGCCACAACTTCCGAAGTTTCTAACCAACCGCGAGTGGCAACCTTACCCTGACGAGCATCAATACCTACAACAATTTTGCTGGGGAACTCTTGACAAAGTTGTGCCACAAATGGTTGATTTTCCACCGCTGCTGTACCCAAAATCACTCGCTCGATTCCAGTATCCAACAACTGAGTGACACCAGCGCGATCGCGTAATCCTCCTCCTACTTGTACTGGAATGTCTACTGCTTGAACAATGGCAGCAATAATATCGGTATTGACTGGGTGTCCCTGCTTAGCACCATCGAGATCAACAACATGCAACCGCGTTGCCCCCTGCTCAACCCACTGCTGAGCAACTTCAACAGGATTTTCATTAAAAACTTGGGATTGCCCATAGTCTCCCTGGTACAAACGTACACACCGACCTTCAAGTAAATCAATTGCTGGGATAACTTCCATTATTTGTTGTTTGTTATTTGTTGTTTGTTGTTTGGGAATTGGGAATTGGGAATTGGAAATTGGGAATTGGCAACAGTAAATCTCTTCCTTGTCTCCCTTGTCTCCCTTGTCTCCCTTGTCTCCCTTGTCTCCCTTGTCTCCCCCATCTCCCCATCTCCCCTACTCCCCTGCATTCAGTTCCTGTAAAATTCTGAACCTCACATGATTGATTGCCAACTCACCAATAGACACTTCTTCTTTCTTCACAGGAACACCTTCACTTTTGAGGACTTCAAACTTGATGCCTTTACCCATTTCTACGTGATACCAAGCAAGACCCATAAAAAAGCGGGTAGGGTAAGGTCCACCTTCGACAATATCGTCGGGATTCGACTCCATTGGTAACCAACCTATCCCTGGTAGATAAAATTCCATCCAAACATGATTAAAGTCTGGTACTAAAGGAATACCGAAATGGTCAGCATGGGCAGGACATTTGTAGCGACCTACAGTACGGCAGGCAATACCATTGAGGCGACATAAAGCAAGCAAAAGTCCTAGATATTCTCCACAAGATCCAATTCCTCGCTCTAAAACGATATCTGGTGTATCTATATGCGGTCTAATTCCGTAGGAAAGTTTATCATAAACATAGTTACGAATATTATAAATTTTACGAAGTAAATTAGTCTCTCTACCAATTGCTTCCCTAGCGGCACGGCGGATAATCTCCTTGTCCATGGCCAGATTGTCATTATCCACCAGATAGCGACTCTTTAACTCTGAGGGTAACTCAGGTAACTTTTCTACATCCCTGGGTGTCAAGCAGTATTTGATACTCCAAACCTCTAGAATTGCTCTCCAGCCAAACAAGTGGCGTTCTCCTGGCCTCAGGATATCAAACTTAAAGACCGCTACTCGCTGACCATTTTCAATTTCTTCAGTAAAAGTTCTTCCTACTGGTTCAATGCTTTTGAGCTTTTGCCGGTCAGTTTCCGCTGGTAGGGCAATGCGCCACTCTACATCTTTTAACTCAACGTCATCCAGAGGAGCAAGTTCCTCAACATAGGACATTTCGATTAAATAACCATTGGAGAGGGTATACCGCTGCTCAGTATAGTGGTGAACAGAAAGGGGATGAATAAAACTGCGATCGCGGTATTGTAATTCGTAATTAGGGTCAGCGTTGGGATTATCTCGGATGTAAGGCTCGACCGTTGCATAGGCAACATAAAGCAACTCTTGACCTGTCTCAGGGTGTTGGTGAAAGGTTAAACCTGTGGGGTTTTCAAAAGGTGTCAGCACCTTCAATTTAACTGCGCCAGTTCCTCGATCTAGACAATAAACTGTTTGTTCAGTAATGTCTGAAACCCAAAGCTCTTCATCCCGTACTGTAATATTCTCAATGCCAACCCCTGGAGCATACAACCGGGTAATCTCACGACCGGTATCCCGGTTGTAGATAAAAATATACCCAGCTTTTTTGCAGGTGATATAGATGGTGGATTCCTTTACCGCAATGCCGTTAGCGGCATAAGGCAGGCTAATAAAGTGCTGTAGCTGGAAATCCCCATCTAGCGGACAAAAGTAAATTTGCTCTCGCTGAGTCAACCACAGGAGATCTCCAGCAATTGCTAAACCAGAAGCATCGACAAAATCTAACTCTCGAGCAGGGTTTAAAATGGTCGTATTATCGTTAAGGGGATCGATTTGCAGAAGATAGCCACTAGTTGCATCAATCGCCAGCAATTTTTCTCCCCAAGATGCTATGCCCTGCAAAGCCGATACACTAATTGGTCTAATTGTGCGTAACCAAGGATTATGTTGGGCTAAAATAGTAGAACCTGACTCAAGAATCATGTGAAGTCTAGACAAAGATTTGGATAAGATTTGGTGCTGATGCCTCAATTGATCTTATTTAAGATTGAAGCAAGAGACCGCTGTTCTATTACAAACTTGCTTATTTTGCTTGTTATAGATGTGTGATTTGTGTCCTGGAACTTGGACGGCGGTTATGTCATCCTTATATATAAAAGGAGTTTGCTCTACCGAATAGTATAAGTGTTGCGAAATAACTAAGTATCAGTATGCTGCTAGATAGGAGCACAAAAGAGTTGATTTAACTCTTCTGTTTAGTCTATGGATTAATCGCCTTACTATTTCGCCACAACTCCAGTACTTGCATTATGGATTTGTTTATATCATGGTTTGGTTCAAACGCTCATCACACCTCCTAATCTTAGCTACCGCCCTAACCTTAGGTCTTGCCGTCCATACCCCAGAAAGGGTAGAGGCTAAGTCAGGTTCTGCATCCCCCAATAGTCAGCTACCAGAACCGGGAGAAAATTACTATCAGACAGGACTTTCCCCAGAAATTTTGGTGAGCAGTTCCTTCTCACCACCACGTCCCCCAGCCGGTCCGACTCCAGTCAATACCGTCAGCGGAGGCAGGCGTTCCGGTACTCCATGCATAGCGAAGAATGACGGTTTGCCTATTCCTTTGATTCCAGTTGCCAACATGGGAAAAACAGCAGTTGCTCAAACCGTTGCTGAGTACCCAACAATTTCTTGGTATCTGCCCAAGATAACAGCTAGTAGTCAAGAACCGGCAGCGGTTGAGTTTGTACTCAGGGATGAAAAAGACCAGACAATTTACTCCACCAGTTATGCCTTGGCACAATCTAATGATGACTATGTGGAACCGGGCATTATGAGCTTAACTATTCCCCCCTTTGCTAAAATTCCTCCTTTGGAGATTGGTAAGGAATATAGCTGGCAGCTTAATGTGATGTGTGCTCAGTTTGACAACTCATCGGTTAAATATGAATCGGAAAAAATACGTCTCAAGCGAGTTGCCATAGATCCAGCGATGGAAAGCCTTATTGAGGAGGCAACTCCCCGAGAACGTTTTGCTCTCTATCAAGAAGCTGATGTTTGGTACGATTCATTGAATACGATGCTGGAGCTACTACAGCAGAATCCTGATGATCAGGAATTAGCATCTGCCTGGGATGAACTACTTAAATCGGTAGGTAGATAAGCTCTTTTCAAAAGAAACAGGCATCAAGAAAGGTTAACGACAACTAACAACCAATCACTGCCATGCCACATACACGGTTCCATTTTGGTCAACTTGCTCTCTTTTTCTCCTTGCCACTGGCTCTGAGTACAGGTTGTTTCACCTTGTTTGGAATACACCAAGTTCTGCTTGCCCAAGGCATACCAGAACTTTGGGAATTTCAAGAGTATGAGCCACCCTCTGACATTGGCAGACCTCGACGTACAAAAGACGCGACAACCCGCTCTCTTAGTGCTAGTTGTGACCATAATGGTAAACCGCTAACAGCTTTACTTCCCCCCAATCAACTTGGGGTAACAGCAGCAGAGTATCCCACATTGTTTGTCTATCTACCGACTTTTAGTACAGAAGCATTGTCAATGTCGGTAGAGTTTGTCTTGGAAGATCAAAACGGTAAGGAAATCTATCAAATGAGTTTTCCAACCAGTGGAATCTCAGGTATTGTGGCTCTTGGTCTACCTGCTAGAGCAGGTTTATTACCTTTGCAGGTAGACCAAAACTATTATTGGCGTTTTACGGTAATATGCAACGACAATGAGCGATCGCAGGATATAGTTGTCGGAGGAGTCATTCGACGGGTAGAACTTGAAGCTGAGCTCCAAGAGCAGCTAATGCTAGCATCACCAGAAGAGCAAGTTCAGCTTTATGCAGAGGCAGGCATCTGGCACGAAGCTTTGTCAACCTTGGTTCAGCTGCGCCGTGATCAACCCACAGATTTAAAATTAGTAGCCGATTGGGAAAAACTCTTGAAGGCTGTTGAGCTTGGAGATATCGCTCAAGAACCAATAGAACCAGTGCCAGCTACAACCTTAAGAGAATTAGACTTGCCTCAACTCCCTTCGGAAGAGGAAAGAGGCCACAGGCAACAGGCGACGGGTAACAGTAACCTCAACTCCACACCCTGAGGGCGGGTTGAATTTTTTCATTGGTAAATTTTTTCCCCTTCCAAAACCCTGTAGGGACGTTGCATGGAAAGTCTCTACAGGTGGGATATAACTGAAATCTTACACCATTCTCAATAACCCTCTAACAAGGGGCTTAACAAGGGGCTTAAGCCCCTTGTTCACATACAGCTTGCATTCTTCTCTCTTGAGATGATCACAAACTTGTGCCACAATGCACTAAGAATTTTCTAACTTATTACTCTTGAGAAAAAAGGCAGAAGGTTCTAAGGGAAGCTGACAAGGCAAGCTCACTTTCTTTTTCGGAGCGTAATTTATACTGTTGCCTTTTGCCTGTTGCCTTTTGCCTGCGCCGTTAGGCGCTTATTACTTATTACTCTCGAGAAACTAAAAATGACAACGGCATGTCTGAATCCCTTGATATAATTAGTTTCTGACTCCTTTTTCGGCGATTCATTCAATTTTGAATTTTGAATTTTGAATTTTGAATTCGCCGTTAGGTGCTTATTACTTCTCCACCAGACCCTAAAGTAAGCAACGTCTATGTACCAGAAAATTACACCTCCAGATACCGGATCTCCCATTACTTTCAAAGAAGGTAAACCCATTGTTCCCGATAACCCGATTATTCCCTTCATTCGCGGAGATGGTACTGGTGTTGATATCTGGCCCGCTGCCCAAAAGGTGATTGATGCTGCTGTTAATACCGCCTATGGTGACAAGCGCCAAATCAGCTGGTTTAAGGTTTATGCTGGTGATGAAGCCTGTGATCAGTATGGCACTTACCAATATTTACCAGAAGATACTCTCCAAGCAATTAAAGAATACGGCATTGCTATCAAAGGGCCATTAACCACCCCAGTAGGAGGCGGTATCCGTTCTCTTAATGTTGCTTTGCGACAAATTAATGACCTCTATGCCTGTGTGCGTCCTTGTCAATACTATCCAGGAACTCCTTCTCCCCATAGAACCCCAGAATTACTTGATGTGATTATCTACCGGGAGAATACAGAGGATATTTATCTGGGAATTGAATGGTCTCAAGGTAATGAAATTGGTAACAAACTTATTGCCCTACTTAATAATGAACTGATTCCGGCAACCCCAGAACATGGGAAAAAGCAGATTCCTCTAGATGCGGGAATTGGTATTAAACCCATTAGTAAAACTGGTTCTCAACGTTTGGTACGCCGTGCTATTCAGCACGCTCTTCGGCTACCAAAAGCTAAGCAACAAGTGACTTTGGTGCATAAAGGTAATATTATGAAATACACCGAAGGAGCTTTCAGGGATTGGGGCTATGAGCTAGCAGTTACAGAATTTCGGCTCGAATGTGTAACAGAGCAGGAATCTTGGATTCTCGGCAACAAGGAGCAAAATCCAGACCTTACCTTAGAAGACAACGCCCGCAAAATTGAACCGGGTTACGATTCCCTAACACCAGAGAAACAGGCAGCAATTACTAGTGAAGTAGAAGCGGTTCTTCAGAGTATTTGGGATACCCACGGCAATGGTCAGTGGAAAGATAAGGTAATGGTCAATGACCGGATTGCTGACAGTATTTTCCAACAAATCCAGACACGACCAGCAGAATATTCGATTCTCGCCACAATGAATTTGAATGGAGATTATATCTCCGACGCAGCTGCCGCCATTGTTGGTGGTTTAGGTATGGGTCCAGGAGCTAATATTGGGGATACTTGTGCAATTTTTGAAGCAACCCACGGTACTGCACCTAAACACGCTGGTTTAGACCGGATTAATCCTGGTTCAGTTATTCTATCCGGAGTGATGATGCTCGAGTTTATGGGTTGGCAAGAAGCTGCGGATTTAATTAAACAGGGAATCGGTAAAGCGATCGCTAATCGGGAAGTTACTTATGACTTAGCTAGGTTAATGACTCCACCGGTAGAGCCACCTTTGAAATGTTCTGAATTTGCCCAAGCAATTATCTCACATTTCGATTGAAGTAGAAGTTTAGGAGGTAGGAGTCCGGAAGTAGAAGGCAGGAAGCAGAAAGTAATGGTATTAGCTTCCTCCCAATTCCCAATTCGACCTTCTCCATTTCCAATTCGACCTTCTCCATTCTTAATAATTATGCCATTTGGTCAAGAACCACCCCAACTCCTTAAGAAGCACCTCTTCTATCAGGGGCGCAGATTTAGCTTTGAAGTCAACTCCCTGCGTTTGCCGAACAAATCGGAAGGGGAGTGGGAATGTGTTCGGCATCCAGGCGGTGCCCTAGCTGTACCCGTAACTCCAGAAGGTAAACTTGTCCTAGTCAGACAATACCGCTTTACTGTTCAAGGGCGTCTTTTAGAGTTTCCCGCTGGCACAGTTGAACCCCACGAAGAACCCTTAGAAACTATCAAGCGAGAAATTGAAGAGGAAACTGGTTACACTGCCAAGAGTTGGCAATCTCTAGGTAAATTTCCTCTTGCTCCTGGTTATTCTGATGAATATATTTACAGCTTTCTCGCCCAAGATTTAGAAAAGCTAGAAATTCCCCCCCAACAGGACGAAGACGAAGATATCGAAGTCGTGTTGATGACTGTCTCAGAATTAGAGGAAGCTATCTTATCCGGTGAACCAATAGATGCTAAATCAATTTGCAGTTTAATTCTAGCTCGTCCTTTTTTAACTTAGCTAGGGCTATGGTAGTACTTGAGGAAGTAACAAGTAACAAGTAACAGGTTTTAAGTTAATCTCAACGAAAGTGCAAGTTTTTTGAGCTCATCGGTACAATTTACTTACACTTTAACCGGGAAATTAGTAATAAACTCTTAACTTATTACTTATTACTCTTCAGAAACTTAAAATCATATATTTGGGGCTGAATCCTTTGATATGAATAGTTTCTGACTTCTTTTTAGGCAAGGAAAACTCTTCTTCCTCCTGCCTCCTGCCTCCTGCCTCCTGCCTCCTGCCTCCTGCCTCCTGCCTTCTAATGCTTATTACTTCAAAACCTGAATAAATCTACTTATTCAGCAAACCCTAATTAACTATTGCCAACTGTTGCTAGCACCGTTTTAGCTAACTTTCCAGGAACCTCTTGGAGATGGTCATACTTCCAGTTGAAGAAGCCAATGCCTAAAGTAAGCGATCGCAACTCTACAATAAAGTCATGCATTTCTGCTTGGGGTAAATAACCAGAAACACAGTCCCAACCAGACCAATCGGTAAGGGCTTCATAACCCAGAATTTGTCCCCGACGTCCGGTTACTAGTTGCAGTACCTTGGAAGTAAATTCCGTTGGCGCACATACCTCAATCACCATAATTGGCTCCAGAAGTACTGGCTGACACTTAGGCATACCATCTGTCATTGCTAGCCGCGCCGCTTGTTTAAATGCCTGTTCAGAACTATCGACGGAATGGTAAGAACCATTGGTTAGAGTAACAGCTACATCAACTACCGGGAAACCTAGAGGTCCGTGGGTTAAATATTCCCGAACACCAGTTTCTACACCGGGAATATACTGCTTAGGCACTACCCCACCCACAATAGTGTCGGAAAAGTCAAAGCCTTCACCACGGTCTAAAGGCTTGATATCCAGGTAAACATCACCAAACTGTCCATGTCCCCCACTTTGGTGCTTGTAGCGTCCATGAGAAGTTGCAGTTTTACGGATCGTTTCTTTGTAGGGAACCTGCGGCAGTTGAGTAGTCATCGGTAGGTTATATTTACGCTTTAGCCGATCTAAAGCTACTTTAAGATGAATGTCTCCCTGTCCCCAGAGGATGATTTCATTAGTATCCCCATGTTGCTCCCAAGCCAGGGAAGGGTCTTCTTCCAATAACTTAGTTAATGCTCCACTAAGCTTAACTTCATCCTTGCGCTTTTCCGGTGCGATCGCTAAAGCATAGACTGGTGCAAGGGCTTCGGCTTTGGGTAGTTCAACTTTCGATTTACCACCGTTACTAACTAGGATGTCACTAGTTTTAATTTCTTCTAGCCGTCCAATGGCAACAATATCCCCCGCTGATACTTCGTGGGCAGACTGGTGTTGCTGACCTAGCATATGATACAAACCACCAGCACGGACACCATTGAGGCTCATGCCATCCGTCAATGTACCTTGCCAGACTCGCGCTAGAGATAGTTTGCCACCTTGGGGAGTGTAATAAGTTTTGAGGACTTGAGCTACGGTGAGGGAACTATCCACATTATTTAAGCGGCGCTTAGCAGTAGATTCAGGAGCAGGTGCTTCTCGTAACAAAGCATCAATTAGGTGCCGGACTCCGTAATCTTTCTCCGCAATCCCCATAAACACAGGTACAATCAAATCTGCACCCAATTCCATCTTCAGGTCTTTAATAATTTCATCCTGGGGAGGCTCAATTTCCTCAAGCAACTCTTCTAATAAATGGTCATCAAAATCTGCCAAGGTTTCCAACATTTCAGCCCGTGCTGCCTGCTCCTGATCCTGTAAAGATTCTGGCAAAGGAACTGGATCAGCGGGAGCGTTTTCGTGATAGAGAAAAGCTTGTTCTGTCACTAAATCAATAAACCCGATTGGTTCTTCTCCTTTACCAATCGGGTACTGATGCAATATTAACGGACGAGTAGAAACGGATTTGAGGGCATCTAAGACCTCCCTGTACGGGGTACCACAGCCCCCACTGTTACAAGTTAGCCTGCCTATTTTATTGATAAAGACTAAGTGAGGAATTTCCCAATCGTCAAGGAATTTGAATAGAGGAGCCAGAGTCAAGACGCGATCGCTAGTTGGCTCACAAACCACAACCGCAGCATCCACACCAACTAAAGCATTGTAAGTTTCTTGAGTAAATTCAATGGAGCCAGGACAGTCGATAAAATTAAAACGGATATCTTGATATTCAGTACTAGCAGCAGCTATTTCTACACTCATTTTGCGAGCCCGTGCTTCAGCAGCACTATCACTCACCGTGTTTCCTTCCTTAATATTACCTTTGCGAGAAATCGCACCGGTAACGAACAATAAACTTTCTAGTAGACTAGTTTTACCACTGGAATAGGGACCAACAATTGCCACATTACGGGTGGTAGTAATGGCTTTTTCTCTCATGATTTACCCCCAGGATAATTACGCTAATTATTTGTTGTTAGTTGTTTGTTATTGGTTATTGGTTATTTGACTTCTGGTGCATTCAACAAACAACTAAGCGGTGAGCGGCGATTCATCCCATCTCTTGAAGAAATCGGCTTACCGCTGCTTTTGTGAGATTAGCGTGTTCTAAGGGCAGTTAAACAAAAGTTGCAATCTCTTGTAAAATAAACTACATCAAAGCTTAAGTAAGATTAATTGAAGTGAATAAATTACAATCTTTATGAATTTAGGTAACAACAAACCACAAAATTGTTTCAGTGATAGCCGGATTTACTGAGGATAAGCTTAACATTTTTTTAACAAAGAAGTTCGAGTAAAATTTGAAAAACCAGAGAGAAAATCGACAATTTCATGAATTCCACCCTGAAGTTTGGGCTGAGTCTACTATTGCTAAGTAGCAGTATGCTGCCGATAGCGTCCCTTGCTACGGAACCAATTGCCCAATCCCTTCCCTCCCTCAAACCCACACAACCGGCAGCCAGGGAGCAGTTAAAGCAAGGACTCGCCTTGATACAACAGGGCAATTTACCACAAGCGATCGCGGCTTTTCGACAAGCAGCACAACTCGATCCCCAGTTAGCGGCTGCTCACTATAACTTGGGGTTAGCTTTACGACAAACGGGAGAATTGCAGCAGGCAGTAGATGCTTTTTACCGCGCTACTCAAACAGACCCTCAATTTGCTCTCGCCTTTGCTAACTTAGGTGCAGCTTTGTTAGAAGGGAAGAATTTTCCCCAAGCACGAACTTATTTAACCAAGGCTTTGGAACTCGATCCTAACCTCGGTGTTGCTCATTACAATTATGGTTTGGTCGCTGCTCAATCAGGAGAATTTGAGCCAGCGATCGCTTCTTTTAAGAATGCTTTACGCTTGAGTCCTAATGCTCCAGAGTCAGCTTATCATTTAGGAAGGATTTATTTGCACCAAGAAAATATCGAAGAAGCTAAGAAGGCATTCCAGCAAGCAATTAAAATTAGTCCCCGCTACCCAGAAGCTCACTACAACCTTGGTTCTATTTTGTTTCACCAGGAAGAATTGGATGCTGCCCTAGCAGCTTTTCGGCAAGCAACTCTTGCTAACTCTAACTATGCTAATGCTTACTATGGAGCTGGCTTGGTATTTTTGCAACAGAATCGCTTTAGTGATGCCCAGCAAGTTTTGCAATATGCTAGGGATCTTTACCAACTTCAGGGTAATGAGCAGTGGGTAGCCAATTCGGAACAGTTATTGGAAAGAGCCCGCAATCCTGAACCTCAGTAGAATTGGTCATTATTATGATAAAACCTTCTTACTGTATCTAGCCTATTATTTTTCATTATTAACTATAAAATTAATCATGTTGTGCTCGCTTAGTCTTAGCTGCTGAGGAATGCTTATCTAGCAACTTTTGAAACAAGCTTTCGGATGCCCAGAAGGATGTATTTTGAAGAGCTTGGACAGCAGCCGGTAGATCGATGAGGTTCATAGTTGCTGCTTGATCTAAAATTCCCAAGACACCTGTGATAGTTAGTCCTCTGTCTGTCGCAGTTCGTCGTGCCTTCATCTCATCTAATAAGAGTAAATCTGCCTTGAGTTCTTCAGCTAGAAGAATGGCTGCTCTTTCTCCGGGATCGAGTAATTCTAGAATTGCATCCGAAGGTTGATTAACAGGTTGAATTTTGAGCCAATCCGGTGGAGTTGCAATCCAAGCTTGTACAGGTGAGGGTGCAGAAGCATCAGATAGCTCGCTGTAGACTGCTTGTGGAATGATGATTTGTTGGAACAGTTGAGGCAAAAGATTAACGTGACTAATCAAGATAAGGTAGTTGATTGGGGAGGTATTTGAGATAATAATCATCTCTGATTTATGACATTGCGAATAGTTTGTGTATCCTGCTCCAAGTCGTCTTCAGTGTAGGGCAAGTAGGCCTTTTCACGCTTGAGAAATTCGTAAGTCTCCCAACGAGATGAGAAACTTAGCATTCGGCGGACTTGGGCAGCTCCAATGCGTCCTTGGCGATAATCGTCTGCTGCAATGAGTTCCAATATTCGACGGGAGATGTTGGTGGGTTGCAGTTGATTGGCAATGTTGTCGGGAAGTTCGATTGTGATCTCCATGGGATTATTCTCTTTTTCTTCCAGTTTAACTTGCCAAAGTCTGAAAATTTCTACCAAAGCTACGAGCTCAGACGTGGTGCATTACGCTACTGACGTAAATTGGGTTTGGTTACTCAACCCAATAGGGTTTACAATCGGAAATGAGAGATATATAAAAATCTTACAAATCAGATATATAAATGGCTTTCACGTCTTATAAACATCTTGAAATGCTGGTCAAAGCTTTCCAGTTAACTTATCAAGAGCATGACTTTATTGTTGAATCACACCTACCGCTCAATGATTACTTTAAACAACGGTTTCAGATTATCCTTAGGGAAGGAGTAGTGGATAATTCAGAATCGGCTATTTGTGAAAACTTAATTGCACCAATCTTAACCGAAGCTTGGTATAATTATAAGGATAATTTATTTACAAAAAACATTAAGTTGTACAGAATTTCTGATTTAGAAGAGTTATTTGGAGCAGTTAATTACATTTTCTAGCAATGTCAATTACAAATATAGAATTCTTAGTTTAATTTTTGTAAATACAGAACATGAAAATTCAAAAGATTGAGTATCAAGATCAAGAGTATGAGTGGAAAATTGAAACCTTAGAGCTTCTACCAAATCTAACTTTACTAGTTGGAGGTTCAGGAGCAGGTAAAACTCAAATTCTCCAATCAATATTTAAATTAAAAGAAATAGGCAATGGAGAATCTTTTAATGGAGTAAAATGGGATATTTGTTTTTTAACAGAAAATAATGTCAATTATCGATGGAAGGGTGAGTTTGAGACTCAAAAAACAGACGAGCCATTTCTTGATCAAACTAATAGAGAAGAACATGAGTTTGATATAGTAGAAGAGTTTCTCTATAGAGATGATCAACCAATTATTGAAAGAAACTCAGAGGAAATATTTTTTGAAGGTTACGGAAAGACTCCCAAATTATCTCCTTCCCAAAGTGTTATTGAATTATTTCAGCAAGAAGAAGATATTGAGCCAGCAAAAAAAAATTTAGATAAAATAATTTTGAGCAAGCCATATAAAGCAATTGAAAAAACTGATTTAGTTGTGCTAGCAATATCTAAAACAGATGAAAAATATTCTTTAAATGATATACAAAATAGCGATTTTAGTGTGCCAGTTAAGCTTTTATTAGCACATCGCTATTTGCCTGAAATATTTGAAGAAATCAAAAATAATTTTATTAAAATATTTCCTCAAGCTGAGGATATTAGGTTACAACCTTTTTTGGATTTATTAGGTTCTCCTTTAGTCAGTATCGAAATCAAAGAAAAAGGAGTTGATCACTGGATTAGTCATGCTGATATTTCTTTAGGGATGCGCAAGACGTTGATCCATTTAAGTGAACTTTTCTTAACTCCAGAAGGAAGTGTTATTTTAATCGATGAATTTGAAAATAGCCTAGGAGTTAATTGTATTGATAGTGTAACTGATTTGATTTTAGAAAATAAAAATTTACAGTTCATTATTACTAGCCATCATCCTTATATTATCAATAATATAAGTCCAGAATTTTGGAAAATAGTATTTCGTAAAGGAGGTTCAATTAGTACTAAAAATCCAGAAGAATTTCATATCTCAAAATCACGACAAAGAGCTTTTATAGACTTGATTAATGTTCTTGAAGATTATTATGACACTCTAGAAGTTGAATGAACATCTATTTTCTTGTAGAAGGCAGAAGCACAGAGAAAAAAATTTATCCGAAGTGGCTGAAACATCTTGTTCCTAAATTAAAAAAAGTTGACCATTATAATCAAGTCGAAGGAAATAGCTATTATCTTATTAGTGGCAACGGTTATCCGGCAATTATTTCTGATGGTATTCCCAATGCTGTTGATAAAATTACAGAAGTAAGCACATATGACTATTTAGTCATTTGTATTGATGCAGACGAAGACACTGTAGAAGAAAGAAAAAATTATATTTATGATTTTATTGAGAAAAACAAGATAGAACTTGGCAAAACTAAACTAATTTTAATTATTCAGAATCGCTGTATAGAAACTTGGCTTATAGGGAACAGAAAGATGTTTGACTCTAGACAGCCTCAAGAAGAACCATTATCAAGTTATGCAAAATATTATGATGTTTCTCAATATGATCCAGAATTAATGGGTGACTATGATGGGAGCAACCATGCTAAATTTCATGGAAGTTACTTAAAAGAAGTTTTTAAGGCAAAAAATCTAAGTTATACAAAAAAGTTTCCTGGTGAGGCTCAAAAAGAACATTACTTAGATCAATTATTGAAACGGATAGATGAGAAATCTGAACACCTACAAACCTTTCAAAGCTTTATACAGTTTTGTGAGATGATTAATAGAAAAATAAACACATAAACCAAAAAGTCGGGAATCTCGGTTACTGCATTCATGACCACTAAGGCAACTTACCATAGCTTGCGATCGCGTGTAGTCAGATTTCTTTGCTTATTTCTCAGTTAGGTTTAAAATTAAGATAATAAGACACCCTAACAATTCTAAATTCTAAATTCTAAATTCTAAATTTCCATAAAAATGACTATCTCAACTCTCAAAGCCCCAATCAGATATCCAGAACCAGACGGCTCACCTATGGCAGAAAGCGATCCCAACCGGGACTATCTAATTTATGGGGTAGAATCCCTCAAACTCTATTTTCAAGACTCCTCAGATGTCTACGTTTCCGGCAATCTTTGGCTATCTTATGAGCAAGGAGTCTCCGATGCGGCTGTCTCTCCGGATGTGTTTGTTGTCTTTGGAGTAGAAAACCGTCCCCGCAGAAGTTACAAAGTTTGGGAAGAACAGGGAAAAACACCGGATTGGGTTCTGGAAGTGACTTCCGGCAGCACTCACCGCAAGGACGAACAAGAGAAACCACTGATTTATGCTCAAATGGGAGTGTCGGAGTATTTTCAATACGACCCCACCGGAGATTATCTGACACCTGCACTCAAAGGAAGGCGTTTAACACAAAATGGCTATCAAATAATTACTCCCAATTACCTAGAAAACGGAACTCTGGTTATTCCTTCATTGGTGTTAGGATTAGAGTTGTGGTTGTTTACAAATGGTCAGTTAAGGTTTTTCAATCCTCAACAAGGAGAGTTTTTAAGAACCTATCGTGAAGAACGAGAAAGGGGAGATTACGAGCAGCAACGAGCTGAGCAAGAACGACAAGAAAAAGAACTACTACGACAACGAGCTGAGCAGGAACGACAACGAGCTGATATCCTAGCCGCCAAGTTAAAGGAACTCGGAATTGATCCATTGGACTTGGTTTAACCATCTCAAAATCACGCTAAAAAGCTCTTATCAACTTGCCGTGCTATGGATATTTTACCCGCAACTGTAGCTATAGCACTACGCATTTAGGTTAGGACATTAATAAAGCCTGAAACCCAGTCATGGCCTATTTTTGAATTTTGTTTGCGTAGCATGGTGAGCATTTGCAAAGCAATACCCTTCGGGATGCTTGCGCTCAGGTGCGTAGCAGCAAAGCGAGGCAAATTTTGAATTTTGAATTTTGAATTGCGCGTAGCGCTATAACTGTAGCTAACAGTCCAGCGTCTGTTCTAGCTCCCACGTAGAAATATGTGCGCTGTACTCATTCCAGATTTGATGCTTTAGCTTCAGATAAGCTGATACTAGCGGTTGACCCAAAGCAGAAGTCAAAATGTGATCCGCTTCTAGATGTCGTAGCGCGTCTAACAGGTTACTCGGTAAGTGTTTCACCTTGTCCGGTGGAAGGGGGTCTACATAGGTGTTGTTATCGTAGCGCAGTCCAGGATCCCTCTGTTGGGTAATACCATCTAACCCCGCAGCAATTAATGCCGCAGGTAGGAGGTAGGGATTGACTGCACCATCCGCAAGACGCAATTCAAAACGTCCCGAATCTGGAATTCGGATTGTATGGGTGCGATTGTTGCCGCTGTAGCTAATCGTACTAGGTGACCAAGTCGCACCGGAGGTTGTAACGGGAGCATTGATACGCTTGTAGGAATTTACGGTTGAATTGGTGAAGGCACAAAGAGCTTCGGCAGAATGTAGTGCGCCTGCGATAAACTGATACCCTAGTTGCGAGAGTCCCAGTTCACCGTTTTGATCCTCAAATAGATTAGTTTTTTCCTCCCGATCCCACAAAGACAGGTGAATGTGACAGCCGTTGCCTGTTAGATGGGAGAAAGGCTTGGGCATAAACGTGGCACGCAAGCCATTTTTCTCAGCGATCGCTTTTACCATATACTTAAAAAACCCATGGCGATCCGCCGTCACTAGGGCATCATCATAGAGCCAGTTCATCTCAAACTGACCATTAGCATCTTCGTGGTCATTTTGATAAGGCTCCCAGCCCAACTCCTGCATACTATCGCAGATTTCAGCAATGGTGTCGTAGCGCCGCATCAGTGTTAGCTGATCGTAACAGGGTTTGCTCTGGCGATCGCGCTGGTCTGATAGTTCGTAACCATCCGGCGACAGTAGAAAATACTCACACTCTACCCCTGTCTTCACCCGGTAACCCATCTTCTCTGCCTGAGCCAGCACACGCTTTAGTACCAAACGCGGCATTTGCTCAATGGGTTCCCCGTCAACGGATTGGAGATCTGAAGGTAACCAGCCAATCTCTGGTTGCCAGGGAAGCTGAAACAGTCGGTCAGGATCCGCAACAGCCAGCACGTCTGGATCCGCAGGGGTCAGGTCTAGCCAAGCTGCAAATCCGGCAAAGCCAGCTCCTCCTGCTGCCATCGTGTCGATTTTATTGGCGGGAACTAGCTTCGCTCGCTGCACGCCGAACAAGTCGGTAAATGAAATGAGGAAATAGCGAATATTCTTCTCGCGAGCAAGTTCTGAAAGCAGCTGATTCATAGAAGTTTAAAATTCAAAATTAGAGCTCGACACATTAAAAATAAAGATTCAGCAGCCGTCGGGTAATGGTTGACTGTCTGAAATATCATCGCTTTTTGTAAATTACAAAGCAACGATCATTGCTGATGCCTTGATAGTCAAATCCTGCTTCGTTGAATAGTTGCTGATAAGTATCAGATTTAAAAAAAGTAAGTGTTAATTGTTCTTGAGCCAAAATTTCTCCATTTTTTTTAAAGAAATAACTTTTCTTGAGGATATGATAATCTTTAGTATCTTCTAATTCTTCTATTAACTGCGAATAAACAATTTCTTCATTTAAGACTTTTTCATAATCCTGATGTGGTTTTTGCAGGTTGAGTAAGAATAATCCTCCTTCTCGTAAGTGGCAAGCTACGTTTTTCAATCCTTGAAGATTATTTTCAATACCAGGAATATGAGTACCCAACTCCCATTGCTCACCAAGATCAAAAACTATCCAAACTCCTCCATTAGATATAGCAACATCGAAGGTTGCACTCAAGTCCATTGTTACCACATCTGCTTCAATCAATTGGACATGATTACCTAACCTTTTTTGTGCAACCTTAATCATCGACGGAGTAAAATCGATGCCCGTAAACTCACAATTTGGCTCTATCTCAATGTATTTTTCTGCTAATAATCCCGTTCCTATACCTAACTCAAGAATCTGGCGACCATTACTTACAACTGAACATGCATCTCTAGCCATTTTCTGGTAGTCATAGTAACCACTCATGACCCATAAATCGTAATATTCAGTAATCTCTGTATATTGATTTAACATTTTACCTGATCGATAAACTTTTCAATTGAATCATAGAGCTAAAAGAATTATATTGGAAATTAAAATCTTGAGCCACACTCAGTTCCGCTAAGTTGTGGCGGTTGTCAAGTTGTCAAGTCTGATAAGACAGTGCTAGTGTCGGTACTGCCTTCAATCCCGCTTCTCTTTCAAGTCAGAGGGCTCCAAGGCATAAGGGAAGACCATGTTATCCTAACTCTGGGAATGATAACAGTAGTCGCATAGTAGAGAATTGCCAGATTCAATATGTCAACCAACAATTCAAAAATTCAACAATTTTACGATGCCTCTTCTGGTTTGTGGGAGCAGGTTTGGGGTGAACATATGCACCATGGCTACTACGGAGCAACTGGTAGAGAGAAAAAAAACCGGCGTCAGGCACAAATTGATTTGATTGAAGAACTCCTCAGTTGGGGTAGGGTAGAGCAAGCTGAGCAAATTCTTGATGTGGGCTGTGGTATTGGGGGTAGTTCCCTTTACTTAGCCCAAAAATTTAACGCTAATGCCACTGGTATTACTTTAAGTCCAGTGCAAGCATCAAGGGCAACTGAAAGAGCCCAGGAAGCCGGATTAGAGAGTAGAGTTCAGTTCCAAGTTGCTGATGCTCTGAATATGCCTTTTGCTGATGAAAGTTTTGATTTTGTCTGGTCTCTAGAAAGTGGTGAGCATATGTCAGACAAAGAACAATTTATCAAAGAGTGCTATCGGGTACTCAAAGTAGGAGGCACTTTTCTGATGGCGACTTGGTGTCATCGTCCAATTATCCCAGCAACGGGAGAACTCACCACCGATGAGTTGCAACATTTAAAGGAAATTTACCGAGTTTATTGCTTACCTTATGTAATCTCCCTACCAGAATATGAAGCGATCGCGCGTAATATATCTTTCCAAAACATTTGTACTGCTGATTGGTCTGATGCGGTTGAACCATTTTGGAATATTGTCATTGATTCAGCCTTTGAACCCAAAGCAATTGTAGGATTATTCCAAAGTGGCAGTCGTACTATCGAAGCAGCATTGTCTTTGGGGCTTATGAGTCGAGGCTATGAGCGGGGATTGATTCATTACGGTTTACTCTGTGCTAATAAGTAGAGGTATTAGGTTTTAGGTGGTAGGTGGTAGGTGGTAGGTTTTAAGTGTTAGGGCATTTGACCCGCGCTTGGTGCAAGAAAACTTTACCAATGGGTTCAATACAGGTTTTACAATTTACATGCACAACAGCTTAGTTAATTGGGTGGTTTTGGGTTCAGTGACCTTTGTAGCTAGCTGGATACTGGGTTTGGTGTGGAACCGAGATCAAGCTTTGCTTACGGGGGCAATTGCTGTTCCTGCTAGCTATATAGGAGCCGTAGTTGCTCACAAACGCAGTATTAATCAAGAAAAACGGCTCAGAGGTTCTTTAGTTCATGAAATCCAAGTACTGGAGAAAGAAGAAATTCAGTTGCTAGAGTCTCTGGCTACAGCTACAGCGACAAGACGAGATATAGAAGCTAGTATCAATGCTTTACAATCTGAGCGCAGCCTGCTACTAGATCGAGTCTCTGAACTTCATGACCAAAGGAGTAAAATCTATCAAGAACTAACTTATTTTCAGCAATACAAGCAACAGCAAGAGGCAGATTGTTACTACCTGCAAGGCCAAGTTAAACAACTTGAAGAACAGCAATTTGAATTGAACCAATCTCTCTCTACTAAAAATACCCAAATTCAACAAGCAGAAACTCGCTGGAAAAGTTTGGTGGAAGAACAGGAGCAGCTACAAAATCAAATTATCCACAAGCAGCAACAACAAGAACAACTCAACCAAGAACTAATCGAACTCGAACTGCACAAACAGCATTTAAGAGAAGACACTGACGATTTACAAGCACAAATCCAATTACTGGAGCAACATCAGGAAGAGTTAGATCAAGCTTTATTATCTTTAAGGTTACAGAAACAGCAATTTGAAGCTGACTTGACTGTAGGGAAGACTCAATTCCAGGAACTGCAAAGTCAAGTGGAACAAAAGCAGCAGCAACAGCAGAAACTTCAGCAAGAGTTGGCTACCTTAGAAAAAGGTAAACAGCAGTTAGAAGTATATTTCCGCCAACTACAAACTCAGATTCACACCTTGGAAAAAAAGAAAATAGCAAAAAATTAAATGTAGAATATAAATTTTATAAATTTTATAATCCAGCTTGAAATTGCTAAAATATAAAGAAATGTTAAAACCAGTCTAGCCAAATGAACTGCGTTGTTGCCTCAAATCCGCAACCAACTCAAGACTACCGGCATCAAAACTATGCTCTTGGTTGTCAACTGACGGTATTTTGTGACTTTGATGGTCCTATTGTCGATGTTTCCCGTCGCTATTACACTACATATCAACTAGCACTGGCTGATACTCAAGCTTTCTACCAAGCTCAAGGCATTACCTTACCCATTAATTCTCTGAGCAAACAGCAGTTTTGGCAAATGAAGCGAAGCCGTGTCCCTGATGTGGAAATTGCGAGAAACTCAGGTTTACACCAAGAGCAAATTGATTACTTTTTGTCCCGTGTAGTTGAGATAGTCAATCATCCTACCGTATTACATAAAGATAAGCTCCAGCTAGGAGTACACTGGGCACTCGCCTTACTCCATTCTCGGTGTGTCCGACTAGTATTAGTAACCCTGCGCTCTCAGTCGCAAGCTACCCAAATTTTGAGAAATCATGGTTTGACCCGTTTGTTTGGTGGCATCTACGGAACTAGCGATCGCCATGCTGCTTATCAAAACTATAGTAGTCTGAAAAAGCAACTGTTACAACAAGCAATGGCAGAACAATTGCTGTCATCTGAGCAAACAGGTTCAGCTTGGATGGTGGGAGATACAGAAGCAGATATCATCGCAGCTCAAGCACTTTCCCTACCTACCATTGCCCTCACCTGTGGTATTCGTTCTTTTTCTTACCTCCAGCAATTTGAACCAACTTACATCTATACTGATCTACTTACTGCTGCTCAGCATTTGTTAGGTTTTAGAAGTAATAAGCGCCTAACGACACTGGGAATGGAGAATAGGGAATAGGGAATAGGGAATAGGGAATAGGGAATAGGGAATAGGGAATAGGGAATAGGGAATAGGGAATAGGGAATAGGGAATAGGGAATAGTATGAAATTCTGTCCCGAAAAAGAAGATAAGAAACAAGTCAGTTTACCTTAAAAACTCCAGCCACCAGCCACCAGCCACCTACCACCTACCACCTAAAAACTAAAACCTAAAACCTACCACCTACCACCTAACACCTAATTCTGATAAGTTGGCATTTCTCCAGAATTCAAGCGCTGTAGATAATTTTTGAGGTCTTCTGCTACTTCTCCCGATAGTAAGTAGCAACCGAGCAGGTTGGGAAAAGCCATCGCAAAGAGCATCATATCACTGAAATCAATAACCGCTTGGAGGTTGACGATTGAGCCAATAAAAACGAAAATGACAAAAATAATTTTGAAAACAATGACACTTTGATCACTGAACAGATATCCCCAAGCTTTCTCCCCGTAGTAACTCCAGGAAATCATGGTAGAGAAAGCAAACAGAGTAACTGCGATCGCTAAGATAATTGGAAACCAACTAATTACTTGTCCAAATGCCTCTGAGGTTAGCTTTGCACCTGCGGATTCAGAATCATAAACACCCGTAATGACAATCACCAGAGCGGTCATATTACAGATCACAATGGTATCAATGAAGGGTTCGAGTAAGGCAACTATCCCTTCTCTTACTGGTTCATCAGTACGAGCTGCTGAGTGAGCGATGGCCGCTGAGCCAATACCCGCTTCATTGGAGAAGCCACTGCGTCGAATTCCTTGCACAATGGTACCAATAATACCACCACCAACTGCTTGGGGAGAGAAAGCTTGGGTAATAATCGTGCCAATAGCACCTGGAAGCTGAGGAAGGTTGGTGATAATAATCCAGAGACAAGCAAGGATATAAATAATTGCCATGGTGGGCACAAGTCTACTAGTCACCGCTGCAATTCGGTTAATGCCACCAATAATTACTACTGCGACTAATGCCGCAACAATCATGCCGTAACCCCAACTGGGTAAAGCGGGAATAACTTCAGCAACTGCTGCATAGGATTGGTTAGCTTGGAACATATTGCCTCCACCTAGGCAAGCAAAAATGCAGAGGATGGAGAAGAGGACAGCAAGACCCTTTCCTAGGGGACGCATTCCCCGATCCGACAGACCTTGGGACAGGAAGTACATTGGTCCACCGTCAACTGAGCCATCTGCTCTAACTCTCCGGTATTTCAGCGCCAGGTTACATTCCGTAAACTTACTGCTCATGCCAAAGAAGCCACCAAGGGTCATCCATAAAACGGCTCCCGGTCCCCCTGTCTGGACTGCAACTGCTACCCCAGCAATGTTTCCTAACCCAACTGTTCCGGAAAGTGCTGTTGCCAGGGCTTGGAAGTGAGAAACATCTCCCTGATCATCGGGGTTATCGTATTTACCTTGTACGACGTCGATAGCGTGTTTGAAGGAACGGATATTGACGAAGCCAAGGCGAAAGGTGAAGAAAATACCCCCAATAATCAACCAGACGACAATGAAGGGAAAACCAGCAATCTCAAAAAAGAAGATATTTGCCAATACTTCCACCATCGCCGAGAAGATAGAATCGAGAAGAGCCAGAAAACCTCCCGGTGTCTCTTCGTCTTGAGCTAGGACTCTAGTTGGTATAGCGATCGCTAGAACAAGGGACAACCCTAACAGATATCGGAAAGCTGTGGTGGTGGTGAGCCAGTGCCACAGGCGATGAGCTCTATGATTTGGTCGAACTTGAGCTTTGACTTGCTTGTGTTTTGTCATAGGGGACTAGGAAAATCTTACTTGACCTCTGGATTTCTTAATAAGCAATTAGAAATTCATTAAAGCAGACTTGTACATCTTAAAACAAATTGAACTTATCTGTTTTTTTTGTCAAAAGATGGTAAGATTGACAAAACAATTAGTAAAAAAATACAGTTCGTTTGTACTAAAATCTAACCAAAGGCTTCAAAAAAACCGTAATCTCTAAAGAAAAAGAAAATTTTAATCCACCATTAACTCACTTTTTAACCAAGAATTTTTTCAATATTTTTTGACTTTGACTCAGCCAAACAGTCGCTAATATTACTCTCCTCAATTTATACAAATCTGCTTGATTTGATGCCCTCGGACTTACAACTGACGTACATGGGCAAATTAACAGTAAAGATATCAAACTGACGCTATGCCCTAGTAGTCTAGCTAAACTGGATGTAGTAATAAGCGTCACTCATTAATTAAGTGACAACATCCTACCAGGGAGGCTCTATGGAACTGCAACACGAGCAGGGGGAAATTATTGCCCAACGGTATCGTATTATCGACACCTTAGGACAAGGTGGGAGCGGAACAACTTACCAAGCCGAAGACTTACAAACCCATCAACAGGTAGCACTCAAAGCTTTATCACTTCACCGGATGACAGACTGGAAGATGATGGAGCTATTTGAGCGGTTTGAGCTGTTGCCCGATAAAAATATCCCAGGAAGTACCAAGGAGATTAATCAGGTCAAACTGAGCGGTATTGCTCTGCCGCTGAATAGAAAACTGTTTACCAAAATAATGGGTTTAAAGCCCCGTCCTAGCCTTCGGCAACGCTACGCGAACTAGGACGGCTTTTATTTTAATATTTTATCTGCGACATTTTGTGATAAAATATAAGCATGATAGTTAGAGAAGCCAAACTACTAAACGGAACAAAGGAGCAATATTTAGCTATTGATGATGCCATCCGCACTGCCCAGTTTATTAGAAACAAGGCACTCCGGTACTGGATGGATAACCAAGGCACAAGTAAAGCGGATTTGTACGCCTTGTGTAAGGACTTAGCTAAAGAGTTTCCTTTTGCCAAAAAGTTAAATTCTGCGGCACGTCAAGCCAGTGCAGAAAGAGCGTGGCAATCCATCTCTAACTTCTATAGTCGTTGCCGAAATATTGAGAAGAAAAAGGGTTATCCCAAATTCCAAAAACACGGTCGCTCCGTCGAGTACAAAGTATCAGGATGGAAGTTGTCTGAAGAGCGTATGAATATTGCTTTCACAGATGGTTTTGAGATTGGTACATTATCTTTATATTGCGATAAGCAAACGAGGGAAGACTTATTTAGGCTTAAGATTAATCGAGTTCGTGTGGTTCGCAAGGCAGATGGCTATTATGCTCAATTTTGCTTTGATGCTGATAGAAAAGAACAAGGAGAATATACTGGAAATGTTATCGGACTAGACCTTGGTTTGAAATATTTCTACAAGGATCAAAGCGATAATGCTCTAGTATATCCTCAGTATCTCCGTAAGTCGGAGAAACGGTTGAAGAAGCAGCAACGACGATTAAGTAAGAAGTTTAGTAAAAACAAAAAGCCTCAATCAAACAATTATCACAAGGCAAGAAAACGACTAGGTAGAACTCACCTGAAAATCCAAAGACAGCGTAAGGATTGGGCTATCAAACAAGCTCGATGCGTAGTTCACTCTAACGATGTGATTGTCTATGAAGATTTAAAGGTATCAAATATGGTCAAAAATCATCACTTGGCTAAATCAATTTGTGATGCTAGTTGGTATCAGTTCACTCAATGGTTAGACTACTACGGAAAAATCTGGGATAAGGCAGTGGTGAAGGTTGCTCCTAATTATACATCTACTGATTGCTCTAATTGTGGTCATCGAGGGTCGAAAAGCCTGAGTACCAGAACTCATTCATGCCCTAACTGCAAGACGGAACTTTGTCGAGATACAAACGCGGCAATTAATATCTTAAAAAAAGGCATGAAAGTTCTGGGTATTGAATGGCACAACAGTACCTTTGGGCAAAAGGAATCTGCCTCGCAAGAGGGAAAGCATGGGGAGAAAACCGCCTCTGTTATTGATGGGAGACCAGATATTGCAAGTGGATTTCTATGAACCATGAACAAGAATCCCCATGCCTTCAGGCTGGGGAGTATGTCAAATCCTGTGTAATTCGCTCAAGATTGCGTGAGTATCATTTTGGTCGATTTTTGACGCGATCAGAAAAAGAGTGGCTGGTGGGAGAGATTAAGGCTTTTTTGGAGAAACTACATCAGTGAATTTAGAATTTAGAATTTAGAATTTAGAATTTAGAATTTAGAATTAATTTTGAGGTTTACTATCCAACAGGTGGGCGATCGCTCCTGATTTGGTGGTATTATATTTGATAATGGAATAGGTGTGCGCCTGTAAGGTATGAATTGATAGTTATTGCCAAATCCGATAGCGTCAAGAATTGAAGATTAATTAAAAACCAGCCTTGTAGATTTTTAGATTAAAGATTTTAGATTAAATTTTGAGATTTACTATCCAACAGGTGGGCGATCGCTCCTGATTTGGTGGTATTATATTTAACAATGGAATAGGTGTGCGCCTGTAAGGTATGAATTGATGTTAGGGCTTGCTGTATAAGCGTGGAAGCCATGCCAGACTTCGGTTTCAACCATTTGCAAACTAAAAAAGTCCCAGGAAATTGCATCTCTTGGCTCAAAAACCTGGCATCGACCCGGGAAATCCCTGGGTAACCTTGGGGATGCTTTTGCCCAAAACTTGGATAAATGCTGCATTTGTTCTTACTTATTACTTGTTACTTGTTACTTGTTACTTATTCAGCAAACCCTAATTAGTCTTGCTGCATCTGCTCTCCCACAGTGAAGTTGAGTTGATCTCCCAATAAAAATACTAAAGAACTGATATAGAGCCACAGCTGTAAGATAATCACAGCCCCTACTGCACCATAGATTTTGTTGTAATTGCTGAAATGGGCAACATAGTTGCGAAATAACCCCGAAGCAATCACCCAGAATAGTGCCGCTAAAACAGCTCCTGGTAATATTGGTTTACCTGAAGGCCAGCGACTTGGACCAAAGCGATAGATAAAAGCAACATTAATGGTAACAATCGCTAACGCTAAAGGCCAACTCAACAGCTGTAGGCAGGTTAGCAATAACCGGACAACAATTTGGTCACCAACCATATTCACCACCAAGTTACTAATCAAGATCAGGAAAGAGGCGAGGAACAACAGTAAAATACTACCAATCGTCAAACCTAAAGCAATCAATTTTGCTTGCCAAAAAGGTCGTGTTTCTTGGGGAGGAATTTGATGGATTTGGTCCAAAGCGCTCATCGCGGCACTGAGAGCCCCAGAAGCTACCCAAATGGCAATGATAAAGCTAAGGGAAAATAAACCCCGATTATCTGCCAAGTTAATCTTGTCGGCAAAATTCGCCATCAGTTGTATTGCTTGCTGGGGGGCTACCTCTTCCAGGGGACTTGCTGGATTCGTCCAAGGTAATTTTAAATATTGTTTAAATAATTCAACTATTGTCAGAGTGACCAAAATTGCTGGAAATAGGGCTAACATAGCGTTGTATGCCATTTGAGACGACAAACCCAGCAACCGACGTTGCACTGCACAGGTAATAGTCCTCCTCAGGATTTTCCAATTCAGGTGGCGACAGAAACGATAAAAATGGAAAGCACGAGCAGATAGCATGATTTGCTGAGTTTGGGGGCAAGCTCCTTACATTAATCTGCCAAATTATAGACAATTAATTGATAAGCAGTGGTCACAAATGGAAGCGACACAAGAGGGGGTGAGCGAAAAAAGGTGTGGGGGTGTGAGGAGCTGAGGGAGCTGGGGGAGCTGAGGAAGCTGAGGGAGCTGAGGGAGCTGAGGGAGCTGAGGAAGCTGGGGGAGCTGAGGAAGCTGGGGGACAAGAGAGAACTTATAGCTATTGGATACAAAGCTCAAGAAATCCCACCCAAAATTTCGTTCACCCCACAAGAGGGTCTTGGGAGTTAAATTCAGTGATGGCAACCGATACAGATGAGGAGTAAGCTTCGATGAGCAATGATGTAAGGCAGTGGTTAACCCAAATCAAAGAGCTCAAACAACAACTAGCAGATACTATTCGCGATCGCGATGCGGCGGATGAGAGTGCAGCTAACTGGCGTCAACTATACAATACTGAAGCGCAGCAACGCCGAACGGAAGCCCGACTTGCTCAGCAAGAGATTGAAAACCTCAAAGCTCAAATCTGGGAACTACAGGGGGATGGGGCAAAACTGCCGTCGGATACCGCAGAAGCAAGTTCGGTAATTGAAGAAGAGCTTAACAAACTGCAAACTGTAGAAGAATTGAAAACCAAGCTTAAAGAGGTAATGCTAGAATGCGATCGCTTAGCCGAGGCACTAAAAACTGAGCAGACTAATCATGCCCAAACCCGTAAAAGCTTAACTGCTGTTATTGGGGACACCATAGATCAGCTGGCTAAGGAACGAAGAACTGATCGTTCCCAGCCAGAGTCAGAAGTTAAGGGCTAGTGCTTTAAAGGCAGAAGGCAGAAGGCAGAAGGCAGAAGGCAGAAGGCAGAAGGCAGAAGGCAGAAGGCAGAAGGCAGAAGGCAGAAGGCAGTCCGTATGAGAAAAATTTCACCACCATGAATGAAAGCAGGCTGTTCCCAATTTCCAATTTCCAATTCCCAATTCCCAATTCCCAATTCCCAATTCCCAATTCCCAATTCCCAATTCCCTATTCCCAATTCCCTATTCCCTACTCCCTATTCCCATCGCCTGAGCAACTGCCTCAGTCGTAGGTTTAACCCCTTGGTGTAATTGGTTATCACTGTGTTTAATGGCTGTATCTGGATCTTTCAAGCCATTGCCGGTAAGGACACAGACAACTGTTGCTCCTTCGGGCACTTGCTCTTTTACTTTCAATAAGCCAGCAACAGAAGCAGCACTAGCAGGCTCACAGAAAATTCCTTCTTGGGAGGCCAACAAACGATAAGCCTCAAGGATTTCTGCATCAGTGACACTGTTAAATTGTCCCTGACTGTTTTGTTGAGCAGCAACCGCTTTCTCCCAGTTAGCTGGGGAACCAATCCGAATTGCCGTTGCGATAGTTTCGGGATGGTGAAATATTTTTCCACTTACGAGGGGAGATGCACCTGCGGCTTGAAACCCCATCATTTGAGGAGTGCGATCGCATTTTCCCTGTTGATGGTATTGACAAAATCCCATCCAATAGGCGCTGATATTCCCCGCATTACCCACTGGAATGCAAAGCCAATCGGGAGCATTGCCTAAAGTATCCACTATCTCAAAGGCTGCCGTTTTCTGACCTTCTAAACGATAAGGATTGACTGAATTAACTAAAGTTACAGGATAATTTGAGGCCATATCCTGAACAATTTTCAAACAGGTGTCAAAGTTACCATTAATTGCTAGTACTTGAGCACCATAAAGTAGAGCCTGAGCTAACTTACCCAAGGCTACATAGCCGTCAGGAATAATAACAAATGCCTTTAAACCACCACGACGAGCGTAAGCTGCAGCCGCCGCTGAAGTATTACCTGTACTAGCACAGATAACAGCCTTAGCTCCAGCTTCCTTAGCTTTGGAAATTGCCATCGTCATCCCCCGGTCTTTAAAACTACCGGTGGGGTTAAGACCATCGTATTTTACCAGTACCTTTACTCCTCTACCGATCATTCCGGAGATCACCGGAACTGGTATTAGAGGAGTATTACCCTCTAGGAGGGTGACTACAGGGGTTGAATTTGTTACTGGTAAATAAGCTCGGTAAGTCTCGATGAGACCAGACCATCCAAGATTCCTGGGGGCATTGCCCTGAAACACAGGAGAATCAACACTAGACAGAACGGAAGTCACAGTTTAGCTATTGGTTATTGGTTATTGGTTGTTGGTTGTTGGTTGGCAATCAAATGAAGAAGGCAGGAGGCAGGAGGCTCCAAGGTAAGGAAGCTTGGAAGGGAAGCTTTTTAACCTTGTAACTTGCGGGTTGTTTCCACGCCCGCCGCACCGCACAACTAACAACTAACAACTAACAACTAACAACTTTCCATTACTAGTTTACCTTGATCGGTTCTGTAGTACAGGCTTCTCGAATTTTTCGTTGCGACGACGCTTCATGAGTTTGGGACGCTCCACTTGATACTCAATATCTGCTTCGATTACCGCAGGTTGAGTTTGGTCATAAACCATTTGCAGTGCTGCCGCTGCGATCGCGTGGGGATCATATTCCTCACCCAAGTCATGCACTACGGGCAGGAAGGATGCCATACGTTCACCAGCTAGGGCTTCCCGTAACTGTTCTTGCAGTTTTTCTAGACGTCGTGCCTCAATTTGGGAGCGCGTAGGAATTCGAGTGATCTCCAATTTTTGTCGTACTTTGCGCTCAATCAGATGCAGTTTGCGACGTTCAAAGGGTTGAATAAGGGAGATCGCTGTCCCTGTCTTCCCTGCACGACCAGTACGACCAATGCGGTGAATGTAGCTTTCTACTTGATCTGGCAGATCAAAATTAATCACATGGCTGAGATGATCTACATCCAAGCCCCGTGCAGCAATATCTGTAGCTACCACCCAACGTACCTGATTATTGTGGAATCTTGACAATAAACGCTCTCGCTGGTATTGGCTCAGATCTCCGTGGTATTCATCCGCACTATAACCAGCTTCTTGTAAGCGGCTAGTTAGTTCAGCAGCTGAGCGCCGTGTCCGTACAAAAATCAATGCTGATTCTGGGTCTTCTAATTCCAGAATAGGCAGCAGAGCCCTTTCTTTAGAGCAGCCACGGGGTATCATGTATGCCCGTTGTTCAATCCGAGTTGGTGCTGCTTGGGTTTGTTTCACCGTCAGTGTCACTGGAGATTTGAGGAACTTTTGGATTAAGTCCCTGATAGGTGGTGGCATGGTAGCAGAGAAACAGGCAGTATTACGCTCGGTTGGTGCTTGTTCCAGGATTTGCTTAACATCATCGATAAAGCCCATGCTGAGCATTTCATCTGCTTCATCGAGTACCACCCAGCTGACTTGCTCCAGCTTGAGGTTCCCCCGCTTGAGCAAATCGATTACCCGTCCCGGAGTACCTACCACAATCTGGGAACCCCTTTGGAGACTACGAATTTGTCGGTCTATTGATTGACCACCACAAATGGTCAAAATCTTCAAACGGTAGTCATTACTGAAGCTGCGAATTGCTGTATTGACTTGCTGAGCCAATTCCCTCGTCGGTGTTAGAATTAACGCTTGCACTCCCCGAACTTCTGGGTCAATTTGTTCCAACATTGGTAGAGAAAAAGCCGCTGTTTTTCCAGTACCAGTTTGGGATTGAGCAACCACATCGCGCCCAGCGAGTAATTCAGGAATTGCTTTGATTTGAATAGGTGTAGGAGCTGTAAAGCCTATTTTCTCTAGTTGTTCAACACGAGCTTCAGACAGTCCTAGACTTTGGAAGGAAAGGGTCATAAGTGTTATTCGTTGTGAGTTTCGTTGTTTTTCTGGTTGCAGTGAAATCTTAGTTAGATTCACCATGAGTGGAAGGTTGAAGGTAGGAATTGCGAACATCTTCTTCGAGTCTTCTCACCTACAACCGGCTCTCGCAACTACCTTTAACTTTCTATGGCAGAGAAACTACCGAACCGTACAAGTCATAGTTATCGGCATTAGTAATTTCTACATTCACAATAGTTCCCAAGGAAGCATCACCTTGGGTGTAGACTAATCCATCTACTTCGGGTGCAAAACGGGGAGAACGACCGATAAATTCACCTGTTGAGGGGTGTTCTTGCTCAATCAACACTTCAACCACCTTGCCTACCTCACCTTGATTTTTTTTCAAAGAGATAGGTTGCTGGGTTGCCATCAGGCTATCCCGACGGGCATCCATAACAGTTTGGGGTAGTTGGTTAGGCAAGTCATATGCCGGTGTTCCTACTTCAGGAGAGAAGGTAAATACTCCAACGTGATCAAATTCATGACGCTGGACAAATTGTTGCAAGTGAGCAAATTGCTCATTTGTCTCTCCGGGGAACCCAACAATGAAGGTAGTTCGTAGTACTGCATCCGGTAAGGCAGTTTTGATCCGCTCGATAATAGCGTCATTTACTCTTCCGTGCCAGGGTCTGTTCATGGCACGGAGGACTTCTGGATGGGAGTGTTGGAGGGGCAAATCCAAATAAGGAAGCACATTGGGCGTTTCTTGTATTGCTTTAATTACTGATGGTGTCAAGCCAGTGGGATAGGCATAGTGCATCCGAATCCAAGGCACATCAACTTTGCCTAGAGCTTGTAAAAGCTCTGCTAGCTTGGGCTTGCCGTAAATATCTATACCGTAGTTAGTAGTAATTTGGGAAATTAAAATTAACTCTTGGACACCTTCCGATGCCAATTGTTTCGCTTCTGTGACTATTGATTCGATTGAACGGGATCTCTGATTTCCTCGTAGGTGAGGGATAATACAGAACGCACAGCGGTAATCACAGCCTTCTGCAATACGCAGGTAAGCAACTCCTTCAGGAGTCGTCCGATAGCGGGGCGTTGTTTCATCAGCGATGTAAGTCGGTTCCGCAGAAACCTGCTGGACTCGCTCACCAGTTTCTACCTTTTGGATGACTTCAACAATTTTGTTATAGTCACCAGTTCCCACTAGCGCTACTGCTTCTGGCAACTCTTCCAAGAGGTCTTCCTGGAAATGTTGCGCCATACAGCCTGTGATGACAATTTTTTTATCGGCTTCCGCTAGTTCTACTAGGGTGCGGACAGATTCTGCCCTGGCTGCTTCAATGAAGCTACAGGTGTTTACAATAACGTAATCGGCTAATTCTTCATTAGAATCAACTTGGTAGCCTGCCTGTACCAACAGACCCAGCATATGTTCGGTATCTATACGGTTTTTTTCGCAGCCCAGGTGGGATACTGCAATAGTTGGCTTGTTGCCCATGCGGTTATTCGTTTGTGGCTCGGTAGAGTGAAGAGAGCTCTTAGTTCTGATGTATTCTACATTATTCGGCTGTTTAGCCTACCCTCACGGATTTTTTCGGTGATTTTTCTTCCTCCTTAACTCTGAAGTTGTTACCTATTGTAAATAAAATTTTGTTGAGATATCCAACAATTTGGAACAATTTATGGCAAGACTACGCTAAACCCCTGTCAGAAAATACCTTATAGGTAGTACTAACCACAACCTAAGAGGTATGGGAATTGAGTGAGCAAACAACAGTCCCACTTAATTTCAACGGATATAATAACCTGTTGGCTTGACAGTGGGATGTAGAGGTATCACTACCACTGCCTCATGAGTATCCTATGGGTATCTACTTAGGACTAGTACTTTGAAGGCAGAAGGCAGGAGGCAGGAGGCAGAAGGCTTGTGTAGTAAGTTCTCTTTCCTCTGAGGGGTGAACGAAATTTTGGGTGGAATTTCTTGAGCTTTGTATCCAAAATTTATGAGTTCTCTATTCTTCCTCAGCTCCCCCAGCTCCCCCAGCTCCCCAACCTTTTTTTTGCTCACCCCCCTCGGAGTCTCCTGTTCCCCTCCTTGCTACAGGCTTCAAATTCGGCGCAACTCGCCCTAATCTTACAGAATAGCCTTTAACTTGCCAACCCGCATTACCCATCCTTGAGTGTTAAACTACCGATTTGAGAGTGTAGGGGAGGTCGAATTAAATTTAAAGAGCTGTCCCCAGTACAAACCTCACCTTTGATTATGTATCCTTATACAAAGCGACTTAAACACTTTCCGGAAAATTGCCGGTGGTTAAAACCGTTACCTTGCATCCCTCTCAGCTTTCAGAAGACTGAGCTTCCTGCAACGGAGGTTTTATAGTGAACTTACAGAAAATTTTCCAAACACCGAATCCGATTATTGGCGTTGTACATTTACTACCGCTTCCCTCATCTCCTCGCTGGGGAGGAAGTCTTAAAGCAGTCATTGACCGGGCGGAGCAAGAAGTAACGGCATTGGCTTCTGGTGGGGTAGATGGGGTAATTATTGAGAATTTTTTCGATGCTCCTTTTACCAAAAATCAGGTAGATCCAGTAGTTGTCAGCGCCATGACGCTAATTGTTCAACGACTCATGAATTTGGTGGCATTGCCAGTGGGGATCAATGTTTTACGCAATGATGCCCAAAGTGCTTTAGCGATCGCCACCTGTGTCCAAGCCCAGTTTATTCGTGTCAATGTACTCACAGGGGTTATGGCGACGGATCAAGGATTAATTGAAGGACAGGCTCATCAGCTACTTCGCTATCGGCGGGAACTCGACAGTGAGGTTAAAATCTTGGCCGATGTTCTAGTTAAGCATGGACGACCTCTAGGTTCCCCAAATCTGACTACAGCAGTGCAGGAAACTTTGGAAAGGGGACTGGCAGATGGGGTTATCCTCTCTGGTTGGGCGACAGGCTCTCCTCCTCTTTTAGAAGACCTCGAATTGGCATCTGCCGCTGCCAAAGGAAAACCAGTATTTATTGGCAGTGGTGCGGACTGGGACAATATTTCCAACCTCATGCAGGCAGCTGATGGGGTAATTGTCTCTAGTTCTCTCAAACGGCGTGGACAGATCGAGCAACCAATAGACCCGATTCGTGTCAGTCAGTTTGTAGAAGCGGCGCGAAAGACTGTGGTAACCGTCACTAAACCTCAAACAATTTCCCCAGTGAAGCTGCATTCTTAGAATAGATTTGGAGAATAGTACTCTGTCAATCAAGAAATGATAGATAACAAATTATGATTCGCCGACGTTCTACTCCCTGGATTCATCGCTGGTCCCGCCAAATAATTGGTGCGATCGCTACTGTAGGTGCTTTGTTAACTGCCTATCTGACGGTACTGAAATTTACTGGTGGTTCCGCTGCTTGTTCGAGTGAGGCTGCTGGAGTTGCTTCGAGTTGCGATGTGGTTCTTAATAGTGCTTATGCTGAAGTTTTTGGCTTGCCTCTACCTTTATTTGGTTGCCTTGCCTACATCAGCATGGCAACTTTGGCCTTGGTTCCTTTAGCAATAAAACCAGAGCAAAATAAAGCACTCCGCTCCCAACTAGAAGATCAGACTTGGCTATTATTGTTTGCGATCGCTACAGCGATGACAATTTTTAGTGGCTACCTGATGTATGTCCTAGCTAATATACTTCAAGCGGTCTGTTGGTACTGTATCGGCTCTGCAATCTTTTCCTTGAGCTTGCTAGTACTAACAGTGATTGGTCGTAGATGGGAAGATATTGGTCAACTGTTTTTTATCGCGATTATTGTGGCGATGGTAACTTTGATTGGCACTTTGGCCGTCTATGCCAATATCGAAGGACCTAGAGAACCAGGAGAGCGCATCCCCATTGAATCTCCTTCTGGTCAAGCCCAGTCTGGAGCAGGTTGGGAAATTACTAGTAAGTCTGGTGAGTCAGAAATTGAGCTGGCAGTTCATCTAACGGAAATCGGTGCTAAGAAATACGGCGCTTATTGGTGTCCCCACTGCCATGAACAAAAGCAGTTGTTTGGGAAAGAAGCTTTCAGTAAAGTCGATTACATTGAATGTGACCCTAAAGGCAAAAATGGCCAACCACAAGTTTGTAAAGATGCTGGAGTCAAATCTTACCCCAATTGGACAATTAATGGTGAGTTAATCGAAGGTGTTAAAACCTTAGATGAACTAGCTGATTTAAGCGGTTATCAAGGGCCACGAGATTTTAAATATTCCTTGCGTTGATCTGTTATTTGTTATTGGTTGTTGGTTATTTGTGAGGAAAGACAAATAACCAATAGACCTTACTTCCTCAATTGAGGTGATCATACAAATCCCGTGGAACTAGTATCTTGCCAGTGGACTGATTATCTATTGGTTGCAATTGGGATTATTTTTGTTATTATTTTGAATAATGGAAAAGTAGTGCACATATAAACTATTCTCCCCACCAAAACGCAACAGTTTAATGCAGTTACTCCAAGTCCTCTCACTAGCTTCTTACCTTTAGCGAGCAAGATGCTCGCACTACCACCGTGACACAGCTAAAATACTTGAATAGACGTAGGTTGGGTTGCACTACATTCCACCAAACCTACATTTTTAGTTGTGTTAGTCCACTACAAGATTATGCGATCGCCTTACGTTAAGTTGCATTAACTGACTATAATAAAAAATCTATGCAAATCGTTCGCACTTTGAAAACTGAACGCTCTCAGGGCGTGACAAGTTAAGACTGTAGAACAGTTTTCCCAAAATTTTGACAATGCTGCAAAAACCTAATCGGAATCTCTAAACATCCACCCCAATGGAGATGAACATAGGAAGCGTGCAGCTGATGTAGTCGCCATCCTTCAAAATTTCCCTGACTCTGCCGATATCCCCTGATCTCAAACAAAGGTTTCTCCGGCATCACTGTCAACTGAGAACGATGAAATTCATGTCCCCAAACTGTTGCTCCCGCTGATAGTAGTGGGCTTGCTTGTAAAGCAGTTGCTTGCCGATATCCTAAGGTTAGGCGTTTTCCCATCACTGTTGTTGTTGGTAATACTCCCACCATTGACCAAGACTGATGCTCAAAATCAATAATTTGCTCACATAAATACATTAATCCTCCACATTCAGCATAAGTGGGCATTCCCAGAGTAATTACTTTTCTGAGAGTTTGAAGGAGATTAGTATTTTCCGCCAGTTGTTGGGCAAAGATTTCCGGAAAACCGCCACCGAAATACAGTCCCTGAACTCCCTCAGGCAAAGTTTTATCTGTCAGAGGGCTCCAGAAAACTAATTTAGCCCCCAGTTGTTGTAAAATATCGAGATTATCCTGGTAGTAAAAACTGAAAGCGCGATCGCGTGCTACTGCGATTCTTAAACAAGAGTCATTGGTAACCGGTAATATCGTGTTAGGTTGAATACCCCTGGTTAGGTCTGACGCGGAGACGCGGGGACACGGAGACGCGGAGAAGTTTTTGTGATGGGCAATTATGCTGACATGATATGACTGGTAACTGTGAGAAAGTAGTGGCAACAGTTGTTCCCAATCAAAACAACTATCGCCGAGATGGGCAAGTCGGTCAATCAACTCATCTAACTCAGAGATTTCCGCTGTTGGGACTAGCCCCAAATGTCGATCAGGAATTGTAATCTGATCCTGACGCCGCATTACCCCCAGTATGGGCAGTTGCAGTGGCTTTAGGGCATCTTGGAGAAATTCTAAATGGCGATCGCTTCCTACCCGATTCAACACCAAACCTGCTAATTTAACTCTAGGATCAAAAGATTGGTATCCATAAGCGATCGCGGCAACTGAACGAGAGAGACGAGAGCAGTCCAATACCAATAACACTGGTAAGTGCAACAATCGCGCTATATGAGCTGTACTAGCAAAATCATCGGTTCCAGATGCCCCATCAAACAATCCCATTACTCCTTCAATTAGGGCATAATCTACTTCTTGGAGATGACGGGCAAAGCATTCCTGGATATAGTTCTCACTGGTTAATACTGGGTCTAAATTTCGGCAAGGACGTCCGGTAACTCGTTGATGGAACATCGGATCAATATAATCCGGACCCACCTTAAACGATTGTACGCGGTTATGCTTCTGGGACAAGGATGACAGTAGGGCAAGAGTAACTGTTGTCTTGCCCACTCCACTACGTTCACCAGCAATTATTACAGGCATTAGATTAGGTGGTAGGTTTTAGGTGGTAGGTGGTAGGTGAGTTTATAGCAATTCTTGCATCCGTGAGGTACATCTCCTATTCCCAATTCCCAATTCTCCATTCCCAATTCCCAATTCTCCATTCCCAATTCCCAATTCCCAATTCCCCATTCCCTATTCACCTAACGAGAAATGCTATAAATTCTTAGAAGTCTGATAAACCCAAGAGATACTTCCACTCCAACATTGCTCTTTGCATATCATCATCACTATCAAAATATTGGGCAATTTCTGAAGCTGCTTCATCATTTACAGCTAATGTCGGTACATCTTTAATGAGGGAATTATCTAGTTTGTCTTCCGAATTAACAGAAGTAGTTGCTTTGTTTGTATCTTCATTAACGGTATCAGTATTTACTGTACTGGTTTTCTCGGTAGGGAAATTCTTCCATTCTGGTAGGGTAGAGGATGTTTGTGCAACTTGTTTAGCGTCGGTATTACAATTGAGATGCATAAGGCGTTTCAGTGATCTGATTTAATTTATACAGTTGCAGGATAAAGTCTAACTTTCATTCTAATCATCTAACTAATGGCTGTACTCGTTGTGGCGACAAGCAATCCTGGTAAACTACGGGAAATGCAAAGTTATCTGACCGACTCAAACTGGGAGTTACAGTTAAAGCCCTCAGCACTGGAAATAGAAGAAACCGGGGAGACATTTGCTGCCAATGCTTGCCTTAAGGCATCAGAAGTAGCCAAGGCAACTGGAGAGTGGGCAATTGCAGATGATTCTGGCTTGCAAGTCGATGCTCTCAATGGAGTCCCAGGTATTTATTCAGCACGCTATGGGAAAACTGACGAGGATCGGATTGGGCGGTTACTGAGAGAACTTGGTAATGAGCAAAATCGGGATGCGCAGTTTGTCTGCGTTATTGCCATTGCACGTCCCAATGGAGAGATTGCTTTTCAGGCTGAGGGTATCTGCCGAGGTACAATCTTGTCTTCCCCCCGTGGTAATGGTGGTTTTGGTTACGATCCCATCTTTTATGTTCCAGAGCAACAGTTGACTTTTGCTGAGATGGAGCCAGAAATGAAGCGGCGTTACAGTCATCGAGGCAAGGCTTTTGCTTTACTCTTACCTCAGTTAAGCTAATATTGTGGAACAGGCATCTTGCCTGTAATCTGTTTCCGAAAGATGCAAGGTGAATGTCCCTGAGAGGGCGCAAGCATTGAGGGCGCACGTCGGTCACCAGTGTCAACTTAAAGTGAAAAGCGCTCGAACGTAGAGGCAATTCATGAATTGCCTCTACCATAATTTCTCACAAATTATGCGATTGCTGTGTTGAGTTGTGCTTCCTGACCCATTAGTGTCAACTTAAGTCACCACCCTTGCCAATTGATGGAAAAGAGGCACTCTACATCAACTGAGCAAGTAGCGTTACCTTTACCTGGTTAACAGGAAAAAGAGCCAGCGACAGGAGCATTCTCTTGCTCCCCTAGCTCCCCCAGCTTCACAGCTTTAAGCGCTTTTCAACTTAAGTTGACACCAATGCACGTCGGTGCGCCCCTACACAAAATTATTTCAACATGGCCATCGCCTTAGACATGTACTCACAAGTCTGTGGATCGATCACATTACGACTGGCGTTAGCTGCTCCTTCTTGTTGATACATCCTACTTAGGGATTTCTCAATCTCAGGATTGCCGCCAGTGAACTCTTGAATGAGCTGTTTCCAACGCTGGGCAAGGAGTTGCACTGGTTCGCTAGTTGCTTCTGTGCCTTTTGCCATTTCAGTACGAACTTGCTCAATAAGTTCCTGCCACTCTACTTGTGCTTGGTGAATCTTTTCCTCACCGAGTATTTGTCTTCTTCCTTTGAGTTCTTCAAGCTGTTCAGGGGTATAATATTTTTCAAACATGGTGATTACCTCTATCGTTTCCATAAACTCCTCAATGGGAATTTCCTCTACTGAATGCAAGCTGGCTGCGATCGCTTCTAGACGGTTGTAAAGCTTCCGCTCTAGTTCCATCTGTTTTCTTAGGCAGGACATGTGCAGTTGAATTACACGGTATGGTGAGAAATCTGGTTGCTCCAGGCAATCCCGGATTTCTTCCAGGGAGAAGCCAACTTGCCGAAGGGACATAATTTGCTGTAAACGAACAATGTCCTCAGCAGTGTAAAGACGGTGTCCTACATTATTACGGTGTGAAGGTTTGAGCAAACTAATCTCATCGTAGTAATGCAATGTACGAACCGATACTCCTGTCTGTTTTGCAAGTTCACCCACCTTTATTGGTGTAGATTTCATCAAATTCACTCCTTTGAGCTAGGGAATGATGGCTACGAATCAATGCTAATCACCTCACGTTGCGTGAGGTGCAAGGGGGAGATGAGGAGTGATACCCAATCCGGTTATATCGCTATACTTTCTTTAAATTAAGCTGGGGGAGCTGAGGAGGCTGAGGGAGATGGGGGAGAAAGATTTTGCCGACATAACCATTTGTATGGGCAATTATCCGGATTTGATATGAGTGAAGAAAGGAGAGGGCAACTAGTCAGCAGACACGGAGACTTGCAATCCCACGAAAATTTCTTCAGGTCAATGCTATATCTACAACCAATTACCCACTAGCACAAAAGCTGACCAATAATAAGGGTGAGCAAATTCCTCTTGCTGCAAAACGGCTAGTTGAGCCCGTCGCAATGCTTCCGCTTTGGTTATATTAGGTTTAGCTAACTCCTGGTAAAAGTGGTTCATTAAAAAAGCAGTAGCTTCATCGCTGACATACCACAGAGAAGCAGCAGTACTACGAGCCCCTGCTCGCACAGCTACCCCAGCTAATCCCAAAGCTGCTCGGTTGTCTCCAGCTGCAGTTTTGCAGGCACTGAGAACGAGTAATTCAATGGGGTTAGTTTGCTTGGTATCAGCACGTAGAAGAGTATTGAGTTCTTCAATTTGCAGTTTTCCATTCCAGGTTAGGAGAAAGGTTTCTTGAGCATGACTACTAAATTCACCGTGAGTTGCTAAATGAACTACTGGGTAAGTATTATCATTGACTGCGGTTTTAAAGTTGATGTTGGTGAAGGACTGATTGAGTAAGATTTCCGCAGGAACTTGAGCTTGGATGCGCTGAAGTTCTTTATTCACATTTGGTAGCGCTTCAAACCCGTGACGCGCCTCGGTTAATCCACCAGAAAGAACTTGGATTTGCTCTCTAACTAAAGGCTTGGGGTCTATAAGTTTCAAACTGGGAGCAAGAGCAACTCCATATTTTTCTACTACATACTTATCTCCATCATAGAGAGCAGCAATAGAGATATTGCGTAGTGCTCCATCCAACACAAACACCAGGTTTTCGATGCTATTAGCTGCTAAGTCAGCTTCTATCGGACTAATTAACCAATCATGGACTTTTTGGGAGAGTTTCAATCGTTTCTTTGTGAATTTTCGCTCCTTTTTAATTGCTAAAGAAGCCCGTAGTTTAGTAAGAGTATCTTCGATTTCTACCTGGGATAAATCGGTGGTGTAATGTAGCAAATCTTGTCCTGGTAAGGCAAGAATCACTTCTAGAGAATTATCTAAAATAATGGTATAGAAAATGGCAGCAGTTGGGTCTAGGTCGTCGATGTAGTGGGATGTCGCATCCAGGCAGGCATCCCGAAAAAAATTGTCTAGTTCTGCTAACTGAAGGGCTTCAATAACTTCCCTAGCTTTCTTGAGGTTGTCTTGATTAGCTCCCGGTTGCAGCAGTAACTCTGCTAACTCTCGGTAGACTGGTTCAACACTTTCCTTAAAAGAAAACTGAACATCTGAGCTAATAGCAACTAAATCGCTACGTATGGACTTGAGGATATTCTTTGATTGAGTATAGGCAACAATTGCTTCCTCTGGCTTTCCTTGTTCTTTGAGAATCCTACCCAGCTGCCATTGCCACTGGTAAGCTAGATCAGGAGCATTACTGGTAATGCGTAGAGCTTTCTCTGTCAGTTCTAGGGCTTCTTCCCAACGCTGGTGCTGTTCATACAAATTTCCCAAACTCCCTAATCCATAAGCTTCTGCTCTCTTATCTCCTAAGTTCTGAGCCTCTTGAATTGCCCTTGCTAATAATTGAGCTACATTTTGCTCATTAGTAATTATCTCCCCCTTCATCAAGCTCCGAGCCAGATTAATGCGGGCATAAATTGCTTGTTGATTAGGAGGCAATTGGTTTAATTGAGACTGGATTTGAGGTAATAAAGCCTTTGCCTCTGACCATTTTTCTTGATTTACCAACAAGTTCAATTGATTGAGCTGTGCCTGAATTTGAAGTTCAGGTGAGGTGGCTTGCTCAAAAGATTGTTGATAATAATTTAAGGCATCTTCTGGTTGGTTCTGTAACCTGGTGGTATTACCTAAGCTGAGAAGGGTAGCAGCAACTGCTTCTGAGTTGAGTAATTTTTCAGCGATCGCTAAACTCTCTTCTAAAGTTGCTTGGGATTGATTTAACTTACCTACTTTCTGCAAGACATCACCTAAACTGTGGAGAGCTTTGGCTTTAAGTAAATTATCTGGTTTTTCTGCTAGAGTTGTCTGGATTTTTTCCAAGGTTTTAGTCGCCCGATCATAGAATCCCATTGCTCGTAGAGCTTGAACTTGGTTAATCTGGCTTCTAGTAGATCCAGTAGGGTCATTAATTTGTTGATAGTGGTCACTAGCTTGTTGCCAAGTTGCTAGAGCTTTTTCCGGTTGAGCTGTTGATAATTGTAATTGTCCCTGGACATCAAGGGTTTGAGCCATTAATCTGGTACGGTCTGGGCTATCTGCCAATTGTTGGAGCAAGTTAAAGCTTTTAGCGATCGCTTTTTCTGCTTGATGCCATTCTCCCGTGCGCTGGTAAACCAAAGCGAGATTCCTCTGAGCGATCGCTTCACCTATTGTATCTCCTTGGGTAGCATAGTTATTAATAATCTGCTTTAACAATTCCACTGCTGCGGTATATTGTCCCCTCTCATAAAGTTGCTGTGCCTCTTGTTCTAAGGTTGGTGGTTGGTTGTTGGTGATAGGAGAGGGTGTAATATCAAGTTCGGATAAACAGTTATAATTCCCTTCTACCTTGCAATCTTCTTTCTTCCCTTCTGCCTTCTGCCCTCTGCCTTCTGCCTTGTTTTCACCAAGGTGTAAGTATTCAACCGAACTTGATATAAGAGAAGCTTGTACTTTCCCACTGTCTACACCGCAAACAATAGATAAAATACCAATAGCTAAAGCAGTTAATTTATCCATTTTTTACCTCTTCTTACTGCGAGATCAACGGAGGATAATACTTATTAGAGCTCTTGCACCCATTCGATAATTGTCTGTAGGGGCGTAGCATTGGCGCTGGCATATTGCCCAGAAAATCAAAGTTTTGTGCCGTCAATGCTACGCCCTGACCTGGTTTAGGCAAGAAGTCTCTTATCATACTATTTAGCTCAAGACTATTATAAGGGAGCGACAAGAGTTTAATCATGCCTTATAGCGACTTTAAAACCATTAACCAAGCCAAGGCTAGCTTTGAGCTTAATACTACTCTGATTGAGCTGTTTCCTCAAGTCGAGTTGATTGAGCCGAGTGCATACCTGAAAACGACCTTGAAACGTAATTTAACCATTGCTTTTGATAATGATACAGAAAAAGCTCGTTCAGAATTGATTATTGCACCTTTACTGATTGAGATCAGGGAATTATTTAACCGTAAAGTCAGTTTATTTTCTGGTAGAGAATTTAATGTTGATGCAACCCAAGGACTTAATGGGTTTTGTGACTATATTGTCAGTGCTTCTGAGTTTACCTTAGAAATTGAAGCACCAGTAATCACTATTGTGGAAGCTAAAAACGAAAGTACCAATGCTGGTTTGGGACAATGTATCGCTGAAATGGTAGCGGCACAGCGATTTAACCAAGGGAGAAACAGAACTATTCCTAACATCTATGGTGTCGTTACTACAGGTCGAGTCTGGCGATTTCTCAAACTTTCTGCTCAAACTGTGGCGATCGATAACGAGGAGTTGGTGATTGAGAATGAAGAGGATCTAAGTATTTCTAAGATTCTGGCAATTTTAAGTGAACCGATTAAAGGATTGAACTGACACACCTAAGATAATGGAATAAGTAGGTTGGGTGTAGCGATAGCGTAACCCAACAGTGGAGGGGGCTGTGTTGGGTCTCGTTGCCTCGACCCAACCTACATTTTGGAGACTTTTACGATTGCAATAACTTACTATATCTATTTTTTAGATATAACGTTATATTTGAATATATACTAGGGCAATGGCTAATGATTAACTATGAGTGATCAAGATTGGAGTCTTACTCCTAACCAGGAAATAATCCTGTCAGCGCTTCGTTTTCGCAAGCGCTATGGATTGGAGATTATAGAAGCGATTGAGAAAAGCGGCGGCAAGCAGATAGGGTTTAATTCCCTCTACCCCAACTTGAAGAAGCTGGAAAAAAAAGGTTTTGTCAAGTCTGAATGGGGTGATGAAGCTCCCGAGGAGCATACTGGAGCTAGGCGGAAATACTACCACATTACAGGTACTGGCGTACAAGCTTTGGAAGTTAAGCAACAGTTACTAGAGAGTGTCGCTCATTGGCTTCCAGAGCCAAGGGGGGTATGAGATGAGTGAGAAGGATCTAGAGTTAGCTAGCAGAATAGGTAGATGGGCAAGCCATTTTCCTGAAGAGTGGCGAGAGTATCAAGATTGGCTCAGAGATATTCTTGCTTCTCAGTCAGTTTTACAGCAACGTCATCGGACTTGGCAAGCAGTTTTAATTTTCCGCTGGCGTCTGCTTTATTTTGTCGTCTATGTAGCAGGTGTTATTCTCTTGAATCAACTTAAAAGTCTTTTCTCTGTAAGAGAGGTGATGGTTACCCAACCCATTTTACTGAATCGGTATCGCTACATTCTCCAGGGGACGGCTACACTTTTAGCAGTAGCAGAGCTTACTCTTTGCGCTATTGCTGCCTTAACTGGCGTTATGCTTGCGTTTTATTATCAGCCAACAGCACTTGGGGCATACAAGTCCCTAACAATGATTGTTCATCAAGTTGCCAACGGCACAATTATCCTCAGTTTGCATAATATTGCTGGTAATGGTGTGATTGTCTTAGCCCTAATTCAAATTGTTGTCATGTTTTTAGGGCGTGAATTTTGGCTATCCTGGTTCACAGGCTGGCTCAGCGGTATCTGTTTAACACTTGCTGCTATTGGTTTGAGCTGGACGGCGATTGTACTGACTTGGGAACAAACGGGTTTCTGGCGCTTTAAGCTTGAGCTGAGTATTGTTGCCTCAATTCCACTAATAGGTTCTTTACTCCGAGATATTCTTTCAGGTGGGAGTAGTATCAGCAGCATAACCTTGCAGCATACAGCGCTTCGCGCTGTTACGAGGTACATTAAAATCGACGATGAAAAAATCTATCAAATCTTGATAACTTATTCAGGTGTACCTCATTGCAGCGGTAAGCGCTGTATGTATACACTGCACAGTTATTTCCTAGCGATCGCAGCTATCCTTTTCTCGATCATCCATCTCACCGCACTTATCTTCCAAGAACAAAACTGGAAATCTCAAGAAACTCGGTTCAGTTTAGCCAAGTTGTGCGGCGAGTCTGCTCCTAGTGATGATTCTGCTTCTGTTTAGTCTAATGCGATCGCGTTATCTTAACTTCCAACTTTCGACTTCTGAAGGCGAGTGCACCATTGTTGAGCAACGGTTGCTAACTGCTCCCGATCAACTTCATTCCCCCAGACTTCTGACCAATTCAACTTCCAACGGGAGAGAAAGCGCTGAAGTTCCAATAACTCAGTGGCAATCTGCATCTCCGTTTCTAAATTAATTGTAGGTATTGTCCACTCCACAAAAAATTGACTCTCTCGAATTAAATGCTGCACCACAATATCATTATTTCCTTGGCGTATGAAGATATGTAACCGCATCAAATTCAATGCCAGATTTCCTAACTGACTTTCTCTGTTCCCCTGTAGATAATGGGTTTTGAGTAGATCCCAATTTATTGCCATTGAACACCACCTAAGAGAGACTTCACAATTTGGTTAATACGACGGCGAAGAGCAGAATCTTGAATTTTCATTGAGCGGTTATTGGCACTAGGGCGAATATTAATGATGGACTCATATCCCACAGTCTGATTAAACGGATACCAATCTGCTCCCCAAATATTCTGCTGCTCACAACCATCACCGAGAAGAACTTGTTCACAATCTACATGAAGTTCTCCTCCTCCTGCCAAAACACTAAGCTCCACATCTACTGCCAGTTTAATATAAATCCCAAGAGCATCGAGCATCTCATGCATTTCCGTTGGTGTGGCACGGTCTCGAATAATGTGGATGATCAATGATTATTAAACCCTCTCGTTTAGCAGTCACATTACTTGGGGCAAACTTCAAAGCCGTTTATATATGGGCGCACACTTTTACCATTATAAAATAATGATAGCAAAAAATAATCGTGAGCGCAACTAAAAAAGCTGATGGGGGATATGTTGATTGGGCGCACCGACGTGCGCCTTTTGAAAGCTCACCCTTGTTCGGGTAGTTATTGAATACCTTTTCAAGAGACATAGGGAGGGTTTGCTTCCTGCCTTATAGCACTAGTTTCTGCTAAAGGAACAACAGAAGGTGCAACTGGGAGAGGTTGATGCAGTTGAATAAGCTGGGCAAGAGTTTTCTTCAGTTGGGTACGAGGCACAATAGAATCAACAAAGCCGTGGTTGAGCAAATATTCAGAAGTTTGGAAATCGTCTGGTAGCTTTTCTCGGAGAGTTTGTTCAATTACCCGACGCCCAGCAAAAGCAATCATTGCCTTTGGTTCTGCCAGAATAATGTCCCCTAACATAGCGAAGCTAGCAGTAACACCGCCAGTAGTGGGATGAGTCAGTACTGGGATGTAAAGCAATTTAGCTTGACGATGGCGCTCCAGTGCTCCTGAGATTTTCGCCATCTGCATTAGGCTTAACATCCCTTCTTGCATTCTGGCACCACCAGAAGCACAGACAATAACCACAGGTAAGCGTCGTAACGTTGCATGTTCCAGCAGACGGGTGAGTTTTTCCCCGACAACGGAACCCATACTGCCCCCCATAAAGCGAAAATCCATAACACCTATAGCAATGGGCAAACCATCCAACTGTCCAGTGCCGGTTTGTACTGAGTCTGTCAGGCGAGTTTTCTTTTGGGTTTCCTGCAGGCGATCTTTGTAGGATTTGCGATCGCGAAATTCTAGGGGATCTGTAGGAAGCAGGTGCTCATCTAGGGCAATCCAAGTATTAGGATCAATTAGCTGACGGATACGCTCATCACTATTTACCCGCAGATGATGACCGCAATCGAGACAAACCAATTGATTAGCTTTCAAGTCTTTGGTATAAGCCACAACGCCACAAGCTGGACATTTTGTCCATAGTCCATCCGCAATCTCGCGCTCCCGTTGCTTTTGATTCGCCGGTTCTGATTTCTGTCGATTTGCAAACCAATCAAATAAAGACATAAAAATTTCTTATTTCCTAATTGTTATCTGGTGCCCCTGTTTGCTCCTCTTCCGGAGAACTCAACAGAAGTAAAGCTGTCCATTGGTCTGATGAACGAACCTGTAAAGCGGCGGAACTACCTGCCCCGAAATAGGAAGTGATCCCTGTATCAATAATACGACTGGGAATATCGTGAGCCGCTAGCAACTGCTGCATTAATTCTGCCTCCCAACGGACATGGGTAGTTTTAATCGTTATCCAGTACACAGGTTTATCTTATCAAGCAGGTAGTTTTTCGGTAAAATACAAAATATTCTTTATCAAAAAAAAGTTTATTTGTCAATCAAAACTAATAATTTTATATTGTTCTAGTATCGTATTTTCTTACATAAAGTATTGTGCGATCGCTAAACAGCAGGACAATTTAGCGGTGATTGTCAAACGCTATACTTGGCTAGAATTGCGCTTATCAAGTGTGCCATTCGGCTTAAGCCCCTTGTTTTATAAGGTAGAGAATAGTGATATCCTTACCCTAATTAAGTAGTCCCATTTGTAATAACCTTTCGTCGGTAAAATCATCAATCACTAATGTTGCTCCCAAATCATAAAGGGTAGAATGAGCATGAGTCGAAGCCACACCAATCGTCGTAATCCCAGCAGCAACAGCTGAGCGAATGCCGGAGGGAGAATCTTCAAAAACTACTGCCATTTCTGCCGCTAAATCCAAACGACGTAGAGCTTCTTGGTAAGGTAGGGGGTCAGGTTTCCCTACAGGCAAATCGTCTGCTAAGATAACTACTTTAAAGATTTGATCTAATTTTATAGTTTTCAGGATAAATTCTGCATTTAAACGGGGAGCATTACTCACCACCGCTAATTTCAAGTCCTGTAGCTGAATCCACTCAATTAACCGCAGTAATCCCGGCATTGGTTGCAATTGGTGCTGAGCTAGTTCCCGAAATTCTGCTTCTTTGACAATACCTAAGTGATTACCTTCTGCGGGAGACAGTTGTGGCAGTAAATTCTGACAAATGGTATCATTCGTTCGACCACTGATGTGTTTCTGGTAAAACGGGTGATCAATTTGAAGACCGTAACCCTGGAGCAGTTGTTGCCAAAGTTGAAAGTGAATCAGGTCTGTGTTCGCTAATGTACCATCAATCTCAAACAACACTGCTTTCAGCATTAGTTTAGATAAGGATAACAACCTTGTTGAGGATAGCAAAATATTTCCCTAAATAAAGTAATATAGGATTCATTCAGTTGACAGGGTCAACGCATCTTAAGTTTTGCCCAAAATATGGTAATGTGCTGGAGTTTAGAGTAGAGTGCGATTGCCTTCTCTACGAGAGGCTACGCCAACGGCACCAGCGAAGCTGATCGCTAGGCGCTACAAGAGTGGTGTAAAACAGACAAGTTGAGCGTTAGCTTGTTTGCAATCACTTTTGCACTCAGGTGTCGGTAACTGTGTAAATTGTATTATTAAGGTTATTAATGAGAATCCGCTTTGACTTGACGAAATGTAATTGAAATTCTTCTCTGTTTAACAGGGCGTAATTCGTGAGTCCACAAGTATCGTGCCTCATCGGTCATGACAGCCAAACAACAAGGTTGTACAGCTACTTCAATAGGGTGATTATCTTTGGTGGAAAAAGCAGATGGAGTGAAAAGCTTGATTTATTCTGTCACATTTGTCTCGCTTCATTTACCGAAGAGTGATCGCAAATTATTTATTTGTTGGCACAATGGTAGAGGCAATTCATGAATTGCCTCTACGTTAAGGATGTATTGATAATGGAAAAGGAATAATTCATGCTAGAAGTAATTTATGGTAGGAGCAATTCATGGATTGCCCCGACGTTAAGGATGTATTGATAATGGAAAAGGAATAATTCATGCTAGAAGTAATTTATGGTAGAGGCAATTCACGAATTGCCCCGACGTTAAGGATGTATTGATAATGGAAAAGGAATAATTCATGCTAGAAGTAATTTATGGTAGAGGCAATTCACGAATTGCCCCGACGTTAAGGATGCATTGATAATGGAAAAGGACAAGAAATATCGCTACCGACGTTCGATCAGGCTGAAAGGATATGATTACTCTCAACCAGGAGCTTACTTTATTACAATTTGTACCAATAATAGAGAATGTCTATTCGGTAAAATTGATAATCAGCAAATGGAGGTTAATGAACTAGGTGAAATTGTCATCGATGTTTGGTTATGTTTGCCCACTCGATATCCTAATCTAGAATTAGATGAATTTGTAATTATGCCCAATCATGTTCACGGCATTCTTGTGATTACAGAAGCAACTGAGCAATTGCCTCAACGTGAATTGTCCCAACCAAAGCAACGACGTAAGATGCTATTACCTAAAGTGGTGGGCTATTTCAAGATGAATTCAGCAAAAGCTGTGAATCAACACCGTTTATCGTCTGGTAGGTCTCTTTGGCAGCCAAATTATTATGAACGTATTATCCGTAATGAAGCTGAATTAGATCGGGTTCGGAGATACATTGTTAATAACCCAGCTAAATGGAATCAGGATTGTGATAATCTTTCGGGGAATCCTGACCAAGAGGAAATTCAATTTTGGCAAGATTTTGGTCGTAAAGATTTACAGGGTAATTCATGAATTCCCCCTACCTAACCAATAGTGAGTAATCCCTACTGCTGTACTATTAATCAATAACAACAATACCAAAAGCACTAAAGCCGAAGCATAAGCATTGGCATTACCCCCCGCCACATTCATCGACAAATCAAAAATATGAATAGAAAGCGATCGCCCAGAGTCTAGCAAAGATTCTGGCATCCGGTCTACATAGCCACTAGTAAAGATTAGTGCAGCTGTTTCGGCAATGGCTCGCCCAATGCCTAGGACTAATCCTACCACTAGCCCCGGTGCTGCTGCGGGTAAGAGTAACTGCCATAAGGTGGTGGTGCGGGAGTAACCGAGAGCCGCTGCTCCCAAGCGATAATCATTAGGAACCGCACGAAATCCTTCTTCTGCGGAACGAATTAGAATTGGCAATACCATACAAGCCAAGGTTAAACCACCAGATAAAATAGAAAATCCCAGTCCCAAAGTTTTGGAGAAAAAGGCATTACCAAATAATCCAAAAACAATGGATGGTACTCCCGCCAACACATCTAAGCTACGACGTACCAAACGCCCAAAAAAACTTTCAGTATCAGTAAATTCTGCTAGTAAGATAGCAGTACCCACTCCCAGAGGAACAGAAACTGCCAGACAAACACCTAAAATAAGAATAGTAGAGACAATAATTGGACCAATACCCCCTTCCCGTCCAGCATTTTCCGGTTGACTGGTAAGGAACTCCCAATTAATTTGTCCTATACCGTGCCAAACTATATCACTTAAAATCCATAAGAAGATAGCAGTTACAAAAATTGCGATCGCCCAGATGATAATTGTTATTGGTTGTTGGTTGTTTGTTATTTGTTGTTTGGGAATTTGCCTCGCTCTGCTCACCATGCTGCGCAAAGGGAATTGGGAATTGGGAATTGTCTCCTTTTCTCTCCGCGTCTCCTCTTCTCCCCCAGCTTTCTCTCCGTGTCTCCGCGTCTCCGTGTCTCCGCGTCTCCTACTCATAAATCCTCCCCTCACTAATCACTTCGGCAGCGGCTACTAGTGCGACAATTATTACCATTAGTAACAAGCCGCTAACGAATAGTGCTGAGCGATGATTACCTGTAGCGTAGGCCATCTCTAGAGCAATATTGGCAGTAAGGGTGCGCATCGGTTCAAATAGGCTTTTTGGTGTCTGTACCACATTTCCACAAACCATCAAAACAGCCATTGTTTCACCAATAGCTCTTCCAGTTCCTAGAATCAAGCCAGTAAATAATCCAGACTTAGCAGCAGGGAAAACCACACCTCTGACTGTTCCCCAACGGGAAAGTCCTAGTGCCGCTGCACCTTTGAGATATTCGGGGGGAACTTTGGTCAAACTGGCATCTGCTGTTAGGGCGATGGTTGGTAAAATCATGAGGGCGAGGATAGCAATTCCTGCGAGTAAACTAGTTCCCGGTGGCTGGAGGCTGCCAATTAGAGGTACTAGCACCACTAAACCCCAAAATCCGTAGACGACAGAAGGGATACCTGCCAGCAACTCAATTAGCCTTCGGTAAAGTCCAGCAATTAGTGGAGGAGCATAATATTGACAAAAGACGGCAGAGAAAATTCCTAGGGGAGCAGCGACAAGTACTGCACCAGCCGTGACGAAGAGAGTTCCCCAAAGCATGGGAACAAAGTTGTAAAGATCCTCTACTGGATGCCAGGAATCATCTTGAAAGAAGCGCGGTAATCCCACTTGTCTGAGTACTGGCAATGCTTCTTTAATCAGGAACACCGTAATCAAAACTACGATAATACCCGCCATTGCAGCGAAGCCTCGTAGAGTCCAAATCAGGATCTGGTCATTCCGAGAGTGGGACAAAGTTTTGCTCTTTAACAATATCTTGTACCTCTGGCGATGCCTGCGGCGATTCGAGTAGCGACCCTCGCGCAAATTCGATAAACTTTTGATCTAACCCTTCTGGCTGGTTCTTGGTGACTAAAGTTAAAGAACGAGAGAGGGGAAATGTACCATTCTGCACATTTTCTGTAGTCGCTGCTACGCCACCGACGGGGAGTAACTTAATGGGAACTCCCTGACTCATACTATATTCTGCTGTCCCAATTGATACATAACCAATCGCATGGGGATTACCTGCCACGGTTTTAATCCCTTGCTCATTATCCCCAATAACTACTGCTGCCTGAATCTCTCTATTTTTGAGCTGGAAGTACTTGAGAAACAACTCTAAGGTAGAACGTCCTTCAGCTTTGTTGACCACAGTAATCGGTGCATCTTTACCTCCCACTTCCTGCCAGTTATCAATCTTGCCCTGGTAAATATCAACTATTTGTTGATCTTTGAGGGACTTTACAGAATTGTCTTGATGCAGGATAACACCAATACCGTCACGAGCGATCGCAAAACCTTGAAGATCCTGTTCTTCCTGCTTCAAATCGCGAGAAACCATCCCAATATCCGCCACTCCTTGACGAACATCAGCAATGCCACGAGAGGAACCTCCTGTTTGCACATCTACCCGCACCTCAGGGTTTTCTGACTCAAAGCGCTTACCAATTTCCGAAGCTAAAGGTGCTACTGTACTAGAGCCAGTTAAAACTAATTTGCCCTGCAAAGCATCAGTTGAGGTTGTTGCCGCTTGCGGAGGTTTGCCACAGGACTGTAGCCAAAAACAAGCGGCTAAACTTAGAGAAATAGTTGTTATTCGTTGTTTGTTTGTCATTTGTCATTTGTTGTTTGTTGTTTGTGGTTGGTTGTTGGTTGTTTGAGAATTGGGAATTGGGAATTGATCTCCCTTGTCTCCCTTGTCTCCCCCAGCTTCCTCAGCTCCCTCAGCTCCCTCAGCTCCCTCAGCTCCCTCAGCTCCCCCAGCTCCCCCAGCTCCCTCAGCTCCCTCAGCTCCCTCAGCTCCCCCAGCTCCCCCAGCTCCCTCAGCTCCTAATCAAAACAGAGGAGGCAACAGCCCAAATCAATTGCTCTACTGCCATTCCTCTGCTGAATATTAGGGGCACAACAATAAAGCACTGCCTTCCCATCTCGTGTTGCTGTGACAAAACCCTCTTCCCGTAAAACCTTAAGATGATGGGAGAGCAGACTCTGCTCTATACCTAAAACTGCGTTTAGTTCCCCAACATGTTTCGGTCCTTCCATCAGAATTTCTAGGACACTTAGACGAGTAGTATCCGCCAACACTTTCAGCTTACGGACACATAAGGATTGAGAGGAAGTACTTTTCGAGTTCATGGTTCCCAGTGGGCATGGATTGAATTGCCATTGATATGAAAGTTAATTCATATCTTAATGACAAAAAAACTTTGATCTTCTCAGATCAAAGCACCACCACAACTAGAACCACAACCTGCTGTGCAGCCGTAGCAATAGGAAGCTATGCGAATCTCGTCGATTACATCTAAGCTTCCTGCTTCTAGTAGCTTACTCACTGTTAAAGTTTCCCCCCTACGAGACTTGGCTGCCAGATTTTCCATTTGGTTAAAGTCACAATCGTAGACATTACCCAGATAGTCAATCGAGAGCTCATCCCGGCACATTAAATGCTCGACAGTACTAGCATTGAAATTTTGCTCTAAAAACTCCATATAGGGAGCATAAAGCTTGGTGCGTTGCAAATGAAACTTGGTTCGCCCAACAGGTATATTGGTAATCGTAAATAACTGGTTGAAGTCGATAGCAAAATGTTCTTGTAAAAACAGTTTGTAATCCTGCTCCAACTTTACTTGATCGGGAGTTAGAGAAAATTTCTCTCTCAGGGGTAGTGGAGGATTGTAGACCAAATCAAGGATTAAATTGGGGTCTTGACCATAACCCAACCGATTGAGCCATTGAATGGCTCGAATGGAATTATCATAGACCCCATCGCCTCGCATTTGATCCACATTGTCTTCCAGATAGCAGGGTAAGGAGGCAACTACTCGTATTTGATGCTGGGCAAAATATTCCGGTAAATACTCAAACCCGGGCTCAAAATAAATCGTCAAATTTGAGCGGACAATTACCTCTTTATTAGTTTTTCTCGCTGCCTCTACTAAAGGATTAAAACCATAGTTCATCTCCGGAGCACCACCGGTAAGATCAACTATTTTAATTTGAGGAAACTGATAGAGTAGTTCAATGAGCTGAGAACAAATTTCTGGAGTAAGTTCTTCCGTTCTCTTCGGGCCAGCTTCTACATGGCAGTGACTACAAGCCAGGTTACAGCGCTTACCCAAATTAACTTGTAAAACCTTGATGGGGCTTTTAGTTAAAGGAACTTGCAGTTTTTGGTGGAAAGGTGTGACTGCTGCAACTGGTGTCTGAATCATTTGTTGATTACCTCTGTCCGGTTAGTTGTGAATAATTGACAATTAACAACAACCGCCACCTGTGTAATACCAAGTAGAATCAGTAATTAAAATTTCTCCTGGTTTAGAGATTGCTAACTTGGCTGCGGTTTTATCACATACTGCTGCTGGTACACCACGTTGGAGAATATGCCCAGCATTGTCATCAAAGTAGTCATTGCCACCCATATAAATACCCGTCTTGCCAGTAAAAATACAGGCTCCATCTTCTGGGATTGGCACTTTAAAAGAAACTGAATCCAAACTTTCCAACAGCAGCGGCTCATCCAAATTGTAATTCTGGCAATCCAGCAGTCGGTAGGGACGCCGCGCCCGGATTTCTATCTGACCAAAGCCCACATCTATTAAATGTTGGGTATACTCTTCATAGGTTAGAGCACCAGAAAGACACATCGCCCTTAATCTTTCATCTGCTCGGAGATGGCTAGGAATCGAAGAAGTGGCAATAGGGTCACTCATCAGTAGCCTTCCTCCCCTCTTAAGCACCCGGTAAGCTTCTTGCAGCGCTTTATGTAAATCAGCGGGTTCAAAGATATTAAAGAGGCAATTCTGAGCAACTACATCGACGGAAGCATCCGGCATCGGCAGATTAAAAGCATCTCCCTCCCGAATTTCCACAAAACTGGGGTCAAACCAAGGATTGTCTTTAGCCGCAATTTCTAGGTTACGTGCAGCGGCTTCCCGCATCTCCTTAACTGGATCAACGGCAATAACGCCGCCGGGATGCCGAGAAAAATAGGCAAATTGCAAAGCTTCCAAGCCACCACCGACACCGACATACAACACTGTTGGCTGGCGGCTAAGTTCTGCTGGATGAACAGTAGTACCGCAGCCGTAGTTCATTTCCTGCATCTGGAGGGGAATCTTCAACTCTGGTAGCTGCAAGGGACTACTTTGAACACAACACAAACCAACTTCCGGTGTTTGAGCTACTTCGGCGTAAAATTCCGCTGTTGTTTCAAGATAGGTCATCTGAATCCTTTACTGAGTAAGGGTGTTAACGATACTGAATTGTACATTGGCCGTTGGTAGGAGTTTGACAAATATTTACGTTTCCTGACACAGTTCGCATTATTTGTGTGTACCTACTTTAATTGCTCACCAAGTGAACAAAACCTACTGCTGTATGTCTTCATCTAAAAGGTTATTAAAATGTTGGTCAATGAGTTTTCCCTGAGAATAGGCTTTATCTGTACTGAAAGTTTGCTAGTGCTTTGGAGGCAGGGGGCTGGAGGCAGAAAGCTGGAGGGAAGAAAGCTTGTCTAGTCAGCTTTTTCAGATTTTTTTATGGCGGGTCATTTTTGCCGCACTGCGCTAGAAACTCGATTCATACCAAATCCGGGTTAGACAACTCCGTTTTCAGCAAACTGCGAAATCTTGTAGAGACGTTGCCTGCAACGTCTCTACTTCTATGAGAATAAGTAATTTTCTCACTCGTCCTAGAAATATACGCATTATTACGTAGTGAATTAAAGCAAAATGCTACATTAAAGCAACAGGTTCCGCTGCTGGGGATTGCTGCTAACCCGTAGAGGCCGAGATTTCAGGGGGTGAGGTCTATTTTATTTTCTCCACAACCCAGACCCTGTTTGCTTTTGAGCTTTGTAACTCCCCCTGGAGAGAGAGATACAGTCCTTAGCCCTGTATTTTGTCACCTTCACTAAACAAGCTCGATTGCATCCATCCTGAGATCAGTGAAATCAGTAAACAGCTGCGAAAATTTAACATTTTGTAATCTAAAATGGATATTACTTCTCGATAAATTGTTCTGTTAGCCACAGAAAGGAGGTGAAGTGTATGAATAGAGACCTTAAGGAGTACAACCTCATGGTGATTGATTTAACAGAAAATGTGTTTGTTCATACCTCGCTCCCTAGTGCAAACCACGCAGCCCTCAGGTCTGGATTTGTCGGATATCCAGTCAATCCCCGCTGGGGTATCGCGAAACTCCAGGCTTGGAGAACCGGACGTCAGTGGCGAGAGGCGCTAGCACAGGGCGAAATGGTGGTGCGCTCGACTGATTCAATGTTGGTTCCAGTTACTGCTCAACAGGAAAAAAAGGAAAATCCCCGAACTACCAAACATTTCCCTTTTCCTGTCTGGGCTAAACAAGTACTGAATTATAGCCACACAGCCTAAAGATGATCTCCAATCTTAATTTGGGCGGTTACTACGCTTCTCTAATCAGAGCCAATACCGCCCATAATCTCACTTTTTGAGAGGATATCTATAAATAGGGTTTGCCTCATAGAGTACATTGATTCAGGTTTTGAAGTAATAAGTAACAAGTAATAAGTAATAAGTAAAGCATTCATTAGAGTTTGCTGGATAAGCCTTTGGGCAATTTTGGAAAACTACTTAATAAAGACAAATCACAAATCACAAATCACAACAATAACCAGGCAAACAAATCTTTGACCGTCAGATTGAGCTCACTGGCAAAGGATGGCACAGGAAGTAATGCATTTGGCTCATCAAACATTTCAATTTCCTGTTTAGGACGATAAACAAATACAGTTTTTTCGTCTGGATCAATCAACCACCCCATCTGAGTCCCGTGCTTCAGACAATACAGAATATTCTTGGTTACTTTGGTGTGACTTTGCTCAGGAGACAAGATTTCAATTGTCCAATCTGAAGCTAGAGGAAATACATTGGCAATCTCCCCACTATCCTCACAGGGAATGCGGCTCCAAACAAACACAGCAATGTCAGGTATAGTTGAACGACCACCAAAGGTACAACGTAATTCAGGAAACGCACAAGCGATTTTCTTTGGCTTAGTTACACTATTGATAGCGGGTACAAATTCTCCTTGAATCTTACTGTGTTTTCCTTGAGGCATGGGCTTCTGAATTATTTGACCATCAATATATTCACTGGCAGGTTTAGTTTCTGGTAGTTGCAGAAACTCCTCCAATGTCAGGGTTTGGGACTGTGCTTGTACCATTTTGGTATTGCCTCTAACTACTTAGGGCGCAAGCATTGCGCCCCTACATCAATTTGCAATAATTACCCCTGAAAGTCCCTTAGCGATCGCGTATTGTTCGCTAGCAGGTACAGAGGTAAAATGCTTCTGTAATTATGGTATAACTGGAGTATAACCGAAGTGTAGGAATTACAGTTAAGGTAATTGATGAAAACTGCAACTTCTCTCCCAGATTCAGTTTTTGAAGAAGCAGTAATTTCTTCCGAAAAAATGTACCTATCGTAGGGTGTGTTAGCGTAGCGTAACGCACCAAATTCTGGATACAATCATTACCCACCCAGAGTTTAAAGATGTTGTTGGCTTTCAATGCTGGAGGTTTACCCCCTCTAACTCCCCCTTATCAAGGGGGAGGACAAGATTTCTCACAAGGGTAGGTATTTTTCTTTCGGGTTGGGATAAAACAAAGAGGACAAGGAAGACAAGGTGACAAGGGTGTACAACAGTACAAAAATTTTCAAGAATTGCCGCCGAAAGTCCTTTAAGCGATCGCGTACTGCTCGCTAACAGGTACAGAGGTAATTATGGTATAACTGGAGTATAACCGAAGTGTAGGAATTACAGTTAAGGTAATTGATGAAAACTGCAATTTCTCTCCCAGATTCAGTTTTTGAAGAAGCAGAAGCACTGGCTCAACAGCTAGGATTGTCACGTAGTGAACTTTACACGAAAGCATTAGAGGCATACTTAAAGAAATACAACCGTAACCAAATCCTGCACCAGCTAAACCAAGTTTACTCCAAAGAGTCTTCGGAACTAGATCCTGTGGTGGCAAGAATGCAGTTTATGTCTCTGGATCGTGAGGATTAGTAATGTAAAGAAACTATTTCCTCAATTGGATGTGCACTAAATTTATGAAATTTTCCAACAATTCTGAGCTGATGCTGTAGTGCGATCGCTTAACATTTACCTCATCCTTCATTCTGCACTACCAAATCCCACAGCGTATCAATCCCCCTGCCTACATACTCCGAATCTTGATGCTGCTCAATCCAGTGGATGACAGTATATATAACTTTACCAGATTTCTTACCCAATTTACCTAACGCCTCAGCAGGCAAGAAACGCAGCAATTCATTCTCATCTGTGAGTAGGGCTAGCAGTGCTTGGAGTACTTTCTCTGAATCCTGTCCTAAATTACCCAGTGCCATCGCAGCCGAGGAACGCACCAATTTATTCTCATCTGTGAGTAGGGCTAGCAGTGATTGGAGTACTTTCTTTGAATCCTTTCCTAAATTACCCAGTGCCATCGCAGCCGAGAAACGCAGCAATTCATTCTCATCTGTGAGTAGGGCTAGCAGTGCTTGGAGTACTTTCTCTGAATCCTTTCCCAATTTACCCAGCGCCGTAGCAGCTAAGGAACGCACCAATTCATTCTCATCTGTGAGTAGGGCTAGCACTGCTTGACGTATTTCCTCTGAATTCTTTCCTAAATTACCCAGTGCCATCGCAGCCGAGGAACGCACCAATTTATTCTCATTTTTGAGTAGCGCAAGCACTGCTTGGTGTACTTCCTCTGAATTCTTTCCCAAACCACCCAACATGATAGCTATTAAAGTGTGTATCCGTTTATTCTCATTTTTGAGTAGCGCAAGCACTGCTTGGTGTACTTCCTCTGAATCCTTTCCCAAACCACCCAACGCTTTAGCAGCCGAGGTGCACACTTTTGAATCTTCATCTGTGAGTAGCGCAAGCAGTGCTTGGTGTACTTCCCCAGAATCCTTTCCCAAACCACCCAACGCCTTAGCAGAATTGGCACGTACTTCCGCGTCCTGATCTACTAGTAGCCCTAAGAGTATCTCAATTACCGCTTCTTTTTCCCCCCATGCTGCCTGATATTGCCACAATCGCTCTTTTTCAATCTTATCTCCAACCGCTTTCACCAATTCCAGCGCTTGCTTCTCAAACCTACTTTCAGACAAACTACAAAGCGTCTTCATAGCCTGATTGCGGATTCTTCCACCAACCAACTCATCCTCACTAATCTCCAATGCCATCAACTGTTGCAAAATATCCTTAACCAGATCCTCATCAGCAACCTCGATATCCTCTGCCAAACAACTACCGGCAAAGAAGAGATTACGGTGTAACCAAGTTTCATAAGCGGTATCATGCCCCAAAATTGCCTTCAGTACCTTCGTTGCCTTTTTAGGTTTTTGCTGAGCAATCAACAAAAGCAACACTTCTCGCCAGTGAGGATTGTGGAGATACTGCTGTAGATGCTTCAGCACTTTCTTAAAAGTATTATTCTCCTGAAGGTAACGAATTTCCTCTGCTGCCAGGTACTCTTGAAATGTCTTGTGGACAAAAGCATAATAGTCTTGCCCCTGTTCATTTAACAAACCAGCTCGATTTTGCACTAACTGCACAAAGCGTTTAGCCTCTTCCTTGGCTTGATAAAGCTCCAACTGTTTCTGCTTAGCAATAAACTTACCTAACTTGGAAATTAGCTTATCCCGGTCAATCAGCGTACCACCTTCCTTATCTTCCGTGTCCCCTTGACAGTGAATCCAATAGGCAAGGCGTTGCATCAAACGCTCCAAGTCATCCCTGGTAAGATACTCTAATTGCCAATGCTCATCTACATCTTTCCTCTTTTCCCAATTAGTTAACAGAGTTTTCACTGCTCGGTCATAGAGTTTATACCGCTTTCTCGGTAAATATGCTTCATAGCGATGAATTAAAGCAATAATCGTTAACAGCAACGGATTTTGTGCCAATAGCTGAATTCTCTGCTGTTCCTCCAAAACTTCCCTGAGACTATCCTTAAACCGTTGAGCTTCCTTGGGGTCACGGATGCGGCTGTTGTACCATTGTTCAATAAATAGCTGAATCCGCTCTTGATCAAACTTTTGCAGCCAGTAATGAGGAAATTCTGTAGTGTGGAAAAAGTCCCGACGGTAGCCAGCGGGACGAGAAGTAATAATTGCTCGATTCTGCTGGAATTGTCCCAGGAAACACCTTATTTTGTCTACTATTTTTTCCCGTTTAGCTGGGTTCGCCACCTCATCTAAACCATCTAATAAAATTAAGGCTTTTCCTTCCTTGAGCCAATGTTCAAAGAAACCTACTGGCAAGACTGCTATGCCTAAAGTCTTCTGAACAAACTGCTCGATAAAATCCAAAATCCCTATATCCGGTATTCGCGCCAAATCCCGAATTCGCAGTAGAATCGGTAACCAGTCCACCTGTGCCGTTAAACCCAACTTTTCTGGCTGCTTCCGTGCCAGCATTACGGCAAAGTAGCTCATTAAAGTAGTTTTACCAATACCAGGGTCTCCGATGATGCTTTCGAGAAACGTCTGCGTGCTGATGTTGATGCTGGAAAGCTAGACCAACTTATTGCTGATGTTATTGCTGAAGACAAATTGCGAGAAACAATAGACCTTGAAACAGCGTGAACGAAGCAATCACATTTCCCTGGTACGATATTCAAAGAGTCCGATACAAAATAATCAGCTGTGGAACCGACCGAATTCCAATACTTAGTAATTAATGCTTTACAAACTCTAGACCTGCTTGAGTACGAATTTTATGATATAGATAGTGGAGATTGGTATATTGCGACCTCCAGCACCATCTTACCAGTCTCAGTTATTTTACCCAACGGTGAAATCGTCCCAACCAACTGGAGAATGTAAGCAATGAGAGAACCTACAGAATTAGAAAATCAACTCTATCAAAGACTCAAAGAAATTTTTGCCAAAGCCAGACAACGATATCTGGATGCAGGAGGTGATCCTAAACGCTCAGGTGGTAGTTTCTTGAGTGGGCAAGATTACTTAACAGCTCAGGAAAAACTAGAAATTATCGAGTTGGGTAAGCAAGTTTTCCCCCTTAAAACGTCCCACTAGCACCTGTACTTTTTGCAATCACCGGGAGCAGGTCAAATTCGCAAAACAAATGTACTAAAACAAAAAGACAACCGCGAAATCCTGTAGAGACGCGCCAACAGCCCTACGGGCATCCTTCGGCAGGCGCGTCTCTACAAGGTGTGATATAACGGCTCTATCGTAACCGGATTTGATATAATTCCCTTTTTCTTTGCAACCTTCTTTCTTCCCTTGGAGCCCTCTGCCTCCGGTTCCCCTCCTTGGAGGGGTTAGGGGTGGGTTCCGCCTTGTTGCAGCCTACACCTTAAAACTAGAAATTTCTTGCTCTAAACTTTGAGCAGCATCATTTAACTGATCCAAAGCTAGGTTCGTTTCACTTAGGGAATCAGCTGTTTGTTGAGAAGCTTCGTATAGTTGCGCCATTGCTGAACTGATTTCTTGAGCACCTTGGAACTGGTTTGCCATACCTTGATTAACAGTTTCAAACCGTGGGGTAAAGCTTTGTACCTGTTGGATAATCTCTGCTAATTGCTCACTAATGTGATGCACATCTTCGACGCTATGAACTACTTCTTGAGAAAATTTATCCATTTCCATCACTCCGCTGGAAACTGCCGATTGCATACTTTTCACCATCTGTTCAATTTCCAAAGTAGCGATCGCAGTTTGGTCTGCCAAGCGACGGATTTCTCTGGCAACGACAGCAAAGCCTCTACCATACTCTCCTGCTTTTTCCGCTTCAATGGCAGCATTGAGAGATAACAAATTGGTTTGGTCTGCTACCTTAGTAATAGTGGTGATAATGCTATTGATAGTGTTGGCTTTTTCACTAATTACCCCTAGCTTAGCGGAGATAGAACTGGTAGCATTGACTAGATGTTCCATCGTTGCTTCCATACTTAAAAGACCGGTTTGGCTATTGGTAGCAGCTGTTGCCGTTGCTTCCGAAATAGCAGCAAATTCCTGGATAGTATCAACTAGCTGTTCAGAAGTAGTAGCAATTTCTTTAGTTGTAGTGACAACTTGATTGGTAGAGGCAAGTTGTTCATTCAAGGTTGCTTCTAACTCTTTACCCGTGGCGGCAATTTGGGTGGTAGAAGTAGTTACTTGGATGCCAGACTGCTGCACTTGGCTAATCAAGGAATTTAGGTTTTGAGTCATCGTTTGGAATGCAGCCAATAATTGTCCAATCTCATCGTTAGAGATTACCTCTACTGTTTTTGTTAAATTGCCCGCTGCTACCTGTTCTACTGCTTCGACTGCTGTCTGGATAGGTTGGGTAAGGGAATTGGTAATCCATCTCAAAATGAGTAAGACAATAAGTAAACTAATTAGGGCAATGACTACCACTCTCAGCATGGTCTGCAAAATTGGTGAGAGGATTTCCTGCTCCGAAACCTGCATGATAATTTTCCACTCACCAATGTCAATAGGTACTCCAGCGAAAAAATATCTTTTTTGGTTGATTGAGTCTTTGATAACTGGGATATTTTCTTGCTCTGGTGTGGTTGGCGTAAATAAAGCATTAAATATTTTTTGGTAACTAGTATCCTTAATCATCTGGGTTTGTAAACTAGTATCCATTGTCGCAGCAATAATTTTGCCTAGTCTACTGACCAGAATAAATTCTGTCTTTTGGTAAGATTCTAGTTGTTTTAAAAACTCATTGATATCATCCAAGGCTCGATCAACTCCAGCAATGCCTTTGAATTCGCCGTCAATTACAATAGGATAAGTTTGTTCTACAATCAGCTTACCTTCATAGGGATAGGGCTCAGTAATCATATATTTGGTGGTCGCACCAGAGAGAAACTTTTCCTTGACTCCTTGGTAATAAAGACTAGTTTCCATATCAACCAGAGGAGTTAGTTTGATTTGAGAGGAATTTGCCTGTTGCTTCAACCAATAGGGTAGTTGTTCCCGAAACCAATAGGGTAAAAATCTACCACTAGCATCAAGTTCACTCTGATTTTGACCAACTGCCTGCAAATATTCGCGATCATTTTGATCTGCATTGGGTTCGTAGCCAAAGTAAGCTCCTGTAAATTGAGGATTTTTGGCTAAAACTTGTTTGGCATAGTTGCTAGATGCTGGTCTTTGACCAAATAAACCATTTTCCTCTGCTAATGCCATAGTTTTGACTACAGTTATGGCTTCTAAGTTACTAGACTCAATCTCTTGAGCCACCTCAGTCAAATTGGTTAAAATATTGCGTTGAGTACTCTCTCGCAGAACATCATACATTTCCTTGAGCAAAAATAATGAGATTAGGGTAACTTGAAGGAAAATTATTAAACCAATAAAAATAACTATTTTTCTACTAATGCTGGTTTTTTTGATTTTTGCAGTAGACTGGCTTGTCTGGTTGGACATTTTTTTGGTACTTTGATTGGAAGTCACACTTTAAAATAAGAAATTTCCTGTTGTAAGCTTTGGGCAGCATTATTCAACTGTTCAAGAGCTATGTTAGCTTCATTGAGGGACTCCGCTGTTTGTTGAGAGGCTTCACTCAACTGTTCCATCGCATTGCTGATTTCTTGAGCACCTTGACATTGAATCCCCATCCCTTGATTAACAGTTTCAAAACGAGGCGTTAGGCTTTGCACTTGCTGGATAATTTGTGCTAATTGCTCACTAATGATGCGGACATCTTCTACACTATTACTAACTTCTTTGGTGAATTTATCCATTTCCATCACCCCGGTGGCAACTGCTGATTGCATATCTTTTACCATCTGCTCAATATCTAAAGTGGCAACTGCCGTTTGATCTGCCAAACGACGAATTTCTCTAGCAACGACAGCAAAACCTGTACCATATTCTCCTGCTTTCTCAGCTTCAATGGCAGCATTGAGAGAAAGTAAATTGGTTTGATCTGCTACTTTGGTAATAGTAGTGACTACTTGGTTGATGTTATTGGCTTTTTCGCTGATTACCCCCAGTTTGCCAGAAATGGAACTAGTGGAATCCTTTAACTGAATCATGGTGCTTTCCATGCGCATTAGTTCTTTTTGGCCCTTACCCGCCGCGATTGCAGTTTCTTCCGAGACATTCGCAACCTCCTCAATAGTGAGCCTCAATTCTTGAGAAGTATTAGCAATTTCCTTCCCTGTAACCGTCACCTCGTTGGTAGAAGCTACCTGTTGTGCTACAGTAGACTCTAATTGTCTACCAGAGGCAGCAATTTGGGTAGTAGAAGTGGTGATTTGGATACCAGATTGCTGTACCTGGCTGATCAAGGAATTCAGGTTTTGAGTCATCTTTTGGAAGGCAACCATTAACTTCCCAATTTCATCCTGTTTGTCGAGTACTTCAATTTGGCTAGTCAAATCTCCCTCAGAGATATTTTCTGCTACTGTGACCACTTTCTCGATTTTGACACCGAGGGGTTTGGCAACCATCCTAGTGAAGTACCAACCAAAGAGGATCGCTGTAAAAGGACCAATGATGATGCTAATGATCATCCAAACTGTGCTTTTAGTGACATCCTCCTCTGCTTCTTGAACAGCTTCAGTGCCTACTTCTCGGTTAATTTCTATTGTATCTAGGACTAAGTTGGTTGCCGCCAAAAACGAGGCTCGATTAGCTTGAACTCGATCCCGGAGTCTGTTCAATGCTTCAGTAGCTTCTCTCGCCGCTGCCATTGCTGGGGAATCACCTTGCTCATTAGCTAATAATGTTAGTTGTTTCTCTAAGGGATTCAAAATCTCCAGTTTTTCAAAGTCCTCATTGAGCATCAAGAATTCTTGGTGATTTTGCTGCCACTCTTGCCATTTTTCCTGTAGTTGTCGGTAAACCTTGTCTTCTTCTTCAGTCCGGGGAGTTTTCTCGTATTCCTCAAATCCTTCTTCAATTTGCTCCCACGCTTTTTCAATTCGATCTAATTCATTTCGTCTTTCTTGCAGAGAATTGGTAGGATCTAATAAGGCTCGCTCTGATGATTCAATTTGAGTTTGTCCTTCGTTGACTTTCCACAAACCAACTACACTGGGGAGAGTATTGCTCTTGAGGGTATTAATTTGTTTACTTAGACGATTATTTCCCAGCCAACCGACTAAAGAAACAATTAAAACGATCAGACCTAGGAAAAAGAATGCGAAGAGCATTCGACGTTGCAAGGCCATTTTTTTAAACATGAGACAAACTCCTCCCCAATAATTGTATCCTTAAACTAACACCTAATACCTTACTTTAATTTTTCGGTAATCGTTGAATTCGCCGCCGGAGAATAGCAGCGCTTTTATGCTCACCGCGATGCTCTTTAATAAGAGCTAAATGCAAGAGTGCTTCGTAGGAATTTGGTTCCAGATAAATTGCTTTGTGGAAATATTGCTCAGCTTGGTCATTATTATCCAATCCCTGATATACTTCACCTAATAAGATATAAGCTTGAGCACTAGTGCGGTTTTGGCTCAGGTAATTTTCACATAGTGTGACAGCTTCCTCTAATTTTCCTTGATTTGCTAAATGTCTAGCAGTTTCTAGTTTGTTGTTGGTTGTTGGTTGTTTGTTGTTGGTTGTTGGTTGTTGGTTGTTTGTTATTTGTTGTTGGTTATTTGTCTCCTCGCCTACCAATCTCCCAATCTCCCAATCTCCCTTTTCTCCCAATCTCCCAATCTCCCTTGTCCTCCTTGTCTCCCTTGTCTCCCTTGTCCCCCTTGTCCCCCCCATCTCCCCACCCTCTTCCACCTTGCGGTAGGCAAAAGTGAAGGGTTGTTTGACTGAGACAAAGCCGTTGGTAATCATCTGTCCGGTTTCTGCACAACCTACAAATAGTAGACCTCTAGTAGTTAATGAATTAGTTAAAATATCAACAGCACGTTTTCTTGCCGCAGGCTCAAAATAAATTAGCAAATTTCTACAAAATATCACATCGTATTTGCCTCGCTTGGCTAGAAAAAGAGGATTGAGGACATTACCTTGGAGAAAATTAACCGTTTTCTGAACCAAGTCACATAATTGATAACCTTCTACTGTCTGCTGAAAGTAACGTTCTCTAAAGGCAAAATTTTTACCTCTAAAGGAATTATTACTATAAACACCACGCATTGCTTTGAGGATTACCTGATTACTGATATCAACGGCATCAATATTAAATTTATCCGGCGTCAAACCAGCTTCGATAAGAGTAATAGCAGTTGAGTAGGGCTCTTCACCAGTGGAACAGGGAATACTTAATACCCTTAACTTGGAATAAGGATGAATTGGCAACCACTCAGACTGGACATAATCACTGAGGAAGGAAAACGCTTCCTGATGCCGAAAAAACCAAGTTTCTGGTACGACTACTTGTTCAATCAGTTTTGATAACTCCTGGCTGGAGGTTTGCAATTGCCTCAGATAAGCGGATAAATCAGGTAAACTGCAAGCTAATTGGCGTTGTCTTACTGCTTTGGCAATTGTACTAGAGCCAATTATTTTCGGATCAAAGCCGATTTTAGTTCTTAGTAAAGCCTCAATTGCTCTTTGTACCATTGTCTTAACTTTCTGATGCGGGTAATAGATATGCTTGCTGAGCATCTGATAACAAATACTCCAGACGGAGGCGTTGGATCATGCCTTGTTCATCCATAATCATTTCTCCTAAATAAGGAGCTTCACTCACTTCTAAGCCAGTAGCAACTAGGTCACTTTTTTCCTTATTCAATGTTTCAGTCACCTGTTGAGCCATCAAACCTACCAGGTGAGTAGTATGATCTACACCCAGGTAATTGACCATAATAATTCTACTACTTAAGGAGGATGAGCAAGGTAGTCCTTGAATTAATTGGCATAAATCAATTACTGGTACAATTTTGCCTCGGTAGTTAAACAAACCAGCAATATACTCAGGGGTGTGGTGTTGTTTTCTGAGAATAACTTTGGGAATGATCTCAATGACTTGAGAACTGTCTAAAGCATAGCGCTCATTCCCAACGTAGAAGATTAATATTAACATATGATACCTCTTGTATAAATCCGGTCAGGGTGTAGCATTGGCGGAGTAAAACTTTGATTTTCTGGGCAATCACCCCAATGCCAATAATGCTACGCCCCTACAGACAATTATCAACTTTTGCAACAGGTCTCATACAAAATTCGGACTTGTCACCCCCCATTTTAAGAAAACGACGAAATCCTGTAGAGACGTTGCATGCAACGTCTCTACAGGGTAGGGCATAACGGGGTTATTGATACCGGATTTAACTAAAACAAAAAATAACGCTGTGCCATTGGTAAAATAGTTGCTGGCTCACAAGTGAGTAACTCTCCATCTGCCCTAACTTCGTAGGTTTCCGAGTCAACTTCTATCTTCGGCAAGGCATCGTTAAGTTTCATATCGGCCTTACTTAGCTGACGAGTTCCCACTACGGCAACCGCTGGTTTTTGTAAGCCAATTTGCTGGGGAACTTCGTTGTCTAAGGCTGCTTGGGAGACAAAAGTCAGAGAAGTAGCACCAACCGCACCACCAAAACTAGCAAACATGGGACGCATATGAATTGGTTGGGGAGTGGGAATACTAGCATTAGCATCACCCATTTGTGCCCAAGCGATCGCGCCGCCTTTAATCACCATTTCTGGCTTTACTCCAAAAAAGGCGGGACGCCACAAACACAAATCTGCTAGTTTCCCTGCTTCCACAGAACCGACATAATCAGCAATACCATGAGTGATTGCGGGATTAATTGTATATTTAGCTACATAGCGTTTGGCTCGGAAATTGTCATTTTCTAGGGATTCCCCAGATGGAGGAGCTAAAAATCCTCGTTGCACCTTCATTTTGTGAGCTGTCTGCCAGGTGCGGATAATTACTTCACCGACTCTACCCATAGCTTGGGAGTCGGAGGCAATCATGCTAAATGCTCCCAAGTCGTGTAGGATATCCTCTGCGGCAATAGTTTCTCGACGAATCCGGGACTCGGCAAAGGCCACATCTTCTGGAATACTTCGATCTAGGTGATGGCAAACCATCAGCATATCTAGGTGTTCTTCCAGGGTATTGGCGGTGTAGGGACGGGTAGGATTAGTAGAAGAAGGCAGAACATTAGTTTCACCACAGACTTTAATAATATCTGGAGCATGACCGCCACCAGCCCCTTCTGTATGGTAGGTATGGATCACTCGGTCTTTAAAAGCAGCGATGGTGTTTTCCACAAACCCAGCTTCATTGAGAGTATCGGTATGAATTGCTACCTGTACATCATAGTAATCCGCCACCGTCAAACAAGTATTGATGGTGGATGGAGTTGTACCCCAATCCTCATGGAGTTTTAAACCCATTGCTCCGGCTAACACTTGCTCTGAAAGTCCCTGAGTTTGACTGCTATTACCTTTACCCATAAACCCAAGATTGATGGGAAAAGCATCAGCTGCTTGGAGCATTCGGTGGAGTTGCCAAGCACCAGGGGTACAGGTAGTCGCATTAGTGCCAGTAGCTGGTCCTGTACCACCTCCAATCATAGTAGTAACCCCGGAAGCGATCGCGGTTTCTATCTGTTGGGGGCAAATAAAGTGAATGTGACTATCTATTCCCCCCGCAGTCAGAATCATTCCTTCTCCTGCTACTGCCTCCGTTGCTGGACCAATAATAATATCTATATTGTCCTGAATATAGGGATTCCCAGCTTTCCCAATCTGGAGAATCTTACCATCTTTAATACCAATATCAGCTTTGACAATACCCCACCAATCGAGAATCAAGGCATTGGTAATCACTAGATCCACCGCACCATCAGCACGAGAAATCGGGGATTGCCCCATGCCATCACGAATCACTTTACCACCACCGAACTTTACCTCATCACCATAAGTGGTGTAGTCTTGTTCTACTTCGATGAATAGTTCGGTATCTGCCAACCGGATGCGATCGCCCACTGTTGGACCATAAGTTTGGGCATAAGCAAGGCGATCCATTCTGTAGCTCATGATTCATTCTCTACTAAGGGGCACAGCACCTGAATTTAGGCAATAACGGTAGTCCTTAGCAAGTTTAGCTCAATCTCTCTTGATTATTTCACTTAGCTGCTTCGATGGTATTAGCAGCAACACAGCGATGGCATAAACCAAAAAACTCTAAGGTATGGTAAAAAACTTTAAATTGGTGGGCAGTTTGCAGTTCAGTTTCCAGTTGATGTACAGGACATTGATTGATAGGAATCGACTCCCCACAATCGAGGCAAGTAAGATAGTGTTGCTCCTTGTTTACAGAACTGTAAAGAGATTCTCCATTAGGGAGTTTCCGCGTTTGCACTAAACCCTGAAGTTTGAGAGCTTCTAGAGAACGGTATACTGTTGCTAAACCGAGACCTTTACCATCTTTGCGTAATTCTACGTATATATCTTGGGCAGAGATTGCACGATTCAACTTTTTGAGCAAACGCAAAACGCGCTGTTGAGAACGGGTGGGTTGGGCTTTCATAGGCGAAATCTCTATTTTCTAGAAATTGGCTGAGTTGAGCACTCGCCAATCTTAAGCATAAATGTTATACCCATTATAGTGATTTTTGAAAGAAAGTAAGAATGTTAAAGTCTTTGTCCCAAGCAGTTTTGACTGCTAAGTGATTTGGAAAAAGAAAAAACTGAAAAATTAGAGTATTGAGCTATTTATCATCGACTTTGTGAAGATTGTAGTTTAAAATAATTCTTGTACTTCTTTCAGGGTGAATAATGCCCCGATCGCTTAGAGTGCGCGAAGATTGCATTCTCAAAGTTAAATCCTCTCTGCTACGCAATGGCTTTCCTACCCAGAAACTATTAGCAGAGGATCTAGGGATAGCCCTGTCTACCGTCAGTAACTTCCTCAATGGCCGACCTGTCGATTTGATAAATTTTATGGAAATTTGTCGGGTTTTGGGTCAGGAATGGCGTGAGCTAGCTCATTTTGAGGGAGAACTGCCTGAAGAAGAAACCCCTAATGTTAAAGTTAAAGTTGCTCTCTGGGATTACTGCGCAAATCACAGCCTTGTAAATCGGTTACAGCAAGCTTTGAGAAATGCTAAATATGAAGTCTTTATTGCCGGAAACAACTCCTCCTTGGCAACAGATTTGAAGCTTTTGGACTACCTACTGCTGTTTTTGTCCCAACCATCGGCTACTAGTGAAATGGTTTTAGAGTTGGTTAAACAAGTAAAGGAGTTACACAGCAGGACTTCCCACAAGCCAGCAATTTTTCCAATTGGTGTAGACTTATCCCCAGATTTCCCCCTGAGTTTTGACTTACTAAGCTATTTGCAAGGAGTTCAAGCATGGCAGTGGTACTCTTGTGATGATAGCTCCATTCTGCTCAATGAAGTGACTCACGTACTCCAAGAAGGTCGTATCTGTTTACCTGCTAACCATAAATTGGCAGTTAACCTGCAAACCTTTACCCCCCAAATGGGAAACATACCTCTGCCAGTAGCTCCACCAGAAATACCAGAGGGACAAGTAGATTTGGCCTCTCCTTTTTATCTAGAACGTCCCCCCATCGAAGAACGCTGTTATGAAACAATAACGCAACCAGGAGCACTGATCCGCATCAAAGCTCCCAGGCAGATGGGCAAAACCTCCCTAATGGCTAGAATTCTCCATCATGCGGAACAGCAAGGCTCTCGTACAGTTGCCTTGAGCTTACAGTTAGCTAATCAGAGGGTGTTTGCTAACTCCGATAAATTTTTACAATGGTTTTGCACTCTTGTGGGGTTAGAGCTAGGAATACCCAACCAACTAGCCCAATATTGGGAGATGGCAGAGATTACTGGCAGCAATATCAGTTGTAGGGCTTACTTCGAGCAATATCTCTTGCCACAACTCCAATGTCCCCTAACTTTAGGTTTGGACGAAGTTGATTGTGTTTTCCCCCACCAAGAAATCGCCGATGACTTTTTTGGGTTGTTGCGAGCATTGCATGAAGAAGCTAAACGGCGTGATATTTGGAAAAAGTTTCGCCTAGTTATTGTACATTCCACAGAAATTTATGTTCCTCTGGATATGAATAAATCTCCCTTTAATGTGGGGCTACCGATTGAGTTACCAGAGTTAACTTCACCACAGGTACAAGATTTAGCTAGACGGCACAAACTTGATTGGAATGCAGGTGAAGTCGAAAAACTCATGGCTCTCGTGGGAGGACATCCCTACCTGTTGCGACTAGCGATGTATGCCATAGCACGTCAGGATATTACCTTTGACCAACTGCTGCAAGAAAGTCCAACAGAAGCCGGACTTTACAGTGATCATTTGCGACGCCACTTATGGAACCTAGAAAAGTATCCAGAATTGCTCGAGGCAATGCGAGAGGTAACAAGCGCTCAGAGTCCAGTGCGATTAGCAGCAGCACAAGCCTTTAAGTTAAACAGCATGGGGCTTGTGCATCTCTCTGGTAATGACGTGACTCCCCGATGCCATTTGTACCAGCAATATTTCCGGGAACGACTCAGAGAGGGGTAAGGTGAACAAAGTGTGGGAGAGCGATGTCAGTCATTAAAAAATTAGCAACAACTCAGATTTGAGGTTTTAGAGAATATTGAAGATAGTACTCCAGGTTTCTTTACCGACCATTCCGTCTACAGTGAGATCATAAAATGTTTGCAATTTTTTCACAGATTTTTCAGTAGCCGGACCAAATATGCCATCAACTACTAAATGACCAAATCCAAGACCATTTAAATATCTTTGTAGATACGATACTGCTACACCTCGGCTACCACAACGTAGAATAGGTTTAAGTCCAGTAGTAGATTCTAATTTACTCCAAGTTTGAAAACTGACAATTCCGTCTACAGTTAAATTATTTTGCTTTTGAAAAGCAATGACAGCCTGTAATGTTGTTACTCCAAATACGCTATCAATAACTAGGTTGGCACCAGTACTATTCAAAATTACTTGTAAATCTTGTACATCTTTCCCCGTGCTACCTTGCTTGAGAATGAGACGAGTAATGGTGATTGTATTCATGATTTTATCTTAATTTAAATCAGTAAGATGTAACTTCAAGACCATCATTTATGTTTTGTTTAAGAGGTGGCGATTAAGAGATTAAAATCGCCACCACGAGCTATCAACCTAACGCTGAGTCTTGCACCCTGATTGAGAAGATCTCAAGTTTTTGAGTTTTTAGAGCTTATTAGAGATAGCACGCCAGGTTTCTTTTCCTACAACTCCATCTACTAATAAAACATCCGGATTAGATTGACCGAGGTGATTGTAGTCGTACTGGAAAGCCATTAACGCTCCTTCTGTTTGAGGGCCAAACTGTCCATCAAAGATTAAATTGTAGCCATGAGAAATTAAAAATTTCTGGAGGAAACGGACAGCTTCCCCTGCCATACCAAATTGCAACTGTGGTAAATGAGTGGTATAAGCAAAAGTGTTATCTACAACAGGAACATTAACTGATGCAGAATTGTTGGCCACTGTAGAGTGAGAATTAATAGTCTTAGTTTGCATGATTGATGTCCTTTTCTCGATGATTTATTTTGAGTAAAGTTGAAGCTCAAGTTGAGCTTGTTTGAAACTCATATATTCATCAAACATCACTGCATACTGACTTCCTGCCTGAGATTACCTGACTTGGTGACTGACTTGTAATCAACCTGTTGTTGGGGCTTGCTGAATAAGGATATAAACTATACCAGACAAGGATTACAAGCCTTATTTTTACCAAATAAGTGCCAAATTGTAGCGTAATAATGGAGTAAACCCTACAGCAGAGGGTGAAGATTACAGCCAGATATATGCATGAACTCAGAACCCAACTCAGTTTACCAATACCAAGTCGGCGGCAGTCTGCCAGAAAGTGCACCTACTTATGTGCTGCGGCAAGCGGACTCCGATCTTTATGAAGGACTCAAGGCAGGAGAATTCTGCTACGTCTTCAATTCTCGACAAATGGGCAAGTCTAGTTTGCAGGTACGAACTATGCGTAGACTACAAAGAGAAGGCATTGCCTGTACCAATATAGATCTTTTAGATATCGGTTCTCAGCAAATTTCACCAGATCAATGGTACGGAGGTTTTGCCTACAAACTAGCCAGCAATTTCCATCTCTTCGATACTATGGAATTTATCAATTGGTGGCGTGAACGCGAGTTGATGCCGCCAGTGCTGCGGTTGGGAGAGTTGATTGAGGAAGTACTACTGGCACATTTGACTGGAAATATTGTGATTTTTGTCGATGAAATCGATAGTGTTCTCAGCTTAAAAGAGCCATTGGATGATTTTTTTGCTCTGATTAAAGCTTGTTATAACAAACGCAGTCACAAGCCAAAATATAATCGACTCACTTTTGCCTTGCTGGGAGTGGCAACACCGTCTGACTTAATTCGAGATAAAACAAGATCGCCTTTTAATATTGGACAAGGGATTCATCTATCAGGCTTTAAACTATCTGAAGCCATGCCTTTAGCTCAAGGATTAGCCCACAAAACAGACAATCAAAAGGCACTACTCAAAGAGATCTTAGGCTGGACAGGAGGGCAGCCTTTTCTTACACAAAAAATTTGTAAGTTGGTACTGATGTCTTCCTTGCCGATTGCGAGAGGTGAAGAACAGGCTTGGATCAATAATTTAGTAAAGACACGGATTATTGAAAACTGGGAAGCTAATGATGAACCAGAGCATTTGAAGACAATACGCGATCGCTTGCTCAGAAATGAGCAAAACGCAGGTCGGTTGCTAGGGCTATATCGGCAAGTCCTACAACAAGAGGAGGTTGTCACCGATCAGAGTCCAGAGCAAATGGAACTAAAGCTAACCCAATTGGTCGTCATGTTTCAGGGCAAGCTGAAGGTTTATAACCCCATTTATCAGTCTATTTTTAATCTGGATTGGGTTGAACAAGCATTAGAAAATCTATGTCCCTACACCGAGAATTTGAGTGCATGGTTAGCTGTCAATTGCCGGGATGAATCCCGGTTGCTGCGGGGACAGGCATTACGAGAAGCCCTAGCCTGGGCATCGGGCAGAAGCTTAAGTAAGCAGGATTTTCAGTTCTTAGCAGCTAGTCAAGAACTAGAAAAAAAAGAAATTAAAATTGCTTTGCAGGCAGCCCAACAACTCATTGATAACAAAGAGAATTTAATTCAGAAATTACAAGATGAGATTGACTTGGCTCGCCAAATAACCAGCAAAAATCAGCAAGAAATGAAAAATATTATTGGTGAGTATCAAGATAGTCTAAAAACCCAACAAAAACTCATAAAAAACCTCGATCAAGTAATCATTAATATCAGAAAGAATAGACTATATAAACATGATCTAAATAAGCTACTATATTCTCCTGAGTTTAATCGATATAATTCAAGAGAAAGATTTTTAGAAGAATTTGCTATACACAATAAACTTATTAAAGTTTATCAAGGTGATATTACTAATCTGGTTGTCGATGTAATTGTTAGTTCTGATGATAACTACCTAACAATGGGAGGTGGTGTATCCTCTAGAATTAAAAATGTAGGTGGCAATAAAATTTACAGAGATGCCAGAAAATTAATTCCTCTCACTTTAGGCGATGTAGCCATCACTACATCAGGTGAACTGATAGCGAAAAAAGTATTTCATGGAATAACAATTGATTTTGATTTAATAAAATATCCATCTCAAGAAATAATCCAAAAAATAGTACACACATGTCTAACAAAAGCTAATGAATACCAATTCAAAAGTATCGCATTCCCCTTGTTAGGCACAGGAACTGCTGGTTTTCCCGCCAAATTAGCTTGGAGAACAATGCTCTCACAAATTATCCAAGATTTATCTCGTGAAAACCAGACTATTAGTGAAGTTATTATAGCTCTACGTGGAAGAACTGCCGAATTATTGAATATTAAAAATATAGAGTTATAAACCATATTAGTACATCTTTATTAGTGCTATCTTGGTTAACTAGGGTTTGCTGTTGAGTCCAAGAGGTCTAAACACTATTCCCTGGGTCGGAGCCTCCTGCTTCGTGTTTATCGAGAGCAAGATACAAAGTGGAAGTACACAATGCTGTAAAATCAAGCACAGTGCTTGGTGTTGATTTTGTTTGGCCGGAGGGATAACTATTAGTGTATCCTAAAGCCCAAGATTCAAGGTTTCGTTTCAAATGTAGGGGGATAAAGAGTGATTCACAAATATCAAGCTCGTATCTATGTTACCCTCCGACCCTCGGTTTTAGACCCAGCTGGGGTAGCAGTAGAGTCAGGAGTCAAGCAACTGGGCTACAAAACAGTTGAGAAAGTTCGCATTGGCAAGTATATTGAACTAATGCTGAGTACTGCGAACGAAAAGCAAGCAAGGGAACAACTTGATCAAATTTGCGACCAGCTGTTGGCAAATCCAGTGATTGAAAATTATCGCTTTGAGCTAGTTGAAGTTTCTGCACAAATGGGTGTTTCGCTGTGAAATTTGGGATTGTGGTCTTTCCTGGTTCAAATTGCGACCGCGATGTGGCTTATGTCACCCGCAATTTGCTACAGTTACCAACCAGAATGGTTTGGCATCAGGAAACGGATATTTCGGATATCGATGTGATCGTACTGCCCGGTGGCTTTAGCTACGGAGATTACTTGCGCTGTGGTGCCATTGCTCAATTTTCTCCCATAATGAAGCGGGTAGTGGAACATGCTAAACAGGGTAAATACGTTTTGGGCATCTGTAACGGTTTTCAGGTGTTGACGGAAATTGGGTTATTGCCGGGAGCCCTAATCAAAAATCGTGATTTACATTTTATTTGCGATCGCGTACCGCTAAAAGTAGAACGCACTGACTTGGAGTGGACATCAGCTTACTCCACTGGGGAAGTGATTAACCTGCCAATTGCTCATGGTGAAGGCTGCTACTACGCACCTCCTGGACTGTTGCAAGATCTTGAAGATCATCAACAAATCCTATTTCGTTACTGCACAGCTACAGGTAAAGTAGAAAAAGCGGCCAACCCTAACGGTTCACTGAAAAACATTGCCGGTATTTGCGATCGCTCTGGTAAGATTTTGGGCATGATGCCTCACCCAGAAAGAGCATCAGACCCAATATTAAGTGGTACAGATGGTATTAAGTTGTTTCAAGGATTGTTTGGGCAGTAAGGGGAGAATGGAGAATGGAGAATGGAGAATGGGGAATGGGGAAATACCTAACACCTAATACCTAATACCTAATACTTAACACCTACCACCTACCACCTACCACCTAACACCTAATACCTACCACCTACCACCTACCACCTAAATGTCCACTAATCCAGTTAATTACCACCATCTTACTCCCCTGAGCTTTCTGGCACGAACTACTCAAGTTTTTCCGGATAAAGAGGCTCTAGTATATCGTGAGCAACGGTGGACTTATGCCCAATTTTATGCACGAGTTAACCAATTGGCTAGTGCTCTTAAAAAATGGGGTTTACAAAAAGGCGATCGCGTGGCTTTTTTGTGCCCCAATATACCACCAATGTCCGAAGCTCATTTTGGTGTCCCCCTGGCTGGGGGGGTTTTGGTGGCAATTAATATCCGATTAGCTGCTCAAGATATTCGCTATATTCTCAATGATGCAGGAGTTTCCATTGTCTTCGTCGATACCGAATTGGCTCCTTTAGTAACCGAAGTGCGATCGCAACTGACTACTGTTAAAGAAGTGGTTAATATTGTCGATCCCTTTGCTGTTAATGTTCAGGAAATACAATCGGGTTTAGAGTACGAAAGTTTCCTAGCTACCGGGACAACTGCATCGGTAGAACTGGATTTAGTGGACGAAAATGAACTAATTTCCATTAATTATACTAGTGGCACCAGCGGTCAACCCAAGGGAGTAATGTATACCCACCGTGGGGCTTACCTGAATGCTTTGGGGGAAGCCTTAGAAGTAAGTATGGATAGTCGCAATGTTTACTTGTGGACTCTGCCTATGTTTCATTGCAATGGTTGGTGTTTTACTTGGGGTGTGGTGGCAGTAGGAGGAACTCAGGTTTTCCTAAGGAAGTTTTTCCCCAAAACAGTTATTTCCTTGTTAATGCAGGAGAAGGTTACTCATTTTTGTGGTTCCCCCACAATTTTGATTATGCTAGTTAATGACCCTGGGATTAAGAAACTGGAACTGACTCAATCTTTGACAGTGACAACAGCAGGAGCACCTCCTTCACCGACGATTATTCAAGCTAGCGAAGAATTAGGGATTGAGATTATTCATGTCTACGGTTTAACGGAAACCTATGGACCCCATAGTATCTGTGAGTGGCAACAACCTTGGGATGATTTACCAATAGCAGAAAGGGCTCGTCTCAAAGCTAGACAGGGAGTTCCCTACATCCATGCTACGGAAATGCGAGTGGTAGATGAACAGATGCAGGATGTACCCAGGGATGGGGAAACTCTGGGAGAAGTGGTGATGCGGGGGAATAATGTTATGAAAGGTTATTTTAATGACCCCGAAGCTACAGAAAATGCTTTCCGTGGTGGTTGGTTTCACAGTGGGGATCTCGCAGCAGTCTATCCTGATGGTTACATTGAACTACGCGATCGCGCCAAGGATATCATTATTAGTAGTGGGGTTAATATCTCCACTATTGAAATTGAACGGTTAATTTACCAACATCCGGCAGTATTAGAGGTAGCAGTGATTGCTATTCCCGATGACAAAAGGGGAGAAGTTCCCAAAGCCTTTGTTACCCTAAAACCAGATGCTCAAGCTACGGAAGACGAAATTAGCTCTTTTTGTCGTCAAAACTTAGCTCAATTTAAATGTCCCAGGGCTATAGAATTTAGAGATTTGCCGAAAACTGCTACAGGTAAGGTACAAAAATATCTACTCCGAGAGCAAGAATCAAAATCTGTCAGTTGAACAAGGAATGCATTGTCCCTCTGAATGCGATAACATGAAATTTCATGAATGTTTTAGTTGAGGTAAGGTCAATGCTTGATGCAAGGGAGATTTACCCTCTTTCAGACTTTCAGCGGAATGCCAGACAATTTGTTGAACAGTTACAGCAAAGTAACAAACCGATTGTTTTAACTGTCAACGGTAAGGCAGCTCTCATCATGCAGGATGCTGTATCCTATCAAGAGTTACTAGATGAGTTAGCCTTAGCGCGGTCTGCTGCCATGATTAGACAAGGCATAGCGGAGGCAGCAGAAGGGAAAGATCGGGATGCGGTGGAAGCTTTAGAGGAATTGAGATTAAAGCATGACATACCGCGTTAGAATTACCCCCACAGCCTTCGCAGATGCTGAAGGATTTTATCTCTGGATTAGGCAGGATTCCCCTGAAGCCGCTGCCGCATGGTTCAATGGGCTTTTTGAAGCTATTGAGACTCTTGCTTCTATGCCCAGCCGCTGTCCAATTGCGCCGGAAACAAAATTGGTAGGGCAAAAGATTCGATGTCTTCTCTACAAGAAATACTACCGGATTCTTTATGGCATTGAAGGTGAAACAGTGAGAATTTACCACATCCGCCATACATCACAGAAGTGGATGACCAGAGAAGAATTTTTCAAAAATTCCTAATCCTGAACAAATGGAGGTTGTAAAATGGATAGAGTAGAACAATATCGAGACATTCTTCAACAAATCCTAGAAGCACATCATCGAATTCCTTACAGTCACGGACAAATTGAGAGTAAATTGATAATTGACAGCGATCGCAATAATTTTGTGCTAATGAATGCTGGTTGGGACGGCAAACGCAGAATTCACGGTTGTGTTGTTCACGTTGAAATCATTAACGGTAAAATCTGGATTCACAGAGATGGCATAGAAGACGGAATTACTGATGAACTTGTCGCCGCTGGAGTGAGCAAAGATAAAATTGTCTTAGCTTTTCATCCACCCTATTTGCGACATCATACTGGATACGCTGTTGCTTAATTTCTGTACTGGCAAGATGCCAGTTCCACGGACTTATAACCCAAGATACTTCATTATAATTGATTTGACTTTGTTATTATTTTTTTGATACTATCTCATAGTGAAAAAATGTGCGCACATATATAGTAGCTTAAGAAAGACATAACACAAGCAGAATAAAATTAGCTTCCCGTGGAACAGGCTTCTAGCCTGTCTTAATCTCTGCATTGGCAATATACTAGTCATTAGTGTCAACCTAAGCTATCTCTAGCTTAACGTCTTGCTTCCACATCCACCCAGAACTCAAGTTCTGGGCTAATAGCTAAAGTCCACTCAAGTGGACTGAAGATTTTTGGGAAGATTGAGTCATCTAAAGATGACTTCGGCTATTAGCAAGGAACTTGAGTTCCTTGCGAAACATCGGTTTTAAATTAAGTTGACACCTACCACTTTATCCAACACTTCCATCGCATCAACCTGACCCCAATGATATCCCATCTCTTCACTCATCTGCCTTGCTCGTTCCGCTTCTTCTTTGGCTCTGTTGGTATCACCTCTGCTATAGTACATCCAAGCTAAACCAACTCGGATATCTGCTTCATAAAGACGGTAACCAGCAGATAAAGCATAGTCGAGTGCTTCGGTTAAGTCTGTCTGGGCAGTTTCTACATCCTGCATATATTTTGCAGCCCAGCGTCCTCTTGCAGATAGGATTTCAATGATAGAGTTACGCTCAGCTGTATTCCGGATAATTTTCAGAGCTTCTTGATAATGCTGCTTGGCTGCTTCATGTTGTTGTTCCTCAGCACTAATATCTCCCAAGCAACGATAGCAACGGCTTATCAATATAAGCAAATAATTTCGTGTAGAAATTTTGAGATTTTCTTCAATTACTTGTCGAGCTTGATCTAATTGTTTCAGCTTTCTGAGATAATCAGCATAGTAAATTTTTCGGCTAGTATACGCATGGAGATAATCTGGTTCAACTGGGCTAAGCCAATCTTCAGCAATTTGAAAACTTTGACCGGCTGCTTCTATATCACCTTTTAAACAATCAACCCAAGCCTTAACAGATATTTCTAAATATTTTTGCGATTGATTTTTTGCTCTATTTGAAGAGCGATCTATATAAAATAAAGCTTGTTGAATAGAAGTTGTAGCAGATTTCAGATCACCAAAATCAATGTCTAGATAAGTTAGATTACTTAATATTGTTATGACTTCCTTCCAATCCTCAAGTTTTATCATTGTAGACATTGCACGTTCATAAAGTAATTTTGAATTAGTAGGTGAACCGAGATGATTGAAAGCAAAACCTGTATTATGCAAAACAATGGATTTATTGCGATTTGTAGTAACCTGCGGCTCTTGGTTAAAATCTCGATTGGGGAAAAAATCTAAGTGCAAGTCAAGATACATATCCCAGGCACTTAACTGGCTTTGCAATAGGAAATTAGCCTTTTTACCGATAAGAAGCTCATGCAAAATGTCCCAAGCCTTGTCAAATTCCCTTGCCTGAAAAAAATGATGAACAGCTTCAACAACAGGTAAAATATTTTCTATTCTCGGCTGTTCCGGTATCGGTCCAGCAATCTTTAGGTAGTAATCTGCAATCCGTTGGTGAGTTTGTCGAAACCATTCAGAACTTGTTTTAAATTCTTCTAAATAATGAGCCCGAATCAGAGGCTGAAGACTATAGTAAGCAACAGTTTGGCTATCCTTGCGCAATACTCTGGTTTTGATTAACCGAGTAATCATAGCCTTAAATACTTTATAGCTCAGTGTATCAACCGGTGCTTGCAGTTTGGAGTCTAGTCTAGGAGATTCACTTAGTTTACGCTTGAGGATGCGATCGCATAACTTATAGAATAATTCAACAAGCCGGTCTAACCAATCATATCTCAGCGGTTTTGGTATCCAGGGAGTACCCGTTTCCCCTTTAAAGATGGCTCGACGGAAGATATCTTCCTCTAAAGGTATAGGTAATCGAAAAGCACTCAGCACCGTGAGCATTTCTCGTTCCGCATCTTTCAGGTTTTTGTCATAATAATTAAGTATGGTTTGAACTCGCACCTCAAGAGAATCATCTGTTGCCGGTGGGGGAATGTCCCGAATACGTTTAACCGCACCACCTCTTTTATTTAAATAAGCAGCAATCAGGCTTAACATTAGGGCATAACCACCCCAATCCTTCACCACTTGCTCTAATTCAGCCTTTTTACCTTTAACCCCCAGTTTTTTGAGTAAAGTGCTTCCTTGTTCAATACTTAAAGGGTCAACTTCTCGCTCAGTGTAAGTAGTATAGTCGAGTAAATCCAGTAGAGGAGCACGACTAGTCACCAGGCAAAAGGATTGATGATTACCTTCAGCAAAACTGCGGAGGAAGGAACAGAGTTCTTTATTGGTCAAAAGTCCATAATCATCACCAGATTGATGCTGAACTACTTCAATTCCATCTAAGATAAACAGATAGCGTCCTTTCAGGGAACGGATAATTTCCGCTTTCACATCCACTGAAACCAGCAAGTTGGGATTAATCTCCCCAAGATCAAGATACTCAAAAACCTTACTAAAAAACTCATCTACGTAGGGTTTCTGATTAAAATCCCACCAAAAAACTCCGTCGGGTTGATGGCGGTAAAAAGGGTGGAGTAACTCCTCAATCCATCTAGCGGCAACAGAAGTTTTCCCCTCTCCTTTATTTCCTACAGACTCCTGTGCCGTTGCCAAAATCGCTGGTTTTACTTCAACAGGTAGAACCGACGACTCTAACTCTAACAGCACCACTTCATCATCTGTTTGAGTAAAGAGGGCAGTAACTTTAGCGATCGCATTTTTTAAATCCGGGTCTTTAGTCCAAGGGAAACAGACATTAACGATAACTCCCTCAGTAAAACCATCATACCCAATCGCATCTCGGACAACATGCTTACAGGTAATAATCTTGCCATCGGTTGAAACAACAAACCCTGTACCGACAACAACTGCTTGATTCTCCGCATGACAGATTTTAACAGTGAAATCTTTCAGATCTTGAGTCTTCACTCTCTCGATTAGATAGGATTTTTTTGTTTTCTAAATACTACAGGCGCACACCTATTCCATTATCCAGATAATACCACAAAACAGTAAAAGTCTGGTGTTGGGTTGCGCTTATTGGTGATATCGGCAAGATTTTAGGCAAAGGGCGAACAACGCTTAACCCAAGCTACAAAGAGATGCGATCGCGCAAGCCTCAAAGTCCCCCTTTCCAAGGGGGATTTAGGGGGATCAAAGATATACCTCACAAGTCGTAATTATCACTCTAAATCCCTTTGTGTCTTGACCTATTACTTTTTACTTGAATCACTAACAAACCCTACGATAGGTATTATTCAACCCACCCTTACCAGAGAATGCGATCGCGTATTTTATTTGGTTATACCTTACAGGCGCACACCTATTCCATTATCTAAATAATACCACAAAACAGTAAAAGTCTGGTGTTGGGTTGCACTTATTGGTGATGTCGGCAAGATTTTAGTCAAAGAGCGAACAACACTTAACCCAACCTACAAAGGGATGCGATCGCGCAAACCTCAAAGTCCCCCTTTCCAAGGGGGATTTAGGGGGATCAAAGATGTACCTCACAAGTCATAATTATTGCGATAAATCCCTTTTTGCCTTGACCTGTTACTTGTTACTTGAATCACGATTCCAAACCATTTTCACCTTAATATTCGCCTCTGTACCAGTTTTCGCAATCAGAGCATCCGCTTCCGTATTAAACTTGATACCAAACTCTAGTTCTACCTGATTTGGTTTATTAGATAAGGTATCAAGAGTAGCAATAGTTCGCTTTGCCATCGCTCTAATCGTACCCATTGCCTTATCAACAGCTTGAGTCGATTTTTGAGCCAAATCTGCCGGACTCAAACTAACCTGCCGCATCCCAGGACCAGAAGACATTTCCACCAAGAGAACTGTATCTTCATCAAGCTCAGTTGTCAGGGAGTCTTGAGGGGTTGAAGGAACTTCATTCATATTGAATATTGAAAATTGAGGACAGGCGGTCAATCTCTTTAGTCTTACAGGATTAGTGTAATCCGTACTGGCATTGTCCGTACTGGCATTGATACCAGTTCCACAAATCAATGGACTTTTTTAACAAGCCGTAATTATTGTAGCGATTTTTCTAATAAAATTAAGAATAGTTAAAAAAATGAGAAAATTTTACGGCATATATCTTTATGACTAGCCGGTTTTGTGCCTCCCAGTCTGTGGAAATCAAGGTGTTGGAACAACCTGTACCCATTCAGCACTACTTGCGTCAGCCTCAGCGCCTAGTATCCGCGATTGCAGATCCCAAGTTGATTAAGCAACTAAGTCAGGACTGTTTTCGACTCAAAATGCGCCCATTGCACTTTATGTCCCTGAGTTTCCAGCCAATAGTGGATTTGAAGGTATGGGCTGATGCCGCAGGTACAGTCCATCTAACTTCTGTAGGTTGTCACATTAAAGGATTGGACTATATCAATCAGCGCTTTGCCCTTAACCTCCAAGGCAAACTTTATCCGATACATAAAAAGGGAATTACCATACTTACAGGCAAAGCGGATTTAAAGGTGAATGTGGATGTACCATTTCCTTTCTCCCTAACTCCTGCCCCAGTTTTGGAAACTACTGGTAATGGCTTACTCAAAAGTGTTTTGGCAAGAATCAAGGGAAAATTAATGCACCAGCTGTTATTAGATTATCGTCAATGGGCTAACCAAGGTGGAATGACAAGTAATATTACTCAGGGACAGCAGCTAGCACCCGTTGATAATCCTATTGTTTAAACTATGATGAGAAATTGAGAATTGAGAATTAAGAATAGTAGTTTGGGTTAGTTTTCTTCGGATTACGTCAACCCAACCTATTATTATCGTGAGATGATTCGCTTGAATATTATCTTTAATATCCTGCAAATCCTCAAATCCCCCTAATCCTTATAAAAGAAACGACTTATAAACATTCCACTGCCTACCATCGTGAATTAGTAGAGTTAACTCCGAGGCAGTAAACTCATATTCTAGTTGTCGATGTTCAAACTCTGGCCAAGCTAGTTGGAAGTTTTGTTTAGTCAAGTCTCGAAAAGCAACAGTTAGATGGGGATGAAAAGGACGGCTGTGAGCATTGGGGTGAACAATTCCCAAAGATACCTGAAGATATGCCATCAACTCACCTTGCAGGTTCATTAGTTCTCGACTTTTGAGGACATCAATATAAATTACTTTAGGGGCAAAAGCACCAAATCCCTTCAAGATTATGGGGATTGGTGTATGGATCTCTGCAAAGCTTCTTAGGGATTGCTCTAAAACTGTCAATGCATCTTGGTTCCACTCAAAGGTAGGTTGCAGAGTAATGTGGGGTGGTGATTTCAGGGCTCCTTGGCTGTCGTAAGTTTGAGCAAAGTACTGTTTAATCTCATTAGCACGGTGCTGAAATGCCTCAGGGGGCAACAGTGCGATAAAAAAGCGACTTTTTGTTTGATCTTGTGCCACTACTCCTCTACCTCATCAGCCAATTTTTGATCCTGTAAGTAATATTGTGTCTGCCTAAACAATTATCACTTCCTTCCAACTTGCAACTTTCTTTCTTCCCTTCTGCCCTCTGCCCTCTGCCTTCTGCCTTTTTCCATCAATAAGTATTTAGCCAGACATAATATAAAGTATCAAGCTTTAAACACCACTGCCGGATCGAGGCGGGTAACCTTCTGAATCGCAAAAATAGCTGAACCAACACACATAGTCACCGTTACTCCTAAAATAGCGATCGCAGAGACTGGTGTAATCAAAATCAAAATTCCCTGAGTAGTAAAAGCCCAGGATGCCACACCATAGCAGATTAACATACTAGGGGTATAACCGAGAATCGACATCCACAGAGCCTGTTCGATAATCACACCATAAATTGTCCCATTTGACGCACCAATCGCTTTGAGTGTACCAAACTCTTTGAGATGGTCAGATACAGAAGAGTAAAGAATTTGACCAACAATAATAGTACCAACCATCACCCCAACAGCTGCACCCAAGCTCAAGATAAACCCAATTCCTGTTCGTTGCTGCCAAAAAATGCGATTCTTCTCAGTAAACTCATCATGAGTATAGGCATGGATGTCCGGTATGGTAGTTTCCAGCTTCTCCTTAAGTGCCTGGAGATCCTCCCCAGGTTTGGCTCGAATCAGAATATAACTAATTACATCGGAAGACACTAACTTTTCTGGTGGATTAGGTGCTTCAGTAGTAGCTTCTAGATTAGCAGTACCGGCGAAACTGTTGGTGCAAACTAATTCCTTCCCCGCCGAGGGTAATTGACAAGATATCTCAGAAGTCCTGCCGGAAGTTAAATAAGCCTTGGCATTTTCCAAGGAAGTAAACATAAAAGCACTAGAGACAATCGAGTTGTTGCCTGTAGTTAAGCCAACTAACTCCGCTGGCAAAGAGTTAACTCTGCCCACATCACCGATGCTCTCGACATGCAGGGATTTGAGGTTAGCCTGGTCTAGCATAACTGAGTAGGGCTTTTTCAGGTTCTGGAGAGTCCCTTGAGTAATATTGTTTGGTGTAAACAATTGCCCTTGAGGATCAAATCCCAACACTCTGACTACCGCAAGTTCTCCTTCTACAGGCACCCATAAAGCACTCCTGGAAATCAGCGCTTCTGCCCTTTCTACTCCCTCTACCTTTTGAGCTTGAATCAAGTGAGTTAACGGTATGGGCATCGTTAGTTCAATTTGCACCAGCTTTTCGGAAGCAACCCAAATATCAGCATCAGCGTTATCAATTAATTGAGCAGTAGAGCGAGTAAAGCCGTTAAATATACCGGTTTGCAAAGCCACCAAGCTCACAGCGAACATAATTCCCGCCTGAGCAACTATAAAGCGAGGAATATCTTCTATCAAGTTTTTACGAGCAAGAGAAACCATGGGGAATTAAGAATTAAGAATTAAGAATTAAGAATTAAGAATTAAGGATTCACCGGGTGATTAAAGTCGATTTTAATTTATTAAGTTCTCTCTTGCTCCCCCAGCTCCCTCAGCCCCCTCAGCTCCCTCAGCCCCCTCAGCTCCCCCAGCTCCCTCCGCCTCCTCAGCTCCCTCAGCCCCCCCAGCTCCTCAGCCCCCTCAGCTCCCTCAGCCCCCTCAGCTCCTCAGCCCCCTCAGCCT
>JAAHFP010000029.1 GCA_010672925.1 Symploca sp. SIO1C2 | reverse complement strand
GGGAGCAGCCCATCGCCTCCAAGCGGTACGCCCAACAGTTTTGTATAAATTACTACCGTTGAGCCCACAAACCCCTCCACAATTCCCACTTTTGATAACCTCATTTCCAAATGGGCGAACCGTGAGTTATTACTTGTTACTTGTTACTTGTTACTTGTTACTTATTCTCCCAAACCCTAACTACTACCTACCACCTACCACCTACCACCTAAACTACATTTCCCGAATCACCGGCTTACCATCCTTAACTTCACCGACTAGGACTACATCGGTAACTCCAACGAATAAACCGTTTTCTAGAACACCAGGAATATTGTTGAGGTTTTTTTCTAATTCCGCAGGATTATCGATAGAGTCAAATTTGACATCAATAACCATATTACCTTGGTCTGTAATTACTGGTCCGGCTTTTTTGACCCCCATGCGTAATTCTGGTGTGCCTCCTAGTTTTTTGATGGCTGCCATTGCTGGACTTAAAGCCATCGGTATTACTTCTACTGGTAACAGAAAAGTAGAACCAAGCTGTTCGACTAATTTACCACTGTCCACTACCACGATAAATTTTGCGGCGAGGGAGTCAACTACTTTTTCCCGGGTATGGGCAGCACCACCGCCTTTAATTAAATTTAGCTGCGGATCAACTTCGTCAGCACCATCGATAGCAACATCAATGTGGTCAACAGCATCTAAAGTAGTGAGAGGAATACCGTACTGTTTGGCTAATACTTCTGCTTGAAAGGAGGTGGGTATTCCCACAATATCTTTAATTTCCCCGGACTTGAGACGCTCTCCTATATACTGAATGGCGTAGGCAGTAGTTGAACCAGTGCCTAGCCCAACAATCGTTCCCGATTGAACAAGCTCAGCAGCGGCTTTACCCACCCCTTGCTTCATTAGTTTAATTGGATCAGTTGCTGCACTCATGACAAATTTCCTTAATTATTTAAATAAGAAGTTTTAAGGAGCGATCGCATTTGCTCTTGCTCCCTTGAAACCATCTTTTTTCCTACCTCAAGAACTACCTACCTACTACCTGCTTAGCCTCCCTCTCCTAATCTGAAAATAGACGCGGGGACGCGGAGACACGGGGACGCGGAGACGGGTCGAGAGGGATTTTCATGCATGGTGGTGAAAAAGTTTTTTTCATTAGGACTGCCTCCTGCCTCCTGCCTTCTGCCTCCTGCCTTCTCAGGAGTTGGTAGATTGAGCAGATAAACGCTCCTTGAGAATTGCCAACTGGTCAGCCCAACGGGGGTCTGGTTGAAATTGATTGGAGTTAGAGGAACCGCTGTTGGAAGAACCACCACCGCGCTTGGAAGGCTTTTTACCACCTCCACGACGCCCAGAGGAATTATTGTTATTGTTACTAGGTGCTTTCTGCTGTTGTTCCTCTTCTGGGCTTTTCGCTTTAGGTTGCGCTTTTTCAATTTTCAGGGCAACATTTTGGAAAGTGTGACCATTGTATTTTTCAATAATTTGTTCCGCTAGCTCATCTGTGGGAACAGTGACAAAGGCAAAACCCCGGCATTTACCGGTTTTCCGCTCTTTAATTAGTTTGGTAGTAATGGATTGATCCATTTCGGCAAAAATCGCGTGTAATTCATCGCGGTTTACCTGTTCTTTGGGCAAATTACCTACATAAAGGCGAACAGACATTAGAGATTTCCTCCAGAGTTAAATTCAAACAAACTTGTGGACATCAGTAATTTTTCCTGGCTGATAGTCGATAGGATTGACAAGGGACAATTGCACCCAGACAATCTTCTGACGATCCTTACCAAGTTCAACAACACAGACTGATGTAGTAAAATCAAATTCCTTAATACCATCCATCTTTAGCGGACGCAAACCACATTTTAACCTCGGGTTGGCGACCGGCCCCGATTGAAGCTAATGGTTTTCTTCATTACCTATTCTGTATTATTACAGAATATTTACACTTTTTGTAAATTAGCATGAGATTTACTAACCGAGCTAGTGCAACGCAGTGGTGATAACCCAACTTCTTAACAAGGGACAAAAAATAATCCTTGGAGCCTTATGATACTAGGGCGGTAGAAAAAATTCTACCTTCTGCTAGCTTACGACAATTCATTTCCAGCAAATGAGTAGTTAGTATGAAGGAAGAAGTGGTCTATGTCAAGGGTTGCACTCATACTTTCCGTATTTAACAAAACCCCAAGCTACCCCAAAGGTAATTGAGAGAGTTGCCAGTCGGTTGGTATCCATGCTGCGACCGTTAGGGTTCTTACCAGCAATATTGCTTTTGCTACCCCGAATGTCATTATTGATAGGATTGAACAAATTGTCAATCACTAGGTGGTAGGTGGTAGGTGGTGGGTGGTGGGTGGTAGGTGTTAGGTGTTAGGTGGTAGGTGGTGGGTGGTAGGTGGTAGGTGTTAGGTGGTAGGTGTTAGGTGACAAGTTAAAAAGTCGTGCATTTTGTCAACTCCCATATATAGCGTAGTGGTTCTAAAAAAAACCTATATATGGAAATACCCTAAGGGTTAAGGAAAATTGTATTCTTCTTCCTCCGCTCCTCAACTCCCCCAGCTCCCCCAACTCCTTCAGCTCCCCCAGCTCCCTCAGCTCCTCAATTCCTCAATTCCTCAGCTCTTCGTGGAACAGGCTTCCAGCCTGTATTAACCCCTACAGCCAAATATTGACTGCGATCGCGATTTTTTATGTTATTATTTTTTATGATGGGACAAATGTGCGCCCATATATAAAGATTTCTCCTGTACAAGAAAATATGACTGGCAAGATGCCAGTTCCACAATGGATACTTGAACACCTCTGTGGAAGAGCTTCCAAACCGCTTTCACCCAATAACTCATAACTTGTTACTTTTTACTTGTTACTTGTTACTTTGAAAAATGCCTCATGAATCCTTGAGCCCAGCTGACTCGGAGGAGTTGGCAAGTCTAGTCAGTATGCTGGAATTATCGGATGGGGATGGTACAACCATTGTCTTTGCCGTTGCTCCAGATATTGCTCCTCGGCATCCGGTGGTGGCACAGCTGAAGTCCCAGTTGGCAGAGAGTGAGGAAGGGTTTCAGGTTGAGGACTTTTTTATTAGTGATAATTCCTTGACTACATTCCTCTATGGTTTGACTGAAGCGGAGGAGTGGAGACACGGGGACGCGGGGACGCGGGGACGCGGGGATGGGGAGATAGGAAATTCGACTTCGTATTCCATTCACCTAGAGGAGCAGGTGAGGGAGCGTAGATTGTTGTTGGTGTATGGACTTGAGCGGTTGCCGACACCTCGTAGGCTGGAGGAACTCCGGCGGTTGAATTTGGGTAGGGATCTGCTGTTTCAGCAACAACTAGTGCTGATTTTCTGGTTGAATCGGGAAGAATTTTTGTCGGAATTGCGTTATCGTGCGCCGGATTTTTGGGATTGGCGGGGTAAGGTGGCTAATTTTGAGACTCGTCCCCTGCTCGATCCGGTATTCTATCCTTATCTCGAATGGCTAATTGGGGATAAGTCTTATCTGAAAATTAGTGGCGTGATGCAGGTGCAGCGCCAAGTGGATATTTTTCTGGATCAGGTTTATATTTCTCTGCAAGGAGTAAGTAGGCAGGAAGTAGCGGTTGAGGTAGGGGGGAAGCATTGGGGTGATAATTCATCCCTGAAATCCAAGCATGTTTCCCCTTCTGTTAGTTGGAAAACTAGCTCCGATTCCTGGGATGGGGAAGAGTGGAAAGAGGAATTTGTTGGACCGGAAGTAGAGCCGGTGACGGTAGCAACAAAGAAGGTTACTACCAAAGTAGACTTAGCAGCAGCAGTGCGAGACCATCAGTATAGTGTGATATTGGGGGATCCGGGAGCAGGGAAGACTACCCTACTCAATTATTTAGCACTGCATCAGGCTCAAGCACAACGGGATGGTAAGGAGAGGGTGCAGGTAGGGGAAGAAGATTTAGGTGAGGCACAGTTACCAGTTTTCTTGCGAATTGCTGATTATGCTGAGCAATTAGCACAGCAGCCAGAGTTAAGTTTGCTAGCCTTTTTAGAACAGTTTTACCAGCAGGTAATAGAAGTAGACTCATCCCCACTTCCTACCGACAAAGAAAGTAACCATCTCCCCATCTCCCTATCTCCCCAAATCCCACTCTCCGCGTCTCCGCGTCTCCGCGTCTCCGCGTCTAGACTATCAGGCAAGCTACAAAGCGGGCAATGTATCGTCCTACTAGATGGTTTAGATGAAGTATTTGACCAATCTAGCCGTAAGGATATTGTTCAGCAGATTGAGCAGTTGGTTGGGGATTATCCTTACAACAAATATGTGATTACTAGCCGAATTGCCGGTTATAAAGATGTCAAACTGAGCGATCGCTTTTCCGAGTTTACCATTACCGATATGGCGATGGAGCAGGTGGAGCAATTCTTGCAGCGGTGGTGTCTGGCGATTGAAAAGGCACAAAAGCCTGACGCTGACAAGGAATTCCAGGAAAGAGCAGCAGAGGAGGAAGCGCAGGAACTATTAAAAGCGATTCAGGGTAACGAGGGAGTCAAGCGGCTAACCGGCAATCCCTTACTTTTAACTATTTTGGCCTTAATTCACCGCAATGGTTCCCGGTTACCCCAGCGCCGGGTGGAAGTCTATGCCTTGGCGGTGAAGACATTAATTGAAGATTGGCAGCTGCACAAGAAATTACCGGAAGCACCCCAAGCCTTGCTCAAGGAAAGTGAGGTAATGGAATTGTTAGCTCCCCTGGCTTACTGGATGCATGAGCATAAGCCTGCTGGTTTGGTGAGTGAGGCGGAAGTAATTCAACAGTTATCGGCAAAGTTGGCAGAGTTGAGTGATGAAGAGCCAGAATCGGAGACGGTACAGCAGGATATAGAGCAGTTTTTGCGGAAAGTGCGGGAAACAACCGGGTTATTTGTAGAAAGGGCTCCTGGGTTCTATGGCTTTATGCACCTGACATTTGAAGAATATTTCGCGGCACGGCAGATTGCGGATAATGGGGTGGGAGAAATTCTGGAAATTATTACTCCCAAGCTTCACGAATCCCGTTGGCGAGAACCAATTTTACTGGCATTGGGATATTTAGGTAGCCACACTCCCAAGCAGGCGAATCGGGTAGTCAAGGAATTGTTCCGTAATTTAGAAGAATATCAACCAGTTGGGGAGATTAAAATCAAAAATCCTTCATCCGAGGAAGCAACCTTGATTTGGTCGAAATTCCAGGATGATTCTACTGCTATGCTCACGTCTTCCGATGGGAATCGCCCCCCTAACCCCCCAATTCTGGGGGGGACTGGATTTATTGCCCCTACGCTAATGCCTTCTGATGGTAATCACTCCCCTAAACCTCCAGAATTGGGGGGGACCGGATTTATTGTTCCTAAGGTTGAGGAATTGGAGGCAACCGAATTTACTCCCCCCAAAGTTGGGGGGTTGGGGGGGCAAAACACAACCCCTATCGAATTAGAATTCCCCCTCAGAGATTTACGATTTGCCGCTGAGGTTGTAGCTCAGGTTGAAGTACAATCAAGTATTCGGAAAAAGGTCATTGATAAGCTAGTTTTGACAGTCCTTAGTTTGAATAATGATTTTGAAGGTGACGTAACCAAACAACTACTGAGGCTACTGCGGCAAATTGAGCTATTTAACAATAATAGAAAAGATGTCATTAATCGATTGCAACGAGCGGCTGACGATTCAACCCTATCTGATGGGATACCTGCTAGAGCTAAGTTAGTTATTCTCTATGTTGCTTGTGCTGAAGCAGGGACAGAATTAGTTAATCAGGCAACTAAAACTATTAGTCAGCTAGAGCCGACACTGTTTGGCGAGATAAAGGATTTGGTCGAAGAGCTAGGGGAAGAAATGACTCCAGCTTTGGAAGCAACGCGACACAATTATTGTGGTGAACCAGATAGTCGAAGAGCTGTAGCCTTCTTTACTGCTATGTCTTATCTGCGTACAAATAAGTATGATACAGCAATTGCTCTGTTAGAAGAGATAACTGAAAATCAAGATGGTAATCTCAGCCCTTATATAGACTGGGCACTAGCTATCTGTTATCAGAAGAAGAATGAAGGCAAAAAAGTAAACTGTTATTATGAAGAATCTCTTAAAAAACTAAATATACATTTTAGTAAGGATAATTTGTTTAAACTATGGCTAGATTGGGGTGTTTATTCTTTAGATATAAAAAAATATGAGCATTCAAATGAATGTTTACAAAAAGTAGTTTCACAAAAACTCATTTCACCTAAAGACAAACTATATGCATCCTTAGGTATGGCTGTTTCTTATCAAGCATTAGAAAAATATGAAGAAGCAATAAAATACTATCAACGAATACTAAATTTTTGCCAGCAGTTAGACATAGAAAAAAATACAGCAATATTCGGATTGTCGTCTTTAATGGCTGATTGCTATCGTAATTGTGGCAAATCTGATCAGGTAGCAGAGTTTGAACAAAAGAAATTAGCAGTACACAAAAACTCGGAAGACCAATCTGAGATAGCTAATACACACTGTGAGCTAGGTGACTTTTATAAAGAGTTGAGTAAGTACGAGAATGCCATCAACTATTACCAAGAAAGCCGCATACTTTACGAGCAATTGGAGCAACACGAGGATGCAGCCAACCTATCGCAAAAACTAGCTGATTGTTATCAGGAGTGGGGTAAATATGAGCAAGCAGTTGAATCTCAGCAACAATGTTTGACAATACACCAGCAGTTAGAAGACCAATCATCAATAGCCTTAGCCTATTATCAGCTAGGGAGAATCTATCAAGACTGGGGCAAATATGAAGATGCGATCATACATCACAAAAAAAGCTGCCAACTCTATGAGCAATTGGAGCAACAGAAGGATGTAGCTAACCGATGGTACAACTTAGCTGTTTGCTATCGCGAGTGGGGTAAATATGAACAAGCTGTAGAGTGTGAACTCAAAGATTTAGCAATCCGTCAGAAACTGGATAACCAATCAAGGATAGCCTTAGCTTACTATCAGCTAGGGAGGATATATCAAGATTGGGGTAAATACGAAGATGCGATAGGACAATTCCAACAAAGCCTTCAACTTTACGAACAATTGGAGAAACAGAAGGATGTAGCAAACCAATGGTACAACCTAGCTGTTTGCTATCGTGAGTGGGGTAAGTATGAGCAATCAGTTGAGTGTGAACTTAAAGATTTTACAATCTGCCAGCAACTGGATGACCAACCCAATATAGCATTAGCCTATTATCAGTTAGGGAGAATATATCAAGACTGGGGTAAATACGAAGATGCGATCGCACAATTCCAACAAAGCCGTGAACTATACAAGCAATTAGAGCAAAAGAAAAATGTAGCTTACCAATGGAATAACTTGGCTGTTTGCTATCGTCAATGGGGTAAGTATGAGCAAGCAGTAGAGTGCGAACTCCAGGAGTTGGCAATATCTCAGCAGATAGATGACCAACAAAATATAGCAGATGCCTACTTTCAACTAGGGAGAATATATAAAGATTGGGGTAAATACGAACAAGCGATCACACAATTCCAACAAAGCCGTGAACTCTATGAGCAATTAGATCAAAAGAAAAATGTAGCTTACCAGTGGTATCATTTAGCTGATTGCTATCGAGAATGGGGCAAGTATGACCAGTCACTGGAGTCTCAGCAACAGTGTTTAACGATACGCCAGCAGCTAGAAGAGCCATCATCTGTAGCTTTTGCTTACTATGGACTAGGAAGAATCTATCAAGCTTGGGGTAAATACAAAGATGCGATCGCATATCACCAAAAAAGCCGACGACTCCACGAGCAATTAGCTCTGCAAAAGAATGTGGCTTGCGGGTGGCTTTGGTTGGCTGATTGTTATCGAGAATGGAGCAAATATCAGCAGGCAATTGAATGCGGAATCAAAGGGCTAGAAATACGTCAGAAACTAGATGCTCAAACAAATATAGCCAATGCCTATTATAGGCTCGGTTTAATCTATCAAGACTGGGGTAAATACGAACAAGCGATCGCGCACTACCAACAAAGCCGCCAACTCTACGAACAATTAGATCTACAAGAGGATGTAGCTAACCTATGGTACAGGCTAGCTGTTTGCTATCGCGAGTGGGACAAATATGAGCAAGCAATAGAATGTGAACTTAAAGATTTAGCAATCCGCCAGCAGCTGGATGACCAACCAAGGATAGCATTAGCTTACTATCAGCTAGGGAGAATTTATCAAGACTGGGGTAAATACGAACAAGCGATCGCATATTACCAACAAAGCCGCCAACTCTACGAGCAATTAGATCTACAAGAGAATGTAGCTTGGCAGTGGACTTGGTTAGGTGTTTGCTATCGGGAATGGGGCAAGTATGAGCAAGCAGTTAAGTGTGAACTCAAATACTTGGAAATATCCCAGCATTTGGATGACCAACCAAGTATAGCAGATGCTTATTATGGGCTAGGGAGAATCTATCAAGAATGGGGTAAATACGAAGCTGCGATCGCATATCACCAACAAAGCCGCGAACTCTACAAACAATTAGATCTACAAGAGGATGTAGCAAACCAATGGTCATGGATAGCCAAATCTTACCGAGATGCTGGAGATTATGCCAAAGCTATTGAATATTACCAGCAAAGCTGCCATTTCCACCAGCAACTCAGTCAAGATGAGAGTACAGCTAAACGCTTGAGAGATATTGGTAAAAGCCAATGCCTGCTAGCGAAAAACACCCCAGATAGAGCAGCAGCCTTCGACTTACTCAACCAAGCGGAAGAAAACATCCGTCAAGCCATCCAACTCGACACTGCTGGAGAATATAAACAAAACCTCGCCTACAACTATACCACCCTGGGCTTGCTCTGGTCAGAACGCTTGCGCCTATTTGAGGAGATGGGGAGACAGGGAGATGGGGAGATGGGGAGAAGTGAAATTCCACACAATGTTTCGCTGACTTCTGCTGATGACCTATCCCTGGAAGACCAAATTGCCCAATTTGAGGGATGTTACCATACTGGCTTTACCTATTTTACCGAATTAGGACAAACAATAAATCGAGCAGAAGAAGCCCTAAACATGGCACGGGCTTATCTGGAAATCCCAGTTATCGAAAATCGCGATAAGGCTGAAGCTATTGCCCAAGAATCCCTACAAATTTTTCAAGAATACAACCGGTACAAATTGGCAGAGGCAGCAAGGGAATTTAGAATTTAGAATTTAGAATTTAGAATTGAATTTGGGAGTGCGATTGCCTACAGTACCAGCAAAGCTGATCGCAAATATTTCAACTATCATCAAATATGTTATGGTTGATGCAAAACTCAGTAAAAACTAATGAAAGCTATTGAAGTAACAGGAAGCCTGGATGCAACAGGTCAATTATCTTTAGATCACCCCATTGAAAATTTTGCCCCTAGTCGGGTGCGAGTTATTGTACTGTTTCCCGATGTTACTGAAGAAGGTGCAACTGACCCTGATGATACTCCTATTGAAGAAGTGAAAGCAAGTCTTAGGAGAGCTTTACAGCAAGCAAAATCTGGACAAACAAGACCAATTTCTGAGCTATGGGAGAGGATTGATGCAGAATGAACCTCTTCCAGTTTTTATCAGATTTTCAGATGAATTTGAGAAAAATTTATATACATTGTCAAAAAAGTATCGACAGATACGCTCGGATGTTCAGCCAATCATTGAGCAACTCCAGGGAGGTAACTTTGTTGGTGATCGCATTCCTGGCATGGGAGAAAAATATGTCATATTCAAGCTAAGAATTAAAAATAGCAACATCCAAAAAGGGAAAAGCGCAGGTTATAGACTGATCTATCAAGTGGAGTCACCGATGAATGTACTTCTATTAACAATTTATTCTAAATCAGACCGAGAAGATATTAGTCCTAGTGAAATTCGTAGTATCTTAGCTGAGTTTGATGAGGATCAATAAATGATAAACTTGCTCAATTTGGGCTTCTGCAATTGGGGTAATTTCAACCTGAAATGTCATACTTTTGTTGCATGTGTTGATCAAAATCACCAATCGGGCGGGTTTTGACCGCATTGACTTCCTCAAAACCTTGCTGGATACCTGAAATCGTCTCTAGTTGCTCAATCAGTTGGCGCAGTTTGATAGAATCAAGTTTACCAGGTTCAAGAAAAGTGACAAGAACCTGAGTATCGTTACTCACATCTTGGGGAAGCTCAGTCAGTTCTATTTGTCCATTTTGATAAATACCTTCGATAGTTTTCAGCATCAGTATCGGTTACCAAGAGATGAATAACTATCTCAATTATACATAAATCAAATGTAGGGGCGGATTTAGAGTCACCTTTAACATCTGTTTATAATAATGTTTGTACAAAACCCGCCCTGTATGTGTGCCGATAATCGATATGTTGGGTTTGGTTACAAACGATGGGGGAAACATTGAGGGCGGGTTTTGATAGGACAGTTGCTAGATTGTAGGGCAATTCATTAACTAAACCCGCCCCTACGACCCTATATCCTGATTAAGGTAACGCAATCGCCAATTAACTTATTCTAAATTCTAAATTCACAAATGACTAACACTAAATTTTGGAAGCCAGTTTACCAGTTATTCAAACCAGAGGAAGCCCTGAGTAAACCCGAAGATTTGCGAGATTTTTATGTGCAGCGTCCTGATAGCCCGGTAGAGAATTTAGTTAGTTCCCTGGAAATGGCAGATGAGCCAATAAAGTTTTTACTAGCAGGACATTTAGGGGGAGGAAAAACAACGGAATTACGCCGGGTTCAGGAACAGTTAGCCCAAGATTATGCGGTAATTTGGATTGATACGGCAACAGCTCTCGACCGTTATAATATTAGTTACGCTGAAGTACTGGTACTGATAGCCCTAGAAATTTGTTGTCAGGCGATTCAACCTGGTTGGTGGTCGAATAAAGATGAGCAGTTAATGGTAGCTTTGGAAGAGACTTTGCTCACGGTAGTTTATCAAGAGAAAGACCAAGCTGCTACCAATCTAGGTCTACCAGATATCCTCAAGCACACCGGTTTAGTCCTGAAACGAGGTTTAACTAGAGAGATGACGAAAACTCTCAATATTCGGCCTAAGCTCAGCGAAATGATTACCAGAGTTAATGATATTATCCGGGAAGCAGAAAAAGATAGGAAACAAAAATTAGTAGTGATTGTGGATGGCTTGGATCGACACGACCAACAGACTGCTCTAGAAATGTTTGCTAGTCCTCTGCTAACAGAATTAGATTGTCATATTATCTATACTATACCCATTTCCCTCAGATATTCCCCCAACTTTCGGCAACCGTTACAAAGTTTTCAAAAATGCCTAGACTTGGCAAATATCCCGGTGTTTGAGCTGGATGAAAATTTCTGTCCGACTAAGACTCCCAATAAAGTGGGTAGAGAGCTATTGGGTAGGGTAATTAGTAAGCGATTAGCTCGAATCAAAGAAGAAGATATTTTTACTCCCGATGCGATAGATTTACTCTGTGAAAAGAGCGGTGGTGTAATGCGGGATTTAATCCGACTAGCTCGTACTTCCTGTGAAGTGGCTCTCAAGAAGAAACGGGAGTATGTGGATAAGGCAACAGCAGAGGATGCGGTTAAAGAGGAACGGAAGGCTTATACTTTAAGAGATTATCATTTCCCCGAATTAGCCAAAGTTCACCAAACCGGTCGCTTGACTACTAATAGTTATAGTTTACCAAGTAAGGGGAATTTTGTGATTTGCGATGAGCTGTTGCAAAATAAGTTTGTTTTGGGTTACTACGATGAGAATTTGCATGAGTGGTATGATGTGAATCCAATTTTGCTCGAAGATGTACAACGATGGGAAATTAAGAATTAAGAATTAAGAATTAAGAATGATTATGAAAAAAACTTTTGAGATTCAGGATAAGTATCCCCCTAAATCCCCCTTGTCAAGGGGGACTTTGAGTTTTTTCAATGCTGTTATAACTCCAAGCTTTTGATGTAGTTCTATAAAATTCTAAATTCTAAATTCTAAATTCTAAATTCCCAATGCTTTTCACCCATAAACGCACCGTTTACCTCGCCGATACCGATGCTGCTGGTGTAGTCTACTTTGCTAATGTGTTGATTATGTGTCACGAAGCTTATGAGACATCCTTAGCCACAGCGGGCATCAGTTTAAAGGAATTGTTGAGCGATCGCGCGATCGCTCTTCCCATAGTTCATAGTACAGTAGATTTTTTGCGTCCCATGTTTTGTGGAGACCAATTATTGATTGAGCTGAGCTCTCAGCAGCTGAGTGAAAGTGAGTTTGAGATGGCCTACAACATTGTGGCAACTTCCTCCTCGGAGCAGTGTTTGGCAAAGGCAATTACTAGGCATGTTTGTATTAACCCCATGACTAGGAAGAGGACTCGGCTACCGGAGATTATTGTTCAATGGCTGAGCTGAGGGAGATGGCGGAGCTGAGGGAGCTGGGGGAGCTGAGGAAGCTGGGGGAGCTGGGGAAGCTGGGGAAGCTGAGGGAGCTGACAAATAACAAACGACAAACGACAAACGACAAACAACAAATAACAAATAACAAAGAAGCTTTTTTGGGTTATGTGGCTTCTCCTAAGGGACAACAAGCAATTCTTAAGTCTTTACAGTAAGATTGCATCAAAACATGAGCCTATTGCACACTATATCAGGAGGTAGGAGGTAACCCACCCCTAACCCCTCCCAGGAGGGGAACTGGAGGCAAGAGGCAGGAGGCAACCATTGGTGTCAACTTAAGTCTAGACATAACTGACTAGCTTGATTCCCTAACTCACCTTGGATTCAAATCCAAGGCTAATAGCTTAAGTCCATTTTAATGGACTAAATTTTTCGGTTTTACCTTAAGTTTAGTCATCTTTAGATGACTTGAGCTATTAGCAAGGAACTTAAGTTCCTTGTGGGGTGTGAATTTTACGTTAAGTTGACACCAATGGGAGGCAACCCACCCCTAAACTCCCAGGAGGGGAACAGGAGGCAAATGGCAGGAGGTTGATTATTGATATTCTGTCGTTTTAGGTATAGCAATAGCAAAATGTTTACTTAACACGTAACACCTACCACCTAATACCTACCACCTACCACCTAATACCTAACACCTAACACCTAACACCTAATACGTATGCCAACGGATTTTGCTGGATTGTCACCTATTTCTCGGCGCACTGCTCTGAAACTCTTAGGCGTTGGTGCTGTTGGTGCTGGGTTGGGATATTCCCGTTTGAGTAAACCTCAGCCGACAATTTTTCAACAGGACAGTCTTGATTTACCACAGCAACTCTCAGCACCAAAAAAAGTTGTGGTAGTGGGAGCCGGATTAGCAGGGTTAGCCTGTGCCTACGAACTCAGCCAACGAGGTTTTACTGTAACCTTATTGGAGCGTGCGCCTCAACTAGGAGGTAAGATTGCTAGTTGGTCGATTCAAGTGGGCAACGAAACCTTCTTGATGGAGCATGGCTTTCATGGCTTTTTCCCTCAGTATTACAACCTCAAGAGCCTAGTAGAAGAACTCAATATCAGGGATAATTTCCGCTCTTTGGAGTTTTACTCCGTAGTCTTCCGTGATGGCAAGTACCAACCAGAGGTATTTCGACCGAACCATTCCGCCTTTCCCTGGAATATCGTAGACTTAGCCCTGGCTTCTCCCAATCGGCTCAATTGGGGGATCAATTTAACCAAAATTGACCATTGGCGAGTCTTCCGGGAAATCAGCGGTTTCCAGATTCCTGAGAGTTTCCAGCGGCTGGATAATGTGTCGGTGTCTGATTGGGTACAATCAGATTTCCCTCAGGGACTTTATGACTTATACTTTTTGCCCTTTGCTAAATCTAGTCTGAATGCTCCGGATGAACTCAGTGTGGGAGAACTTATGCAATTCTTCCATTTTTATTTCTTCGGTAATCCGGAGGGGCTAGCCTTCAACGGCACTAGGCAGGATATGGGTACTAGTTTAGTACAACCCATAGCTGAGGCAATCAAAAGTCGGGGGGGCGAAATTATCACAGAAGCCACTGTTAGTAGTATTAACTGGCAACAGCAGGAGATTAAGTCCCTCAGTTACCAAAAGGGAACTACTCAGAGTGATGTTCCCTTTTGGGTGAAACGTAATGGTTTGCTCATCGACCCTCAAATGGAATATTATGGAGCAGGCGATCGCGTTTTTGCCGCAGAATCAGGGACAACTGTCGCTATCTCCCTTTGCTGTAGTCATCAAGGCTGTACAGTGCAACGACAAGCCGATGGCAAATATCTTTGCCCTTGCCACGGTGCAGTCTACGATAGCCAGGGGCAGGTACTCGCAGGACCAGCCAAACGGGATTTACCCCGCTTCCAAATTATTCAGCGTACTGAAGATGAGGTGCAACTGCTAGGAGTATCATCGGCAGCACCAATAGCTCAACAAACCATTGAGGCAGATTATTACGTATTTGCCACCGATGTACCCGGAGTCCAACAGCTATTGCGCCTTGGGGTAGGGGAAGTCAATCAGCAGGTGTACAATCAGATAGAAAAATTAGCGATCGCAGACCCCTTTGCCGTTGCCCGCTTCTGGTTTGACCAAGACTTTGAGTGGGAACACAGTGATTTTACCTCTTTGTCTGGCTATCAACTTACCGACAGTATTACTCTCTACCACCGCATTCAAGATCAATTTATCGCTTGGCACCAGAAAACTGGAGGTAGCGTAGTGGAATTACATGCTTACTGTTACAAGGAAAAAGAATTCCCCCATCAGCAAGCACTACTGACAACTTTTGAAGAGGAACTCTATGAGATTGTACCAGAACTGAAGGAAGCTAATCTGCTGCACCGGGAATTAGTCAACCAGAAAAACTTCTCTGGCTATCCACCGGGTAGCTATGCGAACCGTCCAGAAACTTGCAGCGATGCCTCAAACCTATTCTTTGCCGGAGACTGGGTAAAAATGCCCTTTCCCTGTGGCTTAATGGAACGAGCCATTAGCAGCGGACTATTAGCAGCCAATGAAATTATCCATCGGGAAGGACGACAGAGGCGTCAATTACTCTCCGTCAACCCAGAAGGAATTTTAAGGTTGTAGGTTTGTTGTTTGTTGTTGGTTGTTTGTCGTTTGTCATTGGTCATTGGTCATTTGTCGTTTGTCGTTTGTCAATTCTCCATTCCCAATTCCCAATTCCCAATTCTAAATTCTAAATTCTAAATTCTAAATTCCAAATTCCCCATGCAAAACCTTGATATTCGTCAGCTAGGTATCAATCCCAATCATTGGTATGTAGTGGCCCGCAGTAGTGAGGTACTTTCCTCTCCTCTAGGAATTACCCTGTGGAATCACCCCATTGTTCTTTTTCGAGATAACTGTGGGGAAGTAAATGCTCTAGAAGACCGCTGTCCCCATCGGCAGGTTAAACTTAGTCACGGTAGCATCAAAGGTGATTATTTAGAATGTGCTTACCACGGCTGGCAATTTACCCCTAGTGGTGAATGTGTCTCTGTAAGTTACTTGGAAGCTAATCAAAAACTGCCCAGCTGTAAAATTCGCAAGTATGCAGTCAGAGAGCAAGATGGTTTTATCTGGCTGTTTCCTGGAGATGCAACTAAAGCCGAATCCGTATCTCTTTTAGGTGTTCCAGAGTGGGAACATCTTAACTATATTGCCACTGTTTCCACTATTGACTGCCAAGCTCATTATTCTTTCCTAATTGAGAACTTGATGGATATGTATCATGGGCATTTACATAATCAGTATCAAGCTTGGGCATCAGCAGAGTTGCAAGATTTACAGGAAGATACTAATCGAGTAGACGCCCACTATCAAGCCCAAAGTTATTACAAAATAGATAAAATTTGGTCAATTTCTCAACTATTTTTCCCCAGCTTAAGACGCCTCCACCCAGAACCATTGGATGTAAGTTATGTTTACCCCCACTGGGTTTCCACTTTAGGGCAAGACTTCAAAATTTACTGTCTGTTTTGTCCCATCAGTGAAACAGCTACTCGTGCCTATTTGGTTCATTTTACTTCCCTCAATTCTTTTTGGCGCTTGCATGAGTTACCAGTATGTTTCCGCAAATTTGTGAAAAATCGTTTGTTTGGTTCAGCACAAAAGTTATTAGATGGTTTAGTGCGTGAGGATGTGAAGATGATGGAGGAAGAGCAACAGGCTTATCGCCATTCTCCCCAACGGCGAGGTTATGAATTGAATCGAGCCTTGGTAAGTGTGCAGCGGTTGATGAAAAGTCAGGCAACAGGTAATGAGTATCTAACACCTCAGGCAACAGTTGAGGTCAATTAAATTACACATATCGTAGGGGCGGGTTTAGCGACAATCTAGCCTGCTTGACCCGAATATTCCGATCAAAACCCGCCCAACACTCTCCCCAGATTAACACAACTAATCTACAGAGCACTTCAACGAGTAACAACCAGCACAGATTTAATGGGTCGTTTGATTCTATTGCCCTCTTTATCAATTCTCCCATAAAAAGTCTCACCTTGATAATAAAGAGCAGAAGAACTTCCTCCATCTAAATTCATCCCTGCTTCTGCTCCCAAACTTTTCATAAATTCAGCTAATTCTGGTAGAGATACTCCGCTATTTTGGGGAGATTCTGGCATTTGAGCAGCCATTACTAGTAAAATATCACCTTCACTAGTAATACCGACTGCGCTGCGGGCATTGAGTCGTTTTGTTCCCAAGGCATCCCGAATCACTTTACCCTCTTCAAAATCCAAAAAGCCTTCCTGAAATAAAGTTAGTGCCGGGAGCAAACCTGGACCACCTCCTAAGGCATCAACTAAGGTACAGCCTTCGGGAATTGCTGCACTGTGGAGAGCAATATCGTAACGGAAAGTGGACTCACAACGGTAGCGGCGAAATTCTGTCCGGTTGAGAATTTTATCTAAGTAAGGCTCATTGTTAGGATTATCCATCAACCCTTCATTAAGCCGAGGGTCTGCTACTAGTTGCCCTGCTTGCACAATATAAGATGTAGTTTTTTGGTTGTTAGGGTCAAAAAAACCGCCATTAATTACTGCTAATACCTGATGCTCCTCGACAAAATTTTCCAAGGGCATGAGTTGTTCAGCAGCAGCAGTTTTGACCACAAAGCCACTAGCAGCAGGAATCAACAGAGTATGAACTACGGCAGAATCTAATTGATGGGACTGATACTGAAGTTGGTCTGCTGCTAATGTTTTGACAGCTGAAGAGTTAGAATGTGCTGCTTTCTCACGAAAACCGAAGAACAGTACTAAGAGCAAACTAATAACTAGTAAACTGAGCCAAAATATTTTTCTCATCTTCTATTTATTCTCTTTATTAAACAAGGCAATAGATAAAAGCGATCGCATTCTTGTTCATACATCCATAGTCAAACTAGCATCTTGCCAGGGCTTACAGCACTTTATGGTCTAATAAAGTACCGTATAGCAGAGCAAACTATTGTATATTACCATTGACAGAGAAGCTGCAACGATATAGCGTTTCTCATAATTATGAGGTACATTCGCTATTAGTTTTGGGAATAGAGAATGGGGAATAGGGAATGGGAGATGTACCTCACGGATGCGATAATTGCTATAAGCGCTTCCAAAGTTACCTATTTCTTATTCGACCTTCGACCTTCGACCTTCGACCTTCGACCTTCCCTATTTCCTTCTCAAAAAGTCATGACCATTAGTAAAAGCCATACCTACTTTACACCAGAAGAGTACCTAGAAATTGAGCGGGTTAGTCCCATCAAGCATGAATATCTTCAAGGTCAAATTGTTGCTATGGCGGGGGCTAGTAAAGCCCATGTCATTATCACGGGAAATCTTTCTGCTTTACTAGTAAATCATTTACGGGGTAAAGGTTGCATCTCCTATACAACTGATATGAAGGTTCGCTTGCCTTCATTAAACCTCTTCTATTACCCTGATTTAGCTGTAACCTGTGACGATAGGGATCGCCTCTCTAATGAAGACTTTATTAAGCACCCTAAACTGATTATTGAAGTGTTATCTGACTCTACTGAAGCATTTGACAGAGGTGAAAAATTTGCCGACTACAAGACAATCGTAGAATTTGAAGAGTATGTTCTACTCCACCAAAAACAAATGCTAGTGGAGCAGTTTCAGCGTAAGTCAGGCAATCTGTGGGTTCCCCAGATTTATCGAGCCGGAGACACAATCAAATTTGCTAGTATTGGCTTTTCTTGTTTGATAGAAACCCTCTACGAAAACATTGAACAACTATTGTAAGGCTTAGTTAAGACAGAGCATCTAGTAAGCCATCGTAGATAATTCCAGGGAGCAAGATGCTCCCACTACCAATTTACCAATATCAGATTTTTGCGTAAATCCCAGAAGGGAACCAGTGTATTACCGGCTAGAAGACTATTTCACAGAATTTGGATATCTTAGACTTACTCTCTTATTTCTCTTTGTGAACTTTGTGCCTTTGTGGTTCACACTAAAACCAGCACCTCAAAATTAGCGATCGCATCATTTAAGTTATGCAGTACTATCTTATAGAGTGGCACAGCTAAAGTAGTGGAATCAGTAGGTTTTGTTCTTCAACCCAAACAACGACTAATCAGGTTCATCATCATCTGGCAATGTTTCCATCTCCTGAGCAATGAGTGTTTGGAACTCTTCCTCGCAGTGGACATTCAAATGAATTGTAGCACTCAGCAATTCAGCCAAAATTTCCGCTTTTTGTCTGTCACTAAGGTGAGGTGACTGAAGCTGATAGATTAGGGCAGTGACATTTTCACACTCTGAGCCTAATTCTGTAATTAATTTACTCAGAGTGGGATTGACTACAGGAAGAGGGCGATGCTGAGTCTGCATAGTTTATTTTCCTAATCTTTTGAGTGCTTGTTGAATGCCTTTGGAGAAAGCAATAGGATTTGGATATCTTAGACTTACTCTCTTCTTTCCCTTTGTGAACTTTGTGCCTTTGTGGTTCATACTAAAACCAGCACCTCAAAGTTAGCGATCGCGGATAGAAAGGTCTATATGTGCACAACTTTTCCATTATCGGTAATAGTAGCAAAAAATAATCAGAATTACAAGCAGTAGGGAAATAACAGAACTGGCATCAATGCCAGTTCCACCAAGGACTTAATTTACATTTGCCATTAACATTGCTATCAAAGCGATCGCAGGAGCATTGTAATCAATAGCATTTTCATTAGTAGCATAGGAGCGGTCATCATCTAAATAGCTCAATGGCCCTAAACCTTTAGGAGCAATCCCATCTTGAGCATAGGTATTCGGACCCCCTACCAATAAGCCAGGAATGACGATTTTTTGGGCTTTGGCAATCCGATGATGTACATGCTTCACGGAATTAGAGCCAACACCGGTAATAAAGGAGAGATTAAAGTGATTGCGTCCGAGGAGATAGTCTAGCTGATCCACTGCTGCCGTGAGGTAAGCTTGATTACCAGTTAGCTGATAAGCATAAACTAAGTTAATTCCTTCTTCCGCTACTTTCTTATTGGAAGCCCAGATAAATTGATCATTAGCTAAATGATAACCACTACTATCAACTTTTTTGAGTAAAGTATCGGCTCGTTTAATCAGCTTCGCTTTAATCTGTTCTTTCAGGTTATCCGAACCTTGACCCTCTGGCTGCATCAAATAGCTAATCATGGCTAATGAGGAAGGGTCTTTCCAGCTAAATACGGTATAATCAAATTTAGAGATATGTTGAGTTAGGTATTGGTTAAAACTATCTTCACCGGTAGTAACAAATAGTTCAACTGCTGCCCACAAACGGTCATCAAGATCCGTTTTCAAAGACTCTTCTTGATCCCACTCCCCAAACAAGTATTTTCCTGAACCACTGTCATCCCCTTCAAACCAGTCTACTTGCATTGAAGGTTGGCTTTGCAGAAACTGCCAAGCTTTCTGGGCTGCTTGTAAGTAAGTCCGAGCCAAGTTACCATTGAAGGGTTGATAAATCCTCGCGGCCATTGCCATAGCTGCGGCAAATTTACCAGTTTCTGGGGTAGAAATACCATAAATAAACCGTTGTTGGACATCTTGATTGGGTAGAATCTCCCCAGGCCAGTCTTTCCCAGATAGCTTGCGGTAGACAGCACCGTCTTCCCTTTGCATCTTCAGTAGCCAATCTAATCCTACTTGGATTTCATCTAGTATGTCTGGTGTGCCAGTACCACTCTCAGGTATATTTAACTGGCGATCGCTAAATAAATTGGGATACTGTTCATACAAACTCAGCAAACGACCAACAGTCACCGCAACAGTAACCGAATACTTACCGAAATCTCCGGCATCATGCCAACCACCTTGGGTACTTTTTGTCTCTCCGGCTTGATGGAATTGATCACTATGGGCAAACATACCATCATTTAAATGACAGGGGGGATGACTAACCCCAGTCACTCGGTCATTGATCGCAATACCGCATCTTTGTAGATAATAGGAACGGAGCAATTTAGTCAAAGCATCCTGATAGATACCAGTACCGATATCAAAAGGATAGGACTGAAGGTTGCCGTATTTCAGGTAATATCGACCTACTTGGTTGAAATTGGTGAAATCAATGGTGTGGATGATATCCTGACTAGCTTCATCCGTAGAAGCTGCCCCTAACTCCGAGACAAAAACCATTTTCTTCGTTCTTGCATCCAGCAATTGCACCTGATTGCTGGTAGAATTAGTTAAATTAAGCAAGAAAGCTAATTTCGGACTATTGGGGTAGTAGCCTACTTGATTGACAACAATTTGTGAACTCGAAGCTCCTCCAGTAGTTTGAGCATTACTTTTTGTAAAGAAACCGTAAGCGATCGCACTAACCAAGCCAAAGAAAAATCTTCTAGTCATTTTCATATTTATTACTGGTTATTGGTTGTTTGTACTAATAAAGAATGACGAAGCATATAGCAATTTTTCTCCCACCTCTTTCCTTGGCGGGAGAAAAATAAAAGTCAGACATGATCTCTTTTTCTCCATGTCTTGACTTGGTTCAGGATAAATTTTTTGATTTTATTTCAGGTAAAAAAAACTGTATTGTAAAGACGTGCCAACAGCCCTACGGGCATCCTTCGGCAGGCACGTCTCTACATCAATGGTGCGTTTCTACAGCTTTAACCAACTAAAAACCTGCTCAACCGTTAACTCTAGAGTAATTCCCTTCAGAACCGGTAACACATCTGTTCCCCTAAGTAATTGTACTCGCTGTCCTGGGAAGATAGCTAGAATACTCTCATCTTTAGGCTCAATTAACCACCCTAACTCTGTACCATGCTTTGAGCAGTGCAGCAAATTTCCTAATACTTTGGTTTGACTCTGATCTGGAGATAAGATTTCAATAGACCAATCGGGATGAATCTCGAAGCGATTGGCAATTTTCCCGGCAGGGGTAAGGGGAATTCTCTCCCATCGAAACACTGAAACATCCGGGATAATCGAGTCTCCTCCAAAGGAACAGCGTAATTCTGGAAATGCTACAGCAATTTTCTGTGGTTCCGCTACTTCATTAACAGCCGCGCAAAATTTAAACTGCAATCGGCTATGTTCTCCTTGGGGCATCGGCTTTTGAATAATTTCTCGATTAATAAACTCTGAGGCAGGTTTCGTGTCTGGGAGTTGTAAGAACTCCTCTAGAGTTAGGGATTGTGTAGCTATAGTCATTACTCTTGAGAAAAAAGGCAGAAGGCAGAAGGCAGGAGGTTCTAAGGGAAGCTTACTTGTTTTTTATCTTCTTTTCGGGGCAGAAGTCCCTCTAATGCTCATTATTCATTATCAATTAGCCATTAGCTATTAGCCATTAGCCATTAACTGCTCAAAATTACTGGAACTGAGGGTAAGTTTAACTTCAATCTGCTGCTGTTTATCTCGCAACAGGAGAATATAGTTTTCCCCAACCTTCGTACCTACACACTGGGGATTAGTGAGTTCAATTTGCTGATAAATGACTTGAGGGATACCAACTCTGATGACTAATTCTGGTTGAGATTGGGGATAGATGTAAAGTTGTTGACGCTGAGAGTCAAATTCAAGTTTGTCAGGGGTAGTGCTGCGTTGTTGTTCGGTGTCAGGTTTGTACCAATAGAGAGTGATACCACGAATTTGGGGAGATTGGAGCTCAAACTCCTCATCAAAGCGCTGAGATTCCCAATCGATTTCCTTGACATTACCTCCCGGAGGAATTAGCCGCTGTCGCCAAGCAATTTTTTGGTTATTCAGGTTTGCCCACCATTGCTGGATTATGCTAAAGTTGTCACCGTTTTCAGGGTTATCACTGTTTTGCTGCCAAATTAAAAGAGCCATTTTTCTAAATTCTAAATTCTAAATTCTAAATTTTATCTGGTGTGTGTGTCATTTTTCTTTCTTCCTGCTACTAACTTCAGTGCGATCGCTAATAGAAAAACTCGTCCCTTTATCCTACGAGGGATAGCATTCCTGATCAGTCTGCTAGTAACTGTGACTCTCGTAAAGCAAGGGGATGCTCAAGATAACTCATCACAGCTGACTCTACCCAATCCCCAAACTCATCCCTTACCGACAACACTGGAGCAATGGCAAAATCCTACTGGTGCTGATGACTACTTTGATGAGATTAAGCCAACTCCCGCAGGATATTTGATTTGGTCTGAGTTTCCCGTTAAGGTGTATGTGGAGAGACCCACAGAACCTGCAGAAGCTTCCGCTAGTGCAAGGCAGTTCCACAAATGGCTTGAGGATGTCTTAACCGCTGTCGAGGATTGGAGTATCTATCTACCCCTGGAACTAGTTACCCAAGCAGAAGACGCAGATATTTCGATTTGGCGCTCAAGTCCTCCTCTAAAACCTGTCTTGAACAGGGAAACTGGTAGATTTGAGCTACCTCGTGCTCGCTCTGCTGAAGCTAGTTATAAATTTTACTTGCGGGAAACACCAGATACAGCTATTCCCATTCTATCCCACAGGTTCACCATTTCACTAAGTCCTGAACATATAATCAAGCAAACCACCGCTTCTGCTCGTCATGAACTTGGTCATGCCTTGGGTATCTGGGGTCACAGTCCCCTAGAAACTGATGCCCTCTACTTCTCCAAAGTCCGCAATCCACCTCCCATCTCTGCCAGGGATATCAATACCCTCAAACGAGTTTATCAGCAGCCAACTCGTTTGGGATGGCCTTTGGTGTTTAATGAGGAGACGTAGGTGGTAGGTGGTAGGTGTTAGGTTTTAGGTGTTAGGTGGTAGGTAAAATATCTATCTCGCTGTTTGATGATGGCTTCTAAAGTGGAAGCAGTCAAGGAATTCAGACAAGCTATCCTCAAAGAGGGATGATACAAACAAAGATCTCAAGATAGAGGAAGAACAACTAGTGGCAAAACAATTGAGTCAATACTTAGAACCCTTGGCAGCTTGGTTTCGTACTCTGGGCATTCCTGAGCCGATTATTCACTGGGGACATCCTGTTATGATGGGCATTGTGATTTTTGTTCTTGGTAGCTTCATCACTTACATGGGATGGCGCAGTCGCCTGACAAAAGATGGGGAAGTGGCAGCCAAAAGTCGTGAGTCTCACCGTCAGATGGCACCGTTGATGTTCCTGTTTATCTCCCTAGGTTACACAGGAGGGGTTCTATCCCTAGTGATGCAGCAGCAACCACTTTTGGAAAGCCCACATTTTTGGACTGGCTCTACAGCCGTAATTTTATTAGGAATTAATGCAACTCTCTCTTTATTTGGTTTTGGTGGAGACAAGAAGGAATTATTCCGTACCGCTCATGCTTATCTAGGTAGTACGATTATGCTCTTACTGATTGTTCATGTTGTCTTCGGTCTAAAGCTAGGTCTTTCAATTTAAAAAAGTTTGGGAAATTTGGGGAGATCAATTACAGCTAAATTGAATCCCCAATTCCCAATTCCCAATTCCCAATTCCCAATCCCCCATTCTAAATTCTAAATTCTAAATTCTAAATTCCTGATGTCTCTAGAATCCACTGTTGGCGAAGCTGCCATTGAGCAAAACCTGGAGCAATTTCTCCTGGTACTATCCGTTTCCTTGAGTGTGGCAACGGTGTCACGAATTTTTCCTTGGTTCCGCAAAATTCCCTACACCCTGCTACTGGTGATTGTTGGCTTAGGTTTAGCCTTTGTGGATGTTCGCTTAGTGAATTTGTCACCAGAGTTGATTCTAGAGATTTTTCTGCCTCCCTTACTATTTGAAGCCGCCTGGAATATTCGTTGGCGGGACTTCAAGCGGGATTTATTTCCCGTGAATCTGTTTGCTATTCTTGGCGTGGTGATTTCGGTAATTGGTATTGCCTATGCCATCAATCTATTCACAGGCTTGCCCCTGACTACTGCTTTATTAATCGGGGCTAGTCTTTCTGCTACTGATCCGGTTTCAGTGATTGCCCTCTTCCGGGAATTGGGTGCTGATAAACGCTTGAGAACCTTGATGGAGGGGGAAAGTTTATTTAATGATGGCGTAGCAGTTGTTGCTTTTAGTTTATTGGTAGGGTTGCCTCTAGGAACAGAGGAATTTGCTATTTCAACTACTTTTGCTCGTTTCTGCGCTTTTGTCGGCATTGGGGTTGGTATCGGTTGCTTAGTGGGTTTTGGCATTTCTTTCCTGACCCAACGCTTTGATTTACCCCTAGTGGAGCAATCTCTAACCTTGGTTTCTGCTTATGGAACCTATCTGATGACTGAGAATTTGGGAGGTTCGGGAGTCATTGGAGTAGTTACAGTTGGCTTGATTTTGGGGAATTTTGGTTCCAGAATTGGTATGAATCCTCGCACCAGGCTGATTGTCTCGGAGTTTTGGGACTTTCTGGCATTTTTTGTCAACTCTATTGTGTTCCTACTTATAGGTGATCAAATCAGCTTTAGCCGTTTGGGGAATAATATAGACTTGATCCTTGTTACGATTGGAGCAGTACTCCTAACCCGAGCGATCGCAATTTACGGTTTGGGTACTCTGAGCAATTGGTTGGCAAAATCTGAAATCAGCTGGCAGAAACTAACGGTGCTTTGGTGGGGAGGTTTAAGAGGTTCTGTTTCCATTGCTCTAGCGTTAAGTGTACCAGTAGTTTTGGAAGGACGCCAAGAGATTATCGATGCAGTTTTTGGTGTGGTGTTGTTTACTCTCCTAGTACAGGGTTTGACCACCCAGCTGTTTTTAGAGAAGCTAGATTTAATCGGAGACCAACCCCTGCGCCAGCAATATTCCGAGGCTTTAGCCCGTCGGGTAGCTCTCAATCGGGTAAAATCCTATTTATTAGAAGCGTCAACAAGTAACGAAATTGACCCAGAATTTGGACGCTACCAGAGAGAATTAGTTGAGGGACAACTCCGAGGTATCCAAGAAGAAATTGAGAAATTGCTCGATCAATTTCCTCAGCTACAAGATTTGGATATGGAGCAAGTACAGGAAAAAATGTTAGATATCGAGGCAGATACCTATGCTGAGTTTATCCGATCTGGGCGTTTGAATGAAAATCTTTCTCCTCTGTTACAAGGAGCCTTAATTGGTGCGGATGAAAAGTATATTGAAGGGCAACGGGGATGATGTGATAAATAATTGGCTGTAGGGGTGTAGTATTGGCGCTAGGGTGATACCCATAGAATCAAAGTTGTGTTCCGTCAATGCTACGCCCTTCCGGGATTTACGCGAAAGGAAAAAAAGCAGCAAGCCCTACCTACTGGGTTAAATCAGACGCATTCATGTTGTATGTTTCCGATGACGGATCACAGGCAAGATGCCTGTTCCACAAGAAACTGATGATTGAATGAAGTGCAAAGCCGCAAGAAATCTTATGAAATTGGTTGAGATTACCGAAAATAATCTAGTTATTACTATAGAACAACTTAAACTAGATCATGAATTAGTCTTAGACATCCAAATCAAACTCCATGCATTAGGGCTTTATCCCAGCGGCAGATTGCTTGATGGACAATATGGTAGTGTTACAGCCAAAGGATTGAATAAGTTCTGTCAACTGATGGAATTGGATGATTCTGAGCCTAAACAAATTGATGCGACTTTAGCCAGCTTCCTCCTTAATACTGAACCCACAGAATTTCGCTTAAAATCAGCAAAGAATAAAGAAGAATTATTCCAAGAATTTTTAGCTGTTCAACCTCATCCCCAAACAGGAAGAGGTTTTTACCTAGGCAGAGGTATTAACCAGTCTCCTCATCAAAAGGAAATTGATTTTTCTCCTCAGTATTTAAAAGAAAGACCGGATGGCATCGAAGTTGTATCTTTAGAAGACCCTCACTTGGAATCCTATCCTATCTTAGGCCAAAAACCTCAGATTGAACCCGAAGGACTCGACTTCCTCCATAGTGACATTAAACAAGCCTGTGTCTGTCTGGGGAGTGTAGTTAACGGACAAATGCAAGCCCGTTGGTTCGGTAGAAATGCCCTAGATAATGTAGAATTTTGGAGTGATACTAAAATCATTCCTACTATCAATCTTGTCTGTCAACTCAATAGCAGTTTTCCTTTCATTGATATTGACCAATGCCTGATTCGTTCGGCTGGTGGTAGTGGAGGTTATAACTTTCATCATCTGGTGGTAGCTCTCACTAGTTATAACTTCAATCCTGCTAGTTCTAACCAAATTGGTGCAATGTTCAAACGATTTTCTACCTATGCTGGTTTAGAACAATGGCTCAAGGAAATTACCGGCAATCAGCAATTAACATTTCGAGGTTTGTATGGCGAAAATCCTTGGATGAACTTTCCTGAATTAGTAGAAGCTAACACAGGAAGAGTGTTATTATCTGCGGCTCCCTTAACAGCGACTGCTGGTAACAGTGTCTCTGCCTACGACCTCACCAGGCTCATGAGTATGTTAGGGTGGCACTATTACCTGAATCACCATAGTCGCTTACCAGGAGCACAATGGAATAGCCTAGAAAGTGTCATCAAAGGCAAAGGGACAGATATTGCCCGTTATGTCGATGCCGCGATTGAACGCTTAGGCTTACAACGAGTCATTAAATCTCCCGTAATTATCTCCAAAGCAGGGTGGGGACGTAGCGGTATTCGGCACAGATTTGAAATAACTTATACGGCTTTAGTGCAATTTATTGATCATCGTCCCCAGGCATCAGGTAAACTCTCAAAGCTCAGAACTTTAGTAATTACCTTGCTAGGGGCACAAGATAAAAATAATGCCATCCGAGAAGAACAAGAGCTAGATGCTAGAATAGCAACAGAAGTAACGGAAATTATCCGGCGAGTTGTTACGGAAGAATTAGGAGGTAATCCTGGTTCAAAAAATACCACACCAGCCATGTTTACTGATATTACTGAAGATATCTATCGCACACCAATAGAAGAGGCAGTTACCCTAGGTTTTATTTCTGGTTTCCAGGAAGATAATACCTTCCGTCCTCTTCAACCCCTTACCAGAGAGCAAATGGTAGCAATGTTGCTAGAAGCATTGACAACTATTCCCAATTTATCTGTTAATATACCAGCTCAAACGACAACTAATCCCTATCCTGATGTGGAGGCTTCCCGCTGGAGTGCGAGTAAGATTGCTTGGGCAAAGAATAATGAGTTAATTAGAGGTTATCCCGATGGTCAGTTTAGACCATCAAATCCGGTTACCAGAGCAGAGTTAATGGTAGTGTTAAAGAAAACAGCTGAATATGCTCAGCAAGTTTTTATTAAACGGACTATCCTGGAACCAACTCAAAAACCGTTTCCCTTTTCTGATATCTCTGGTCATTGGGCAGAATCAATTATTACAGAAATGTCCAGTTTCGGTGGTGTCGCTTCACCATTAAATGAAATGGGTGATGCTTTCTATCCTAGATATCCAGCTTTACGCAACTATTCAGCAGCAGCAACATTGCGTATGCTTAATACTATTGAATTTTATTTTGGTGATCAGAATTAGACTTTTAAGAAACAATTTTAGATTTTAGATTTTAGATTTTAGATTTTAGATTTTAGAATTGAATCAGTCTTTCATAACGGATGCGAATGTCCCATTGGGACTGCTTTTGAGAAACAAGGCAACAGGCAACAGTGAGAAGATCTGGCTATAGCAATAGCGAAGTGTTTACCTAAAACCTAAAACCTAAAACCTAAAACCTACCACCTACCACCTCTCACAAAGATGCCCAAGTAGACAGAGGTGGAACCTGCAATAACTCCTGGCTCAGACTAGCGTGAATCTTACCATTAGTAGCCAAAAGCCTACCAGATTTGACAACTAAGGGACTTTGATCATAAGCAGTCACCTTACCTCCAGCTTCCTCTAACAGGACTATCCCAGCAGTAATATCCCAAGGAGAAAGTCCCCGTTCCCAGTAACCATCCAGTCTGCCACAAGCCACATCACACAAATCCAAAGAGGCAGAACCAGCACGACGAACCCCTTGTGTCAAGTGAGTCAGATAACAAAATTCAGCATAATTGTTATCAGAAGTCTCCCTTCTGTCATAAGCAAAACCGGTAACTAGGAGGCTTTTACTCAATTCTGAGGTGGAAGAAACACTAATGGGGCGACGATTGCAGGTTGCTCCTAAACCCTTAGCGGCACGAAACAACTCATTGCGAAAGGGATTATAAACCGCTCCCACTTGAGGTATCCCATCAATTAATAAGCCGATAGAGACAGAAGCAATCGGATATTGATGAGCATAATTAGTAGTACCATCCAGAGGATCAATTGCCCAGAGATACTCACTCTGCTTATTGCCCTGCTCACCAGATTCTTCCGCCAAGATACCATGGTCAGGGACATGACGATCCAGCACCTTGAGGATTTCTACTTCAGCTTCTTTATCCGCCGCAGTAACCAAATCTCCGGGGCGTCCTTTTTCTTCTATTTGTTCCAACTTACCCCAGTAAGTCTGTAGGATAGCACCAGCAGCCAAAGCAGCTTCAGTAGCAACATCAAGGAAAACTTGCAGCTGTTGAGGAGTATGTTGTTTCATCAAGTTGGTTATTTGTTGTTGGTTATTTGTTGTTGGTTATTTGTTGTTGGTTGTTGGTCAATAACCGCTAACTACCTAATCATCAACCATTTTGGCAACTTTGAGATCCCCTAATTCGGAGCGGAGGAGCGGAGGAGTTGGGGAGCTGGGGAGCTGGGGAGCGGAGGAGCTGGGGGAGCTGAGGGAGCTGAGGAGCGGAGGAGCGGAGGAGCTGGGGAGCTGGGGGAGCGGAGGAGCTGAGGGAGACAAACAACAAATAACAAATAACAAACAACCAACAACCAACAACCAACAACAATTCTCAATAAGGGTTTTTCCTAAATTCCCTCGGTGTCACCCGCATTGGTTTATCTGGGTTCCAAATACCATATCCCATGATTCTGGCGTATTCCTGGGCATAAGCAAATTCACCATCATACTTATTATTAGGCGATCGCGGCACAGCCAAGGCATGACCTTCTTCGACTAGTAGCTTATTGACCAAGACATCATCATGCCAAATATAAGCTAACCAGCGACCAAAATTGTCTTTTTTTTGGACATCCGGCTCTAACATCACTGGTTGTAAGAGCAGTTGTTGACCATTTACCTTACCAATCATTTGCTCAAGGCTTTGCTTCGCTGCTGAGCCCCAAGGTTCCTGCCTCAAATCCGGTGCATCAATACCAATCAACCGTACTCGTTCAATCAATGGTGGTTGCTTACTTACATCCAACACTTCCAGAGTTTGTCCACTAACTACCCGTTGCACTTGCACTGTAAAAGTACCTTCGAGTTCAGTTGGAGATTGGCAACCCACCAAAAACAGTAAACAGCAGCACAGTAGACAGCATCGCCAGAATAATAGACCTTTTGCAAAAGTCGATATTTGTACCAAAATTATCATAAACATGGGTTAATTGTGACCATTGGGCGGGTTTTGTACCAAAATTATCGTAAATATGGGTTAACGGTGGCCATTGGGCGGGTTTTGTACCAAAATTATCGTAAACATGGGTTAAATGTGACCCTAAACCCGCCCCTACAAATTTACGTAATTCCCAATTCCCAATTCCCAATTCCCAATTCCCAATTCCCTATTTATACAGAGAAGCAACAAATTCCTCATAACCGTTGTAAGGTAGAGTTGGGCGCTCTTCCCAAGATACTTCTGAGCCTGTACCGATAAATCTTTCTTTCTTTTGTGACCATCTCGGATGAGGTTTGTTAGGATTAACATTATCCACAAAACCATATTCAGAGGGAGCTAAGATATTCCAAAAAGTGGCTGGCTGTTCTTCCACAAAGTCGATTTTGACAATAGATTTTGCCCCTTTGAAACCATACTTCCACGGCAACACTGCTCGAATCGGCGCACCATGTTGTTTCGGTAACCTTTCACCGTAAATACCAACAGCAAAAAATGCCAATTCGTTGGCCATTTCCTTTAAGTGTAAACCTTCTGTGTAAGGCCAGGGTACTTTTTGACCTAAAGATTGTACCGGAGCTAGGGAAATTTCGCGGTCATAGTAGGAGGTAAAACTCACAAATTTAGCCTTATCGGTAGGCTCAACTTCTGCCATCAGCAATTTCATCGGGAATCCCACCCAGGGTAGCACCATAGACCAAGCTTCTACACAGCGCATTCGGTAGACACGCTCTTCTAGGGGAAATTTCTTGAGTAAATCCTCTAAGTCATAAGTGCGGGGATTTTTCACCAAACCCGTCACTTCAACCTGCCAATTATCTATAGGTAATGCTTGGCTGGCTCGCCAAATGGACTTACTACCACCAAATTCGTAATAATTGTTGTATTGTCCCGCCAGGACTTCATCGGTGATGGGTCTGTCTACTTTCTGGAAAGTGGGATTACGAGTAAATGGTTCTAAACTGGGTAACTCGAGAGTTGCGGTTAAGGCTGGGTTGGCTGAAACTAGGGTATTGTTTGGTGCCGAAGATCCTTTACAACCTAGAACCGAAACAATACCTGCTCCCAGGCTAAAGTTAGCGAGATTTTTGAGCAAACGACGACGGTTGAAGTAAGCATTTGCCGAGGTTGCTCGTGCTTCTGGAAGCTCCCAGGCTTTGGGTACACGGATGATCGTCATTTAGGTGTTAGGTAGTAGGTGGTAGGTGGTAGTGAGGATGCAACAGAAGGGCACATGTCGTTATAAACAAATTTAATGCAAGATTATGATATTGAGATGAGGAAGGAAGAATTGTCTACATTCGAGCCATTCGTCACAAAGCATCAGGGCAAACCACAGAGGAGATCGTCAGATGAAACAACTAACTATAGAAGAGCTTGACCAACAATTACAGGATTACGTGCGCTCTGCTCAACACGAACAAATCATGATTACCCAAAACGGTAAACCAATTGCTGTTTTACTAGGACTAGAAAACTTCGATCCAGAGCAAGGTCACCTGCAACTTTCAGCGGAGTTTTGGCAAATGATTGTTGATCGACGACAACGCCCTACTCTACCATTATCAGAAGTAGAAGCTCAATTAGAGGATTGAATTTGCTCGGCACTGCCCTCCCTAAATGGTTATAAAAATTGACTGCTTTCTGTCGCTAGGTTAAAACAACTTAGCGATCGCGTCTTCATCGATTACTAAAAGCTAAGGTTCAGTAGCTTACCTTGAACAGACTATTGAGATCAGCCATCATTCCTCTGAAAACTCTCCAAAGCGTTCCCGATACCGAGCCAATAGAGCTTCGGCTTCTTCAGCTCGTTGTTGTTGTTGCTCAGCTCGTTGTTGTTGTTGCTCAGCTCGTTGTTGTTGAACAATAGCTGCTTCTTCCGGTGTTGGTATTAATTCCCCATCACGGGTAAAAAAGCGTAATTTCTGCTCATGAATACCTAAATATAGTTCTAATTGCTCACTCCAGAGCCAACCTTGAGCATTGGGTTGTAACTCCTGATAGGTTCCCCTCAATAGCTCAAATCCCTTAAATTCTTGACTCTGTGGGTCAAACCAGAAGTATTCTGGAGTACGAAAGATGTTTTGATAAATCTGCTTTTTCAATTTACGGTCTGTTTGAGCAGTTGAATCAGACAACAGCTCAATAATGATATTGGGATACTGTCCGTTTTCTTCCCAAACTACCCAGCTTTTGCGAGGCTTGTTTTCTGTATGGAGTACAACAAAAAAATCTGGTCCTCGGAAATCTTTTGATTTAAGCTGTTGGGGACTGTAGTAAATTGTTACGTTGCCAGAGACATAGAAATCATGCCGTTGTTGCCAATACCATCGCAGCAGGCGAATTAACAAGTCAATTTGATCGCGGTGTAGGTCACTTTCCAAGGGAGGTTCGTTGCTTTCTAAATCACTAGGGGGAAAGATGATATCTTTTGGGATAACATTTTCTGGGATAACATCAACAAATTTTACATCCTGAGTGAGTGACATAGCAAAAGAGGGAAAATATAGAGCCAAAGAACTATGTTTTAAGTTTAACGATTAGTGCAAGGAGGCAGGAGGAAGAAGGCAGGAGGCAGGAGGCAGGAGGCAGGAGGCAGGAGGCAGGAAAAATTTTTCACCACCATTATGAAAATTCCTTTCTCCGCGTCTCCACGTCCCCGCGTCCCCGTGTCAGTCTTAACTATCAGTATTCAAGCAGACATGCTATTATTTCAATCCCGTGATCGCTCCTCCATATATCGCTGTAAACCGAGTTTCATCTAAGGGTACTGTGTTATTCCAAGTAGCAGAAACACAGTAGGTTTTGCCATTTTTGGCTTCTAGCAAAGTGGTTAAATTCAAAACTCCTGGTTCAGAACCGCCTTTGAAAGCAATACGAGACCAATCATTCGGTCTGGCAACACCGGGATTGATGCTCATCAACGGCAAATCTGCTACCGTTGTCATCAACTCGCACAATTCCTTAGTAGAAAAGAACCATTCCACATCCACAGCAACGGTATTGGCATTGAAAATATCGACACTAGGCAGAGGATAGGACGGCAATTGATTAATTACTTCCCGACGACTGGCTTCATTACCCTGCCGATAGCGCTCAAGTAAGCTTTGATTTTGAGGATTTTTGAGTACAAAAGCTTCACGAGTGGTGAGAAAGGGAAGATTGCGAGGAGCAAAGGATTCAATTAAGTCTCTACCTACTACATTAATCAAAATATCGGTAGCGGTATTATCACTTACTGAGATCATTAATGTAGCTAAAGTTTGCACCGTCAGTTGTGAGCCATCAGGCCAAGTTTGTAGCATACCACTAGGCAAACTCTTCTGCTCTTCCTCCAGTTTTACCACATCATCCCAGGCAAGGATACCAGCATCAATTTGCTGTTTCAGAGCTTTTAAGACAGCTAACTTAAAAGCTGAACCAACGGCTAATGGTTGATTGGCTCGTAGGGCAGCTAGTTGTGAGTTGTCTTCCAGCACCAAGAAACTTACCTTACCGGGTAGAGATCTAAACATTTCCTGAGCAACTTTCAAACTCATGCCCTGAGATATTGGTGCTTGAAATAGGAGTCCAGAGATTTGATTATTGCTATCTAGAACTAACTTAGTCGGTACACTACCTTGCTCAAAAACTATGAGATAATCGGAGCCATCTACCTGTACTTCTTGGTAACTACCTAAAGTATTTTCTATATTCTCAATAATTTGCTCCACTTGAGTCAGGGAGATTTGATTGAGAAAAGAGGGAGCAAACCACTCCTTTTGGAGTTGCGGTGTGGTAAACAGCTGTTCGAGAGTTAGTTGGGGAGATAACGGCATTGCTGCTATGGGCTGCATTGGTAGGAACAGCAGGAAAGCAAGGAGCACTCCCATCAAGAATTTCATCGGAACCTCCGAAATATCTAGTACAAGAAGGCAGAAGGCAGGAGGCAGAAGGCAGAAGGCAGGAGGCAGGAGGCAGGAGGGAAAAGATTGACAGGTAAAGGTTTGCTGCATTTGGCGAGGGTCTTCATTGCCTTGGCAACTGCTGTATGATACCAAATCCGGTATACATAAACCAGTTAGTTCCACATTGTAGAGACGTTGCATGCAACGTCTCTACAGGGATTTGGTATAACAAATGGAGGCTTTATTCTATTTATTGGTAAAAAAATAAATCTGATGATTTCTCTAGAGCAGCTACAAACCACAGCATCTGAGTACTACTGCCAAGCTAATCTCAATATTTATGATACTCCTAGTCGCGAAGCTTTGGGGACTCAAGCGGCAGTCGGACGTCATTTGCAGTTTGTGGCGAAAACCCCGGTAAATGAGTTTTTAGAGGTGCGACTATGTGAGGATGGTTATCTTGGTTGGTTGTCGGTGGAAGATTTAGCAAAACTCGAACCTGCGACAACTAAGTATCAGGCAGTTAGCCTCTCCACTGCCCAAATCCAAGAACGAATTCCAGCGGTGATTGCTTTTACTAAAGCGGCAATGGAACAACCAAATCACTATGTTTGGGGAGGTACGGTTGCTCCTAACTACGATTGCTCCGGCTTGATGCAAGCAGCTTTTGTTGCTTCAGGAATTTGGTTGCCTAGGAATTCCTATATGCAAGATAATTTTACAACAACAGTTGAGATGGAGTCGGCTTTAGCTGGTGATTTAATTTTCTTCGCATCTAAGCAAAAAGTACATCATGTGGGTCTCTATCTGGGAGATGGGTATTATATCCATAGTTCTGGTGTAGAAAATGGTCGTAATGGTATTGCTATAGATAGACTTGCCGATGGGGGGGATAAGGTGGCGCAGTGGTACTACCAAATTCTTAAAGGAGCAGGAAGAGTTGAGAAAAGTTATCAGCCAAGTTAGTAGTAGTCTATTATTATACAAAATCAGGCACACATACCCCCGTGATATTCTGCGCTGTAGAGACGTTGCATGCAACGTCTCTACAGGGATTTGGTATTAACTTAAATTAACTTATCCGAAAATTGGCAACCCACTCTTGTAGCACTTACCAATGGATAATGGATGATGGATAATTGATAATTAAAAAACCTCCCTCAAGGGTGCAAAAACTGCTCAGACAAACCGGTACTACATCCTTGATGATTTCCCTAGAGTTACTTGTGGCTCTATATGTATTAAATCACACTGGTATTCTTAATCCTTGGCAATTACCTTGGAAAGACATAACTGTTTTCCTGGGTAGTGGTGGCATTGCCTGTTTATTAATGGGTTGGGGATGGGGAAGACAACAGCAGAAGTGGCTGGTGCGAGGTATGGTAATCGCTTTTGTTGGAGTTAATGCGATCGCGTATGTTGGTGCTTACACTGTAACTCATTTTAGCTCTCCGGGAGAGTTGAGTCTAGGTCTGCCTCGCCCAACTAACTCTAGGGTTCCTACAGATATGGGACTCGAATATGTTACTCACCGTTTGCCGATTACTTCTAATGAGTGGTTGGAAACTTGGTTAATCCCGGCTCAAAACTCCTCTTCTCAGGGAACAGTATTGTTATTTCCTGGTAATGGAGGCAGTAAGGGCAAACAACTGCTACCACCGGCTAAAGTATTTAATGAGTTAAACTACGATACTTTATTGGTAGATTTTCGAGGTGTCGGGGGTTCTAGTGGCAATACCACCACCCTAGGTTTCCGGGAAAGTCAGGATGTTACTTTTGTGGTTAATCAGGCTGAGCAATTAAATCTTAAACCACCACTAATACTCTATGGGGTTTCCATGGGAACTGCTGCTATTCTCCAAGCGATCGCTCAGGAAAATATTGCACCCGATGCTATTATTCTAGAGCTGCCTTTTGCTCGATTGCTCGATGCGGTTAGGAGTCGCTGGCAAGCGATCGATTTTCCCGCTTTTCCCACCTCTGAGTTACTGGTCTTTTGGGGTAGCCTGCAGCAAGGGTTTAATGGCTTTGCTCACAATCCAGTCACTTATGCTAAACAAGTTAACTGTCCAACTTTAGTATTACAGGGAAAGCAAGATAAGTGGACAAAGATGACGGAGATTGAAGAATTACTTCAGAATTTGCGTGGTGTAAAGGAACTAGTGGTATTTCCTACCGCAGGACATGACTTATTGGTTACTGTGGATCAACAACAATGGAAACAGAGCATAGAAGAGTTTCTTCAAGGTTTATCTCACTAACGCCGATAAACCCGTTAGTCCCACATTGTAGAGACGTTGCATGCAACGTCTCTACAGGGATTTGGTATGAGTTCTAGGAGAGTAAGACAATAACTCACTTAAATGAGATAAGATAGAATAGTTATCTCAGTCAAGTGAGGTTAAATGCTAATTCCCCAGGAATTTCTCCAAAAAATTGCATCAAGTTACGGAGTATCGGACAGAGAATTAGAAATGCTGTCTGAGGCTGTGCAGCAGGGAGGTAACATTGAAGAGATTGCCCATCGTTTGCAGATTAAACCCCAAGCAGCCCGTAAACGCCTAGGTGAGGTGTATAAAAAATTCGGTATTGGGGGCAGAGGACCGGGAAAACTGGCTCAGTTACAACAGTACTTGAGCACGGAGTATCAAAAGCAGCAGCGGCTTGCTCCTGTAGCAGCAACAACTCCGGCTTCAGATTGCGACTGGGGTGCTGCACCAGAGGTGGAGCCTTTTTATGGACGAGGCAAGGAGTTGCAACAGTTACAAGATTGGCTCACTTCTGGCTGTCGTCTGATTTCCATCACTGGCTTGGCTGGCATGGGCAAAACTTGGCTGGGGGTTAAATTAGTTCAAGCTGTGGAGTCAGAGTTCGAGTTTGTTATTTGGCGATCGCTACAGTATCAACCTCTCCTTACAGAACTGTTAGCTGACTGGTTGAGTATTCTTGAGCCCTCTAGCGATCGCTCAGTTAATCATCTTAATACACAACTAGCTCAATTGATGAGTTGTTTGAAAAGCACTAGGTGTTTACTTATTTTAGACGATTTTGAGGAAATTTTCTCTCAAGGCCAATTAGCAGGTAACTATAGCTCTAAGTTTGAAGACTATGGTATTCTGCTCAAAAGAATCGCTACAGAACGTCATCATAGCTGTTTGTTGCTTATTAGTTCCGAAAAACTCACCGAGTGGGTAAGGATTGAAGGGCGCAAAGTGAAATCTCTTGAACTTAAGGGTTCATCAGAGGTGGCTGAGAAAATTTTAGAGGATAAAGGTATCGACAAAGATCGAGCATGGCAGGAGTTGATTCAATTGCACCAAGGCAATCCCTTGGCAGTTAAAATGGTTGCTTCTAATTTGCTCAACCTTTATCAAAACCAAGTGTCAGAATTTATCCAACAGGAAATAAGTTTGTCTCGGTCTTTATCCCAATCTACCTATCTCACTCGTTTGTTAGAGCAGCAATTTGAACGATTTGCTGAAACGGAAAAACATTTGGTTTATTGGCTAGCGATTCAGAAACAATCAGTCACAACAGAGCAATTACAAACATTTTGGCATAAAACCCAATGGGATGAGCATAGTTTTCTGCCAACTCTTAGTTCCTTGAATCGCCGCTCATTGCTGGAAAAATCTCAAGGTGGATTCCGCTTATCCAGAATGAGCCGACGATATTTTGTGAATCAGCTCATTAAAGAAATTTTAGAAGCTATTCGCCAATTAATCTCTCCGATGGCAAGTCCAATGATTGACCCTATACTGAGTTACTATCCTGTTAGTGATTGCTTGGATAATACTGTGAATTCCTTGTTACCCCAACTCACCGGTAAACTAGCAGTTAATTTGCAGAAAAACCCCCAAAACAAGGAGAATTTGCAAAAGGCGATCGCGAAGCTCCAACCAGCATCAGGTTCTAGTTTAGACTATTGTGTACAAAATTTAGAGACTTTACTAACAAATATCAGATAAGTGGAACTGGCATCCTGCCAGTAGGTAAGTGGAACTGGCATCCTGCCAGTAAGTAAGTGGAACTGGCATCCTGCCAGTAAGTAAGTGGAACTGGCATCCTGCCAGTAAGTAAGTGGAACTGGCATCCTGCCAGTAGGTAAGTGGAACTGGCATCCTGCCAGTAAGTGTTAGGTTTTTGGACATTTACTTAGAGATTTTGATAGGTAATCCCTCATTACTTATTACTTATTACTTCTTACTCTTGCTGAAACTAAAAATGAAAAGCCATGACCTAATCCTTTGATATGACACGTTTGCTGACTTCTTTTTGGACTGAAGTCCTACTACTGCTTATTACTCATCATGAGCTACTGTATTAACCCCAAATGCCCACATCGCCAAAACTCCGACGAAGTTCAATCCTGTCAAACTTGCGGCACACCTTTATTGATCCACAATCGATACCGCATTGTTAAGCCATTACGAGAACCTAATCCTAATCATCCTACAGAAGTTTTTGAGGTCGAAGATTGGGATGATTGGGGTATGCCCAAGGTTTTAAAAGTTTTGAAAGACACCGATAATCAAGATTTGGTTAAGCGCTTCCAACAAGAAGCTCATATTCTATTGATTCTCAATAAGTCGAAAAAGTATCATCACAATCAAGAACTAGGAATCCCCAATCTAGACTCTGAAGGATATTTTCCCATAGATGTCAGACACAAAAAACAAAAGCTATATGGCTTGGTTATGGAAAAAATTGAGGGAGATAATTTAGAAACTTGGGTACGGCAACAGGGTGCTATAGCCCAAGAAGAAGCTTTGGCTTGGTTAAAGCAAATTGTCAAAACTTTAAATTTCCTGCACGCACATAATTTTTTACATCGGGATATCAAACCTGCCAACTTAATCCGCCAACCTAATGGCAAAATTACCTTAATTGATTTTGGAGTTGCCGGGATCGAAGGTTTGGCAGAAACTCAGATTGGTTCTTTGGCGTATGCTGCACCAGAGCAAATGGCAATCACTGGTAAGGCTGTACCTCAATCGGATTTTTTTGCTTTGGGGAGGACTTTTGTTTATCTGTTAACGGGGAGACATCCTTGGGAGTTGGCGATGAATAACAAAAACGACCGCTTTTTTTGGCACAAAAGTATCCGTACAAAGCTAGACAAATCTTTGGTTGCTTTGATTGATCAACTCATGCACTTTGATTATCACCAACGTCCTCAGGATACCAGGAAGATACTGAAACGATTGGCAAAATTGACTAAGCAACAATCCAAGCTAGAAAAATCCCTAAGGTTGCTGCCCTATTTTGTCGGTATCATCATTTTTGTTGCTTTTTTGCCTTTTTTGAATAAAAATGTATTGCAACGATTACTAGACATTAATTTTACTTCACAAGGTTCAACGAGCTATGACCAGGGAAATTTAGGGCAAGCTAAGATTTATTTTCTCATCGCTTTAAACCTAAATCGCAATAATCTTTTAGCTGCTCATACTTTAGGTTTAATTTGTGATGAAGAGAAAAATTTTCATTGTGCAGCCAACAGATACAGACAAGCGATCGCATCTGCTCGTACTCGCCAGCAAGATAAAGACCCAAACAATGACAATATTATTGTGTTAATTCAGGCTCTGAATAATTTAAGCAGGTTAAAGATTCTACACTTTGAACCACAGTTTTCTCAAGTAGCAAGCCATCTCGAAGAAGGATTTGAACTTATTGCCCTGGCACGTAATTATTCCGAATATGGAGAATACTGGAGTCAAATAATACCGGAGGTAAAAGCAGACTTGGAGAAAAATCGAGGTTGGCTTGCCTTAGAAGAAGGCAGATATGAAGAAGCTCAAAAATCTCTAGAATATGCCATCGCCTTGCAAAATCCCAAACCGACACCAGATGCCTACTGCTTGTTAGCCAAAGTTCTCAAAGAAACTGATGCGCCCCAGCTAGAGATTAAGAAAACTTGGATTCCATGTAAAGAGCTTCCCAACAATTATCAAAAACCTGAAATTGAACAATGGAGACAAGAAATTTACAGATATTTAAACTCTAAAGGAGAAGAAGCATGAAAATTAGAGCAAGTTTACCTTTAATTGTCCCACTTGTATCCCTGATCAACCCAACACCTCCTACAGTGATGGCAACTGAAGCAAGAGCAATTACTGGCATCTCTTTAGGTGATTGTGTGCAGATTGCTAAGGTTAGATGCAAGAAAGGATGCATCCCATCACCAGATGGTTGTATTTGTGGCAGGGGAACACGCAGTGATGAAACTTTTACTATTGCTAATATTCCCTATATTCTTAGTCCCCGCAGTACTTATCTCCTGGACAATCAACCCCTGCTGCGCTGGTATGCTGTCGATGGTGCTACCTCCTATCGAGTGCGGGTGAAGCGAGAGGATGGAGAGTTACTCTGGGAAACGGAAGTTAAGGATGTAACAGAAGTGAGATATGGGGGAGAACCCCTAGAATCTGATGTTGACTATACTGTTATCGTTAATACTGATACTGGGGCATCCTCCCTGGAAGAAGAGTTGGAGGGTGGAGGATTTGAGATACTCTCAGCAGAAGAGCAAGAGGAAATCCAAGCTGCTGCTAGTAAGCTTACTCAAAGTCTAACTGGGGCAGAGCAAGTTTTAGCCTTAGGGGAATTTTATCAACAAAATGGTTTGTTTGCCGAAGCGATCGCTCTGTTGGAATCCTTAGTGGAAGAGAATAATCAGATACCCGCAGCCTATCAACAGTTGGGGGAACTCTACCAGTATATTCGCTTTCCTCCCCTAGCTGCGGAAAATTACCTCAAAGCGATCGCTCTTACTGAAGATACTGCTACTATCGCTCAACTACAGGAAAAGCTAGGAGGAGTTTATCGCATTTTACAACAACCTGACAAAGCAATTGACTGGTTAGAGCAAGCCGAAGCTAGCTATCAAACTTTGGGAAATTCTCAAAAGGTAAGGGAAATACAAAGGCAGATTGAGCAAATTCAGTCCGGATTGTAGAGACGTGCCAACAGCCCTACGGGCATCCTTCGGCAGGCGCGTCTCTACAACAATTTTACCAGGGAAAAAATCTATGAAGTTTAACTATATCAACTTTCTTACCGGATTAGGCATCACTCTATTCCCTACTCCGGTGACGGCACAATCGATTATTCCGACAGCAGATGGCACGGGAACTATTATTGATACTAACGGCAATCAAGTTGACATCTCTGGTGGAACATCTTCTAGCGATGGTACTAACCTCTTTCACCGTTTTGGACAATTCGGAGTTGATACCAACCAAATTGTCAACTTCCTCTCCAATCCCCAAATCCAAAATATCTTAGCTGGAGTTAACGGTGGCCATGCTTCGATTATCGATGGTTTAATACAAGTAACTGGGGGTAACTCCAACCTCTATCTGATGAATCCGGCTGGGATTATTTTTGGTAGAAATGCCAGCTTAAATGTCTCCGCCGACTTTGTTGCTACTACTGCTACCGGCATTGGTTTGGGAGATAATTGGTTTAACGCTTTTGGCAGCAATGACTATACCAATTTAAACGGCAATCCCTGGCAATTTTCCTTCGATGCTTCCCTACCGGGGGCGATTGTCAATGCTGGCAATTTAACGGTTACTCCCCAACACAATGTTACCCTTTTGGGGGGAACTGTGATCAATAATGGTACAATCAATGCTCCGGGAGGCAATATCAACCTTGCTTCTGTCCCCGGCACTAGTTTAGTGAAAATTTCTCAACCGGGACATCTCCTTAGTTTGGAAGTTGAAGTGCCACGAGATACTAATGGGGAAATTATCCCGATTACTCCTTTAGATTTACCCACTTTATTGACTAATGCGGGTACGGATACAGGAATAACCGTTAATCCGGATCATAGCTTACAGTTGAATAATTCCGGAGTCACTATTCCTTACCAGATAGGAACAACCCTTATCTCTGGTAATCTGGATGTCTCTTCATCCCTAGGGGGAAATATCAATATTCTTGGCAACCAAATTGGACTTGTCGGTGCAACTATTGATGCTTCCGGTATTTATGGTGGTGGCAATATCCGTATTGGAGGTGATCAGCAAGGTAAAGGTCCTTTTTTTAATGCCAATTCTACTTATATAAGCCCGGATTCTACTATTAACGCCGATGCCCTGGAAGTAGGAAAGGGAGGAAAAATCATCGTTTTTGCCGAGGAAGTAGCACGGATCTTGGGCAAACTCAGTGCTAGGGGAGGAGGGGATGATGGAGATGGGGGTTTTGTGGAAACTAGTGGTTTGCGGGAGTTGGAAATTACCAAAACTCCCGATGTCGGAACAGGAGCATGGTTAATCGACCCTTATAATATTGAGATTGTACCAACAGGAAGTGCACCGGTTAATATAAATCCAGTTAATCCCTTTGCTGCCACTGGAAATAATGCCCAAATTCCTGTTAATTTAATCCTCAAGGCTCTTAATGACGGTAGTTCTGTTACCCTAACTACTAGCGATGGGGGTAATCAAGCAGGAAATATCATCGTTAATGCCGCTATTGATTACTCTAACAGGGGAGCAGATAACAGTCTCACCCTAGAGGCTGATAACGATATTGTTATTAATCAACCCATCTACGCTTACTTCCACGGTATCGATTCCCTCAATCTCTGGTTGATGGCAGGGGGGAATATTGATATTAATGCTGATATCAGTACTGGAGGCGGTTACTTTAAGAGTAATAGTACCAATTTCGACAGTCAGGGTTTTAGGATTAGTGCTTCAGGAAGGTATACCGTAGGCAATATTAATATTTCCACAACTGAAGACATAACTACAGGGACATTAAGCACTCAACGACGGTCTTCTTCAACAACTCCAAGTTCTGGGTCTATTATTCTAGATGCAGGAGGAAAGATTACGGCTCTTGATGACATCTACACCAGAGTCAGAGACGATGCCAAAGCTGATGGTGGAGCAATTTCGATAACGGCTAACGACGATATCATTATAACGACTATTCAATCTGGCACCAGCAGGGGCAATGGTGGGAATATAAATATCTTGAGTCGTGAAGGAAGCATTACCTTCAACGGTGCTGTTCTTTCCAGTTTTCCCCTCGAACAAGTTGGCAATGGTGGTAATATTACCTTGATTGCTCCTAAAGACATCTTCACCAAAGAGATAATTTCTGGAGTGGCAGAGGGGAATGCTGGAAATATTACCTTTATTGCCGATAACAAGATTAAGATTAATCCTGGTAATTTAGCTGGTTATCTGCAATATTACTTCCGAACCCACTGCAACGACCTTTGTGAGGGGGTAGAATTTGATGACGATGGTTCAACCACCATTACAGAAGAATTCTTCCATCAGTTTCCTGCATTCTTCGTCGCTCAAGAAAAGGGTTGGTCTTTAACTGGAAGTATTATTATTGAGGGTTTAACTCCACCCCAACCCCAGGTTCCAGAACCTACTCCTCCGGCTAACCCCCCTACATTACCACCAGCTCAACCTGATACTATTGCTGATACGACAACTCCTGCTCCCTTACCACCAACTCCACCTGATACTACAGCACCTGCTACATCGCCACCAACTCCACCTGATACTACAGCACCTGCTACTCCCCAAAATATTTCCCTTCAAGATTTCCTCGATAACGCCATTGCCGGTACAGGGAGCAATGTAGATCTATCTTCCATTAATTGGTCGATTGTCGCCAGCACTCTTTTTAGTGGTAATGGAGGAGACATTAATTTTGAGGCGCAAGGGGATATCCAGACAGGGGATCAAGATACCTTTGCTCCCCAGAAAGGAGATGGGGGTAATATTCTCAATATCAGCGAGTCTGGCAAGGTGGAAACGGGAAATTTCGATGCTTCTGCTAATGAAGGCAATGCTGGGGAAGTTTATCTACAAGCTTTATTAGCGATCGCGACTAAAAACATTAATACCAGTACAATGACAGGTATCGGAGGAGATGTTATTGTTATTAGCAAAGAGGGCAATATCCAGACTGAGGTAATTGATACTCGCTCCCAAACTAATCAAGATGGCAGTACTAATCTAGTAGCACCCAAGGGTAGAATTATCACTGCTGATGTACTCTCCAACTACATCAATCAGATAGATCAACAACAGTTGGAAGAAACCGTCGAATTGCTGGATGAGTCCCTTACCGTTGAGTTTACCAGAAAGTTTGGCAAGGCCAGCGATCGCATTCTTAGTATCACCGATATCAAAAAGATGCTCGATACCATTGCCACGGAAACCGGACAAAAACCGGCAGTTATTTACGCGATCGCTCATCCTGATATAGTTATCGAAGGTGAAGGTATAAGCTTTGAGAGTAGCCTTGCCGTCATTCTCCTTACTCCCGATGGTAAGCCTGTAGTTAAATCGATTGCCATTGAAGAATTCTCCCGATTCCGCAGTCTTATTCCGGATTTTAGACGTGAAGTCAACAACCTCAAAGAGAAAAAATGGTCAGCAGCCCAAGAATTGTACCAAATGCTGATTACTTCTATTGAACCAGACTTACAAGCCGCAGGTATTGACACCTTGATGTTTTCCGTTAATGATAAGATGCGATCGCTACCTTTTGCTGCCTTGTACGACGGTAAGCAATTTCTAGGGGAAAAATATCAAATTGCTCTGATTCCCAGCGTCACCCTTACCAATGCCAGTTACGAAAGCCTGCAAGATTTCCCGGTGTTAGCTATGGGAATCTCAGATTTCCAAAAGTTTGGATTTGACCCTTTACCAGCGGTTCCTGTAGAAATAGAAGCAATTACCAAACAACTTTGGCAGGGAAGTGCCTTTCTCAACAAGTCGTCTACCTTCAATAACCTCCAAACCCAGCACCAAGAAAATACCTATCGCCTGATTCACCTCGCTACCCATGCCGACTTTTCCTCTACCAAAGATGCCTATATTCAACTTTGGGACAGAAAACTCAAATTAGACAGTATGCGGGAGTTAAAATTATACGACCAACCCCAAGTGGAATTATTAGTGCTGAGTGCTTGTAGGACAGCCATTGGTAACGAAGAAGCAGAGATGGGTTTTGCAGGCTTAGCCTTCCGCACCGGTGTCAAAACAGCCCTGGCAAGTTTGTGGAAAGTCGAGGATAACGGCACTTTGGGGTTAATGACTGCATTTTACACTCAATTGTCAGATAGTAAAACCAAAGCCGAAGCCCTACAAAAAGCTCAACTAGCAATGATCAGGGGAGAAGTACAGGTAGTAGATGGGCAATTGCAAACCTCCAGCGGTAGTTTCCCACTGCCACCAGACTTGCTCAAGCAGCTGGAAGGTAAGGATTTAGATTTATCCCATCCCTACTACTGGAGTGGTTTTACTCTTATTGGCAGTCCCTGGTAGTTTTGGGAAATGTGGGGAGAAGAGTAGATTGGGGGTCGCCAGAGTGAAACCCAACCACAGAAAACAGATAATCAGGCAACAGACAATTACCCTAAAACCTAAAACCTACCACCTAATACCACAGACAAAAATCTTGATAAGATTAGAATTGATGATCGCTTTCTTTGAATAATGAGTAGCCTTACAGTTAGCTTAGAGTTACCCAAAGATGTGTTAGGCGCACTGGATATTCCAGAATCGCAGTTAGCTTCGTGCCTTTTAGAACTCGTGGCTCTAGAATTATTTCAGCAGAAACGTATTTCAGCAGGTAAAGGTGCAGAAATGTTAGGAATCTCGAAATGGCAGTTCGTGCAATTGCTGGCAAAGCATCAAATTCCTTACTTAGTTGAGTCTGGAGATGAATTGAGAGCAGAGGTAGCCATGGCTGAAGCTGTTAGTGAGTTAAACAAATGACAGTTGTATCAAATTCTAGTCCATTGATTGCTCTAGCTCAAATTGGTAAGTTTGAATTATTGCATTTACTCTACCAGGAATTATTAATACCGCAAGCGGTTCGAGACGAAGTAGCGCGGTTTGGGGAGGAACGTCTAGGAGCAGCAGAACTTGAAAAGGCAGACTGGATAAGAACTGTAACAATTAGCAATCGTACCGCAGTAGAACTATTGCGAGAACGGTTAGACTTGGGAGAAAGCGAAGCAATTGTTTTAGCGATTGAAACAGAAGCTCAGTTGCTATTGATTGATGAAGCTAGAGGGCGACGAGTTGCGCAAACCCAAAGTTTAAATCATGTAGGGACGGTAGGTATTTTAGTACTGGCAAAGCGTAGAGGATTAGTTGAAGCTGTAACTCCCTTGCTGAATGATTTAATTGCTGCGGGGTTTCGTATGAATGAAGATCTCTACCAAACTGCTTTAGAATTAGCCGGGGAAATTTAGAAGATGTTGAAACCAATCGTAGGGGCGCACCGACGTGCGCCCAAAGCGACGTGCGCTAAAGGTTTCCAAAATTGCGATCGCACTAATCACAGATAATCAGGCAACAGAAAATTACCCTAATACCTACCACCTAAAAACTAACGCCTGGATCTGGGTAATAAAATACCAGCAACCCCCACAATTAATAGCCCTAACCAAGAAGAAGAAGATTCCGGAACAGCCTCCACTTGAAACGAACCGAAAGCAAAACCCCCACGTCCATCAGAAACCCTTAAACTAATGTTGTAGATACCAGATTCTGTAAACGACCACAAACCTTTTTGACCAGTAAAATCACTATAGATGCCATCACCATTAAAGTCCCACTCGTAAGTAAGGGTGTCATAAACTCCAGGATCCGTCGCCACTCCTGAGAAATTGAAGGGTTTGTGGGTAGGGATATTAAACAAGTTCCCAGTTAGAGAAGTTATCGTAGGATTAGCATTGTTGGCAATACCCCCAAGGAAGAGAAAATTATTATCATTGTAGTCGCAATCGCCACATCCCCAAATATCTTCAAAACCGACTCTCGCTGTATTCTGGGAGAGAAAATCCACTTGTGCATGAACGAAGCCATCAGCATTACGTCCACCTGGCCCCATTCTAAAGGTGTTACCTGTGTCTTGCACTTGGATACCAAATAAAAGTTCGAGATCCGGAGCAAAGCTACCTAGGTTGTAAACGCTACCAACTTGCCTATTCGTAGCAATACAGCGATAATCGGGGCTAAAAAGACATAGTGTACTGGTAGCAGCTGACTCGCTAGGAAGAACCTGTACCACAACCTCACCACCAGAAGAGAAAATCTGTCCGCCAATGGCTGGCGGGGGTGGAGGAGGAGGTGGTGGTGGGGGAGCAGAGGGTGTGGTAATTTCCAGGTTATCGAAGAACATTTCCCCTACATCTTCTAGTGCAGTGTTGAATTTGATAAAGTTATTGAACTGCCGATAAACATCAACATAGTTTCGGGATGTCGTAAAACCCAGGGAGACTCGCTGCCATTCCCCTTTAGCAAAAGATTCTAATTGAAATCCTAGATTTGGACTTTGATCTAGGAGATAGTCATCAAAAGCAGTGGTAGAACCTGCCTCAGCGAGAAAGTCAAACTCCAGAATAAAGTTATTGTAGTTGGGGTCTAGTGCAACTTTGGTATAGGACTCCGGGGCTGCCATCAGGGTTTGGAATTGTGTCCAAGAGGCAACTGTATCACTCTGTAACGGATCAGGATCAGTAACGAGGAGCTCTTTCTCATCCCCATTCTCGGCACTAAACCAATCCAGAATGCTGTCGGTTTCAAAGTCTTCAAAGAAAAAAGCTTGTGCTGGGGCAGCTTGAGTACCCAAACCCAAAGCGAGGGGGATAATCGCGATTATTGGTAGTTTGTTCCGCTTCATCTTGCTTAATTGATCGTCTAAGTGAGATATTCTGCTTATGTTACCTCACTTATTGACGGGGTTGACAAAAAATAGAGAATGTTTCTTAATGGATTTAAGTAACATAAGTGAGATTAATGTATCTTTCTCACCTGGAATGGAGCAATAGGAGAGAAATCCCATGGTTACAATTAGTCAAATCGTCCGAGAAGCTTTGACAGAGAACCTTCTAACTGTTGTTCAAGAAGAGCAACTGCGGGAATGCCTAAGTAGCAAACAATACACATCAGATGATCTGGCTGCTTTTTTCACCCTCCAGAAAATGGTAATGAGTGGAATCGTCAAGCAGGAGTCTCGTAGCGAGAGAATTTAGGTGATTGCCTCCGAAAAAGTAAGATAGGCAAATGGCTTCACTCAAATTGAGTAAGAATGATTTCCTCACCAGGAAAATCAGCTACTAGTTTGAGACTTCCACCGAGAGCTTTGATATAGCGAGAGAGGGTAGACACTTGAATATCTTCTTGGCTCTCTAACTCAGACAATGCAGATTCAACAACATCGCCGTTTTTTTCCCTAGCGTCCTTATTTATGGTTGTTCAACCCGACATGATATTAGGCTGCATCGTTTGCATAATTATACACAGGGATCTCAACAAAATAGTCAGGTTTTCCTTGAGCTAAAACTATCTGTTGTAGACGTTCCACAATCGATGGAGAGAAAAACTGCTCACCTGTTTCTTCATTGACACGAGCAGGTACATTCTCAATAAGGATAATCTTACCGCTTAGTTCTAAAGTATAGGTGACTTGCTTCTCAACCAATGTCTCTTGCCATTCAGTTGTCATTGCTGCTACGCCTCCTTTGCGTAAAATCATCATTCCATTTCTGAGGTAATGGTTCGTATATAGTAATAATCTTAATAAAAAGTGTAGGGAGTGCGATCGCGTAATAAAGTTGTTACATTACCTGATATATCTAAGCCTGTGAAGCAACAGTTTGAGGATTAACACTTATAATCTCAGAAAAACGTTTGAAGTAATCTCTTCTTCATCTTGTATAGATACTTTCCCTGTCAACTGCTGTATCGGCAAGTGGTGGCGCTCCAGTAAAAGCTGGACTATTGATTAAATCCATCAATTCCAAGTTCCATTCTTGCTCGGTTACTGTTCGATAAAAAGATGCTTGTTCTTGGTTAACTAAACTATTTTCAATCACGGATTCAAGATAGGTCTCTACCGATATACCTTTGGCAGCAGCTTGAGCAATTAGCTGAGCCTCGACTTCTGGTTTTAATTGAAGCTGTATAGTCATTTTTCTTAATGATTAATAAAATGATGTTCCAGACAACACCATTTTAACTGAGGTTTTCCATGGGCGTTGACATCTAGCTAGTGCAGCGCGGCGGATTTTTATGTATGGTGGTGAAATTATTTTATCGGGACTGCCTTGGAGACTTGTTAATGAGTTGTAGAGAGAGAACTTTGTCTACAGGTGCACACCTATTCCATCATTAATCAATCTAGCAAAAAATAATCGCAAATGCAAATAAATTCCTGAAACAGGCAATTAAGTTCACTGATGCTGTAAGCGATCGCTCTTGTCGAGAAAGCAAGTATGATTAAAATTACTTAATTAAAGAGGGAAATTTTCGGTAATTTGCAAAGTTATCGATAGGGCGGGTTTTGTATGACGGTTATTATCGAATGGGTTAAGATTTCTCTAAGCTAGCCCCTACGGGTATACATAATTTGAGGGTTAGATTCAATCAATCCCATTTTCCATGAGCGTAATTTGCCAAAATATTTGGATCTTTGCTCAGTAAGATATTTTGATTAAGTTTGGCATTGGCCACAATAACACGGTCAAATGGATCACGAGTCCAATTTATCCCTAAAGCTTGAGCAATAATCAAATTGAAATCCTTCTGACAAACCCTCAAGCCGATTCGATTAGATAAATCCATAATAATCACATCTGACTCTTCCCTTACTCGCCCAATTTCATACAAATATTGCAACTCCAGCCGCACGATGGGTGAAACATAAATCTCATGGTCATTAATTAACGATTTTGCCAAATCACTCAATTTATTCCCCAAACCTCCATAAAGCCATACGACTACATGGGTATCAAGGTAAATCAAGACTAACCTCCTGATCCCAACTGATCTCCACTAGTTCTTCAGGATTTCCCACAATCACCTCTGGACGAGAAATCAACCCCTGTAGTTTATCCACCTTCTCGACTGGAATAATTTGTAAATGCTTTCCCCCCCGGTCTATTTCTAGAGGGATACCAGTCTCTAGAATTTCATCCAATAATTTGTAGAGATTTCCCCGTAGTTCCGTTGGTGTAACCCGTTTCATAATTTTGGAGCTTAACGTACATATAAATATTATAAACGTACATATGGGAGAGGGAGAAAGCGATGGCCTGTAGCAGAGAGAAAGAGTGGGGAGTGCGATCGCTTCCCTCAAAAAGTGGGAGCTTTAGAAATTTATGCTAATGTGTATCTTGTGTACACATTGCAGTAAAACCATGAGTGAAATGCAATCTGTTGGTATCCGCGATTTTCGCGCTAATCTCCATAAATACACAGTGGAGAATCAAGACCCTATTGCTGTCACTTCCCACGGGCGACATATTGGTTATTACATCCCGGCCAAACCTTCCCCCAAAGAAGCTGATTTTGAAGCACTGAGGACAGCAAGCCGTTTGCTCGAAGCTATGCTGAAAAAAAGCGGGGTGACAGAAGACGAGATTGTTGCTGAATTTGACGCCCTTAGAAAACAAGAGCGACAAAAGAAATCGCAACCATGAGCCAGATTAAACGCATCGTTCTTGATGCCAACATTTTAATTCGTGCTGTCTTGGGTGAAAAAGTCCGCAGTTTGCTCGAATGCCATAGTGACCATGTGGAATTTTATACTCCCGAACAGTGTTTTAATGAGGCTGAACGGCATTTGCCTGTTATCTTGAGCAGATACCAAGACATTGACGTTTCTGTCGCGATGGATGCCTTGGCGCGGTTGCGGTATATTGTCCAATCCCTTGAGCCAGAAACCTATACACAGTTTGAGCAGGATGCAAAAAAGCGGATTGCAGAGCGTGACCCCGATGACTGGCCGGTGGTGGCGATTGCATTATTGTTGAATTGTTCAATTTGGACGGAAGACAAAGATTTTTTTGGAATTGGCATTGCCACATGGCAAACACAGCACATCCAAATTTATTTGGGGTAGTGGTTGGCAGAGCGAAGCTAATCTCGCCTTCATTGCAACCTTCTTCCTTCCCTTCTGCCTTTCAGTTAAGCTATGCTAAAATTTCATCGTCCATTGAGGAAATGCAAAAAACTAAACAGCCGCTTTGAGTAGTAGGTTGGTGCTTAGTGTTAGCCATTGAATCAATGCGATCGCCTACACGATAAATCTGGCCGTCGGTAATAACATCTCCTTCCAGAACAAGTAATGTTTCACCTGTGGCATGGGCATGATTAGGAAATATTTCGTTCGCGGCTGTACGGACGAAAAAAGCAGCTTCCCGACGAAGTTGGTCTTTTTGCCACATTGCAATTTCTATGGCATTAGTTCCTTTCATTGGCTCCCAAGTTAATTGAGCAGCTTGCTGTTTAAGGGCTTCAATTGAATATTCCAGCAGTTTCATCAGCTGGGAAGCAGGGGCACTCGCATCCTGAGCAAGGCGTTGAAATAGTCGGTCTTTCAGGTCAGCGGACATGGGAATGGGCGTGACACTGTAGGGAATTGCTGCCACTGCTGCCTCATATTCTCTCACTTGCTGAGCAAAGCCTTCAACTTCCACAAAAGCCTGAGTAGCTTGGGACTGTGCCTCAGCATCTAGTACGTCAAGAGCACACAAAGCAGCCAATTCGTCAATAGTGTCTGGGTTTAGAGGCCCTTCAGGGTGTGTCATAGCAATATGATAACGAATCTAATTTTTGTACGCATTGTTTAAGAGTCCTCTGAGTTTAGTCAGTCCTAGTCTAATTCGAGTTTTGACAGTGCCTAACTTCATACCAGTACGTTGAGCGATCGCAGATTGACTGAGTCCTTGAAAATATGCTAACTCAATCACCTGACGTTGTTCTTGAGGTAGCTCTACCATAGCTGCTGCTACCATCTCCCGCCTTTCGGTAATCAGCAAGTCTTCTTCAGGAGTTTTTAGAGTTTGTGAGGTAACAGTTTTAGCAGTCGCAGTGGCAACTTCCACCACCTTAGACTGTCGCTGCCGTTTGCGGAGCCTATCCAAGGCTCGACTGCGGGTCATCAGAAATAACCAGGCATCCACTTGACTCCGGCTGGGATCATAGCAATGGGCATTTTGCCAAGCTTGGGAAAATACATCAAGCACCACTTCTTCTGCTTCTTCTGGCGAACCCAAAATTTTGAATGCTAGGGAATGTATTACTCTAGCATAACGGTCGTAGAGCTGCCCCAGAGCCGCCTGATCACGCTGCATAACCTGCCGCATTAGCAGAATTTCGTTACTTTGTTGTTGCGTATTCATCTCCAAGGGGTATCAAGGGCATCGAAAAAAAAATTTCAATCTACAGATCCATCCTGCAATTTCGAGCGTATACCCCTTCAGATTGACAAAAACCAAAGGCTAAACGCTGGAGCAGAGGTGATACCCTGCGCTGACAGATTTGTTTGTGCAATTTTCCCACATCACTTCAACTACTTAAGCATTAGCCGAAAGCAACTCTTATCTATTCTTCAGGAAGAATAAACAATGATCAAGCCAAAGCAATCTTTCCATTGGTTGAAGCTCATGTCCAAGCGGGGAGCTTTTCATCTTGCCACTGTGGTTCTGGGAACAGCGCTGATACTAGGGGGAACTGCTCATTACTCACAAGCTTCAGACCACGATGACGGTGAGGTAGACACCAAGGGTCGCAATCTAAATTTAACCGACCTTTATGTCTTTCGCGAGGGTGACCAAAATCCCCAGGCGTCTACAGATGATTTGGTGTTGATTATGAATACTAATCCGCGATCGTTGGCGCGGCAGCAGTACTACTTTAGCACCAATGCTCGTTATGAGTTTCATGTTTCCCCAATGAAGGATAAAAACGCCGCTGCTACTGGCAAGGCGAATGTCACACTGCGGTTTGAGTTCAGTCCTCCTAATGAGAAGCAAGAACAGCAGATGAAAGTAACAGCAATTCGTAATGGCAATGTCAAAACAGGGACTGCTATCACTACTGCCATTACTGACCAATCCGCCAACGTTCGCAATGTGCCCATCAATGGTGAAACTTTAACCGTATTTGCTGGTCTACGGGAAGACCCTTTCTTCTTTGATGTGGAGCAATTTTTCCGGGTTCGTGCTGGGGCAGCAGGTTTTGGTCCAGCGGTAGGATTCCGTTCCCCGGACAAAGCTGTAGACTTTACTGCTGGCTATAATGTCAATACTATTGCTGTGCGAGTTCCTAAGAAATTCTTACAGGGGCAGAGTAATGCTAATGTCTTTGATGTCTGGACAACAATTTCTGTCCCAGGAAAAGATGGTAAATATACCCAGGTAGAGCGTTTAGCTCGTCCGGCGATTAATGAAGGACTAATTATCAACAACGATTTCTTAAATGCATTAAATAGCGTTGGACCAGATTTTGAAGCAGCAGCCCTAGCAGGTCAAAATCCAGCAGCCAATATTGCCGGACCAATTGTGGCTCAGGCAAAGCAAACTTTACTAGCAGTGGGTAACAGTGATGAACGGGCTAATTCTCTGCTAGGGGCATTCCTACCAGATGTGATGCGAATTGATACAAGTGGCACTAGTGGCTATGGGAATGAGCTCAATGCTCAAGGTAGTCCGATACGGGGACGAATGCTCGAAGACGATGTGATGGATATTACCCTGAGTGTACTAACGGATGGCGCGATCGCAACTGACAATGTTTCCTACGCAGGTACCCCCGGCAACCCATCTCAGGGTCATGACCCCCTAGAACCCACATTCCCTTACCTCGCATTGCCGAATTGAATAGGTGTTAGGTGTTAGGTGGTAGGTGGTAGGTGTTAGGTGGTAGGTGGTAGGTGTTAGGTGTTAGGTGTTAGGTGGTAAGTGTTAGGTGAGGTTATTGTACCAAATCCGGTTCTAAGAGTACGTGAAAAATAATTCAAAGTCCCCCAGAATTGGGGGATTTAGGGGGCTAAGTAACACGTTTGTTCTCAACCAGATTTGGTATTAGGTGTCAGGTGTTAGGTAATTTTCCACTTGCGGTACAAGCATTTTTGCTAAACCCATCCCTAACAATTCAAAAATTCAAATTTATAGCAATTCTCGTATCCGTGAGGTAAATCCAATTGTGCTAAGCCAATTCCCAATTCCCCAATCCCCATTCCCAATCCCCAATTCCCAATTCCCCATTCCCAATTCCCCATTCTCAATTCTCCGCACAAGTCTTCTAGTAGGTATAGCAATTACCACTCAACTAGTATCACAGTTGACTGCTTCAGCTTCTCCTTACCTTTACCCTTTTGCACCACCGGCTGATGTAAATATTACTAGTCGGCTAGAACAAGAAGTGAGTTTTTATCAAAAGCGCATTCTTCAGAGTCCTCAGGATGGCCTCAATCAAGCCCTACTAGCAACCGCTTATCTCAAGCTAGCACGAACAACAGGTGATTCCAACTGGTATCTGTTAGCAGAACAAGCCGCTCAACAATCTCTCAAAAATCTGCCTTTTAACAATGTAGAAGCATTACTTGCTCAAGCAAAAGTTGCAGAAGCTAAGCATGATTTTGACGGAGCGATCGAGCTTGTCCAAAAGGTTTTACATACCCATCCCCAGCACGAGGATGCTCTATCTATTTTGGTAAGCACTTATTTGGGGAAAGGACAAATTGCTCAAGCGGAGGTTGCAGCTCAACAATTAGTTGATCGAGTCCCGACATTGAGTGCTTATACTCTCAGAGCTTTGGTTAATGTAGCTCAGGGTCGAGATGAAGCTGCGATTGAAGACTTTCACCATGCCTTGGCCTTAGAAGAACCGGAAGAAGTGGGTCATTCCGTTTGGACTAGAACCCTGCTGGCTCGATTTTATGCTAGCCGAGGTGAGTTGAACCAAGGAAAACAGCTTTATGAGGAAGCACTACGAATTTTGCCGCGATCGCATTTCGTGCTGACTCAATTAGCTCAACTAGAAACTCGGTTGGGTAACTACGACAGGGCAGAAAAGCTCTATTCCCAAGTTGTTGTGTCCCCTAATGCCTGGGATCATGTGGCCCTTGAAGGTATGGCACAGGTGGAAGTTTTGCGGGGTGATCAACTAGCGGCAGAAGCACTCTGGGAAAAGGCAGAAGCTCTCTTTCGCCAGCATGAAGGTATTGGTCATCACCACCATCACCACCATGAAGGTATGAGTGATTTTGCTCACCACCATCACCACCATGAAGATTTGAATACTTTTGGTCACCGCCGAGAGCTAGCGCAATTGTTACTCTCGCGAGGGCGGGAAGAGGATTTGCCAGAGGTTCTAACTCTGATGGAAACTGACTTGCAAATGCGCCGTGATGCAGAAACCTTGGATACCTACGCCTGGGTACTGACTAGGCTCAATCGTTGGGAAGATGCTCAGGCTATTTTGGCAGAAGCGATCGCAACGGGTCAACGTAGTGCAATAATCTTCTACAGAGCAGGACTAGTTGAACAACACCTAAGCAATTCCAACCAAGCAGAAACTTACTTCCAACAAGCTAAGGCAACTGACCCAACGTTTAACTCTGGTGATCAACAGCTGTGGGGTCTCACTGTTTATTAATTAGGGTTCGTAGTAGGACTTCAGTCCAAAAATCAGCCAATTAGAACAATCAATTCCAATGCTGAAATAGTCAAGTCTTATCACTTTTGCCTACCTTTATATCATGTCCAGCTAAACACTTATCATTTCCTTATACCTTGCAACCTTCTTTCTTCCCTAGCCTGCGGCAACGGCTTTGCCGAACTGCCTCCTGCCCTCTGCCCTCTGCCTTCTTTCTTAAAAATTCAACAGATAAATTCTGCAAGCTCAAGTGCTATTTGACTTAATTCTTTCCTTGACAAACCCATTCTTGCCCGGACAGCCAAAGCGAAGAGCAAACTACTAATGTGCCTAGCGATACTTTTTGGTTGTTGTCCGAGAGTAACTGCATCTTGGCCATATTCTTCCCTAATGATTTTTTCTAGAGATGTCTCCAAGCTATGGGTGAAATCTATCAACATGTCGCGAATTTCATCATATTGAGAAGTAGCCGGTAGTGCCGTGCCCACGAGAAGACATCCAACGGAAGGACCATCTGGAGTTGAGTAAAACATGGCGGCTGCTTGCAGCATTTTCTGACCGGCGGCTTGCAATGTTCCCGCACCTGAAAATTGCTCGACGATTTGCTTATGGGCTTGAAGGGAATAATCCGCAATGACCCGCTTGAACAGAGCTTGTTTGTCTCCAAAGGCATTGTACAGACTCGGCTTGGAAAGACCCATAGCTTCTGATATTGATTCATAGCTTGACGCCTCAAATCCTTCATTCAGAAACACTTTGGCCGCAAGCTGCAACACCTCATCCTCGTTAAATTTTCTCGGTCTACCGGGGGCTTTTTTCATAATTTTATTCGTTTTCGTACAAAATTTTGACAAGATTGAATTATGTACGCTACCGTATATATTATCCCATGACAACAATAATGGAGCGCAAAGTTATGACTGAGAAGAAAAAGGTAGGGATTTATCTCTTTCCCCACATGACGATGATGGATGCTTATGGACCATTGCAGTTTTTCGCCATGGTCGATGAGTTTGAGACCTTTACGTTTTCCAAAACATCCGAACCATTGATGTCGGATGCTGGTGTGCTGCTGACTCCTCACTACGGGTTTGATGATTGTCCCGAAATTGACGTACTGCTGGTTCCTGGTGGTGGCAATGTATTGCCTCAGTTGAAAGATCAAGAGGTGATCGATTTCCTGAGGCAAGCAGGAGACAAGGCAGAATATGTCACCTCTGTCTGTACCGGAGGGTTAATCCTGGCAGAAGCTGGACTCCTTGATGGGCATCGTGCAGTGACACATTGGGCTTATTCAGAATTACTCGACAGCTATCCCAAGGTCACGCTAGTGGATGAACGGGTGTGCATCTCCGGCAACCGGATTACTGGAGGCGGAGTTACAGCGGGCATCGACTTCGCTATTTCGGTGATTGCTAATATTCTTGGTGAGCCTTCTGCCCAGGTTATTCAGTTGCTTTTTGAATACCGTCCCGCACCACCCTTCAATTCTGGTGGACCAGAGACTGCACCTCAATTCGCCGTGGATGCTATCCGTGGCAAAGTGGCAGAAATTGCAGCAGATCTTTGGGAATACAGGAGTAGGTGTTAGGTGGTAGGTGGTAGGTGTTAGGTGTTAGGTGTTAGGTGGTAGGTGTTAGGGAATTTTCTGCTTTTTACGTTCGGATACCAAGTAAGTTAGGAAATCTAGCTAGCCAGCTATGTCTAAGCTTAAGTTGACACCAATGGCAAGCATTGCGCCCCTACATCATGAAATTATCCCAATGTAGCCGGAATTGATATTACTCCCAAACACAGACAATCAACATAATGTCAACTGTCACAATTTAGCTGCGCTAATTTTTTAGTCGTCGAGAAACTTTCTCTGAATGCCTCTTCCCTCAACATTTTTCCACTTTTATCACGGCATTATTAGGGTTGTAGCGATTAAATTACCTGTTTTAGATAAAAAAAGTTATAATATTGATATTATACTACCTTTGTATCATTTTTAGCTTTTTAAATCAAGGGCTGAAACCACGCAATTTCGTAAAAATTCAGCATTTCAATCATCAATTATTTTTTTGACTTGCAGCCAGTATGATTAAAATTACTTAATTAAACGGGGAAATTTTCGGTAATCTGCAAGGTTATCGATAGGGCGGGTTTTGTCTGACGCTTCTTGTCGAATGGGTTAATATCAAGTTCGGATAATCACTTATAATTCCCTTCTTCCTTGCAACCTTTTTTCTTCCCTTCTGCCCTCTGCCTTCTGCCGTCTGCCTTGTTGCAGCCAAAGTGTAAGTATTCAACCGAACTTGATATAAGCTCTTCCTTACGGAGGGCGGGTTTTGTCTGAAGGCTATCATTGAATGGGTTAAGATTTCCCTAAACCCGCCCCTACGAGTATATATAATTGTTTGTAATGACAATGCCATTATCTGAGCAACTATCAAAATCTTACCTACCCAGCCTTTACGAAGAAGATTTTTATCTCTGGTTACAGGCAACTACCAAGTTATTGCAACAAAGACAATTAGCACAACTGGATTTAGAGAATCTTATCGAAGAACTGGAAAGTATGGGTAGAAGAGAGAAAAGGGAAGTAAAAAGCCGATTAATGATTTTAATCGAGAATTTACTCAAACTTCAGTATTGGGAAGCAGAAAAACAGCAGAATGCTAGAGGATGGCGCAATACAGTTATCGAGCAGCAAAGGCAACTTGAGTTATCTCTAGAAGATAGTCCTTCCCTAAAGAACGTTTTAGCCGATTCATTTTTAGACTGTTATCAAAAATCTCGCCAAGATACTATAAGAAAATATGAGCTACCCTCAGAAATATTCCCAGTTGAACCACCCTTCACTCTCGCAGAAGTTCTATCAAGTTCGGATAAAGGGAATAGGGAATAGGGAACAGTGATAAGATTTGACTGTTTCAGTGCTGAAATTGATTGCTCTCGCTTACATTATTGAGTATTTTTGTACTAGTAAAAGATGTGAGTTACAACCTTTTTCCTTCCCTCCTGCCTCCGGGTGAACGAAATTTTGGGAGGGATTTCCTGGCTAAGTATCCAAAAATTATCAGTTCTCTCTTCTTCCTCAGCTCCCTCAGCTCCCTCAGCTTCCTCCGCTCCTCCGCTCCTCCGCTCCCCACCCTTTTTTTCGCTCACCCGGTTAGGTGTGGGTTCTGCCCGGTGCTGCATATTGCTTCACAAACTCTATAATCTGTTTTTCCTGAAAACCTTTGGCTAATTGCAATAACTTCTGAGCAAAGGGTACAAATTGCTCATCTAATTGCTCAATTTTATGAGCTTGGTCAATAATACCTCCAATATCTCCCATCATGGCTAGTTCGTACAAACTAACTATTGCTGTAGATGGTGGAATTACCAAAGATTGTGTACCTTGAGCAGTTTCTTCCTGGAGGTTTTCCCTAGAAGTAACAGTTTCCTCGATTATTTCTTGGTTGGTTACTACTTTACTATCTTCATAAATCCATTCTATTCCCAGATACGCCTGTAGTAGCTCGAACAGATTTTCTGCTTGTACTGGTTTAGGAATAAAGCCGTCACAGCCAGCAGCTAAGTATTCCTGCTGATTGTACTCAAAAACACTGGCTGATGTAGCAATAATCACCACATTTTTGAGGGTTTTAAGCCGTCGCAACTGTCGAGTGGTTTCTAAACCATCAATTACCGGCATAATCATATCGAGGAGAATCAAGTCCGGTTTAAAGACCACCGCTTGGTTGAGGCAGTCTTTACCATCTTTTACTTCTGCGATTTCAAATCCTAAAGGTAGAAGCAGATTAACTAAAACTGAACGATTTTCCCATTTGTCGTCGGCGATAAGTAGTTTACGCTTGTTACCCCGAAAACCGACAATTTTTTTCCCAGGAACGGATGGTACTTCTTGCCCCTGAGAGACTTCTGGTAAATCTAAATCTATCCAAAAAGCACTCCCTTGGCCTAAATTGCTTTTAACTTGCAATTCGCTATCCATCAGCTTGACTAATTTTTGGCTAATGGCTAGTCCTAGTCCAGTCCCCTCAAATCGATGGTTAGAATCACCGATTTGATGAAAAGGTAAAAAGATTTCTGCTAATTTTTCTGGTTCGATGCCAATGCCAGTATCTTCAACCTGAAAGCGCATTTTTGGCTGCTGGTTGTTGCTGGGAGTAGTATATCCCACTTTGAAAGTAATCTTGCCCGCGTCAGTAAATTTCACTGCATTACCTAAGAGGTTAATCAAAACTTGTCGCAAGCGCTTTTCATCCCCTTCAACATAAAGGGGTAACTCGGAGAGTACTTCATAATGAAAGGCAATATTTTTTTGTTCAGCACTGAGGCGAATAATTTCGGCTATACCTTCGAGGAAATGAGGTAGGTGAAAATTGCTGAGGTAGAGTTCCATTTTCCCTGCCTCAATTTTGGAAAGGTCGAGGATATCATTGAGCAGGGTTAACAGATGCTCCCCACTTTGCTGAATAATATTGACTTGTTCCCGTTGTTTGTCACTCAGACTAGACTGTAGTTTCAGGATCTGAGCATATCCCAAAATACCATTCAAAGGAGTGCGGAGCTCATGGCTCATGTTGGCTAAAAATTCACTCTTAGCGTGATTAGCAGCTTCCGCTTCCCTTCTGGCTTCTTCTAAGCGGAGGTTTTGCTCTGTCAGTTGCTCCGCTGTCTTGGTTTCTTTCTCCAATAACTGACTTTGAGCGATCGCAATTCCCACTTGATCTGCTAATTGATCTAATAGTTCAGTTTCAAAGCCTTGCCACTGTCTTGGTCCGCTACACTGATGGGCAATTAGTAGACCCCAGAGTTCTTCCCGGCGGAGAATGGGTACTACTAAAGTAGCTCTGACACCAAATTGGCTTAACATGGTTCTGTAACAGGCTTTGACTTCAGGTTGCCGTAAGTCAGCTACGGTATGAATCCTTCCTTGGCGGTACTTTTGGAGGTAAGATTCGGCAAAACAAGGGTCTGTGATATCCTCCCCTTGGATAGCAGGCCAATTGGGAAGTACCGCCTCGTTGACTACAGTACCTGAACCATCGGGAGCTAACTGGTAGATGACTACCCGGTCAACATTAAGGATACGTCGCACTTCAGTAACAGTAGTTTGGAGAATTTTCTCTAATCTCAAAGACCTACGGATCTTGAGGGTAATTTCTGCAAACAACTGCCGACGTCGGGCTTGACGATGCAATTCCGCTTCTGAGAGTTTGCGCTCAGTAATATCTTCAGCAATACCGGCAATTCTTGTCGGTTCACCTGCCTCGTTGAAAACAAAGGAGCTACGCACCCCCACCCAACGCTCCGAACCATTCGGTTGCAATATCCGATACTCTTCGTCTAAATCTCGCTTTTCTTGGAGACTAATAGCATAAGCTGCTAGGATGCGATCGCTATCGTCTGGATGAATAGCTTCTAGCCAGGTTTCGGGTCGTTCGTACAAACTCTGGGTAGTACGACCCCAAATTTCCTCGTAAGCGGGACTAATATAGAGCACCTGACGACTATCAGGGGTGGTTAAAAAGAACACCTCCCGGATGTTTTCTGCCAGCTGACGGAATTGTTCTTCCCTTTCCCGCAATGCTGCTTCTGCTTGCTGGCGTTGGGCGGCTTGCTGATGAGCATCGCTAACATCGGTGTGGGTACCAACGAGGCGAATCACTTTCCCTTGAGCCCCTCTAATCACTAAACCTTGGGAGAGAATCCAACGAATAGAACCATCTTTAAGGAGTAGGCGAAACTTGAGATTCCAGGAAGGAAAGATGGGTTGAGTAAAAATCTCCTTGAGAGTAGCTTCAACTAAACCCAGATCCTCAGGATGGACGAGGGAGGATAATTCTTGAAAAGTTGGCCTGGGCTCATTGAGATTGTAGTCAATTTGGCTCAGAAATTGTGGTGAGTAATAGTAATTTTCCGTCTTTAAGTTGAGGTCAAACAAGCCGCTATTATTAGCTTGAATCGCTAGAGCAAAGCGCTCTTCACTCTCCTGCAAGGCTTCTTGAGTTCTCGCCCTTTCCGTAACATCCAGCACCATAGAAGCCCCTCCGAGTAAGTTGCCTTGAGCATCAATCAAGGGGGAGTGGTACCACTCACAAATCATCACCTTACCGTCTTTGGTTTGATTCTCTTTAGTGGTGCGAGTTACTCCCTTGTCCAACCAAAACTGATCTAGAAGCAGGGGCTGATCTGCGATCGCCTCCTCAGATATAATCAATTTAGCGGTATGACCTAGAGCTTCTGCTTTGCTGTAACCAAAAATTGCTTCTGCCGCTGGATTCCAATCAACAATTTCCCCTTTCGTGTTCCATTCAATCACTGCTAGGGGGGTTTGTTGTACTAGTAGGGAAAGCCGTTGCTGGGAAGCTTTGAGTTTCTCTTCCGCTTGCTTGCGCTCGGTAATATCACGACATTCACAGATCAGTAATACGATGCGACCCAGATCATCTCGAACTGGCTTTAGAGAGAAGTCGATGGTACTGATGGTAGGGTGAGGGACATTTTGGGTGGTATTTCCATTCTCCGTGTCTCCCTGTCTCCGCGTCTCCCTGTCTGCTGAAGAGTTTCTCCACTCCTTTTTTCCCTCACCCCTTATGGTATCACCGGCACTGGGAATATCGACATCAAACAGAACCAACTCACCTTGTGCCGCAGCAGCAACTGCTGTTTTCAGCCGCTCTTGAATTGCCGGGGAAGTTCTCCAAATCTGAGCCTCCCAAAAGGGGTAGCCGACAACTTCCCCAGCTTCAATATTGCCAAAGTCCAATGCTGTTTGGTTAACTTCGAGTATAATACCCTCTGGTGAGAGTATACCAATACCGTGGAATGTGCGGTCAAAGATAGCACGGAATCTGCGCTCACTCTCTCGCAGAGCCTGTTCAATCCGCTTGTGTTCCACAACTTCCTGTAGCAGTTGCTTATTGGAAGCTTTAAGTACCGCTGTTCGTTCTTCCACTATCATACGGCAACGCTCTTCGTTTTCACACAATGTCTCTTGTGCTTGCTTGGCAACAGTGATGTCTGTTACAGTCCCTTCGTAATAGAGGGGCTGACCATAGTTGTTACGCACCAACCGTAAGCTTTCCGCCGTCCAAATTACTGTCCCATCTTGACAACGCTTCTGGGATTCAAAGCCGGAAACTACTTCTTGTTGAACCAGTAGCTGAGTTAACTTAACCCGGTCTTGGGGGTTAACGTAAAGTTGGTGGGTAACATCCCGGAGGTTGGCAATTAACTCTTCTGGAGATTGGTAGCCATAGATATTGGCAAGAGCCAAGTTAGCCCTGATAAAATGCCCATCAAGGGTAGACTGAAAGATACCCTCGACGGCATTCTCAAAAATATGGCGATATTTCTCTTCGCCCAAGCTTAACAAGTGGTTCACGGAAGTGCGTTCTGTTATTGCTGCTGCTAAAATCAAGGCAGTAGCCGCTACAACTACAAGGAAAGTTTGCTGTTGTAGGGCTGAGCCAGTAAGCAAAGTAATTGGTAAGGTTCCTAAATTGCCCATTACCAAAACCCCCTCACCTATGGATAAGGTAGGGTTCGCATATTGCCCAATGGCAATGCTAGATAAGATTAAGCCGCCCAATGTAGCACCCCGTTGACCAAATTGCACAGCGGCCCAAACTATTAAGGAAAAAGACAGGTATTGCCCAGTAGTTGCCTGAGGAATTTCCCACCGGAAGGCAACCCAACTCACTGTCACAAGTAACATTAACCAAACCACAAAGAGAAAGCGATTACCTAAAGTGGTATCTTCCAGGGGGATTTCCTGGGAGTTAGCTGTTGCTTCTAAGGAATCTCCTGGCTCTAATTCTCCCCATCCCCAATCCTCCAGCTGTGGAGCAAACCAAGTCATCAGCACCGGTGTAACCAACAGCACTCCCATGGCCTGTTGCCACCACCAATTTCCCCCGATTAGGAACCAATTTTCCCCATGAAACTGACCCAACTGGTATAAACTAGTTATACCGATAGTGGGACTAATGAGGGTTGACAGAATTACTGCCAAGGCAATGAATCCACCCACATCTCGGAGGTTTTTGAGGGATGGATCAACTTTCATTGCCCCTAAAAGTTCTGCCCCAATCACCGCTTGCAGAGTGCAACCTAAAGCCATACCCCAGGCAACTATCCAGGGAAGTCCAACCACTGCTAAGGTTCTGAGGAGTTCACCTAATAATATTCCCAGGAAAATACCTCGTCCTAGTAATAACAATGCGGCTTGACTAATCCCTGCGAGAACCCATACTGGTAATACTGACTGATTCCCTCCAGCTATCCAGTGGGTTAGTTGGGCAATGCCAAGGTAAACCACCGTCAGGGCAACTACTTGGGCTAAGTATCGCCAGGGCTGATTTTGGCTCAGATTCATAGGGAGACTTTAGAATTTAGAATTTAGAATTTAGAATTTAGAATTGGGAATTGGATAAAATTCCGCATCGAAGCGTAACGCACCACCTACCACCTACCACCTACCACCTACCACCTAACACCTAACACCTACATACCTACCACCTACCACCTATCTACGCACCATAATAATCAGGTTCATTCCCTGGTTTCCACTTAATATTGCAACCAATACTCGGTTTTTGCTCAGGATTAATTGTTTGAGAAGCTAGTATTGCATCAATGGCAGACCGTAAATCCTTACCATTAACTGGTTCATTGTTCCCAGGACGGCTATCATCTAGTTGACCCCGATAGACTAGTTGCTGATTAGCATCGAAGAGAAAGAAGTCCGGAGTACAAGCAGCGGTATAAGCCTTAGCAGTTTCTTGGCTCTCATCATAACAGAGGGGGTAAGTTAATTCTAGCTGCTGAGCCATTTCCTGAAGATGCTCGAAGTCATCATCGGGGTATTTAGCCGCATCATTAGCACTAATTGCCACTATTCCGAGGTTGCTATTGCCATAGTCTTGACCAATTTTTGCCAACTCTCCTTTGATATGTTTAACGAAGGGACAGTGGTTGCAAATGAACATTACTAGTAGTCCTTGCTTCCCAGCAAAGGTATCTAAGGAAACTATCTGATTTGATTGGACCTCTGGCAAATGGAAATCTGGTGCTTTAGAGCCTAAGGGCAACATTGTAGAGGCAGTGAGTACCATTGATGTAATTCCTGAAATTCTGTACTTCAATTTCAGTATGAACCACAAAGGTGCAGAGTTCCCAAAGAGAGTCAGTTTAACATATCCAAATCCTGTTCCACAGGATTCTAGTGCAGCGCGGCGGAAATAAGTAACCAGTTTGAAATCGATAGAATCCTTACTCTATAAGCATTCTTAATTCTTAATTCTTAATTCCGCGCAGCGGCACTAGCCTGTTGAAGACTGGCAAGATACCAGTTCCACAGTATATATATTGAATAAGATGGTAATTAACCATTCCCACTCGAATCCGATATCTGGTATGAAACCAAAACTAATGGTTGAGCCTTCCTACTGGCTAGAAACTGGGATTAAATTCCAAACGGTCAATGGAGTTAAGCTATTCAAATTTAGTGATGAACTGCAAACTCGTTCAGATGAGCTCCTAGAATTTAGCAAATCTCGGCTGTTAACACCAGAAGAAAAGGCGGAATTAGATGGTATATCTGAATTAGCTCAAATTTTTACTTACGCTAATTCTGTCTTAGCAGCTGAATCCCAATGGTTTCTAACCACACCCGAGAACTTGTTGCCCAAAGAGCAAAACAACTCTGTGAATATTGCCACTCACCAGAATTTGTAAATACAGATCGTTTCACTATCGATCATATTTGGCCACAGTCATTGGCAGGCTCAGATGAACTTTATAATTTAGCCTTGGCATGTCGTCGCTGCAACGAGCGTCGTTATAATTTTACTATGGGAATTGATCCACAAACTCAGGAAGAAGTTCCTCTTTTTAATCCACGCCAGCAGCAGTGGTCAGAACATTTTGCTTGGACGGCAGATGGGATAAAAATTATAGGAATAACTTCTACAGGTAGGGCAACTTGTAATCGACTTGATATGAATGATGAATATCATGCAAATGGTTTTATACAAACCTCTCGACGATTTTGGACAAGAATGGGTGTGCACCCACCCCAAGAAGATCGACGCTTAGAAAATGAACAATAGACATCCTGGCAGTTTTGATCTGATAAAGCTTGCATCAAACTATGATAATCTGCCAATCTGAGAGCAACAGAACCGCCCTACAATGCTCAAATCCCGATGGAGTAGATGGATAATGCAAGAAACGAAGGAATACGAGCAACTCTCACCCACGGCTGGACAAATCATTTTAGATCAGTTACCAGAGCGCATCAAAAATGCTATCATTGCCCGTGCTGCTGAAATCAATTATCCCGTTGAAGCAGTAATTGAAATAGCGATCGCAGGTTATCTGGATCCTCATGCGATTGGTTTTGTCGATTGTAAACCAGACCGCAAAGCGTGAAATTGATTGCTTAGCAGTAAAGTGAGCTCACGATTGAGCAGCGATATCAGTCTAATCTATCCGCGATCGCTAATCTTGAGTATTTTTAGTATTAACCACAAAGGCACAAAGTTCACAAAGGGAAAGAAGAGAGTAAGTCTAACATATCAAAATCCTGTGGAACTTCGCTTCTAGCCTGTAGTATAATAATGGCGGTTTCATCACAAAGCTTTCTGTTTTAATCTAAGCTATCATCATTTGCTGTTTCTTAATTTCCTTAATTGTTGTTCTAGTCTTCTGCTCTGATTTATTCCATTTTGTAATTGTTTTAATTTTTGGTTGAGTTGTTGTTCTAGTCTTTTGCTCCGATTTATTTCATTTTGTAATTTCCTTAATTGTCTGTTGAATTGTTGTTCTAGTATTCCCCTTGGATTTACTTCATTTTGCAATTTCCTTAATTGTTGCTTGAGTATTACACCTTGATTTATTTCATTTTGCAACTTCTTTAATTGTTGCTTGAGTTGTTGCTCTAGTATTCTGCTATGACTCTTCTCGTTTTGTAATTTCCTTAATTGTTGTTCTAGTATTCTGTTATGATTATTCTCGTTTTGTAATTTCCTTAATTGTTGATTGAATTTTTGTTCTAGTATTCCGCTCTGTTTTATCTCATTTTGCAATTTGCCTAATCGTTTTTTTGAGCATTGTTCTAGTATTCTACTCTGATTACTCTCATTTTGTAATTTCCTTAATTGTTGATTGAATTTTTGTTCTAGTATTCCGCTTTGGTTTATATCATTTTGTAATTTATTTAATTGTTTTTCTGTTATCTTTCTCTTTTCCCGCTCCTTCTCCAATTCCTTAATTAATCTCTCCGATTGTCCCTGACGAACAAAAGTTACTAAATAATCATGAACTAGTTGATACCTATCAGCCGGATTAGCCGGTACTCTCAGTATTAGTCCCGATTTCACCAAGATATCCAAAACCAAACTGAGGTTTTCCCCTTTAACATCCAACTCCAACTCTAAATCCGCACGAGTCTTCAGGGGACGAGTATTATTTTCATCCGTCAACAAATACAATACTAATTTCGCCAGCTGCTCATTCCCCTTACCACAATCTTTAACTACATCATCCAAAAATCTCCCTACCAACTGATCTTTAGAACCCAGCTGCTGATAATCTGCCAACTTGGTTATTTTTTCTGCTTGCAGTTGTGCTCCCACTATCTGCAACTCAATAGGACTGACTTCCCCTAAATCCCCAGCCAAGTCCTTAACTAAAGTATCCAGGAGTTCCGCTTCTAAGCTAAACTGAGTCTGGCCAGTAAGCTCTTGGATGATTAACTTAGCCGCTTTTGGGTCAAAGTTACCCAAATAGTTGAGGATATTTTTGTTGAGGATATCGTTATTGGCGATATCTAAGTTGACTAAGCGGTTGTTGCACTCCAGTAAATAGTAGAGATAATCCTCTCGCAGGGAGAGAATTACTGTAACAAAAGGGATATTGAGACAGTCTCGCAGAAACTCATAAAAGACTTTCCGCTGCTTTGGATCCTTATAGACAAAGAAAAATTCCTCAAATTGATCGAAAATCAGTACCGTAAGTAGATTGCGATCGCTATTTTTCCTCAGTTGGTCTAAAATCGGTGTGGCTGTATCCGAGAAAGAAGTCGATACTTGGTTGTAGGGGCGAAGCATTGGCGCTGGCGTATTGCCCATAGCATCAGAGTTTTGTTCCGCTAATGCTTCGCCCTCCGACGATTTCGCAGAAGGGCATAGATCCCGGAAGGGCGAAGCATTTGGATTGTACATTTCGGGTTTGAGCGATGAATTGTTGCTCAAATGCTTTGCCCCTACAGTAAATTGTTGATTTTGAAGCAGCAAACAACGCTCTAATTCTTTCACCCAATCGGTATAAACCCGCTGCAACACCGGTAAAATTCGCCTTGTCCCGACTATTTTTTGCTGCAAGGCAGGAATTAATCCCGCTTCAATTAGGGAACTTTTCCCTACTCCCGACTGACCATGAATAATCATCAGTCTACAGTCACTACGCAATCTACCGCCACTAAGCTCAATTCGCCCTAGCAATTTGTTGATATCCTGTCCCCTTCCCGAAGCCTTAATTTCCAGAGAGACTTCTCCTGGAGAAACCGCAGTTGGTAAAGCCGGATTCGTTACCAGCTGTTTTGCCTGCAATCTACCGGCACCGATAAAGGCGCGGAAACCAAACTGAGTTTCTACGGTTTGTCCCTCTTGCTTCAACTCAAAAGCTGTGAGATATTGCTCTTGCTGGAAGTAAATCTCCCGCAGAGTCTTTAAAATACCGATGTAAAGCGCTGGATCATAATGAGGTTCAGTTATCTGTTTGGCCTTGATTAAAGTTTCTCTAGCTACGGCGATATCTCCCAGTTGCTGTTGCGCTTTAGCTAAAGAGAAGAGATACCAGCCTTGATGGAATTTTCGCTCCCAGTCTAAACGAATAGCGGCATTTTCTTCCTGTAAACTAGGATTAAGTGCTTTTTTCCCTTGTGAGAATAAGGTCAAAGCTTCCCTTGCCTGTTGTTGAGCAATTTGAGGTTCAGCTTTAGCCAGTGCTACTTCTGCTAGGAATCCGTGGCTTCTAGCTTGGTAAAAGAAATCTCCCCGACTTTGATGTAAGGGCAAAGCTTGGTTAGCAACCTGCCCCAACTCCTGCCACTGTGCTAATCTATGTAGTACTTCTGCCCAATAGTTGATAAACTTACTAACTAAATCCTCATGCTCGGCTTTCTTGAATAAAGCGATCGCATCCTCAAAATAATCCCTTGCTCGTTGACAAGCCTCCTCATATTCTCGCCGCTGCTGCACAGCATAACTGCGCCACCACAAACCTAAATGTAAGTGAATGAGTCCTTTTTTATCTGGATTGCCAGTTTCTGGGTAGAGATTTAAACTATTTTCGTAATATTGCCTTGCTTGGTCTTGGTCATTAGTCCATCTTCCCAAGACAAATGCTAAACTAGCGTCTAACTCTGGTTCTAAGGTGAGATCAGCTTGTTGCAACTCTTGACTTGCTTGCTCTAATTCTCGACAACGGGAAGCAGTTAAACCCAAACGAGTCTGGTTAGCGGTAAAGAGGAAAGCATCTTCCGAGTGGAGAATATGGTTAAATACCTCATCACTAGTCTGCCGGAGAAAATCAATCAACTCCTCGGTTGTAATGGCAAACTCAATGGTAGTTGTCCAAGTATAAAAATCTTGTGCTGAGCGAATGAATTTACTAACTATGGCATCCGTCACCCAGAATATCAAGGGAAATTGGAATTGGTGAAACTCTTCCCGAAGATAGTTAGTATTAGAGAGGACTTCATCCAGGTTAGTGAGGGACTCCAAGCCACAGATAAATAGAGCCTCTGGTAACTCTTCCCCGATTTCTTCAACAATAGCAGAGTGGAGAGAGTTGACTTCCTCAGTTAAAGATAATTTCCTGATAGCCACCGGAGACTCCCGGCATAACTCCTCTATTATCTGCTCCCGCAAACAGGCGTAATTACCCACAGCTAAAACCAGGGAACAATCTCCCTGAGACATCCGCAACAGCCGTTTTATTTCCGCTAAAGCTTCCTGGTTTTGGGCAGCAGAGTTCATAGGTGGAAGGTCGAATTTAGAATTTAGAATTTAGAATGCAGAATTGGGAATGCCGCCCTAACTTTCTCGGTTTTACCCAATTCCATAAGTTAGCCGCTACTGTAATCGCTACTTCATCTGATTGATACCCTGATGGACTCATAATGGTGATATTTCCGTCTGCTAACTCCAGGCAATAGTCAGGATGTTCTGCTTGGAGTTTTTCTAGGTCTTTGCGTTGGAGAGTTGTAAGAGTTGCCATCTAATCTCTGTCTCTACAAGACTCTGTAATAATGTCAAATGTTGCTGCTTTTATATATAAGCGCACACCTTTCCTATTATAAAATAGATAATATCAGAAAATAACAGCAAGAGCAAGACAATTTAATTTACACTTAATGTAAATTGACTCTTCAAAACTCCACCGACCATAAATCAACTACTGCTACCTCAAATCCCGGTAACAAATCAGGAATAGTCAGAATATCACCGTCACCCAAAACAACTACTTCTTCTCCAGGGCGATAAATCTCTACTCTATGTTGTTCTGGATTAATCAGAATACCAACTTTTGTTCCTTGGGACAGAAAACTTTGAATCTTATCCCGAAGAGACTTAAGAGTATCACTCGGAGACTTAACCTCAACCATCAAATCTGGAGCTAATTCGGCAAAGGAAAGGGGACTAACCTTCATTCGTTCTGCTCGCACAAAGGAAACATCCGGCGCTCTCACATCAGAGTTAGGCAACTCAAAACCGGCTCCTGCTCCCGCTACCCGGCCTAACTTTCTCGGTTTTACCCAATTCCATAAATTAGCCGCTACTGTAATCGCTACTTCATCTGATTGATACCCTGATGGACTCATAATGGTGATATTTCCTTCTGCTAACTCCATGCAATAGTCAGGATGTTCTGCTTGGAGTTTTTCTAGGTCTTTGCGTTGGAGAGTTGTAAGAGTTGCCATCTAATCTCTGTCTCTACAAGACTCTGTAATAATGTCAAATGTTGCTGCTTTTATATATAAGCGCACACCTTTCCTATTATGAAATAGATAATATCAGAAAATAACAGCAAAAGCAATAGAGCGATCGCGACAGATGACAGGCATCTTGCCTGTTCCACAAGAAACACCTAACACACACTAATGGTTCAACTACAACCGTCTCACAACCGGCAAAAATCAAAAATCTCTGCCCACCAGGTATCATTTGCCTAGCGAAGATCCGGAGGAACCTGGTTTAGTGGACGAATTTCATGATTATCAACCGGATTTGTTGAAAAAAACTTGTTTATAGCTTCTTTTTGGACTGAAGTCCTACTACTGCTCATTACTCATTATCAATTATCCATTATCAATTATCCATTATCCAAAAGCGGATTAATCACAAACCATCCCCCCACATCATCCCAATACTCAAACACAAACAGACTCTTTAACAGAGTTTGATACTCTTCCTCTCCATTCACAGCTTGCTGGTCTTTAACTTTCTTCAGCAATTCCCACTCATCAGGAGTAATCGCTCTAGTTAACTCCGTGCGTCTTTGGGTAATCACTTTTTCTAGCAATTGCCGAGTAATAGGAGGGTCTTCAATTTGTAAACACTTGTAGCATAAAACCAGTAAATTCCGTACATGACCTCCACTAATGGTACAAAGACGGTCTAAAGTTTGGGGACTATCAAACAATTCCGAGATCAGATTTAACCTCTGCTCCGACTCTACCAGAGGAAAAGCTCTAGCCAAAATCATCTGGCGCAGTAAAGCTAAACCTTGCTCACAAATACTACCATCTCGCTCTTGTACCCTCACCATTGGTAATAATTTTGGATCTACACCAAAGCGATTGACCAGGTTTTCTTTCTCATTGGAAAAATTCAGCACTAGGGGAATGGTGTAGACAAGATGACATTGGAGTCTTTTGAGTTGCTCCCCTCGTTCCACAAAAAGATATTCTGGTTGGGAGGTTTCTCCTGAACGGGTTTTATTATCAATACGGTCTAAATCATCGACAATTACCACTAATCCCGCCTGATTTGCTGCCTTAAGTTGTTGTTGCGCCGGAATAATCAACTCTTGGTTAAGGGCTTCTAAAATATTATTGACTCTCGGTTCGAGATGTTGCCTTAAGAAGGTGCGAATTGTATTACTATTTCTGGCTTTAGTGGTGATTTCCGCAATACCCAGAGAAAGAATCGATTTCCCTTTATCGGTCTTTACTCCCCAATTACCCCCCTTGGGAATTTTCAGATTCAAACCCGTAACATCAGAATTGAGCAAATTAACTGTATCTTGGAGCAACTCCTGAAAGCGATTGGGTTGCAACCGAATCCCTGCTTCCTCTAAACTGTGACTTACTTGACGAGCAATCGCTAACAAAATATCGCTAATATCCACATCTGCCGGATCCAAATCCTGGGAAGACCTAAAGTAGACCACATGAAAACCATCTTGTTCTAACTTAGTCTTCAACTCGGATAACTCAGTAGACTTACCACAACCGATATGACCCGTGAACAATTGACAAGTTGCTTCATCTCCCGATAAAACAATAGTACGCTGCAACTCCCGAATAATATTGTTACCCCGCACCGCAGTAAAATCGATGTAGTACCGTCGATCCGACTCTTTACTTAAATCCAGAGTATAAGTCGGGTTACAGGCGCGAAACAGTTGACCTAAATTTACTTGATTCATCGAAATATCCCCCCATAGATATATGATTTTACTCTACAGAGGTAAAGCTTATCGTAAAAGCAGAAGGATTCCCAATTTCCAATTCAAAATTTAAAATTATCAATTCAAAATTATCTTTTCCTACATTTTGCATTTTGCATTTTGAATTCAAAAAATGGTCATCTTAGGCAATTTTGCTCTTGTAAGGGAACTGAAACCCTTGCACTTGTCTTAATATAGAGATATAATTTCAGAGCTGAAGATACAGCGATCGCTAGGCTAAGGGTTTATGAATACCAACACCTCAAAGGGATATAATGGGGAATTAGTACCAGATAGTCATCTGCAAGGCTTTTCCCATACCTATAAGGATGAGTTAGAAGAAGTCCTTAGGGTTTTGGTTAAGATTACTAGCCGTACTCCTGAACAGATTAAACCATATCTCGATAAATTATTGGGACAATTGGTAGTTTCTGAGAATGAAACAATTGTTGCAACTGAGCGCAGAAAAGCTTTTCAAGAATGGGTGGAAAGCCACCGAGATCTCCAGCTTCCTCTGCTCAGTGACCATGCAATTAGTCGTGAATCTATATATGGAGAAAGAGGCTGATACGATACCTTATTGACACTAATGTACTTCTGCGTAGCATCCAGTTCGGCCATCCTATGCAGCCCCAATCTCAGACAGCACTAGAACATCTCTTGCAGGATGCTGATCAAGTTTGTCTTGCATCCCAAAACTTAATTGAGTTTTGGAACGTTTGCACAAGACCTCTGGACAAAAACGGCTTAGGCATGTCGGTTCAAGAAACTTATGCAGAACTCATTCGATTAGAAGGTATCTTTTCTATTTTACCAGACACTCCATATATCTATCCCCAATGGAAACAGCTTGTAGAGGAGCATGAGGTAAAAGGGGTTAATGTGCATGATGCCAAACTAGTCGCTGTCATGCTTGTCAATGGTATTTCTCACATTCTTACCTTCAACACAGAAGACTTTCGACGATTTTCCCACATTACCGTGGTTAATCCGTCTGAGATAACAACAGAATATAGTTGATATGCCTAGAATTTGCGCTTGGATTGTCAGAAGGTGAAAAGACTCCCCATTCTCAATTCTTAATTCTCAATTCTTCCGGAGTCGAAATAACCTTACCAATCAAGCAACTTTGCTTATGACCAGATATTTTCAACTTATTGAGACATTCATCAACGTTTTCAGCTGGAATAGCACCGAGGAGTCCACCAGAGGTTTGAGGGTCAAATAGCAATTGGTATTTGACCAAATCACTAACTTGAGTTGCATTATTGAGGTAGATAGCCAGCCGCAAATTTTGAGGATGTAGGGAGCTGGTAATTCCCGCTTGTATAGTTTCCCTGGCTCCTGGTAAAATTGGTATGGCATCCATATCTAGTTCAACTCCTACTTGAGAAGCTTTAACCATCTCTACCAGATGTCCCAACAGACCAAATCCGGTAATATCAGTACAGGCTGTTGCCCCATATTCCAGAAAGACCTGGGCTGCAGTTTGATTGGAGAGTAACATGGATGCGATCGCTTGCTCAATCCAGCGACCTTTAGCTTGATAACGCATATCCGCAGCAAACAGGGTTCCTGTACCAATAGCTTTGGTTAAAATCAACCCTTGTCCCGGTTTCATCCCGCTTTTGCGCAGCAGTTGCTGGGGAGTAACTAATCCATTGCAAGACAAACCAAAGGCTAATTGGGCACCTTCGCTAGTATGACCACCAATTAAGCTAGCCTGACTATCTTGTAAGATCTTATTAGCTCCCGACATCAATTGATAGAGAGTCTCCTCAATCTTATCTTCTGTACTATAGGGAATAGTCGCGATCGCTAAAGCACTTTGAGGAGTTGCTCCCATAGCAAAAATATCACTTAAACAGTGATTAGTGGCAATTTGACCGAAGATGTAGGGGTCATCAGTCAGGCTACGAAAATAATCAACAGTTTGTACCAGCAATTGACCCGGTGGCACTTGCACCACTGCCGCATCATCTGGGTTATCCAATCCGATAATAATATTAGGTTTTTCCTGAACCGACAGCCGTCTGAGTACTTTTTCTAAGGTTTTACTACCAACTTTAGCACCACAGCCTGCACAATACATTTCGGGAATGATGTCTTTCCTACCCGTCCCCCCATCTCCCCATATCCCCATCTCCCCGTCTGCTACCATCGAGGGTAATATCAAGTTCGGATAATCACTTATAATTCCCTTCTCCCTTGCAACTTTCTTTCTTCCCTTCTGCCCTCTGCCTTCTGCCTTCTGCCTTCTTCTCACCAAAGTGTAAGTATTCAACCGAACTTGATATAAATCATCAAACTGAGCCATAAATTTGCGGTCAATGTGGTCTTTCCATTGCCACAACAGCGGTGAGTGCCACCCGAAAAATGACCAGGAAGCGATCGCTTTTTTGTCTCCAGTACCAATTAAACTTAAGTATTGGGCTTGGGGACGGTAAGGAAGCAGCTTTTTCCCCAATACCATCCGTTGCAGGTTGTCAAATAAAGGCTTTCCCTGACGCACCGCAAATACCCCAGCTTTGGGACGCTGGTAGTTTTGCATAGTGGCAATATCTCCCGCAGCAAAGATATGGGGATGGGAAATCGACTGCAAGGTATCGGCAACAAGCACGAATCCGCGCTCATCCGTAGCCAGTCCTGAGGCTTGAATCCAACTGGGGGCAGAGGCTTGAGTTACCCAAAAAACCTGGTGGCATGGGATTGTTAAGCCAGAGTTGCAGATAACTGATTTTGATAAATTTGTGCAATTTTGGGATGCTTCCAGTTTTGGCAAACTATTGGAGGCTTTAGCAGTTATTTCACGGGTGAACGAAATTTTGCGTAGGATTTCCATTTCCATTCTCCGCGTCTCCGCGTCTCCGCGTCTCCGCGTCTGCTGACTCGTCTCCCCACTCCTTTTTTCGCTCACCCTTATTTGACTTACCCTTTCCCCTAAATGAAGCTTAATCCCTCGCTGCCAGAGAATTTTTTCCAAATAACGGCTAACCCACCGATTGTGATAGGGTAACAGTTGAGTACCCCGATGACATAAATGAATTTCTAACTTCTCTGTCGATTGACCAGCATCAGTTAAAATTTGCTGCAATCTAGCTTGCATATTGAGGGCAAGTTCTACTCCACCAGCGCCACCCCCGACAATCGCCAAGGAAAGAGGGTGCGTGGGACATTGTTCCACCTGGGTAACTATTTTTTCCCAGGCTGCCAAAAACCAGGGAACCGGTTTAGCCGGAATTGCATATTCCGCAGCACCAGGTGTACCAATGGTTGCTGGGGTACTGCCAATATCCAGGGATAAATAATCAAAGGCAACGGGGGGATGATGAGCACAAATTACCTTATTCTCAGTTAAGTCCAAACCAATTGCTTGGTCTAGATATAACCTAGCTTTGGCAAACACTGCCAGACGGCGCAAATCGATATGAGTTTCATCGTAGCTGTAAAAACCAGCCACATAACCTGGTAGCATTCCAGAATAAGGGGTGTGGGCAGTATCGGTAATTAGGGTGAGGCGCACACCAGGGATAGGTTTCATGGCAAACTTATATAGAGCGATCGCGTGGCTATGACCGCCGCCAACTAAAACTAAGTCTGTGGTGATAGGGTGAGGAGTTTGCTGCATGAAATCGGTGGCAAAAATTGGTAAATAACCTTTTATACCAGATTACATTGAGGAAGTTTGCTCTCCTGATTTTACGATGGATGCTAAAAGGTCGGTCTAGCTTATCCCCGTGTTCAAACTATAATCTAATCTCTTGGTTGTGTTTTATTGATATAATCGAACTAATGCGATCAGCTACGCTGGTGTCGTAGGCAATCGCACTCTAATCGTATGATAACAATTGTTATGGGTCTAGTTTAGGGAGGGAAATATTCCTACACAAGCACAACTATTACAATCTTATACCCTTTCTTGTTGGGCTACCAGGTTATATTTGCCGATTAATTTAATAAGATTTGATGAACGCACAGGCAATATATTTATGATAATTGGTGATTCCCTTGAGATTGAAATTAAACCGAATGGAGAATGGATCAAATGACTCAACAGCCTAACTTTCAGACTATGACGGTTCAAGAGTTAAAAAGTTATGTCTTATCTCATAGAGAAGATGATGAAGCATTTTATGCGTATTTAGACAGAGTACGTGAGAGAGAAAATAGAGTGGTTTATCCTCCTTTAAAATCCTTAGAAGATCTGGAAAAATATCCAGAAATCATTGAACAAATGCGTCAAGAGTCTGGTAATAAATTTAAACAAAATATAGAATAGGCGGTATGGATAAGCAGCAATGTTATCGAATGTTGGGTTTATCTGGGAGAAAGCTTACGCCTAGGTTGATTAGGGTAAGACATACACCAGGGAGAGGTTTGATGGCAAACTGATATAGAGCGATCGCGTGGCTATGACCGCCGCCAACTAAAACTAAGTCTGTGGTGATGGGGTGAGGAGTTTGCTGCATGAAATCTGTGGCAAAAATTGGTAAATGACCTTATACCTATCAGTCCCAATTGCTCAAGAATTCGAGATTGTTTTGCATTTCTTCAGTGGAGAGAGCACTGACAATACGCAGAAGGCGACGCATTTGCTCTCCAATTCCAAATCGTTGTTGGCTGGCAACAATAATACCCGCGTGGGGTTTATTGATCGCGAGATACTCAGCATGTAGTTGACAGTAGTCACCGATGTTAAAGGAATAGAGAACCCGCCCAAGAGAAGTTGCGTAGTCGAGGTGAACAGAATCGGGACGGCAAACCATGCCTTCAAGGTTAGCAGTGGTAACATCAATACCTCGTTCGAGCAGTGCTTGGACGAGTGCATCTGCCATCGCATCTTCATCAAGATACAAGCGGATCTTCATTGTAGTACCTGCCGCTTCTGAGCATATTGTGCTTCCAAGCGTTGGGATTGGGCTTCGTCGGCTTCGATGTCAGCATCAATTTGGGTGCGATTAGCGTGGTAGTGGGCAAGGGCAGCATAAACGCCAGCTAGGGAGAGATGAGGATATTGGCGAGTAATTTCTTCTGCGCTGTGACCGAGTTTGTACCAGATGGCGATGCGGTGTACGGTGATGCCAGTCCTTGCAATGCAAAGTCTGCCGTGGCGGATTTCTGGGGAACTGGTTAGGAGGGAGTCAAGACTGGCGATCATGGATTGTTCTAATGAATAAAGTTGTCTATCTTCTATTTTGCCTTGATGTTGTATTCATCATTATTTTTTGATATTATCACTTTATGATAGGCAGACTATACACATATATAGTAGTTATCACATCCTTGAAGTACATCTCCCATTGTCTATTCCCCCTGCGATCGCGCTAGTGCTGGTACAAGCAATTTGCACTCCCTGTATAAAATTGACCATTTTCTGACTTCAAAATGCAAAATTCAAAATGCTCCCAATCGTCTAACAACAATTATGAATACTGAGCTTGCTTTAGGTCAGGTCGTGGTTAATTTGCCTGAATCTCTGAAAACAGAACTGCTGCTAATCTAGCAAGGAAAGCTAAGAATATCATTGACACCAAAGAAAATTTATATTTGAGCATTGTTAGCCTGTGGGAAATTGCGATTAAGATTAATATCGGTAAATTACAAATTCATCGGTCTATTGCAGATTTATTTAAAGAATTGCAATATCTAAATATTCAGATATTACCTATTATTGATAAAGATATTGAGTTATATGCAGGACTTGCTTTTCCGTCAAATCATCGCGACCCTTTTGATAGAATGTTGATTGTTCAAGGGATGAATCATATCAAATCCGGGTGCATCGAAATTATATAGCACACCGTCATTACGATTCCAGATGACATAACCAAAAATATATCATTCCAATGCTACCGGAAACGATATCACTCTCTTATTTTGGTTAGTAAAGATATCATATCAAGCTTGATGCTTATTCTATTCAAAGGCTATGGGATTAAAATTGATAAACCTAGGGATAGTACAAGCAAGCTACTGCAAGCAACGCTCTTCCTGTATTAGATTGACGGTGCGTTACGCAGGAGCAAAGATTATCTATTTTATTGATAAATTGCTCTCCTGCTAACGCACCCTACAAGATCCGCGATCGTACTGGTCTTGTGCAGATGCGATCACGCTCCTTCCTTGAAGTCCTTCCCAGACCCATAAGATACCAAAAGCGATCACGTTGAGAAACGCGATCGCCGTTGGTGGAGATTTGTTTAGCACACCCTATTAAATGGGTGCTCGAGGTCTACCTAGGAAAACAGGTCAATTTTGTGTTTTCTCCAGGGATTTGGATTTTCTCTAGGGATTTGGATTGTACTTTCCGCATGGTCCACTATTGGAAGGGGGTGATGTAAATTCACCTGCTAAAACCATACTAGTTTGCCGTCCCCCTGCTATTGGATCATCCATCACGACATTATATTTGTTGAATCCTATTTGATTGATCGTTGGATACTGAGCGCTCCACGGTTCACTAGCAGAGGGTGGGGTTGGTTTTTGATATCCACATACTTTGTAGCATCCAGATGTTAACCGTTCGATACCAGTACACTTACTTGTCCACTCAGAACCAGCTCCTTCGCCATAGTAGTTATTACACTTCAACCGGACATTAGAGCCTTCCTTGATTACTTGTACTCCAAGTTCCTGCCCTTGCACTAAATAGTCAACGCTGAGTGTAGGATTTCCTTGAGCACAAAAATTTACATCCGCATGGGCGCTGCTTGTGCCTATTGCCCACACTGCCACTACAGCTATTAAAGCTGTAAGGACGTTCTTGATTGCTTTTTTCATTTTCAATTCCTCTGTGTAAGAGTTGTCGGTTTCAGAATCACGGGTGGATATCACCGTCTAATAACTTTGAACTTAATTCATGAAACTGAATGTTGCTCATCTGTCTGATTCTGCTATTAAGACGATTTTGGAAGGCCGTTTCTGAATTTTTTGGTTCTACATTAAAAATTTAGTAGATGAATTGATGCCAAACACTCAGGTATAGTAGAAGGAATTAATAAGCTAAAACAGATTAAACGAGCAGCTATTTGCCGCTTCGATTCTTTGGTTTTCTACTTAGTTTATACGATGAACCCGACAAAACTATTCGTGCGATCGCCTTTCGCACTTTCTCGCCACAGACTCGAGCATCATCGACATGTGAATTGTCCAGCCGTACCTAAGGCGAGCTTGCGACTGACTCCGGTTGAGCAAAAAGACGGTTACACTAACTGTAGTGCTACCCTGTGCTGGTACTGTGTGAGCTAAGCTCTTTTCCTATTGAGCAAAATTAGCGATCGCTATCATAAGTTATATCTTGCATTTCAGCGATTTCTGTATGCGATCGCTGTTGCTCAAAATGTTTTATAAATGTATCTCGTAACCGTTTCGGTAAAGAAGCGATATTGCCCAACCGCGAAACTGCTTTTTCCCTAAAGGAAGACAGCACCAATATCCCTGTTGCCTCTGGCATCGCACTTGACAAAACAACAGGTGCGACAGGCAATCGCGGATTCTCGCCACTAACCTGAGCAGGATCGTAACCCTCCACACCTTCGGTTTTTTCTGCATCAATGACTTCAACACAATCTATTTCTGCCGATACCGTTTCCCTTTCCGGAACAATCGGGGTTGCAATTTCTCTTGGTACGATGGAACTTTCGACAGGCTCCGGTTTTTCTGGTTTAGTTGACGACTTCCTGGAGCCAACTGTAGCCCTTTCAGCTTCCTCAGTCTCTCGGAAATAGCCACTCAACTTCTCTTTAAGCTGTTTCCGTGCCAAAGATATCCGCTTGCAGACATTATCGTAGGTTATCTCTTGGGCTTGGGCAATTTCTGTATGGGTCTGCTGTTGATAAAAATGTAAAATAAATGTATCCCGTAACCGTTCCGGTAAAGAAGCGATTGCCTCCTTGATCAACGTTGCTTTCTCTGCTTTCTCCAAAGCTTTCTCCGGGGTATCCTCACTCCCTACCAACTCTGACTCCTCCGCAGAAGCGTAACCTTCGATATCCTCAACTTGATTCGCTCCCCGGCTGCGCTCTCGATGAATATCCACACAGAGATTACGAGTCAGACTGGTTAACCAACTTTTAAAATTATTAATTTTACCCGCAAACTTTTGCACCTTCTCCCAAGCTTTCAACATCGCTCGAGAAAGGGCATCTTCCGCATCAATCGGGTTTCCCCCCATCCACTTAATGCAGCAACGGTAAAGATAATCTCGATACTCCTCCCATTGCTGCCAAAACTCTTGCCCCAAATCTTCAGAGCAACTCCACTGAGACGATGCAGTAACTGATTGACAATCTGACATAATCCTAAACTGGTAGTACACCAAATCGATGCAAGAAAAATCTGGGAACAAACTGTTGCTTCTTGAATCCCAGTCTCATGTTTTTGCCAGCAGAAACCCTACCCAAGGCAGAAAAATTTCACCTGAGCAACATGAGTACTTTGAGATCACTTAATTAGGAAACAGGAGAAAGGAAATTTTCCTCGTTTTCCCCTTGATTGATTGCAACCATACTTTCCTAACTTCAGAAAATCGGTATTCAATCCAAATAGTATTTTTTTCACTTCCTTATCTTGAAACCTCTTCCCCATCCCTGTCAGTCGGAAAAGTCGGGTCATCGAGTCGGAAAAGTCGGGTTCTCCCAAATTCACCTACCCAACTGTCCGACTTGTGGTTTTCGCGCTTTCAAAAAATGTATTATTTTATACAATTTACACCAGGATATTTGAGAGCACAAAAGCTATATCTCCCTTGGCACACTATTTTGGCAAAATAACCAGTTAAAATATATCAATCAAAAATAGCCAAAAGCTTTATTTTATAGGCAATCAGAATATCACCATAATGTTTAGTTACATATATGAGTTTTTATATGAGTTTTTATATGAGTTTTTATATGAGTTTTATAGATTGCTAATTATCAAGATTTAAACAATCCTTATATTTAGGGAGATTCAAGAGGTGAATATCTAACCTTCTCCTAAGTCCCTACAATACTTCAGGGTGCTTAACATAAATAAAAACTCAAAGCTTTGAAAATCAGACTAACGCTAACATGACTTTTGAAGAAGCGCTTACATTGGTGGAATTTACCTTCCAATCCAAACTTGATATGCAACTAACCGAGCAAGAGAAAGCAATTCTCAAGGCTGCTTGGGATAATCAAAACTACAGTGCTGTTGCCGATAACTTATTTCTGAGTGTAGGACATATAAAGGATTTAGCTTCCCGGTTATGGCATCGCCTGTCTAATTTATTAGAAACCAAAGTAACCAAGAGTAATTTTCGCTATCTTTTACTAGAACAATGTTCTACACTTGTACATAATGTGCCAGAAATAGAACCAAGGGGTATCTATCAAAGGGAAGACTATAAAGGCAATATCTTAATCGTTGATCAATTTATTGAAAACCTAGACTTTTTAAGCTATGCCTTGAATAAACAAGGGTACAAAGTTCACAACACTATTGACAGCAACCAGGCATTAACAACAGTCCGGAACCAACCACCGGATATCATTTTACTGGAAGTTAAACTACCAGATATTAATGGCTACCAACTCTGCTCCTCTCTGAAAGCCGATGAAGCAACCTCAGATATACCGGTGATTTTTTTCACTTCCTCCCATGAAGTATCTGATAAAATCAAAGCTTTCCAAGTGGGAGCGGTAGACTATATCACCAAACCCTGTCAACCGGAAGAAGCCGTCGCCAGAATTATTGCCCATATCAATTTACAACAGCAAAAACTCTTACTTAGACAGAAAATTGAACAACAGCAACAAACTACAGAAATGCTCCAGCAATCTTATGCTTTACTTACTAGAGTATTCAACAATTCCCAAGATAGCATGGCTGCGATAGAAGCGGTGAGGGATGTCGTTACTGGAGAAATTGAAGACTTTCACTGTCTGTTGGTTAATCCCATCTTTGCCAAACTGTTAGGTAAAAAACGAGGAGACTTTACCTTTAGGTCAGGAATAAAACCACTCCTGAATCAACTTGATCCAGGATTGTTTGACAAGTTTGTGCAAGTGGTGGAAACAAGAAAGACCTTAGAGCAGGAATTTTGTTGGGAAACGGATACCCACCAGCAACATTATTACTTGATTGCCATGAAATTGGGAGATGGTATTTCGATAACTGTGCGGGAGGTTGATTAGTTATTGGTTATTGGTCATTGGTCATTGGTCATTGGTCATTTATGTACAAAATCTGCCCTATTATTGTATAAATGGATTGTAGGGGCGTATTGCATACGCCCAATGCTATTTCTTAGACACAGAAGTTTGCTGTGTTGGAGCGTTGGTCTAAATCTGACGAAGTAAGGGGAAAAGGAGATATATAGCTCTCTTGCATAAATCCCGGTAGGGCGTAGCATTGACGGAAAAAAACCTTGATTTTATGGGCATTATGCCAGCGCTAATGCTTATTGGTGTCAACTTAAGCTAGGAATTGCTTAACGACTAGCTTCCACACCCACCCAGAACTCAAGGATGTTGTTGGCGAATTAAGAGGGGGTATTACCCATTACGTAGTTCAATTGTTGAATAGACAAGACTTTTAGCCCTTTGTACAATAATTGTTGACCTAACCCCCCAACCCCCTTCCCTGCAAGGGAAGGGGGAGCCGAAAAGCCCCTCCCCTAAGAGGAGAGGGGTTTGGGGAGGGGTCTGACCCCACATCAATTCGCCCACAGTATCCTCAAGTTCACCGGCTAATAGCTCAAGTCCACAAAGCGTGGACTGAAAATTTTAGGGAAAATTGAGTCATCTTTAGATGACTTGAGCTATTAGCCGGTCGTTTAAACGACCGTTGGGATAAGGATTTAACCTTGAGTTGACACCAATAGCCAATGCTACGCCCCTACAGATAATTATCAACTTTTACAAGAGGTCTAATGGTCAAAAATAAGTTTCTACTAGGTTTCCTTCTACTGCTATTACTGCCAGTTACTGCCTGTTCCCCTAGAACCGATTCTAAATCCCCTGCCGCAGATGGAGCCGAGGTGCAACCTTTGACTACGGGAGCAATCCCTGACCAAGACCCGGAAAAGTTACAACGGCTCTACAGCAAACTAGCCACTTACCTAGAACAGGAGTTGGGAGTTCCGATAGAATACAAACCCGTAACTGATTATACAGCAGCGGTGACAGCTTTTCGAGTGGGAGACTTAGACCTAGTATGGTTTGGAGGACTGACTGGTGTTCAAGCTAGATTACAGGTAAACGAGGCTCAGGCGATCGCTCAACGAGATATTGATGCCGAATTCCACACTGTTTTTATCGCTAATAAAAATAGTGGCCTTAAACCCATTGAGGAAATTCAAGAGCTAACAACTATAAAAGGTAGTACCTTAACCTTTGGCAGCGAATCATCAACCTCTGGACGTTTGATGCCCCAATATTTTCTCGAACAAGCAGGGGTAACTTTGGAGGATTTTCAAGGGGAAGTCGGGTTTTCCAAATCCCACGATGCCACAATTCAATTGGTAGAGGCAGGAACCTACGAAGTGGGAGCCTTGAACGAACAAGTCTGGAAGAGTCGCGTCGCCGCTGGAGATGTGGACTTAGAGAAAGTAGACGTGATTTGGCGAACCCCAGCTTACTATGATTATCACTGGGTAATTAATCCTATTGTAAAGGAACGCTACGGAGATGATTTTGTGGAGCAGGTTCAAGCTGCCTTGTTTAAGCTAGATCCCAATGTCCCTGAACACAAAGAAATCCTTGACCTATTTGGGGCTACTAAGTTTATTGCTACCGAAAATGCCAACTATGCCGAAATTGAAGCAGTGGGACGGAAAATTGGCAAGATTAAGTAGTGAATAATTAATACAGCAGTTGGCTCTTCTATGCGGTACATTGTTGAAACGAAATGTAGGGGCGCACCGACGTGCGCCCTAATCTAATCTGAGAATAATATAACTAGGTATTCATTTCGTGTAGCTTGCGCAGGATGTTCTGTCTGGCTTTCTGTTCAAAGGTAGCCTGAAAGACATCAGTCAGAAAGATTGTTTCTCGCTGCAAAAACTTGGCAAGAACTCGTTGCCTGCCAATTCTGTACTCCGCAGAAGGAACCCAGACATACTCCTTACGGATGGCCTTGTCGTACTCCTCAAAGCGATTTGGATCACTCCCAAGTATTGCGAGATCGATGTCGATAACTAAAGCGGCATCACCATCGCAAGGGTGATGGTGCTTAGTAGCAAGGATCATATCAGTGATTCGCGTCAACGATTCATTGGCTACCCCCTCATCCGATAGATAGCAGCTAGCCCACAGTGCGCTTGCTTCTTCATTATCATTACGTCTAGGATCATATACGGCATCATGGAACCAGAGGGCAATCTCAATCTCATGTCGGTATTGCGCTAGAGATGTAAAGCAATTTGCCAGCTTAAGACAATTCGCAATGTGAGATTGGTTATGATAATGGCGATTAGGCTGTTCATAGGCGACAGCAAGCTGAGTAAAAATATCTTTTGCCGGGTTGAGCCCAATGGCTTTGAGGGATTGCAACAGGTTATTACGCTCAAACATTATCTTCTTTGTTTAAGCTTTTTCAACATTAGCATTCTAACTATTTATTATGCATACCAAGTCTTTTTAACCTAGAAAATTTTGGCAGAAGTAGCTACAGTATAAATCGGGAGAAAAACCAAATTAGTAGCGATCGCTTGGGATGTTTGCCTTTTCCTTGAGTCGTTAGAGTAAAATATGTCACAATAGACCTAAGTCGATCTTCTCATTGATACTATCATGCCCCAAACACACATCAGATTTGATTGGGCAATTAAAAAATTACTCAGAAACAAAGCTAATTATGTAGTTTTGGCGGGCTTTCTCAGCGAGTTATTAGGGAAACAAATCAAGATACAATCCATACTCGAAAGTGAGAGCAATCGACAAGCAGAGGATGATAAGCTTAATCGAGTCGATATTCTGGCAGAAAATGACCAGGGAGAATTGATTCTTGTTGAAGTGCAAAACAGTACCGAGCAAGATTACTTTCATCGAATGCTCTACGGCACGGCGAAATTAATTACGGAATTCCTGGAAAAAGGAGAGCCTTACAGTAAAGTAAAAAAAGTCTATTCGGTAAATATAGTCTACTTTTCTCTGGGACAGGGAGATGATTATATTTACCAAGGAAAGTTAGATTTTCATGGTCTGCACTTGAAAGACAAGTTAAAGCCATCAATAAACCAAAAGAAGCTGTTTAATATCAAAAAAGTATCGGAGATTTTTCCCGAATATTATGTGATTAAAGTCAACAACTTTAACGACGTGGCAAAGGATACCTTAGACGAATGGATATATTTCTTAAAAAAGAGCCAAATAAAAGAAGAATTTACAGCTCAAGGCTTAGCGGAAGCGAAGGCAAATTTACTAGTAGATAGTTTGAGTGAAGAAGAAAGAGCAAACTACCTCAGATATATGGAGAATAGGCGCTATGAAGTCAGCATCATCGAAGGTTCGCGCTCAGAGGGAAGATTGGAGGGTATCGAAGAAGGTATCAAGCAGGGTCTTGAAGAAGGTATCAAGCAGGGGAAACAACAGGGTCTTGAGCAAGGTAAACAGCAAGAAAAGGTGAATATAGCCAGAACATTTAAACACAAGGGAATAGATATTGAGACAATTGCAGAAGCAACAGGACTCACTAGAACAGAGATTGAGGAACTCTAAAGTTCTAGATTCGGCGTTTACACGCTTTGCCTGTTGCCAGATAAGCTGTTGCCTGTGCCGTTAAGCTGAGTTCTTGCACCAAGTCGAAAATTGACCTGGGTCGTTAGAGAATAGGTAACAGTAATAAGATTTGACGATTTCAGCATTGGAATTGATTGTTATAACTAACCCTATTAAGTATTTATGAAAAGAGTGCAAGATGTGAGTTAAGCGCTCATTAGGGCTTGCTGCATAAGTGTGGAAGCCATACCAGACATGCTTTTCAATCATTTTTACTCTCGCCAAGTGCAAGAAAATGGTATTTTTTAGTTCAAAAACCTTGCATTTTTACCGGAAAATTCCTCCTGAGCTCTTAACTTATTACTTATTACTTATTACTTATTACTCACGGTTCGCCCATTTGGAAATGAGGTTATCAAAAGTGGGAATTGTGGAGGGGTTTGTGGGCTCAACGGTAGTAATTTATACAAAACTGTTGGGCGTACCGCTTGGAGGCGATGGGCTGCTCCC
>JAAHFP010000028.1 GCA_010672925.1 Symploca sp. SIO1C2 | reverse complement strand
TTGTTGTCCATCCAATATCTGAGGCAAGAGTTGCGGACAAAACGAGCAGTGCGAATGGCTTCATCAAGCCGCTCATACTGCTTATTTTTTCCCTCAAGTTTTGCCTCAAATACCAGCATTTTACGTTGCCATGTCTGACATAAATAATTATAGCCTACATCTTGTCCGCAATTCATCTCACCGCCAAATCTGCATATTATGGCGGGAGCCTTCTTGCGGTTGAGGTAAATTTTCTTTTATCTATTCCCATACCTAGGTTGGAGAGCAGCATCAGGATATTTTCAGCTCAAAGTTGTCATTAAAGACTGACGTAATTCTCCTACCTCCTACCTCCTGCCTCCTGCCTCCTGCCTTCTGCCTCCTGCCTCCTGCCCCCTACCTCCTACCTTAAGTAGATTTACATAAGTATTATGTAACGGCAATCGGAGAATGATAAGCTAACAAATGCATTAAAAAACTATCTGTGGTCAAAATTAGATGAATGGTTCAACCCAGGATCCTTGCCTATTAAGGGCAGCTCGAGGTGAAAAATTAGACCGTCCGCCGGTGTGGATGATGCGGCAGGCAGGTCGTTATATGAAGGTTTATCGAGATTTACGGGATAAATACCCTTCTTTTCGGGAACGCTCGGAAAAAGCAGACATTGCTATTGAAATTTCCCTGCAACCTTGGAAGGCTTTTCAGCCAGATGGGGTAATTATGTTCTCTGATATTCTCACACCCCTGCCAGCAATGGGTATTCCCTTCGATATTAAGGAGAGCAAGGGACCAGTTATTGACCCACCAATTCGCACTCAAGCCCAAATTGATCAACTACATCCTATAGAATTAGATAAGCTTTCATTTATCCAGACGATTTTAAAGGCACTGCGGGATGAAGTAGGTAACAAAGCAACGGTACTAGGCTTTGTTGGTGCGCCTTGGACTCTGGCAGCTTATGTAATTGAGGGTAAAACTTCCAAAAATTACTCCAACATCAAACGCATGGCTTTCTCTGAACCAGCTATGCTTCATCAATTCCTGGGTAAAATGGCTGATGAGATCGCTGTCTATGTCCGCTACCAAATCGACAGCGGTGCTCAGGTAGTACAAATGTTTGACTCTTGGGCTGGTCACCTGAGTCCCCAAGACTACGAAACCTTTGCTCTACCCTATCAGCAGCGAGTGGTAAGGCAAGTAAAACAAACTCACCCAGATACACCCCTAATTCTCTACATCAGTGGCAGTGCTGGTGTCTTAGAACGAATGGGCAAGTCAGGAGTTGATATTGTCAGTGTAGACTGGACAGTAGATATGGCAGAAGCGCGGCAGCGCTTGGGTGCTCAGATGAAGGTTCAGGGAAATATGGATCCCGGTGCTCTCTTTGGTTCCCAAGATTTTATTCGCGATCGCATCTTCGACAATATTCGCAAAGCGGGTAACACAGGTCATATCTTTAATCTTGGTCACGGTGTCTTACCAACTACTCCGGAGGACAACGTGAGGTTTTTCTTTGAAACTGCCAAGCAAGTGACCGCTAAAAAAGTGGATGAATTGCTAGCAGTTCACGCCTAATTTATCTTGTCTATACCTGCACTGTGAACCCAAGCATGACCCCCAAGCGGATTTTTTTGACAGGTGCTAGTGGTTGCATTGGTCACTACATCACCGAAACCCTGATTACTGAAACTGAGCACGAGTTGTACTTGTTGGTCAGAGATCCAGATAGACTGAGATTTGACTACGAAGCTCGTTCTGGTATCACGATTTTTCAGGGAGATTTGCGGAATATTAGCCAATTTCGTAATTTGCTGAAAACGATGGATGTAGCCATCCTAGTAGCTACTGCTTGGGGAGGAGCAGCGGAGGTTTTTGATATTAATGTGGTCAAAACCGTCCGATTAATCGAATTACTTGATCCTAGGGTTTGTGAGCAGGTGATATATTTCTCTACCTCTAGTATCCTAGACCACAATAACCAATTGCTCAGGGAAGCAGGTCAGTTAGGAACAGACTATATCCGTTCTAAATATGACTGTATGCGGCGATTATCCAAATTACCGACCGCTCCGAAAATTACTGCCCTATTTCCTACTTTAGTACTAGGGGGAGATGAGAACAAACCTTATTCCCATCTCTCCTCTGGTATCGCAGATGTTACCAGATGGGCTGATGTGATTCGTTGGTTACAAGCTGATGCTAGTTTCCATTTTATTCATGCCCAAGATATCGCTCAGGTGGTGGGATATCTCGTTGCCCATCCTGATTATACAGAGAAAACTGAGCAGACACAAGAGGAACCTATCGAGCAATTAGTCTTAGGAAATCCAGCTTTGACGGTAAATCAGGCAGTAGAAGAAGGTTGTGCTTATTTAGGTAAAAAAATCTATTTTCGCTTACCCTTGCAACGCTGGTTAGCCAATATCTTGATTGTGCTTTTCCGAATTCAAATGTCTGCTTGGGATAAATTTTGCTTAAACTACCGACATTTTACCTATCAAAATTCAGTTAATCCCCAGACTTTTGGTTTGCCGACTTACTGCGCTACCTTCTCCGATGTTTTGAAAATCAGTAATGTTCAACAAAAAGGAGAGCAGGAAACAATCAGCAGACCGGAAGAAGAAAATTAATCTGTTATGGATATGATTGCTAGTTGGCTCAGATGCTTAAGTATGGATAACACTTCATATAGTTGATTTTTTCCAGGATCACGAATGCGAAATCCTTTCGAGAGGGCATATCGTGGCCTTGCCTCTTTAAGCAATTTGACGAAAACGAATGTCCCTCCTGTAGTAATCATACCATAACTGAGTTTCTGTCTATGGGGATTGCTCAGCATATAGGCTAGTAATTGAGGTAATCCAGCTTCTGTTGAATAAGTGAGCCTTTTTGATTCAATCACCATCACCCAAAATTGCTCTTTCAAGACTAAAGCATCAACCTTACCTTTGACTAACATTTCTCCATCTTTTGTCACTAACTCCACTGACTCTTCTGCTCTAATATAAAATGGCTCCAGAAAAAATCCACCAGCGAAAAGAATCGGATCTAGTACTGCCATCCTGACTACATTTTCCAGTAGAGGTGGATATTCAAGCAAGTTAATAAAACCAGCCTTGACTCGGTCTAACAGCTGCTGCTCAAAGTCACTAATCTCCGGTAAATCTTCTTGCCACTCTGGAAAAAAATCACTGTCTGTGACTAATTCAATCTCAAAGTTATCTATTAAGTAGCGTAAATCTATAGCTTGTGCTTGCAGAGTTTGTACCATTTGAGTAATTTTATTGTTAATGTAGCATGTAAAAATTGAGAATTACTTCCAATATACATGAAATTACATTATCTTAGAGGCAATGACAGGCAAGATGCCTGTTCCACAATAATTCTCCATTATTTTATAACAGATTAAATGTTGTGCCAATAAACCAGCCATAAAAGATAAAAAACAACCATCCTTCCCACTGAGTTAGTTTCTTATCTTGAGTTGCAAAAAATAGTAAAATTGTCCCAGCCACCATTGTAGTAAGACCATTCCCTAAAATTGCTTTGGGAATCACTAAATTACCAATTAATCCAGAAACCCCTGTTACCATAAAGGTATTAAAAATATTAGAACCGATAACATTCCCTACTGCTATTTCTGCTTGCCCTTTAAGACCAGCACTAATGGTAACTATCAATTCTGGGAGGGAGGTTCCTAAGGCTACTGCACTTACCGCAATTATTTCCTTGCCAATATTCAAAATTTCCGAAATCTTAATTAGGGAATCAATTGTATAGTTAGCTCCGAAATAGAGAAAAATGGCACTTGCGATAATGATAATTATTTGCCTGAATAAAAAACCGGAACTTTGGTTAACTCTAGTCGAACTTGGCTCTTCATTAGCTTCTTGCTCATTTTCTTCGCTCCCTTTGATTGTGTAAAATAAATACATCAGATAGCCTAAAATTAAAAGCCAAGCTTCTCCTGTAGAAAAATTTTCATCTCCAATGATCAAGGCTAACAAAAATGCCGAGCCAACAAACAAAGGCAAGTCAACGCTTACTAAATCATAGGTAATACTTAAGGAGTTAGTGCTCATAATCGATGCTGTACCAATAATCAGAAAAATATTGGCAATATTGGAACCAATAACATTACTGACAACAATTTCCGATGAATTTTGTAGAACAGCGAGTATAGAAGAAATTAACTCTGGCAATGATGTACCAATGGAAACAATGGTTACCCCAATGATAAAGGGGCTTAATCCGATAAATAAGCCAACTTTCTCCGCCGCATCTGTAAAAAAATCTGATGCTTTCACCAAAATAAATAAGCTGACGACAAAAATCACACAAGGGGTTATTAATTCTGGCATTTATCAAAATACAAGTTTCCATCACTTCTGAATTATCTCATACCAAATCCGGATAATCGCCCATACAAATGGTTCTGTCGGAAAAATCTTTCTCCCTCAGCTCCCCCAGCCTCCCCAGCTCCCCCAGCTTAATTTAAAGAAAGTATAGCTATATAACCGGATTTGGTATCCCTATCGAATAGGAGTATAATTAAAGATCGTGCCCTTATAAAATCAGTCCATGCCCAAACTAAAAACCCGTAAAGCCGCAGCCAAGCGTTTTAAGGCTACCTGCAATGGTAAAATTAAACGCCGTAAAGCCTTCAAAAACCACATCCTAGAGCCTAAGAGCCCAGAAAGAAAGCGACGTCTTTCTCACCTGACTCTGGTAAATGAGCGGGATGCTCACAATGTGCGCTTGATGCTGCCCTATTTGTAGAGATTTCAGCAATTGCTGAAAAAATCACCATTACTCACAACTAACAACAAACCATGACAAGAGTAAAACGCGGTAACGTCGCTCGCAAACGACGCAAGAAAATTCTCAAGCTAGCTAAAGGATATCGAGGTTCCCACTCGAAGCTCTTTCGCACTGCTAATCAGCAGGTAATGAAAGCCCTTAGGAATGCCTATCGAGACCGCCGCAAGCGTAAGCGGGATTTCCGACGGCTGTGGATTACTAGGATCAATGCCGCTGCCCGTCAGCATGGTATGAGCTATAGTCAACTGATAGGTCAAATGAAAAAAGCCAATATTCAGCTCAACCGCAAGATGCTGGCACAATTGGCACTGTTAGACCCTGCTAGCTTCCAAAAAGTAGTGGAATTGGCAAGTCAAGCAGGTAAATGAGCTAACTCGATGGTGGAACTGGCATCTTGCCAGTTAATCCCATACAAGGTTCTGACTCTTCTTGAACACAATGTTTAAGCAAAAATTCTTCAGCTTAGGTCTAGCAATTGGGTTAGCGGTGACCTCTGTATTGGCGACAACACCAGTTCCCAGTGCTGAATTAGAAGAGATTGAACAAAGGGGTAAATTAATCGTAGCAGTAAAGGACAATCTGCGTCCCTTGGGCTTTCGGGGAGAGGATGGTAACCTGCAAGGGTTAGAGATTGATATTGCCAGACATCTAGCGGTCGAATTGTTGGGAGACCCCGATGCCCTGGTTTTGCAACCAGTAACAAATCTTGACCGACTTAAGGTTGTATTGGATGGTAAAGTTGACTTGACGATCGCCAGAGTCGGCTTCACGGAGTCGAGAGCTCGATTAGTGGACTTCAGCGACTACTACTACTTAGATGGTACAGGTTTGGTAACCAAAGATGCTTCAATTAACGAATTGGAGGATGTTGCCACCAGGAAAATTGCAGTAATCAACGACTCTAATACCGTTGCTGTAGTTAAAGATACTTTGCCCAACTCTGAGCTAGTAGGAGTTGATTCCTACCAAGAGGCACTCACACTCCTAGAGAAAGGTGCTGCGGATGCCTTTGCTGCTGACAAGACTGTGCTTACGGGTTGGGTACAAGAATATCCTCAGTATAGACTACTGTCAGCACGTCTTTCCGGTACAGCTTTGTGTGTAGTAATACCTAAAGGTCTACAACATAACAGTCTACATCGGAAGGTGAATGAAGCGATCGCTCGCTGGGAAGCAGAAGGTTGGCTGGCTGAACGTGCGGCGGCTTGGGGTTTACCCAGCGAATAATTAATAATGATTAATGATTAATTAATAATGAGGAAATACTTGTTACAAAGATAAGTTACTGTAAATTTTGCTCATGCGCTGTTAGGTATTAGGTATTAGGTGTATGGACAATTCACTTCCTGTTATTTATCTGTCATTACTGCTATTAATACTTGCTGTTGCTGGTGTGGTGATCCTTCGTCAGATCTTCAAAACTCGTAAAGTAGAAGGTAGACTCTCTAAGCTGGAGAAAAAGCTCAAGGAAGAACGGGGTAAAGTAAAGGATTATTACGAGTTGGGCAGCATCTATCTGGATAAAAAACTGTATGCCCAAGCGGTGATCCTCTTTCAGAAAGCCCTCAAAGCTTCAGATGCGGAAGAAGAAAACCTTGCCCCTGTCTACAATGCCTTGGGATTTGCCTATTTTTCCCAAGAACAGTATGATATCGCCATCCGCCAGTATAAAGAAGCACTCAAGCAAGAGCCAGGATATGTCACTGCCTTTAATAACCTGGGTCATGTTTATGAGCGCAAGAAACTAACAGCCCAGGCTTTGGAAACTTACGAAGAGGCTCTCAAGTACGCTCCTGAGAATGAAACCAGTAAGCGTAGAGCCGAATCACTGCGGAAACGATTAGTCACTTCAACTTAACCCCCGTAGGGGCGTACCGACGTGCATTGGTGTCAACTTAAGCTGAAAAGCGCTTAAAGCTGTGAAGCTGGGGGAGCTAGGAGAGCAAGAGAATGCTCCTGTCGCTGGCTCTTTTTCCTGTTAACCAGGTAAAGGTAACGGGGTGAACGAAATTTTGGGTGGGATTTCTTGAGCTTTGTGTCCAAAAATTATAAGTTCTCTCTTCTCCCCCAGCTCCCCCAGCTCCCCCAGCTTCCTCAGCTCCCTCAGCTTCCTCAGCTCTCCACCCTTTTTTTCGCTCACCCAAGGTAACGCTACTTGCTCAGTTGATGTAGAGTGCCTCTTTTCCATCAATTGGCAAGGGTTGTGACTTAAGTTGACACTAATGGGTCAGGAAGCACAACTCAACACAGCAATCGCATAATTTGTGAGAAATTATGGTAGAGGCAATTCATGAATTGCCTCTACGTTCGAGCGCTTTTCACCTTAAGTTGACACGGGTGACCGACGTGCGCCCTCAGCCAATGTGCTACTCAGGAGGATATAGCTACCCCTACTTTAGATAGGAATTTGCCCATCCATAACGATTGGGGTCTTTATTGAGCAGATATTCTGCAACCTCTCTACGTTTTTCCTTGTCTTTTGTCATTTTTACAATTCTTTCGATTTCATCATCCGTATCATCAGCTCCTCTTTCTCCAGCCATTTCAAACCAGTCATCACCTTCACTATATTTTCCTTGATCGTAGTAAATTGCTCCCATCAGAGTATAAGGTTGATGATTATTAGGTTGACATTCCACCGCTTGAGCGGCACAGTTTTCTGCTTTGTCTAACTGAGCAAGATCTCGAAAAGCAGCACCTCTTGTTACCAACAGAGCCGAGCTTAAGTCAGATTCTTTGATTTTTTTCCAGTTCACATTTTCTGTAACTTTTAGAGCTTTATCTGGCTCACTTGCTTTACGCCAATTACTACTTGCACTAGGTAAGTTCCATCTGTTTCCAGTTCGTCGATATTCTTTTTCGTAGAAGATTGCTTCTAACCTATAGTAGGCGATCGCTATTTTTCCGTGTCGGGAAAGACGATCTTCTTCAATCAGCTGAATCACTTGTTTAGGGTCAAGTCGTTCTTCCCGCTCAAGCTTCAACATAATTCCATAAAAGGGATTCATTGCTAATTGACCCATAATCCGATACTTATCTTTTAAGATCTTGAAATGAATCTGTTTAGCAATTTCAGTTGTTTCATTTAGTCCTTGTTTTGATAAATAATTAATGTCTTCTTCTGATACTTGAAATTCAACTTGCTTAAACAATTCTTGGAATTCTCTAGAAAGATTAGTTTTTTTAAGTTTACTTATTTCTAGATTTATAAGAATTTTGAACAAGCGGCTAGAAGGATCAGACGCTTGATATTGAGTAGCTTTATAGCTATTTTTAAGTTCCGCAAAAAGTATTGTGTTTTTACGTAGTCGCTCAATTTCAATTAATTCTTCCAATTCTTGCTCTTCTAACCACTCCCATTCACTGCTCTCTAATTCTTCTTCTGAATTTAATTTTTTCAGAATGGGATAGAGTGGACTGTCAATAGAAGTATCTGGGTGGTGACTAACTTTATATTTAGACTTTAATTCTGCAAATTTCAGCTTGTCTTGCCTTTCTTGCTCCTGTTGCCAATAAATTTCTAAAGTTTTGTCAAAATCATTCTCTAAAAGCCATTCTGCTTCAGAATCTGCTAATTGCTCTCTTTTATCAAGCTTTTTTAAAATTGAATAAAGAGGCTCTTCAGGAAACTGACTTAGATGTTTAGTTGCTTGGTAGTTAACTTTAAGTTTTGAAAAAATCAGGATATCCTGAATTAGGATAATTGTGTTTACAAGACCATGATTATCTAGTAGTTTAAGCTCTGAGTCTGTAGCAGTGTAACCAGCATCTAATTTTCCAAGTACTGAATATACTGGACTGGACAGAGGAAGCTCTAACTCTGTTGTAATCTGGTACTTAGTTCTAAGTTGAAGTAATTCAGTCTCTAGCCTCTCCTTCTCTGTCGCTTGATATTGCTGTAAAGAAATAATTTCAGTAGTGGTGAAGAGCTGATTTTCTTTTAACCATTGAAACTCTAAATTCGTGAGCTGAATGCCTAGCTCAGCTTTTCTCAATATCAGATATAGAAAATTATTGAACTTAGCACTTTTATGCTGACCAACTTGATATTTTTCCCTAAGAGCGGCAAAGTGCTTTTCCTGTAGCTTATTATGCTCCATACTTGATGTGATCTTGGTTGCCAACCCTGAAATATAGCTTATATCAATTTCTGATAAAGCTACACTAAGCACACTTTCCACCATAAACTAGGAAAATCGATCCTGAGGATAAGGCTGCAAATTACTCATTACTCATTACTCATTACTCATTACTTATTCAGCAAACCCTAGGTTTTTTAAGGTGTTAGGAGGCTACCTCAGACCGTTATGCTTCTTGCATAAAGCCTTTAACATGCCATTACCTAACACCTGAACCTCTTATTAGCTATTGCTACCACCGCCTCCAGCTGGATCATCTCCCTCTGGTTTTGCCACAGCGGATTCTACTTGTTGGAGATGAATTTTGTTAACTTCGATAATGAAGTTCTCAATCGATAATTTCAATTTTTTGCGGCGCTCCTCATCACTAGCTTCCAGCATAAAAGCACGGTAAGGCGGAGTGATACCCAAGATAAACTTCTCCTGCTCCGCTTCCAACTTCTCCACAACCCGATTGGCATTCACCCAACGTTCCTGAAAAGGGAAAGAAGTTGCCACACTGGTAACAACAGCAGCTACCGCAGGACAAATTACTGGTAACCATTGTAAGTAGGGCACATCTATTTGTTTATCCACAAGGACAAAAATTGGTGTGATACCTGACAAAACAATAGTTGAAAGTTGGAAGATATAGTAAAAGTTCCTCGATGTTTGGCGAACTTTAATGTAATCTTGGATTAGATTATGGCAATATTCTAGAGCTTTGGCGCGAGATTCGGTGAACCCGTCAGTTACACCGTCAGAGTCATCTTTTTTCGGTAGCAAGTTGGCGTAAAGCCTTGCTTTGCGCTTGAGATCAAAGTTAGCACTCTTTCTTAAATCAGCAAATTGACTGTTAATGAGGAACAGGAAGAGCACTCCAGCAAACAACCCAGCATCATAGAGGAGGAAAAGATTGTATTGCTCAGGAATAATAAAAGTTGCGATCGCACAAAAAATTAAAGCCGCCACACCTAATGATTGCAGCGTTTTCAGCAACAGGAAAAAACCTGAACTGGCGACAAAGGGTTCCTGCTTCTCAGTCCCAGAGGACAAAGGGGTCGCAATAGTTTGAGAATCGGTCATGGTCTTACTAAACTAATCGGTCAATTAAAAAAAAACTATCATATTATACAAAAGATTGATTCAATCTAAAACTCTTAACTAAAAAATTGGGAAATCCTTACCCAGCAAGGATTTTAGACTTTCTCTAACTCAGTAACGGGCTTATTCGGTGTTAACTGGAGATACAACCCAGGGACTACTAACAGAGCAATTAAGGTTGATGCCACTAAACCGAATCCAATAGCACTGGCAAGGGGAAACCAAACGGGGGATGAGAGAGCTAGGGGTATCACTCCAACAATTGTCGTAATGCTAGTTGTTAGTACAGGACGCAGACGATCAGATGCTCCATGAGCCGCTGCTTCCCTAGTATTCATGCCTCGTTCCCGGTGTCCATTCATGGTCTCCACCATAACAATTGAGTCATTTACCACAATTCCTGTTAGAGAAATGATGCCGATTACTGCGGGGAAAGACATGGGAATCCACAGGAGGAAGAAGAAGCCAAATGTCCCAATTAAAGCAAAAGGAATTGCCAGCATAATGATAAACGGTTGAGTGAAAGAGCCGAACTGAATCACTAGTACAGCAAACACCAGGAACATTGCAACACCAGCCATTTGGAAGGCTGAGCCAAAGGTTTCACTCTGGGTTTCAGCTTCACCGCCGAATTGATAGGAATAGCCCTGGGGCCACTGCCGTTGCATTGGGATCAGCTTTGGCTCCAATGCTCCCAAAATCTCTCCTACTGTGGAACCTTTATTCTTAGCTAAAACGGTTACTGTTCGTTGACCATCTTTGTGGGTAATGGACAAGGGAGCCTCACCAATTTCTTGTTCGAGTACCTGATCTCCAGAAATTGTTTCTCCCTCAGGGGTTAAAATACGAATGGTTCTGAGTTCGTCCTGTCGCGTAGGTCCACCAATTCCACCGTCTCGCGATGGCCAAGCAGTGCTGAGGCGAATTTCTAAGTCTTCTTCACCACCACCAATGGGAAAGTCACCAATATCGTTATCCGTCATAATGTAACGCCCCTGTAGGGCAAGCTCATCGGTAGATAAACCGTAGAAATTCATTGCCTCTCGTCGGGGACGGAATTTCATATCCGGACGCAAGGAACCGAGGTCATCCCGTACATCCACACTGCCAGGAATCTGCCTCAAAGCTAATTGCACTTCCCCAGAAATACGCCGCAACTCATCCATATCGCTGCCCGTGAGTTTAACCTCAATCGGGTCTCCTCCCTCTCCTGTACCTTGTTCATTGACCACTAGGGAGGCTCCAGGATAGTTGCGTAAGGCTTGGCTCAATTCTCCCCGCACCTCATCAAGGTATTCAAAAGACAACTTCTCTCGCTCTGTTTTGGGAGTGAAGATAGCAGAAAAGCCAAGGAGATAGTTGCCGGTACTGGGCTTAATGCCACTTTCTTGTACTAAGTTGCTTCGTTGACCAACGAATTTAATGACACTCTCCAAGTAGTTCTTGCTGCGTAAGATTTCCCCTAACTTATCAGCTACTTCTTGGGAACTATCCAGGGTAGTTGTCGGTGGCAACTCGACATTAATACCCAGCTTACGTCCATCATCGTTGGGAAAGAGGGTTCCTGGAACATTGCCTACCAAAATTGTGGTGCAAACAAAGAGGCTGATGGCTCCTAAAGTCCAGAGACGAGCAATGGTTTTGTTACGGACAGTGACTTGCAAACTCCACTGTCTAAATTTCTCGGAGGCAACTTCGGTAATTCGGTCAATCCAAGTTTTATTTGTGCCACCCTTAACATTAGCTAGCAAGTAGCGGGATAAAGGGATATCGACAAAAAGGGAAATGAAGAAACTCAAAACTAGGCAAACAATGGCACTAATCGGGATCAAGCGGATAAATTGACCCATCGTACCGCTGATTGCCATTAGGGGAGCCATCGCCAAAATGGTAGTTAACTGACCGGAAAAGGCTGGAGCAGCATAGGTTCTGACGGTTTTGAGAGCTGCTTGGTTAAAAGTTAGACCTTCGACGAAAATGCCGTCGTGCATTCCCTCCATCATCAGAATGAACACATCCACTAGCAGTCCCAAGGCTAAAATCATACCCACTTGCACCATACTGTTGAGGGTATTACCAAACAACCACAAAACTGCGATCGCGCCTAAAAAGGTGAGGGGAATCGAAAGACCTGCGATAATTGCTTCACGCCAAGTGAGAGCTAATAACAAAACTACAAAGACCCCTACTACTCCTTGTAAAGCATTGCTGAAGAGGTCTGCGAGTTCTTCATTAATAGTATCGGCATCGGTGTTGATTACCTTGTACTCCATACCGTGGGGCCAGATACTGGGGTTTTGTTTGGTCTCTTCAATGGTTGCTAGGGAATTCTTGATTACCTGAATGGTGTCTGAGCCTGGTACTTTGACCACATCCACGTTAATTACCGTCTGAAACTCCCGCTGATCCGAACTAATAAAGGCACGATTCCTTTCCCGTTCTAAATCCCGGCGCACTTCGGCAATTTCCCCTAGTAGTACCACTCTCCCATCGGCACCACCAAGACGAGTCACCGGCAAACTCCGCAAATCCTCTAAGGTGCGGTATCTACCGTACAAACGCACCTGAGTCCCAATTTCGTCACTCTCCACCTGGTCCCAAGGAGTATCCCGATTACCATTCTGGATAGCATTACTCACCTGAGTTGAAGAGATACCCAGGGTGAGCATACGATAGGGATTGAGCTGTACATGAATTACTTCTTCTCGTTCCCCAACTAAGTCCACCTTTCTGACGTTAGGGACTTTTTCCAATAAGTCTTCTATTTCTTGAGCAGCACTACTCAACACTGCCATATCAATGTCGCCAAACAGACCAATGGTGAGTATAGGAGTATCTTGGACAGAAACTTGCTCTACTTTAGGTTGTTCTGCTTCATTGGGTAACTCCGGCTTAGCTTCATCAACCTCGGCTCTCAACAAGGCGATGGACTCATTAACTGGTGATTCAGCAGAGAATTCCACACTAATCAGGGACATACCCTCAAAGGAGGCACTGCTGAGGTCTTTGAGACCTTTGAGAGATTTTAGTTCTTTTTCAACCTTGTCAGTAACCTGATTTTCGATGGTTTCCGGATCCGCACCCCCCCAAACCGTCTGAACCGATGCGATCGCTATATTAATATCCGGTTCTCCTTCTTTTACCATACTTGCTGCACCCAGCAAGCCGCCAATTACTAGCAATACACACAACAGAATGGCGAACACTGTATTGAGGAAGAAGAATTTTGTTAGGGGTGAGGCTTGACTCACATCTGGGACATCATGTCCTGTTCCATGACCATTTTCCTGATGGTCTTCAGTTGAAGCTGTTTCTAGTGGAGTTAGCGGTTCGCTCATGACTAGTCACTCAATGGGAGAAGAATTTCCTTCACTTGTCAATGTTAATGCACCACAAGGGGGACTTGGGGGACAAGGGAGACAAGGAGGACAAGGAGGACGGTTAACTCATCCCCCGGCTAAAGCACGGGGGATTTCGTGTTATTTGTTGTTGGTTGTTAGTTGTTTGTCAAAAAACAAAAAACAAAGAACAAACAACCAAGCGGCGGGCGGCTATCCCTCCCATCCCTTAAGGAATGGGCTTCCCGCCGCTTTCGGTGAGCGAAAAAAAGGGTGGGGAGCGGAGGAGCGGAGGAGTTGGGGAAGAAGAGAGAACTGATAATTTTTGGATACAAAGCTCAAGAAATCCCAACCAAAATTTCACCTCACCCAAGGAGGACTTGGGGGATAATATTTGTAGAGAGCGCAAACCTTTCTTTATTTTGTCCAAAGTCCAAATAGTAAGCGATCGCTTACTGTTTGTGGTATAGTTTTACAATGGGAGAATTTGTGCGCCTGTAAATAGGGATATCGGTAATAAACAAAAAAACAGGCAAAACATCCCTGGACGAGATCAAATGTTGCTTGGCACAGGTAGAGTGACAAGCTAAGATGCATTTGATTTACACTGCATTCAGTCATCAGTTTCTTGTGGAACAGGCATCTTGCCTGTCATCTGTTATCGAAAACATGCAAGGTGAACCCGTCTGAGCTGATCAACTCCCACTAGAATAAGCAAGAGGGATTCGAGCTTATCCGAGCAGTATTGGGTAGGGAGGTTTGAATCAGGTAATGAAGAATCAGCAATAGGGAGGGTTGATGAGGCTCTATTCAGAGTGTGATGGGACTTTCTTTTTCACCACACCCCACACCCGTTCACTCTACACCCAGTCTCGGTGTTTAGCGCTTGTCACCCTCTGAGATGCCCACGCTTAGCCTGCGGCAACCCTGCGCGAACAGGCTGGAGATGGAGAGTATGTCAAAATTGATAGCCTACGAGGTAAGAATCATAATGACTTATTTCCCCTTGAACAGCAAAATACACTGAGCCATCATCCCCTACCATTAGTTCTGAAGAACCACCACCGGAGTTGTCAATTCTCTCGTCGATAATTCTGTTTCCGTATCCGTCAAAACCCAACAAGTAAGAGTCATCAAAACTATCCTCTCCTTGTACGGCAAAATACACTGAGCCATTCTCCCCTACCACTAGTTCTGAAGAGCCACCACCGGAGTTGTCAATTCTCTCGTCGATAATTCGGTTTCCGTATCCGTCAAAACCCAACAGGTAAGAGTCATCATAACTCTCCTCTCCTTGTACGGCAAAATACACCGAACCATAATCCCCTACCACTAGTTCTGAAGAACCACCACCGGAGTTGTCAATTCTCTCGTCGATAATTCGGTTTCCGTATTGGTTAAAACCAAACAAGTAAGAGTCATGATAACTCTCCTCTCCTTGAACAGCAAAATACACCGAACCATCATCCCCTACCACTAGTTCTGAAGAGCCACCACCGGAGTGGTTAATTCCCTCGTCGAGAATTCGGTTTCCGTATCCGTCAAAACCCAACAGATAAGTGTGCTCATAATTGTCCCCCCCTTGGATAGCAAAATACACCGAGCCATTCTCCCCTACCACTAGTTCTGAAGAGCCACCACCGAATTGGTAAAATCTCTCGTCGAGAATTTGGTTTCCGTATTGGTCAAAACCCAACAAGTAAGAGTCATCATAACTCTTCTCTCCTTGTACGGCAAAATACACCGAGCCATCATCCCCTACCACTAGTTCTGAAGAACCACCACCGGAGTTGTCAATTCTCTCGTCGATAATTCGGTGCCCGTATTGGTCAAAACCCAACAAGTAAGAGTCATCATAACTCTTCTCTCCTTGTACGGCAAAATACACCGAGCCATCATCCCCTACCACTAGTTCTGAAGAACCACCACCGGAGTTGTCAATTTCATAGTCGATAATTCTGTTTCTGTATTGGTCAAAACCCAACAGGTAAGAGTCATGATAACTGTTCTCTCCTTGTACAGCAAAATAAACCGAGCCATTCTCCCCTACCACTAGTTCTGAAGAACCACCACCGGAGTTGTCAATTTCATAGTCGATAATTCGGTTTCCGTATCCGTCAAAACCAAACAGGTAAGAGTCATCATGACTCTCCTCTCCTTGTATGGCAAAATATACCGAGCCATTCTCCCCTACCACTAGTTCTGAAGAGCCGCCACCAGAGTGGTAAATTATCTCGTCGAGAATTCGTTGTCCGTATCCGTCAAAACCAAACAGGTAAGAGTCATCATGACTCTCCTCTCCTTGTATGGCAAAATATACCGAGCCATTCTCCCCTACCACTAGTTCTGAAGAGCCGCCACCAGAGTGGTAAATTATCTCGTCGAGAATTCGTTGTCCGTATTGGTCAAAACCCAACAGGTAAGAGTTATCATAACTCTCCTCTCCTTGTACGGCAAAATATACCGAGCCATTCTCCCCTACCACTAGTTCTGAAGAGCCGCCACCTAAGTTGTAAATTTCATCGTAGATAATCTGGTATCCGTATTGGTCAAAACCCAACAGGTAAGAGTTATCATAACTCTCCTCTCCTTGTACGGCAAAATACACCGAGCCATTCTCCCCTACCACTATTTCTGAAGAGCCGTCACCTAAGTTGTGAATTCTCTGGTCGAGAATTCGGCTTCCGTATCCGTCAAAACCCAACAGGTAAAAATTATTAAAGCTCTCCTCTCTTTGTACGGCAAAATGTACCGAGCCATTCTCCCCTACCACTAGTTCTGAAGAGCCACCACCGGAGTTGTCAATTCTCTCGTCGAGAATTGGGTATCCGTATTGGTCAAAACCCAACAGGTAAGAGTCATTAAAACTCTCCCCTCCTTGGACAGCAAAATACACCAAGCCATTATCCTCTACCACTATTTCTGAAGAGCCACCACCGGAGTTGTCAATTTTCTCGTAGATAATCTGGTGTCCGTATTGGTGAAAGCCCAACAAGTAAGTGTAATCAAAACTCTCCTCTCCTTGGACGGCAAAATACACCGAGCCATTCTCCCCTACCACTAGTTCTGAAGAGCCGCCACCGGAGTTGTCAATTTTCTCGTAGATAATCTGGTGTCCGTATTGGTTAAAGCCCAACAAGTAAGAGTCATCAAAACTCTCCTCTCCTTGTACGGCAAAATACACCGAGCCATTCTCCCCTAACACTAGTTCTGAAGAACTACCACCAGATTGGTAAATGCTCTCGTCGATAATTTGGTATCCGTATTGGTCAAAACCCAACAGGTAAGTGCTATCAGAACCTTCCCCTCCTTGGACAGTAAAATACACCGAGCCATTATCCCCTACCACTAGTTCTGAAGAACCACCACCGGATTGGTAAATTCTCTCGTCGAGAATTGGGTATCCGTATTGGTCAAAACCCAACAGGTAAGTGCTATCAGAACCGTCCCCTCCTTGGACAGTAAAATACACCGAGCCATTATCCCCTACCACTAGTTCTGAAGAGCTACCAACTGAGTGGTAAATTCTCTCGTCGAGAATTCGGTTTCCGTATTGGTCAAAACCCAACAGGTCAGTGTTATCAGAACCGTCCCCCCTTTGGACAGTAAAATACACCGAGCCATTATCTCCTACCACTAGTTCTGAAGATCTACCAGCTGAGTGGTAAATTCTCTCGTCAATGATTCGATTTCCGTATTGATCAAAGCTCAACAGGTAAGTGTGCTCATAACTGTTCCTCCCTTGGAGAGCAAAATACACCGAACCATTATCCCCTAACACTAGTTCTGAAGAGCCACCACCGAAGTCGTAAATTTCCTCGTAGATAATTCGGTTTCCGTATTCGTCAAAACCTAACAGATAAGTGTAATCATCACTGTCCCCCCCTTGGAGAGCAAAATACACCGAACCATTATCCCCTACCACTAGTTCTGAAGAGCCGCCACCGGAGTTGTTAATTATCTCGTCGATAATTTGTTGTCCGTATTGATCAAAGCCCAACAGATAAGTGTACTCATAATTGTCCCCCCCTTGGACAGTAAAATACACCGAGCCATTCTCCCCTACCACTAGTTCTGAAGAACCACCACCGGAGTTGTTAATTATCTCGTCGAGAATTCGGTTTCCGTATTGGTCAAAGCTCAACAGATAAGTGTGCTCAGAACTGTCCCTCCCTTGGACAGTAAAATACACCGAGTTATTATCCCCTACCACTAGTTTTGAAGAACCGCCAACTGAGTGGTCAATTTCATCGTAAATAATCTGGTTTCCGTATTGGTCAAAACCCAACAGATAAGTGCGATCATAACTGTCCCCCCCTTGGACAGCAAAATACACCGAGCCATTATCTCCTACCACTAGTTCCGAAGAGTCACCACCGGAGTTGTCAATTATCTCGTCGATAATCTGGTTTCCGTATTGATCAAAGCCCAACAGATAAGTCTGATCATAATTGTCCCCCCCTTGGACAGCAAAATACACCGAGCCATTCTCCCCTACCACTAGTTTTGAAGAGCCACCGCCTAAATTGTCAGTTTTTTCATACAGAAATTGTTTTAGTGTGTTATCACTAAAAATAGTTACCGTATCATTGACCGCAGAGCCCAGGTTATAAGCAGAATTACTTTCTAGATTAATAATTACTTCTTCTTGGTTTTCAAACTCATGATCATTAATGGGGATAATTGGAATTGTTACCTCAGTCTGACCCGCAGGAATATTAACACTGTTACTCAGGTTTTCATAATCTACACCATTGAAAGCCGAACCTTGAACTGAGTAATATACAGTAAGTGGATTGGGATTATTGGTACTGCCGTTGCGGACAATAGTGAACTCACCTCTGTCCCCATATTCAGATGCTGTTGGATCTGTAGCGACGATCTCCACGGTGTCATTATCAACAATATTGACGATGCTATTAGTCGAATTCCCTAGGGTATAGGCAGGATCCTCTATTAAGTTAACACTTACTATTTCATTTTCTTCAAACTCATGATCATTAATGGGGATAATTGGAATTGTTACCTCAGTTTTACCCGCAGGAATAGTAATACTGTTACTCAGACTTTGGTAATCGTAACCATTGGTAGCTGTACCTGAAACAGAATACTTAACTGTAAGTGGGTTTGCTATACCCCCCTGACGAGTAATGACAAATTCTCCTGAGTCTCCCGACTCAGACGCATCAATATCGGTAGCACTAAGAGTAACAGTTGGCTTCATATATTCTACTGCCATAAAATTATCTGGCAGATCTACGATTAACTTTGGATCATCCTCTATTCGACATAGTACTTCAGGAAAAAAAAATTGACAATAATATTCAATGCTAGAAATATTTTTTAACTAGTCATTGACTGTCTCAATTAAAGACCCTTTTCTGAGCATTATTTTTTCAAGGAGGAAAAAATACTTCGTGGAAAACCCTCATTCCGCACCTTAACTGGCACGATCGGTATTTTCGTAATTTTTAGTGTTAATCATGTAGTTTTTTATACTTAAAATTAATACCGGATGAAAAATTGTTTCACTATAAGCGATCTCGTGATCAATTATTTAATTTCATGGTATAGTTTTATAATGAGGGAATGTGTGTGCCTGTAAATAGAGATATCAACTGGTATATCCCCGACTTCTTCTAAAGCTTTGTTTAGTTGTTAGGTGTTAGGTATTTTGACAAACGACAAATGACAAACTCACCAAAAGATGACCTATAGCGTTTTTTATTTGGATGAGGTAAGTTTGAAACCTCAAAGTCCCCCTTTCTAAGGGGGATTTAGGGGCTCCAGATGTACTTCAAGGAAAACTGCTATAACATTACTCACTCAAAATTAGCCGTTGGCGGTGAGTGTGCAATAAAGAAAACTCTTGCTGTAATACCTGTTCTAGTAGATAAACTACATGTTCTGGACGCAACATTGTTCCATCATTACGACAGCTGCCGACATAATGTAGCATAATAGAGACGCGGGGACACGGGGACGCGGGGACGGGGAGAGACTGGTTTTCATGTATAGTGCTGAATTGTTTTTCATCCAGACTGCCTTCTGCTTGCTGCTTATTGGTAACTACCTCCAACTCAAACAAAAGCTCCCGCAAATTCACTTGTTTCTTTCTACCTGACTTCGTGGTTTTTTCCCACCAGATAGCTTCAGTTGCCTTAACTTGCTCCACCCAATCTTGCCACTGTTGAATATCTGTATTTTCAGTAGCCACCTGAATCAAATACTCAGCTTTTGCTAAAAGTTTGTTAGCCGCAGGAGCCTTGAGAGCAACTTCTTCAACTTCATAAATTGGTAGATTGGCAGGCAATTGAGCTGCTAACCTTTCTTGGAATTCTTTTCCTTCCAGCTGCTTAGTTAGCTCAAATTCCACCAACTCACCACTGCTAGAAGCCCCCAAAGGTAAGGCATTGGCAATCATAATCCGGGGACTAGGGCTGAAACCACCACTGAAACTGACTGGTAAGAAAGCTCTTCTGACAGCACGGTCAAATAAACGGGCTAAATCTAGATGACCTAACAACACCATATTTCCTAACTTACCAAACCAGACCCGCAGTCGCTGAGTTTTGGTAGTATCTGGTTTAAAGTGACCATCAAATTGAGGAATAGGCTGGGCTGGAATAACGATGTTATGGCCAAAATCAATACTACAAACACCACAGTGGGAACAACCTTCAAAAGAACAGTCTGGCACAGTTGCTGCGGCTAGGGCTTTTTGCAAGTCTTCTTTGAGCCAATTCTTATCAATTCCCGTATCTATATGATCCCAGGGTAGGGGTAGGTGGTAGGTGGTAGGTGGTAGGTGGTAGGTGGTGGAAGAGACCTCATTATCACCAGTTATCTCAAGTTTGGATAAACCATTATCATTCCCTTCTACCTTACAACCTTCCTCTTTCCCTTCTGCCTCCTGCCTCCTATTCCCCTCCTGGGAGGGGTTAGGGGTGGGTTCTGCCTGCCCTCTGCCTCCTGCCCCCTGCCCGCTGCCTTCTACCTCCTGCCTTTCATTAAAAGCATTCCATTCACCCTTTGCCACCTGTCGATATTTCCAGGTTAATCCAGATTCTGCGATCGCTTGCTCCCAAGCAGCAAAAGCTTTATCTAAGCTTTCCATCCAGGCATCCATCCCTGCACCTAATTCCCAGGCACGGCGCACCACCGCAGCTAGGTTTCTGTCTCCCCTACCAACAAAGTCTTCCATGGCAGAAATACGGACATCGGTATAGTTGACTTTGATACCTCTGAGGCGACGAAATTCCTGTCTGAGTAACTGCTGCTTGCGCTTAAACTCTGTTGTGGAAACTGAATGCCATTGGAAAGGAGTATGAGGTTTAGGAGTAAAGTTAGAAATTGTGATATTGAAGTTGAGGGGTTTCCGGCCAGGAGATCTGCATTCCTGTTTCAACCAACTCAGGGTTTCGACAATACCTAATACATCTACATCGGTTTCCCCTGGTAGACCGATCATAAAATAAAGTTTGACTTTATCCCAACCCTGCTCGTAAGCTGTTTTAACTCCTCGCAGGAGCTCTTCATTAGTCAATCCTTTATTAATAATGTCCCGCAGTCTTTGGGTTCCAGCTTCTGGAGCAAAAGTCAAGCCACTCTGCCGGATACCCCCTAGGATATTAGCAATGTTTTCATCAAAACGGTCTACCCGTTGGCTAGGTAAGGAGAGGGAAATGTTCTGATCCTTGAGACGATTTTTGATTTCCATGCCCACAGCGGGTAGTGCCAGGTAGTCGGAGCAACTCAAAGAAAGGAGAGAAAACTCATTATAACCAGTAGCCCCCATCCCCTCTTCAATCGCTTCCACTACCTGTTCCGGCTGCACATCCCTGGCGGGGCGAGTGAGCATCCCTGGCTGACAGAAGCGACAACCGCGAGTACAACCTCGTCTCACTTCAATTTTCAGCCGGTCATGTACCGTTTCAATGTAAGGTACTAAGCCAATAGAATAGGCAGGAATTGGAGTTGCCACCCGCCGCAGAATTTTGGTTGGGACATCCGGGCGGAGGGGATGAACTGAACCATCCTCTGCTGTATCGTAAAATTGGGGTACGTAAATTCCGGGAACTTGTGCCAAATCCAGCAGTAATTCTTCTCTAGTTAAACCTGCTGCCTTACCTTCTTCCAAAACTAACCCAATCTCCGGCAACAATTCTTCCCCATCACCTAAAGCAATAAAATCAAAAAATTCAGCATAGGGTTCAGGATTAGAGGTAGCAGTTTGTCCCCCAGCAAAGATAAGGGGAAAAGCAAATCCCCCCTGCTCCCCATCTCCCCATCTCCCCATCTCCCCATCTCCCTGTCCCCGCGTCCCCGCGTCCCCGCGTCCCCGCGTCTCCCCATCTCCCCGTCTTTCTCGCCAAGTAAGAGGAATTCCTGCCAAATCTAACATCTCTAGGATATTGGTTGCTCCTAGTTCATAACTGAGGCTAAAACCCAGAATATCAAAATCTGTAAGCGATCGCTGATTTTCGACGGCAAATAGGGGAGTTTGGGTTGCCCGTAGCTTAGCTGCCAAATCTGGTGCTGGTAAGTAGGCGCGATCGCACAATTGCCTGGGCTGAGTATTCAGGATATTGTAGAGAATAACATGGCCTAAATTAGAAGCCCCCACTTCATAGATTTCTGGATAAGTTAACACCCAGCGCACCTTAGCAGACTCCCAAGGCTTGTGTACTGCCCCCACCTCGTTACCGAGATAACGAGCTGGTTTACTGATATCTTTGGTAATTATTCCTTCCAAGGCAACAGATTGATTGGGATGCTGGACTAACATTTTACTCTTGTTCAAAAAAGGTAGAAGGCAGGAGGCACAAGGCAAGAGGAGCCAAGGGCAATTAACTAGTTTGTCATTTTCCTTTGGGATTTCTTGATCTTTAACACATACTCTTAATAATTATCCATTATCCGGTTATATCTACATTGTAGAGACGTTGCCTGCAACGTCTCTACAGGATTTAGCCTAATCGAAAAATGGTGCGTTATACCAAAAATTAAAAGCCCTGCTTCCTGCCTCGTGCCTCTTGCATGAATTCGGTCAGGGCGTAGTATTGGCGGAATAAAGCTTTGATTTTATGGGTAATATGCCAGCGCTAATGCTAGGCCCTACAGACAATTATCGACTTATAGCAATCGCCAAGGCGGTTAGGACAATTGCCTTATGCAGCAAACCTTTACTTGTCAACCTCTTCCCTTCTGCCTTCTGCCCTCTGCCCTCTGCCTTTTGCTATATATTACGTGGTACGAGCTTAATAAATCCGCTTATTTTACCCCCTTTATCCTTTTATTTTTTCCTTCCTTTCTACTTTATTTGTTCAATATTTTATTTATTTTTGTTGCGGTTAGTTACTTAAATAACGTATGGTATTAACAACTAAACCCACAGGGTTTAAGTAACATTCTTCTTCTTTTCGCAACGAAAAATATCCCATGAACTACCAAACCATTAAACTCTTCGTAGCTCTTGCTGCTAATGTTGCTAGCAAAGGTTTGTTTCTCTTCGGTTGCTCGTGCTGATTAAAGCGGTATTAAGCTTTGAAAATGTCAATATTACTGGTGTAGCCGGGTCTGCGGCTGTAGGTAAATAATCTGCTACAGCTCATGCTTTTAACTACGATGGCAGCAATGCTAATGGCATACAGAATTACGCTAACTTATAGCAATTGCCAAGGTGATTAAGACAAGGGGCTTAAGCCCCTTGTTAACTTGCCTTACCTGAGAATGTATTGACTGTCCTGGCGACTGCTATAACACCTAATACCTAACAATACAATTCCTCAACCAGGGGATTTTTTTTGCACGAATTTATCAGCAGTTTGAACCGAGAAAACGACCAATGAAACCAACTCTACATGCAAATAAATTAACTCCCAACGCAGTCACTACACTGGTTTTTATTGATGCTGGTGTTGATGATTACCAGCAGTTAGTTGCAGGAGTTATTCCTAGTGCCGAAGTCTTTGTGTTAGATAGATGGGCGGATGGCATCGAACAAATTAGCCAAGTTTTACCACAGTACCAGCAGGTAGAAGCAGTACATCTAGTTTCCCACGGTGCGCCCGGTTGTTTGTACTTGGGTAATAGTCAACTGAGTTTAGATACCCTCAATCGCTACAGTAATTTACTGCAACAGTGGCAGGTGGTTCAGCTGTCACTCTACGGTTGTCAGGTAGCAGCAGGAGATGCAGGAGCCGAATTTATTAGTAAGTTACAGGCTTTGACGGGAGCAGAAATTGCTGCTTCTGTGTCTTTAACTGGTACTGTTGCTCAAGGTGGCAACTGGGAGTTAGAAGTTACCACAGCTAAGGCAGTTGCTAGTTTAGCTTTTGCAGGAGCAGTACTAGATAATTATCCGGGAATTCTGGCTGATTTTACCGACTCTGGACAATCTTTAGGTCGTTCCAATAGTTATGGTGTGAGTTTAGGGGATATAGATGGAGATGGAGACCTTGATGCCTTTATTGCTAATTTTAATGGGCAAGCAAATAAAGTTTGGTTGAATAATAATGGTACTTTTACCGACTCTGGACAATCTTTGGGCTCTTCAACCAGCAATAATGTGAGTTTAGGGGATGTGGATGGAGATGGAGACCTTGATGCTTTTGTTAGTAATAATGAACAAGCCAATAAAGTTTGGTTAAATGATGGTAATGGTAATTTTACCGACTCCGGACAATCTTTGCACTCTTCTTACAGCAGTAATGTGATTTTAGGGGATGTGGATGGAGATGGAGACCTGGATGCTTTTGTTAGTAATAATTTTGGAGGAGGAAATGAAGTTTGGTTAAATGATGGTAATGGTAATTTCACTGACTCTGGACAAAACTTGGGCTCTTCTTTCAGCAATAGTGTGAGTTTAGGGGATGTGGATGGGGACGGAGACCTTGATGCTTTGGTTGCTAATTATGGAGGAGCCAATAAAGTTTGGTTAAATAATGGTAATGGTACTTTTACCTCTGGACAATCTTTGGGCTTTTCCAACAGCTATGATGTGAGTTTAGGGGATATAGATGGAGATGGAGACCTTGATGCTTTTGTTGCTAATTCTGGACAAGCAAATAAAGTTTGGTTAAATGATGGTAACGGTAATTTCACTGACTCCGGACAATCTTTGGGCTCCTCAATCAGCATAGATGTGAGCTTAGGGGATATAGATGGAGATGGGGACCTTGATGCTTTTGTTGCTAATTATAATAGACAAGCAAATAAAGTTTGGTTAAATGATGGTAATGGTACTTTTACTGACTCCGGACAAGACCTAGGCTCTTCCAACAGCTATGGTGTGAGTTTAGGAGATGTGGATGGAGATGGACTCCTAGATGCTTTTGTTGCTAATAATTTTTTTGGGGCAAATAAAGTTTGGTTAAATAATCTTCCAAGCAATAATTCTCCTACTGCTCTTAGTCTCGACAACAATACCATCGATGAAAATGTTCCTGCTAATTCCACCGTGGGTACATTTACCACTACAGATCCGGATGTGGGTGATACCTTTACTTACTCTTTAGTAGCAGGAAGTGGGGATACAGATAACGCCGCTTTCAGTATCGTTAACAACCAACTGCAAATTAACGCTGCTCCTGATTTTGAATCTCAAGCTAGCTACAATATCCGAGTGCAGACTACGGATGCTGGGGGACAGAGTTATCAGCAAGCTTTGGTAGTTAATGTTAATGACCTCAATGAAGCCCCGACTGCTGTTAGCCTCGACAACAACACTATTGATGAAAATGTACCTGCTAATACCACCGTTGGTATCTTTACTACCACAGATCCAGATACCAATGATACTTTTACTTATTCCTTAGTAGCGGGAAATGGAGATACAGATAACGCAGCTTTCACTATCGTTAACAACCAACTGCAAATTAACGCTGCTCCCGATTTTGAATCCCAAGCTAGCTACAATATCCGAGTGCAAACTACGGATTCTGGGGGACAGAGTTATCAGCAAGCTTTGGTCGTTAATGTTAATGACCTCAATGAAACCCCCACTGCTGTTAGTCTTAGCAACAATACCATTGATGAAAATGTTGCTGCCAATACCACCGTTGGAACCTTCACTACCACAGATCCAGATACCAGTGATACCTTTACTTATTCCTTAGTAGCGGGAAATGGAGATACAGATAACGCAGCTTTCACTATCGTTAACAACCAACTGCAAATCAATGCTGCTCCTGATTTTGAATCTCAAGCTAGCTACAATATCCGAGTGCAGACTACGGATGCTGGGGGAGAAAGTTATCAGCAGGAGTTGGTAATCAACGTTAATGATCTCAATGAAAGTCCTACTGCGGTTAGTCTCGACAACAATACTATCGACGAAAATGTTCCTGCTAATTCCACCGTGGGTACATTTACCACTACAGATCCGGATGTGGGTGATAGCTTTACTTATTCCTTAGTAGCAGGAAATGGGGATACAGATAACGCCGCTTTCACTATCGTTAACAACCAACTGCAAATTAATGCTGCTCCCGATTTTGAATCCCAAGCTAGCTACAATATCCGAGTGCAGACTACGGATGCTGGGGGACAGAGTTATCAGCAAGCTTTGGTCGTTAATGTTAATGACCTCAATGAAGCCCCGACTGCTGTTAGTCTCGACAACAATACCATTGACGAAAATGTTCCTGCTAATTCCACCGTTGGTATCTTCACTACCACAGATCCGGATACGGGTGATACCTTTACTTATTCCTTAGTAGCAGGAAATGGGGATACAGATAACGCCGCTTTCACTATCGTTAACAACCAACTGCAAATTAACGCTGCTCCCGATTTTGAATCTCAAGCTAGCTACAATATCCGAGTACAGACTACGGATGCTGGAGGACAGAGTTATCAGCAAGCTTTGGTAGTTAATGTTAATGACCTCAATGAAACTCCCACTGCGCTTAGCCTCGACAACAATACCATTGACGAAAATGTTCCTGCTAATTCCACCGTGGGTACATTTACCACTACAGATCCGGATGTGGGTGATAGCTTCACTTATTCCTTAGTAGCGGGAAGTGGAGATACAGATAACGCAGCTTTCACTATCGTTAACAACCAACTGCAAATCAATGCTGCTCCTGATTTTGAATCCCAATCTAGCTACAATATCCGAGTGCAGACTACGGATGCTGGGGGACAGAGTTATCAGCAAGCTTTGGTCGTTAATGTTAATGACCTCAATGAAGCCCCGACTGCTGTTAGTCTGAGTAACAATACCATTGATGAAAATGTTCCTGCTAATAGTACTGTTGGAACCTTCACTACCACAGATACTGATATCGGTGATAGCTTCACTTATTCCTTAGTAGCAGGAAATGGGGATACAGATAACGCCGCTTTCACTATCGTTAACAACCAACTGCAAATTAACGCTGCTCCCGATTTTGAATCTCAAGCTAGCTATAATATCCGAGTGCAAACTACGGATTCTGGGGGAGAGAGTTATCAACAAGCTTTGGTCGTTAATGTTAATGACCTCAATGAAACCGAGACTATCTACGGCACACCTAATAGTGACATTATACAAGGTACTGCAAATGCTGATCAAATCAACGGTTTAGCAGGCAACGACATCCTCTACGGTAACGGAGGTGATGATAACATTGACGGTGACGAGGGGAATGACATCCTCTTCGGCGGCAATGGTCTTGATTCTCTCACTGGTGGTGCAGGAAGCGACATCCTCTACGGTAACGATGATAATGACGAACTCTTCGGCGGTATAGGTAACGACATCCTCTATGGTGGTGCTGGGGATGACTTACTCAATGGTGGTGCTGGTACTGATATACTCTATGGTAATGCAGGCAATGATACCTTTGTCCTCGCATCGGGTATGGGTACTGATACAATCTACGACTTTGAAGATGGTGTAGACTCCCTCCAATTTAATGGCGGTATCAGCTTCGGACAACTAGAGATTGTCCAAAGTGGCAGCTCTACTCGGATTAACCTTAATGATACAGGAGAAACCCTAGCTATTTTAACGGAAACTGATGCTGGGCTGATTACTGAAGCTGATTTCAGCACTATCTAGATGATCTAGTTTCAGCTAGAACATAGCAAATTGTAGGTTAGGTGTAGCCTATAGCGTAACCCAACAAGCCCAACACAATGTGTTGGGCTTCACTGTAGGTGAAGAATAATTCAAAGTCCCCCAGAATTGGGGGATTTAGGGGGCAAAGTAACACATTTTTTTTCAATCAGTTTGGTATGATTAATCGTCTCAAACCCGATTAACCGTCGTTATCAACCTGCTGTTCCTCCTCTTTTTTCCCTACACCCTATACCTAAAAAACTGCCTACTTTTGTCAAAGAAAAAACGACGATAAATAATGACTATTACATGTCACGATTTATACCCCGTATAATGAGTTTTATAAATCCGCTTTTTTACCCCACTTATTGTTTTAATATTTTTCCTTTTTTCGCTATTTTATACATTTAATTTTTTCTTAATTGCTATTGCACTTGTTTGGTTTTATGAGCTATAATTAAAACAATTAAACCGCACAAGGTTTAAGTCACATTCTTCTAATTGTTGTAACGAAAAATATCCCATGAACTACCGAACAATCAAACTTTCCGCTGCTCTGGTTGCTACTGTTGCTAGCTTAGTTGGTTTCTCCTCCGTCGCTCGTGCTGGAGAAGGCGGTACTGCTGGTGCTGCAGCATTCACCGTTAATGGTACTAATGTTACTGGTGTTGCTGTGTCTGCTGCTACAGGTAAAGACAGTGCTGCGGCTAATTCTTTTAACCACACAGCTGGTACTGCTGCTGGTGATTTACAGAACTCTGCTTCTGCTATTGGTGTTGGTGGTAACATTGCTATCACTGGTCTGGGCAGCTCAAGTGTCGGCGTGACTACTACTGCAGCTACAGATCCCACTTTAGTACAGGGTAATACAATCACTGATGGAGCTGGGTATGGTATCAACCTTGGTACTGCTGGTGGTAACCCTGTGGTTACTCCTTAGAACTCTAGTTAAGTAATGAGTAAATACTTGTTACTAGGGTAAGTCACTCTCTGATTTTTTCACCCAGTGTTGAATTAATGGTTAAGAGTTTTCTAGGTAGAAAACTCTTAACCTACATACCTAACTAGGCTCTGCTGAATAAGTCAAATGAGAGCATTTTTGTAAGTAAAAAGTAACGAGTAACGAGTAACAAGTTTTGAGTTATATAATCTCAAAGAAGGTGCACTGAGCGATCGCACTAACACCTAACACCTAGGACTCCATCTAAGAAGTCTCCGGATAGTCTTGAGTATCTACATAAGTAAATAAAAATCTAGGCTTCCCTCACCATAGCAAAAGATATCCTTACTAGGGAGTTTAAACATCGCTGTAGTGACTAGGCTGAATACTCTAAGCAAGGATAAGCTACCAAATATTAAAACGATTACTAACCCTGCCTTCATCATCTATTTCATGCTACTCAGTCTCACTTGCCTCTTCACAAGAGTAGCGGAAGTGAATCGTATGTGTCAGTGTAAGCTAATTCTGATGTACTGTTCTTTTATCCCAATCAAAAGCTTTCTCCTCTTAGGAAAACTAACCCAGAGGAGTCAGCGTCTGAACTACCAAACTCGCTACTAGCTAATAGTGTTGGCGAGCCTGAGTTTTTTTAAACATTCTTCTTTACTAAGAGTAACATCTAAATAGAAAGCAGGTTATCTATCTTTAGATAGAGATGCTACTGCTCATTTAAGCTAATAAGTCTCCGGATATCTTAATCATCTACCGAAAGAAGTAGAAAGTCAGGGTCTTCTCGCCACAGCAACAGATATCCTGACTAAGGAGGTTAAATATCGCTGTAGTGACTAGGCTGGATACTCCAAACCAGAGTGACTCATCAAAGATTGAGGCAATTATCAACCCTATCTTAGTCAGTTGTTTCGCGCTACTCGGCATCATGTTTCCCTTAAAGGGAGTAGCAAGAACCAATTCAGAGGAAGCAGTAGATGCTAACCCTGATGAATTTTCGTTTTCTTCTGATAGGAATAACTCAGAGGAGTCAGCAGTTGAGCTACCAAACTCGCTACCAGGTAATAGTGTTAGCGAACCTGAGTATATATATGATTCTTCTTCTGAATTAAGAAGAACATCGAGGTCGGCAGAAGTTGCTCACTCTCCGGAGTTAGAGCTGAGGGAGATTGGAGAGCTGAGGGAGCTGAGGGAGCTGGGGGAGCTGAGGGAGACTGGTGATATTGGTGAGATTCGTAAGATTGGTGAAACTGAGGATATTGTCGAGACTGGCGATATTGCTGAGACTGGCGATATTGCCGAGATTGAAGATATTGTTGAGTCTGAAGATATTGTCGAGTCTGAAGATATTGTCGAGCCTGAAGATATTGTTGAAACTGAGGATATTGTCGAGACTGAAGATATTGTTGAAACTGAGGATATTGTCGAGACTGAAGATATTGTTGAAACTGAGGATATTGTCGAGACTGAAGATATTGTCGAAACTGAGGATATTGTCGAAACTGAGGATATTGTCGAAACTGAGGATATTGTCGAAACTGAAGATATTGCCGAGTCTGAAGATATTGCCGAGTCTGAAGATATTGCCGAGTCTGAGGATACTAGTGAAACTCAGGATATTGCCGAGACCGATGATACTAGTGAAACTCAGGATATTATCGAGTCTGAGGATATTGTCGAGTCTGAAGATATTGCCGAGTCTGAAGATATTGCCGAGTCTGAGGATACTAGTGAAACTCAGGATATTGCTGAGACTGGCGAGACTGAGGATATGGTCGAAAATAATAGAGTTGTTCCTAATAGTACCGAATCAGAGCCTAACCCAGTAGCAGAAGACCCTGACTACATTATTCCTCCTCGAATTGCTCCTGCAGAGCAAGTTCAGCCTTTAACCACTACCTTACCCTTCGACGATACCCCCATTAACCACCTAACGGAATGGAACTTCTCTGCTAGCGGCACTGTTGCTGAAACCATCGACAGTGATCCTGTTTTTTCTGGCATTCTCAAACTAGACTCTAAAATTACTGAAAGTTTAACCAAAACCAATGTTTATACCGTAGACCAACAGGGAATCTATCTGGGATTGCGTACTGTACCTCGTCAAAGAGTAGTTACCACCACTACTATCGAACCCCAAACCTTAACTGGGTTCCAACTACAAGCTAGTTTGACTGGTGCTTGTATTTTTGATAATTCTATCACTGAACAACAATGCACCTACACCCCTGGTTTAGTTGTAGATCGAGATAGTATTGACCCACAATTTTTAGTACCGACTCGCATTTTCCAAACTTCTCAAGTTGGTGATGTCGTCACCCCAGAATCCTTAGAGGCAATCCAACTTCCTGGATTCCAGAGAGGTGCTAATGGGCAAGAACTTGGTCTAGACTTATTTTTTCCCAATACCGGTGCTTTGCCCGGTAATAGTCAATCGCAACAAACGCAAATCGAGCGAGATGAGGAAGTAGACAATACCATAGCGGGCACGTTTTCTCAAGTCAGACAAATAGTAAAAGCCAACGATACAGAAGCAGTTTTAGGGCGTACTATTCGCGGTATAACTATTTTAGGTACAGACGAAAACCGCCCCACAAATACCGCCCTACAACTAGTCGCTCAATTCTTTCCGGATGTGGTTCCCGAATTATCAGGAAGTACCAATCCTGTTAATACTCAAATTAATCGTAACTTATTCTTCGCTGCCAACAATACTCGCCTACCTACCAATAGTTTTACCATTTACTCCGCCGGAATTGGCAGGGCAGTCAGTTTAACCGATGACATCAAGCAATTAAGTGATATTCCCTCAGCTAATTATAACAGTATTTGGCTTGGTCTTTCTCCAGTCATCGAAAGGAGTTTGGCAACGGGGCAAGTTTTTTATCAACCCCTAAGTGAGCCAAGACTGATTTCTAGTGGTGGTGGAGAAGGAGGCTCCCAGTCCAATGTAGAATTTATTTCTGTCGTCAATAACGAATCTTTTTCCACTGCTAATCTACAAAATTTTTATACACAGCTTTATTTAGACTTTTTCAATCAAGATGTGAATTTCGTCAACGAAAGTATTTATCGAGAAGAAACTAATTATGACCCTCACCTGAGCTTCACCGGCAACATCACTGGTAATCAAAATATCATCAGATATTATGCCGGATTAATTGCCTCAGAAAAAGTCAAAGCTTATGCCGGGGGTGACTACACCAGAAACACTCCCGACGGTTGGAAGTTTCAGGCAGGAGGGATTGGGTATCTGAACCCAGACCAGGATTATTATAGTCAGTTATGGGGCAGTGTGTCTAAAACAATATCCTTAGCTCCAAATGCCAATTTAATTTTAGCCACTGGTTTGAATTATGCCCCCAACCGGCAAAGTCAGATTGGTGACATAGTTAGCACTTCTGCCGGGAGTACGGTAACCGCTAGTGCCCGTCTCAACTGGGGCATCGCTTCTCTGGGAGTAACTAATTCCTTTGGGGATATTTTACCTAATTCTTATGAGAACAAACTCCTAGCTGATTTAACTGTTCAAGTGGCTAAGAACTTGCGTCTATCTGCTTACTGGGCTCCGATTGATGAAAATACCAGTCGCTCTCCTTATGGAGCCAGTATATTGTGGCGACTAGGAGATAGTTACAATAGCCCCACCCTTTCAGCTAATTGGCAAAATCAACAGTACAGTTATGGCAGTGACCCTTTGGGCAATGATTTATCAGTTCAAGATAATGTTTTTACCCTGCAATTTCGCATAGGAGCGCCTTGAAATTGTTGTTTGTTGTTGGTTGTTTGTCATTGGTCATTTGTAAAGGAATATTGGTTTACCTTAGCAAGGGATGGTGTGTTACGCGATCGCTAACTTCTGCCTCCTGCCCTCTGCCTTTTCCTATACTACTCACAGATCGCTTTGAGAACTTGGAGCAGCTGCATTAAACTGCTATCATTAAGTAAATTTAACTCAGGCATATATTGATAAGTTGGTGGATTTCCTTGTTGCATATAAATAAACTGATAACTTGCTCCGTTGGTAACTAATCCCCAAACTGTTGGTTGATGTTTTAGGCTGGAGTAAGCGTAAGTTAATACCTGAGGTAACCCTGCGATCGTTGAAGCTAAACTTTCTTTGCTTTCAATTACTAATACCCAAAAATCTTGATTCTCTCTACTGGACTTTTCCTGGTTAATGGCCAGAATGTCAAAACGTCCGCTAATGAGCAGGTCTTCCGATTGAACCTCAATACGGGCTATCCCTTCTTCTACCTTAATTTCGATACCATCTGCAAAAAAGCCAGCCAGTCTTAGTAAAGGACTGATGGCGACTAACTTCACTTGCCCTTCAGAGGCTTTGTTGTTATCTAAGTAATTTTCAAAGTAATCCCTAATTTTCCGTAATTCTTGTTGTTCAAATTCTGTTAAAGGCTCTAGGGATAATAAGGGTACAAATGAGCCATTGTACTGTCTCTTTAATCCCAAAAGCTGATGAACCTCTTTTAGGGATATGTTGCTTGCTTGAAGTGTAGTCATGTTTTATCGCTTGTTTTTGTGAGTTGGGCTCACGTATATAGCAAAAGGCAGAGGGCAGAGGGCAGAAGGCAGAAGGGAAAAGATTGACAGGTAAAGGTTTCAGCATTTGGCATTGTCCTAACTGCCCTGGCGGTTGCGATATTACCCAACAAATGTAATCGTAGCAGCAAGGGATGGTGCGTTACGCGATCGCTAATATCAAGTTCGGTTGAATACTTACACTTCGGTGGCAAGAAGGCAGGAGGCAGGAGGGAAGAAAGAAAGTTGCAAGGGAGAAGGAAATTATAACTGTTTATCCGAACTTGATATAACAGTACCCTACGCTAACTGGTGGGCGCAAGCTTTGCGCCCCTACATCATGAATATTATTCCAATGTAGCCGGAATTGATATTACGCGATCGCTAACTTTCTCAATTCGACCTTCTACCTTCGACCTTCCCAATTCTCAATTCTTAATTCTTAATTCTTAATTCTTAATTCTTTTTACCAACTAACTCGTCCATCTAACTTCTGCAACAAATTTGGCCCGACCCCGGACACATTATCAAGGTCTTCTAAAGAAGTAAATTGCTTCTGCTGCCGTGCGGTGATAATTCGCTGGGCTAGTTTTGGTCCAATTCCCGGCAAGGTTTCTAATTCCTTCTGACTAGCTGTGTTAAGATTAACCAGCTCTCCAGTTGATACATTACTATCTGCCTGAGTTATTTCGGTACATTGTTGTTGCTGTTCCTTAATCTTCTCTTGCACCGCAACTGGCACCCCTAGCACCGAATTACTGTAAAGGCGCTCAAACTCTCTCTTAAAATGAGCAGCAACAGTAGAACTATTAATTACCAATACTGTCTCATCATTCTGATGATTTGCCGCTGCTGACCAATTGTGAGAACCGGTAATCACCGTTTGAGCATCTATAATACCAAACTTGTGATGCAAGAGGTCTCCCTGGGGTAATTGGGGTACACCAACCGTAGTAATGGGCTGCTGCCAAGGGCGGTTATCGGCTTCGTATTGACATTTATTACTCAAAGCTACCCCCATTAAATCCAAGCCTTCGCTGTAGTAGCGGTAAGCAAAGCTGGGATCAATAAGAGTTCTGATTTGAACTCCCCGTTGATGGGTAATCGCTAAGGTATCTGCCAACCGTTGCTCCGAGAAGACAAACAAGGCTAAGTCGATACTTTGGTTAGCAGTAGTGAGGGTTTTACTAATTAAACCATTACTACTCTGACTCCAAGGCTGGGTTGGGGAAATTGGGGAAAATTGTACAGAAATCGTTGTATTTCCTAGTTTAACCTGCTGAGGTGGTCGCAAGGACTTTTTGAGACCAAACCGGCTATCTGGCTTGCCACTAGGACCATCTCCCCACATCAAGTTAAACTCTTGGGTAAAGGCAGTAACCAGTTCAGAACTCTCAATTTTCAGTAAGTTATTGGCATTACCGCGACTGTTAGGGGCAGCGAAATCTCCATGTATGCCACTAGTAGTAAAGTTAGCTGAGGTAACCAGTAATCTGCGTCCATCGATAACCAGAAACTTATGGTGCATTAAGCCACTACCTTTTGAACCATCGGCTGTATCGTCAATAATTGGCACTCCCGCATTACGCAGAATTACCAGAGCATCTCCTTGGTTAATTTCCGTAGGACTCAGTTGAGTATCGTTATTACGGTCGATCAGCTTCACCGCTTCATCATATTTCCCCCGCTCTCTCGAAGGCAATTTAGTTATTTCTGCCTTTGTGAGCTCACTCCAAGGGCGACTGTAGTTATTTTCTAAGATTACCCTTACTTTAACTCCAGCTTGGTGACGTTCTGCTAGAGCCTGGGCAATCTTCGGTAAGCGCAACTCTTGTACTGCCACATCCACCGTTGATTGAGCCGAAGCGATCGCGTCTACTATCAGTTTCTCTAAATCATCCCCTGAACGCTTCAATCCTCGGTAAGGTTCTTGATAATCTGTTGACTGAGTATGGTTAAAGTAAGCTTCGACAAAAGTATCTTGAGGTAAAGGATCTGGACGTTCAAGCTTCTGGGCATCTAGCTGTTGACAGCCGAGAAGGTTCAATGCCATCAGCAAAGCAACCGAAAAATACCAGGAATGGGAAGACAAGAATTTTCTCTACTAATCCTTACAGGTGCACAACTTCTCCATTATCCAGTAATAATAGCAAAAATTAACGATAAACGCAACTATAGCAGCCCAACTGTTTAAAACAGTCGGTAGGGAAGCTGAGGCAAGGGGGCTTAAGCCCCTTGTTTAGTCATCATGAGTGAGGTAACATTTTTTACATAAATAACAAATGTTGCTGCGTTATGCTATTGTATTAGGTTGAATAAAAAAGCTTTTAGCTACTATTGAGGGATCGTTCTGGTCAAACGGAAAAATCCGCAAAGACTAGCCCTCATTAAATGTAAGATCAATTGCAGGCGAACAAAATTGCTCGTCAAGTTCCAAGAGAGTTAATTAGGGGAATTGCTCACAGGGTAGCATCACTGCGCGGTTGTGGGCTTGGAACCGTACCACAGTCCTATGCCCAGAAGAAGAAAAACATTCCCGTGCGGTCATAAGGGGTATGGTCAAACCTGCCACCGTTGTCAGCAACAAGACAAAGTACGGGAAGAGAAAAAACAGCAAAAACAGGAATGGGAGTCCACTTTTGCCGAGGATCCTATTGACTTGAGTAGTCTGCCTCGACCTGTGGTAGTCAAAGCTCGTGAAATTATTGCTGGCTTAGAACATCAGAAGAACTACAGGGAATATAATGGCAAGCGGCTGCGCCACAACCGCTACATCATCAGTATCCCTGTTACTAGAAACTATCGAATGCTCTGTAAAGCTCAGGGTAGCCAGTATATACCCCAAGCGGTTTTGTCTCACGAGGACTATAACGTCGATAAACCGGGATGTTAGTCATTTGTTGTTTGTTGTTTGTTGTTTGTCGTTTGGGAATTGGAGGTTTTTCCTCAGCTTCCTCAGCTTCCTCAGCTCCCTCAGCTCCCGGAAGCTCCCTCAGCTCCCCCAGCTTCCTCAGCTCCCCCAGCTCCCCCAGCTCCCCCAGCTCCCCCAGCTCCCCCAGCTCCCCCAGCTCCCGGAAGCTCCCGGAAGCTCCCGGAAGCTCCCGGAAGCTCCCCCAGCTCCCGGAAGCTCCCGGAAGCTCCCCCAGCTCCCGGAAGCTCCCGGAAGCTCCCGGAAGCTCCCCCAGCTCCCGGAAGCTCCCGGAAGCTCCCCCAGCTCCCGGAAGCTCCCCCAGCTCCCCCAGCTCCCGGAAGCTCCCCATCTCTCAATCCTGTAAGCTTGAGGTTTGGAGAAACTATATGCTGAAGGAAAGAAAGTTCGTTGCCTGAATAGCTATGCAAATTTATCTCGACTACAGCGCCACAACCCCACCACGCCCGGAAATAATTACTGCCCTGCAAGAAGTTCTAACTCAACAGTGGGGCAATCCTTCCAGCCTACATGAATGGGGTCAGCGCTCGGCAACGATGGTGGAAAGGGCAAGAATGCAGGTAGCTGGGTTGATTAATGCTCCTGCTGAGTCAGTTATGTTTACCTCTGGCGGTACTGAGGCAGATAACCTGGCAATCATGGGGGTTGCTCACCGCTATAGATGGCCTCAGCATATAATTATTTCTAGTGTGGAACATTCGGCGATCGCTCAGCCAGTAAATTTGCTTGAGCAGTGGGGTTGGGAAGTGACGCGCTTGCCAGTGGATAGTCAGGGAAGAGTTAATCCTAATGATCTAGAAGCAGCAATACAGCCCAATACAGTACTAGTATCGATAATTTACGGTCAAAGTGAAGTTGGTACACTGCAACCAATTGATGCCCTTAGTCAAATTACTTGCGAACGTGGTATCTTGTTCCATACCGATGCAGTGCAAGTTGCCGGACGTCTACCCATTGATGTACAACAGCTACCAGTAGACTTACTCTCGATCTCTAGCCATAAAATTTACGGAGTTCAAGGAGCCGGAGCCCTCTATATCCGTCCCGGTGTCGAATTAGTACCACTTCTATCGGGTGGGGGACAGGAATTGGGATTGCGCTCTGGAACCCAGGCAGTGCCAGCCATTGTTGGCTTGGGTTTAGCAGCGGAACTAGCGGAAGCGGAAATGGTAACAGAAACACCCCGGTTGATTAAGTTGCGCGATCGCTTCTTTGAGCAGTTGGCTGATACTCCTTACTTAAAGCCTACAGGCTCTCGGTTGCACCGCTTACCTCATCATGTCAGTTTTTGTATTAACCATAATCCTTCTTGCTCCCCAACAGTCACCGGTAAAACGATGGTACGCCAGTTAAACCTAGCTGGGATTGGTATTAGTGCTGGTTCTGCCTGTCACAGTGGTAAACTCAGTCCTAGTCCCATATTACTAGCAATGGGCTATAGTGAATCAGCTGCTTTGGGAGGTATCCGCCTCACTTTGGGAAGAGATACCACAGAAGCAGATGTAGACTGGACGGCAATGGTTCTCAAGCAAGTTTTAGAGCGTTGGATGCCAGAACTTGCATTAAGCTGTTGTGCATAAACAATTTTGAGCCACTCCCACGGCGTGTTTCGCGTGGGATTCAGGCATCAGAAAGAGATTGCAGGCTCAGCCCGTCTGACATCTCCTACGCCTATGGTTGAACTCCCAACCATTCGGTTTCAAAGAGTGAATTATCACTTCTGCTGGATTGTTCGCAGAAGACGAAAAGTTTTAACGGGTAGCGTTAAACAACGATTAGATGTACTGATTCATGACGTGGCACGAGAGCTCGATTGTGAAGTTCTGACGCTTGCTATAGAGCCAGAACACGTTCACCTGTTTATTAATAGCCCACCTGATATAGCCCCATCAAAATTAATGCATCGAATCAAGGGGCGTACTGCTAGATTCTTACGAAAAGAGTTTCCTGAGTTGATGAAACTTCCTAGTATGTGGACTAGGGCTCCTGTTTGTATCTATGGCTGGTAACGTTGCCAGCTCAACTATTCATTCATTACATTGAAGCCCAAGGGAAAGATTGACGGCACTTAAAAGTGCCTACGCTACATCCCACCCATAAATGAGGTGGGCTGGGAGCATCCCATTTCGGCGATTTGTCTCCTTAAAGACCGCTGAAACCCTTGTCGTGTCGTTTATTGGGTAATGTTTTTTCCAAAATGGGATGCTCCCGGTGGGCTTTGCTTATTGTTCTGTAAGTGTTTTAATCATTTTACTGCCCTTTAACCTTTTTCACAGTTCCCTCAACTCCTCCAGCTCCCCACATTCCCCCATCTCTAAATTCCTCATGGTTCAACTACCCAAAAGTTTAGACGAAGCGATCGCACAAGCTAAAGAAGCTACTCAAGCTGCCCTGAATGATGGTTACACTAGGGTGCAAGTAGAGTTAGTCTTTCCAGAAATCGCTCTCCAAGCACAGTCGATTACCCAACAATTTATACCCATTTTTGAGGAGTATGGCTCAGGACTAAAAGTACTCTTTTCTGATACCGGAGCTTCTGCCTTAGCTCGTCGTGACTGGGGAGAAGTCCCGTTTCAGGTGACAGATGTAGGAACCAGTCGCTCCCCAGTAGACAACAAAATTGAACCAGAAGATAAGGCTTTCTTGATTGTTGCTCCTTCATCAGTAGAAGTTAATCAAGTGGAAAAACTTTGCAATCTGGCTCAGGAGCGCCCCTGTGTTTTGCTCAACCCCCAACTGGAAGATATTGCCATCGTGGGTATTGGGGTAGCGGCTCGCGAATTAAGGGAACGCTTCCTCAGTACTATTGAACCTTGTTACTACCTCCGTCCCTTAGATGGAGCTGCTCTCTTGCGCTCCTATCCTGGACTGTGGCAAGTTTGGTTAGAAACAGAAGATGAATATCAATTAATTGCCGAACAGCCTCAAAAACCAGTAGGAGAAGCCATTGAACAAATCTTAGCTCAGGCTAGAGGTATTAGTGATACTGGTAATGAGAAACCAACTCCCAAAAAGCCTGGATTATTTACTAATCTTCAGCGCTTTTTAAATGCTCTGAGTAAGTAGGTGGTAGGTAGTAGGTGTTAGGTGTTAGGTGTTAGGTGGTAGGTGGTAAGCTTAGACACATTGAATTTGCTTGTTTTAAAAACAGTAAACAATGCCTAATTCTTCAATCTAAAATCTAAAATCTAAAATCTAAAAGGTGATGAAAAAATTTTTTCCTTGGAACTACCTTGGAGCCTTTTGCCTTCTACCTTTACTTTATGCGATCGCATTATCAGCTTGTAGCTTGTCTCAATTTGAAACAGAAGCTGCCCAAATACCAGAACTAGTACGTGGTATTCTGAGTGACCCTAAGACTTTTAATTATGCTTTGAGTCAGCAATCTCCTAATATTTTTGTACTGACTTACGAAGGGTTAATCACAGAAAATCCGCTAACTGGAAAAACCGAACCTGCTCTTGCCCAATCCTGGACAGTTTCTCAGGACAAGCTCAAAATTGAGTTTACCCTGCGGGAAGGTCTGAAATGGTCTGATGGAGAACCTCTCACTGTAGACGATGTCGTTTTTACCTATAACGATATTTACCTTAACGAAGCAATTCCTACAGATGCGAGAGATGTCCTCCGGGTTGGGCAAAGCCGACAACTGCCGACGGTGCGCAAACTTGATCAGCAGCGGGTTGAATTTACCGTACCAGAGCCTTTCGCACCCTTTTTAGGCAGCACCGGTTTACCGATTTTACCAGCCCATGCTCTGCGGCAATATGTGGAAGACCAAGACGCTGATGGCAACCCTCTGTTTCTTTCCACTTGGGGAGTCGATACTCCTCCTGAAGAAATTATTGTCAATGGTCCTTACCAACTCGAAGACTACCTCACTAATCAGCGTATAATTTTCCGGCGCAATCCTTACTACTGGAGTAAAGACAAGCAAGGCAATCAACAACCTTATATTGAGCGCATCATCTGGCAAATTGTTGAATCCAAAGATACTTCCTTACTCCAATTTCGCTCTGGAGGATTGGACTATATTAGTGTTTCTCCAGAATATTTTTCCCTGCTCAAACGACAAGAAGGGCAAGGTCATTTTACTATTGATAATGGTGGTCCAGCTTACGGTACAACTTTTATCTCCTTTAACCTCAACCAAGGTAGCCGCAATGGTAAACCCTTAGTTGATCCCATTAAGTCCCGCTGGTTCAATACTGTGGAATTCCGGCAGGCAGTTGCCTATGCAATTGACCGCCAAACTATGATTAATAATACCTTTCGAGGACTAGGAGAAAGGCAAAATTCACCAATTTCGATCCAAAGTCCTTATTATCTGGCACCAGAGCAAGGTTTACCTGTGTATGAATATAATCCTGATCAAGCCAGGGAATTGCTCACCAGTGCTGGTTTTCAATACAACTCTCAGCAACAACTGCTAGATGCCGAAGGTAACCAGGTTCGCTTTGTACTGATTACCAATGCTGAAAACAATACCAGGCAAGCAATGGCGGCTCAGATTAAACAAGACCTTAGTCAAATTGGCATTCAGGTAGATTTTAATCCCATTGCCTTTGGCACTCTGGTGGATAAGCTCTCCAATACTTTAGATTGGGAGTGTTATCTGCTAGGATTTACTGGTGGCAATGAGCCGAATAGTGGCTCTAATATCTGGTCAGTAGAAGGGGGTTTGCACAGCTTCAATCAAAAACCCCAATCAGGTCAACCAGAAATTCAAGGTAGGAAAGTAGCTGCTTGGGAGCAGAAAATTAGTGATCTTTATATAGCTGCGGCTCAAGAGTTGGATCAGCAACAACGCAAGGAGCTATACGCTGAAATCCAGCGCCTCACTCAAGAATATTTACCAATGATTTACCTAGTGAATCCCCTTTCCCTAGCAGCAGTACGCGATCGCGTTCAGGGAGTAGAATATTCTGCCCTAGGAGGAGTAACCTGGAATATTCAGGAACTTACTGTTGAATAATGGAGAATTGGGAATTGGGAACTGGGAATGGAGAATGGAGAATGGAAAGTTTACGCGATCGCAATTCTCTGTACTTTCGTGGAAAATTACCTAACACCTACCACCTAACACCTACCACCTACCACCTAACACCTAACACCTACCACCTAACACCTAACACCTACCACCTACCACCTAACACCTAACACCTAAAAAAAAGCCCAGTCACTATCCAGTAACTGAGCTAATCTATTAAGTTATTTACCTAGCAAAATTTGGATTAAGCAGCCGCTTGCTCAATATTGACTTTGACGACTTTGTTCTTTTCTTCCTCAGTCTTGGGCAAAGTGAGATGTAAAACGCCGTCTTTGTACTCAGCAGTCACCTTCGTGTTTTGAATCGGAGCAGGCAAGGGAATCAAACGCTGGAATTTGCCGTAGTGGAACTCGGAGCGGGTAACACTTTTGTCCTCAGGCTGGGATTCTTCTTTACGCTCACCGCTGATGGTAACAGTATCTTTGGTAGCTTCTACCTTCAAATCCTTTGCTTCTATGCCTGGGATGTCTAGTTTCAGGTGGATAGCATCTTTGGTTTCGGAAAGTTCAGCGGCTGGGACTTTCGGAAAATTACCAAAATCTGTCAAAGCTGTTGGTATTCTATAGTCATCAAAGAGGCGGTTGAATTGTTGTTGTAGATGATCAATTTCTTGCCAAGGGTTGTAACGAACTAGTCTCATATCTTTCCTGCCTATAAGTAGTGTTTGAGTGAGTTGATTAAGCTTTTTGTTTGTTGCTTACAGTTCCTATATTAGACAGAAACTAAGTTGTGCAAATGCGGTTGTTTGTACTAAATCAATCGTGATAACCGCACTGATATTGTGAGTAAATAAAAAGTGTAGTTAACCGAATAAATGATGTTCGGTACATCTGTAGGGTAGGGACAAGGAGAAGCAGAGAGGTTAATTTTTATGCATGGTGGTGAAAAAAAAATTTTCATTGAGACTACTTTCTGCATTCTGTCCCTAGCTTTTGCTATACAAAACCCGCCCAAGGGATTACGCTAGTGTTGTAAGCTCTCGCATTCCCCATAGGTTGGGTTAAGCCGCTGTCTAATCCTTATATAAAGTACTATGGCGAAAATCAAAATTCTGCAAGAAGGCAGCTCCCTTAATCTAAAATCTAAAATCTAAAATCTAAAATTACCATTACTTGCACAGCAACATAGAAACACCAACCACTAATCAATAACATCACCGGAATCAACAACGTTGCTGCTTGCTCCGAGAGACGAGCAATTTGAGTGCAACCGCTGTAAAGGGTCAGAATTAGATGGCAACTGGTAAATACCGCGATCGCAATCATGGCCTGAACACCTAAACTATCAGAAACACCACTAGCTAAAACTAGAAATCCTGCGGGCAAGAGAGTAGTACCAGCTAGGAACAGATCTCCAGCCCAACTGCCGGAACTGCGGCAGATAAAACGAGCTATTCTACTTATAGTGGCCAAGCTGACAAATGGTACAGTCCCTACCATTAACAGTTTAAATATTGAAGCTTGAGGGAGTAAATCTTGCCACCCCAAGTAAACTCCACAGATAAAGCAGCAGTCGAATACTAAGGCAAACACTATCCCCACTGCGGCTATTTGTCGTTGCTCAAGTCTCCCAAAAGCTTGTACCATTCCCCCAACGGGATTAAGGGCAAACAACTGGAAAGTTTTTAGTGTATCCTTGATTACAGTTATGGGAAATTTCTTGTGACTTCTGTTGAGGATTCTCAAAGTTTCCTTTGCTAACTGATGGCTAGCTCCATCCCCTTGCTCACGAAAAAGAGCTATAGCTTGTTGTAAATCCTGACTAGCTTGGGAGCGCTCTTCCAAGTCTTTGTAAGCTAGACCTCTGTGATAGTAAGCTTCCCCATGATCCGGTTCCTGACTAATTGCTTGGGTATAAGCTTCAATCGCTGCCTGGGTATATCCTAATCGATAACGTGCTCTTCCCTTGTAGTAGTGAGCCTGAACCAAATTGGGATTGAGGCTGAGTGCTTGATTACAATCTTTCAGGGTTCCCCTGGCATCTCCAAGTTTATAAAGTATTTCACCCCGTTTGAGGTAGGCTTCAACAAAGTGAGGATTGAGTTCAATAGCTTGGGTGTAATCTGCAACTGCTCCTCGATAATCTATCTTCAGGGCTTTGGCAGCTGCTCTCACATAGAAATCTTGAGGACTCATGCCAGCTGCTTTGGTTCTACTCCTGTCGCTAAACCCTTGATCATATTGGGTACGCTGCACTGAGTCAGAGAGAACTTCATAAGCTTCGCAAATCTCTTTAAATCTGTCTGCTGCTTCTGGATTATCGGGATTTAAATCAGGGTGATACTGACGGGCAAGGCGACGGTAGGCTTGTTTAATCGCCTCAATGGTGGCATCTGTTGATACTTGTAGAATTTTGTAGTAGCTACGGGAGTCTTGCATCTGACTTAGACTGAAGATTAGCTCTTTTTCCAGCCTGCCACATCCAATGGGAAAATAGCTCCATTCTTTCTTGCTTATTACTGGTTACGGGTGAGGTGAAATTTTGGGTGGGATTTCTTGAGCTTTGTGCCCAAACATTATAAGTTCTCTCTTCTCCCTCAGCTCCCTCAGCTCCCTCAGCTCCCTCAGCTCCCCCAGCTTCCTCAGCTCCCTCAGCTCCCTCAGCTCCCTCAGCTCCCCCAGCTCCCTCAGCTCCCTCAGCTCCCCACCCTTTTTTTCGCTCACCCACTGGTTACTTTATTTGATACAGCGCTTCCCGCTGCTACGAGGTACAGTAAAATCAACAAGAAAAGAATCTATCAAATCTTGACCACTTATTAAGGTGTACCGCATTACTGCGGGAAGTGCTGTATTTCTTCTCCGATATAAAATCCGGTTAACTAACTGATACTCTTGGTAAGTTAAGTTAGGGAAGCTGGGGAGACTGGGGGAGCTAATAGAAAAGGATTTTGCTTAAAGAATAATTTTTACGAGCAATGATCCGGATTTGGTATCAGATTGCTCAGAACCTCTCTCCTTTTGGGAGAGGGCAAACTCAAACCCTGGGATAAACTAGGTTTATAGGAGAAATTATCGTGTCAGCCCGTGACTTATTTCACAAAGTTGTCAAAACCGCTCTCGAAAAAGATGGCTGGATAGTCACTCACGATCCTTTTCCTTTACAGGCAGGTAGTTTTGACTTAGCCATAGATTTGGGAGCGGAAAAAGTGATTGCTGTAGAGCGAGGGGAACAAAAAATTGCTGTTGAAATCAAGAGTTTCTTAGGACCTTCAAAAATATCAGAATTTTACGGTGCACTGGGACAATTTATTACCTACCGCACTGCCTTAAAATCTCAAGACAAAACTCGGACTCTATATCTTGCTGTTCCTGACAACCTTTATGAGCGTTTTTTTCTCATACCCTTTATTCAAGCTCTCATTGCCGAAAATAAACTCTATTTAGTTACCTATAACCTCGAAGATGAAAGGCTAGAAAAATGGATACCCTCACCCAATACCGTCAACATATCAAAAACCTGCTGAAGGAATATGCCCATCGCGTTTGGGATAATAGAATTCAGGCTGAAACTATTTTCGATTCTGAGCAAGATCATTATCAACTAGTCTATGTAGGCTGGCGAGATTCCAAGCGAGTCTATGGTGTTGTTCTCCACCTGGATATTATTGACGGCAAAATCTGGATTCAACAAGATGGTACGGAAATTGGTATTGCTAACCAATTAGTAGATTTAGGTGTACCAAAAAAGGATATTGTCTTGGGTTTAGATCCCCCGAATCTGCGGCAATATACCGATTTTGCTCTTAGCTAGAGTTTGTTTCTGGCTTCTTTTTGGAGTGAAGTCCTACTACTGCTTATTACTTATTACTTTTTCAGCAAACCCTAATTAAATTACCAAGGACTGCCAATCATGGTAAAACCTGACCAGAAGTAGGGATGCTGAAAATCTTGGTCTGTTAGCTGAGCTAGTTCTGGTGGTAGGGATACTGACTGGCTGTCTGTGATTAATTTTCCTCCTTCGAGAGATACTTCCCCTTTAAGCATAGCTAGTTGTGCTTGTTGCAGAGCTTCCGCTTTAATCGCTGCAGGTTTCAGCTTTTGGTAGAGTTGCATCATCAATCCTAGGGTTCCGTGATCACTGACATACCACAAACTGCCCACCGCAGACTTAACACCTGCTTTGACCGCTAACCCCGCAAAGCCTAATTCAGCTTCTTCACTTCCCAATGCTGTTCGACAAGCACTTAATACTAGTAGTTCTACTGGTGGATTATTCCAACCTAATTGAGACAATTGGTTCAGTCGCAGTTTGGCATCCCAAAGTTGAATATATGAGTTAGTGAGTTTCCCTGGTTGAAAATCAGCATGAGTCGCTAGATGAATTATGCCAAAGGGTTGCTGCAGTCGTTGACTATTGAGGTTTTCTAGGGTAAATTCCTTATTAAGGAAAGACTTGCCTTGCCATAAAGAAGAGGTAATTAGCGATAACTCTATCGGTACTGCGGGTAAAGACTTGCGATTAGTAAACTTTGCTGCTCCCATTGCCAGAACTTGCAAATTTTCTACATCTTGGTAGCGAGTATCACTAAGGCTGATACTAGGCATCAACCCAATACTGTATTTTTCAATTAGGAATTCTTGACCATTATGAAAAGCGGCAATGGGTATGGAACGCAAGCCATTGTCCAGAAGGAAGACTAAATTATTAATACCTCGCGCTTGTAGCTCTGCTTCTAGAGGTGTTATTACCCAATCATAAAGCTGATTAGCAGACATTTGGTAGTCTTGGCTCTGGGAATTAGTCACTTCCAAACGAAATTCCATCGCAACACTGAGGACTTGCCTCCGAGTAGTTCCTTCCACCCGGTGGCGAATTACTGGTTCCTCAGCCGTTACTAGGATTAACTCCAACTGATCTTGAGAATTTTGGGAAGGTGCTCCTGGTGTAATTGTCTGGGGAACAAAAGCGACATAGATCAATGCTGCTTTAACTCCAGTTTCTTTTTCTATGTTGAGCAGAAGCTCACGAGTCTGCGTTAGTGTTGTTAGTGGAATGTCGGTAGGTAGCTCCAAATATTCCTGAAACTGCAATGTAAAGCGCTCCTCAAATGCAGAAACAGATTGAGATTCAGATTCAGCTACATCTGAAGATGAGTTTGTACTGGACTGTTCATTGTCGGAGATAGATTGCTCATTACTAGTTTCCGCCACGCTGGTATTATCGGTTTCGGCAACAGTGGTATTGTTGCTTTCGGTAGTACTGGTATTATCAATTTCGACAACAGTGGTATTGTTAGTTTCGGCGGTACTGGTATTATCGGTTTCAACAACAGTAGTATTGTTGGGTTCGGTAGTACTGGTATTATCGGTTTCGACAACAGTAGTATTGTTGGGTTCGGTAGTACTAGTATCCTCCACCTCAATGGGAATAGTACTTTCAGTTGCTACAGCACTAGGATCTTCCACCTCAATGGGACTAGTACTTTCGGTTTCTACAGCACTAGTATCCTCCACCTCAATGGGACTAGTACTTTCGGTTTCTACAGCACTAGTATCCTCCACCTCAATGGGACTAGTACTTTCGGTTTCTACAGCACTAGTATCCTCCACCTCAATGGGACTAGTACTTTCAGTTTCTACAACACTAGTATCTTCCACCTCAATGGGAATAGTACTTTCAGTTTCTACAAAATTAGTATCCTCCACCTCAATGGGAGTATTACTTTCAGTTTCTACAAAATTAGTATCCTCCACCTCAATGGGAGTATTACTTTCAGTTTCTACAAAATTAGTATCCTCCACCTCAATGGGAGTATTACTTTCAGTTTCTACAAAATTAGTATCTTCCACTTCAATGGGACTACTATTGCCTTGATCAGGAGGATTAATAATTGGGTAAAACGGACTAAGAGTAAGGTTGTCAATCGAAGTTGTATCAGAACTACTACTGGAACTACTACTAGAACTACTACTGGAACTACTACTGGAACTACTACTGGAACTATTACTAGAACTACTACTGGAACTATTACTGGAACTATTACTGGAACTACTAATGGAACTACTAATGGGATTGGTAACCGAATTTGTACCGGGATTGGTAACCGAATTTGTACCGGGATTTGTACCGGGATTTGTCACCGGATTTGTACCAGGATTTGTCACCGGATTTGTCACCGGATTGGTAACTGGATTGGTAATCGGATTTGTCACCGGATTTGTCACCGGATTGGTAACCGGATTGGTAACTGGATTGGTAACCGGATCTGTAACCAGATTGGTATTTGCCGTTATTGTAGGTGTACCTGCAGGATTGCCTGGTCCCTGCTCCTGTTGATCTATGGTACCGTTGATAATTGTGCCTCCAGCAGTCAGAGTTACTGCACCCGAATCTCCTGGTCCTTGCTCACTGGTATCTAGATCACCAACATTAATCTCACCTTCAGCGGACAAATTCACAAAACCCGCATTACCAGGTCCTTGATCATTTGTAGTTATATTGTCAGTCGTAATGTCACCAGTAGCAGATAAGATGACGGGACCAGCATCCCCTTGACCTTGATTAGAAGTATTGATATTCCCTACGTTGATGCTTCCTGGTGATGAGGTTACTCCAGAAGAGTCAAAAATGGCTCCTCCTTGATTATTAGGAGTATTAGGAGCATTGACCAATTCAGACAAACCAGCTCTTAAAATCAATGCAGGAAAGTTAGTTAAAGTGGCAATATCCGGATCTGGGCCTGTAAGAGAAGTATCTGGTCCTGTAATAGTGATATTTCCTGCATTAATGCTGCCAGTAGACTCTACCTTCAACGCTACACCAGTATAATCACCAAAGGTAACATCCCCATTGGAACTAATTATGGGGTCGAAATAGCTAACAAAATTGCCAGGGCCATCTGCTAAATTCAGAATTGAGAAACTCCCCCCACTAGCAAAGTGAGAATCTCCAGAAATATCCCCATCACTGACTAATCTCAGGTCACCCCCACTTTGGAAAGGTGTCTGAGGATGATTCAACGCCAACAAATCGATATTCTGATTGCCTTGAATATGGAGGTTGCCCCCTGCACTAGCCAGAAAGGGATTCGCTAGACTGTCTCTTACCCTTACCGTATCCCGCGCTAGCAAATTCAAGTCCCCAGTGGTTTGTAGTTGGCTTTCTACTAAAGTAAGATTATTCTCAGCGGAGAGGGTTGCTGTTTGAGCGCTGGTATGATTAACTACGACATCTCCATTTTCCACTAAAATACCGGACTCAATCAGTTGAACCTGTCCAGCATCGTTAACAACAACAGTTGCTGTCGGATTGTTACCAGTGAGCAACTGTGGCAAGGAAAGGGGAGTTATCGGTGAAGTTGGTTGAGGAATTTCTATACTGAGAAGATGTCCTGGTTGGCTCAGACGTAGCATACTTTCACCAGGGACTGCTTCGACAATAATGTCTCCCCCTAAAGCCTCCAAATGACCAATACTGATGACAGTACCACCCACTAATGTTAAGTCAGAGCCTGTAGTTACAGTTAATTGAGCCGCGTTGACAATCGCTCCCGGTGTTTGGGAATTGCTAAAACTTAAGGTATTGGGTGTTCCCACTAAAGCGGCATAGTCATTCCCTCCGGTGGCATTAAACCAGTTGTCGCCAAAACCAATACCGGTGGCGGTGGTAGCCGTAAAAGAAGCTGGAATATCTAAACGAGCATTGGTACCAAAGAGAATGCCAGCAGGATTGATCAAGAACAGATGGGAATTACCCCCTGTAACCTGGAGCAAACCGTTAATGACAGATGCTTCACCGCCGGTAACCCGGGATAGGATGTTCTGAATAGTTGGGTTAGAGAGGAAGTTTACCGTTTGGTTAGGTTCTAGACCAAATTGAGAGAAGCTATGAAAAAGATTAGCTCCATCCCCAGAAACTTGACCACCTTGAATCTCAAAGCTTTGTCCTTGAGGTATCACTACTGTACCTGTACCATCAGTTGCTGGCACAATAGGTTGTGCTGCTGCGACAGTTGGGAAAAAACTAGCCACAAAAGCCAAAAGTAAATATTTATTTCTTTTGTCTTTTTTTTTGAACATTGCTAATAATTTAATAACCAAAAATCAGCTGATTCAGGAGAATATACCTCAAGTCGATAATTTGCTTTAGGGGTGTTTGCGTAGCACCTTAGTTTAGTTTCAGGATAATTCCCTCACAACAGTGAATAAGTAAATAAACCTTTTTTCTTAAGCTTAACACCGTTGTCTGACGTCTTGCCACTAAATCATCTAGGGCTTGCTGAATATAGCGCTACGCGCTAGGCAACAGGCAATAGGCAACAGGCAACAGTAAGTTGTGAGTGGGTTTGGTGAATCTAGGAATGTACTAACCTCAATTTGTGGTGCTATAAGTAACAAGTAATATCAAGTTCAGATAAACAATTATAATTCCTTTCTACCTTGCAATCTTCCTCCTTACCTTCTGCCCTCTGCCCTCTGCCTTCTGCCTTTTGATATAACAAGGAATGGGAATTTATCCTAAGAAAAAAAGTAGAAGCACAGCATTACCGTACTCCTACAATTAAACTTTGATTAGTAATTTGGGAAAGTGCTCAAAGCACTAACCTTATCCCAACAAAGCCTTAGCTTTTGCTAGTACATTATCTACTGTGTAGCCGAACTTCTCCATGGCTGTACCACCAGGAGAAGACGCACCAAAATGCTCAATGCTAATCATGTCACCTTCAGAACCTAGGTAGCGATACCAACCGAAGCTGGAAGCCGCTTCTACTGCTAGCCGTTTGGTTACTGCTTTGGGTAGTACGGATTCACGATAAGCTTCATCTTGATCCTCAAACAATTCCCAGCTTGGCATAGAGACAACCCGAACTTTCTTGCCTTCGGCAGTTAATTTTTCTGCTGCTTGGACACAGAGTTGTACTTCAGAACCAGTACCAATCAAGATAATCTCAGGAGTGCCATCACTATCGGAAAGGATATAAGCTCCCTTGGTAACTCCTTCAATGGAGCTACCATCTAAGTTAGGTACACCTTGTCTGGTCAGTGCTAGAAGAGTGGGGTGCTTGCGGTTTTCAATCGCTACTTTATAAGCACCAGAGGTTTCGTTACCATCAGCGGGACGAATTACTATTAAGTTAGGAATTGCCCGGAGGGAAGGAATGGTTTCGACTGGTTGGTGGGTGGGACCGTCTTCACCAAGAGCAATGGAGTCGTGAGTCATAATGTAGATGACACCGGCTTCCGAAAGAGCAGAGAGACGAATTGCTGCCCGCATGTAGTCAGCAAAAACCAAGAAGGTAGCACAGTAGCTAATTAAACCAGAGGTATGCAGGACAATACCATTAGAAATTGCTCCCATACCATGCTCCCGTACCCCGAAGCGGAGGTTGCGGTTTTCGTACTGTCCCTTCTGGAAATCCCCAGAAACAGACATTAAGGTAAGGTTAGAAGGAGCTAAGTCAGCGGAACCACCAATAAGTTCTGGTAAAACTGGAGCTAGAGCATTGAGAGTTGTGTAGGAATGCTTACGAGTGGCAGCCCCTTTATCAGCAGGAGTGTAAGTAGGCAGTGCTTTCTCCCATCCTTCCGGCAGAGTACCACTGGTCATCCGCTCAAATTCCGCTGCTTCTTCGGGATACTTGGTTTTGTACTCAGCTAAAGTCTGATTCCATTCAGCTTCATAGCTTGCCCCCCGCTCAACTGCCTTACGGAAGTGATTGAGAGCAGCTTCTGGTACTACGAAGGGCTCATATTCCCAACCTAGCTCTTTACGAGTCGCTGCCACTTCGTCTCCACCGAGAGCAGCACCATGAACACCGTGGGTATCCCTTTTATTGGGAGAACCGTAGCCGATAATGGTGCGAACCTTGATCATTGAAGGTTTATCTATAACCTTCTTGGCTTCTTCAATTGCAGCATGAACTTTCTTGAGATCGGTGTCTTTGTCAAGATTAGGATTATCTAGAGTAATAACATGCCAACCGTAGGCTTCAAAGCGCTTGCCTACATCTTCAGTAAAGGAAATATCTGTGTGACCATCAATGGAAATATGGTTATCATCATACAGAGCAATTAACTTACCCAAGCCTAAGTGACCTGCTAGGGAGCAAGCTTCGCCAGATACGCCTTCCATATTGCAACCATCACCCAGAATGACATAGGTGTAATGATCTACAAGCTTGCAGTCTGGCTTATTGAATTTAGCTGCGAGGTGGGCTTCTGCCATAGCTAGCCCAACACCGTTGGCAATTCCTTGTCCCAAAGGACCGGTGGTAACTTCCACCCCTTTAGTCTCGAAGTTTTCTGGGTGTCCTGGAGTTCTAGAACCCCACTGCCGGAATTGCTTTAGGTCATCAATGGTGACACTGTCGTAGCCTGTCAAGTGGAGCAGAGCATACTGTAACATACAGCCATGACCTGCTGACAAAACGAAGCGATCGCGATTGAACCAGCTAGGATTTTTCGGGTTGAACTGCATTAAGCGATCCCAAAGCACAAATGCCATCGGAGCAGCTCCCATTGGGAGCCCTGGATGACCAGATTTTGCCTTTTCTACCGCGTCAATTGCTAGAAAGCGGATTGAATTAATGCAAACTTCTTCGAGAGATGGGGTTGCAACGGCCATAATTTCTATTGAATGACTCTGGTGAACTAAGGTTTAAAGTTAGATTTTGTTTGAATTAGAACTCGATGGCTCTCGGTCGCCCAAAGGTTATATACTCATCATCCCATTACGGGGATCGATGGGCAAGATTGAGAATTGTTGTTTGTCCTTTGTCCTTTGTTTTTTGTTGTCTGGGAATAGGGAATTGGGAATTGCTCGACCTCTCTCCCCCTTTTCCTTGTCTGCTGTCTCTCTATCTTCCTCAGCTCCCCCAGCTCCCCCAGCTCCCCAGAAAAGGACATTTTTTTATTTGGAAGTCTCCTCTTCTTCTCTGTATTTCCTGAAGGCTAAGGTAACATTATGGCCACCGAATCCAAAAGAATTGGAGAGAGCCACTTCTACTGTTTCCTTACGACTTTGATTTGGTACGTAATCTAAGTCACAATTAGGGTCTTCGTTGTGCAAGTTAATGGTTGGAGGAATGTGGTCATGGGCTACTGCCATTACTGTAGCCACCGCTTCAATACCTCCTGAGCCACCCAATAGATGACCAGTCATAGATTTAGTCGAACTAACTGCCACGTTGTAAGCATCTTTGCCTAAAGCTTTTTTGATAGCAGCTGTTTCCGTAGAATCATTGGCAGGAGTGCTAGTACCATGGGCATTAATGTAGCTCACCTGTTCGCTGGACAAACCGGCATCCTTCATTGCTAGCTGGATAGCCCTGGCTGCACCTTCTCCCTCTGGTACTGGTGCGGTCATGTGATAGGCATCGCAAGTCATGCCATAACCCACAATTTCCGCATAAATCCGAGCCCCACGACTTTTAGCATGTTCTAGTTCTTCGATTAGTAAGATACCAGAACCTTCCCCCATCACAAAGCCATCCCGCTCGATATCAAAGGGACGACAAGCGGTCCCTGGGCTGTCATTACGAGTAGACAAAGCTTTTGCCGCCGCAAATCCAGCAAGCCCCAAGGGAGTAACCGCCGCTTCAGTTCCACCACAAATCATTGCTTGGGCATAGCCTCGCTGTACTAAGCGGAAGGCATCTCCTACAGCATGGGAGCCAGCAGCACAGGCAGTTACGGTACAACTATTAGGCCCTTTAGCACCGGTATGGATTGCCGTTTGACCTGCTGCCATGTTGGCAATCATCATCGGAATCATAAACGGACTACACTTAGAAGGTCCTTTTTCCAAGTAGATTGCTTGCTGGTCTTCTAAGACCTTAAGACCACCGATGCCCGTACCAATAATTACCCCTACCTGTTGGGCATTCAGTTCATTGATCTCAAACTGCCCATCTTTTAAAGCCTGCTTGCTAGCAGCAACCCCAAATTGGGCAAAGCGATCCATACGCTTTGCCTCCTTACGAGTCATATACTCATGGGGGTCGAAGCCTTTGACCTCTCCAGCAATGCGGCAATTGTGCTGGGAGGGGTCAAATAAAGTAATTTCCGCAATGCCATTGCGTCCACTCAACAACCCCTCCCAATAGTCAGCCAGGGTATTTCCCAGCGGCGTGATCGCGCCGAGTCCTGTAACAACGACGCGCTTGTGTTCAAAATTAGTCATGATGCCTAGTAAAACAGGGCTTACACACCCATAATGCTCCAACTACCGATGAGATAAGCTCGTTAAGCGGGAGTTTCTAATTTCTCCGAAATGTGATCCACAGCAGCTCCGACGGTAGTAATTTGTTCAGCTGCTTCGTCAGGAATTTCAATATCGAACTCTTCTTCTAGAGCCATTACCAGTTCCACGGTATCCAGGGAGTCTGCTTGGAGATCTGAGGCAAAGTTGGCTTCAGGAGTTACCTTGTCTTCTTCAACGTCAAGTTGCTCTTTAACTATCTCCTTAACTTTATCGAAAATCTCTTGGTTCATAAAAAATATTCCTCAATCTGATCACTAAGGCTTTGCCAGCAGTTTTACCTAGCTTTTTTTGCATCTTCCATATTATCCGAAAGAGGGGGCGTTGAGAATGGAGAAGGTCGAATGGAGAATAAAGAATGGAGAATGGAGAATTTGCCTCGCTTTGCTGCTGCGCACCATGCTGCGCAAAGGGAATTGGGAATTGGGAATTGGGAATTGGGAATTTTATCCCTTATGCTGGATTCCCAGATACTCACGCAGATTTGACTGCACTTGGTGATAGAGAATAGGTTCTTCCCCTTTGAGTCCAATCAAACTGTAGAGTTGCACCAAATTTTCTTGTCGCCCTTTGAGTTGATACTCTCCCATAGGAACAACTTCAACCTCATCTTGCACCAGTTGATAGAGGGACTCAGTTATCAGAATATCAGTCCCCAGTTTTCCCGTTAGACCCTCAACTCGACTAGCAACGTTCACTGCATCTCCGATGACCGCATATTCCCGCCTGCGGTAGGAACCAATATCCCCAGCGATTAATTCACCGAAGTTGAGACCAATACCATTAAAGAATAGTTCTTGCCCTTCCTCTTGCCATTGTTGCTGCAATTCTACCAGAGCCCGCCGCATACCGAGAGCCGCTCGAATAGCCCGCATTGCATCATTCTTTTCTCCGTGGGAAATGGGAGAGCCAAATTCTGCCATCACCGCATCACCGATAAATTTGTCCAAAGTGCCTCCCTCTGCCAAAATTGCTTCTACCATGGCATTGAGGTAGGTGTTGAGTTGCTCTACTAATTCCTCAGGCTCTAACTTGAGAGATAGAGTAGTAAAACCCCGGATATCAGAAAATAAAATAGTGGCTTTAAGTTTGCGCCCTTTGAGTAGTGCCTGGAAATCATCGGCATGTTGGGTGAGAATTTCGTTGACAATGGGGGTGGCAACATAACGTTCTAGGGTACGATACAGGCGTAATTTCTCCAGCTGCTCTTTAATAGCTCCCGTGGCTAAGCAGGAAATACCCGTTAGAGCGATCGCAATTATTGGTAGAGCTGTGGGTAAAATAAGTCCACCGTAAGTAAAACTCAGATAACTGACGCCTCCCCAAGCAACTGCTATCCCTAAAGCTCCTAGTAATAGCACCACAGGTTTTTTGAGGCAATTACTGAGTAAGGCTCCTGTTCCTGCTATTCCCAAAAACACCAGGAATCCTCGTAGTGGTGTATTCGGTAAAGCTGGCGCGATCGCACGACCTTCTATTAAAGTTGCGATCGCATTGGCATGGAGTTCAATTCCTGGCAGGATATCGGAAAAGGGGGTGCGTTTCAAGTCCTGTAAAGAGCTGGCTGTTGCCCCAATTAGGACTATTTTGTCCTTAAAAGTTTGGTCTCTCTGATGAACTTCCCAGTTAGTCGGGTCAAGGACATGCCAAAATGACACTTGCTTGAAAGTGCCAGGAGGACCGTAGAAAAAAATGTCCTTGCCGGGGGATGGTGGTGAATTAAGCTTTGCTGCCCTTAATGTGGCTTCTGCAAAGGAAGGGATTTCCACTCCTGTTAATCCTGAAGACTGAATCACCTGCTGATCATAGTCATTGGCTAACTCGTATATTCTCCCATCTAGGTCTATGGGAAAATTTACTAAACCCAAGGTTTTATCAGCTTGGAAAATGGGATTCGGAGAAATTAACTGAGCCTGCTGAACTTCTTCGGTTCCGAAAGATTCAAAACTCGTAGCAAGAATGATTTGCTCCTGATATTTTTGCAGCACTTGTTGCAACTCTTGATCATCTGCTGCTCCATAGCTGCTAGGTAGGTCAAAAATTACATCCACTGAAACCGATTTAGCACCAGCATCGAGCAACTTTTTAATTACCTGAGCATAAGCGGTACGTTGCCAAGGCCAAGCTTGAATCGACTCCAATTCTGGATAATTCTCTGGATCAGCTTGGTAGAATTCTCCCTGAACTAGGGAGTTTTGGTCAATTTCTAGGATAACGATATCCTCAGGAGGGTTAACTGGACCCCGTAGCCGGAAAAATAGGACTTGAGCCTGACGTTCCCACTGTTGCACTATGCCCAGATTAATGCCAGTAGTGAGTCCTCCTGTGATTGCCCAAAAGCCAATGAGCAGGTAGCTTAAGTTAGTTAAAAAATTACGACCATCTTGGGGACGATTGCTTCTCTTTGATGCTTGGCGTTTACGAGCATTATTGGATTCCATCTAGACTTTTGTGAGGATACTGCAACCATCAGCGCCAGCTTTTGTCCAGCAACCTACACCATGCTAACCTACGGAAAAATCTAACGCCTAATACCTTCTAATAAGAGCGATCACGTGCTAAAGTTAGCGGATGAGTTCTAAACGAAACATTTTTTCCAGTGAAGGATATCAAGCTTTTCTCGAAGAGATTAAGCACAATATCCAATCAGCTCAGATTAAGGCTGCTTTATCAGTCAACCGTTCCTTACTGGAACTATATCTGAGTATTGGCAACTGTATCTTGGAAAAACAAGACGAGGAAGGGTGGGGGAAGTCAGTCATCGAACGTCTCTCGCAAGACCTCAAGAAAAGTTTCCCTCACCTCAAAGGGTTTTCTCCCCGTAACCTCTGGGATATGCGGCGGTTGAGTGAATCTGTGCGTGACAATCAAATTCTGCGACAAGTTGTCGCAGAAATTCCCTGGGGTCACAATCTGCTGCTACTTAATAAGATTAAAGATGTTGAAGAGCGAGCATGGTACATCAGCAAAATTGTAGAGCATGGATGGTCGCGGAATTCGTTAAGTCTACAAATTGAAACCGATCTTTACCATCGAACAGGCAAAGCTATTACTAATTTTGAGCGAACTTTACCCACTCCTCAATCGGACTTAGCCAGAGAAACATTTAAAGACCCATATGTGTTTGACTTTCTCAATCTTGGGGAAGAAGCACAGGAACGTGCTGTTGAGAAAGAGTTACTCAAGCATATCACTAGCTTTTTACTGGAATTGGGTGCAGGGTTTGCATTTGTAGGGAATCAATATCTGTTGAAGGTAGCAGATAAGGATTACTTTCTCGATTTGCTGTTTTATCACCTCAAATTACGCTGTTTCGTAGTTATCGAACTCAAAGCCAGGGCATTTATTCCGGAAGATGTGGGTAAGATGAATTTTTATCTTTCGGCAGTTGATGATTTGCTCAAGCATTCAGCAGATAATCCGAGTATTGGAATGATTTTGTGCAAGACAAAGGAACAAGTGACAGCAGAGTATGCGTTGCGGGATATAACCAAACCGATTGGGGTTGCCCAGTGGCAAGCGCAGATTACTAAGTCGTTACCGGAGCAGTTGCAAACGGAGTTGCCGACAATCGAGGAGTTGGAGGCGGAGTTGGAAGCGTTTTCTGTAGAGGGAGAAGAGTAAGCTAAATCCTCAATTCCCTTCTTCGTTAACCCAGAACACAACCACTACGAGGTGCTAATTGTAAGGTTAAATAGCTGGAATCTTCCTGTTTACTCCAAGCTACTTCACCATTACCATACAATATCTGATTAGGTTGGGATACTAATTCTGATACTTGCAAGGTTACTTTCTCCTTGGTAGTTCCAGTATTAATAGCAATAACCAGTTCCTCTTCTGCCAACTGTCGTGCAAAAATGTAAACCATTCCCTCTGCTAAGAGTACTTTGTAACTACCAGTGCGTAAAGCTGGATGGGCATGACGCAGGGCAATTAGCTGCTGATGGTAGTCCAAAACCTCCTGATTCCAAGCTGCTTCTGGAGGAAAACCGCGACGGCAATCTGGATCAAGGGCTCCTGCTAGGCTAATTTCATCACCGTAGTAGATACTGGGTGCGCCGGGGAAGGTGAACAATAATAGAGTGGCTAACTTGACAGATTCCTGGGCTTCTGCTGTAGGAGATTCCTTACCACCACTAGCAATTGATAGCAGCCTTGCCGTATCGTGAGAGTCGAGTAAGTTTAGTTGAGTTAACTGAATTTCCCAGGGGTAAAGTTGCAGTAAGTCTTGGATTTTAGCAGCATATCCTGGAGCATCCAAAGCAGGATAGGGGTCATAGGACTGGTATTTGACATATTCCATTACTACGCGATCGCCTGCGGTAAAAGCAATAGTTGGTGCAGTAAATAGATAGTTCATTACCCCGTCAAATTGGCTACCATCTAACCATTCCCTGGAATCCTGCCACACTTCCCCTACAATATAGGCTTCCGGGTTAATGGCTTTGACGCGATCGCGAAATTCTTGCCAAAAACCAGGAGTCTTGATTTCAAACGGCACATCTAAACGCCAACCATCGATACCCAATTTAATCCAATGTTCAGCAATCTGCATAATATATTCTCGAACATCGGGATTGTCATGGTTAAATTGAGGTAAGGCGCGGTTACCTACCCAACTGACATAATTGGCTGGTAAGGAACCATCGTAGGCAGAAAGGGGCCAATCCTGAATTTTGAACCAATCCAGCCAAGGAGAATAGGGGCCATTCTCCAAGATGTCATTAAAAAAGAAAAAACCCCGACTAGCGTGGTTAAAAACTCCATCAAGTACGACTTTGAGCCCTCGACGATGGCAATCTTCCAGCAATTCCAGGAAAGCTTGGTTACCTCCTAGAAGAGGATCCACTTGATAGTAGTCGTGGGTATGATAGCGGTGATTACAGGCCGATTGAAAGATGGGGGTAAAGTAAATCGCATTAACGCCCAAATCCTGCAAATAGTCTAACTTTTCCTTCACCCCCCACAAATCCCCACCTTTGTAACCTTGGAGTGTGGGAGGAGCATCCCAGGTTTCTAGGGGGATCTGATGTGCTATTCGTGATCCTGGTTGCTGGCTTTTGGCAAAGCGATCAGGGAAAATTTGATAGAAAACGGCATGTTTTACCCAATCTGGGGTTTGAATTTGCATATTTGTTGTTAGTTGTTGGTTACTTGTTGTTGGTTATTTGTTGTTGGTTGTTGGTTATTATACTAATTTTGCCTGTAAATCTCTAATAAACTCATTACTCATTACTCATTACTCATTACTTATTACTTATTACTCATTACTCATTACTCATTATTCATTACTCATTACTTATTATTTTATGCTCCAGTAGTATCATATCGATACATCTTATGCCGTTTTCATATATTTCGGGCCGATAATGTTCAAAATAGTCGGTGATGACCCCTTTGATTCTAAATCCTGATTTTTGATAAAAAGACAACTGTTGCAGGCTGGAATTGCCAGTGCCAACTTTGATAATATCCAACTGAGATTTCCGGGCAAATGACTTAATGTGTTCTATTAACTTCTTCCCAATGCCACGGTGTTGATGCTCAGTAGCGACAGCAATATTCTTGATTTCGGCAACCTTTCCCTCGATAACTACTGCGGATACGGCAACCGGCTTTGATTCAATAGTTACTAAGAAAACTACCGAGTTATGGAGATAGGAGGCAATGCTCTCTCTAGAAGGATCAGCTAACAGCAGCAAGTCTAGTGGAGCTTGGTCTGAATCAATGCACTTGATTTCCATAGAACAATGGAGAAGGTCGAATTGGGAATATAAATTTTTTGCCCTTTGGCGATCATAGGGCAGAGTTGATTTACTTGCGCGATCAGTTTTACTGGTGCTGTAGGCGATCGCGGTTGTTTTGTGGTAATATTATTAATAATGGAATAGGTGTGCGCCTGTTAACCCTAAATCTGGGGACTGTGTGGGGTAAGTTTTAATTAAATATAACAATGGCACAAGTCAAGCTTGTCTATCCCAAAATCCCAGATAGTAAAAACTGTCCCCTAAAGCAATGCATTGCTTTTGAAAAATACGATGGTACTAATCTACATTGGGTTTGGGAGGAGGAGCTGGGATGGTATGCTTTTGGTACCCGTCGTGACAGATTTGACTTAGACGAAATGGGGGTTGCAGAATTTAATGCTGCTCATCCAGGTTTGGAGGAAGCCCCGGAAATCTTCACCAAAGATTTTGCCCAGGCTTTGGATACTCTCTTTCGCAATCAGCCACAATATAATTATCCTGAAATTATCGTCTTTACAGAATTTTTAGGCCCTGATTCCTTTGCCGGAATGCACAAGAAGGGGGATGACAAAGAACTGATCCTCTTTGATGTGCAAACACCTCAAGGCATAATTCATCCAGAACAATTCCTCCAGGATTTTGGTGAATTTAAGATACCACGAATTGTTTATCGCGGCAAACTTACCAGTAAGTTTGTTGATCATGTGCGGGAAGGGAAATATGGTGTTGCGGAAGGTGTTGTGTGTAAGGGAGGTAAGAATAGTAATGAATTGTGGATGGTGAAAATTAAAACCTACGCTTATATGAAAAAATTACAACAGGCTCTCCAAGATGATTGGGAGAATTATTGGGAATAATATCAAGTTGGGTTGATTACTTACACTTTGGTGGCAATAAGGCAGAAGGCAGAACCCACCCCTAGCCCCTCCCAGGAGGGGAACCGGAGGCAGAAGGGAAGAAAGAATATTGCAAGATAGAAGGAAATGATAAGTATTTAGCCGGACATGATGTAATCTTTCGGCTTAATCTGCTAAATTGCACGTATCGTAGGGGCGGGTTTAGGGACAACCTAGGCCATGTTACCCGAATGTTGGTATCAAAACCCGCCCAACATCATACCCCTACAGGCATGAATTGGTATTCTAGTTAACTAACCCTCTACAAAGTTTTCACAGCTTCTAACAGGTGTTGATGAACTGATGGGGATGAAGCAACTACTAATCCTGGTAAACTATAGTCACTACATTCCGATAAAGGTGGCAATTCACCACCGTCGAAGGTGGTTACGATACATCCTGCTTCTTTAGCCAGAAAAGAAATCGCGGCTCCATCAATAAACTTGCCTCTCCTGATTACTGCTCCTGCTATATCTCCACTGAGAATACCGTTGAGATTGGGAATTTGCACTTCCTTGGAGTAACAAGTGGCTACGTCTATCACTTGATAATGCTCTTGGAGGGCAACTTTTAATTTTTCCATTGCCCAACCCAGTAAAATGGATGGTTTACAATTGGTTACTTTTAAAGGTTCACAGGCGTCTAAGTCTACTTCTAGATTACCTCGAAAAGTGCCTTCCCCCTTGATGGCATAATAATACATGTTTAAGGCAGGGGTAACGGCAATTACAGCTTCAAACTCAGCCGGACTCAAAACCGTTAGAATGATTTGATAGTTAGCATGGCCATCTTTATAAAACTGAGTGCCATCAATGGGATCTAAGGTGATTAGGTAATCCCCTTGGGGTTCAAACTTGAGGGAACGGAAATATTTAGTATTGCCAGAGATTTCATACTCTTCCCCATAGAAGCTGATGTCAGGGAAACTGCCTAGAAGGACTACTTCTACTAGGTTTTGTACAGCGAGATCTGCATCAGTTAGGGCTGCAGCAAAAAAGTTATCACCTTCATCCTTAGATGGCAATGCTTTAATCATCGGTTGAATCTGACGGGCATAGGCTGCTGCCATGCGCAGATGGGGGAGTAATGTTTCTAGAATCAAGCGAGGGGTGGGTTTGGAAGACATTGATTTTGATTACTCCTTCGTCTTGTACTGAGGGTCGGCAGAGACTTGCATCACTGCTGCTACAGCTTTCGCCGCTAATCCTACCATCAGTTCAACCCCAGTCTGCTACTGCCAATGATGGTATTTAAGCGCCAAATGGTTGAGGGCGCACATCGGTCATTGGTGTCTACTTTTGCTGAAAACGCTCGAAGTATGGGGAGCTGGGGGGAGTAATATAATACTCCTGTCGCTAGCTTTTTCTCCTGTTAATCGGGTAGGACAACGCCACCGGCTTAGTTTAGGCACAACGCTCTTTTCAATCAATTGTCAAGGGTTGTGGGTTAAATTAACACGGGTGGGGGTCGGGAAGCGCAACTCAACACAGCAATAGCATAATTTGTGAGAAATATGGTAGAGGCAATTCATGAATTGCCTCTACGTTTGCTCCCTCAGCTCCCCAACTTCAAGCGCTTTTCACCTTAAGTTGACACCAATGCACATCGGTGCGCCCCTACAGACAAAACACCTCCAATTGAGAGAACTTAATTAAGGATTTCAGAAGGTGTGAACTTCTTGCTACTCAACATCTGCAATAACAACAAACTCAATCCATCCACTATATGGATCATCGAAACCGCCATTATCTCGCAGAACCAGATCAGCGTAAACTTCAACAATGTTGTTACTGATTAGGCGAGGATCGAGGTCAATTTCTTGTTCAAGGATGTGATGGTCTCCATTGTTATATCTGAGATTGAAACCTCTTAACATTGCTTGGTAAGTACGCACCCTGCCATTGAAAGTTACATTTCGCCTTTCTCGATGTCGGATATTAGTGCTTCGGTCAAAATAAATTCGATCGGATCTGAACTGTAAAGCCATAATGTTACCTTCCGTATTTCAGAACTATTGATTGATGAGTTAGCTTATTTGCTTACTCTGTTATCTAGTACGCAGTAGAAAGGAAAAATATGCCGAATTTATTCTAAATTTTTTCCTGGATAATCGATAGTTACTGTAAAAGAAAACAGGAACAATCGCTCTCCAGTTTTGAGCTAAACTGAAAGAGCGATCGCGCATATTAGGTTCAATACTGCTCGGTTAAGAGAAGTTATTGATTTAGGGAGCTGGGGGAGCTGAGGAAGCTGAGGAAGCTGAGGAAGCTGGGGGAGAAAAATTAGGGTTTAACCGAGCAGTATTGATATTAGGTTGATAAGACTTACTAATACCTAACACCTAATACCTATGCCTACAGTTGCTGTTGGAGGCTGGCAATCTCTTGGTTAATTTCTTTCATGGCTGTATTAAGCCTTTGAGAAAGAGCCTTAGCTGACTTCAGGCGAATCTCTGTATTATTCAGCACTCCGGCAATACTAGGTTGTCCACTAGGATCACCTTTAGCAATATCAATCAAACCAAAGAGAATTTCTTCATGCATCATCAATCTATCTATGGGAGAAGGATCAGGTTGGGGTTGAGGAGGAAATGGTATGATGGGCTTAGGTTGGGGAAGTTCGGGAAGTCCAAATCTGTACAGATAGAGCAGATCCCAGAATAGTAAATTCAGTTCCTCACGAACTTTGGGATCAGGGTCTTGCACTGCACGAGCAAGGGTAGCTAGTGCTGCTTGCTTAATAATACTATTCATCATAGTTATCTCCTAGAGAAGTTGTATCGGTGATAGAGAAAGCTTATTTACTTCCTCTGTTATCTACTACGAAGGAGACAGAAAAAATATTCCGGAATTCACTAAAAAAATTTTGTTGTTTTTCCTGTAATGGGTTTCAGGAGACTGTATCTTAACAGTAGACTGGCACAGTAGCAGGTCAAATTTGCAAAAAAATATACTAAAATAACAAGATAATCGCTACTAAAGCCTCTGGAACAAAAATGTAGTTTAAGCATTCTTACAAAATTAACCTGCTCCCGGCACATTGTTTTCCTAAAATAGGGTTTGCTTTAGGAGTATGGAAGCAATACCAGACAATAGTTTCAATCTTTTTTTAGCCACACTCCTCCAAAAAAATTGGATCTTTTAACTCAAGAAACCTTGCATATTTAGTAGAAAATCTACCACCTACCACCTAAAACCTACCACCTACCACCTACCACCTACCACCTAAAACCTACCACCTACCACCTACCACCTACCACCTACCACCTAAAACCTACCACCTACCACCTACCACCTAAAACCTACCACCTACCACCTACCACCTAAAACCTACCACCTAACACCTACCACCTACCACCTAACACCTACCACCTAACACCTACCACCTACCACCTACCACCTAACACCTACCACCTACCTAAAGGATGATCTCTCCATGGCTTCAGTAATAACAAAAGAGCCTCCTCTTCAAAAACTGATTCAGTGCTACCTTAACGGTGATAGTCGAGCCTGTGAACAACTGCTAAGTCATCCAGAATATCGACAAAGGGTAATTAGAATTGCCCATAGACAGACTAGAGGACATAATCATATTTCCTGGGAAGATGCAGCCCAAACTGCTGACGAAAAAGTGTTCCAGGCTCTCAAAAAGAGAGCTTTTCTCCCAGAAAAAGGGAATTTTCTACCTTGGGCAGCAACTGTGGCGAAATTTGCCATCATCGATTTAGTACGTAGAGAAAAGCAAAGGCACTTTAAAAGCTTGGATGAACCAATTCCTGGTACTGATATACGACTTTCGGAGACTGTGGCTGATGACTTTAACCTTTATGATGCAGTAGAACGTGCCGATTTAGCTTACCAGGTAAAAAAAGCGATCGCAACCCTAGAACAAAAGTATCCCAAACGGGGCTATCTAGTACTATGGCAAGGTAAGGTACAAGGCAAAACCCAAACCCAAATTGGTGCTGACTTGGGTATTACTCAAAGCGCTGTCTTCAGGCGTTGGCAGGAATTAATAGCTCACATTGCCGAAGAATTTGGTTTGTTGCCAAAAATATAATAGGTGGCAGGTGGCAGGTGGTAGGTGGTAGGTGGGAAGAAAGGTTCTGTGGAACAGGCAAGATGGCTGTTCTTATGTATACAAATAATCACAATAGGTCATAGTAACCAACTCTCATCCGTAGCTAGATAATACCCCAAGCTATCCCTTCGTTATCTGGAGCTAGAAGTTCGTGCATATCAATTTTAAACAATTTACCTCCCCTCCTGAGCAACAATTTGAACATAAATCCCCTCTACCGGGGGAAATCTGGGAAATCAGTTGCTTTGTGCAAAGTCCCCTAGAATTTTCCACCGAAGAGCAACAGAGATTATATTCCGATATAGCACGCAGTTTCCTAGAGGGAAATTCGCCACCGCGCTATGCCATGATTATTACTGAACCGGAATCACCTGAACCAGGAGAGGAAGACTGGACTATTATTTCTGTGATGCTTTTTTCCGAGCAAACCAACTTTCTGAGTGATGTAGATATTCTCCTTCCTACAGGAGTTTCCGGCATGGAGCAAGATTTGCTAGCTCTAACTTGGCAGGTACAGCCTATGCTAGCTGTTAATTTAGCTCAATCTGTAGGACAGGGGCTATCTAGGGAAATATATGATGCCTTGCTCAATATAGGTGACTATTTCCACGGTTTAGTGGAACAACCACCAACCAGGCAGTCAATTGAGTCCCTAGGATTAGGGATGGGAACTGTTAAAAATTCTCCTTCCTCTGCTCCCTTCTTCTTTGCTGAGTTTCATCAACAGGAAGAAGCTTGGGCTGATGTTCTCAAAGTACCTTTAGATGCCTATCGCACTTACCAGAGAACCATGAAGTTTACCGGTGAGATTTTGGATGCAGCTTTGGAATTAGAGCAGGAATTAAACAGGATATCTCTCAGGCAATGGCTGCAAGATATTTTTGAAGAGGGATGGTTAAGTTTTGCAGAATTTTTGCCTAAACAAACAGCTTTTGCGATCAGAAGTCAGGAAGATTCTAGCCAACTTCCTTCCCAACCACAAGCAATTACCAAACTGATTGAACAACTGTCTCCAGGTAAGGACGAATATCAGCGGCGACTTGCAGCTAAACAGTTGGGAGAAATCGGTTCTGGTAACAAAAATGCCATTAGTGCTTTAGTTAATTTACTACGCACTACTACCGATGATGAAACCCTGTGGACAGGGGTAGAGAGTTTATGGCAAATTGATCCTCATAATCCCGCTGCTGGCACTCGTCGAGTGAAGCTAATTGATTGGGGAATGCAAGTAGCAGGAAATGCGATCGCTCTTTCTGTTGCCCTGATACAGAAAGTTAATGGTCAAGTTGGCATACTTTTAAGGGTTTATCCTACTGGTGATGCAGCATATTTACCTCCTGAGTTAAAACTACTCTTGTTGGATGAGTCAGGGCAAATTCTGCGGGAAGTTACTGCTAGGCAGGCTGATATTTACATTCAACTGAAGTTAAATGGTCAACCAAGAGAACAATTCAGTGTTAGTGTGGCGCTTGGTGAGGGAAGTATAACGGAAGATTTTGTAATTTAACTGAAAGCGGCGAGAAACTAATTCTTGCATGGGATGGGAAGGATCGCTGCTAGCCGCCTGGTTGTTGCTTGTTGCTTGTTTGTTATTTGTCTTTCTTCAATATGCAACCAAAAGCTAACAACTTTATACTGCGAAACAGCAGATAATACAAGTCGTGGTTCAATTATATCAGTCAAGGCTATAATTGAAGAGTTATCAAATCCGGGAGACATCACCAAATTAGTAAACCCTTCAAGAATTGGACAGACAAAGAAATATATCAAGTCATCAGCAAAATTACCCAAGAGTTTGGCATCTTGGAATGTACTGAATGTGCACAAGCTATCCGTCGATGGCTTCGACAAGAAGGTATTCCAGGTAAAATTCTGAGACTCAGAACTCAGTACGGCGAAGACTATATCCTCAGCGATCGCCTTGAACAACTGGGTATTGATGAATCGATCACAGTCAACGGCCAACATTTTGGGGTTGAAGTGCGAGGTCAGGTTTTTGATAACCTCTCTGAACAAGGGCATACTCGTGAGAGTTGGCTACAAGATTTTCGATGTCATAGCGGACAATTTATCTTAACAGAAGTTGATAGCTGGTAGCGAATAAGATTCTATGAGCAAAGACAATCTCTTTGAATTACTGGAAAAGATTAGCCAGAAACCAGGACTCTACATTGGTAGTCCTTCTGTGACTGCATTACGCCACTTCCTCGTTGGATATAAGTTTGCACGTCAGGAAATGGGGATGTTACCCACTGAACTGGAATTAGATTTTTATCAAGAATTTCAACCCTGGCTTCAAAAGCATTTACAGATACAAACAACAAACTCCTGGGATAGGATTTTACTGTTCAAATATGTTGATGAAAAAACCGCCTTTGCCAACTTATTTAAACTTGTAGAAGCCTTTGTTCAGCGAGATAAAAGCCAAGATATAGATCCCATACTCTTAGATGATTCCCTGGAAGCCACTGAAAGAGTTGCTTAATTGGCATAGCACTGCAATTTCCTGTTGATCAGGTTCAAGTATGAATGCTGTAATACCTTTTAATTTCGTTACTTGAGTTATGCTCCCAGACTTTTCTGAGCGAAGTCTCCAAGGTCATTTATTGAAAAGTCAAAACCTCAGAAGTACTAACTTTAGTCAGACCAAAGCTGGGTTAAAACTCTGTTCTCCCATTGGCTTGGTACTTATTGCGCTATTGCTAGCTGCTTTTTTCAGCTTTGCTTCAGTCTTAGCTGTGACTTTTGTTGGCTATACTCTTTTTCCTTACTCCATTAGTCCAGGTAAAGTATTAACTACTGTAATCGTTTTAACCCTATTTTTCTTCTTCTTTAGAGTAGCTCTCCGGGAAAGTTTGGCATCAGCTGTGGTAAGTGTAACTATTAGTGGAGTAGTACTGGGGGCAATCATTGGGTTAGTTGCGGGAGGATTGGCTGGATTAGCTGCTGGGATAGTAACTGTAACCATTACAACCGCGATTATTGCCCTTATGGTGGTGGTGACAGCTCTGATGATCACTATGGCTTATACTGTAGCTGGGAAAAGGGCGGGAGCAGCAGCCATTACTTTAATTATGGCTGGGGGAATGCTGGGAGGAATAGCTGGTGTCGCAACGGGTAAAGAAGTAATTAAAGTACTTAATAATCATGGTACGGTTCCCCCATTGAGAGAAGCAGCTGCTGTTGATGCTACTTTTGCTGCATTTGCGGGAACATTTGCTGGAGTTGTTATCGCTGGTTATATTGGTTGGCAAGCTTTGAAGGGGAATCATCGATTTGCTTGGATCAAGACCATAGCTGTTAACTTTGCTACGACTGGAAATGTTAGCTTACACGGCTTAGTAGATGCAGCAGAGATAGAGAGTAAACTAGTTATTCTTAAGTTGAGTAAAGGTAATGGTGGCTTTTCTGTCACGCTTCAGATTGGAGCCGAAGGGACTCTCCCCACTGTAGAATGTACTGGGGAATTGCCTCCAGCATTAGCAATTTCTCGTTGTTATCAGCAGTGGCAATCTTCATATCGCCGTAGTATCTGTAGCAGCTACCGCCTTGATATTCCTGAAACCCAAGTTACCAATTTCAGCCGCAAAGAATTTCTGGCACAATGCAACGAATTAGCAGAGGATTTGCAAAGAGAGCTGAATCAGTGGTTGAATGATGAGCAGTTTCGTACTGTCAAAGAGGAATTGCTGGCGACATTAAGCAAGTCTGACTCAATTCGCTTTATCCTGCAAGCTGAGCATCAGTTATGGCAGTTACCTTGGCATTTATGGGATTTTTTCGCTCGCTATCCCCAAGCGGAACTTGCTTTAAGTACGGATAGTTATCAAACTGTTAGCAAGGTTAGTTCTCCTCAATCCCAGGTGAGAATCTTAGCAATTTTGGGCAATAGTACCAATATTAATGTTGAAACAGACCGTGCTATACTTCAGCAGTTGCCAGATGCCGCAATCACGTTTTTAGTAGAACCGCAACGCCAAGAACTCAATGACCAACTGTGGACACAACCTTGGGATATACTGTTTTTTGCCGGTCATAGTGCTAGTAGTTCTAATGGGGAGACTGGGCAAATCTCGATCAATGCTACTGAAAGTTTGACGGTTACTGAGTTAAAGTATGCACTGAAAAAAGCGATCGCTAATGGTTTACACTTAGCCTTGTTTAACTCCTGCGATGGTTTAGGCTTAGCTTTCAACTTAGCTGACTTACAGATTCCACAGATAATTGTCATGCGAGAACCGGTTCCCGACTTAGTTGCCCAGGAATTTTTGAAGAATTTCCTGGAGATTTTTGCTCGTGGTTTACCTTTGTATCAAGCGGTAAGGGAAGCAAGGGAAAAGTTGCAATGGTTAGAAGATAGCTTCCCCTGTGCCAGCTGGTTACCGGTAATTTGTCAGCATCCAGCGGAAGTACCTCCCACTTGGCAGGAGTTGCGTAGTCTTAGGTAAGATAGCGCTAGGCGCTAGGCGCTTATTACTTGTTATTTGTTACAGCGCTACGCACATCTGTTAGGACATCTTTAAATCCTGAAATCCTTTGACAGCAATCTGTTCCCTATTCCCTATTCCCTATTCCCCGCTATACTTTTTACTTATTCAGCAAACCCTATGTAGTTTTCCGCAATCCTACTGACTGAATCCTACCCTGTTTTTGTCTGAAACCAGCAATTAACTTCGTAGACAAGGGGAATGCTTTATCTGGGTGTGGGGTTTAGAGTTTAAGGTGTGGGGTTTAGAGAAGAAGTCAACTTCGAGGGAATTGCTTATATCATGTCCGGTTGATTACTTACACTTTGGTGAAAATAAGGCAGAGGGCAGAAGGCAGAGGGCAGAAGGGAAGGAAGAAAGTTGCAAGGTAGAAGGATATGATAAGTGTTTAGCCGGACATGATATTACAGCATTTCTCAGTCTAGTTAGGAACATTTTCCATTCCCAATTCCCAATTCCCAATTCCCAATTCCCAATTTCCCATTCCCCATTCCCCATTCCCCATTCCCCATTCCCGCAAACCAGAAACTTTGTACCTCATTCCCATGAGAAACCCTATATGAGTCAAAATTTAACCAAGCCAGGAAAGCTCAAGTTTCTTGTCGTTGATGACCACGAATTGATGCTGAGGGGCATAATTGACCCCCTACAACGGCAGTATCCAGAAATCGAAATCCTCACGGCTCAAACCCTGGAGATGGCTTTGGAGCAAGTCGCAAGATTTCAGCCTGATTTGGCTATTCTAGACCTTTCGATTCCAGAAGTATCTGGGAAGGTAGCTAAAATTGAGACAGGGATTAAACTCTTGCAGACAGTGATGAAGCAGTATCCCCTCCTGAATCTTGTGGTGCTTAGTAGTTATGTCAAAGCACTGGTGCGGATTAAGGATGAGATTGATGAGCATCAAGGGGGTTTTACTGTGATGGATAAGGGTCTCCCTTCTCAGGAAATTTTAAACCGAGTTGACTGGGCGCTAAAAGGATTCACCCATACTAAAGACCTCAAAATGCCCAAAGGAGAAGTCAAGCCAGAGTGGTTGGAGGTACTTACCCTAGCATTTCAAGAGGAATTGCAAGATAAGGCAATTGCTGAACGTATGCATATATCTCCCCGAACCGTGCTTCACTATTGGACAAAAATTCGAGATGTTTTGGGGGTTTATCCGGAAGAGGGGAAGAATCTCCGCATTCAAACCGAAATGCGAGCTAGAGAACAAGGTTTTATTGATTGATTAATTAAAGGAAGGAAAAAGCTGTTGTCGCGAAGTTTTTGGCTAAAAATAAGAAAGGAAATTAGCATTTGGCCGGGAGTAACCCTGCCCGGAATTGTCATAATTGGACTGGTCATACTTTTCCGTCTAACTGGAGCCCTGCAATTGCTTGAGTGGCTCACCATCGATACTTTTCTGCGTCTGCGTCCTTCTGAACCTATGGATCAACGGGTTGTCATTATTGGCATTAATGAAGAGGATATTGGGGAAGTAGGCAGCTATCCCATACCGGACGAAGAAATTGCTAGCTTACTGGAGAAATTGCAAACCTACAAACCTAGAGTAATTGGTCTGGATCTGATTCGGGATCTTCCAGTTAACCCTGGTCATCAGGAACTGGTTGCTATCTTTCAAGAATGGCCCAATATTATTGGGATTGAAAAAGTCTTACCCCATCAAATTGCTCCACCTCCAGAGTTACCCTCTGCACAAGTGGGTTTTGCTGATACTCTGATAGATAAGGATGGCAATGTGCGACGCTCTCTTTTAGGGACACCGGTTGACCAAGGATATCAGTTTTCTTTGTCTCTTCGTTTGGCAGAAACTTATTTACAAGGGGAAGGTATTACCCTAGAAAATGGCATTAAAGACCTTCAAGCGATGAGGTTTGGTACAACAGAGCTACCTCGCTTTTTACCCAATTCTGGTGGATATGTGAGAACTGATGCCGGTGGAGTTCAGGTATTGCTCAATTATCGCAGTGGTCAAGAACCGTTTCTCACTCTATCCCTTAATGATATCAAAACTGGTAATTTTAATCCCAATTTGATTCGCGATCGCATTATTATTATTGGCATGACTGCTCCTAGCGTCAAAGACTTTGTCCATACTTCTGCTATTGCTAATCTCCAACCTGTTGGGCAGATTTATGGAGTGGAATTTCATGCCCATGCTACTAGTCAAATCCTTAGTGCCGTACTTGAGCAGCGGGTGCTTTTAAGAACTTGGTCAGACCCTTGGGAATATTTATGGATTGTAGCTTGGGGTATGCTGGCGATTAGTTTCGCCCGGAACAATCAGTCCCCATGGAATAATCTGTTGATTGTGGGGGTCGTTAGCCTGGGATTAGTTATCGTTACTTATATTCTTATTGTTAGGGGTTGGTGGATTCCAGTCGCGCCGGTTTTACTAGTCTTAACTCTCAATGGTATAGGACTGGCAGCTTTCTCTCAATACGACCGAGGTTTAAAGTCTCAGATAGAGGTACGCCAACGGACTATCGAACAAGCCTTTAATCTTATTCATAATGGACCAATGCAAACCTTAGCCTATATTAGGATGCATACTCAAAACCAGGATTTGTCACAGGATGAATTGCTCTCGAAACTTGAAGAAATGAGAGATGAAACCTGGGAAGTTGCAGAATACCTCAAACAAGACGCTTTGACTCAAGAAGAGACCATCCGCCTAGGAAATAATCAAAAACTAGAATTGCAGCTTCCCATCAATAAACTGTTCTCGGAAGTCTGTAGAGAGACCCTGGAGCGGAATTTTCCTTACTTTGATACTCTTAAGGTGAAAGCTATTAAATTTGAGCCCATCCCTGAACGATATTTAACGATAGAGCACAAGCGAGAACTTTGTCAGTTTCTCGAAGAGTCTTTATGCAATATTGGTAAACATGCCCAAGGAGTTACTCGGTTAAGTGCGATCGGTAGCTACAAGGGAAGCTGGTATACTCTGAGTATTAAAGATAATGGTTCTGGTATTAGTTCATCTAGGGAAAATCGAGGTACAAGGCAAGCTAGAAGTCTGGAAAAACAATTAGGAGGAAAGTTTAAGCGAGAGCGTCTTTCTCCCCGGGGGACTCTGTGCGAATTAACTTGGCCTTTGGTAGATAAATATTGGGGTTTGGGTAGAATCAGACATAGTTTGAAATCTTTGTTTCGTATAGCAAAAGGCAGAAGGCAGAGGGCAGAAGGCAGAAGGGAAGTAAGAAGGTTGTAAGGTAAGGTCTTTTCCCCTTCATCGATTTTGAATTTTGAATTTTGAATTTTGAATTTTGAATTCGCCGTTAGGCGCTTATTACTTAATTATGATGATTAAAATTTTCTCGTCTCTTAATATAGCAGTTCTCAAATCCGTGAGGTACATCTCCCATTCCCTATTCCCCATTCCCCATTCCCAAAAACTACTAACTAGCAGTGTGTTAGGTCTATCGTTGCTGATAACTCCTGCTGCCCTTGCTGACTACCAACCCCCTGATGATCCGCAACGTCCCAGTGATTATACAGGACAAGCAGGTTCCAGAGATGGGTGCGCTGGGGGAGGTATGCCCCTAACAGCACTAGTTCCTCTAACTCATGTGGGACAAACAGTTTCGACTCGTCCGACTTTGGCTTGGTTGGTTCCTGACAATACCAGGAAACCGATGGAATTGAGACTCCATGAATATGACTCGGAGGGTACACTCCAGCCCATAGGTGAGGTAATTTCCCTGGAGAGTTCCCCAGGAATTATGACCTTCACTCTACCAGGGGATGGACTAGAACTTAAGGTCGGTCACACTTATCGGTGGCAAGTCGCTATTATCTGTGACCCTGATCAGCCAGCAAGTGACTTAATTGCTAGGGAAGATATTCAGGTGGTGGAGAAGCCTTCTGATTGGGAAAATACCTTGAGCGATCGCGCTAACTTATCTGACTTTTATGCTGATGAAGGTTTATGGTACGATGCCTTACAGGAAGCGCTCAAGTTAGCTGAGGAATCTGGGCAGGGAGAGGTAGGTTCGTTGCTTGAGGAACTTATCACCTCAGAAGAAACAAAAATCAACCAACAGGAGTTTAGTGAACGGGATCTAAAGGAAAAGAAGAGACGGATTAAGGATTTGAGGGAAATAGCGAATTTAGAATTTAGAATTTAGAATTTAGAATTTAGAATTGATAGTGGGGGATTTACGTAATTGTATTCCCCATTTCCAATTTCCATTCCCAATTCCCCATTTCCAATTTCCATTCCCAATTCCCCATTCCCCATTCCCAATTCCCCATTCCCCATTCCTCATTCTTAATTGGGAAAGTTAGGAAAAAATAACTTAACTGTTCCGGCAACAAGAGCTAAGACAAATCCTACTACTACAGAGCGATTGATAAATTCTTGAGTATCCAAGCGTTTGCCAATGCCGTTGACTTCGGTTTCTAAGTTTTTGATATCTCCTTTAAGTTCAGATTCGAGGCTTTTGATATCTCCTTTAAGTTCAGATTCGATTCTTTTGATGTCTCCTTTAAGTTCATTTTCCAGTCGAACTTGCCCAATTTTTATTTCGACTATCTCTTTTTGGAGTTCTTCAAACTTATCTTGGACGTTGTCAAATTTCTTATCGACATCTTCTCGGAAGCTCTCAAACTTCTCATCCTGGCGATCGAGCTTCTGACTAATTTCTCCTAAAACCTCTTTCAAGGAATAGGTAATTGTTACAGGGTCTTGAGCCATAATTGTTCAACTTGTTGAGATGAAGCGGTGATGAGATATAGTCTATATGCGCACAACTATTCCATTATGAATAATATAACCCAAAAATTATCTCAATTGCAAGAAAATAAATACCTGCCACCAAATCCAGTTTAGTTAACCCCATTCTGTAGAGACGCGCCATGGCGCGTCTCTACAATGTGGACACACCTACCACCTAAAACCTACAACCTACAACCTACAACCTAAACTAAAGCCAATTACCAATAAGGATAAACGGAGCCCAGTAGTGGGGGTGGGCATATTTGTCTTGAATATCCTTTTCTTCCTTCGCCTCAATTAATTTTCGTTGAGCAGCTTGTAAAGCTTGGGCTTTGCTTACTCCAGGGCGACTCAAGTTGGTGTAAAACTCCTTCACTAACAGAGGTGTGGAAGCATCATTGATCGGCCACAAGGAGGCTAAGGCACTGCTGACACCGGCTCTCACAGCGATTCCCGCTAAACCGAGGGCTGCACGGTCATCCCCCGTTGCAGTCTGACAAGCGGTGAGGGCTAGCAATTCGCCGGAGTTAGGTTTACTACTGACGCTGCTGATGGTGTTTTCGAGGTCTTCGAGGGTAAGTTTGCCGTTATTGCCTGTCACCAGAAAAGTTTCTTCTTGAATGGCGCGAAATTGCCCGTGGGTGGCGATATGCAATATGGGGTAAGGGGTTTGCTCTAGTTCATCTTTGAAGTTCTTTTGGGTAAAATCATCATTCAAAAGCTCTTTGCTATCTGGAAATATAGCCTTAACTGCTTCGATTTCCTCTTCCACATCGTACAAAGGGGAAAACTCTTGTCCGTTGACTTCACTAGCTTCACTTAATCCTAAGGCTAATACCCGCAGTTGATCGCGGTTCAAAGTTTGGGGATTGGTGAGTTTCAGACTGGGGGTAGTGGCTATGGCATAGCTTTCTATGAGGAACTTTTCACCATCGTGGAGGGCTGCCATGGGGATGCTTCGTAGGATGCCATCTTGGATAAAAACCAGGGTTTCGATTCCAGCTGACTTTAAGTCATCGGCAAAAGGAGCAATTATTTTCTGGTAAAGCTCTTGGGCTGGTTTTGGGTCATATTCATCACGAATTCGTTCAAGTCCCTTGCGGAATTCGTTGATTTCATCCCGTAGCTTCTGACTATCAATCTCGATTTCCTCTAGTCGCTTTTTCCCCTTGGGCAGACTGACTAAAATAGCTGTGCGATCGCTTAAGATAATTGAGCTAAAGACAGCAGTATTTTCCCCAACTAGTTCTTCAACCTTTTCCGGACTGAAAGTTATCAAGACACAATCATCACCATAGTAATTTTGCAATTCTGCTAATTTGAGGGAATCAATCGTTTCCAGGGCAGATTCTAGCTTCTCTGACTTATCTTGGCTATCGTCGGAGTCTTGAGCTTGATTCAAGATAAACTTAGCGAATTCCCGGTGGAGAGGATTAATCGCATCCCGAAAGTCAAATTGTTGGTCTCGCTCGGCAATTAGTAGCTCATTGCGGATATCCTTAAGAGTAGCGATCGCTTGTTTATAGGAATTAGTCGTTTCCTCTTCCATGTTTTGAGCTCGAAAAATCCGTCCTGCTTGCCACTCCCACAAGTACAGGCTATCTTTAGCTGAGAGGTCTTGGTTAGCTGCCCACTGTGCCTGTTGAGTAAATTCTAGGGCTTGTTGATAATCTTGGCGGCATTCATAGATATGTCCTAATTCACCAAGGGCAAAGGATCGAGCACGGTAGTTTTCCAGGCGCTGAGCGATTAAGGCGGCTTGATTGAGCAAGGTTTCCGCTTTTCCGGCTAGCTGAAGTTGGCTACAGGGGTTGGGTTGGGAACTGTCATCGAAAGGAGTTGGCTGCTTGAGTGTGGCTAAATTAATAGCAGCATAGACTTTATCCTGAGAATCTGGTAGCTGTTGAAGTAAGTCTAGAGCTTGTTGGATGGTGGCTTCGGCATTTAAAGAGACAGGGGGACGCGGGGACGTGGGGACGGGGAGAGAGGGATTTTCATGCATGGTGGTGAAAAAATTTTTTTCATCGGGACTGCCTTCTGCCCTCTGCTTTATTTCTTCCAAGCGGTGATATAGTTTGACCAAATCCATTAATGCCCGCATTTGAGCAAATTGGTTGTTTTGTTTGCTGGCCAGTTGGAGACTCTTTTGAAAATAATCCTGAGCTTGATTATAATATTTTAGGGCATCTTCTAGGTATTCTTTTTTCTTCTCTTTCGCATTCCGTTGCTCAGCAGAGTTAACATAACTCTCTGTCAGCTGAGCCTGAGCTTTGTAGGCATTGCCGAGATTGTTGAGGGTAGCAGTTTGAGCAGCGGAGTTGTTAAGTTCTTCGGCAATTTCTAGACTTTCCTGGAGTCGAGCGATCGCTTGTTCATATTTCCCTTGAAGACGATAAGCTTCTCCTAGGCTTCCCAGAGCAGCCATTTCTCCCTCTTGATCAGCAAATTGTTTGGCAATGTCTAGGGAACCTCCAGTGCAAGTAACTGCTTCCTGAGCATCAGAAGGACCACACAAAAGAGCGATCGCTTTTCTGGATTGTCCAAAGCGACTGTAAGCTTGAGCTAGTTCTGTTGCCACTAGTCCCATTTGTCGCTGGTCTCTTAGCTCTTCATAGTCACTGATTGCTTGCTTCCAGTATCTAATTTCCTCTTCCATATCACCAATTTTTTGATAGGCTCTGGCTAGATTTTCCTGGACAGTTGCAGAGTATTCATGGTTGTTAGTATTTTGGTAGAATTTCAAAGCGTTTTCCCAGGGTTTAATGGCAGCTTGATAATCTCCTGCTTGGTAGTAATCCACCCCTTGTTGTAGGAGTTGATTAGCATTGGCCAAATTTTCTGGTTGAGCAATTGAAGCAGGATGACCTAGCCATAGACAACAGATTAGGCTCAAAAAGAAGAGAATTGGTAATCGGGAATTACGCATGAGAATTTAGAATTTAGAATTTAGAATTTAGCCTATCGTAGGGTGCGTTAGCGTGCGTGTAGCGAAACATCTTGCTCTTTTTTTACTTCTAGCGAGCAAGATGCTCGCACTACCAGTAGAATTTAGCCTATCGTAGGGTGCGTTAGCGTTAGCGTAACGCACCAATTTACTACATCTATTCGACTATTTTAACTGTGGCACGCTATTAGCTATTAGGTTAGAGACCCAACTCCCTTAGGGAACTGTGTTGGGTTTCGTTGCCTCGACCCAACCTACTTATGCCATCATTTTAGGTGAGTCGCGCCAGTAGCATAATGCACGAAATTGTTCAGTAATAATACGGATAAAAAACATCTCATTAAGTCCTATAATTGCTGTGCAATCCCGTGGCAAAAACATGTCAGTGAAATTAACCAGGGGATGGTTTGGGACGGGTTTTGATACCAAGATTCAGGTCCCATGCCCCTAATTGTCCCTAAACCATTGGTGTCAACCTCAGGTAAAACCCTTATCCCACCGGTCACTCAAGTGACCGGCTAATAGCTCAAGTCATCTGAAGATGACTAACTTAAGGTTAATCCGAAAAATTTAGTCCATTTTAATGGACTTAAGCTATTAGCCTTGGATTTGAAGATACTGTTGGCGAATCGATGTGGGGTCTGACCCCTCCCCAAACCCCTCCCCTAAGAGGAGAGGGGCTTTCCGGTTCCCCCTTCCCTTGCAGGGAAGGGGGTTAGGGGGTTAGGTCAACAATTGTTGGACAAAGGGCTAAAAGTCTTGCAAAATCAGCAATTGAACTACGTGATGGGTAATACCCCCTCTTAAGAAAGCCAACAACATCTTTGAATCCAAGGTGGTTTAGGGCATCCGACTAGCCAACTATGTCTAAGCTTAAATAGATACCAATAGTCCCTAAAGCTGCCCCGACAAGGGTTATCAACCGGTATGTTGATTATCACCTGAAACTTGTAACTAGACCTATACACCTACTGACAAAGATAATTGCGCGATCGCACAACTATCCTTGCCTATATCAGCAAGCAAGTTGGTAGGAATGGTAAAGACCTGTCATCGCATATCTGTTTATGATGAATTTGTAGATTAAACCAGATTCATTAATTACCCATTACCCATTACCCATCAGCCATTACTCATTACTCATTACTCATTACTCATTACTCATTACTCATTAATAAGGAGCTGTATCTCGTGTTTAACAAACTTTGGTATAAATTGTTGAGGTTAGCCAGTTGGTTAACTATTTTTGTCGTTTTTCCGTTTAATCAACATCGAGTATTAGCTCAAATTACACCGGATACTACTTTAGGACCTGAAAGTTCTCGGGTTACTCCCAATGTTGAAGTGCGAGGGGGGTTAGCAGATTTGATTGAAGGGGGAGCAGAACGAAATGCTAATCTGTTCCACAGTTTTGGTCAATTTAATATTCAGGAGTTGCAACGGGTTTATTTTGCTAATCCTGTAGGCATTGAGAATATTTTGACCAGGGTAACTGGAGCAAATCCTTCTCATATTTTCGGGACATTAGGAGTTGATGGTGGGGCTAGTCTGTTTTTGCTCAATCCTCATGGGATTATGTTTGGAGCTAATGGGCAATTGGATGTTGAGGGTTCGTTTGTGGCGAGTACGGCGAATGCTTTTACTTTTGAGGATGACTCAGTTTTTAGTGCGGTAAATCCAGGGAATTCTTCGGTGTTAACTATTAGTGTGCCTTTGGGATTGCAATATGGAACGAATCAAACGGGAGTTATTGCCAATAGAGGTAATTTGTCAGCGGGACAAGATTTGACTCTATCGGCAAGTAATCTGGATTTGCAGGGTCAACTATTGGCGGTTGGGGATATGACTCTGGAAGCACAGGATACGGTGCAGATTAGGGATAGTGGGACTGTGCCTTTTATGGCAGCGGCGGGAGGACAGTTGTTGGTGCAGGGGAATCAATCAGTTGATATTTTTGCCCTGAATCATGCCGATAGTGGACTGTTTTCTGGGGGGGATATGGTGTTGCGCAGTAGTTCGACCGTGTTAGGTGATGCTCACTATTGGAGTGGGGGGAGTTTTCGGATTGAGCAGTTGGATGGGAATTTGGGAGGTTTGGAGAGTCCGAATGATCCTGTGATTCGGACAGCGGGAGATGTTTTGATTGGTTCTTATTGGGGAACATCTCTACATATTATTGCTGGGGGCAAGGTAGAGATTCCTAATTTTATCTTGATTACTGGAGCTGATCCTATCAATGGTTTACAGGAAACTGTTACTTTGTCTGATGGTACGACAATAACAATCGATGGTAGAAATGAACCTACAGTGGATATTCGTGCAGGAGTAGAGCCAGCCGCGATCGGAATTCCATTTTTCTCTGGTACTGGCAATGACTCTTTCTTCGCGCCTGTAGATTTCCCTATTACCCCAACCAATGCTGATATTACTATCGGTACAATTTTCAATAATGGGGGCAAAGTATTTTTAACAAATCAGTATCAACCAAACTTATTACTAGACACTCCTAACGGTATTACTGTTGACTCGATTAGCGTAGCAGATGATTTCGGGGGAGGTTCTGTCATTATCGATTCTCGCAATAGTATTACCCTTAACGGCGCAGTTAATGCATTTGCCTTTGATGTTTCTTCTGGCAATGGTGGTGATGTCAAGCTAATTGCTGAGGGTGACATTACTCTCAACCCAGGAGCTAACATCTTCTCTTACGGCTTATTGGGAGGGGATATCACCTTCAACAGTAAGGGAGACATTTTTATCACAGATAGCTTGATTAGCAGTAGCAATTATACCAATGTAGCAGGTGCTACGGGGGGTGAGATTCAGGTTACAGCTAACTCTCTCTTCCTTACCGAGGGGGCACAACTGTTCACTCGTACCGTCGGGATAGGAAATGCAGGTGCAGTGAAAATTACTGCTACTGATTTGGTGCGGTTTGATGGGGAAGACGGCAATGGAGCTGTAAGTGGTATATTTAGCAGCGTGACTTCTGGAGCCGGGGCTAACTCTGGGGAGATTGAGCTGACAACTGCCTCTCTGGAACTGACTAATGGTGCTCAAGTGTCTGCCTCTACCTCTGGAATGGGGGATGCGGGTAAGGTGCAGATTACAGCTGCCGATTCGGTGCGGTTGGATGGGGAATCTAGCAATGGAAATTCCAGTGGTATATTCAGTCGCGTGAATACTCAAGCTGAGGGAAACTCTGGAGGAATTGAGCTGACAACTTCCTCCCTGGAACTAACTCATGGTGCAAGAGTGGATGCTTCTACCTTAGGGTTTGGGGATGCAGGTAAGGTGCAGATTACAGCTGCTGATTTGGTGCGGTTGGATGGGGAATCTAGCAATGGATTTGTAAGTGCTATATCCAGTCAGGTGTATCCTGGAGCCGAGGGAAACTCAGAGGGAATTGAGCTGACAACTTCCTCCCTGAAACTGCTCAATGGTGCTCAAGTGAGTGCTTCTACCTTAGGGTTTGGAGATGCAGGTAAGGTGCAGATTACAGCTGCTGATTTGGTGCGGTTGGATGGGGAATCTAGCAATGGATTTGTAAGTGTTATATCTAGTCAGGTGTATCCCGGAGCCGAGGGAAACTCAGGGGGAATTGAACTGACAACTTCCTCCCTGAAACTGACTGATGGCGCTCAAGTGAGTGCTTCTACTTTCGGATTTGGGGATGCAGGTAAAGTGCAGATTACAGTTGCTGATTTGGTGCAGTTGGATGGGGAATCAAGCAATGGAATTGTAAGTGCTATATCCAGTCAAGTGTATCCTGGAGCTGAGGGGAACTCAGAGGGAATTGAGCTGACAACTTCCTCCCTGGAACTGGCCAATGGTGGTAGAGTGAATGCATCTACCAGTGGGGTAGGGGATGCAGGTTTAGTAAAGATTACTGCTACGGATTCGGTGCAGTTGGATGGGGAAAACAGCTATGGAAATTCTAGTGGTATATTCAGTAGCGTGAATTCAGGAGCGGAAGGGAACTCAGAGGGGATTGAGCTGACAACAGCCTCTCTGGAAGTGCTCAATGGTGCTCAAGTGACTGCCTCTACCTTTGGTGTAGGAGATGCGGGTGCGGTGAAGATTACGGCTACCGATTCGGTATTGAGCAATGGAAATTCCAGTGGTATATTTAGCAGTGTGGAACAAGGAGCTGAGGGGAATTCAGAGGGAATTGAGCTGATGACTGCCTCTTTGGAACTGCTCAATGATGCCCAAGTGAATGCCTCTACCTTAGGGATTGGGAATGCAGGTGCAGTGAAGATTACTGCTACAAATCTTGTGCGGTTGGATGGCGAATCGAACACTGGAAATATTAGTGCTATATCCAGCCAGGTCAATTCAGGAGCACAGGGAAACTCTGGGGGAATTGAACTGATCACAGCCTTCCTCAAACTGACCAATGGTGCAATAGTGGATGCTTCTACCTTCGGGATTGGGAATGCAGGCGCGGTTAAGATTAGGGTTACCGATTCTGTGCATTTGGATGGGGAGTCGAACACTGGAAATTCCAGTGCTATATCCAGCCAGGTGACTTCTGGAGCTGAGGGAAACTCTGGGGGAGTTGAGCTGAAAACAGCCACCTTGGAACTGACCAATGGCGGTAGAGTGGATGCATCTACCAGTGGGGTAGGGGATGCAGGTGCATTGAAGATTACTGCTACAGATTCGGTGCAGTTGGATGGAGAGTCTAGCAATGGATTTGTAAGTGGTATATTCAGCAGTTTGAATGCTGAAGCTGAGGGGCACTCTGATGGGATTGAACTGAAAACTGCAACTCTGGAACTCCTCAAGGGCGCTCAAGTATCTGCCTCTACCTTTGGTTTAGGAGACGCGGGTGCGGTGAAGATTACTGCTACAGATTCGGTGCAGTTGGATGGGGAATCAAGCAATGGCATTCTCAGTGGTATATTCAGCAGTGTGAATGCTGGAGCTGAGGGAAATTCTGATGGGATTGAACTGACAACTGCTTCCCTGGAACTGCTCAATGGTGCTAGAGTGAATGCCTCTACTAGTGGGGTCGGGGATGCGGGGAAGGTGCAGATTACTGCTACTAATTCGGTGCAGTTGGATGGGGAATCGAGCAATGGAAATTCCAGTAGTATATCTAGCCGAGTAAATTTAGGAGCCGAGGGGGACTCTGAAGGGCTTGAGCTAACAACAGCCACCCTGAAACTTACTAATGGTGCTGTAGTGTCTGCCTCTACTTTTGGTGCAGGAAATGCGGGTAAGGTGCAGATTACTGCTACCGATTCAGTACGCTTAGATGGGGAATCCAGCAACGGATCTGTGAGCGGTATACTCAGCCAGGTGGATTCGGAAGCAGAGGGGAACTCTGGGAAAATTGAACTGACAACTTCCTCCCTGGAACTGAATGATGGTGCTCAAGTGTCCGCCTCTACTTTTGGAATAGGAGATGCGGGTAAAGTGCAGATTACTGCTACTGATTTAGTACGGTTGGATGGGGAAGACAGCGATGGATTGGGAAGTGGTATATTCAGTAGCGTGAATTCAGGAGCAGAGGGTCACTCAGGAGGGATTGAGTTGACAACTTCTTCTCTGGAATTGAATAACGGTGCTGAATTGGATGCCTCTACCTTCGGAATTGGGAATGCAGGTGCAGTGAAGATTACTGCTACTGATTCAGTACGGTTGGATGGGGAATCAAGTACTGGAAATACTAGTGCTATATTCAGCGCTGTGGCTCCTGAAGCAAAGGGAACCTCAGGGGGAATTGAACTGACAACTTCCACCCTGGAACTAACCAATGGTGCTCAAGTGACTGCCTCTACTGCTGGTGTAGGAGATGCGGGTAAGGTGCAGATTACGGCTACTGATTCAGTGCACTTGAATGGGGAATTGAGTTATGGAATTCCCAGTGCTATATCCAGCACGGTGGCTTATGGAGCAAAGGGAAACTCAGGGGGAATTGAACTGACAACTTCCACCCTGGAACTGGCTAATGGTGCTCAAGTAGATACTTCTACTGCTGGTGCAGGAAATGCGGGTTTGGTGAAAATTACAGCTACCGATTCGGTGCGATTGTATGGGGAATCGAGCGATGGAATTCACAGTTCAATATCCAGTCTGGTGGCTCCTGAAACAAAAGGAAACTCAGGAGGAATTGAGCTGACAACCTCTTCCCTGGAACTGCTCAATGGTGCTCAAGTGAATAACTCTACCTTGGGGGTAGGAGATGTGGGTGCAGTGAAAATTACGGCTACCGATTCGGTACATTTAGATGGGGAATCGAGCAATGGATTTTTCAGTGGTGTATTCAGTGCTGTGGAGCTAGGAGCAGAGGGGAATTCAGGAGGGATTGAGCTGACAACCTCTTCCCTGACACTGAACAATGGTGCTCAAGTGAACGCCTCAACTGCTGGGATTGGGAATGCGGGTAAGGTGCAGATTACTGCTACCGATTCAGTATGGTTGGATGGGGAAAACAGCTATGGAATTCCCACTAATATATCCAGCCAGGTGGCTTATGGAGCCGAGGGAAAATCTGAGGGGATTGAGCTGACAACTACCACCCTGGAACTGAATGGTGGTGCTGAAGTAAATGCCTCTACTGCTGGTGTTGGAAATGCGGGTGCAGTGAAGATTACAGCTACTGATTCGGTACGGTTGGATGGGGAATCGAGCATTGGAACTCCCACTGCTATATCCAGCACGGTGGCTTATGGAGCCGAGGGAAACTCTGGAGGGATCGAGCTGACAGCTGCCTCCCTGGAACTACTCAATGGTGCTCAAGTGAATACCTCTACTGGTGGGATTGGGAATGCGGGTTTAATGAAGATTAATGCTACCGATTCGGTGCGGTTAGATGGGGAATCGAGCAATGGATTTTTCAGTGGTATATTCAGTTTTGTAAATCGAGGGGCTCAGGGAAACTCGGAAGGGATTGAGCTGACAACTTCCTCCCTAGAATTGACCAATGGCACTCAAGTAAATGCCTCTACTTTTGGAGTTGGGAATGCGGGTTTGGTGAAGATTAATGCTACTGATTCAGTGCGGTTGGATGGAGAATCGAACACTGGAAACATCAGTGCTATATCCAGTAGGGTAGCTTATGAAGCAGAGGGGAACTCAAAGGGAATTGAGCTAACAACTTCTACCCTAGAATTGACAAATGGTGCTCAAGTGAATGCCTCTACCAGTGGGTTTGGAAATTCAGGTGAAGTAAAGATTACTGCTACCGATTCAGTGCGGTTAGATGGGGAAGACAGCAATGGATCTCCCAGTGTCATAATCAGCCGGGTGCTTTCTGGAGCCGAGGGAAATTCAGAGGGAATTAAACTGACAACTTTGTCCCTGGAACTGACCAATGGCGCTATAGTATCTACCTCTACCTTTGGCTTTGGGAATGCGGGTTTGGTGAAGATTAATGCTACTGATTCGGTGCGGTTGGATGGGGAATCGAGTATTGGATTTTCCAGTGGAATATTAAGTCAGGTAAATCCTGGAGCCAAGGGTGACTCAAGAGGAATTGAACTAACAACTGCCTCTCTGGAACTAACCAATGGTGGTAGGGTTGCTGCCTCTACCCGTGGAAGAGGAGATGCAGGCGACATCTCAATACGGAATGCTCAATCTATCTTCCTTGGCAACAATAGCTCTATCTCCACTGCTGTTAACCGTGGCTCAAGTGGCTTTGGTGGCGATATCGATATCCAAACCGGTTCCCTCACCCTAGAAAATAATTCCCGAATCTCGGCTCGAAGTCAAGCACCAGGCGATGCTGGCAACATTAACCTCAACGTCTCAGAAACCTTAACTGCTACCGACAGCGATATCACTACCTCCACCACCCAATCCGCCGGAGGTCAAATTGATATCATCGCCAAAGATATTCGCCTAAGGGGAGACAGCGACATCACCACAAGCGTCTTCAGTGGTGCAGACAACGGCGGCAATATCACCATCACCACCGACTCCCTTATCGCCTTTGCCGACAGCGACATTTTAGCCTTTGCTCGTGATGGCAGGGGAGGAGATATTACCTTCCTCACCCCCATCTTCTTCGGCTTCGCCTTCCGTCCAGCCCCCAGAGGCACAGACCCTGCAACCTTAGATCTTAATAACCGAGTCGATATCAATGCCAGTGGAGCAGTAGATGGAGTCATCACCCTACCCAACCTCGACTTTATCACCAACAGCCTGACAGAGTTACAAGACAATTTCATCGATACCGACAGCATACTAGCCAATAGCTGCATTGTCCGCACCGAGCCACAAGAGGCAACATTCACTATCACCGGTGGAGGCAACTTACCCCTTCGTCCCGGAGATTCTTCATCCTCACCCTATCCCACCGGAGTGGTACGCGCCAGACCTAGGAATAGTCCCCCACGTCCTTGGCAAAAAGGCGACCCAATCCATCAAGCAACAGGGGTCTATCAACTGCCAGATGGACGGTTAGTGATGGCACGGGAATGTGGTTAGGTTGTAGATGAGTGGAACTGGCATCCTGCCAGTATTAGGTGGTAGGTGGTAGGTTTCGGATTTGTAGGGGCGGGTTTAGGGTCACCGTTAACGAATTTGCCAACAATATTTGTACAAAACCCGCCCTTTATCTGTGGGGATAATCGATATGTTGACAATGGTTATAGACAATAGGGCAATTCATTAAGGGCGGGTTTTGATACCAAAGCTATCGACAATAGGGCAATTCATTGAGGGCGGGTTTTGATACCAAAGCTATCGACAATAGGGAGAAACATTGAGGGCGGGTTTTGATACCAAAGCTATCGACAATAGGGAGAAACATTGAGGGCGGGTTTTGATACCAAAGCTATCGACAATAGGGCAATTCATTAACTAAACCCGCCCCTACAAGCCCCTACAGGTTCCTACGACGATATGCTGAATTTAGGGAGTGCGATCGCACTCTGCTCTAAGATTTATTAATAATCTGGTACAATTACCTCAATTTCATTATACCAATTAAAATCCTTATCATTAAAAGTATAAATACTGGTTATGCCATTGCATAGCATAATAGCCAGATGCATTAAATCAAATACCCTAGCCCCATTCACAGGGTTGATTTTGAGCAGTTCAAGCCATTACTTAAATATTTCATCTGACATAGAAAGAAGTTCTATATTAGGCATTTGCAAAAATCTTTCAATTCGTATAATCGCCTCTTGAGTAGTGAGAGGATTAGCTACAGATTTGGAATTGATGACAACAGCATAAAACTCTGCTATTACTTGAGAAGATAAACAGAGTAATTCTTTTTCACTAGGTCTTAATACTTCTAAAGCTGCTCGATGTTTGTCTCTATTTTTTGGACTTAAATCGATTGAATATACCAAAATATTAGTATCTAAATATCGTGCTACTTGTTTATTCAATACCATAAATATTACTTCTATTTATAGATGGTTCTGCTCCAATATCGGCAACTAACCAATCAAACTCCTGATGAAGTTGTTCCAAGCTTTGTTCTTGTCCTTCTTTTTCCTTTAAATCTTGAGATAAATGATTTTGTTGACCAACAAGTTTAAAATTGGCAATAATTTCTTCAATTATTCTAATCTGTTTTGGACTCAGACCGCTCACATCAATAACTTTATGATTCATCATTACTTTACTCATTTACGATATTAAATATTTATGTTACAGCTGGTGTTGGGTTTCGCTTTTGGTGATGTAGGTAAGATTTTTCTCAAAGATTGGACTACGCTCAACCCAACCTACGAGGGCAGTTATCGCTGACAATACCAGTATAAGCGATCGCATTATGGAATGAATAAACGACCAACCCCCATATATTGCTCAATATCTAGAATAATTTCAATGAGCCTTTCAACGCAACGCTAAAAAAAGTCATTGCTGTTGTGCAATACGTCTAGCCTTTTGTTCTTCAAGCTTCGCCCAAAGAACAGATTGTTCCGGCTTGCGCGGCATAGCTGCAATTTTAGCGAAACGTTCGCGGTTGTGCTCTTCCCAAAAGGAGTGAATTTCTTGCCTAGTTTGAAGAACTTCGGCATACTCCGCTTCTACCTGAGCTTGATTCACCTCAATATAGGATAAAGCTGCTTCAATTTGTGCATTCGTCAAATTAAATTTGTCTCGAATGAGTGAAGGTGGATACTGAGCTTTCAGGAAATCCATCACATCATAAATACTGATGCGAGTACCAGAAATCGTTAATCCACGCTCTGTCCTAATAATTGCTGGCGGTTCAGTAGTTTTTGACATCAACTTAGAGCTTTCTGAATACTTATCGGCTCACTATCTTGACACGATTATCATCTTACATTGTATCTACCCAGCAGTCCACAGGCGCACACCTATTCCATTATGTAAATAATACCACCAAATCAAGCGATCGCACAAGAGACCAGTTCCTTTTCTTTTCCAAAACCTGGTTGTGTCTTGATTCAATCTAAAATTCCCAGCAAGACTCTGACTAAACTATCCAAATCATCAGGAACTCTAAATAAATTAAGATCTTGAGTAATCTGTTGTTGACGACGCTCTAGTTTACCAAATCGCCAGACATCACCGATAGTCACTGCCCCATAAAACACATCCTGTTCTTCCGTATGGGATAGGGCAATTAACTCAACTGCTAATTGAGTAAACCCTCTAGTCAGATCATCCTTTTTGGCTTCAATAACCAGTATCTTCAAATCCAAGGCTAATAGCAAAAGTCCATTGAAATGGACTAAATTCTTCGGCTTCACCTTAAGTTTAGTCATCTTTAGATGACTTGAGCTATTAGCCTGGGGTTTGAACCCCAGGCGAGATAAGGGTTTCACCTTAAGTTGACACCAATGACCGACGTGCGCCCTGATGTATGGCATAAGCCCAGATGTATTCAATGTATTGTAGTTTTCCGCAATTCTACTTACGGAATCTTACCCAAGTCTTGTCTTAACTAAGCAATCAAATTGGTAGACAAGGGGAATGCTTGCTCTCTCTCTTTCTTCTTATTCTAAAAGTTAAGCTATTAAATAAGAAATTCAGCCTCTAGAGAGATGTATCAGACCCTCAGATGGATTGCATCACTGCCAGTTCTTTTCTCCTGCCTCCTGCTTCCTGCCCTAGGAACAGTAGCCCAACCTCTTCCCCCCAACACTTTGGAAGGGATTGAGGAGGAAATTATACCTAACCAATTCCAATCTCCAGATTTTCTGCCAGAAGCATCCCCAGCACCACCACCGGAACCTGGTCTGCAAATTCCTTCCTCTCCCCAATTCCCGGAAAATACCATTCCCTCCACTGCACCCTTCCGTGTCAACAAAGTGAAAGTATCGGGAAGTACGGTTTTGCAAGCAGAAATTGCCAATTTAACCAAAGACTATGAGGGAAAGGACATCAGGTTTGAACAATTGCTTCAACTGTGTTTTGAAATTACTGAACTCTACCAAAAACACAACTACATCACCTCCGGCGCATTTTTACCTCCGCAAGACTTGAGTGACGGTATCGTAGAAATCCAGGTGGTTGAGGGGGAGATAGAAGAGATTGAACTTATCGGGTTAAAGCGACTGAGGGAAGGCTATGTGCACAGTCGCTTGGAAGCTGCCACTAAAGCACCATTAAATCAAACCCGCTTAGAAGAAGCATTAAAATTGCTGCAACTTGACCCTTTATTCAAGACAAATCAATTAAACGCCGATTTAATCCCCGGCAGCGGTTCCGGTCAAAATATTTTGCAAGTGACCCTCGAAGAATCACCCGCCTTTCATGCCGGAGTTTCCACTGCCAACAACCAATCTCCCAGCATTGGCTCACTACAAACTAGTGCTTTTATTGGCCATAATAACCTTTTAGGTTTTGGCGATCGCTTTAATGCTCAATACAGTTTTACCGAAGGTCTCAATCTTTACGATATCAGCTATGCTATCCCTGTCAATCCCCACAATGGCACTTTCAGAGTTAGCTACAACAACGGCGACAGCAACATTACCGAAGAGCGATTCGAGGAGTTTGACATCGAAAGCGGAACTCGCACCTTTTCTGCCGGTTTTCGCCAACCAATACTTCGTTCCCCAGAAACAGAATTTGCCCTGAGTTTAGCCCTAGACTTACGCCGCAGTCAATCCTTCTTACTAGGGGAACCCTTTTCCTTCTCCGTCGGCCCAGAAGACGGGGAATCTAGGGTAACAGTACTGCGATTTGCTCAAGATTGGCTAGACCGTAGTAGCCCTAATCGCATATTAGCAGCTCGCTCTCAGTTTAGCTTTGGGTTGGATGCTTTTGATGCCACCGTCAACAACACTGGAACCGACGGACGATTCTTTAGTTGGTTAGGACAATTCCAATGGGTACAACAGTTGTCACCGAAGGTAAGACTCGTAACCCAACTTAATGCCCAGTTAACCCCAGACTCTTTACTCTCCCTTGAACGTTTCAGTATGGGAGGCGTCGATACTGTCCGAGGCTATCGACAAAATCAATTAGTTGCAGATAATGGTA
>JAAHFP010000027.1 GCA_010672925.1 Symploca sp. SIO1C2 | reverse complement strand
GAGTTGAGGGGTAAAGCCTTCGCGAAGGGAGTTTAACAGTATTCATTCGGATGCAATCAGCGCGAAGGCTTCCCCCCTAATACTTGTAGGACTCGTATAGCACCTGCTTACTGACCTGAATCCTTACCTTATCAACTGTCTCCTGCTATTCCTGGTTTTGTGCAAGATGCCCCCCCGACAATTGCCCAATTAATGATTTTAGAACAACGCCAGTCGAGTATTTGCCCCACTGGTTTGGCTGAAGAAAAAATTACTATTCCTTGGGAAGCCACTCAAGCTCTCGTAACTAAGGATAGCTCCCTAACTCGTGCAGCAGTTAAGATCAAATATTCTCTTTTTGGTAAGATTTATAAAACCTTATTCCGAAGTCCACCAGTATCGATGAAGGTTACTTATGAAGATGGTTTGGAACTAGGATACCGAATTATTCCTGAAAATGCTGACAATGGTATTGTGATTAGCCATCTTCCCAGAGATGTTAATGAAGTCTTGTCCTTCTTTCAATCTCTAGACTCTGCTAATAGTCAGTTAACTGGTAAGGTTAAGTCAGTTAATTTTTCTAATCAAAATTCTCTATTATACTCTTCCAAGATTGAGTTGACTTTTACTTCTTATAACCTGCCAAGCTAAAATATTACCGACTTGAGAACCCCGACTTTTTTAAGAAGTTAGGCTTCTGGTAATTTAGGTGAATTTGTCTAGGTGTCTCACATTCCACACAACCTCTAAACTTATATTTATGCATATATTGCATCAAGTTAATTTTTTTGCTGCATTTCAAGTTGTCCAATCGATAAATTTTTGGGAATCCTTGAGATAGGGAAGAACACTTGGAAAAGATCCCCGACTATTGGAAAGAACCCCGACTTCTTCAAGGAAGTCGGGGTTCTGGAAGTGGGAGTATTCTTGAACAATAAGCAATAATTAAACTTATGTTAACGACTCTAGAACAAGCTCATGCCGCTGCACAACAGAGAAATTGGTCATTACTCAATCAACATCTGCAACAACTTCCTCTAAACAAAAGGGGTATAGATTCACCATCTCTTAGAGAACCAGATTACCAACAAGCACTAAACCTAGCTTTACAGGTAATTGAAGCAGGGGATTTTCAAGAAAAATGGGATGCTGCTAAAGTCTTTCCCAAACTGGGGAAACGCTCGATCGCGCCTTTGATTGCTATTGTAGAAAACGAAGCAGCAGACCTTGATGTACGTTGGTTTGCCGGTCGTATTCTCGGGGAGTTTGATGATCCACTAGTCGTAATTTCTTTAGTAGAGCTTCTCCAGTCCGCTGAAGATGAAGATTTAGCTCAGATGGCAGCACAGGCTTTGAGCAATATTGGTAGTTCGGCTATTACCGCTTTGAGTAGTTTACTAGAGGAGGAAGAGTCAAGGTATTTAGCAGTGCAAACCTTAGCTCATATCCGACGTCCAGAAACGATCGCGCCTCTACTAACCGTAGTTCATGACCCTCTACCTAGTATACGCTCTACTGCGATAGAAGCCTTAATTAGCTTTCGCGATCACAGAATTTTGCCAGTGATTTTAGGAGCATTACAAGATCCAGCGGCAGCAGTAAGGAAAGAAGCAGTGATTGGCTTAGGTTTACGAGGACCCACTTTACCAGAATCAGAGGTGGTTAACTACCTCAAGCCCTTACTATATGACTTTAACTCAGAAGTTTGTCAACAAGCAGCGATTGCCTTGGGGCGCTTGGGTACAGATAAGGCGGCTGAGGTTTTATTCCCAGTAATCAAGTCTCCAGCAACACCGATTTCACTAAAAATCGAGTTTGTGCGTGCTTTAAGTTGGGTGCAAACACCAGTAGCCCTGGAATATTTGCAGCAAGCACTGACTGGGGCTCCCTCAGAAGTTTGTCAGGAAATCATCACTGTGCTTGGGCGTATCGAAATAGCACAGTTGAAATCCCAAGCTACTCAAATTATGATTGAATTTTTTGCTAGTACACAATTTCCAGTACAGCCTAGTTTCAAACTAGCTCTAGCAATGTCTTTAGGACAATTGGGAGAAGCTCAAGGCTTAGAAACCTTGATTAAGCTTTTAGAGGAGCCGGATTTGACTGTGAGGTTACATGCGATCGCAGCCCTCAAAAACATTCCCAGCGCCCATACCAGATTACTGCAGTACGAGGCAGATGAAAACCTAAGCCTCACGCTACAACAAGGAATCGCGATCGCTCTAGCAGAATGGTGCCCTAGTTATTAGGTGTTAAGTTACTAAAGAGCAAATAAGGCGGTGATGCTCTACAATAACCGGATTTGTTACAATGCCCTGACTTAAAGCTGAACAACTTATCTCCACTAAGATATCCTGCTTGGACTTGATAACCTTGCAAATTATGAATTACATTTATCCATATTCTACATAGAGCCAATTTTTTTGTATCATCTGATGCAAAAAAAAAATCCACCTAAAGGCATGTTGATAACGCACAATAAAAACTACCCGCTAAGCATAAAATGCTTAGGGATATTTCCTACGGCTTAGCCGAACAGCAATTATTTTAGGTGTGAGAGACTAACTGGAAAATGTTAAAAATTTCGTGGATGTCCTTACTGAATCTTCCCGCAATTGTTGGGGCAACTCTGTTGCTTGCCACCTCAGCAGCCATTGCGGAGGAAGTGGTTTCTGGTGAAGAAATCTCCTCAGAGTTACTTACCCAAGCAGTAGATAGTACAGAGACTAGTATCCCTGCTGATGAGTCAATAACTCTTGACGGCAGTGAGGTAACCCCAGAAGATGATTACCTAGAGCGAATTAATAATGTTTCGGAATTCGGTGAGTTAGAGAACACCCTCAATCAGTCCGGTGAACTAGAAACCGATACTAACTCCATTGGTCAAGTTACCAGCGTCACCGAGTTGCTCGACGTTTCTCCAGGAGATTGGGCTTATGACGCTCTACGGGAACTTGTAGAGGAGTATAAGTGTATTGTCGGATATCCTGACCGTACTTTCCGGGGTAATCGACCCACTAGTCGTTACGAATTTGCCGCTGGTTTAAGAGCTTGTTTAGATAGTATTCAGGCTCTAATCGCCGAGGGTGGAGTTGTTACAGAAGAAGACTTAGAAGTACTACGCTCCCTGATTCAGGAATTTGACGCAGAGTTAGCGGTTTTAGGAACAAGGGTAGATAATCTGGATGCTAGGGTAGCATTTTTGGAAGATCACCAGTTTTCCGTAACTACTAAACTTAAGGGAGAGGTAATCTTCAGTCTCTCCGATGCTTTTGGAGATGATGTTGAAGATGAAGTCAATACAGTTTTCCAAAACCGCACTCGTCTTAACTTTATAACTAGTTTTACAGGTAAGGATACCCTGCAAACCCGTCTACAAGCTGGTGATACTCCCCCCCTTCTACCTACGGCATTGGCTGGTTCTGGCTCACCCCTAACAGGTACTCAAGAAGGGCGCTTTACTTACGACGGACCTAGTGGTAACAATGTAGAGCTTGATATTTTACGCTATATCTTCCCTGTAGGGGATAAAGTAAGAGTTCAAATCCTAGCTAACGATGCTCTGCATCACTACTATGTAGATACAGTTAACCCCTACTTCGAGGGTCTTGCTGGTGGTTCCAACGCCATTTCCCGTTTTGCTGAACGTAACCCCATTTATCGTATCGGACCTTTCGGTGCTGGTGCTGCGATCGCAATTAAGCCTGCGAAGAATCTCAGATTTGACTTAGGTTACATTGCCAATGAAGCGGAAGATTCTAGCGCTGGGGCTGGTTTGTTTAATGGCAACTACTCAGGAATTGCTCAAGTTGTTTATGGTGACCAATTTAAAATTGGTTTAACTTACGTTCATGCTTACGATGGCAGGAACATCGCTCCGACCAATCCCACGGATAGATTCGTTTTCGGTGGTACTGGTACCTTCTTCGCCAATAACCCTTGGGCAGCTGCTGGACTTGGACGTACACCCGTAGTCAGTAACTCCTATGGGGCAGAAGCTTCATTGCGATTTAGTCCTAATCTAGCGCTCAATGGTTGGGTCGGTTATACTGATGCCCGTCTCATTGGGATAGGTGATGCCGACATTTGGAACTTTGCCGCTGGTTTAGCTTTACCGGATATTGGTAAAAAGGGTAACTTGGGTGGCATCTTTTTCGGTGCAGCACCAACCCTCCGAGGACTCGTTGCTCAAGGAAATACCGTAGGCATTGCTCGAGATTTTGCTTATCACTTTGAAGCTTTCTACAAGTACCAGGTAAGCAAGAATATTTCCATCACTCCTGGTTTTATCTGGTTACTGAATCCTAACCAAAACAACGACAACGACGATACCTTCATCGGTACACTGAGAACGACGTTTACTTTCTAAGCAGTAGTAGGACTTCAGTCCAAAAAGAAGCCAGAAACTAGTCATATCAAAGAATTCAGCCATCCTGTTGTTATTTCTAGTTTCTCAAGAGTAATTTGTCGTTTGTTATTTGTCATTCGTCATTTGATAGGGGCGCACGTCGGTGCGCCCTTAACATTGTGTGCCCTTACTTTGACTTGATGGGCGATATGCCAGCGCCAATGCTACGCTCTTAATAAACAATTCCTTACTTTTGCAGTGGGTCACATTTTAATCACTCTTGATGCTCTTGTCAAGATCACTTTTAGAGCAACGCTCTGCTGATCCTGTACTGATCTAGCTAAATTTCTGCCAATCACAGATGATCAAAGTAGCTTAGTAGTCAAACCTAAAACTATTTATAAACGGTGCAAATACAATGATGACAATAATTGATGTACTGCTTGGCAGAGATAATTCAGTATTAGCACGTAAGCGTCGGGCTTATGGAAAACCAACCAAATCTACACGACAGGTAGTTAGGGAAGCAAGAGAGAAGGCTGGGCTCAATATCAGTGAATTTAATGCTAAATGGAAAATTGCCACCGCTGGACACTTGAGCAAAAACAAAAAACAAAAATTGCTCGGACTATCTAGATTTCTCAAGCAATAGCGGCAAAATAGCTCGCCTCATTAATTAATAAATGGCCGATCAGTAAGATGTGAAGAGAATTCCCCCGTTATCCTGGTGACGGGGATTTTTTTGGATATCCTCAGGATTCTCACCGAGCTCATACCTTCGTTGAAGTTTAGTTATTTGTAACTAAGTGTTATCACTTGACAACAATTGTTAATTTTTAATAAAAAGTAAACAATTCCCACTCTTACCTAGGTTAAATATAAAATCCAGGGTGCACTGGAGACAAGTCGGTCATGACTAAAGTTCTGGTTGTAGAAGACGAACTAAAACACCAGCTCATCATCTTTAAAATCTTGAAAACTTTTGGGTTCAAGATAATTTTTGCTGATAATGGGCCTGAAGCACTAGAGCAAGTTAAGATACATTGTCCCGATTTGGTAGTCTTGGACGTTATTATGCCTCGGATGAACGGCTACGAAGTTTGTCGCCGCATCAAAGCCAATCAAAAAACCCAGACTATACCTGTACTGATGTATTCTGCTAAGAAAATAGAAGATTGCGACATCTACTGGGCTAATAAGCAAGGCGCTGATGCTTATCTTTCTAAGCTGTGCCATCCTCATGAACTGATCAAAACGGTTAAGTGTTTGTTAAGAAAGAAGACTTTAGATTTTAGATTTTAGATTTTAGATTTTAGATTAAATAAATAAACGTTCGCTGACAACAGCCTTATCCCAATGAAATTCTTAGGAATTGACCTAGGTTGGACTTCTGGTTCCAGTGGCTTATGCTGCTTATATTGGTCAGCCGGACATTTACAACTACTCGATTTAGACTGCAAACAGGCAACAGCAGAGATCCTGAATTGGGTAGACAGTTGGGCACCAGATCTAGCACCAGCAATGATTGCGGTAGATGCCCCTACCTTAATTCCCAATGCTACTGGTATGCGTTTACCCGATCGCCTTACTCATCGGTATTTTGGTCGCTATCACGCCGGTTGCTATCCTGCTAACCGCCAACGCCCTTTTGCTCAACGCACGGTAGAATTCGGTTTGAGTCTGGAAACACGAGGCTTTCATCACGCCTCAACAATTACTCCCCAACAACTCAACCGCTACCAAATCGAAGTATTTCCTCATCCTGCAATTGTTTATCTTTTCCGTCTCAATCGCATTCTCAAATACAAAAAAGGTAAATTAGCCCAACGTCGCTCAGAATTAACAAAACTTCGACAATATATTCTCAACGTTTTACCCGGCCTCGAACCCAGCCTCGAAGTCTCATCTTTACCCGAAATTCCCACCACTGGTGCTGCTCTCAAAGTAGTAGAAGATCAACTAGATGCCCTAATCTGTGCCTATGTTGCAGCACACTGGTGGTACTGGGGTAGTGAACGTAACTGGGTTCTTGGGGATACTAGTACTGGTTATATCGTCGTTCCTGCGCCGGTTGGGGAGATGGGGAGCTGAGGAAGCTGGGAGCTGGGGGAGCTGAGGGAGCTGGGAGCTGGGGGAGCTGAGGAAGCTGGGGGAGCTGAGGAAGCTGAGGGAGTTGGGGGAGCTGGGGAGAAACTAAATATACTGATTCCCAAACTACAAATGACTAATGACCAATGACCAATGACAAATAACCAACAACAAACAACAATATGGCAAAATGATAAACGTCATTCAAAAAACGACTAGGTAATTGAAGTGAGTCCGACTGCCCAAGCGCCTAAGACTAATCTCCGCAAAGTTTTCCCTTTCACTGCCATTGTTGGTCAGGAAGAAATGAAACTGGCTCTGCTGCTGAATGTGATTGACCCTAAAATTGGCGGGGTGATGATCATGGGCGATCGCGGCACGGGTAAATCTACGACAATTAGAGCATTGGCGGATTTGCTGCCAGAAATAGATGTGGTGGCTGATGACCCCTTCAACAGTGACCCCGATGACCCAGATTGGATGAGTAATAATGGCTCTGATACACAATCTAGGGAAATTGTCAAGAAGAAAGTATCGATGGTGGACTTGCCTTTAGGAGCTACAGAAGACCGGGTCTGCGGCACAATTGATATCGAGAAAGCTCTATCTGAAGGGGTGAAAGCCTTTGAACCGGGACTGCTTGCCAAAGCTAATCGGGGCATTCTCTATGTGGATGAAGTCAACCTCCTAGATGATCATTTAGTGGATGTCCTCCTTGATTCTGCTGCTAGTGGTTGGAATACAGTGGAAAGAGAAGGAATTTCCATTCGCCACCCAGCACGTTTTGTTTTAGTAGGTTCCGGTAACCCTGAAGAAGGAGAATTGCGACCCCAACTCCTTGATCGCTTTGGTATGCACGCCGAAATCCGCACTGTCAAAGAACCAGCCTTGAGAGTGAAGATTGTCGAAGAAAGGGGGGAATTTGACCAAAATCCTCAGCAATACCTTCAACAACACATCAGCGACCAAGAAACCTTGCAAAAGCAAATAGTTATGGCTCAGGAGTTACTATCTAAGGTAGAGATAGACTATGAGTTGCGGGTGAAAATTTCCGAGGTTTGTTCGGAACTAGATGTCGATGGATTACGGGGTGATATCGTTACTAACCGTGCAGCTAAGGCTATATGTGCTTTTGAAGGTCGCCAGGAAGTTACTGTTGATGATATTCGCCGAGTGATTACTTTATCTCTACGCCATCGATTGCGCAAAGACCCTCTCGAATCTATTGATTCTGGTTACAAGGTGCAGAAAGTCTTTAGTAGCGTTTTTGGCTTGGAAATGTCTGAGGATGAAAATTAACCGGTTAGCGCTAAGGATTTACGCTAACTTTGAAGAAACAAGGAGACAGAAAGCAGGATTAAAGAGGGCTCCAAGGTAGGAAGTGTGCACCACCTGTGGAATGCTCTCAACTCCCAATTCTCAATTCTCAATTCTCAATTCTCAATTCCCAATGACCCAGCCATTGATTGAACTTAAGGGAGTCCGCAAGTCTTTTGGCTCTAAAGTAATCCTGGATGATGTGGATCTAAGCATTGCTAGGGGTGATGCACTAGGTGTAATTGGTCCCTCTGGCACAGGCAAATCAACAATTTTACGAATTATTGCGGGTTTGGAGCCGGTTGATGCTGGTGAAATTTATATCCAGGGACAGAAACGTTCCGGTTTAATTGAAGATGCTAAAGACCCCATTGGCATCGGGATGGTTTTCCAACAAGCCGCTTTATTCGACTCCCTGACAGTGGAAGAAAATGTCGGTTTTTTACTTTATCAACACTCAAAACTACCTCATAAACGGATTCGAGAGTTAGTAAGTCATAGCTTGGAGATGGTGGGGATGTCCGGAGTCGGGGAACTCTATCCGGCAGAATTATCAGGAGGGATGCGCAAGCGAGTAAGTTTTGCTCGTGCAATTATGACTAACCCGGAAAATCCCCAAGATAACCCAGAAGTATTACTTTACGACGAGCCAACCGCAGGACTCGACCCCATCGCTTCTACAGTAATTGAAGATTTAGTGCGAGATTTACGCTCTGAGGAGTATGGCTGCAGTACCTACGTTATGGTAACCCATCAAGATAGCACCATTCGTCGTACTACAGACCGGGTTGTTTTTCTCCATGGTGGTAAGGTACAGTGGCAAGGTGCTATTGAGGAAATTGACAATACCAATAACCCCTTTGTGCGACAATTCTTTAGTGCCGATACCCAAGGACCAATTAAAGCGGTTGGCTAAAATAATTAATATGGCTGGAGCTGTTCAATAAATATAGCAGTCGCCAGGGCAGTTAAGACATTTTCAAGTAAGGCAAGTTAACAAGGGGCTGCCATCCCCTTGTCCTAATCGCCAAGGCGGTTGCTATAGCAAGCAACAAATAACAAATAATAAATAATAAAAACTTAACAGTTGACAGCGAACAGGGAAGGAAGGAGATATTATGCGATCGCGAGCCATTCGAGAAGGTTCCGTTGGGTTACTGCTCTTAGCAGGATTGGGAGTATTCGGGGTTTTAGTTTTGTGGCTCCTTGGTTTTAATCCCAGAAACCGCACTTACCAATTTACTGTGACGTTTCCTAACATTTTAGGGATGGAAACTGGTGCAGCAGTACGCTATCGCGGTTCCCAAGTAGGGAAAATCAAAGATATTAGAGCAGGCAGTAATGGCATAGATGTAGTCATTGAAATTGAGCGTGCTGACTTATTAATCCCTCACGATGTCAAAATTGAAGCTAATCAAGCAGGCTTGATTAGCCAAACTAGTATTGACATAACACCTAACCAAGTCTTGACAACAGAAGCACTCTCCCTAAATCCTTTAAATTCTGAATGTGTGTCTGAGCAGATAATTTGTAATGAGGATCGTCTCAGTGGTGAGGTTGGTGTCAGTTTGGTGGAACTGCTGCGGCAAACTACTCGCGTAACTCAAGCTTACTCTACTCCTGAATTCTTTGATAACGTCAATTCTCTAACCAAAAATGCCTCTGTTGCAGTTGGCGGGATAGGGAAACTTACCAACGAGTTGTCTTTGTTATCTCGCTCAGTGCGAGGGGAGATAGGAGCTTTTTCCGATACAGCTGATACTTTAACTTCCACAGCGAATCAAACTTTGGCTCAAGTCGGCTCTGCAGCTGAGCGGTTTGGTGAGACTGCCGATACCATTAACAGTACTGTTGGGCGCTTTGGTGCAACTGCTGATACTATTAATAGTACCGTTGGGCGCTTTGGTTCAACTGTTGACAAAGTAGACTTTGCGACGGAGCGTTTTGGTGAGACTGCCGACAAAATTGGCTCTGCGACGGAGCGCTTTGGTGAAACTGCCGACAAAATTGGTAATACTACTGAACTAACGGGAACCCAGCTTAATCAGCTCATGACCTCTGCTAATGAGTTGTTGGTAACTAATCGAGCTAATCTAGTTGGTGGATTGGATAATCTTCGTCAAAGTAGCGAACGTCTAAGTGATTTATTAGGTAACTTGAGTACCACCGTTACTAAGGTTAACAGTACGATAGACCAGGCACAATTTGTAGAACTACTAGATAATTTTGAAACCCTTTCCGCTAATGCAGCAGCAGCATCGGAAAACTTTAAGGATATTTCCACTTCTTTGAACTCTCAGCAAAATTTAGTATTGCTACAGCAAACTCTAGAGTCAGCCAGGGGAACTTTTGCCAATGCTCAAAAGATTACTGCTGATCTGGATGATTTGACTGGCGACCCAGATTTTCGCAACAATCTCAAGGAATTAGTCAATGGACTAGGTAACCTAGTGTCTACAACACAGCAGCTACAACAGCAAGTTGAAGTGGCTCAATCTCTCGAACCCGTCAGCGATGCTATTAACGTAGCCACAGTTACACCCCTGTCTCCTCAACCTGAGCAACCTAAGTTAGAGGAAACAACTACTATTGGTACAAAAGTACTAAAAGAGTTGGACGATGTAAAAAATGTGGAAAAACAGATGGAAATAGGGGATGATCAACCCTTTTTTATTATCTCCGGACAGGAATGAGCTGGGGGAGATGAGGGAGCAGAGGAGCAGAGGAGCAGAGGAGCAGAAGAGCGGAGGAGCGGAGGAGCGGAGGAAGAAGAATACAATTTTCCTTAACCCTTGGGTATTTCCATGTATAGGTTTTTTTGAGAACCACTACGCTATACATGGGAGTTGACACTCATGCACTACCTTTTAACTTGTCACCATTCCCTATTCCCTATTCCCTATTCCCTGTTCCCTTGTGTTTCTTAAAAGTAATATTGAAATTGCTCAAACCTAGATCCACACAGTTGTGTAGGTTTTACAGGTAGTCTTTCGTAAGAATTCTTAATATCAATTCTTATCAAATCAGTCTAATCTTATCATTTAGGCAGTTTTGTTGGGTTTTTGTAAGAAAAAATACAACAGTAGTCAACCATTAGTGAAAGGGAATTTAGCATGAGTGGCAATTTGGCAAAGAAGTTGCGTGAGAGAACCAAAAAAGATCACACAGCTGCGGAAAATATGGGATTTATCAAATGCTTTTTAAAAGGAACAGTAGAAAAAACCTCCTACCGGAAGCTGGTATCTAGCCTCTACTTTGTCTATTCGGCAATGGAAGAGGAAATGGAAAAGCATGTCAAGCATGAGCACCCAGTTGTCTCCAAAATCTACTTCAAACAGCTCAATCGTAAAAACTCTTTGGAGCAGGATTTAGCTTACTACTACGGTGCTAACTGGAAAGACCAGATATCTCCTTCCCCTGCAACTCAAGATTATGTGCAGCAAATTAAGCAAATATCTGCCACAGAACCCGAACTTTTGGTTGCTCATTCCTACACTCGTTACATAGGTGACTTATCTGGTGGACAGGTTCTCAAGAATATTGCCACAAAAGCAATGAATTTATCGGATGAGGAGGGAGGTACTGCTTTTTATAACTTCCCCGATATTCCCGATGAAAAGGGATTCAAAGTCAACTACCGACAAGTTCTCGATGAGTTACCCATTGATGAGGCCACCGAGGATCGGATTGTACAAGCATCTATTGATACTTTCCACCTGAATATGGGTATATTCAAAGAACTCGAAGGTAACTTGATCAAGGCTATTGGTCAGATATTTTTCAATACTCTGACCCGTCGTCGTCGTGTTGGCAGTACCGAATTGGCTACAGCTGAGTAAATCAACTAGTGCTTTGAAGGCAGGAGGCAGGAGGCAGAAGGCAGGAGGTAAGAAAGCTTGGAAGAGAAGCTTTTCATCTTTTTTAACTGGTGGGTTATTTTCATGCCCGCTGCACGAGCTGTTCTTGTCCTTAATTTATAACTAATTAGAGCATATCTAAATTGCTAATCACAACCCTGGAAGCTGGATGGCGATAAAGCCGTCATCAAGTTTCCAGGATTGTCATTTTTGAGAAAACTTAACAAAATTTTTGAGGCAAAGATACACCTTAGGTAGTAGATCTCTACAGAACAGCGATGGCAACCTTAAATGAAGATAAAAAAATTAATTTCCGATTGCGAAGCTAAAAAAAAACTTGGACTCTATCTAGGTAAAACGAAAACAACAAACCTATCGTAACTTTCCTTAATAAAGACCATAGTCTCGCAATCAACACGACTGTCTCAGACTCTTGTGTCTATAGAAGCGCGTCCTGACTAGAACTTCGGCGATTCATCAATTAAGCGCCGTAGTATTTTTTGGTGGCTTATAGGCTCAATATCACTGTCAACTTCTAGTTTTTTTGGAGCAATCAAGTCATGTCTCAAAGAATCGCAAACACCTTAACCAAGACTAGTAACAGCACAACAACTTTTGCCGGGAAAGGTGGTGCTATTCCTGATGGTATCGGTAGCTTTCAGGATGAAATTGTGATTCAGGAAGATTTCCACATCACAGAAGTGAGTGTTACCCTCAATGACATCATCCATACTTGGGTTGGGGATTTGAGTGTGCGCTTACGCCACCTAGAGAGCAATACTGTAGTCGATTTGTTTCAGCGGCCTGGTCTGCCCAAATTTTCTTCTAGTGGTTATTGTAACGACCTCAAAGGCAATTACAGCTTTAGCGATCGCAGTGACTGCAACTTTGAGGAAATAGCTGCCACTCATGCTGTTATCCCTAGTGGTAAGTATGCATCACTCCAATCTTTATCCGCCTTTAGTGGCATGTCAGGAAGCGGAACCTGGCAGCTAATTATTAAAGATAGTTCAGCTGGCGACTCCGGGTCTCTAGGTTCTTGGAACTTAGACTTTGAGCGTGAATAAGGAAATTTAGCCTCCCTTACTAATCAGAGCTAATATAAAGTTGGTTTAGTTATTCAATCAGTCAATTGTTTATAGCGAATTATTATTAGTGATTAGTTATTAGCAGTTGACTGTTATTTGTTACCAGTAAACCAATTGTGGATACCTTGTATGCAGTTACAAATACAAAAACGTTACTACACACCAGAAGAATACTTAGAATTAGAGGAGACAGCAGATTATAAAAATGAATATCGTGATGGAGAAATTGTACCGGTGACGGGTGGGACAACTAATCATAATAAGCTTGCTTTAAATTTTGCTGCCAACTTGAAGTTTGGCTTAAAGGGGCAAGATTACGAGATCTATATTGGTGATGTACGGCTATGGATACCTCGTTATCGTCAGTACACTTATCCTGATGTGATGGTTATTGAAGGAGAACCGATTTATACCGGAACAGGAAAAACTACAGTAATGAATCCCTCGTTGATTGTTGAGGTCTTATCCAAATCAACTAAGAATTACGACTTGGGAGATAAGTTTATTTATTATCGGTCAATTCCGGAGTTTAAAGAATATATTTTAATTGACCAAACAAAATATCATGTTATGCAATATGCCAAAAATCTTGATAATCAGTGGTTATTAAGTGAGCAAATATCCCCAGAGGCAGTTCTGAAATTGAGTTCAATCGAATTTCAGCTTAGTTTGCAAGATATTTATGAAAAAGTTAATTTTGCTGATAGTGAGGATTAGACTGATACCAACTTCAGTAATAGTTTTAAGGTGTCCCGTATTTAAATTGGTATAATCAAAAATTTAATGGTGAAAATGCTACCTTGACCTAATACACTCGAAAGCGTCAGGCTACCTTGATGTGCCTGAACAATTGCCTGGGCAATAGCTAAGCCTAATCCAGCACCACCTGATTTTCTAGAGCGATCGCTACTAACTCGATAGAAGCGCTCAAAAATCTTTGTCTGGTCTTTAGGTGCAATTCCAATACCTGTATCTTGAATCTGGATCAAAGCCTGATCTTCACTACTATCTAAGATAACTCGTATCTGACCACCAGGGGGGGTATATTGAATAGCATTAATCATTAAATTAGATACCAAGCGATAAAGCTGCTCCTCATTACCGAAAACATTCAGTGGTGTATCTACCCTTACCTCGGAAGTCAATGTTACCTTGGCAGCAATTGCTAAGGCTGCTAATTCTTCTACCAAATCACTGATAATGTCATTCAAGCAGCACAGTTGGTGCTGCACTGATAAAATTTGTCTCTCTAGGCGAGCCAGCAGTAGTAAGTCAGCCACCAGTTGGGTGAGCCGCCGATTCTGACGCTCCACAGTTCCCAGAATATCCCGTGCTTCTGATTCAGACAGATGAGGCATTCGCAGTGCTGATTCAACAGTAGCCTGAGTTGCCGCTAAAGGAGTGCGCAACTCGTGGGCGGCATCAGCGGTAAACTGTTGTATCTGTTGATAGGATTGGTAAATAGGTTGCATGGCGAATCTGGTTAGCCACCAACTAGAGATACCGACCAGACTCATGGTTACAGGTAATCCTAGTACCAAAATCCATCGGATCACAGTAAGATAGTTGTCGAAGTCTTGGAGAGAGCGTCCTACTTGTAAGTATCCCCAGGGATAATTATCTTGGGTATGCAGGGAGATAGAAATTTGGTTGTATCGTTTACCAGTAGAATCTTTAAGGGTTTGCCACTGCTCGGTTCCTGATGTTTCCAGTAATCCTGGTGGCATAGTTCCCGCTACTCCCACCAACTCTTCTGAAAGATCTAATAAGCGCACATAGTAGTTGCCTTGGTGAATAGCACTGAGAGTATGGCGCTCAAGATGACTGTTGTCGCTCAGACAGGGATTGCCAGTTAAACAAATATCCGGTAAAAGTCGCTTGGCCTCAGGCTCAAATTTTCCAGGCTGCTGTAGAGTCGGCTCAATGCTATCATGCAATGTACCAGCAACAGACTTTAGCTCTCGGTCAATAGTTACCCAATGAGCATGAGCGATCGCTTCGTATACTCCCAATCCACACAGGCTGAGAATTACTCCCATCACACCTGCATACCAACTAGCCAAACGCCAGCGAGTTCGGTTAAACAGTTCATTTTGATTCATCGGTTGGTTGGAAACGATACCCCATGCCATGCACGGTTTCAATTAAACCTAAGCAGCCTGAATCTGCCAATTTGCGCCGCAACAACCGCATTTGAGCTGCTACAACATTACTCAGGGGTTCAGCACCAATTTCCCACAACTGATTGAGAATTTGATCACGGGTGATAATCTGGTGCGGATGCTTCATAAAGTACTCCAACAACTGGAATTCTTTATTTGTCAGGAGAATCAGCTGTTGCTCCCCGGAGGCTTTCTGCCAATAAACGGTGTAGGTGCTGTAATCTAAAGTCAGGTTTCCTACCTGAAGTCGTTGAGGTTGAAGCTGAGGGGAGCGTCGTTGTAAGGCTCTTAAACGTGCTAGGAGTTCTGCCATACCAAAGGGTTTTACTAGATAATCGTCTGCTCCTGCATCTAATCCAGCGACCTTATCCTCCATCCTATCTTTAGCTGTTAGCATCAAAATCGGTAGTTGATTTTTGTTAGCACGCAACCGTTGACATAACTCTAATCCTGATATGCTGGGCAGCAACCAGTCAATAATTGCTAGGGTATATTGTGCCCACTGATTAGCCAAACAGTCCCAGGCTTCATTACCATCTAGCATCCAGTCAACTATATACTTTTCTTGATTGAGAGTTTGCTTGATGGCAGCGCCTAAATCTGGTTCGTCTTCAACTAGGATAATTCTCATAATATTATCTTAGCTTTTAGCTTGATTTTTTCCTCCACTTAAACCATCATGGCTATCTGGTCTGGTCGCCGTACAATTGTTCTGAGGCTGCTAATGTTTTGATGAATCTTCTGGTAACGAAGCAGCAAGAGAAGAATGATGATTTTAAGAGACTAAGTTAGAGTATTATGCAGAAACATTCAGTTGGCTGAGAATACCGTGACAGTAGACATCTCATTTCAATCACTGTTGCAAGCAATTTCCTCACTGGGAATTGCTGAAAAGCACAAACTTTGGGAATTGCTGGAGGCTGAACTATTCCCCGATGATGAGGATTCTCCAGAGGACATTGCTGAGATTCAAGCTGCCCGTGCTGACTACAAAGCAGGGGATTATATGACCTTTGATGAGTACAGGGCACAGCGATCGGCAGGATTTACACCATCATCACACCTAAAGCTGTGCAAAAACAGCTAGATGCTTTGCCTGATGAGGTTTACGATCGCGTTGCTGTAAAAATTCAGCAACTTGCCGAAGATCCGCGCCCTGATGGAGTAGTCAAGATGAAAGGTTCTGACAACGAGTATCGTATTCGTATCGGTGATTATCGTGTTCGCTACGAAATCAACGACAAAGAGTTATTGATTCTACTCTTGCAGTGCAAACACCGAAAAGATGTCTACAGAACGTGATAGGCTGTTGTGCATTTAAATTGTGCATTGGTGAAATCAAATAACAACGATAGATCTGAGTCTCCTGTTGCCTTTGGCGTTTTAGCTTACTGAACATCTAACCAGAAGTCAGCGGTAACAATTTTACCATTGCGATTGAACTGACCCCAAGCTTTGTATTTTCCTGATTCTGGAAAGCTAGTCACAAAATGAACCTCTCCATCTGAGGTATCTTTGAGAGCATGGGCATGAATATAGTCTGCTCTGGTTAGGGAGGATGAATTTTTGACAATTACTAAATGTCCTACTTCTCCTAAGTAAGGCTGCAAGTCGTTAACAGCTTGATTATTTGCCTTTTCCTTTAAGTTAAACATCAACGTGACTTCTTCCCCAGCTTTGAGTGTGGGTTGAGATAAGGTAAGTTCAACTTCAGTATCATCAAAAGTTTTAGTACGGTTTAGGTCAACTTCCGGTGTAGTTGGACTGTTTCCTGAAACTTCGGCTTGTAATACTGAGATTTGTTCATTTTCCCCAGAAGGTTTGTAATCACTGAAGAGAGTATAGTTACCTGGTTGAGGAAAAGTTGCTTCGACTTCAAAGCTTCCATTTTCTTGGTATTCGGGATGAATATGGTCGTAAAATTGCAGGTCATCACTGACTACAATCAGGTGCATAATTTTTTCTTGAAAAATCTCAAAATCATCAACTACTTTGCCATCTAAGTCTTGAATATCAATTACTAAAGCAGCTGGCTCATTAGGTTTAATTTCTGCTGGAGCAGTTAGTTTAGCTTGGGTAGTGGCGGAGTTTTCCGTTGTGCCATGATTGTGGCTACCGTGATCGTGCTCAGAGGAATTATCTGATGCTGCATGGTCATCACCATGACCTTTGGTATGCTCATTCGTATGTCCTGTTTGAGCAGATGTTTCTTCAGATTTTGGTGGTTGTGAACAGCTTTGAACTAAGAATAAGCTGGAAGCTATAAAGAGTGCACTAACTAAACGATTCATGAAAAACCTCGCTATTAATTTGAATGTAATAAACACTTTGGGGAGCAATAGGGGTGTAATTACCTAACACCTACTACTGGCAGGATGCCAGTTCCACTCACCTAACACCTACTACTGGCAGGATGCCAGTTCCACTCACCTAACACCTATTACTGGCAGGATGCCAGTTCCACTCACCTAACACCTATTACTGGCAAGATGCCAGTTCCACTCACCTAACACCTATTACTGGCAAGATGCCAGTTCCACTCACCTAACACCTATTACTGGCAGGATGCCAGTTCCACCTACCACTTTATTGATTAAAGGAAAAACGACCATTGACTTTTTCTCCTTTGATATCTGTCTGAATCACAACCTTATATTCACCGGTTGCTTTCTCCGGTAGAACAGCAAAGTAGTGTTTACCTTCACTGTCATAGGTAAAATCTAAAGACTTTTGCTCACCATTGGGTAACTGCACTTGACCTGTTACTTTAGCATCAGGAATTGCTTGGTGATCACTCCCAGTTTGTAGAAAGAAATCTAGGTGAACTCCACTATCCTCTGGCAGAGAGATCAATTCTAAATGGTAGAGGCCAGATTCAATTACTTGACCCCCTTGAGAGACAGTTGAATCATGTCCTTCAGCTGTGGATTTAGTAGCTTCAGTTTCAGTCGTAGTTTCTGTAGGAGTAGTTGTCTCGGTTTCTTCTGTACTACTGCCACAAGCAGCTAAAAACATTAGTCCGACAGTACCGATAACGATTAGACTGGCTTTTAATGATTTCATGGTTTTATTTCCTCAGTAATTGATAATTTTGGAATGGAGAATGGAGAATATTTATGAACTCTTCACTTATTACTTATTATTTATTACTTATTACTTCAAAAAGAAGCTTGAGAACTTGCTGTCTCAACAGCAGCTTTACGAATAGCTAATTTCGGTACTAAAAAGCGACCAAATTGAGCATATAAAGCTGGCAAAACCAACAGCGTCAATGCTGTTGAAGTAAACAAACCTCCTAATACCACTATCGCTAAAGGCTGTAAGATTTCCTTACCCGCACCAGTACCGATTACCAAAGGAACCATTCCCAGTGCTGAAGTTAGTGCTGTCATCAAAATTGCCACTAGTCGTTCCATCGAACCTTCAAAAATCACTCGTTTTAGGGGCATTCCTTGAGCCAACTTATTGTTATAGTTGTCTACCAGTAGTAAGCCGTTGCGGGTGGCAACACCAAACAGGGTGATAAATCCTACCATTGAGGCCACGGAGAGGATGCCGCCGCCGAGGGCAACGGAAAAGATACCTCCAGTTAAAGCCAGAGGTAGGTTGAGCATAATCATCACTGTTGCTGAGATGGATTTAACGGCGAAGTACATTAACACTGCAATAACAATTAGTGCTAAAGTGCCGAAAATAAGTAAGTTTTGGGATGCCCGTTGTTCTGATTCAAATTGCCCCCCGTATTGGATAAAATAGCCGGAAGTTACTTGCACCTGTTCCGTCACTGCGGCTTGAACATCTTTGACGACGCTGCCTAAATCCCTCCCAGCAACGTTGGCAGAGACGATAATCAGGCGGGAGACATTTTCCCGATTGATGGTATTAGGACCAGTGCCGTAGTCAATATTGGCGACTTGAGCCAGGGGAATTTTTGTCCCTGCGGGGGTATCTACTAGTAAATTGCGGATGGTATCCAGGTTGTTGCGGGATTCTGCCTGTAACCACACTACCAAGTCGAACAGTTGTTGCTCTTCCAGTACTTGGGAAACTACTCGCCCATTGAGAGCAGTTTCAATCATTTCTGAGAGTTGCCCCACACTAAGACCATAACGGGCAGCAGCGGTACGGTCAAATTGAATCTGTACTTGCTTGATGGGAACTTGGGGTTCTAGGATGAGATCCACAACACCAGGAATATCCCGCATCGCATCCCGGACTTGAGTGCCGATAGTACGTAATTCTGGGAGATCCGGACCAAAAATTTTCACCGCGATCGCACTTCGTACTCCTGATAATACCTCATCCATCCGGTGGGAGATAAAGCCGCCAATACTAGGAGCAACTCCCGGTAACTTAGCAAATGCCTTCCGCAGTTGTTCGATACTTGCCTCCCTTTCTTGCATCCCCTCCTCACTCAACTCCACATCCAAATGTCCTAAAGTGACACTGCCAGCATCGGCATCTCCCGGCGCACGTCCGGCACGTAACTGTACCGACTCAAATCGAGGGTTATCTTGTAAAGCTGTTTGCATCGCTAATCCAGTACGATTAGTCATTTCCAAGGAGACACCAGGATAGAGAGTAAAAGCATTAACAAGCGATCGCTCCTGAAATTCTGGCAGAAAAACTCGTCCTAAGGAAGTAAAAATAATCAGGGAAGCGACAAAGGCAGCTACGGCGGAGATGAGAACTATACTGGGAGCGTAGAGGGAAAACTTAATCAAGGGACGATACAAACTTTTAGCAAGTCGTGCCACCCAAGTTTCATCTTCTGGTAACTTTTGATTAGCTAGTAAGAAAGCACACAAAGCTGGACTCAGGGTTAGTGCCACAAAGGTAGAAGCAAAAATTGACACCAAATAGGCCACCCCCATCGGTGCAAAGATGCGACCTTCCACTCCTGTTAGGGTAAAGATTGGGGCAAAAACTACGGCAATAATCACTGTGGAAAACAGCACACTTACTCGTACTTCTACCGAGGTGTTATAAACTACCTGTAGTGGGTTAATGGGATTACCTGCTAGCTGGTTTTTCCTTAGTCCCCGGTAGCAGTTTTCCATGTCCACAATCGAGTCATCCACTACTGAGCCAATAGCTACTGCTAATCCTCCCAAAGTCATCGTATTAATACCCAAACCAAACAAATTCAGCAACATTAGCCCAATTAGTAAGGAAAGGGGAATCGCACTCAGAGTAATAATCGCAGTACGCCAATTCATCAGAAATAGGAACAAGATGATGGAGACAATGATGATGCCATCCCGTAGAGCATTCCGGACATTTTTGATCGAAGCATCAATAAAGTCTGACTGACGGAAAGTAACAGCAACGTTAACATCACTAGACAAACTTCCTTTAATTTCTTCCATTGCTGCCTCCACTGCTTGAGTAACGGTGGGAGTATCAGCAAGAGGTTGTTTATTAACCATCACCACAATGGCTGGTTTGCCATCCACACTGCCATCCCCTCGCTTCAAAGCAGCACCAATGCGGACATCTGCCACATCTCGCAACAGTACTGGTATACCATTACGTGCCGCGACAACGGATTCTGCTAAATCCTCCAGAGTTTCCACTCGCCCAACCCCCCGGATGAGTAGTTCTTTATCTGGACTAATCAGAAATCCCCCCGCTGCATTGTTATTAGCTGCTTCTGCTGCTTCGGTAACTTCTGCTAAGGAGACATCAAAGGCTTGCAATTGAGCAGGATCAACTAGTACCTGATATTGCCGCACCTCTCCCCCATAGGCGATTACCTGAGTTACTCCAGGTACTGCTAATAGTCGGTTGGTGATATCCCGGTCTATCAATCGCCGCAGATCCATTAAGCTAGTATTTGCCCCAGTTTCTAAAGTGAAGGCATAGGCAAGAACCGTACCAATAGGGGAAGAAAGGGGCGAAATTTGCGGTGTTTCCACTCCTTCCGGTAATCTAGCAGTAGCTTGCTGCAAACGCTCAGTTACCAACTGACGAGCTCGATAAATATCCGTACCCCAGTTAAAGATAACTTTCACTACAGAGATGCCCACTGCGGAAGAAGAGCGTACTGTAGTTAAGCCGGGAGTACCATTAATAGCACTTTCTATTGGTAAAGTAACCAGAGATTCCACTTCTTCCGGAGCCAATCCCGGTGCTTCCGTTTGGATTTCTACCTGGGGAGGAGCAAAGTTGGGGAAAACATCCAGAGGCATCCGAGCAATGGTAACAAATCCCCAAACGGTGACGATAATAGCACCGATGACTACAAGAGTGCGCTGGGCGATTGACCATTTGAGGATGGAGTTGAGCATTTATCAGATTTTAGTGCTGAAAGTCCCCTGTTTATGAGATTGGCACAGGGAAATGAAATCAGGATGAAATGCTCTGTAGGAGTGGTAGAATTGCCGTGGAGTTAAATAAAATAATTAGGGTTTGCCTCATCGAGTCGATTGATTCTGGTTTTGAAGTAATAAGCAGTAGTAGGACTTCAGTCCAAAAAGAAGTCAGAAACTAGTCAAAACATCATGCTCTAAATTACGTAAGATAGTTGTAAAGGGCGTGTTTACCTAATAGTTCTGTTGCTATACTGAAAGCAAATTCCAAAATTTGAATATATACTTTTACTTTCCCAAGATGTTTATTGAGCAGTTTGTTTTTTTGTTTTCAAACTATGTGCAATTCATTTACCAAATTATCATTAATCTTCTTCATTATCTACAATTTAGAGACTATATTATTGCTTTAACTTTAGGATTAGGTCTATGGAATTTTTATGATTCTCGCCAAAAGTTTGCTTCATTAAATTATCCTACATTAAACCCTGAACTAAGAAAGGCTCCCTACGGATCATTTCCTATCTATCCTAACTACAAAATTACTAATAATAGTGACAAAAAAGCTTTAGATATTGATGTTACTGTGAAAATTGCCTACTTGGGTAAGAAATGGAAATTTTGGAAAAATCAATGGATTATTCGTCATTGTGATAAATTGGATAAATTAGAACCAAATGAAGTATCAGAATTTTTATATTACCAAAAAGAATACATATTTTTTCACTCCAGACGCGGCGATGGTAAAACTACTGATGAGTATCACAGTCAAAAATATTTAGAGAATGTGCCAATTGATGCTTTAATTACTGTGAGCTATAAACCTACGCTTTTTAAAGCCAAAAAATTGAGCATTTCCAAGGTTTACAAACTGATTTTACGCTGCTCCCATACAAAAAAAATTACTAAATATGATTTTCTCAGGTTGATGCCATTGCTTTTAAAAATAGACAAACAACTATGCCTTTCTTGCATCTATCAGATTTTTGTTTACCGCAATCTGTTACCTAAACTTGAGCTATCAGAGATGTGTCAATATCAGACCCATTATTGGGAGCTTCAAGAGGTAGAACAAGGTTGGCAACTACCATTTAGAAAATACCATCCCAAGTTTACCTCAAAAATCTACCAGAGCAAGTAGTCAATTATCTAAACAGTTGCTTCAAAACTGAGGCATCTTCTATCTGATTAATCGCTTCAATCACTTCTGGTGGCAAAGCTGCAAACCGTACTTCCAACACTTCGAGTAATTATTCGCGAGTGTTTTGCACAATTGATCTGAGTTAAATATGGCTGAGTACAGGCATTTGTCTCTCCTCTTGATAACGCTTCAATTGTTCTTCAAAGTTAGGGACTTGTAGCTTAATAATGTACCAGTTATTTCTTTGCTAATTTGAGACATTAAGTATATAGCCGGTATTTTATTTTTGGCAAGTCCCTTATGATGATTATTCTCCTAATCCTTCAATCTCATCTGAAGAGAGCAATTGTTGGAATTGTGCAATAGAACTAATTGCGATCGCTTGTCTAAGTAGTTGCTTCAAAACTGAGGCATCTTCTATTTGATTAATCGCTTCAATCAATTCTGGTGGCACAGTTGCAAATCGTACTTCCAAAACTTCGAGTACCGATTCGCGAGCTGTTTGCAGAATTGCTCTGAGTTCCATATGGCTGAGTACAGGCATTTGTCTCTCCTCTCGATAACGTTTCAATTGTGTTTCAAAATTCTGTTGTAACTCTGGTGGTAAGGTCATCATCCAGTCTACGAGCCGGAACAGCTTCCTGATATCTTCTTGATGGTAACCTTTTTCCAATAGTTTCCGAACTACATCCCATTTCCCCTGCTGCCGCATTGGTGGTTTACCCTGGGTCATCAGAGTTGTCAGATGAGCCATAATCATGACGGCAAAGGGATTGGTACTTTGTTCTAAATCTTGCCACTTTGCTTGATAATCCAACAGTTTCACTATCGGAAATTTCAATTTGACTTCACAATCTCCTAGTGCATAACCATAGTGACCAGGACGCCAAGTTGCTTGTTTATCCCCCAACACGGCTAAACTAATTACCTGTTGTTCATAAAGGTCAAAAGCCCTGTAGTTATATTGGTACATTCTTTTGGCAAACTCATCATCAGATTGACTCTGCACCTCGACATGAACTAAAACCCAAGTTGATTTGCCATCTTGCAACCAAACTTTGAATAACTTATCGGCAATCCTCTCTCCTGAGTCAGCTTGCCGCACAATCTGTTCGAGTTCCTTATCCAAGGATTCCGGTGGCTGACCCCAGTCGATTAAAGCATGAACCTTCGGAAAGCAGAAGCTCAGAAAAGGTTCAAAATATTGCTGTAAGGCTTCTTTCCAGGGGGTATCGTAATTGGCTGATATTTGTTCACTCACTTTTGCTACTCAAAAAGACTAAAGCCTATCCTAAGCAGAGTCCCGCTAGTAAAAAAAGCTCATTCTGATATTGACATTGGGACTAGTTTGAGCAGAATTCAAAATTTGCCTCGCTTTGCTGCTACACACCTGAGGGCAAGCATCCTCATTGGGTATTGCTTAGCAATCAAAATTTAAAATGCTTATAGAATAGGGATTCTAACGATTTCAAACCGGTGGGTTATTTGCGCCGCACTAATGATGCTGGAATTTGATATACTTTATCCCTAGAGTGCTCTCAGCTCCGCTTTACCGTTGATTCTTGCGAATTAGAGACTTGAGTTTCCTGAAGCGGTATAGACCAGTCAATCATTTCTGAAGGCTGACGAATAACCTTGGATGAGCGACGACCTAACCAAAAAGCACTAAGAGCAATCGCGCTTCCTACTGGCACAACTAACAACCAAGGTAGATTATTATAGTGAAGGATACCCTGCTGGGATAAACTAGTTTCCTCAGGCTCGTGGTGGTGTTCAGCTTCAGCTTTAGCTTTACTGCCACCCCTTAGAGATTGAGCATACAGCATTACTCCACCTTCAACTACTACTTGGTCGCCTTCAAATAAACCATTTTTAACTTCTACTAAATTCTCAAAAGTCTCACCAAAATTTACTTCTACCGGCTGATAGTTATTCAGACCATTTTGTACATAAATTAGTTGTTTACCATTGGTATCTACTACAGCACTCGTCGGAACTACCAAAGTAGCGACAGGGCTTTTATCAGTTAAAATTTCTAATTGAGCAAACATCCCCGGTTTTAGTTGCTCACTAGGGTTATCTAGCTTAGTCCTAACTGGTACTACTCGCGTTTCTCCTGCTACTAGAGGGTCTATTTGAGTCACAAGACCTGTGAAAGTTTGCTCCGGTAAGCTGGAAACTTTTAATCTAACCTTCTGCCCCTTTTTTATCTTTTCCAAGTCCTTTTCGTAAATGTTGGCAGTTGCCCAAACTTGGGTACTATTAACAATAGTCATCAATTGACCACCTGCATCCTGAAAAGATTCACCTAAGGTAACTTGCCGTTGGGCAACTGTACCAGTAATAGGAGCAAGTACCGTTACCAACCCTTTCTCATTCGCACGGTTACTCAATTGTTGTAGTCGCGTTTGGTAGGTAGTGTCACTCAGTTGAATACGAGATTTGGCTGCATCAACTGCGGTTTGGGTGCGTTGGAGTTCCGCTTCCGCTTCCAGAACTTCCCGGAGACTGTTGGCTGTTTCTAAAGCAGTTTTTGCTGCTGCTAGCTGACTTTTGGACTCCAGCATCTGACGGCGGGGTAAGGCTCCTTCTGTAACTAACTCCGCATCCCGATCATAACGTTCTTGGGCTTCTGCTAGTTGGGTACTGGCTTGGTTGATTTCAGCAGTGGCAATTTGACGCTGACGCTCTAAATTTTGTTGAGCAAGCTTGAGGTTAGCTTTAGCTTCCCCTAGATTGGCTTTTGCTTCTGTGCGTCTGTCGAGAGACTCAACCCGGAGTTCGATTAATTCTGGACTAGAGATGACAGCAACGGGTTGACCTTTGGTAACTTTATCACCGGGTTTCACCAACAGTTCAGCAACTGTTCCTGGAATCGGTGCAGTTACTTCTACCTGCTGATTTGGCTGAGTTTCAATCTGACCTGTAGTTTTGATACCTATCTCCAAAAACTGGCTAGAGACGGGTTGTACTTTGATGCCTATTTGGTTAGCAGTTGCGGTATCTACTTTAATATTTTCTGGATTAGCTGTGGCTTCAGTATCGCTGTGAAACTCGTCTCCATGTCCCGCATGGGCAAATACTACTGCTGGCATTGTAGAGGTTAACAGTAGAAAGGTAAAAGTCGAAACCAGGAGTTTTGTTGCTTTTTGCATCAGTTTGGTGAGAGCTTTTTCCAGCTTAAGGTCGGTATTACCGAACTGTCAGTCTATTAGTTGGTCATTACAGTCCCTATGTCTAACTGTTGCAGGTGAATATGAAATCAGGATGAAATTACTCCATCAGAACATAGCAATTCTTGCATCAGTGAGGTACATCTCCCATTCCTAATTCTCAATTCTCAATTCCCAATTCCCTATTCCCTACCTTGAAGAGACCATTCAATGTACTTAGCTTGAGGAGGTACTTTCTTCCCTAGAACATTCCTTTGTTGGAAGTGAAAGTGAGGTCCACTACCAACACCAGATGCTCCCGACAAAGCAATGACAGATCCTGCTGGTTGTTTTCCTGGATAGCATTTAGAGAGATGGAGGTAGTCAAAAGAGATGCCTAAAGACTTATAAGATGCCACCAAGCCGCCACCTTTTTTATCTGTCCAGCATTGGACATCCACAAAAGCTCCAGATTTACCGATCGCGTACAATGGTGTTCCTACTGGTGTATTCAGATCTACCCCTTGATGGAAAGTAGAGGCTCCTGCAATTCCTAGGTTTCTTGGTCCCCAAGGACTAGTAACTGTGTACTGACCAATCTTATCTCCTTTTTTTGGTGTTTTGGTGAAGTGAGGAGATATAAGTTCTCTGAGTCTTCTACCAGGAGTAGTCAAGAAAAATAATACTACCAACAGGAATAGCTTACTGAATATAGAAAATTTTCTCATCCGTTTTTGGCTTTTATTGCAGCTTGTCTCATCAAGCTCTTTTTTTCCCAAAAGATTACTCTGACAAGCTTGTTATCTTGACCCTGGGAAATTATACCCTCTTTCTCTGAGAACCGCACCCAAAGAATTTTATAGTGGAATCATGACGAGATTTGCCAGTTAGCGAAAATTTTTGATGAAATCAATAACTCTTCTTGGTTCCACTGGATCCATCGGTACTCAAACCTTAGATATTGTGAGTCAGTATCCTGACCAATTCCAACTGGTAGGATTGGCAGCAGGAAGTAATGTAGAAATGTTAGCTACTCAGATTAGGCAATTTAGACCTGCAATCGCGGCTATCTTTGCCCAAGAGAAGTTCTCCGCTTTGCAAGAGGCAGTTGCGGATCTTGACCCCCAACCAATTCTCCTGGCAGGGGAAGCTGGGGTAGCGGAAGTAGCTAGGTATGGGGATGCAGAAGCGGTAGTTACTGGCATTGTTGGCTGTGCTGGTTTGTTACCAACAATTGCTGCTATTGAAGCCGGTAAAGATATTGCCTTAGCGAATAAGGAAACCTTGATTGCTGGTGGTCCGGTGGTGCTGCCATTATTAGAAAAACATGGAGTGAAGCTGTTACCTGCTGACTCAGAGCACTCCGCCATTTTTCAGTGCCTCCAGGGAGTGCCAGCTGGTGGCTTGCGGCGAATTCTTTTAACGGCATCTGGGGGAGCTTTCCGAGATTGGCCGGTGGAGAAATTGCCTGAAGTTAAGGTTGCTGATGCCATTAAGCACCCCAACTGGTCGATGGGACGCAAAATTACTGTAGATTCCGCTACCTTGATGAATAAGGGATTGGAGGTGATTGAGGCTCACTTCCTATTTGGTATGGATTACGACCACATCGATATTGTGATTCATCCCCAAAGTATTATTCATTCCCTGATCGAACTACAAGATACCTCAGTTTTAGCTCAACTAGGTTGGCCGGATATGCGCTTACCCTTACTTTATGCTTTGTCATGGCCGGAGCGCCTTTATACTGATTGGGAACAGCTAGACTTGGTAAAAGCAGGAAATTTGACTTTTAGGGAACCAGACCATCAGAAGTATCCTTGTATGCAACTAGCTTATGCCGCCGGTAGGGCTGGGGGTTCAATGCCAGCAGTGTTAAATGCAGCCAATGAGCAAGCGGTGGCACTCTTTTTAGAAGAAAAAATCGGTTACTTGGATATTGCCCGTTGTATTGAACATGTGTGCAATCGCCACCGGGATGACAATTGTTCCAATCCTAGTTTAGATGATATTTTGGCAGCAGATAGTTGGGCAAGACAAGAGGTTAAGTCATTTGTCATTAGTCATCGGTCATTAGTAGGAAGCAAGGGGTAAGCTGTTGTTCATTTAAATTGTGAATTAGTACTGACGCGGTGACGCGGGGACACGGGGACGCGGAGATTAGGACAAACCAATTTCAATGCGCCTTAGCTTAATAGACATTGGTGACAAGTTAAGGCAAAAATATTTTGATTTCCGTTCTTCAGTCTTTATACATTGCTAGCAAGATCGCGTAATTTTATCCTATTCCCCATTCCCCATTCCCTATTCCCTATTCCCTAGACGCTACTTATTAATTGATGCCAGAACTAATTATTATCATTGGTGCAGTAATTGTCTCCTGGCTAGTTTTTACCTGGCTAGTTAAGGTTGTGAAAGCTAGCATGGCAACTGGGATTGTTTTGACTATTATTGTGCTACTGTTGCAGCTAGTCTTTGATGTTAAGGTATCTGAGCTGTTGCAAGAAATTATTCAATTACCTCAAACTATTTGGCAGCTTGTTAATTAGCTTTTATGTTTTAGGTTTTAGGTGTGATGAAAAAGCTTTCTTTTCTCGATTTTTTTGAAAAAATAGCGGAATCTCTAATGGCTCTTTCTCCCCATAAAAGACCCAATTATAAACGAGGTAACAAAGCTGCAACTCTCATTGAATCTACATTGTAGCCACAATGATCACCCCATCAGTTCGTGATGTCCACATTGTAGAGACGTTGCATGCAACGTCTCTACAGGATTTCGCGGTTGGCTGAAAACGGTGTTGTCCAACCAGGATTTGGTATGAATATGGTTATTTAGAAAAAGAGCGTCGGATAAATATTTTGAGTCCAATCCATAATTGGTCAAAAAATAGATTTTTAAAGTACCCGTATTGAGGAAAGCGCTTTGCTAAGAGACCGTCGGCGGCAACATAAAACCTTAATTCTTTGATAGATGAAGGTCTGACAATATAACGAATTTGCTCTGGTAGAGGCATCCAATGGCCAACAGTTTTATCCTCTTCAAAAAACTTAGCTTGAATAAATAGTCCTAATAGTCGGTCTAAACTCCAGCTAGGAATCCAGTGCAAGTTACCCTTAATCTTCATCACCTCAGCTAATTCTGCTAAGGATTGGTGAACTAACTCGGTTTGCCAAACCTTGTTATTGAAATTTTCAATATGTGCTCCGTGCATATCCCTTCGTTCACAAGCTCCTATCAGCAACCGAGCATCCAATTTGTTGTTGAGAGGAGCAATAGGAAGGGTTTGTAGTATGATAGGTTTATCATTCTGGGTTCTAGGAGCTATATCTAATTGCTTGAAATCCGGGATTGGTTCCCAAGGGCTGCGAATTCGCTCTTCGTCTGTAATATCAATTTTCTTCATCCGGAGCCGTAAAACCCAACTATCAGGAAAGGTTGCGAAGTATTCCTTCACTAGTTGCAGAACATCGGGATGGACATAGTCATCATCATCAAGAGCTAGGGTATACAATCCAGAAGCATTGAGCAAGCCGATAAATCGCTGCATCACTTCTCCTTTAAAGGGGCTAGTGATGATTTTAAATCGAGGATCGTTAATTGGTTGGTTAGATACTCCAGGGGGATAAACTAAGATAAATTCAACATTACCCTTAACAGCGAGGAGTTGCTCAAACCAATAGTCAGTAAAGTTTCCTCTGGTAGCAGTAACAATAGATAAAGTTGGTTGGTTACTCATTGGCTTTAATTAATAATGGATAATGGATATATGATAAATCTCCTAAGACGAACAATAATCCTCCAAAATGCCCAAAACCGCAGATATTGGCAGCAAACGTCTCATTAGTCTAGCACCAGATACCTGGATAAAATGGGTTACTTAAAACCTTGATACAGTTGCTGTTGACTTACTCTCCTCTGACTTCCAGTGAGAATGAGGTGGGATATAATATCATGTCCGTCTAAAAAGTTATCAGATCCTTCTACCTTGCAACTTTCTTCCTTCCCTTCTGCCCTCTGCCCTATGACTTGAAAGAGACGGGGAGACAAGGAGACGGGGAGACGGGGAGAGATGAAGTTTCATACATGGTGGTGAAAAATCTTTTTTCATTGAGACTGCCTTCTGCCTTGTTTTCACTAAAGTGTAAGTATTCAACCGGACATGATATGACTGTATTACTTGAATCTCCTTGGTATCAACAATTTGTCAAAGATGGAATTTTGAAGTTGATGATGCGTATGCTAAGGGGCAAGTTTGGTGAACTTGAGCCTCAGATATTGGAAACTGTTCAACGCTTATCGCCAGAAAAGTTAGAAGATTTGGGAGAAGAACTGTTTGATTTTTCGCAAGTAGCAGATTTAGTAACTTGGTTACAGGAACATGAGGAAGCAACTGAAGTTTGAGATTTGATTGCGATCGCGTTGAAATTCATGCCCACCTTAGTTTATCCAAAATGCAGGATTGGTGGGCAAACATGGGTAATCGATAGCTGGTGTTGTAGGTGATAGCTTTCCCCTTAGAGTATTTTATTGGTTGTAATTTTCATTATTTTTTGCTATTATTTTAACAATGGAATAGGTGTGCGCCTGTAAAGTATAAATAAGCTAAAAAACCTTGCACCTCTGTGGAAAATTCTCTAAAACCTACCACCTACCACCTACCACCTACCACCTACCACCTATTCACAACACCAACACGCAGAGCAATCCGCTGATACTTCAAGGCATCGTAAGGCATTCCTGTGTGCATGACTTGAGAGTTATCCCAAAATACGATATCTCCAGGTTGCCAAACATGGGAGTAAACTGGTGTAGAGCTTAAAATTTTGCCAAACAAATCCTGCCAATATTGTTTAGCTTCTTCGAGGTTTGCTTCTAGTCCCACGAGAATCGAAGTATCAGAACCTAAATATAATCCTTTGCGCCCAGTTACTTTGTGAGTTGAGACAATGGGATGTAATTTCCGGGGAATCTCTTCTCCTGGTGGTGGGGTCCTAGGTGACAGGTGATACATCGAAAGTTGCTCTAATTGCTGCCGATGTTGACTATCGAGATTATGGTAGGCTTCCACCATATCGAGAAAGTTAGTAGTGTGAGGCTCTCCATTGGTTCCTTCCGGAGGGATTTTTACCCCATAAAGCATCACTACATAAAGGCTATTCATATCCAGTCCCTCTGTTTTGGGGAGGTGGTCTTTGTCCTGATGCCATTCCCAAGCAAACTTACCCCTAATCTCCTGAGAAAGACCTTTGGCATTGCCTAAAATAGAGACTCCTGGACTTTGTAAATCTAGGTTGATTTCAGGATCTAGAGTCTTGGGACGCTTACCGAGGTTTGAGTCACCGAATGTCTGGATAGCAAAGTCTTTCAACTGAGTTGCTGTCAGTTTTTGCTTTTTGACAACTATCACCCCATGTTCCCAAAGAGATTGCTTTAATTGCTGGACTTGTTGGGTGGTCAAATGTTTAAGATTACAATCTTGTAGGACTTCCTTACCCAGTCTTGAATGCTGCTTTACCGTCAACAGTTGATTCATTCTAAAAAGATTTTTTATATATAACCTTTGAAAAATATACAACAAGTGGTCACAACAAGGCAGAAGGCAGAGGGCAGAAGGCAGAAGGGAAGGAAGAAGTTTGCAAGGTAAAAAGGGATTATTTCAAGTTTGGTAGAATACTTACACTTTAGTTGTAACAAGGCAGAATCAGTAGGTTGGGTGTAGCGATAGCCATTGGTGTCAATTTAACCTAAAACCCAAGCCCCGCAAGGAACTCAAGTTCCTTGCTAATAGCTGAAGTCATCTAAAGATGACTCAATCTGCTCAAAAATTTTTAGTCCATTTTAATAGACTTAAGCTATTACTTAGATCTTGCACCTTTAATGTTTAGCTGTGGAAATTAGGAGTCAGGAGTCAGGAGTCAGGAGTCAGAAGAATTAAGAAGTATATTTTGGGATTTAGCAGAAGTAAAAGTATCCTTAAAGCCCAAAAATAAGTCAAAATCTCTATATTTGCTTATTTTTCTCCGCTACTCGTTTCCTTTGTTTAGTATTTTTGTACTGATGCAAGATGTGAGCCCCCCACGGACGCAATCGCATCCGCAACAGATCAAAGAAACACTTTGGGGGGCAGTAGGGGCGAAGCATTTGGGCGAGAATTTAAGTACATATACCCAAATATACCTATCCAAATGCTTCGCCCAAACCCCTTGCGGCTGGATGTGTTTCTTAGGAGTATTAGCCTCATCATTTGAATCCAAGGTGAGTTAGGGAATCCAACTGGTCATATCAATTCCGGCTACATTGGTATAATATTCATGATGTAGGGGCGCAATGCTTGCGCCCGCCAGTGTCTATGTTTTCTAACTAAAAAGCCAAATTATAGCAACCGCCGATAAGGCAAGGGGCTGCCATCCCCTTGTTGCCTTACCTGAGAATGTCTTAACCGCCCTGGCGACTGCTATATTAATCATTCCGATACAACCGGAATTAATATCAGCTATGTCTAGGCTGAAGTTGACACCAATGAGCGATCGCGTAACTCAACCCGGAGTATATTGTGTTAGGTTTCACTTCTCCAATGCCCACCTTAGTTTACCCAAAATGCAGGATTAGTGGGCAGACATGGGTAATCGATAGCTGCTGTCGTAGGCAATCGATTTCTGATATGGGTATTTTATTGGTTGTAATTTTAATTATTTTTTGCTATTATTTTAATAATGGAATAGGTGTACGCCTGTAAGGTATAAATTACTATTGTTGACTTCCGCACTTTCAAACTTCCGTTATCTTCTTCTCCAGCTTTTCCTTATCTCTCTGAATAAGTCTCAAATTCTTCTGAGTTTTTTCCCACTCAATAGGGAAAGCTTCACGGGTATAAATTTGTAGAGCATTTTGGCAAGATGCGATCACATATTCTAAATTATTAGCCTTATCTCCCCTAATCCGATGGCGATAAGCAGTTGCCAAATTATTCTGAGTCATCGCCCAGTTAATGGGGAAAGCTTCACGAGTGTAAATTTGTAGAGCATTTTGGCAATAAGCGATCGCTTCTTCTAAATTATCAGCTTTATCTCCCCGTATCCGATTACTATAAGCAATTGCTAAGTTATACTGAGTCGTTGCCCAGTCAACGGGAAAAGCTTCACGGGTACGAATTTCTAGAGCATTTTGGTAAGAAGCGATCGCATCTTCTAAATTATCAGCCTTATCTCCCCGTATCCGATTACAATAAGCAACTGCTAAATTATTCTGAGTTGTCGCCCAGTTAATGGGGAAAGCTTCACGGGTATGAATTTGTAGGGCATTTTGATAAGAAGCGATCGCATGTTCTAAATTATCAGCCTTATCTCCCCGTATCCGATTAAGATAAGCATTTGCTAAATCATTCTGAGTTGCTGCCCACTCAACAGGGAAAGCTTCGCGGGTAAGAATTTGTAAAGCATTTTGGCAAGAAGTGATCGCATCTTCTAAATTATTAGCCTTATCTCCCTTAATCCGCTCACTATAAGCAACTGCTAAATTATTCTGAGTTGTCGCCCAGTCAACGGGAAAAGCTTGACGAGTACGAATTTGTAGAGCATTTTGATAATAAGCGATCGCATGTTCTAAATTATCAGCTTTATCTCCCCGAATCCGATCACTATAAGCAATTGCTAAGTTATTCTGAGTCATTGCCCACTGTACGGGTAAAGCTTCACGGGTACGAATTTGTAGAGCATTTTGGTAAGAAGCGATCGCATGTTCTAAATTATCAGCCTTATCTCCCCGTATCCGATAAAGGAAGGCACTTGCTAAATTATTCTGAGTTGTCGCCCAGTCAATGGGAAAAGCTTCACGGGTACGAATTTGTAGGGCATTTTGATAAGAAGCGATCGCATGTTCTAAATTATCAGCCTTATCTCCCCGTATCCGATTACGATAAGCAATTGCTAAATTATTCTGAGTCATTGCCCACTGTACGGGTAAAGCTTCACAGGTACGAATTTGCAGGGCATTTTGGTAGTAAGCGATCGCATGTTCTAAATTATCAGCCTTATCTCCCCGTATACGCTCCCAGTAGGCAAATCCCAAGTTATTCTGAGTCATTGCCCAGTCAACGGGAAAAGCTTCACGGGTGTAAATTTGCAGGGCATTTTGGTAAGAAGCGATCGCATGTTCTAAATTATCAGCCTTATCTCCCCGTATCCGATTACGATAAGCATTTGCTAAATTATTCTGAGTCATTGCCCAGTCAACGGGGAAAGCTTCACGGGTGTAAATTTGTAGGGCATTTTGATAAGAAGCGATCGCATCTTCTAAATTCTGAGCTTTATCTCCCCGAATCCGATTACGATAAGCATTTGCTAAATTATTCTGAGTCATTGCCCAGTCAACGGGGAAAGCTTCACGGGTACGAATTTGTAGGGCATTGTTGTAAGTGGCAATAGCAGTTTCTAAATTCTGAGCTTTTTGTCCTCGAATTCGCTCACTATAAGCAATTGCTAAATTATTCTGAGTTGTTGCCCACTGTTCGGGGAAAGCTTCACGGGTACGAATTTGTAGGGCATCTTGGTAAGCAGCAATAGCATCTTCTAAATTATCAGCCTTATCTCCTCGAATGCGATCACTATAAGCATTTGCCAAATTGTTCTGAGTCCTTGCCCAGTCAACGGGAAAAGCTTCGCGGGTGTAAATTTGCAGGGCATCTTGGTAAGCGGCAATAGCTGTTTCCAAATTGCTAGCTTTGTTGCCGAAGAATTGATAAGCTTTCCCCAAATTGCTTAAGGAAGCAGCTTCAGTTTGTTGAGCACCAATCTCGCGAGAAATGGCTAAAGACTGCTTGTACAGGGATATTGCTCGCTCATATCGCCCCAACTCTTGATAAAAGTTGCCTAATCGATTGAGAGTATTGGCCAGATTGGGTTTGTCTTTGAGTAAGATTTGTAGAGCGATCGCTTTTTGGAAATACTCGATCCCTAAATCGATTTCCTGTTGAAGATGTTCTGCTTGTTGGTTTTTGACCAGGCTGCGATAGGCTTGTCCTACACGATCATAGAGTATTGCTAGAGCCGATGACTGCTCTCCTTGTTCCTGCTTAACTTGATTTACCCTAAGCAGCAGTTCATCTAAAGGGAGAGTTTCTATTACTTCTGAGTCTATCAGATACAAGTCATTAGTCTGGATAGTTGGGGTAACTGTCTCCTTTGCTACTTCTGTTGCCACAAACCGAAACACTCCACTGCGCCAACTCCAAAAATCTGGCGCTGCGAAGCTAATCTGCTCTAAAATTTTCGGTGTTACCCAGAGAACAATAGGATAGGTAAACTGCCGCAGTGCTTCTCTTTCCCATTGCAAATAGCCGAAAAAGCGCTGGATTTCCGTCCGAATTGTATCTTCTCCTAAAGCTACTGTCAGTAAATCTTCTGTACCTGTTACTGTCAGCACAGCAGCCTTTCCCTTTGGCAATTCTGGATTTGCCTGTTGTAGTTGCCTTAAAGCCGAGAGCAAACTTGGTTCTTCATAGTTTAGCTGCACCCGGTAGCCGCTAATTTGAGGTGACAATTCTGCCTCATAGCGCCGAATAATACTATCCCGAAAGTGGCGATCGTCACAAGAAGCAATCAAAAGTGACAATATTCCTTGACTCGCTTCGATTATCGTCACCAAACGAGTATAGCTATCTTCATTAGCATGAATCTGCTCTTTGTGAATATCGTCTTGCACTTATCCTTACCCCCTGCAAGAGTTTTTATCATGGGGTAGATCTTTTATCCCCCTAAATCCCCCTTAGAAAGGGGGACTTTTGTTTACTTACGGTACTTGATTACAGGGCAAAGCGCTATATTAGCAACAGCCAGGGAGGTTAGGACAACCCAAAATGCTGAAACCTTTACCTGTCAATCTCTTCCCTTCTGCCTTCTGCCCTCTGCCTTCTGCCTTTTTCTATAACACCTAACACCTAAATCAACCCACGCTTATGTAAAATCTCTTGAACGATCGGGTGTACACCAAACCACAAGTCATCATTACGATACTCTAGGATATACAGATTATGCAGTAAATCCAAAAAAGTCTCATTCATACCATCATCTGGAGCGTAATCATTGTAAACTTGTGCCAAAACTTGATAGTCGTTTTTTCCTAACGGTTCGGTAAACTCAATACGCAGATTTGTCAGAGCTTGTTGCAAAATTTCCTTAGTTACAATGATATCCTGATTGTCTGGGGTACGTCGCAACTGGACTAAACATAACTGACAGCATTGACTTGCCAATCGAATCAACTCTCGCAATGCGCCGCCACTTTGCAGAATAAGCTTCTGAGTAACCTCTGGTTCGATTAACTGATGAGGCATCCGTTTATACAAAATTTGCTCAAATACTTCCATAGCTTGGGGAACAGGATTTGTATCCGGCATTCGATCCGCTCCCCTGGCAAAAAACTTCATCGCCCACATTGACTGTACCTGGTTATTGGTTGCATTGCGAAGAATACCCCTGAGTTGCTTATCTCTAGTGGCAGCCATCGGAATTGTGTAGATAATCTGAAAAGAGGGCTGAAATAGAGTATTGATATTGTTGCGATAAACGCGATCAACAATATCTAAATCCAGTTTATCTAAATCATCAATAACCACCAGCACTTTTTGCCCGGAAGCTGCTTCGATAGCCACCGCAATATCATTAATCCGGTCCACTAAATCGGAAATTCGCCGTGCAAATTCTGTCTTAATTTCTTCCCGAATCACAGAATTTGCTTTCAGGTTAGCTTTAATCTTAGCAAAAAATTTGGCAAACCAAGCCCCTGCTCTTGCTTCGGCTCCTGATTCGATTTCGACTCTAGAATCGAGGGCACTACTTTCGGTAAAGGTATGCTTACTAAACCACTTATATAAATCTTTTTTTGTCTTAGAACCAATCTTCACTTGGCGCTCTTCAGCAGTTTGCATCAATTGCACTGCCATAGCAAACAAAATATTAACATGATTGACATCGGACATCTCAATCACATCAGCAATGGAGAAAAAGACAGTAAAATAGCGGTCTCCTATGCGACGACAAAATTCACTCAGTAATGTGGATTTACCTGACCCTCGATGCCCAGTAAAAATAATCTTATTATTGTGAGGGGAACAATCTTCAACTAACTGCTCTAGTTTTTCTAAAAGTTCTGTCCCATACTCTACTCGGAAGCGTTTCAGATCCTCTGGTTTGACCAGGGGTAGCAGTTGTAAGTTTTGGAAGGCTGTCCGGAAGGATTCTAACCTAGAGTTTGTCATCTCCATCGTGAGGTATAGCGCTTCGCGTAGGTGTTAGGTGTTAGGTATTAGGTGTTAGGTATTAGGTATTAGGTGGTAGGTATTAGGTGTTAGGTGTTAGGTGTTAGGTGGTAGGTGTTGGAGAGACAACCTTTGCATCTCTACAGACTATTGGTGTCAACTTAAGATAAAGCCGAAAATCTAGTCCATTTTAATGGACTTAAGCTATTAGCCTTGGATTTGAATCCAAGGTGGGTTAGGTTATCCAACTAGGCAACTATGCCTAAGCTTCAGTTTACACCAATGCTTTACCGCCCCCAATTCACTAGTTATTTCCTTAGGAAATCAACTTCCCGCCGCTTTCGGTTACATTTTTGGTAACCAATGCTCCATAATTATCAGAGTAGGGCAAGTTAAGGATAGAGCATTTAAATATCCCTACAATGAAAAATATACAGCAAGCGATCGCATCCTCTTATCCCTTCAGAGTAATTGCTATCCTAGGCATAGCCGCTTTAATTGGTGCTTGTGAAGCTGGAAACGAAGCTACGTATAACTCAGCAGGGTCTCCAGAAGGAGGAGCACAAGAAAAAATAGTAACATCACAAGCTGCTCAACCATCACCAGCTGCCCAACCACAACCCCCCCAAGACTCCTCCCTTCTACAAAGGGAACTCACAGAAGAGCAAAGCGGTGAAACCTATGCTCCCATTGAGGAAAATCCTTTTTACCAAGTGAGCAGCAAACCCTTATCTACCTTTGCCATTGATGTAGATGCCGCATCCTACAGTAATGTGCGCCGGTTTATCAATGAAGGTCAACGGCCACCCCAGGATGCGGTACGTATTGAAGAGCTAATCAACTATTTTAACTACGAATATCCCCAGCCGGAAGGAGATAACCCCTTCTCCGTTACCACAGAAATTTCCCAGGCTCCCTGGAATCCGGCCCACCAACTAGTCCACATCGGCTTACAGGGTAAAAACATTGCCAGGGAAAATTTACCCCCTAGCAATCTGGTATTCTTGTTAGATGTCTCTGGTTCCATGAGCGATCGCAACAAGCTACCTCTACTCCAATCTGCTTTCCGTTTGCTAGTAGATGAATTAAGTGAAAAAGACCAAGTTAGCATTGTGGTTTATGCAGGAGCAGCAGGGGTAGTTTTACCCCCAACCCCAGGTAACCAAAAAGACAAAATTTTAGCCGCAATCAATCAGCTAGAATCTGGAGGTTCGACTGCTGGGGGAGAAGGGATTAAACAAGCCTACAAACTCGCGAAAGAAAACTTTATCGAATCTGGAAACAACCGGGTAATTCTGGCTACCGATGGAGATTTTAATGTGGGGGTATCTAGTGATGCGGAATTAGTAAAACTGATTGAACAGAAGCGAGAGGAAGGAGTATTTCTTACCGTCTTGGGATTTGGCACAGGGAATTTACAAGATACCAAAATGGAGAAACTTGCCAATAAAGGTAATGGTAATTATGCTTATATTGATAACCTGCTAGAGGCGAAAAAAGTCTTAGTGACGGAGATGGGGGGCACTCTGTTAACTATTGCTAAAGATGTCAAAATACAAGTAGCTTTTAACCCAGCTAAAGTACAAGGTTACCGTCTAATTGGTTATGAAAATCGCCGGTTGCAGAATCAGGATTTTCAAGACGATACTAAAGATGCGGGAGAATTAGGAGCAGGACATTCAGTAACGGCTCTTTATGAAATTATTCCAGTTGGTGTTAAAAGTGATGTCAAATTAACAGTAGGGGAAGATGCACAAGAGCAAGAAAATCCTGGGTCTTCAGAAATTTATGGCAGTAATGATGTAATGCAGGTAAAATTGCGTTACAAACAGCCCCAAGGAACTACCTCTCAATTACTCACCTATCCTGTAGTTGACCAAGAAGTTAAGCTAGAGAATGCCTCGAATAACTTTAAGTTTTCCGCAGCAGTTGCGGCTTTCGGTATGGTGTTGAGAAATTCTCAGTACAAAGGAACAGCCAATTTTGAGCAAGTATTGCAGCTGGCAAATCAGTCCCAAGCAGAAGATTTAAATGGTTACAGGGCGGAATTTATTCGTTTAGTTAAACAAGTGGATAATTGATAATGGCTAATTACTAATGGCTAATTACTAATGGCTAATGGCTAATGGCTAATTACTAATGGCTAATGGTTAATTGCTAATGGCTAATGGCTAATTGCTAATGGGGCATTGGAAATAAACAACAAATGACCAATGACCAATGACCAATGACAAACAACAAATGACCAATGACCAATGACAAACAACAAACAACAAATGACAAACAACAAACCTATTACATTGAGCGGGAGTTAGGACACAACCTTGGTGGGGGAAGAGTTACTTACTTGGCAACTAGTATCAAGAGTGGGCAGCCGGTGGTAATTAAGCAGTTTCAATTTGCTAAAGTTGGGGCTAGTTGGTCAGAATATGAGGCTCATGAGCAAGAGATTACCCTATTACAACAGCTAGATTCCCCTAGTATTCCCCAATATCTAGACTCTTTTGAAACTCCCGACGGCTTTTGCTTGGTACAGGAGTATAAACCAGCCCCTTCTTTAGCTACACCTCAACAGTTTACTCCCCAAGAAATTAAAGAGATTGCGATCGCAACTTTGGAGGTGTTAGTTTACCTACAGCAGCAAGTACCTCCCGTCATTCATCGGGATATTAAACCAGAAAATCTTCTTATCGAGCATTCCCCTAAGATTAAAGTTTACTTGGTAGATTTTGGTTTGGCTCGTCCAGCGGATGGAGATGTGGCGGCTAGCAGTGTGGTGAAAGGCACATTGGGATTTATGCCTCCGGAACAGATGTTTAACCGTCAGCTAACTATGGCTTCTGACCTCTATAGTTTAGGCATAACCTTGATTTGTCTACTGACTCAGACAAAATCTACAGAGGTTGGTAATTTAATTGATGAGGGGAATCGTATCAATTTTAAGCCTTTAGTGCAAAAAGGGAGGAGGCAGAACCCACCCCTAACCCCTCCCAGGAGGGGAACCGGAGGCAGGAGGCAAGAGGATCAGTTAAGTCCTCAATTTATCAACTGGCTCGAAAAAATGGTAGCACCGAACCTCGCACATCGTTACCCCAATGCAGCCACAGCATTAGCTGCCCTCGAAGCAATTGAGGTTGTGGGAACTTCAGGGTCTAGATGGAGAGAGAATCTCCTGAGGGGAAAACTCACCCAATTGATACTTGCCAGCCTGAGTGGTGTTGCATTGTTGACTATCGGCTTAAACCCTATTAACCTGTCAAATTCTGGAGATGATCTTCAGCAATTGCTCGAAACTGGTCAATGCTCAAGCTGTGACTTAAGGGGGGTAGACTTAAGGGATGCTAAGCTGCAAGGTGTTGATTTAACGAATGCTGATTTATCTGATGCAGATCTTCGGGGAGCGGATCTTCGCAGTGCTGACCTAGAAAATGTTAACCTGACAGCTACGGATCTTCGAGGAGCAGATCTTCGGGGAGCCACCCTCAGGAATGCCATTCTCAAGAATGCTGATTACCGAGGTACAAATTTCAATAGTGCTGATCTTAGAGGAACAATGTTGGGAATTGAGAATTGAGAATGGGGAATGGGGAATTGAGAATTGAGAATTGAGAATTGAGAATTGAGAATTGAGAATGAATAGTAAATGACACACAACAAATGACCAGTGACCAATGACCAATGACCAATAACCAACAACAAATAACAAACAACCAACAACCAACAACAAACAACAAACAACAAACGACAAATGACTGGCGACTCTTCTTGCGACTGTTACCTTATGCTAGTCGTAGCAAAAAGTTGCTGTTGATTTCCGTCGTTTTATTGATACCCTTATCTGTAACCGGAGCAATTCAACCCTTAATTATCGGACAGGCGGTTTCTCTTATTCGTCAACAGCCAACTTGGTCGATTCTGGAAAGTCGTTCTTTATCCGATGGTGTCAGTGTTCTTAGTGGTTTACTACTACTAACTATACTAGTTCGATTAGTCTTTACCATTGTTCAGAAATTCTTAGAGGAAAAACTAGGACAAAGCATTACTGCTCAAATTCGCGAAGATCTATTTGAGCATGTTACCTCCTTAGCAGTGCGATTTTTTGACAAAACACCAGTAGGAAAGTTGATTACCCGGCTGACGAGTGATGTGGAAGCTTTAGGGTTAGTCTTCTCTAGTGGTGCTATTGGTATTGTCAATGACTTGTTCTCGATGCTGGTGATTGCCATTTTCATGTTTGCAGTGCAATGGAAATTGGCGCTGATTTTGGTACTAATGCTATTTCCGATTACCGGTTTAATTATCTACTTCCAAAAACAGTATCGCATTGCGAATTACAAAGCCAGGGAAGAACTTTCTGTGCTCAACTCGATGCTGCAAGAAAATATTACCGGTATTAATATAGTACAGTTGTTTCGCCGGGAGCAATTCAACAGTGAAATGTTTCGGACTGTTAACCAGCGCTACGTCCATGAGGTTAACAATACCATCTTTCACGATTCTGCTGTTTCCGCCACCTTGGAGTGGGTTTCTTTGGTCGCGATCGCGGCTATGCTATGGGTAGGTGGTGTGTTTGTCCTGCAAGATGCTATCAATATAGGGACATTAACTGCTTTTATCTTCTATGGGCAACGCTTGTTTAACCCCTTACGCCAATTTGCGGAAAAATTCACCATGTTCCAAGCTGGGTTTACTGCAGTTGAGCGCATTAGTGAAATTCTAGATGAAACTATTGAAATCCGCGACTCAGAAGCAGCCCATCTTAACCTCAAACTAGGCAATCTTCCCCCTACCTCCTCCGGAGAAATCCGCTTTGAACATGTGTGGTTTGCCTACAAGCCAGATGAATATGTTCTCAAAGACTTGGACTTTACTATTCATCCTGGAGAAAAAGTGGCTTTAGTCGGACCTACTGGTGCAGGCAAGAGTTCCATTATTCGTCTGCTTTGTCGTCTTTATGAACCAACCAAAGGACGCATTTTGATAGATGGCATTGATATTCGGGATTTACCCCAAGCCCAACTGCGGCGCTACATGGGTGTTATCCTGCAAGATGGGTTTCTCTTTGCTGGTGATGTTAAAAGTAATATTGCTTTAGGAGAAAACTACTCCTTGGCAGAAATCCAGACTTCCGCAAAAGTAACCAATGTCGCTGATTTTATTGAACAGTTACCCCAAGGTTATGATACCCAACTGCGAGAGCGGGGTACGAATCTTTCTGGTGGTCAAAAGCAATTATTAGCATTTGCCCGTGCAGCAATTCGCAATCCTAGTATATTAGTACTAGATGAAGCAACAGCCAGTTTAGATGTAGGTACGGAAGCTTTAATTCAGCAAGCTCTAGACAGGTTATTGGAGAGTCGCACTGCTATTATTATCGCTCACCGTCTCTCTACGATCCGAGATGTAGACCGCATTTTAGTACTCAAGCGAGGACAGTTGGTAGAGTCAGGTTCTCACGAGCAACTTTTACAGGAAAATGGTTTGTATGCCAGTTTATATAAGTTGCAAATGTTGAATTCTTGAGTCAACATTCAACATTCTCAATATAGAAATCGGCACAGCTAAAATGGTCCCATAGTCTATCTCTCCACACCTTCCGCACCCTAACTGGCACAATCGGTATTTTCGTAATTTTTGGCAGTAGTTATGTAACTTTTTATACTTACAATCAACAACTGAGGCGACTATCTTATCTAACTCTTGAGACCCATTGGTGACAAGTTAAAGGGTCGCGCATTTTGTCAACTCCCATATATAGTGTTTGTGTACTAAAAAAACCTATATATGAAAAGACTAAGGGGTCAGAAAAATTGTATTTTTCTTCCTCAGCTTCCTCAGCTTCCTCAGCTTCCTCAGCTTCCTCAGCTCCCTTGACAACGACGATTTTGCCTTAACTTGTCACCAATGCTTGATACCTCACACCCTATACCTTAGACCCCACACCCTATTGAAATTGATTGCACTGATCAGTGCTATTAAGTATTTATGTACTGGTGCAAGATGTGAGAATTACCTATGCCACTGGGACGATGAAACTTTTCTCATAAAAGCTTCATGCACAGCTCATGGCAACTTGCGAATCTAAAGATGGAAACAAAAAGTCTTCCAATATTTTAAAGTTAACTAATCTTCATTATTTCTCAGCTCTTGGATCACAATAGGCAGTGAGAGCAGTAGAAGCAAAGTAAACAAGGGTAGCCATATTTTCAGTAACTTGCTGTGAGCAATTGCTCATAGTACAGAGATGATTAATTTTTATTAATTATTGGAGTATTATCTCTATGCGTGTTTGTGTTATAGGTACTGGATATGCTGGTCTAGTGACCGGTGCTTGTTTGGCATACATTGGACACCATGTTATCTGCATAGATAACAACGAAGCCAAAATTGCCTTAATGCAATCTGGAAAGTCTCCTATTTATGAACCAGGACTCTCCGCAATTATACAATCAACCATACAGTCAGGGAAGCTAGAGTTTACCCAAGACTTTCAGGTTGGTATCAATCATGGTCAAGTCTTATTCATTGCTGTAGATACTCCACCCTTACCTAAAGGGGAGAGTGACAATGGTTACATTGAAACTGTTGCTCGTCAGATTGGTGCCCACCTCCAGAGTGGATATAAAGTTATTGTGAATAAATCGACTGTACCTGTTGGTTCAGGAGATTGGATACAACAGCTAATCTTAGATCAATTGGCACAAAATCAAGAGGAAGTCACTGCTGAGTTTGATCTGGTCAGCAATCCGGAATTCTTGCGGGAAGGCTTAGCTGTTTACGATACCTTCCATCCAGATCGAATTATTTTGGGTAGCAATAGTGAACGAGCAATTGCGATTATGCAAGAACTATATGCTCCGATTATTGAGCGGCAAATTGCTGCCGACGCTACTTTACCCCCAGTTAATGTGCTCGTCACTGACCTTAATTCAGCAGAAGTGATTAGTTATGCTGCTAATGCTTTTCTGGCAACCAAAATTAGCTTTATCAATGAAGTAGCCAATATTTGCGATCGCGTTGGTGTTAATGTTAACCATATTGCCAAAGGTATTGGACTCGATTCCTGGATTGGCAACAAACTTTTACAAGCTGGTATCAGTTGGGGCAGTTCCTATTTTCCCAAAGACCTCTCTGCTCTAATTGATCTAGCTGATGACTATGGCTATGATGCTGGACTACTCGAAGCTACGGTTGGTAATAATCAACATCAATGTTTACTCGTTATAGAAAAACTTCAGCAAGCTCTTGAAACCCTCAAAGGCAAAAATATTGGTTTGCTGGGTCTCACTTTCAATCCTTACAACGACAACATGTGTGATATCTCCATCCTGGAGTTGATTCGACAACTAAAAAGTTTTGGTGCTAATATTAAAGCTTATGATCCAATCGTTGCCTACGCCAGTAAAGAACCTATTCCTGACGATATTACCATCGTAACTGAGCCAGAACAACTTGCTCAGAATTGTGATGCTTTGGTGTTAGTGACAGACTGGCTACAGTTTTACAACCTAGACTATACCAAACTCGCCAAATTGATGAATACTGCTGTACTTATAGATGGTCGTAATTTCCTTGACCCAGAAATTTTGACTGAAGCTGGCTTCTGCTATCTTAGTACCGGCTCACCTACCGCTGCGAGTACTTTACTAGCCAAACTTCTACAACCTATGGTTCCAAGCTATGCACTCCAATTTCATTCCTTAAATCAATCAAGTCACCGAAAAAAAAGCAGCGGTAGTGGCAGCGGTGGAGGCAGAAAAGATGATGCAATTTCCTTTGAGTTGCTCCCATTTCCCACTTAGTTTTGAAGTAATAAGTAATAAGCAGTAGTAGGACTTCAGTCCAAAAAGAAGCCAGAAACAAGTAACAACTGATATCATGTCCGCTTACCACCTACCACCTGCTTCTTTACACTAGAACACCTACAATAATGATGGCTAAACCACAAGTTACTCTTATTGTCTCACCCCATGAACGTTTCAGTTATACTCGCCGCTCCCTAGAAGGCATTTATGAGAATACCAACTACCCATTCTCCCTAATCTATGTAGATGGTGGCTCCCCATCACACATTAAACATTACCTAGAAGCACAAGCAAGGGAAAGGAAATTTGATCTGATTAGAACTAATCACTATCTTTGTTCCAATCAGGCAAGAAACCTTGGCTTACGTCAGGTAGAAACTGAGTACGTAGTCTTCATTAATAATGATATACAGGTTGCTCCCGGTTGGTTAGAAAATTTGATGCAATGTGCTCAACAGACAGAAGCAACTGTTGTCTCTCCCTTGATCTGTATTGGTAATAACTCGCAGCCAACAATACATTCAGCTAGTGGTGAAGCCTGGATTTATTTACAGGTTAAGGGAGACAAAATTAAGCGCAAGTTGTATGAACAGTATCATTTCATCAACTGCCCTATGGCTGAAGTACAAACACAACTCCAACGGCAGCAATCTCAATTAGCTCAGTTCAACTGTTTGTTAGTCCGTACCGCTATCTTCGATAAAATTGGTTTCCTAGATGAAGGGTTACTGAGTATGCGGGAGGGTCTCGATTTTGGTCTGAGCATAGCTCAAGTTGGAGGTACTATTTACTTTGAACCAACTGCGGTAGTTACTTATGTGCCAGGGCCTCCTTTTCATTTGTCAGATATCCCCTATTTTATGCTCCGATGGAGTGATGCCTGGGAAATTGCTAGTCTGAAACATTTCGCAGCCAAATGGCATCTCAAGCAAGACCAAAGATATATTAAACAGTTGTACCAAGGTTTGGGAGAGAGACGTCATCAAGCATTCCTTCAACCCCTCCTCAAAATTCTTTCCTCTGGACAACGCAAATCTTGGCTGGAGCAAATTCTTTTGTCCGCAGAAAGGCAACTAAATCATTATGTTACTAAATGTTATAGTTAAAAATGGAGAATGGAGAATGGAGAATGGAGAATGGAGAATGGAGAATGGAGAATGGAGAATTGGGCATCCTCATGGACTCTTCACTTATTACTTATTACTTATTACTTATTACTTATTACTTAAATTGCTGTAGCACCAAGGAGTATGCCAGGAATTAAGAAAAATACACCTATGATATAAACGAAAGCGATAAACTTTCGTTCACTAGCAACGGCAGCTAAGGTTTGAGCACTCAACATTGGCAAAGGATAGAGAAAGGGAATGTTATAGATCAGAATAACCCCAAAACTATTGTAGAGTAAATGAACCATAGCAATCTCTAAAGCAGGGAGTGCCTCAGGGCTAGAAACAGCAGTTGCTGCTAACAAAGCAGTAATACAAGTACCGATATTAGCACCGAGGGTGAAAGGATAGATTTGTGCCAACCCAAATACTCCTGCTCCTGCTAGAGGTATCATCAAGCTAGTGGTAGTTGAAGAAGATTGGACAATAACCGTGATTAAAGTACCAGCCGCAATACTCGTGAGGGGACTTTTGCCAATTGCTGTTTGGAGTATCTCTTGAGCACGATTTACCATAAGCACTTTCAGTAATTTGCCCATTAAGCTAATGGTCAAGAAAATCAGAGTAATGCCTAAAATAATTAAAGCAATACCGTCAAATGGTTCTGGTAGAAGGTGAGTAATTCCTTGAAACCAACTCACTATTGGTTGAGTAGCAGCTGTGACAAAATTAAAGTGATTGACACTCAGAGAACCATTACCCACCAGATATTGAGCTAAGAAATGAGCCAGCTTCTCCAAAGGATGCCAGAAAATCTCCAAGGGCAGAAAAATGACGATAGCAAGTAAGTTAAAAAAGTCATGAATCGTAGCAGCAGCGAAGGCTCGTTGAAACTCACTCTTATCGCCAATATGACCTAAACTAACTAAAGTATTAGTAATACTAGTACCGATATTCGCCCCCATAATCATTGGTACAGCGGTGGTGACAGGCAAGCCTCCAGCTACTAAACCAACCATAATTGAGCTGACGGTACTTGATGATTGAATAAGTGCCGTTGCCACCATACCTACTATTAGTCCTAAAAAAGGATTAGTGGCAAAGGTAAACAGTTCTTGTGCCTTGTCTCCCGTTGCAGATTTGAAGCCTGTACCAATAGTACCAACTGCGACAATCAGAAGATATACTAAAAGTACAATACTAATCCATTGCAGGATTTGTTTAATTTTGCTTTCGGGTTGGCTGTTATCTAGATCTTGCTGGGCAATGTCACTCATAATTAGGGTTTGCTAAATAAGTCTGGTGGTGAAGAGAGGCAACAGGCAACAGTTCCGGAGTGATTATCCATGTGAAGTGCGATCGCTATTGGGTCAATTTTATCAAGATCAATACAGCGTTTCCCACGCTGATGAGGTGCACTGATCAATCTCAAAGTCCCCCTTTCTAAGGGGGATTTAGGGGGATCTAGATGTACCTCACAGATGCGAGAACTGCTATAGTACTGTTAACAGATAGCATAAACCTCAGCTTCCTGACGACGCACCCGCAGTTTCTCCACTGTTACATCGAGAAGTTCCGCTGCCTTCATTTCTGAAATTTTCCCTAACTTAAGGGCTTGCCAGATTAATTGTTGGTAGCGCTGATTTTCTGGAAAGTCTTCTAGCTTCAATGCTGGTGGTAACTCCATCGAATTTTTCAGCGAGGAGCCATGGTGTTTTTTATAGACAGCACAAATTTTGGCTTTTTCCTTGGCATAGTCAATAACTTCCATCTGTGCCAAACGAGTCAAAATAACTTGGTAACTTACCCGAAAATGCTGTTTGAGTCGAATAATGTTGGTTGTCAATTGGTACATCCGCTCAAATTCAGCTTGGGGAAGTAGCAGATAACCGGCAAAGTAATTGGCAACTTGTTCTCGCGCTTTTTCTTCTGCTTTTGTTCCTTCCTCCACTAAGGTGTCTTGATATTCACCCCGATGACAAATTAAATGTCCAATTTCATGGGCTAGGGTAAATAACTGTCGTTCAATCGTGATGTTATGGCTGTTGATTAAAACAAAAGCTCCTTGCTCAGCACTACAAGCGCTTAAACCAAAAAAGTCTTTAATGGGGAATGGATGACGAAGAACCTTCAACCCGATTTCTTCTACAATTTCAAATAAGTTAAAAATAGGTGCTTCTCCCAATCCCAGGCAGCGACGCAAGCGATTGGCAATTTCAGCGATACGTTTTTCATTACCCTCAACTTGATGGCAGGGGCTACTTTCCGGAGCATAGGGAGGCAAACCTACTGCTTGCTCCAAATTGTTATAAGTGTCCAGCATTCGCAGCACTTGGGCAGCAAATTGAGGATTGTTGCCGAAAGAAGCATGAGCACGGAAACGGAAGTTAGGCAATCCTTCGCTTTCTGGGCGAAGTAAATCGTCGAGGGTAACCCCCAAGGCACGAGACAGGGCAGAAAGGGTTTTGCTGTCGGGTAAGGTTTTAGCCTTTTCGTAATTGTTAATACTCTGGCGAGTCATCCCTACCATCTCTGCCAGCTGCTCCTGGGATAGGTGCAGGCTTTTGCGATAGCGGGTGAGGTTGCCTCCGATAGTTTCCTTCATGGCTGACTTTCTCCCGAAAGTGCTGGAGGGTAAAAGTTTTTGTCAAAGTTGTTGATATTTTATAGTCTCATTATACTTATAAATGTCAAAGCAGTTTAACATTTGACTGTTGCTAAGCCAAAATGCGATCGCATTTTGGGTAAACTCTCATACTTTCTGCTTTGCTTTCAAGTGGAGAGGTATTGTAATGAGTTAAGTTGACTACACAACTATGTCTGACAAAGAGTTAAGAGAGTATTTTCTCAATCATCGAGAAGATCAATCTGCTTTTCAGGCTTATCTAGAAAGGCGTCGAAAGTGATCTGCTGAAGGCAGCAGCGCTTCGCTATCGCATCCAGTCATTACCAGAATTGATGACCCAGACTTTGATGATAAAATTCAAACAGCAATCCGTCAGCAACTAGCGGAATATGCAAGTTAGTAGCGCGATCGCCTACAGTTGGTCTAATAAATTGCCCATTTTTGCACACTCAGTTTGTACCATCTACAAGCGATCGCCAAATTTACTTTGGATCATATAGACAATACTTTACTGTAATCGACCGGAGCTAGATTATGATGCAAGCCTACAAGTTAAATGCCAAAATTGACAAATCTGGTCAGTTAATCATTCAAGAACCCCTTAACATCGCTCCTGGCAATGTAGAAGTCATCATTCTACAGCCAACTGCAACGACCACTAATACTCCCAAACAACCCAAGAAGCGGGAATACAAAGTTCAAGCTTTAAAAGACTTACTCGAAAATGCTCCTCCTACACCACCTGACTTTGACCCTGAGCAAGCTAAGTGGGAATACTTGAAGGAGAAGCATAATCTGTGAAAGTTCTCATAGACACTAATATAATTGTTGATGTAGCACTTGAGCGCGACCCCTTCTTCTCAAACAGCGAACAAGTTGTGAGCTTAGTAGAGCAGCAACAGATTGAAGGTTATATATCCGCATCTACCTTTAGCGATTTATACTACATTATCCGGAAAGCAAAAGGTCATAACTGGACACAGCAATTTTTGCAAAGAATGGCAGTGCTTTGTTCTGTCGCTACAGTCAATCAGGCTGTTATTTCAATGGCATTAACTGCTAATTTTAGGGATTTTGAAGACGCTATTCAGTACAGCACCGCTGTAGTCAATCATTTAGATGTGATTGTTACCCGCAATCCACAAGACTTTCCAGTTACAACTCCTCGAATTGTCACTGCTGAACATTTGATTCAAGAGTTAACCAATTCTCCATAAAACTACCGAACATCTCTTCCGTATCAAGGGCGAGTGGTTTTCAATACAGCGAGCGATTACCGCTGCAATGAGGTACATCTTAATCAGTTATCAAGATTAGATAGATTTCTTCCTCGTCGTTTTTAATGTACTTCGTAACAGGGGGAAGCGCTATATAGTCCAGCAACTTAATGTGTCAATGTTGACCTAAGCCCGTCCCTACAGAATTTGTTGTGTTATTCTTCAAAACTCCATCTTCCATATTAATAATGCGATCGGCAATATCTAAAATTCGGCTGTCGTGGGTTACTAGCAAAATAGTGCATCCTTGTTCTTGAGCTAAGTTTTGCATCAAATTTACTACATCCCTCCCCGTTTTGCTGTCGAGGGCAGCGGTGGGTTCATCTGCCAGGAGGAGTTGAGGACGGCTGACAAGGGCACGAGCGATCGCAACTCGCTGTTTCTGACCACCGGATAATTGATCTGGATAATGGTCTAGACGATGACCTAAGCCTACTAATTCTAACATTTCAGCTGCCATCTTATTCATGGTTGCCACGGAATATTGAGGATGAACTTCTAAACCCATACGGACATTCTGTTGTGCAGTTAGACTTTCGTGTAAGTTGTGAGCTTGGAAAATATAACCTGCTTTACGGCGCACTTGCACCAACTTTTTTTCCGTTGCCTGACAAAGTTCTTGCCCTAGAAATTGTAAACTGCCGGATTGAACTACCCGCAGTCCACCAATCAAAGTTAACAAGGTGGTCTTACCGGAGCCAGAGGGACCAGTCATTAAGACAATTTCACCAGCATTGATTGTAAGGTCAATATCAAACAAAACTTGCTTTTTTTGCTCACCGTGACCGAAGAAATGATTTAGACCTTGGATTGTAATTACAGGAAGAGTTTGTGTCATAATTAAGTAATATCCTAAGTTGCTAGTTATTGCATCAGAGGGGATGAAACAAGAGAGTAGCGATTACGCGCTCTATAATTGATAAAATAAAAGAGGCATCGCCTTCTTATTCGAGCAATCCAGTGAAAAATGACCCTTTTAGAAAAAATAGTAACTGAATTAGCCTCAGCACCAGAACCTCTACTTTTACAGGTTCTCGATTTTATCCAAATGAATAAAGTCGCTTCTGCAAGTATCTCAGATTCAGAAAATTTATCTCGCATTCCGGGTTTGCACCAAGGGCAAATTTGGATGGGTGAGGATTTTAACGATCCTTTACCAATGGATAATGGATAATTAATAATTAATCAATCCTGTTTAAAGTCTCTCCTTTTAATTTGATGCTTATGGAATTCGGAGATTATGGTAGTTAGATCATCTCTATTCGCAATTCTGTTAAAACATATCGGCAGGATCAGCAGACTGAAGTTTTTTAGTCGCGATCGCGCCAGATAATAGACACATCACCACCGTCAACACTAGTACACTAATGGCTCGTGCCAGGGTCATATAAATGGGAAGTGATGTTACCTTGGCTGCCATATAATACATTCCTATAGGTAAAATTACTCCTGGAATAAAACCGAGAAAAGCCATAATAATGCTTTCTTCAAATACAATGCCCAGCAAATAGCTATGGCGATAACCCATAGCCTTGAAGGTGGCATATTCCTTGAGATGGGCATTCACATCTGTAGACAGTACCTGATAAACAATCACCACCCCGACAACAAAAGCCATTGTGGTCCCAAAGCCGAAAATAAAGCCAATGGGACTTTCTGTGCGCCAAAATTGCTGCTCATCGTCAATAAAATCAGCAATAGTCATGGCTTCGACATCGTTGGGTAAGTACTGTTGCAATGCTTGGGTTACTTGGGTAGGGTCATAACCCGGTTCTAGATCAATTAGTCCTAAACTGACACTGCCTGCATCCCGTCGGGGAAATAGCAACAAGAAGTTTTGATTACTAGTAACAAGTAACCCATCAGTACCAAAGGAAGCCCCTAGGGAGAAAACACCCCGCACGGTAATAGTACGTGCCTGGACTTCAGTACTCACCCATTGTTGATTTTCAATTTGAGTAATGGTTTGTTGATAGTTACCTCTAGCAGTGCGATCGAATAGCACCACGTCTGGTAATTTAATTTTGTCGAGTTGTTGATTAATCTCCGGCAAATTAAAAGCCTGATAATCAGGGTCAAAACCAATAATTTGTAAAGCAGCATCCTGTCGAGTTTCAGGATTTTTCCAGGTGATGGTGCTGGAGTAAAGGGGATGGGCAGCGGCAACACCGGGAATATCTTTGGCTTGATAGAGGCGGCGGCGAGTGAAGGTGGATAAATTTTGGGTGTTTTTAGCTTTGGGACTTACTAAGACAATATCAGTATCGAGAGCAGCTCTAATCTTGGTATTGCTTTCATAAAGAGATTCTTGAAACCCAATCTGCAAAAACATCAGCACATCAGCAAAAGCAATACCGGATAGTGCCACCACCAACCGTCCTTTGTTGCGACTCAACTGCAACCAACCAAGGGGTGTGCGTCGTTTTAGGGAGTGTAGCCAGTTCATCAATTCAAAATTCAAAATTCAAAATTCAAAATTCAAAGTTATCAATTCCCAATTCCCAATTCCCAATTCCCAAACAACAAACTTCAATCCACCTCAATCTCTACTTCAACTTGCAAGTTAGTAAATTTTGCAGCTTCCTTACTTGATTTGGGGTCTAGTTGCACTCGTACTTCAACAATTTTGGCGTCAATGTTTTCGCTAGGGTCGGTGTTGATTACTGTTTGTCTATGCACTTTTAGATCTACCCAGGTGACGGTGCCGCGCAATTCGTTAGGTAGAGCATTGCTAAAGATTCGTGCCATTTGACCTGGCTTGAGTTTTTGGACATCGCTTTCGTAAACTTCTGCAATTGCTACCATCTGCTCAATTTGACCAATCTCCACAATCCCTTCTGTGGTGATAACTTCCCCTGGCTGGGTATGAATATCCATAATCACACCGTCTTGGGGTGAGCGGACAAAAGCTTGCTCTAGACTGGCTTTCGATTGAGCTGCAGCCGCGATCGCTCGTTGGAGTTCGGCCTGGGAGACCTGTACATCTACCGGGCGCACCTCGGTCATACTTGATAGAGTAGCTTGGGCTTTCGCAAGTTCAGGTGAACGGGTAGATTGCAATCGGGTTAGTTCTGCTTGAGCTTGTTTTAAATTCCGTTGGCTGGTTTGTAGGGTAAGCTGTCGAGTATCACGGGTGGAAGCGGAAATGGCTCCTTCTTGATAGAGACTATCGTAGCGTTGATATTCTACCTGGGCATTTTGAACTTCCGCCTGCAATCGCTCAACGTTAGCTTGTTGGGCAGTAATTCTAGCCTGTTGATCTGCTTCTAGGCGAGTAATTTCGGCTTTTTGGGTAGCGATTTCCCCTACTTTGGCTCCAGCTTGCACTTGAGCAAGTCGAGCACGGGACACTTCGACATCTTGCTGAGCTTGTTTATAACTGGCTTGCAAGCGATCGCGGCTACCTAAAATAGCTATTACATCCCCAGCTTTCACCGAATCCCCCACCTTTACTAATAGTTTCTCTATCCGGCTTTCTTGGCTAGAGGTGGGAGCTGTTAGGTTAACTACCTCACCTTCCGGCTCTAAATGTCCTGAAGCTGTTACGGTTTTCAGCTCAGGTAAAGCAATTTCCGGTGATTCAGGAGTTAGGGCATCTGGCGATCGCAATTTTCCATATATATATGTACCTCCTACACCCAAGAGGGCAATAAGCGCAATCATGGCTAGCGATCGCGTCCCAGCTGGGATGGTCAAACTTTTGTTATTAACAGTACCTTGCATAGCATCCCCCTAAGGAATGAGAAATTCTAAATACACTAATTTACTATACGGTTTAGTAGTCTTACTACACAGTTTAGTAATCTATAATGGTAATGTCAAGGTATAGCAAAAAGCAGAAGGCAGAAGGCAGAGGGCAGAAGGGAAAAGATTGGTAGATAAAGGTTCCAGAATTTGGTGTTGTCCTAACAGCCTTGGCGGTTGCTATATTTGTTGTTTGTTATTTGTTGTTTGTTATTTGTCGCTTATGGAAACTAAGAACAACGTCACTAGTAAAGCTGAGCGGATTCTCATGGGAGCGCTGCAAACCTTTGCCACTTATGGATACGCAGCTGCCAGTATGGATCGCATTGCGGCGGCGGCGGGGGTTTCTAAACCAACCCTCTACAACTATTTTCAGGATAAGGAAGGCTTGTTTACTGCTTTGATCAATCAGTTTACCCAGGATAAGCCGATGGCAGTATTAGAAGAAAGTCTGTTGTTGCAGTCACCCTTGCGGGATAGTTTGAAATACCTTGCCAGTGTTTTACTGAATGATTTTGCTAATAAGCAACCAAAGTTTACCTTAGTCCGCTTAGTTATTGGACAGTCGGGACGATTTCCTGATTTAGCTCAAACATTGATTAAAAATGTCCAGAAACCGGTTCTTGAGAAGCTAACTTATCTATTTACTCACCACCCTGACTCCAAAGCGACTGATCCAGAAGTCTCAGCTAGAATGTTTACAGGTAGCATTATGCATTACATCGTTACCCAAGAGATTTTGCACGGTCGAGAAATTATACCCATGGAATGCGATCGCTTTATTGATGGTTTAGTTAATGTACTCGTGGGGTAGTTTAGTTAGAGTTTTGGGGAATAAGTCAAGCAATTGAAGATTTACCCCATAAATTCATTCAGGGTTTCGACTTTTTTAACTCTCCAAATCTAAAATCTAAAATCTAAAATCTAAAATTTTTCCAGTAATAAGTAATGGTTAAAGCTTTTGTAAGCCATAGTAGTATAGACAAGCCTTTTGTCGAACGTCTGGCAACAGATTTACGTACCCGCGAAGGTATTGATGCTTGGTTGGATAAATGGGAGATTCTGCCTGGGGATAGGATACCGGAAAAATTAGCCGCAGGTTTGGCTGATGCAGATATTTTTCTCCTAATTCTCTCCCCCGATAGTGTAAATTCTCAGTGGGTTAGTTATGAGCAGGATGCATGGTTGACGGCACAAGTTGAAGAGGAAAAACTGGCAAGACAGGAATCTCGTCTTCCTCACCGCCGTTTGATACCTGTTCTTTACAAAAACTGCGAAAAACCTTTTTTTCTCCAATCTTTCCTCCACGTTGGTATTAATCAGGCAAACTATGAGGAGGGATTTCAAGAACTGGTTCGAGGGATGCGAGGTGAATCGGGTAAGCCGCCTCTCAAAGGTGAGACTACTACTGCACCTGTTTCTACCTCATCAACAACAGGACAAATAGCATCGGGGGTTGTACCAAGAATACTGGCTTTTAATCTGCTCAAATGCCTCCTACCGGCTCAGTTTGATGAGGTGATTTTTCGCTATGATATTGATGAGTCTCAGCTACCGACGAATGGGGCGCAAGTTCAAAAAGCCAAAGATGTGATTAAATTAGCTAGTCAAAAAGAAGGACAATCTCTTTCTGGGTTATTAAACTCGATTTATCAAACAGCTCCTCATTTAAAATAATTCAATAATTGATAATGAACAATGGATAATGGATAATTGTGTTATTATTAACGGCTAACAGCTACCACCTACCACCTAACACCTACCACCTAACACCTAACACCTAATCATGGTTCAACTTCAATCATCCCACAAGGGGCAAAAATCCTTGCCAACCATGTATGATTTACCTAGCGAAGACCCGGAGGAGCCAGGTTTGCCAGACGAATTTCACGATTTACAACCTAATTTTTTGAAAAATACCTGTCAATCTCCTAATTATTCTCAAAACGATTATTTTATTGCCAAAGACCTCAATCTCTACTATGATTTGGAGCATCCCCTGTGGCACAAGCGACCGGATTGGTTCTTGGTTTTAGGTGCTCCCCGCAGTACTAATCAACAAGAACTACGCTTGAGTTATGTGATTTGGCAAGAGAAAGTAGCTCCCTTTTTAGTGGTAGAATTGGCTTCCCCCGGAACGGAGAATGAAGATTTAGGATTGACAGAGCGTAAAAAGGAAGAAATACCAACGAAATGGGAAGTTTACGAACAGATTCTACAAGTTCCTTATTACATTATCTACGACCGCTATGAAAATCTCTTTCGCGGATTTGTTTTGCGCTCTGGTAAATATGAAGCATTAGACCTATCGGAAGGGAGATTGTGGTTAGAAGAGTTAGGATTAGGTTTGGGGTTGTGGCAAGGGAGTTATGAAGAAATAGAAGGACAGTGGTTGCGGTTTTATGATCGCTTCGGCAATTGGATTCCTACATCAGAGGAGAGAGTGATTCAGGCTGAAGATGCTCAAGAGCAAGAACGGCAACGGGCTATCCTCGCTGAAAATGCTCAAGAGCGGGAACGACAAGCAAAAGAGCAAGAACGAAGAAGAGCAGATAATGCGGAAGTTGAACTACAACAGTTACGCGATCGCTTGTTAAAATTAGGTATTGATCCCAATAATCTGCCTTCTGATTTGTAATTGGGGAATTGGGGAATTGGGAATTGGGAATTATGAATGGTTAGTCAAAAGGAGCTACAGCTACTCGAACATCTCAAAGGACTGAATCTTGCTCAATTTGAGGAAGTGCTGTTCCGTTTAAAGATTGACCCGGCAATTATTCCTAGTTCTTTTGCTGAGCAGAGGCATTCATCGAGATTGTCAAAGTTCAGGCACAAGCCGGGAACTTCACTGTTGCCCTCAACACTGCACAACAGATTGACTCTTCATACTACCAAGCAAAGGCACTTACCAAAATTGCCCAAGCTCAAATAGAAGCCAATTTCAATAAACAGGCACTCCTAACCGCAGAGAAAATTTCTGTCAACCGCAACAAACACTTTCCTGATATTGCTGCTGCCTTTGTCGAAAACGACGATAAGGAAAATTTCAAGCGTCTGTTGATTCCCTGTGCCTACTACCTAGATGCTGCCTATCAAATGTGCGGACATCTAGCAAAACTATATCCTGAGCAGGCTACAGATATTGCCAAGATTGTGCAAAAGTTTCAAGTTAATTAACTGAGAATTGGTTTTGTGGAACAGGCTTCTAGCCTGTGTCTGACTCTGCTGTACTGGCAAGATGCCAGTTCCACAGGAGGAAAGTTGATGGCGATGCTTTCAAGATATTAGAATTTGCACTTTTATTTACAGGCGCACAACTTCTCCATCATTACTAATAATAGCACAAAGTAATGGCGATCAATTGGTGCTGATGTCGGAAGCGATCGCGTACAAGATTTAACTATCAGCACCTCGGCTTTTTGACAGAAAATTTGAAATCAATCTGTGGAACTTCGCTTCTAGCCTTTGTCTGAATCTGCTGTACTGGCATCGATGCCAGTTCCACGGAAGAAAGTTGATGGTTATGCTTTCATGATATTAGAATTTGCACTTTTCTCTACAGGCGCACAACTTCTCCATTGTTACTAATGATAGCACAAAATAATGGCGATCAACTGATGCTGGTCTCGGAAGCGATCGCATACAAGATTTAACTATCAGCACCTTGGCTTTTTGAGAGCAAATTTGAAATACATCTGTGGAACTTCGCTTCTAGCCTGTTTTAAACTCTGTACTGGCAAGATGCCAGTTCCACGGAAGAAAGTTTATGGCTATGCCTTCAAGATATTAGAATTTGCACTTTTCTCTACAGGCGCACACTTTTTCCATTATTACTAATAATAGCACAAAGTAATGGGAATAAAATGATGCTGATGTCGGAAGCGATCGCAATCAACTGCTTTTGTCGAAAATGACGATAAGGAGAATTTTAAGTGAATTTAGCCCTAGGGTAAGCATTGTCAAAGATCTTCCAATTTTCCCATATTTAGTAGTGCGAGCATCTTGCTCGCTACTTATACCAGAGATAAGCATTTTTTTAGAATTTGAACCCAAGGCAGGTGATGTAATCTAGCCGACTAGTTATGTCTAGGGGAACATTTTTGCTAATCGATAAGTTATCGAGAGGGCGAGTTTTGTATTAAGATTGTCCTCAAAGGTGTTAAAGATAACCCTAAACCCGCCCCTACAAACTGACATAACTTCATTCTAAATTCTAAATTCTAAATTCTCCATTCTGATAAGCCAATGCCAAAACAAGACCCGGCAAAATTAAAAAAAGTATCTGTTAACCTCCCTTTCGGAATCGGTGGTGCGGAATGGGAAGCCGATGAAACAGAACGAAAAGCAGCTTGGTCACTCTATATTGAACTAGTAACCCGCATTACTGTACAATCCCTAGAAACTGATCAAGGACTGCTGCGGGAAGCCCTCAACTCTCTCCACAGTATGTTTGCTATCACCCGCCAAATCCTCAGAGAAGCTGGCCCTGATGTCGGCTTATCCTCAGCATCTGTTGGCGGCATTGCTATTGCTGTTCTCAACCAAGGATTGCGCCCTTTTCTATCCCAATTGCATCCTTTATTACAAACTTGGGAGACCCAGAAAACTCCTAAAACTAGTCCTAAAGAGCATGAAAAAAACTGGTCTTTAGAACCTCAAATGCGAGAGGAATTGCTATTACTCGGCAAAGATTTAGAGCAGTATACTAATACTTTGGCAGAAATTGTGGGGTTAGGAGAATAATGAGGGATTGCCTCATCGAGTCGATTGATTTGGCTTTTGAATTAATAAGTAATAAGCAGTAGTAGGACTTCAGTCCAAAAAGAAGCTAAAAAATAGCACTACAAGGGATTGTAGCATTTATCACCGCCAAAAAAGCCACAATTAATCTACGATAACTATTTTTTCCTAAATTCTAAATTCTAAATTCTAAATTCTACATTCTTACTTCTTCCTCAATCTTCTGGCTGGGAAATCAACAGAGGGTCTTGATATAGAGGTACACTGAAGGTAACTGTTGAGCCTAGTCCTTCCCCCAAACTGTAGAAATTCACATCACCACCCATAGTTTCGATGAGTTTTTGGGAAATAGTCAATCCTAAACCAGTACCACCGTACTTACGAGTGCTGGAGCCGTCAACCTGGGTAAATGAGTTAAAGAGCTTTTCTTGTTGTTCGAGAGAAACCCCAATACCAGTATCTGCTACTCTGACTTTGACTAGACCAGGAAAGTCTTGGTCTTTAAACTGGTGCTTAGTCTTCTGTACCTCAGCACTAATGGTCACTCCACCTTCGTGAGTAAATTTAATAGCGTTGCCTACTAAATTTAACAGTACCTGCAATAGCCGCTGGTAGTTGCCGAAGACAATAACGTCATCGCGGGTATTCGGTAGTTCAAAATTTAGACTCAGGTTTTTTTGCTGTGCCTGATTCCGGGTAAATCTATCCACATCCTCCATCAAGCCCTCAAGCTTAACTTGATCTAACTCCAACTCCATTTTGCCTGCTTCAATTTTGGCAATATCCAAAATGTCGTTGATAATTTCCAGTAGATGGAGGGCTGAGGTATGGGCGACATCAATAAATTCTGTCTGTTCCTCTGGATCATCGACTACTTCATCAAGGATCAACTTGAGACTACCGATAATACCATTGAGGGGAGTGCGTAGCTCATGGGTTGTGCTAGCGAGGAACTCACTTTTATGGCGGGAAGCTTTTTCTGCCTGCTCACGGGCCCATTCCAACTCTTGGTACAGGGTAGCATGAGCGATCGCGGTGCCAACCTGTTGAGCCAACTCTCGCACTAACTCGATTTCTGCTTCACTCCATTGACGGTGGCGGTCACACTGTTGTAAGCTAATTACTCCGTTCGGTTCATCTTGATAAGAAGTTGAAACCACCAGTACCGACTGCTGCTGAAAATGATCGTTAGTGACTTGCTCTACCACCACTGGTTCACTAATCAATAGAGCTTGCTTTAATTGTGGCTCTGCTTCCAGCTCCAGCTGTCTACCCAAAATTGACTGAAAAGGCTTTTGGCAATATTCTGCTTCGACTGTAACTTTCTGCTGTTCCGGTTTGTAGGAACAGATGATGCAGCGACTAACTTGGAGTGCTTTCCCCAAGCTAGTGACAGTTTCCCGCCAGATAGTATCCAAGTCCAGAGTTCGACGAATCTTTCTCGCAATCTTAGTGAGTAGCTTTTGATTAGGGTCTAGACTTATGGGTACAAGGGAGTCAATCGCCGATTGTACTGATTCTTGAGGCAACAGGTGACCCATAACTAAAACAGTTGTTGCCTTGTCACCAGCCTGTACAATCGGGCTGATTACCAACTCAAAGGGGAAAGATTGCCCTTGGTAACCAAAAGCATGGATACATCTTTGGGGAGTTTTGAGCTCTAAAACCCGCTGAATTTGCTCCCGATACGCTTCAAGGGCGACGGGACAGAAGCTATCTTTTAGGGGCAATCTCAGCACTTTTTCCTGGGTCAGGCCATATTCTAGGGCTTCTTGCCAGTAAAAAGAGAGGTATTGACCAGATAGGTCTTGGGTAAACGCAAGTTCAGCTCCTAACTCCTGCAAAAAGCTAGACTTGCCTGGTGCTAAAGTAGGAGAGTCCATAGGGTGACATTCAGCTCCGGGAGAATTAGTAGTAGCAGTCATCACAAGGTTGGCATCTCATTTTTGTAGAAGTACACTTTGCTACCACAAGCGGTGGTAGCTTTCCGGATGTTTCTCCAGATTTTTTTAACAATTGAGATGCTCCCATAATACAAAAACCTGGAAACTGCAAGCGATAGAAGGATTGGTTGGTTTGGTTGAGGATAAATTCCGCCAGCAAGGGCTTCACACCGAGAGGAAAGTTAACCACTTTAAACAGTTTGGCCTCTATATTTCAATCATTCCACTCTCCTCGGGGCGGAACGGGCGGATTTCTATCGAAGGTACGAGTTAGGTCATCATCCCGTTCGCGCTCTCCTCTGAGCCACTGACGAATTGCTGTTTCAATTACCTTACTGGGGTCATTAGTGAGGTGCTTGATTTGCTCTAAGAGGTCTGCATCCAAATGGATAGAAATCTCTTCCTTATCAGCCGTTCGCCTGAGCGAAGAGCTGGCTAATTGAGGAGCATCAGCAGAGTTAGAGAGCAAACTCTCTTGAGTATGAGCGCGATCATTCATAAAAATTGTCGATTTCCCTAATTTACATTTTATGATAACTAGGAATGGGCTAGTCAATGTTTAATCTAGTATTTCCAATAGATTTAAGTAATGCCTTTGGTTTAGGCTATTACAGCTCATAACACTTACACCTTCAAAGCAGAAACATTAAAATACATTAAGTACTACTGAATCTGCACTCTGCCAGTTCTTTCTTGTTACCCTCGATCACTATGACTGATGTTTCTGTCTCCAGAATTCGTAATTTCTCAATTATTGCCCACATTGACCACGGTAAGTCTACCTTAGCAGACCGCCTGCTGCAGGCTACTGGAACAGTAAATGCTCGCCAGATGAAGGAACAGTTTCTCGACAACATGGATTTGGAACGGGAGCGGGGCATTACGATTAAGCTGCAAGCAGCGCGGATGAACTACACCCTCGGTGAAGGTGAGCAATATGTCCTTAATTTAATCGACACTCCTGGTCATGTGGATTTCTCCTATGAGGTATCGCGATCGCTTGTCGCTTGCGAAGGGGCATTATTAGTTGTAGATGCCTCTCAGGGAGTTGAGGCTCAAACCCTAGCCAATGTTTACTTAGCCCTAGAGCATGACCTGGAAATAATACCGGTTCTGAATAAAATTGACTTGCCTGGTGCTGACCCTGAGCGAGTCATCAACGAAATTGAGGAAGTCATCGGTCTCGATTGTAGCGGAGCAATTAGGGCATCGGCAAAGGAAGGTATCGGTGTTGAGGAAATTCTCGAATCAATTGTGCATCTGGTGCCTCCGCCTCAAGATACAGTAGAGCAGCCATTACGGGCTCTGATTTTTGATAGCTACTATGACCCTTACCGGGGTGTAATTGTTTATTTCCGAGTAGTAGACGGTAACCTGAAAAAAGGCGATCGCGTTCGCTTGATGGCGTCAGGTAAGGAGTACGAAATTGATGAACTAGGTGTGCTCTCTCCTACCCAAGTACAAGTGGAAGAATTGCACGCTGGTGAAGTAGGTTACTTGGCAGCAGCGATTAAAGCGGTAGAAGATGCTCGTGTTGGTGACACAATTACTCTGTCAGCTTCCCCAGCACCAGAACCATTACCCGGTTACACGGAAGCTAAGCCAATGGTATTTTGTGGCTTATTCCCTACCGACTCGGACCAGTATAAAGATTTACGAGATGCCCTGGAAAAGCTGAAACTCAATGATGCAGCCCTCAACTATGAACCAGAGACTTCGACTGCTATGGGATTTGGTTTCCGCTGTGGTTTTTTGGGCTTACTGCATATGGAAATTGTGCAGGAGAGGCTGGAGCGAGAATATGATCTGGATTTAATTACTACCGCACCATCTGTGGTTTATCAGGTAACCATCAACAGTGGTGAAGTCTTTGAAATCGACAACCCCAGTACTTTACCATCACCCCAAGAAAGAGAAAAAATTGCTGAGCCCTATGTCCAAGTAGAGATGATTACCCCAGAAGAATATGTGGGCACTATCATGGAACTCTGCCAAAGTCGGCGGGGAGAATTTAAGGACATGAAATACCTAACCCAGGGACGGACAACGGTAGTTTATGAATTGCCCCTAGCAGAAGTAGTAACCGACTTTTTTGATCAGCTCAAGTCGCGATCGCGGGGTTACGCTAGCATGGAGTATCATCTTATCGGCTATCGAGACAATGCCCTCGTCAGACTAGATGTTCTGATCAATGGCGATCCGGTTGATTCTTTGGCCATGATTGTCCACCGAGACAAAGCTTACTACGTTGGCCGTGCCCTAGTGGAAAAACTTAAAGAATTGATCCCCCGCCACCAGTTTAAAATTCCCCTGCAAGCTTCTATTGGCAGCCGAGTAATTGCTAGCGAACATATTCCAGCTTTACGTAAAGACGTTTTGGCGAAATGTTACGGCGGTGATATCAGCCGTAAGAAAAAACTGCTCCAGAAGCAGGCAAAGGGTAAAAAACGTATGAAATCAGTGGGGACAGTGGATGTACCCCAGGAAGCTTTTATGGCGGTGTTGCGTCTGGAGCAAGGATAATCAACTCTCAGATTATCCCCTGACTGTTGTTTATTTTTTGACAAACAACTAATACCACATCCGGTATGCGTGTAGCTGTTATGTCCACATTGTAGAGACGTTGCATGCAACGTCTCTACAGCATTTGGTATGACAACAAAAAAAACTCCCATCTCCCTTACGGGTGAGGTGAAATTTTGGGTGGGATTTCTTGAGCTTTGTATCCAAACATTATCAGTTCTCTCTTCTTCCTCTGCTCCTCCGCTCATCTGCTCATCTGCTCCCTCTTTCGCTCACCCCTCCCTTACTGTCTTCCTAGGGATGAGCTAAACATGCTATGTCTCTAGTCAGATTTTGTGAAGTACTGTTTAAAAAGCAACTCTGGACAGTGCAATGAGTCAAGGTTAGCTTAGGGTTGGTTCTATTATTAAAGAGTAAAGTCTATATGAGAATTCTGGTTACAGGTGGTGCTGGCTTCATTGGCTCCCATCTGATTGATCGCTTGATGGCTCAAAAACATGAGGTTATATGTTTAGATAACTTCTTTACTGGTCGTAAGCATAATATCCTCAAATGGTTAGATAATCCTTATTTTGAACTAATCCGCCACGATATCACTGAACCAATTAAATTAGAAGTAGACCAAATTTATCACCTCGCTTGCCCAGCTTCACCGATTCACTACCAGTACAATCCCGTTAAGACAATTAAAACTAATGTCATGGGAACTCTATATATGCTGGGGTTAGCCAAACGGGTGAAGGCGAGATTTTTACTAGCTTCTACATCGGAGGTTTACGGCGATCCTGAAGTACATCCTCAGTCAGAAGATTACCGAGGAAACGTCAATCCCATCGGTCCTCGCAGCTGTTATGACGAAGGTAAGCGAGTTGCAGAAACCTTAGCCTTTGACTACTACTTACAGAATAATGTAGACATTCGCGTTGCTCGTATTTTTAATACCTACGGTCCCCGTATGTTAGAAAATGATGGTCGAGTAGTCAGCAATTTTGTAGTGCAAGCCCTCAAAGGTGAACCTCTAACGGTATACGGAGACGGTTCTCAAACTCGTAGCTTCTGCTATGTTTCCGATTTAGTCGAAGGGCTAATCCGACTAATGAATGGCGAACATACAGGACCGATAAACATAGGTAATCCTGATGAGTATACTATCCTACAGTTAGCTCAAGCAGTCCAAAACATGGTTAATCCTGACTCAGAAGTTTTGTTTAAGCCTCTACCCCAGGATGATCCAAAACGTCGTCAACCTGACATCACCAAAGCCAAAACTTTGTTAAACTGGCAACCTACTGTTCCTTTATCCGAAGGGTTAAAACTAACTATAGAGGATTTTCGCGATCGCGTAACTTCATCTGATAAACATCACCTAGCTTCAGTTTGAGCAGTCAACCATAACTCAGGGTGCCTCACCCAAAATCAGCTGTTGTGCAGGAAAATGTTGTGAAGTGCTTCTGAAGCACTGAAAAAGGAAATTAGGACTAATATTAAAATGCATTTTAGCTAAACCGCCAGAAGCCCCACGTCTCAACCCTTAGGGTAAACGTGGATAGACCTTGGTACAAAGATATTTATCCTCAGGTTTTACAGGATGTAGTCAAGAGAGTTAAGCTAACTTTTGACAGGTTCTTGAAGGGGGATAGTAACGGCCAAAAAAGTGGCAAGCCTAGGTTCAAATCACTCAACCGTTACAGAACCTTTACTTATCCTCAAAACCACACAAGAATGCTCAAGTTGTGGAGAGAAAGTACCAAAAAAGCTGCATATTCGCTGGCACAATTGACCTAATTGTGGGTGCAATCTAGATCGGGAGCACAATGCAGCGATCAACATCAAAAATAGAGCGGTGGGGCATCCCGTTCTTAAAGCTCAGTTAATGTCCGAAGCAATAGCTGGAGTCGCTGAGAAGCCTGCACTTACCCGATAGGGAAGTGTAGGAGTATGTCACCCCACTCAGAAGGCGAGATTTAAAACCCCATAACTTCTATTAAGTGAGACTTAATTCTATGCGTGTTTGTGTTATTGGTACTGGATACGTTGGCTTAGTTACCGGTGTTTGCTTGGCCCACATCGGGCATCATGTTATTTGCGTAGACAATAATGAAGAGAAAGTCAAATTGATGCAATCTGGGCAAACGCCTATCTTTGAGCCAGGACTTTCTGAGCTGATGCAGGCTTCTTCCCAGGCTGGGAATCTGGAGTTCACAACAGATTTAGCTGCTGGTGTTGCTCATGGGGAAATTTTGTTCATTGCAGTAGGCACACCTCCATTACCTACAGGGGAGAGTGATACCCGCTACGTTGAAGCCGTCGCTAGAGGAATTGGTAACCATCTTGATGGTGGTTACAAGGTGATTGTGAATAAATCCACAGTACCCATTGGCTCAGGAGATTGGGTAAAGGTAATCGTGATGGATGGTGTAGCGGAGAGCCAGAAATCTTTGGTGACAGCTGGTGGTGTTCCTGAAAATAAATCCCTGGAGGAGATTGCCGCTGTTGTTGATGTCGTCAGTAATCCAGAATTTTTGCGGGAAGGCTCCGCTGTTTACGACACCTTTAACCCAGACAGGATTGTATTAGGGGGCAATAGCACTAAAGCAATCGAAATGATGCGGGAACTCTACACACCACTCATTGAGCGCCAGTACGCAGAAGACAAATCTCTACCCCCAGTACCGGTATTGGTGACAGATCTCAGTTCCGCTGAAATGATTAAATATGCGGCCAATGCCTTTTTAGCAACTAAAATTAGTTTTATTAATGAAGTTGCCAATATTTGCGATCGCGTTGGTGCTGATGTTACTGAAGTGGCGAGAGGAATTGGTTTGGACTCCCGCATCAGTAACAAGTTTTTGCAAGCTGGGATTGGCTGGGGTGGTTCCTGTTTCCCCAAAGATGTCTTAGCTTTAACTCATATCGCTGATGATTATGGCTACGACACTCAATTGCTCAAAGCTACCGTTAGTGTTAACCAACGCCAACGCTTGCTTGCAGTGGAAAAACTCAAGCAAGAACTCAAAATGCTCAAGGCTAAAACAGTGGGACTGCTAGGTTTGACTTTCAAGCCAGATACTGACGATCTAAGAGATGCTCCAGCTCTGAATCTGATTGAAGAGCTTAACAGATTGGGGGCAAAAGTCAAAGCCTACGATCCAATTATTTCCTCTACTGGTATGCGTCATGGTTTAACTGGGGTGATTGTGGAAACTGATCCAGAGCGATTGGCTGATGGTTGTGATGCTTTGGTCTTAGTTACAGATTGGCAACAATTCGCTAAGTTGGATTATGATAAGATGGCCAAGCTGATGAACAATCCCCTGTTAATTGATGGTCGCAATTTCCTAAACCCTGAAGATTTGAAAAAGGCAGGTTTCCATTACGTGGGAATTGGTCGGTAAGTAGATTAACATAGTTGGCGGGTTTTGTAAGCTAAGATGTACCTACTTTTCACCTAATGCTATTGTTAGTTTCTGGTGGAATAGGCATCTTGCCTGTTATCTATCATCCGAATTCTTGATAAACCCAACACTCCCCAATCCTCGATTTCTTGAAGAAGTCGGGGATTTCAAACTGTTAGCTACTAATATTGACCTCGGAATTAATAACAATAATGTTTTTGAAGCCTTTCTGGATTTTACTTCTGTCTCGGTAGAAAAGACTTCCCTCGTCGAATATGCTGAATAATATGGATATGCCTTAATACTACCGGAGATGGGAAAAACTCTGTATGAGAGTTATTATTACCCAGAAACAACAATTAAATGGCATCTGGTTCCAGTGTGGAGGTTGATTTCTTTGAGTGCGATCGCGTATCTAACTTATTCTCATAGCAGGTTGACAGTTTGAAGAAAGTGCAGTCAGAATTTCGCCATTTGGATTATTAACTGTCACAGTATTTCTCGAAAAAGACACTAAATTATAGAACTTAAAGAAAGCCAGATACAATTATCTGGTTTTTTGGGTTTTAAAAAGTCTCTGTAATTTGAGGAAGAGTATATCATGAAACGCCTATTCCCCATCTGGCAAATTACATTACCGCTTTGCGGAGTGCTGATATTTGCTATAGGAGCGCTCACTACAGTCTATATGGTTAATGGGCGATATCTTTTCGACCTAGAAGCCAGTCCAAAGGGAATCAAAATCAAGACTGACGTGGATAAAAGGTCAAGCGACTCAGCAAAAGACTCCAATCAACAGAAGACTGCCGAGAAATAAATAAGTTGCTGTAGCTGGAGCGAGTCTGTAAATACAGCACGACTATGTTGTCTATGCAGACTCAGATTTTCTAAATTGAGTAAATGTCACACTTTTGCCTTTAACTTCAATAACTATAGTAACGATAACGAGGTTGTGCAGATGGGTACAAGGTTAAACTTGATAAATTACCACATGCAAGCAGATACTTTGTGTAATCAAATACAGAGCGATCATATCTCTGAGCATACAACACAGGATTTTTGGGATACTGAAAACGATTACTATGCAAATGATGAACTGTATGGTGCAGAGTGGAACGATAATTTAAATGGCGCATGTGGTGACGATACTTTAATACAAACAGAAGATTCAGTAGATGAGCTGTATGGTACAGAGGATAACGATATTTTAGATGGCACATGTGGTGATGATACTTTATTTTGTAGATGTGGCAACGATACTTTATTGGGAACAAGAGAAGATTCTTTCTTTTGCCAAAAGATGAAAAAAACGGTATTTCTTCCTACTATTCATGTATCTGAAGATTCCCCAAACTTAATTAATCTGCCTGATGTAACAATTCCAACGGAAGTTTTTGCATTAGTGATAGAGTATCGCCAACTAGCATTACTTTCAGAGCTTTCTGAGGAAGAGGCAGAGCGTATGGGAGAAATTTTGGAGTTGGCAGAAGAAGATGATTTGCTAAGTTCTTTGTTAATTGAAGTAGACCGTTCTGTATTCATTCAACAAGATATGTTGGATGAAGGCAATGTAGTTCTTCTGTACAGCAGATTGCTCTCCTATGCGGTACTTTGTTGATCCCCCTAAATCCCCCTTAGAAAGGGGGACTTTTTTTGATGTACTTTATTACAGTGCAAAACACTGTATCTGTTGTTGTTATAGAGCTAAGTTGCATCAACCTATGCCGAAGATCTAATGATTTATGACATGGGTTAATTCAATTTAGACTGTTGAGGCATAAAATCCAGTTAAACCGTAATTTAATGTCTTCTTATTTCACTGCTATTTTTGGAGGAATAATGTCTACAAATTTTCAATCTTTCGATTCATCTAAAACCCTAAACTCAAAGGAAGAATTTTATGAGTTTTTACAAACTTTTGAAAATTCTAATACTCGTCATTATTGGAATTTCATAGCCTTTATCTGCTCACGACTGAATCATTTTAATCTAGCATCCCGCTATGAATGGCATGAAATTCGTAACATAGCAATTTGTCGCGCAATTGAAAAATTCGATAAAGATCAGTCAATCAAGAATCCTCTAGCATGGTTACGAAGTACGTCATTTAATATTATTAGAGAGCTAAGTCGGGAAGACAGTAGATGGCAACTAACAGCCGAATATTCTGAAATAGAATGCCAAATGATAAAGCTTACATTACCAGAAGAGAACTCTGAAAAAGAGGAACTTACTAAGGTAATCGCAGATATTAAACGGGGACTCAAACCAGAAGAGCAAAAAATTTTAGAACTTAGGGTTGAGCAGGACATGACATGGAAGCAGGTGCGTCAGCAACTTGAGACTCAAGGGATACAAACAAATGAACCAGCTCTGCGAAAAAAGTGGCAACGCATGTGTCAGCGTCTAGAACCTTTAAAAGAATTATATCTGACTAAGATTGATATGAATTAAGCTACAATATTCTTAACAGTGAGATCGCGTTCTCTTGTAGCTTGGATGAAGAGAAACGAAACCCAATACTCCCAGATACCCGACTTCTTCAAGAAGTCGGGTATCTCAAGCCACTGATGAACGGATTATACTAAAACTTAAGCTCTCAAAAAGTAAAACTATCTGTTACTACCCCCATCCAGTCGCCATCTTCAGTTTGTCCCAAGGCATAGTGAATGGTAAAGGACTCATCACTGATGTTATAGTCGAGATTGTAAACTCGGGAATTGAGCAGTTGGGATTGAAAATATTCTCGAAGGTCTATTGTTTGCTGTAAATCTGTTGGCAATTCCTCATCTTCTTCCAATTCTTCTAGTTCCGATTCAATATTACGCAAAAATTTATTGATTTCTTCGACACTTAAAAACCCGGCTTGTGATAATAACTTTTCGATGATTGAGGTACGGCTAGCGGTAAGCAATACTTGCCAAGAATTTCTCAGTTTCCAACTTTTGGTACTTAGTTTATGCTCGATTTGAGAGGTGAGGGATTGAATTTGTTCAACTAATGCATTGGTAGTTTCCCCAACCGATTCTAACTCTGGAATAACAAACCTTGGAGATGATTGATATCCCCGCTTCTGTTGGGGAGCTAAGCCAATCCATTCTCCTGTTGGGGATAAACCGATTAGCAGAGGAATGAGCAAGGGAGCAAGTTTATCGGCTTCAAGGGGTAAATTTCCATTAAACAAATCCTCTGATAATTCAGGAAAGCCGTAACTATAGATTGTTAGTTCTGATAAGTTAGCTTGGAGTAAGGCTAGGAGATTTTGGTAATGTTCGACAACTGATGGGGATTGAGTTTGTCGAATTTGATGGAGGAAATCTTCCGGTGAAAAGGGAGTTAAAGCACCGCTATCCAGCAGAAAGTTTTCGACGTCAAACTCCCCTTTTTCTTCAACTTCCCAAAAAACAGTTACATAGGGTTCATCACCAACTAAGCTGTAATATAAGTCATCGGTGATCTCTGCTAGGGTGGTGATGATTTGCTGGGTTTGTGGTTTCACGGGATTTGGTAATTAATGGTATTAGTACTGTGGTGCGTTACGCTCCACTTTGTTACGCTAACGCACCCTACAAGATATGCGATTGTACTTTGTTACGCTAACGCACCCTACAAGATAGGCTACTACAAGATATGCAATCGCACTAACACCTAACACTAAGATGTCGCACTTGTAAGTAGGCCTTTGGATTCAGACTCACCAGCCTTTTGCAGTTTTTTCGTTAACTGTAGACTTAACAATCCTACAACTCCCAACTGAGCTAGTAAACCGAAGAACACTGTGGTAAGTGAACCATTAACTAGGGCAAGCATGGGGAAGGGAGAAAACATCAGCAGGAAAGGTATTTGCATCACTTCAACTCCCAGAATGCCACTAATCACGAAGGGTAAGGCAATCACAGTACCTATAACTCCAGTTGCCCATAACTCCGGTTTCGAGGTTTTGAGGAACAGTACTAGTTGGTTGATTGCTCCATAGAGCAATATTAAATTCATCGTCAGGAGTACGCTAAAAAAAGCCTTGAGAGTTGTTAAATTATCTTGCTGCAAAAGTGCTTCCGGTATCCACAACACCCAAGGTATCCAAATAACCGCTGTAATCAGTAAATTAATCCCAACTGCTACTAGTACTGGACTTTTTTCACCCCAAATCAAATCCTGCATTAGAGGGCGATGCCAAAAACTTTTACGATTAGAACTACTACTGTATCTACGGTAACGAGCCCAATCTAATAAGGCTTGGCGGTGAGGAGTCAAAGCGGCGATGAGAACCAGGAACCAGATAGGGTTCAAAAAGAAGATAAAGAACAAACCGGCAAACAGATGAGCCTCGGAAAGAGCTGAGTTGATTTCTGCTACGGCAAATCCTAACAACCATATCTGAAAGCAGGCAACTAGCCAATAACTGTGTTTCTTACTCAGCAGGGTGGCATTGGGGTTACGGAAACGACGATTTACTGCCTGCCAAATCCAGTAAGTGGCGACACTCAAAGTAATGATTATCCAAGCATAAGCCAAAAATGCCTCACTTCCTAGGGGAAGGAAAAACCATTGCCAGTTTTTCAGGGGAGAGCTTGATTGGTACCAATGGAAGCTAAAATCAATAACGCTGATGTAAGAAGGGCTGACAAAAAAGGCCAGAAGCCCCCCTAACCCGGCAATAGATTTCGAGTCTCCTTGAGAATTCCACAGTAAAGTGTAGAATAAAGCGGCACTATAGAACAGGCAGCAACCAGCTCCCCAGAGGGTATAAATGCCTAAGAGCCAGAGCAAAGACATACCAGTAGCTAAGGCAGAAAACAGATGCAATGGCACTGTGAGAGCTATTCCTAGGTAAAGTAGAGCAGGAACTCCCAGTATTTTCCCAATTAAAATATTCTGGCTAGACTGGGGACTTAAACGGATAAAATTAAGTGTTCCTCGACGCTCTTCTTGAGCTAAATCTTGGCATAGTTGGTAGACGCCGCAGATTATTAGTAGAAATGGTAACAGCCAGTTGAGTGGTCTGAAGACAACTTCCCAACTGTATTGTGAAGAAAAGGAGTACTGTTCATAGGCAAATACTAGGAGTATTAATTGGATGATTAAAGAAATGGCAACTGTAATTAACAGGTTGCGAGTCTTTAGTTTCCCTTTCAGTTCCCGATATAACTGTGGGTTCCACTCACCTAGCTTATCTAGTAGTTTTGAGTTCATTTTAGATTTTAGATTTTAGATTTTAGATTTCTGAGCATAACTGAGCAAAACCCACCCCTAACCCCTCCCAGGAGGGGAATAAAGAGTTGAGGAAGTTGTAACCATTGCCCAATTCCCAATTCCCAATTCCCAAACAACAATTCTCAATTCTTAGACATTAGTGCTTTAGTTGCCGATTCCCCAGTTTTGCGTAACCTTCGTGTTAGCTGTAAGTTAAACAGTGTCAGTGCCAGGGATTGAGCAATTAGTGCAAAGCCAATAGTTATAACCGCAGCATGTTCTACACCAGCCCAGGAAAAAGCGGAAAACAACCAGATTGCAGGGGCATCATAGGGAGACATTGACAGAAAACCGAGCATGATTGGCGGTAAAACAATTAATCCACCCACAGTAGTAGCAGCCCAAACTGAGCGTTTCCGTGCTTTCATCATCAGCATCAGTTGAGCAACGGTAGCACAGATGAGGATGAAAGTGATATTTAATAACAGTGCCCCAAGTGCTGGTATTTTGTATTCATTATTCGGCCAGAATAGTACCCAAGTGAGTAAGATAACCGAAGCGATCGCTAAATTCAGTGCTACTGCTACTAATGCTGGACTTTTCTCACCCCAAAGCAAATCTTTCAGTAAGTCTTTGCGGTGAGATTTAGGTTGCTGATGTCGATAACGAGCCCAATCTTGCAAAGTTTGTCGGTGGGGACTTAAGGCGGCGATTAGTCCTAAAAAGAAGATGAGGTTAAATACCAGTAGTATCTGCAAATTCTCCAAGGAATCCTGGGGATACTTAACATCATGGTACAAAGAAAATCCCACAATCATCAGTTCAAAACAACCAGTTATCAGGTAACTCTGCTGTTTGCTGAAGATATTAGCGCTGGGATTGTGGAAGCAGCGCTGGAGCCCTTTCCATGACCAATAACTCCACAAACTGTAGTTGAATACGGTCAAACCAGTCCAACTCCAAGCATGAGCAGTGACGGGTATATTAAACCACAGCAATCCTGCCAAGTAATCACCTTTTTCATAGACATCAGTGGGATCTAGGGAATTGGCATCAATCAGGTAAGGCAACAAAATCCCCGGATGAAACAGCATTAGCCAGTCTGCTGGGTAATAGTTGTGGTAAGGGTGGTGAAGCACATTAGTCATGATCATCAAGAACATGAACACTGCACCACTGCCTAACCAGGGTTGGAAACTGCTCAGCTTTCTGCTTACTAAGCCGAATAACAGTGCCATACTGTAAAAACATAGACAACTGCTAGCCATAACTATGTAGAAGCAGAGCATTTTAACCAGAGGTATGTCGCCCGCTACACTAGAGCACAGATGTAAAGGTAAAGCTAGACCAATGGTCATATAGAGTAAGATGGGCACTCCGAGGAGTTTGCCACCTAATATACTTGGGCTCGATTGAGGAGTGAGGCGTAGGAAGTTCAGGGTACCACGACTTTCTTCTTTGGAAAGGTCACTGAGCAACATGTAAGTACCGACTACCAACAGGGCAAAGATACCAATCAAGCTCAACCAAATAAAGACATCTTGCCACCACAGCTGCCAGTTAATCTCAAAACCCCCTAAACCATCTGGTAAACAGATAGGATTTGAATACCTTTCCGTAGAGCCAGTACAATAACGATTCCAAGTATCACCGTCAATTTTAAGATCAACAACCGGTAACTGACTGGCGAAACTCATCAGTAACAGTAGTTGACTTACCAGGGAAATTGCTACTGTAATCAGGAAATTGCGGGGTTTAAGACGCCCTTTGAATTCCCGAAACACCTGGGGATTCAATTCCCCAAGTTGATTGACTACATTCAGTGCCATAGTAATTTTAATTTCCGTATTGTTAACAAAGAAGTTCAGAAGGCAGGAGGCAGGAGGCAGGAGGCAGGAGGCAAAAGGCAGGAGGCAGGAGGCAGGAGTCAGGAGTCAGGAGGCAGGAGGCAGAAGGCAGGAGGCAGGAGGCAGGAGTCAGGAGTACTCATAATTCTCCATTCCCAATTCCCAATTCCCAATTCCCAATTCCCAATTCCCAAACAACCAACAACCAACAACCAACAACAATTCTCAACTCCCACATAACGCTTTCGTCGCTGATTCACCCGCTTTTTGTAATCTGCGTGTTAGCTGTAAGTTCAACACTGCCAGGGTCAGAGACTGAGCAATTAGGGCAAAACCCACACTGACGCCCACAGTATGTTCTACACCAGCCCAGTGAAAGGCAGAAAATAGCCAGACATCAGGAAGATGATTGGGGTTCAGTGACAGAAAAGCAAAAACTATTGGCGGTAAGATGATTAATCCAGCCACAGTAGTAGCAGCCCAAACTGAGCGTTTTTTCGCTTTCATCATCAGCATCAGTTGAGCAACAGTGGCACAAACGAGGATAAAACTGATATTCAACAACAGCGCCCAAAGTGCTGGCATTTTGTAGGTACTATCAGACCAGAATAGTACCCAGGTTAGTAAGATAACCGAAGCGATCGCTAAATTCAGAGCTATTGCTACTAGTGCTGGACTTTTCTCACCCCAAAGTAAATCCTTCAGTAAGCCTCGGCGCTGGGATTTAGGCTGCTGATGGCGGTAACGAGCCCAATCCTGCAATGCTTGTCGGTGGGGACTCAAAGCAGCGATTAGTCCTAAAAAGAGGATAAGGTTGAATACCACTAGCATCTGCGCATTCTCAAACAAACGCTTGGTATAAGCAACATCAGGAGCAAGGGCAAATCCGATAACTGTCAGTTCAAAACCAGCTGTTAGCAGGTAACTTTGCCGTTTACTGAAAACATTAGCAGTAGGGTTGTGGAAGCAGCGCTGGATCCCCTGCCATGCCCAGTAACTCCATAAAGCGTTATTTAATATTGTTAAACTAGCTAAAGTTCCCACCCTAGCACCCACGGGTAGATAAAACCACCGTAATTCTTCCAAGTAACTACCTTTTCTATATAGATTGACAGGGTTTAGAGAATTGGCATCAATTAGGTGAGGTAACAAAAGCCCTGGATGAAACAGCATTAGCCAGTCGGTTGCCTGGTGATTGTAGCTATGATGGTGTAGCACAGTGGTCATGATTACCAAAAACATCAGTACTACACCACTGCCTAACCAAGGTTGGAAGCTGCCGAGTTTTCTGCCTATTAAGCCAAATAACAGTGCCAGACTGTAAAAGCAGAGGCAACTGCTAGCTATAACTAGATAGAACCAGAGTATTTGACCCAGAGAAATGCTACCCCCCAAACTAGACAACAGGTGCAAAGGGAAAGCTAGACCAACTGCGATATAGAGTAAGATGGGCACTCCTAAGAGTTTGCCACCTAAAATACTTAGGCTCGATTGGGGAGTGAGGCGCAGAAAGTTCAGCGTACCACGACTTTCTTCTTTGGAGAGGTCACTGAGCAGCATATAAGTGCCGACTACTAGTAGGGCAAAGATACCAATCAGACTCAGCCAGATAAAAACATCTTGCCACCACAACTGCCAGTTAATCTCAAAGTCACCTAAGCCATCTGGAATACAAGTATGGCTGGAAGAATATTGTTTACTATAACCAGTACAATATCGGCTATATTGCGTACTATTCTCCCAAGAAGACATCGGTAGCTCACTGGCGAAGCTCATCAGCAGTATTAGTTGACCTACCAAGGAAATTGCTACTGTGATAAGTACATTGCGGGGTTTAAGACGCCCTTTAAGTTCTCGAAACACCTGGGGATTCAACTCCCCCAGTCGATTGACTAAATTCAGTGCCATAGTAATTTCTTCTCAATTCTTAATTCTCAATTCTTAATTCTTAATTCTTTAAGATGCCTGCTGATGCCCCATTTTCAAGAAAATCTTTTCTAAATCTTCCTGAGTACAGTGGAATTCCGTTAAAGGAATCCCCGCACTAATGAGTGATCGCAACAACTCCGCTGCATCTTCTGGGCCTCCGGAAAAATGTACTCGCACCCGATTAGTTGCAGGGGAAATCTGCAAGTCTGCTACTAGAGGATTGTTTCTTAATTCAGCCTGTAGTTCATCTAGGTTACCCAAAGTAGTCAGAAAAATTTCCTGACGGCTCAGACGCTGGTACAGTTCCTTTAGTGGCGCATTTTCTACTAGATACCCTAGTTCCATAATGCCCACGGAGGTACACAACTCAGCTAAATCACTCAGTACATGGGAAGAAATCAGAATCGTCATCCCCGCTTCTTGCAAAACTTTAATGATTTCCCTAAATTGCATTCTAGCAATTGGGTCTAAGCCAGATACTGGTTCGTCTAATAGTAGTAATATCGGTTCATGAATAATAGTACGTGCCAGACTGAGTCTTTGTTTCATCCCCCTGGAGAGGGTGGAAATTAAGCTATTGCGTTTATTTGTCAGTTGGATTAATTCTAGGACTTCGTGGAGGCGTTGGCGGCGTCGTGGATTCCTTAAGCGATAGAGACGAGCAAAATAGTCTAGATAATCCCAAACTGTCAAGTCATCATAGAGAGGAAAGTCATCCGGTAGATAACCCAAGCGCCGTTTTAGGGTAGGATTACTCTCATCCCGCAATAAGCGATCGCCATTGATATAAATTTCGCCAGTAGTCGGTTCTTCTGCAGCGGCTAACATGCGGATTAGAGTGGTTTTCCCCGCACCATTGGGGCCGATTAAGCCGTATACCTCCCCTGCTGCTACTTCTAATTCGACATCATTGACGGCAATGTGTCGATCAAATTGTTTAGTAAGTCCTTGGGTAGAAATTGCTAATTCTCTTACCATGTTTGTTATAGGAGAGTTTTTTTAACAGAGTTGAGGCAGCTGGGGGAGCAGAGGGAGATATTTACACATCACCAATTCCCAAATGACCAATGACCAATGACAATCCCCATTTACTTTTCAGGATAAGTTGCCCTTTTTACGCAGGATGTCTGTTTTGTGACAATCCTTAATGAGGCAGTTGGTAGGTGGTAGGTGGCAGGTGACAGGTGGCAGATGGGGAAAAAGCCTTTGTAGCAAGCTTTTACCTCGTTTGTTCCTGATGGGTTATTTTCATGCCCGCTGCACTTAGGGCTTTTAGGTTAGCCTATCTTGTTTCTACAGGGTTCGTCAGGTTGGTTTCGGAAATGGAAACACAGGATTGGGAATTAGGATAAAATTCTGTAAGGACTCTCAAGTAAGATTACTGGCTCGGCCTGTAGAATAATTACCTCATCTTTTTTCCCCTAAAACCTAATATTTAAATGCCTTCTCAAACCTTCATTGTTCGTGCTCACAGTCGTACTATTTACACCAAGCCTCTCACCTTTGTTTGTGGCAAATGTCAGCAGATGACAACTCGCGAGTGCTATCCGGGGAATCCTCCCAAGTATTGCCTCAAATGCTCACCGAAGAGGAAGAAAGCCTCAGAAACACAGAAACAAGAGCGAGGAATGTTTAATGCGACTCATCACTTAGTTGCTAGTAGTGGTAAGAAAACAGAAGTTTGTTTAGAGCAAACACCCCAACCTGGGTGGTATTGGGTAAGAACTGCATTAGACTGGTTTGCGGGGGAGTCTATTATTCAGTTCCATCAGGAAAAAGGATTGCACAGCCAAGGAACACCACTCTCCGGTTACTCCCTCGAAGTGCTTGCGGTTCAAAATGTGACAGAAGCTCCTCCCAGCAAAGCTTTGCCAGCCCTTGCAGTACGACCCTATAAAGTCAAAGAAGTTTGTCAGCGATTCCGTTGTTCTGATAAAGTCCTCAAGAGACTGCGAACTACTCCTGAGTTTGCCGATTGGACTAAATCGAGAGATCCGGAGGGGATTGCCTGGGAGTGGAAGGAAGGAAAATATTTTCCATTGATTTAAGTACGGTTTAATAAAGACAGGGTGTAGGATTGTGGTATGGGGGTGTCTAATACGAGCCATACTAGTGATTCAGATCACAGTCAAGCAAATCATCCCTCACACCAAAATCTGATACTGATGGCAGTTTGTGGTGTTTGACTTAACAAGTTCCTAGGACGCAAATCATTGATTTTCTCAGGTAAATATCGGAATATTAATCATGTTGAGTCACAAAATAAGCTCATGGTATGCAAAACCCTATGAGTTTTCATGGCATGAGCTTAGGTGATTGATCAGAACAAGGGAAAAAAAGAAAATGAAACTATCAATATTAGCAACTCTAGCCTTAGTAACTCCACTTTTTTTTACTAGTGCAGTTCAAGCCGAAAATCCTGAGCATGTGCAAGAACTATTAGAGAGCAAAGAATGTGCTGGTTGTGATTTAGCAGGAGCTGACCTTTCGGAAACCGACCTTTCCGAATCTCATTTGATTGGTGCTGACTTGAGGGATGCTAACCTACAAAGAGCGAATTTAGTTAATGCTAATTTGGAAGGAGCTGATCTCAACGGAGCCAACCTACAAGGTGCTAACTTAACAGAAGCTTTTCTCACTAATGCCTGTATGAATGATACCAATCTTAATCAAGCAAATTTAACTAGTGCACAGATTTATGATGCAGATGTGTCGGGCGCTTTCATGGAAGAGATCGTCTTAACTGATGCAGAAGTATTTAACACAGGTATCGGTGTTGGTGGAATCTCTCCTATAGAAGAGAGTTCTTCTCCTTGTAACCTGGATAATTAGAAGAATTAGGCTTGGAAGCAATTTGTCTTAAGAAGTCTGGTGGCAAAAGTAAGGAATAGGGAACAGGGAATTGGGAATTGGGAATTGGGAATTGGGAATGGAGAATAGAGAATATAAATTTTTTGGGCTTTTTCCTACCACCTACCACCTACCACCTACCACCTACCACCTACTAACTACGACCTAAAACAATCTGTATTTCATTGTGAAATACAAACCCTGCTCCTGCAAAGAATTACCGGTGTTATCTACCTCAACTAAAGGAATACCCCAATCTAAGGTAGCCAAAAAACTGTTTCCTAAGGAAAATCTTAAACCCAGTCCTAGAGAGTAAAGATTACTCAATTCTAGTCCATTGTTAGAATTGTTAGAAACAGTGCCAAAGTCAAAAAAAGGAGCTAACTGTAAGCTGATATTCCACTCAGGAATACGGAGAACAGTAGCACGAACCTCAGCTGAAGTAAATAAGCCTTTATCTGCTAGGAGAAGACCCTGACGATAACCCCTAACATTGAAATGACCTCCAAGGCTAAATTGTTCTAGGGCGACTAAAGGTTCATTTGACCATTGCAGATCTGACCTTAAAAACAGGGTGATATCTGACGTGAGAAGCCGCAAATATTGAGCTTGAGTTCGCCAACTGAAAAACTCACTATCAGGTTCGCTTTCATTGATAGTGGCATCAAAAACACCGAGACCGAAGCTAAATTGCGATCGCGCAGCAAAGATTTCCTGACTATTCCGCTTACTGTATTCCTGAAAGAAACGCACAGCAGAAATTTTGATTGCCCCATTATCATCTGCTCCATCAGAGAGGGGAAAAGGACCAATATCATCAATGCCGAGCAAGGTTTGTACTTCTTGGCGAGAAGCAGTTAACCCCAAAACCAGTTCTTCTGTAGGAGTTTGGCTTAGGGGTTGGCGGTAGGTTAGTTCATAGGTGCGAGATTGAGACTCAATATCCAGAATATTGAAAGGTTCTTCAATAACGTTACTAATACCGCGACTATGGGATAAGGCGATAGTGCCATTACGGGGATTGATGGGGAAGCTGTAACTGATATTCTCTAAGGAATTGCTACCCTCAGTATTGAAAAAGCTAAAATCAAAGCGATCGCCAAATCCCCAGAGATTGCTGTGGTAGACTTGGAGACTGCGGCGTAAACTACCGACACTAGGCGATCGCTGATTATCCAGACTCAGCTCAGTAGCAAAGGCTGATGCTTCTTCTATCGTAACTTCTAAAGTACTTTTACCAGGACTTGAACCAGCCGCCAACTCTACCTGCAAGTTTTCAATTAGGGGATTAAGTTGCAGCAGTTGTAGTTTTTCGAGCAACTGTTCTTGATTTAGGGGAGTTGTCGTTCCTAGCTCAACACGGCTTCTGATATAACTGGGATTAAGTCGCCTAGTATTTTTGATTGTGATCGCCTCTACTTCTCCTTCCACTACTTGAATTGTGACTGTACCCCCTTGTAGGGATTGAGGAGGAATAAAAGCTCCAGAGGTAACATAGCCTTGGTCTCGATATAGCTCAGTAATTGCTTCTTGAGCCTGGAGTAGTTCCGTAAAGGAAATAGCCTGCTTGGTAAAAGGCTCTAATACTGCTGCTAGTTCTTCTGCACTAAATACAGTACTGCCAACTACCTTAAACTGCTCAATAATTATTTCACCGGGATTCTCCTCTAGTATTGGTTGGGGACTATTGGGGGGTATTTCCAGCTGTGGTAGCAACTCTTCCAAGGAAGGTAGGGGTTCTACTGTTGGTTGAGGTTCCGGTTCAGGCAGCACTACATCTGGAGTACTAGGGTCGCTAATTATCGGAATAGTTGGGAGCTGAGCTAGCTCAAGTTCGGAAGTTACTTGAGCAATCGCTGGTGCTGCCATCATAAGAAAGGAAGAACTTTGCAAGATGAAGGATAAAAATCTGGCAATAGTTGTGTGGGAGAGCTCTCCACATAGCTTGCTTTGATGGTGATTATATATAGAAACACTGGTAGTGAAGGACTGTTGCTCGTGTTTCATAGGCAAGATGGAACAATAGATGCCAAATCAATTGACAAACATAGGGGCAGGTTTAGGGAACATCTTATCTATCGTGCCAGAGAATTCCCCTCTATAGCGCTACAAGTTTAGATTAGGACATCCTTAAATCCACCAAACCTACTTCACAAATTACTGTTGCCTGTTGCCCAGCGCCTAGCACCATATTTGTTTCAGACTTATCAAGCAAGCCCCAAAGATATTACAAATTGTGACTTTCTTTTTCAGAAATGAGACTGAGCTAGTGCCTTTTGCCTATTCTCTAGATTGTTGGTCAGACATCAAATGTTGACTAACTTAATTAAAAGTAACTTTTGTTTAATCAATTCAAGGAGAGCTCAATGCTTGACGCTTTTTCCAGAGCTGTAGTTGCAGCAGACAGCAAAACTGCTCCAATCGGTGGCGCAGACTTAGCAGCACTAAAAGATTTCATCGCTTCTGGTAACCGCCGCCTCGATGCAGTTAATGCTATTGCTAGCAACGCTAGCTGCATGGTATCTGATGCGATCGCTGGTATGATCTGCGAAAACACCGGTTTGATCCAAGCTGGTGGAAACTGCTACCCCAACCGCCGCATGGCTGCTTGCTTGCGTGATGGAGAAATCATCCTCCGCTATGTTACCTATGCTCTACTGGCTGGCGATGCTTCCGTTCTCGAAGATCGTTGCTTAAATGGTCTCAAGGAAACCTACGCTGCTTTAGGTGTTCCCACCACTTCTACTGCTCGCGCAGTTGGCATCATGAAAGCTCAGGCTGTTGCTCACATCAAAGATGAGCCCAGCGAAGCTCGTGCAGGAAAGAAATTGCGCAAAATGGGAAGCACAGTTACTGCTGACAAATGCGCTAGCCTAGTTGCTGAAGCTGGTGGCTATTTTGACCGCGTAATTAACGCTCTTGGCTAATCGCATCAGGTTGAATCGCCTTACCACCATTTTGGCAATCAGTTAATTGACATCTCGTCAGTCACTATTAGCCAAACAATGGAAAATTTCATCTAAATCAAGTCCAATTTCGAGATCTTAAAGACATGAAATCAGTTGTTACCACAGTAGTTGCTGCTGCCGATGCTGCTGGACGTTTCCCCAGCACCTCCGATTTAGAGTCCGTACAAGGTTCTATCCAACGCGCTGAAGCTCGTTTAGAAGCTGCTGAAAAGCTAGCTGGCAACATCGACGCTGTTGCTAAAGAAGCTTATGATGCTTGCATCAAGAAGTATCCTTACCTAAATGACGCTGGTGAAGCTAACTCTACTCCTACCTTCAAAGAGAAGTGTGCGCGTGACATCAAGCACTACCTACGCTTGATCAACTATTCTTTAGTTGTTGGTGGTACCGGTCCTCTGGATGAGTGGGGTATTGCTGGTCAGCGTGAAGTTTATCGCGCTTTAGGTCTGCCTACCGCTCCTTATGTTGAAGCTCTAAGCTACGCTCGTAATCGTGGTTGTGCTCCTCGTGATTTGTCTGCTCAAGCTTTGACTGAGTACAATACTCTCCTCGACTATGTAATCAACTCCTTGTCCTAGTAACCAGGATTGATTCTAATAGTTAGTCTTAATTGAAAACTGGGGGACTTTCAGTTCATTGTTTGCCTCATGTTGGGTAAGCTAAGAACTAAGAGTCCCCCGGTTGCTAAATCAAGGAATTTAATAATTGATAATGAACAATGGATAATGGATAATGACCTCTCCTTGAAAGAAGAGGATTGCATTTAAGGAAAATATTTTTTATTTTCTTAATAAATGAAGAGGTCTTAGACGATATTAACCAATTATCAATTATCAATTATTAATTATCCATTGATAACTTTGCTGTTGTCATCTCCACAAATATAGCAGCAAGCTCTAGTCAGAACCGGAACAGTCTCCACAATAACGATGGCACAAGAGTCTTTATTTGAGCAACTGAAACACCCTAATCCTAATCTGCGAGACCGGGCAACCTGGGAGTTGGTTGACACCCGGGATGAAAACACAATTCCTCGCTTGATGTCAGTTTTGGATCAAGAGGATACAACCTACCGACGAGCAGCGGTAAAGGCACTAGGGGCAATTGGTGTGGATTCCGTACCACCATTAGTAGATTCTTTGCTCAACAGCGAGAATGGAACTGTTCGTAGTAGTTGTGCGAAGGCACTCGCTCAGGTAGCTGTTAATTATCCGGAGGTTCCCTTCCCCACTGAAGGAATTGAGGCATTGAAAACAGCCCTCAATGACTATAATCCTGTTGTTTACATTGCTTCAGCAATGGCTTTAGGAGTTGTAGGTTTACCTGCTTTAGATAGCTTGCTGGAAGTGCTAAAGGAGAGTGATAACCCAGCTTTGGGAGTAGCAATTGTTAATGCTATTAGTTCCATTGATGACGAGCGCTCTAAGGAATTGTTAACCAATGTAGCGAATGATGAATCTGCTGACAACTATGTGCGGGAGACAGCTACGAGTGCATTATCCCGTTTGGATATGTTGAAGTTTAAATCTTAAGGTAATTTGCTAAGAAAAAAAATATCTATTGTAGGGTGTGTTAGCAAAGCGTAACGCACCGAATCCTGAGTACAATCATTTTAAAAATCACCCAGGTACTCATCGCTCACCCATTTTATTGAACAGTCAATAGGCTCATCATCTTGATTTTGATAAAGTTCCTCTTATAGCAAAAGGCAGAAGGCAGAGGGCAGAGGGCAGAAGGGTAAAAGATTGATAGATAAAGGTTTAAGAATTGGGTGTTGTCCTAACCGTTGTGGCGGTTGCTATATCTTATCAAATCAAAAGGGGAATGCACCATCCTTATCTTTGGTGCAATCTTGGTGCGTTAGCTGTCGCTAAGACACCCTACATCTGTTGCTCACCTATTGCCTATTAACGTCTAATTTCTCCTTTCCAGTCAATTTTTTGCTCCGTAGAATGCTCTCCAAAGGAACGAGTTGCTACTAACTGAATATTAACTGCGACCCCAGGCTTCAGGTACTGAGACTCTATTGGCAGCTTACCTAGATCTAAAGTGAAGTGATTGTTGTGGCGTTTCACTAATTCCTGAGGAATATTACCTTCGTACTTGGTTCGATAATCAGCGGTTCTACGAAATCCAGCACTTGTCCTCGCTGTGCGATACTTAAGCCAAAACTCGGTTGTAATCAAATTAGACTTGCCAGCCTTGTCTACCAAACTAAAAGTCAGATTAGTTCCGTTCCCAGAAAAATCTGCCCTTGTCAGTTGAGTAACTTCTTTCTGATGTATCGCATTGGAGACAATAAACTTGGTGATACCTTCCTGTTGTGAGGTTGTACCCTCAACCCAAACCTCTTCAGGGAAATCTATCTTTACTTGTCGGTTATCTTGGAGAGTAAGAGTAAGATCTTGTTGTTCCGGAAAATTGGTGATGGAACGTGGCGCATTCCAAACTAACTCAAAGGAACTTTCAATTCTCTCAACAAACTCACGATATTGATTATTAATAATCGAGCCAGGGGCTAAGAGGGAAGCAGCACCACTGCGAGTCTGCCATTGATTTTTGGAAAGATTGAAAACTCTGCCTTGCAGTTGAGACATGGCAACGCTTGCAATTGGTTGATCCGGTGAGAGTGGCTCAGTGCTGTTAATGATCGCTAGAGTACCCAGGATCCCAGGATTCCCATCTCGACCATCTCTGCCATCTCGACCATCTTTACCATGCCTGCAAGAAAACTCCTCAGTTTGACAGCTATAGTCAGGACTACCAGGAGTACCAGTGCAGGTGTTTTTTTTCCAATTGCGGCTCTCACATTGGCAACCTTCGCCACCATAGCCGCTGCGTCCTGGTCTTCCGGATCTTCCACCTTCAGCCCGCACGTAGATGTTTCTCAGGTATGCCAGATTAGTGTAATGAAGGGTTAAAGAACCACCATTACCAGCATCACCGCCATCGCCACCATTACCACCGTTACCACCATCAGCCCCTCGGAGATTATAGTTAACATTCCAGTTTTGATTACCACAACGAGCATCTTTACCATTTCTCCCATCCTCACCATCGAGTCCATCTTCCCCTGATAGTTCCAGATTCATTGGGGAACCGTCGGTAAAAACTGTTAGGCTTTGACCATCCCGCCCTTTTCTACCTTTGCGTCCCTCATTGCCATTGTGACCATCTCTGCCATATTCTCTCTCCTCCCCACCCCAAGCAAATACAGGACAGAGGAATGATTCTGAAGAAATGCTCAGGAAGTTAGGGAAGGTAAGGAAGACTAGAAATAGGGATAGTTTGTTTAGAAGATGCATTGTTGTTTGTCATTTGTCATTTGTCATTGGTTATTTGTTTCCCCTGTCTTCCTTGTCCTCCTTGTCTCCCCACACTCCCCATACTCTCCGGTCTCCCTACTCTCCTCGTACAGATTGCTCATTGAGCGATTGTTGCTTGAGTTGACGATACTCCCACCACTTAGTTCCCAAAAACATCACAACTACGATAACCAGAACAATGATTCCAAATTGACCCACTATAGAGATAATTCTTTCCAGAGGCATGAAACGTCCGAAAAAGAATGATAAAGTTACCATGACCGTAGCCCATAGGGCAGCACCACCAAAATTGCACAACAGAAATTGTGGGTAAGGCATTTCCGCAATTCCTGCCATTGGGCCTGCAAAAATTCGCAGTAGAGCAACAAATCTACCAAAAAATACTGCTCTGGCAGCATTTTCACTAAATTCTCTTTTCACTGCTACTAGTTGAGCTTCGGTAATACGAAAAATTCTTCCTAACTTTACTAATAAAGGCCAGCCTCCCACTTTACCAATCCAATAACCGCAATTATCGCCGATGGTTGCACCCGCGATCGCACAAACAAGTACTATCCAATAATTCAGATTGCCACTGCCTGCCAGAAAACCGCCTACCAGGGTAATTGTTTCTCCCGGTAAGGGAATGCCAGCACTTTCGAGAGTAATACCAAAAAATACAGCCCAGTAGCCATATTGCCTTGCAATTTCCTGGATTGTCTCCAGTGATAGCAGCTCAAAAGACATCCAGTAGAGCCTTTACAAAAATTTATTTGCCTCTCTCATCTTGGCTCGATTAAGGGAGTTGTGTCAAACTTGGAAGCCATAATCCGAAATTAACAGAAAAAGTATCACAGAATACAAAATAATTTATCGTCACTACAATGACGAAATCTTTTTTATTTCGTAAAATTATATAAACATATATAAAAATATATATACCTTTGTTTACCGGAAACTGGAGGAAAATTTTGGAAATATCAACACAATACCGTATAAAAATTTGTCAGAGTCCTCAGTGGAAACAACATAACTGCTGTAGGATTGGTATTAGTGTTGGTAATCTAGCTTTTGAAGAAGATAAATTGCAAACTCTCTTGAGTTGGGCTCATGGTAGGTTCAGTCAATGCTTACTCTATATTGCTGATACATTGCAGCGACATAACTATGTTTGGAAATTTGGTATGAGTGAAGAAGAAGCATATCAACAAGCATTAGAAAGTGGCCGCCAATGGTTGTCAAGAAATAAAAATACACTTGAGCAATACTTTTCTTCGCAAAATATTAGCTATTGGGATAGGTGGAGAACCTCTGAATCGTTTCAATCTTTGCATAAACAAGTCACAGCAATTTGCCAACATAACTCTCTGATAGAGTCTGCACTAGACACAGATATAGCAAATTTCCTGAGTAGGCGTAGTATTAATTCCTTGAGCCAAGAATTAGCTTATCAAAAGTGTCGAGATTTTCTAATTGAGGAAGTTGTAGTACATACCCTAATGGCCAGAGAAGCGAGAGCAGCTAAACTATATCCAGCTAAGCAACTAGAGATACTCAAAGTATTCCGTGAACGACTAATTGAAAATGCCCCTGTTGGTTTGGAAAACGAAGATTACATAAATTTTAAATTTCTTAGAGCAAAGATTAACAAAAGCTATTAATTTACTCCTTCAATATCAAGTTGCATGAAATACCCATAATATAAAGTTCTCCGCTTATCTCCGTCAATCCTAATTATGGTTATTCAAGCAGACATGATATAACCCATCAAGTAGGTACTAGTTCACCTGGACGCAACTTCGACCATTTCCCCATTTCTTCCTTAAAACTAAGGCAACCAACAACATCCCATTCCATCTCCACAAAATCTTCCTTGGGACGGATATTGACATTGATGGTTGGTTCAATCGCATCAAAATCAGGATTTTCCGTAAGATGAGGCTGCTCATGTTGTGTTTCCACAGCGTGATAAGTGGAGCAGCGGTCTACATACTGGCAGTTAACGCAAATACACATGACTAGAGACTCCAAGTCTTTTCTGTTAATCTAGCTCAAGTTTTGTAATTTGTTAGCAAATGCCCAATTTTTAATTCCCCATTCCTTTATGATAATGATCAATAGCCAAACTGCCCTTAATCCTCAAGCTTGGCCTTTTAGCTTAGAATTACTCCCACCAGAGGCTTATCTTGTAGGAGGAGCAGTACGGGATGCTTTGCTGGGAAGAACTGCTGAGTATCTAGACTTAGACTTTGTCTTACCAACAGATGCTGTGCAGACAGCACGTAATCTGGCACAACATTACAACGCCGGTTTTGTTCTACTGGATGCCCAGCGGCAAATTGCCCGAGTTGTGTTTGACCAAGCAACAGTTGACATTGCTCAGCAAGAAGGGGAAAGCTTAGAAATTGACCTAAGTCGGCGAGATTTTACAATTAATGCGATCGCTTATGACCCCTACAATAAGCAATTTATTGACCCGCTTCAAGGGGTGAGCGATGTGCAAGCAGGAATCATTCGCATGGTATCAGCGACAAATCTCGAAGCTGATCCCCTACGATTACTACGGGCTTACCGACAAGCTGCCCAGTTGGACTTCAAGATTGTACCAGCAACCCAGTCTGTAATTCGCCAGCTAGCACCGTTATTAGCACAGATAGCAGCTGAACGAGTACAGGTAGAGTTGGGTTACTTGCTGCAATCTTCTCAAGGCACTGTCTGGCTTAAAGCTGCCTGGGAAGATAATTTACTTCAAAGATGGTTTCCTGATGCTACGCAAGAGAGTTTGGCTCAAGTTGCAGCAGTTGAACAATCAGCTTTGGTAATCGCAAAAACCTTCCCTAAACTTGGAGTAGAATTACAAGCCTCGGTTGCTGGTAAATCAGTAACTTGGTTGAGTTTAGCCAAGTTAGCAAGTTTGCTGCCATCAGTACCAGAAGCTGCGGAGGAACAATTATTGTCTCTCAAGTATAGTCGGGCTGAAGTCCGAGCTGTGGTTACTCTCCTCAAACAACTACCCCAATTAGAATCTCACGCTAATCAACGGATGACCCTACGGGAGCAATATTTTTTCTTTTTGGGAATAGGTTATGTTTTTAGTGCCTTGACAGTGGTTGCAGTAGCAAGAGGAATCGCGGTAGAGGCTGTTGCTCCTTTAGTTGATTGCTATTTGAATCCAAACAACCAGGTTGCTCATCCCACCTCCCTCCTTACGGGCAATGATTTGATGCAAGCCTTAAAATTGCCCCCTGGCCCCCAAGTTGGCAAACTACTTACTGAAATTCAGATTGCGCGTATTGAGGGAAGAATCACCACTAGTGAAGATGCCTTGGAGTTCGCTTCGCAGCTAAGGGATGAATATAGGTATTAGGTGTTAGCTAATAAACATCTTCAACAAATGTAAAGTTTTAGTAAATAGCGAAAATAGATCTGGACGTTTCTTTAGCATTAGTGCCATACTTGAAGGTGGCTTATTATGTCATAAACAAAAAATATTCTATGATATATAAATTACGCCTGATGTAAATTAGATATTTCCAGCACGCAATCTTGTTCAAATAACTATGTTTTTTGTTCAAGTTAGGTTATGAAAGCTTTGAGATCACAAGGCTCAATTTAATTCGCATTAGACGTAAATTCTATTTTAAGATCAGTTATGAATATTTTAACTGTACTCAAAAAAATATCAATGGTCATGGCTGGAGCAGGGTTCGTTGCTCTAGGAACGGGTGGAGTAGCAGAAGCGACAACTACTCTAACTTTTGATGAGCTACCCCTTCAAGCTGTAGATGATCTGAGTTTTAAGGGAGTAACTTTCGACTTCAAGCTCAACAATATAGATTCAACAGATGCTAGTTACAATGCCTTTGGCCCAGGTATAGTAAATTTTGTGCAAGACCCAAGTTTAGAGGGTAACACAGCAGGTACTCTTACCCTAAATTTCGATACATTCGTCTCTAAACTGGAATTTGGCGTAGCGCTGAACACAAATGCTAATACCACACCTGGTTTTACTGTCGAACTTTTCGATCTCGGATTCAATTCATTGGGAGTAACCCCAGTAAGTACCAATCCCTTAGTTGGTTTTAGTGAAGGCTTATTCTCTTATTTTGGAGCACCGGTGAAGCAAGCAGTTGTAAATTTTGATCAGACATCTGCGACTCGATTTACTCTCGACAACCTTATTTTCCAAAGCCCCAATGTTCAACCAGCAAAACCTATCCCTGTCTCTATTCCTGAACCAGCCTCTAGGTTATGTTTTATAGTAATAGCTGCCTTTGGTGGTGGTTCAATTCTCAAGGGGAGACTTCAGGCAAAAATTTAGCCTTTTCAGAAAACCCTATCGACTTGCGATCGCGCTGTGGGATCATCTGTCTTCGCGGCAGGAGACTCTCACTTTTAGTGACGAGAGGAATGCCGCGCCTCTAACTAAAGTATTTACAACAAGAGTGGTAGAATGTGAAGCATGACACAACGCGCCTACCGATATCGTTTTTACCCAACTGCCGAACAAGAGAATCTCTTGCGACGGACACTCGGTTGTGTGCGTTTGGTCTACA
>JAAHFP010000026.1 GCA_010672925.1 Symploca sp. SIO1C2 | reverse complement strand
GGGGAGCTGAGGGAGCTGAGGGAGCTGAGGGAGCTGGGGGAGCTGGGGGAGCTGAGGGAGCTGAGGGAGCTGAGGGAGCTGGGGGAGCTGGGGAAGCTGAGGGAGCTGGGGGAGCTGAGGGAGCTGGGGAAGCTGAGGGAGCTGGGAAAGCTGAGGGAGCTGGGGAAGCTGAGGAAGACAAGATAGATATTTAGACTTGCCAATTCCCAATTCTCAATTCCCAAACAACAAATGACCAATGACCAATGACCAATGACAAACAACAAACAACAAACAACAAACAACAAACAACAATTCTCAATTCGACCTTCTTTTGAGGGCTTTGAGAGCAAACTGAGGTAAAGCCATCATCCTGCGCCAACGCCAGGGTTCTTGATAAAGTCGGTACAGCCATTCTAGGTTCATCTGCTGCATCCAAGCTGGTGCACGGGTTTTTACTCCTGCCCAGATATCGAAGCTGCCACCGACACCAATCCAAGTTGCTTGAGGACAGAGGTGGCGGTTTTGGGCAATCCACAACTCTTGACGAGGAACACCTAAACCGACCAATATGAGCTTTGGTTGTTGCTCTTGAAGAGTAGCTTGTAATTGGGTTTGAGCATCTGGTGAGAGGTAGCCATCCCAAATACCTGCGATCGCTAATTTAGGCAGTTGTTCTTGCCATACCTTAGCAGCTTTGTTAACTACCTCAGGAGCACCTCCATAGAAAAACACGGGACAAGAATCTCCCCATTCTCCAGCCTTTTGTAGCAAGGCAGTAGCTAGTTCAATTCCGGGACAACGTTGTTGTCGTCTACCTTGAAGCCTTAAGTAGAGTACAATGCCAGCACCATCTGGAATTACTAATTCTGCTTGCTGAAGGACTTTAGCTAAATCTGAATTTTGCTCTGCCTGCATTGCCATTTCTGCATTCAGAGTCACTACCTGAGCTCCCTGTCCTTGCTGTAAACGAGATATCAACCAGCGAGGATAGTCATCTAATAAGTGAACTGGTAGTCCCAACACAGGAAATTGTTCAGGTGCTTCCAACATATAGCGCTTTCATCTGGGTTGTAAACATACTACTTCGGGACAAGGCAACAGGCAACGAGAAGATGACTGGCAAGATGCCAGTTCCACAATAAATATATAAACAATCTCTGGTGGAACAGGCTGGAAGCCTGTTTTTCCTTTTACAATTAATTGCTTGTTGTTTTATGTTATTATTATTTCATAATGGGAAAAGTGTGCGCTTATATATAAACCTCAGGACTCTAGCAAATGTCATTAGCTGTCGAGAATCAGGGCAATGTGGAGCAGAGCAGTAGAGATGAGTCCCAAGGACTGTTAAACACTGCCCAATCCTACTTCCAGGAGTCCGTTGCACCAGTAGCTTCAGAAATTGATGAAAATCCAGAAGCCTTGAAAGCAGCACTTCAGGGCATGAGCAGTCGTTCTTTGTTAGCACTGCAAGTTCCTCAAGCTTGGGGAGGTGCTGGAGTGAGTGAACTAACTCTTCGCCAATTTCAACAGCTAGTACCTCGTTACTCCGGCGCGTTGGCATTTCTGCAAACCCAACACCAAAGTGCAGGAAGATTTCTTGCCAATTCTGACAACGAATGGTTGAAGCGGCAATATCTACCCTATATGAGTCAAGGGGAAGTATTGGTTGGTGTCGGTTTTTCCCATCTACGACGCCAAGGCAAGCCAATGGTTAAAGCTATGCCTGTAAAGGGTGGGTATGAGATAGATGGAACAGTGCCTTGGATAACCGGTTGTGGCTTCTTTCAAGATTTTATTTTGGGTGCAACGCTTCCCGATGGTCAAGCAGTGTATGGTATGTTGCCCTTAACGGACACTGTACAACAGACTGGGGGAACAATTGCCTTGAGTAAGCCAATGCAACTAGGGGCAATGTCTTCAACTAATACTGTTACAGCAGAACTTACTCATTGGTTTTTACCCCAAGAGTTGGTTCTCTTTACTAAGCCAGCTGATGCAATTCACGAGAATGATCAGAAAAATGTTCTGCATCATGGGTTTCACTGCTTGGGAAATACTAGAGCAGGTCTTGATATTATTGAAGCAGTTTACCAAACCAAACAACTTCCCTTTATCAAACAAGCTTTTAATACCTTTAATGAGGAACTTCAGCGCTGCCAATCGGCCATGATAGCAGCCTTAGCACCTAACTCCCAAACTTGGAATGAGCGGCTAAAACTCCGTGCTTGGGCAATTAATTTAGCCCAACGTTGTGCCACCGCAGCAGTTACTGTTTCCAGTGGTGCGGCTAATTATCGATATCATGCGGCACAGCGAGTATATCGTGAGGCATTGGTATTTACCGTCTCTGGTCAAACAACGGCAGTGATGGAAGCGACTCTTGCTCAGTTAATAGGTTAAATAGAGGGCTTTCTCCAAATCCTTATTTAAAAGGAAATTTACGTATGGGGAATTGGGTGTAAGGGCGTAAGCATTTGGGCGAAAATTCATCGGTGAAATCCCAAATTATGGTATCCAAATGCTTCGCCCTCCGAATTTTTGCCTTAACTGGTCACCATTGCCTAACAACTAACTCAGTACCCTAAAGTTAGAGCACCGGCACGGCGGGGATCAGAAGCTCCTTGAAAAGAATCTCCAATGCGCATGATACTTTGAGTGCTACCCATAGCATTTTGAACAGAAACCTGATGTCCTTTTTCCTCTAATAAATTGATGGTGTCACCACTCAAGCCTGCTTCTACTCGTAATTTATCTGGTAACCATTGATGATGCACTCTGGCCGCATTAGTAGCCGTAGCTATATTCATTTTATGGTCAATGACATTCATCACAATTTGCAAAACTGTGGTGATAATCCGACTGCCACCTGGACTTCCTGTAACTAGATAGGGTTTGCCCTCCTGCATCACAATTGTCGGTGTCATGGAGCTAAGCATTCTTTTTTCTGGTTCAATGGCATTAAATTCTCCTCCGATTAACCCAAAAGCATTAGGAACTCCTGGCTTAGCAGAAAAATCATCCATTTCGTTGTTGAGGAGAATACCGGTTCCTGCTGCGGTTAGGCGACTACCATAAGCAAAGTTCAAAGTATAAGTATTGGCAACAGCATTGCCATATTGATCCATAACTGAATAATGAGTTGTATCATTACTCTCTACCAAATTGTGGGGATTCCCAGGGGCAATTTCTTGGGAAGCTGTGGCGCCACGGTGATTAATACGGCTTCGTAATTCCTCAGCATAGTTTTTGTCAGTTAAGCCTGCCACAGGCACCGAGACAAAGTCAGGATCTCCCAAAAACTTAGAACGATCCGCATAAGCTAACTTCATGCTTTCTGCCATCAAATGAATGGTTTGAGCTGTGTTATGTCCCAATTCCCCTAGAGGAAACGCTTCCAAGATATTCAAGATCTGTACCAGATGAATACCACCAGAACTAGGAGGAGGCATAGAATAAATTTCATATCCCCGGTAAGTACCCTGAATTGGTTCTCGCACCACCGGTTGATAGCGGGCTAAATCTTCCTTGGTAATTAAGCCACCGTTAGCTGCCATATCCGCTGCGATCGCTTCAGCAATTTCTCCTTGGTAAAATGCTTGAGCACCTTCCGTGGCAATCAGTCTCAAACTTTTAGCTAAATCCTTTTGTACCAGAATTTCCCCCACCTCATAGGGAACACCTCCTGGCTTATAAAAGATCGCCATACTAGCAGGAGAAACTTGCATACGCTCTTGCGATCGCACTAGGCTATTATGCAAATCTTCGGAAACAGGAAAACCCTTTTCTGCTAAAGCAATTGCTGGTTGCAAGGCTCGTTCTAGGGAAATTGTGCCATACTTTTCCAAGGCCATCGTTAATCCAGCTACCGTACCAGGCACACCAACAGACAAGTAACTGTATCGCGACTTTTCTGGTTCCACCTCCCCCGCTGCATCCAGAAACATATCACGGGTTGCTGCTAAAGGAGCTTTTTCTCGATAATCAATAGCCAGGGTTTGATTCTCTTGTGCTAGATGCACCAGCATAAAGCCACCACCACCGATATTACCAGCTCGCGGTAAAGTAACTGCTAGGGTAAATCCGACAGTCACCGCTGCATCAATGGCATTTCCTCCCTCCTGCAACACTTCTAAACCGGCTTGAGTGGCATAGGCTTCTTGAGAAGAAACCATACCATTGCGAGAGCTAACGGGATTAAAAATACCCCTATAGTTATCAGGAGTTGGGGATTGAGCTAAAGAATGGCTGGTAATAATAGTTACAGCCACCAAAGCACCGATGATCAACTTCTTGGTTCGAGTTAGCACAGAGATATTTGTTGTTTGTTATTTGTCCTTTGTCCTTTGTCCTTGGTAAGGATTTGGCCTCAGTTGACGTTTTGTAACATAGTTTACTGTATTTCGACGTACCTATTTAGCATTTTTATCTAGGAAGTGCATTAATCTTCAATTCCCAATTCCCAATTCCCAATTCCCAATTCGACCTTCGACCTTCACTCATTCAATTCAGATATCGCTTTCTCCTCTAACAGAGCAAGTTTAGCCTCCGCCTCCGACTGAGAAAAGGTTTCCTGCCAGCGCCTTTGAGATGCTAGTTCTTCTAAAATAATTTTAGCGATCGCGTCTTGGTCTAATTCTGGCAATCCAGAAACTGCGGTGATTGCGTCTTGGAGTAGTTTGGTCATGGCTCAAGATCTCCTTAGGACAATAAACCTTACATACCTGCTCTCAGGTCATACTTCAATAGTTATAGACTTTTTTTAATCTCTTCCTAACCTTTTTGAAATCACTTTCTATAACTTACTCCCCCCATATTACTCAATTTTTTAATTAATCGTCTAACACTGTAAATATTCTGTGTCAATACCTTATGACTGATTTACCCACTATTGAATAACTAAATATCTAACTGTACGGATTGTTGGTTTGTCCATCAGAAATGTGGGTTAGTAGTCAACGCAATAGGTGAAATAATGCTCAAACTACGACGCCCTAAAAAAGTTATCCTTATATCTTCTGGTATATTATTGATGAGGCTGATTGGTTACCTACCTCCTATGCTATTTATGGGAGCTGTGGGTTATCTCTCCTCAATCTTGGTGTTTATGCTGTCGGGTTATCTCTTCCCAGTGCAGCCAAAAACTCAACAAATATCTCCCGCTCCTTCTCCCGTTGCCTCTGCACCAACATCTTCAGAACCAATAATAAAAAAAGTTTCTCAATCATCGATATCAACTAAGGTATCGACCCCAATTAGTATAAATCGAGCAGGATTAGGAGATACACGATCCAGTTTTGAAACTGTCCACGGTTTTAACTTAGGTGATGATCAATCTGGTAGATACAAAAATGACTATCTTAATGTTGCTTATGATGATGATCTAGCTTACTACATTTCTCTATTATTTGAGCAAACCGACCGCAAGCAGCGCAGCCAAAAAGAAGCCTTAGAACTAGCTATGTCCTTTATGCCTAGTGATTCAGTAAAAGTCAAAGAATTGTCAGCTAGAAATAATGTACATTTAGTTTATTTTGAAAGCAAAAAACTAGCAGATTCTATGCCAGAAAAATGGCATAAGCTGTTTTGGGATGGAGTAAAACCTGGTTCCTTTTTGCTGATCCTGAATCATGAAGATGACAATCCTGATGCTGCTTTTGCCGTCACTGTTGCCGCAGGCAATAATGTCCCCTTCTTGTCAGGAGATTAGGTGGTAGGTTTTAAACCTATTGAATAAATCCTGGAAGGGCGTAGCATTGGCGGACAGAAACTTGGATTTTTTTGGCAATGTGCCAGCGCCAATGCTACGCCCCTACAGACAACAATCGACCTACCTCTCAAAAATTCCACATCACTGGATTATCATCTAAAACTACTTGATCACGTACCTCTGCTAGAGCCTTACCCACAATTTTTTCTGAGTGACCCTTACCGTAAACTTCTGCCGTATCAACTGTAGTGATTCCTGCCTCAAATCCGGCTTGCAACCCTTTAATCGTTTCGGCATCTTCAATGCCTACCCACATGGATTTACCTGCTTGCCAAGTACCCATGATAATTGGGGTGATGTGTACCTCCGAGGTGCCTAAGGGTTTGGTTTCCATCGTAACTCCAAGAATAAATCAGGCCAATTTTTGGACAAGACTAGCTTATCTTACCTAGCATAGAGTAAGAGTTTTGCTCAAACTTACTGAGATAAGCTAGAATTTCACGCCTCAGTAACCATCATCAGTTGGACAACAATTGGGAGATATGTCATTGACTCAGCGGCAGATAGGAAAAAAAATCTCATGGTTAATTTGGGGTTTGAGTGCCTCCTGGTTTATCGCACCGGCTCAAGCTTTAGATGATTCCTTAGGAGAAGCGGGGATTAATGCCAACCAGTTACACCAACCTCCCTATGATTTAATTGGTCGTAAAATTGCTATTGGTCAGGTAGAAATTGGCAGACCCTCATTCTTTGGTATTGACAAGGCAATTTCTTGGAATTACAAACTGCTTCCAGCCCAGGTGTTTTATAGGGATACCCCGGCTAAAACCGATACCGATATTGACCCCCATGCAGCAATGGTGGCGGGGGTAATGGTTAGTAATGATAAAACCTTGAAAGGAGTTGCACCAGGAGCCAGACTCTATGCCTCAGCGGTAGGTTCTCCTTTAAAAAGTGGACAACCAGAAGAATGTCTCTCGGCTCAACATGTGGCTTCGCAAAATGGGGGAGATGTTAGAGCAATTAACTTTAGCTTTGGGGAATCCCTCCAACGAGATTCGAGGAGTGAGTCTATCCTGGATGGTAATGCTCTACTAACTCAATGTATCGATTGGTCAGCCAGGGTTCACAATGTTCTCTATGTGATTGCGGGAAATCAGGGCAGCGGCGGTATTCCCATCCCTACGGATCACTATAATGGTATTACCACTGCCTACTCAACCCAGCGAGAAGGAATCTTTACTAAAGTAGACTTTGCTAACTTAAGTGCAGCACCTTTAGGAATTGGCAGACGCCTGATTAACCGAGAAATTAATGTTGGCCCTCGCCGTGCCATTAGTCTGGTAGCACCGGGAAGCAAAATCTCTGTCTATGACCTCGAAGGTGAGGTAGTTGAAGTAAGTGGTACCAGTTTTGCCGCCCCCCATATTACAGCTTCGGTAGCACTGCTGCAAGAATATGGCGATCGCACTTTGCAGGATACTCTCTTAGGTAAGACCCAACTTTTGCCTTCTGGCCTTAACTGGAGTCTAGACTCCCGACGCCACGAAGTCATGAAAGCAGTATTACTCAACTCTGCTGACAAAATCCAAGATAGGGGTGATGGCTTATATTTAAATATGAGCCGCACTATGGAGGGTAAAGATAGCCGCAACTGGTTAGACTCCGATGCTTACCAAAATCCTGAGATCCCCCTAGATATACAGATGGGTACAGGACATCTCAATGTCTTCCGAGCTTACCAGCAATTTAGCCCTGGTCAGTGGAATCCAACGGCAGCAGTACCGCCAGTAGGTTGGGATTATCATACTGTAGAGGAATCATCTTCCCAAGACTACCAATTAGCTCAACCATTGAAACAAGGTAGTTTTGTGGCTCTAACCCTAGCTTGGGATCGTATAGTAGAACTCGAAGATACTAATGATAATAATATCTACGATGTGGGAGAAAATTTTCGCGATCGCGGTTTAAATAATCTCGATCTGTTTTTAGTTCCAGCGGATGAAGACAATACTAGCAAAAGTGTCTGTGCTTCTGTTAGCCGTGTCGATAGTGTAGAACATATTTTCTGCCAAGTCCCTAAATCTGGTCGCTATAAAATCAGAGTTCAGTATCAGCGCCAGGAAAATGAGTCATCCCAACCCTATGGATTGGCTTGGTGGACAGTTCCGGTACAGTAGGTGGTAGGTGGTAGGTGTTAGTAGTAGCGTGACACACCTAAAAATGTAGGTTGGGTGTAACCAAAGTGAAACCCAACAGAATACTCTCCAGTGTTGGGTTACGCTATTGCTATAAGATAGAATAAAACTAGTAATCAGGCAAAGGTTGAGGTTGACTATGGTTTCCATCAACTACAAACCAATACTCGAACAGGTCGATTCTCCCCATTCACAAAGTATCTGTGCAGGAGCATTGCCCCGGGAAACACTGCCTACGATGTACGATTTACCCAGTGAGTATCCAGAGGAGCCAGGATTGCCCGATCAATTTCATGATCTGCAACCACAATTTCTTAGTCGCAGCCTCCAGTTGAGCAATTACGAGAGTGACAATTGTTTTACTGCTTCTGATCTTAACGTCTACTATGATTTAAACAATCCCCTGTGGCACAAACGCCCCGACTGGTTTCTAGCGCTGGATGTGCCTCATTTGTATGAGGGAAAAGACTTACGGCGGAGTTATGTGGTGTGGCAGGAAGGCAGAAATCCTCATGTGGTCATTGAATTTTTGTCTCCAGGTACGGAAGTAGAGGATTTGGGACGCTTTTATGATGAAACTGCCAAGGTAGCCAAGGCAGCATCAGCGAAACAAACTAAAAACAAAACCCCTGCCAAGCTAGAAGTGTACGAGAAATATTTGCAGGTTCCTCACTACATTGTCTATAGCCGCTACACTCGAAAGTTGCGCTATTTCAAGCTAGAGAAAGGAGAATATCAGGAACAATCCCTCAACCCAGGAAACCCAATGGTTTGGTTCGCCGATTTAGAGATTGGTTTGGGAATTTGGGAAGGAGTATTTCAAAATGTCCCTGGTCATTGGTTACGCTGGTGCGATCGAGCTGGTAACTGGTTGTTAACTGATATAGAACAATCGGAGCAACAGTTAGAGCAATCGGAGCAACGGTTAGAGCAATCGGAGCAACGGTTAGAGCAATCGGAGCAACGGTTAGAACAGGAGCGTGCTGCCAAGGAACAAGCCGAGGCTCAATTAATGCAAGCTGCCCGAAATCTACTAGAAAAAGGAATGAAAATTGAGGAAGTTGCTCAAATATTGGGATTATCAGAAGTGCAGTTGAAAGCTCTCCAATCGTGACATCAATATCACACCAAATTCTCTTCATCAATTTCTTGTGGAACAGGTATCCTGCCGGGAGCAGGTCAAATTCGCCGTACAAATTAACTACTTGACAAACCACACTCCCCACACTCCCCATACCCTACACCGGAGGTTCGTAGGCAATATCTTCTAACCCTACCGATTTCAGCAGAGTTGTCCACTTCGCTACTAAAGCTGAATCATCGGGATTCAAGCGGCGAGCCTCATCTAGAGCTTTGAGAGCATCGTACCAAAGACCAAATTCTTGATAAAGAGTAATTTGCTCCGTTAGGGAAGTATTCTCTAACTTACCCATCAGAAGTGAGTCAGGGGCAACTCGCTTAATCCACCCATCTACATAAATATCTCCAGAGCGTTGTTGATGATTGCAAATTAGGGAAGCATACCAATGATATTCTTTTTCTATTTCCAAAGGAGGTAGATTTTCAGTAGCAGGGAGATTTAAACTAACAATACCAGAATTACCAGTAATCTTCAGAATAGTTGTGTAAATCTGACGCTGGTTTTCTTCATCAATGAGTACAAACTCCATTTCTGTTGCAGGAGTTGGTGGAACATAAAAAAAGAATGTAGGATATGCTCTAGTGGTTAACCCCAAGTTGGTGGTGGGGATTAAAGCAGTGATCGATTTTTCACTAGGAGAACATGGTCCTCTCGCACTAGCAGGTTTCCTTCTGCCAGACCGTGGGCGCTTTGGTAAATCCGGTAGTTGTGCCTGTACAGTAGAAGCAGCCTCCAGGTTAGTGCCTCTGTTGAATTCTGGAACTGTTAGATTAACTTCTTGCCCCAGTGCCTGCATGGGCAAGCTACACAAAAACAGACTTAGCAGTGAGGTGAGATAGGGTTTACCTACAGTTGTTATAGTCTTTGTCCTAGTCATCTGCCTACCTTGATACTTCTTACCTAAGAGAATTCACTTAAGTATTCAGAGTTCCCTCATCAGTTTCCGGTAGACAGCCTCAATGATTTTCAGGAAGCAGGGTATGGGGAAAAGAGCAGACGCGGAGACGCGGAGACGCGGGGACGCGGAGACGCGGGGACGCGGAGAATGGAAATCCCACGACATTTCGTTCACCCAAAGAAGAGCAGAAGATTAAGAAACAAGTCAGCTTCCCTTAAAAACCTTGGAGCCTTGGTCTTTTATTGATTCAATCTAAAATCTAAAATCTAAAATCTAAAATCTAAAATTATTTCTCGATAGTATCAGAATTCCCCAACACACGGTAAACTTCAATTTGTTGCTGTTTACCCTTTAAAGAGAGAGAACCCCAAGACTCCACTCGAAATTTCTCTTGGAGATAGACTAGGGTTTCTTTAGCAATCAAGATCCGGCAGTTGCTGAGTTGACGGTGTTTCTCACAACTTTCCAAACGGGAGGCAATATTAACACTGTCACCAATTACGCCGTATTCTAAACGTTCCTTACTTCCCAAACTACCCACCATCACAGGACCGGTGAAAATACCCACCCGCATTTGTACTATTGGTAAACCACGAGTCTCCCAATTACGATTCAGGGATTCTAAGCGCTGACTAATGGCTAAAGCACAAGCTACGGCTTGTTGTGCATCTTCTGAGATCTCCTCCTTTGTGGTGCGGGGTACGGGTACTCCAAACACAGCGAGAATACCATCACCAGTAAACTTATTGATAATACCCTGATGCTGTTGTACTTCCTGAGTCATCGCTGCCAAGTATTCATTTAACCAACTCATTACTACTGCTGGGGAAATTTTTTCTGAGATGGTGCTGAAACCCTTCAGGTCAGTGAGTAGCATAGTAGCTGTGAGGATTTCTCCTGGTAATAACCCTGACTCTAATAAGCGATCGCGTTCTTGCCAAAGAGCTTGAGCAATTTTTGGTGAAGTTTGTTGCCCTAAGAGCCTCATCACCATTTGTTCTTGCTGTTTGGACTGTTGTAGTTGGTAAGCTCCTACAATTATACCAGTGAGTAAGAAGCTTAAAGTGGGTGCGGCTAAGGGTATCCATCCTCCCTCAAGTAAGAGCAATATCCCACAAACCCAGAGGCAACCAACCCCAGCAATAGCACTGAGTAATAAAAGTAAAGGATGGCGAACTCGTGCGACCAAAACTCCCCCCAGTGATGACCATAGGGCAATCCACAATAGCTCTAACCATTCCGACCAATACCAAAACAGGGGACGATTGTCCAACACTGCACCGAGAATTTGGCTTACCATCTGTGCATGAAGCATTACCCCAGGAATCTGTGCATTTCCTGTTTTAGCTACACTATAGGGAGTATCAAATAAATCGTTGACCGTAGGAGCAGTAATACCAATCAGCACTATTTTATCCTTCACCCAACTTGGTTCAATCTGTCCCTTTAAAACCTGTTGTAAAGTAACTTGTCGCGCTACATTATCAGCTGAGCGATAATTGAGCAAAATTTGATAGTCACCGTCATCAATCTGTTGATAGCCTCCGGAATTAGCAAGTAAAGGCTGAAATACTGTATTACCTAACTGTAGCTCCTGATATTCCGTTAATTGGAGGGAAATATTATGGGAAGCCAGATAAGCAAGAGCCAGCTTAAGAGATAAGGATAAAATGTTAGTAGTATCCGTAGATGTATACATTGAGTTACGCCGTGCTACACCATCGGGGTCGAGCAAAACATCGCTATAACCAATGCGCTCTTCTGTAATTTCTGGAGGAGGTGGTACACTTTCTAAAGCACTGTTACCAATAAAAGTAATACCAAGAATTTTGGGATTTTGCAATTGAGTTACCAGTGATTGATAACCGGGCTCAATCGGAATATTGCGAGCTAAATCTAAACCGATAACTTTCGGTTGATTTTGGGATAATTTTGCTAATGTTTGAGCTAAAACTGCATCTGATATCGGGTATTGACCGAGAGCTTCTATATCTTGCTCTGTAATCCCTACCACTAGCAACCTAGGGTCTGGCTCTTCATCAGGACGGATGCGAACCATAAGGTCAAAAGCTACTAGTTCTAGCGGTTGTAGCCAGCCTAATTGTCTTACTCCTAGCAGCAATCCGGTAAACAACAAGCTGGCAATAATTAGGTCAATTTTTTTGGTTTTGGTGGTGATATTTCGCCATAATATACTGCAAGAGTTAACAAGCTTGGATGCTGATTTATTGCTGCTAAAAATCATCAAATCTTACCTGGATTGTGATTTGTCATTTGTTATTTGTTATTTGTTGTTTGTACAACCAGACAAATAGCGAACAACAAACAATCGATTCAGCGGTTGGCATTTTTCCCCACTCTCAGAAATATCAGGATGATTGTTGAATTTCATTGAAAAACAAGTTACTGAGTAAAACAAATCCGGGGAGAGCAACCCCTGTCTTGAGAAAACTAGGAGAGCCGGAGGCAGAATATAGGGGGGAAATAGAAGCGGATTTGCCTAACTATCCACCGTAACCCACCCATAGCAAAAAAGGGGGACTTTTCTGCTCCCCCTTCCCTTGCCGGTAAGGGAGTTGGGGGGGTTGGTCTAAACATGATGAGTATTCAGGTAGATTTAATCTTAGTAGTAGCGCAACAAAGCTAAAGCTACTTTGTTGAGTAGAGCTAGCACTCTATCCAACCAACGAAAGCATCTTCTTTTCTTCCCTATTTTAACAGTTGGAGCAACTGGGCAAAGGAGAACTTTCACGGTTTAAATTGAAGATTTCATATGTTTTTTTGAGAACCCCGACTTTTTGAAGAAGTCGGGGTTCTGGGGTGTTGAAGATTGCTTCCGGCATCAGGAGTATTTCATTTTGTGAAGATTTGTGACTAAATCGAAGCAAAACTGGCTACTTCTACTGAACACTGATGGGGAAGCTGTGGTCTGGAGGAAGAATATCCCCATTTATGGATAGCATAGACTAATTGACAAATGACAAATAACCAATAACGACCCTCACAAGTTAACTTTAAGATTGTCGCTCTTTACGAAAGGAACAGGTTGATGCACGTTGCGAACAATATCACGGAACTGGTGGGTAAAACTCCTCTGGTTAAATTAAACTCTATCCCTCAATCAGAAGGCTGTGTTGCTCAAATTTTGGTCAAACTAGAAGGAATGAATCCCGCTGCCTCAGTTAAAGACCGGATTGGGGTACATATGATTAGTGCAGCAGAAAAAGAGGAGCTAATTAGTCCAGGCAAAACGGTTTTAGTTGAACCAACATCAGGAAATACGGGGATTGCCCTAGCAATGGCGGCAGCAGCTAAAGGCTATCAGCTAATTTTAACAATGCCAGAAACGATGAGCCTAGAGCGACGAGCCATGTTGCAAGCTTATGGCGCTAAGTTGGAATTAACTCCCGGTAGCGACGGCATCAAAGGCGCGATCCAAAAGGCACAGGAAATAGTGGATACAACCCCCAATGCCTACATGCTACAGCAGTTTCGCAACCCAGCTAACCCAGAGATTCATCGACAGACAACTGCCCAGGAAATTTGGCAAGATACGGATGGACAAGTGGATATAGTGGTAGCCGGTGTGGGAACTGGTGGTACGATTACAGGAGTGGCAGAAGTACTCAAACAAAAAAAGCCAGGGTTAAAAGCGATCGCTGTTGAACCTACCAATAGCCCAGTCCTATCTGGAGGAGAGCCTGGAGCCCATAAAATTCAAGGTATTGGTGCAGGTTTTATTCCCGAAGTCCTTAATGTTAAACTTATCGATGAAGTAATTACCGTTAGCGATCAAGATGCGATCGCTTATGGTCGTCGTTTAGCTAGGGAAGAAGGCATCCTCTCAGGAATTTCCACAGGAGCTGCTCTAGCTGCTGCAATCAAATTAGCTCAGCGTCAAGAAAATACCGGACGCCTTATTGTGATGATTCAGCCCAGTTTTGGAGAGCGTTACCTCAGTACTCCTCTGTTTCAAGATTTAGTGGTGTGGCAAAGTTAATTAGTAATGAGCGTCTAACGAGGTAGGGAATTGGGAATTGGGAATTGGGAATTGGGAATTGGATAAATTTCACGTCTAAAAATGAAGATAAGAAACAAATCAGCTTCCCTTGAATCCTCCTGCCTTCGGGTGAACGAAATTTTGGGTGGGATTTCTTGAGCTTTGTATCCAAAAATTATCAGTTCTCCCTTCTCCCTCCGCTCCTCCGCTCCTCTGCTCCTCTGCTCCTCCGCTCCTCTGCTCCTCTGCTCCTCTGCTCCCCACCCTTTTTTTCGCTCACCCCCTGCCTCCTGCCTCCTGCCTTGATATCAGACTACTTCAAGGGAGATCGACATTACTGCTAGCTGAGTAAGATCAAGGCGGTGAATGCTGGAGTTACCTCTTTCTTGTGTGTCCAAGTCATCAAGTAAACTGCCTATTATATCTTCCGGTTCCTGGGCAGCAATTGGTCCGCTCCTTGTTCCTTGGCTAGAAGCAATTCTCCGCAGTGCTTGAAGAGTATTGCGCAGTGGCTTACTGCTGGCGATAATAAGTAACTCTAATACTCCAGGAGGTCCTTGAGTAACAAAGTGGAAATTATCTTTGCCGACTTCAGGCACTCGGAGGGTTTGCTGAGCTTCAACTCGCATAATATCCTCTACTGCTGTCCATTGATTTGGAAACAGAACTACCATTTCTGCGCTGGAACCAATCACCAGAATCGAGCAATAAAGTTCACAGGATTCATTATTAGTAAAGTGAAATTGAACATGTTGCCCTGGTCTAATAGTAGGAGTGTTATAGAGTCGAGCACTGGTAGCTTGGTTTTGGGTTAAATTCCTGTTCATACCCCGAATTGCAACAGCTTCATCAATTACTGCTTGTTCATCACCCTCTAAAGTTAGGGTTGTTGCCACTTGCAACCGGGATGAATTGCTATTGAGTGCTAATTTTACCAAGCGGACTGCTAATAAAGACTTGAGTTTAGCCCGGAGGCGAATAACTGCATCTTGTATCGTTTCCTCCGGGGCACCGAAGGAGTCGGGAACTAACTTCTGCTTTGGGGAAAATAAACCAATACTACCCACAGGTGGGAGAGTTGCTTCTGGTGAAGAAACTAATTCTTGCCGATGCTGGGCAGTCATACGGCTGAGGAGATAATCAACTTCCCCTAGTTGTAGCGATAAGACTTCGATACCTTTGATTCCTTGTAAAGCTTGTTTTGCCCTTGTTTGGTCTTTCCCCAGGGATGGATCAATAGCAATACGTAAAGTCAAATTTTTAGGAATTCCCCGCACTCGCTCTTGCAGTAAAGCTCCTGGTTGGAGAGCATGAGGAGATGCGGCCAAAACTTTACCTTTTCCCACCAAGCCTTGGCGAGATTCCAACTGTACTAGCCCTTGCTCCTGATTTGCTTGATCTATGATCGCTAGTAAAGAACCTTCAGCAAAGGCCGATAGAATCTTCGGTTGAAGACCACCAAGCCATAACTCTACCTGCTTACCTTCAACTTTAGTAATTACGGCTTCAGCAGGAGGTGTCTGGGGCTCAAGAAAATAAGTAGGTTGCTCTTGATTAGGATAGTTGGGTTTAACTGCCAATTGTGGCACTTGATCTGTAGTAGAAAGTTGTACCACAGAGCGAGTAATATTGGCGAGCGCACTTTCTACCCGTTCCTTTCCCGTTTGTTGCCACAGATGCTGTGTCATCAGATAAGTAAACACTCCAGCATGAAAGTTGCTAAAAGGTAGTTCTGCTGACAGTTGATTGTTTCCTCCTGCCGCAATTACTACTCCCTTAGGAATTCCAGCTTGACTCCGGTGGATAAACTCTGCTGGAGATAACCCCAACCGCGCTAAACATTGCTGTTGATAGGCTTTTTCCTCGGCACTTACCTGAAGTTGAACCGCAGCACCAGCAGGCAAGGTTTCATCTCTACCCCAACCAGCATAATTGGTATCAAGCACCAAAGTAACATTTTCCGTCTTCAGTGTTGCCATCAACAGCCAAAGGGTATCTTGGGTGATGCTTGAGACAGAACCATCGAAGTTTACTTGACTATCTCCAGGCACGAGGGTACTAGTGAAGCAATTGACTGCACCACAGTCAGAGTCAGTTAAACGAATACCGTGTCCCGAAAAGTGAAATACCACCACATCTGCTGGCTTTGCTTGGGCGATTAAATGCTCCTCAAAACTTTTAATAATAGCTTGGCGAGTTGCTTGAGCATTAGTCAGGGTAAGAATATCTTGAGGGTGAAAGCCATAGCGATGAATCAGCAACTGTCGCTGCAATTCCACATCAGTGATACATCCTTTCAGATTAACAAAGCGATCGCTATAGTTATAATGATTAATTCCCACCAGCAACGCTAGTTTGCGAGGTTTATTTCCACCAGCACTAGCCAAGCGATCGCTCTTTTGGTATGGTAATAGGCTCATACCAATAGTTGCCAGCACCGACCCGCTAAACTGTAAGAACTGTCGTCGCTTGATGGGCGTCATAAGATTCAATCCCCTTAATATTCGCTACAAAGAGCAGCAAGGGAGCTTCGGAGCAGCGAGAAAGGAACTACTCAGAAGATGAGTTTTGCACTCTGCTCACCATCGCTATAGTAGCTATCATTCTTTTCTTTGCCGGTTACGCAAGTTCAGGGCAATTGTTAGATGTTAGGTTGTATGTAGGGTTTACTGCATGAATTAGGATAAATTCTTTTTCGGAGATTCATCAATTTTGTTTGCGTAGCATGGTGAGCAAAGCGAGGCAAATTTTGAATTTTGAATTTTGAATTTTGAATTCGCCGTCAGGCACTCGTTACTCGTTACTCTTGACTTCTTCAAAAGTGTCCTTAACCCCTACCCCAGCCGCTTGCTCAATCAGGGTTTCTGCTTTATCCGGATCGGTGTAAATAAGTTCAAGTAGCTCCAATTTGCCTAATCCCGACAGTTCAGCATAAAAGTCCACTTCGCTCATAATCCGACTCTCGGACTGTCGCAGATACATGGCCAAACAATGATGAGCCTGGGTTGCCGCCTTTCTCTGGGTTCGGAAAAACGCCAACGCTGCCAGCAATCTGTCTTCGTAAGGAGCTAAAGGGCGCAGGTGTAATTCTGTTGGCTGCTTGGGCATTTGGTCACTTTTGGCTGGCATTACTCTCCAATTCTGCCATAGGAAGTGGAAAAAAAAATGCTACACAGAACTCTCCCAATGTTGCTTGGTAATAGCTCCCCCAACTCCCTCAGCTCCCTCAGCTCCCCTAACTCCCCCAGCTCCCTCAACTCTCCAACTTTATGTCAGCGCTATGTTGAGCATCCAAAACTTGGTAAAATCTTGAGCGAGAGTTAGCCAGTTAACTTTACTCTTAACGAATTCCCGTCTGTTTACAGCGGGAGACTTCAATAATAAGACAAATTTTTGAGGAGAATCAAGAATGAAGCGACTCATATTGTTGGCTGTAGCCACTGTGTTTTTTGCCTTGCAACTCGCAGTTGGCACTGCAGCGGCAATTGAACTTCCCCCTGAAGTCCGCACGGTGAAGTTAAATGAACAAGGGGACACAGCTTTACTTGAGCTGACACAAGTAAAGAAAGGCAAACGCCTTTTTGTTGATACTTGTGCTCAATGTCATGCTCAAGGTGTCACTAAAACCAATCCTAATGTAGGCCTTAGTCCAGAGGCTTTATCTGGAGCTCTACCACCGCGAGACAACATTGTCAATCTGATAGATTACCTAAACAATCCCACTACCTATGATGGGGAAATTGAAATCAGTGAATTCCACCCCAGTATTAAGAGTGCTGATATTTTTCCAGAGATGAGAAATCTTTCGGAAGAAGACCTCTATGCTATATCTGGTCATATTCTCTTGATGCCTAAAGTTAAGGGTCCTGCTTGGGGCGGTCCGAAATCCCTACGGTAATCTTTGCTTTCTCTGGCTAGGATTTTGTCCGTTGGCAAAACCTGCGATGTTCACAGGGAGCGGCAAAGTCGGATGGTCCTTCTATTATAAATTAACTTCTGAGTGTTGAACCTAGAAGAACTACCAACTATGCTGCTCCCAATTCACCATTATTTTCAATATCTAATGTTGCCTCGTCGATTATTATCAATTCGCTATCTAATTATCACCTTGATTGCAGTGTTCAGTTTCTTGAGCATCAGTGCCCCTGCCCATGCTGATGTAGACAAATATGTTAGACGTTATCTTAAAGCTACAGATCCAATCTCTCTAGATATGGATAAACAGGGTAATACCAAGCTCTTCTCTGAAGAGGATCTGTCCACTGGCAAAGAGCTATTTGAGAAAAATTGTTTGAATTGTCACGTTGGGGGAGAAACCTTACCATTTCCCCCAGTATCTCTAGCTCTAGATACTTTAGCTGGTGCCTCACCACCTCGTGATAACATCAACGGCATAGTAAATTTTCTAAGGCAACCAATGACCTATGATGGTAGCGAAGATACCTATTGGTGTCGGGAAGTTACAGAATATTGGATGCCCCAGGAAACAATAGAAAAATTAGCAGCATTTGTTCTCAGAGCAGCCCAGGAAGCTCCAGGATGGGGCGTAGAAAAATTCTAACAGAAAGTAAAAATTGTTTGGGGAGGCGGGGGACTGGGGAATGGTGAGACAAGGAAGACAAGCAGATGGAGGTGAAGAAAAACACCCAATTCCCAATTCTCAATTCCTCATTCCTCATTCCCAAACAACAAATGACAAATGACAAATGACAAACAACAAACAACAATTCCCTTTGTAGATTTCAAGCTGCAACACCAACCCATACAAGCTCAACTGCAACAAGCAATCCAAAAAGTAGTTCAGCAAGGAGACTTTATCTTAGGTAAAGCAGTAGCAGATTTTGAAGCTGCATTTGCTAGGGCTTGTGGTGTAGACTACGGTATTGGGGTGAGTTCTGGAACTAGCGCGATCACTCTGGGATTACAAGCCTGTGGTATTGGTGTCGGAGACGAAGTAATTTTACCTACTAATACCTTTATTGCTACCCTGATTGGTGTGATGCAAACTGGTGCAATCCCTATTTTAGTGGATTGTGACCCCAATACTGCCCTCATCGACCTCAAAGCTGCTCAAAAAGCGATTACTGGTAAAACTAAGGCAATTTTACCAGTACATCTGTATGGTCAGATGGTTTCCCCAAGCCAGTTATTGGCATTAGCTGATGCTCACGACTTATTGATTTTTGAAGATGCAGCTCAAGCTCACTTGGCTCAAAGGGAAGGTTATATTGCAGGCTCGATTGGCAAGGCAGCTGCTTTTAGCTTTTACCCCAGTAAAAACTTGGGAGCTTTTGGTAGTGGGGGCATAGTACTTACCAAGGATGCTACCGTAGCAGAAAAAGTGCGATCGCTACGTAATTACGGAGCACCTAAAAAGTATTTACACACCGATGTTGGTACTAACAGTCGCTTAGATACTCTGCAAGCAGCGGTTCTCAATGTCAAGCTACCCTATTTAGACCAGTGGAATCAATCCCGAAACTCAGCAGCTAAAGAGTATGATACCCTCCTAGAGCCGTTACAATCCCAAGGTATTTTCCCTATCCAAAATCAGAGTGCTACTGGTCACATATATCATCTTTACGTCATTCGAGTCAGTGCAGCTTGTCCTCTAGATAGGCAGACTATCCAAGATCAACTTACCGCCTCAGGGATTCAATCCGGTATTCACTATCCCACTCCCTGTCATCTCCAACCCGCTTACCGATATTTGGGGTATAAAAAGGGGGACTTTCCCAACGCCGAAACTCTTTCCCAGGAAATTTTGTCTCTACCTATGTATCCGGGTATAAGCTCAGCTCAAATCACTCACGTTGTTGATTCCCTCAAAAGAATCACTTTTGGCAAACTGTAGGGGTGTAGCATTTGGGCAATAATTGAAGTACCTATACCCAAGTATATCAATCCAAATGCTACGCCCAATCCCAGGAAGCTAAATTTCAGGAGAAACATTATGCAATATCGCAGCAAAATTCCCCTTGCCCTTGAGCGCTACTTATTCGACGGATTGCTCCTTGCTTTGCTGGTAATTCTGTATACACCTTTACTCATCCACTGGTGTGATGGCTGGCTCAACAAATCCATCAGCCTGGAGCATGAATACTTTAGTCATGGCTTGATTGGCATACCTTTTGCCGCCTATCTCTCTTGGAAAAATCGGCAGCAGTGGCATCAGTTGCCAAGTACTACCCATCCTCTGGGTATTGCATTACTGGTATTAGGAGGGCTATTTTATTTAACTGGTCAATCAGAACTAGTCAACTTATCCTTTCCTCTGTTATTAGTTGGTCTTTGCTTATGGTTTAAAGGTATTCCTGGCTTGAAGCTGCAAAGTTTTCCACTACTACTGATATTTTTAGCTACACCAACCGCAGTTCCCTACCTAATTTCACCTTATATCTTACCCTTACAAAGATTTATTGCCGGTGTAGCAGGCTTTTTACTCACTCATTTGGGGATGGATGTTACTGTTAGTGGGATTAACTTGTTAGTTGGGGGACGAGTTGTCGAAGTAGCTCCTCACTGTGCAGGACTGAAAATGTTGTTTACTAACCTCTATGTAGGCTTGATATTAGTTTACTGGATGGGTACCTGGAAGTCAGCCCAGAAGACAACCCTGTTTTTCTTGGGGGCAATTTTTATCAGCGTTAGTGCTAATATCGTCCGCAATTCTTTTCTTACTTTCTTTTATGGCACTGGTAGAGATGATGCATTTCATTGGCTACACGACTCCTGGGGAGGCGATATTTATTCTGCGGGTATGTTGGTTATGTTAGTGGTACTGCTAAATTGGATTGACAGATATAGCAAAAGGCAGAAGGCAGAGGGCAGAATGCAGAAGGGAAGAGATTGACAGATCAAGGTTTGCTACTTTGAACTAAAGTTTACGGTAAAGCAAATTACTTATTCAAATAAACACATTACTAACCGATGTTCAGACTAACACCTCGATACAATTCATCGATCGCTACTTCCAATCCAACACTCTGCAAAACCACCCGTTCACCTGCTCCATAAACCTCCGTTTTCCATCGCTCTCCCTGTTCATCTCGCACTCGACGGCGACATTCCACCTGTATTTTATCCTGTGCGATTAAAACATATTCTTCCAATGATTCAATTTGTTGATAATCCTCAAACTTCTCTCCTCGATCAAACTTTTCTGTAGAAGGGGACAACACTTCAGCAATCAATTTAGGATGGCGTTTAACATATCTATCTTCACTATCTCGGGGGTCACAAGTGACGAAGGCATCTGGATAGTAGAAAAACGCATCCGCATAATTAACTTTGACATTACCTGAGCGAACTGAGCAACCTTGAGCTCGAACCTTCTGGCGTAAGAGTTCAATTAAATTAAGTGAGATTTCATCATGATCATCACTTCCTCCTGCCATTGCATAGACTGAACCATATCGGTATTCATGCCGGATGTTACTGTCACCTTCGAGCACAAGGTAGTCTTTTAGGTTAAATCCAGATGGTATAGCAATCATAATATAAAACTTGGTTTATTTGTATAGGTTATTAGCGAGGTTAGGCAACAGTATCAGGGTGAATTTGTATCAATCAAGTGTAAAGTGATCGTTTAAACTACATAATCTGCCCCTAAGATTTGACTTGCTGTCAACTTTAAATCCGGTAAAATGCTTGATTGAACAATATCATCTCCTTCAAATATTGCTTCTTCATATAATCCATCAACTAAGGTAAGAACCGTCACTTTTGCCTTAATTGGATCTACAATCCAATATTCTGAAATTCCTCTAGCTGCATACTCAGAACGCTTGTAACGGTAATCCCTATCTTCATTAACCTTACCTGGAGAAACAACTTCAACAACTAGGGCAGGAGAAGGCATATCTGGAGTAATTGTTGCCCGTTTACCTCCTATCGCCGTAAAAAGCTCTTCTGTTAAAACCATCAAATCAGGCAAACGTACTCTAATACGGCTACCCGTGACCACAATTTCTGTGTCCTTATGACGAATTAAATGCAAGGATACGAATTTGAGAAACGCTGATAGGAGATAAAGCGCAATTAAGTTGTTTCGATCAGTTTCTGGAGGCATCTCTATCAGTTGACCATCTACTAATTCATATCGGATATCTGCATTATTCTCAAGAGTAAGATATTCTTCAAGGGTAAGTTGTTGAACTTTAGCTACCATAGAACTCACTCTCAGTAAACTCTCTTATTGGACTTATATGTTCACTTATGGTATGCATTATAAGCTATAAAGTCCCTCATGTTTCCTTGAAAAAGCGAATAATTTCGCGGACATGCTCTAAGAATTGACTATCTACAGTCAGCTGAGAAATTCCTTGTTGAGCTTCAAGAGCAAGGCGCTGATGTTCTGCTTCGTTCCTTGCTGCTAGTTGTTCGACAGAGGCTTTAAGATTAACTAAATCTTGACGAGTTTTTTCTGCATACTGCTGCTGGGTAGCTGCCAAAGAGTCAGAATTTGCCAGATCTATTTGCTGACTCAAGTATTGGACAGTACTCTCCAAATTGTCAAAGCGCGATCGCAACTCCATGATATCTTCCCGGGGATACTTAAATTCTCGCCGAATCATCGCTAGTCTAGCTGCTAAATACTCATAAAATCTTACGGCTGGACGCAATGCAGTTAGGAGCAAAGCCGCGCCGGAGGTGATGTAACCAACGGCACTGATGCCAGTAGCTGCTAAAGTGTAAAGACCAGCAGCTGATAACAGATGCAGAGATATAGCGACAATTAGCGATCGCTTCGATAAAGTTCTTACATAGTCGATTTGCTTAGCATCAACAGCAATCCCTTGGTTGCGAGAAGCTGCAGCTTCTGTCAAAACTTCCCTGGCTTCTAAGTGGACATTCCAAGGTACTGTCACAATCGCCAACAACCACCAAAAACTCAAGACAGCAATCACCCAATCCAAGAAATGACCGGCACTAATATGTAACCATTGCAGTAAGCCAAAGACTAGTAGCGTAAGGAGTCCCAAACTCGCACTCAAACCGATGAAGTTAAACATCATCCCAGTTGCCTCCAACCATTGAAACCTTGTTTCTATCATGGTTGGGTATTAAGGCACTCACCCCCAAGCTTGTGCTAGTTTTGTTAGTTTCACAGTATAACGCTACAAGTTTAGGTGAAAACATTCCTAAACTCTCCAAAGCCAATTATGACTTACTGTTGCCAGATGAGCTATTGCCTAGATAGCTTTGAAGGTACACTGATGTAAGTCCATCAATGCAAATCAGTTGTAATTCCCATTTTTTGTAATAATGAAGCTATATGCAATATCAGATATTCATACAGATTTTATAGATAATTTCAACTTAATTAAAAAAATTGGTAACTACCCTCATGATTCTCTAATTATTGCCGGTGATATCTCTGATAATTTAGATATCATTAACAAAACCTTCGATTTGCTACAAAATAAATTTAAATACGTCTTCTATACTCCTGGAAATCATGAATTATGGACTAGAAATTATCGCTATAGTTCTTTGCATAAATTAGATACAATTATCAATTTGTGCAGTAGCAGAGGTATTATCACAAAACCCCATAAATTCCAAGCCCATTGGATAATTCCTTTATTTTCTTGGTATCATTGTAAAATACCATTAGATAACAATACTATTATTCCTGAATGGGCTGATTATTATTTATGTGAATGGCCGTTATTTTCGATGGATTTAGCAGAATATTTTGGCTCATTAAATAAACAGTACTTAAAAAGTTACGAAGATACTGTTATATCATTTTCCCATTTTCTGCCAACCGCTAAGTTGTTACCAAATCCGAAGTACCTAAAATTCAAAAAATTGCCAGATGTATCAGTTAGTACAGTATTAGCTGCTCAAATAAAATTAATTGGCTCAAAAATACATATTTTTGGCCATAGTCATATCAATCATGATACTTTAATTGATAATGTCAGATATATTCAAAACGCCTTGCGCTATCCTCGGGAAAGGAAGAAAAATGTAGTGAATCTCAAGTTAGTTTTGGAAATAGACGAATAAATAAATTTGACATATTCCCATTATTTTCTACCCTGTAGAGACGTTGCATGCAACGTCTCTACTTTTCGCGGTTGCTATATCATGTTCGCCTAATCACTTACGAGAAAAACCTCTCCGTGTCCCCACATCAGCCTTAACGATAAGTATTCAACCGGACATGATATCAAAGGGAATTTTCCCACTCCGGAGTCAAAGTACGATAATCATATTGAGCAACACCAGGGTGACAAGTGACACAGGTGTCATGAGTCAAACGTCTAGGTAAGTCAACTCGTGGATGTAGAGCCTGGAAATAACGAGATTCTCTAATCAGTTCAGGGATAGGTTCATCCTCAGTTTGTTTAATTAGAGGACGAGAAAAAGCCCGCAGGTAGTTCCACATAATCTGGACAATCGGACCAATAATCTCTAGTTTTTTACCATTGTGCTGATCTATTTCTAGAAGAATCTGACGCCAACTATCTGTCGGTAGTACTTCTGGTGGTATGGCAATATGGCAACCAGAGCAGTTTTCCAAATAAAGTTTATATCCTTGCTGGTGACGCTCTGGAATTGGGTCAACTGGACCGGATATGACTGTAGTAGCTTGAACAATGCTTGCTGTTGGTTTAGCAGCTACAACTAAGGACATTCCCCATCCCAGGCAAATACTCCAGACAAGCAGCAAGAGGAATAATATTACAGGTGATTTCCCTCCCTTGCCTAGTCTACTTTTTGACCTCACAGGCTTTGACATCATAATAACTTCAAGGAATAGCAACAGAATGCAGCAGCTGTTCAACAAGCGGCTTAGCTTGACGACCCCCTGTAGTCATCAGACGATGAGCCAGTACATAAGGTGCCAAAAACTTAATATCATCCGGAATTACATAGTCTCTGCCTTCCAGAAAAGCCAGGGCTTGAGCTGTTCGCTGTAAAGCAATAGTACCGCGAGGACTGACACCCAATGTCACTTGCTCATGGTTACGGGAAGCTCTGATCAAGTCGATAATGTACTGCTGTAAAGATGTTTCCACTTTTACTTGGGAGCAAAGACGACGTAACTCTAGCAATTCTTCTATCGAGATACACCGACTGAGGTCTGATAAAGTCATACCCTCCTGATGCCGTTGCAACATTTGGAGTTCTTCGGAATGAGTCGGATAACCCAGGCTTAAGGAGAGGATAAATCTGTCCATTTGTGCCTCTGGTAACCGAAAAGTCCCTTGATACTCTACGGGATTTTGGGTAGCAATCACAAAAAAGGGTTGAGCTACTCTACGAGAGACCCCATCTACAGTAACTTGCTGTTCTTCCATCACTTCCAACAAAGCCGACTGGGTGCGGGGAGTTGCACGATTAATTTCATCTGCTAGGAGGATGTTAGTAAACACTGGTCCAGCAAGAAATTCAAACTCTCGGCTTTGAGGATTCCAGATATTGGTACCGGTAATATCTGTAGGTAAGAGATCCGGAGTACATTGAATACGCTGAAACTTGCCATCAATGGAACGAGCTAAAGACTTGGCTAACAGAGTTTTGCCGACACCTGGGACATCTTCTAGTAGAGCATGACCCCCAGCCAGCAGAGCCACCAGCACCAAGCGAATGGCATCAGCTTTGCCGACAATCGTCTGACCTAAATTTTCCGTCAGTTGCTCAATAAGTTGTCTCATTGGGAATTGTTGTTTGTTGTTTGTCCTTTGTTGTTTGGGAATTGGGGATGTATTCTTTATCCTCCCATCTCCCCTATCTCCCCCATCTCCCCATCCCCCTAGCCTCCCCTCTCCTCATCTCCCATTCTCGAAAAAAGCTCTTGCTACAGCGCAGTCTTCCTGAATTTGCGCTTTAAGGTTATCTAGGGAGGTAAATTTTTGTTCCGGTCGCAAAAACTGTTCTAAACTCACTTTTATTGTCTGCCCATATAAATCACCGAACCAATCTAGCAAGTGAACTTCAACACTCAAAGCTTTACCACTTACGGTAGGGCGCATACCGATGTTCATCACACCAGGTTGGGAGGATATTGGTGAACTTAGGGAAGGTACATCAACTCTGACACCATAGACTCCTTGCCTTGGTAAAAACTTCTCTGGCGGTAGTTCCAAGTTAGCAGTAGGAAATCCCATGGTTCTGCCGAGTTGTTGACCCTTCACGACTACGCCGGTGAGACTGTAGGGACGTCCCAACCGTTGCTTGGCTTGAGTCACATTCCCCTGCTCCAAAGCTTGGCGAATTATAGAGCTACTAATACGTTCTCCTTGACAAGTTTGCAAAGATACAATATTAACATTAACGCCATAGGAAGAAGCGATCGCTTTTAAGTCAGCAGATGTTCCAGCTCTTTTATGCCCAAAGCGAAAATCTTCTCCCACACTTACCCACTTCACGCCTAACTGCTTTACTAAAATCTTTTCCACGAATTGCTGGGGACTCAGGGAGGCAAGTTCCCGATCAAAAGGTAATAATACCAGCTGTTCAACCCCTAAGATACTTAATTGCTTTACCTTTTCTGAACGCGGGGTCAGCAGTTTCCAGGAAATACCGGAAAAAAATTCACGGGGATGGGGATTAAATGTGGCTACAGTGGGATACACATGCCCTCTTCCCTGAGCCAACGGATTATCAAAATTTTCTTTAAGGAGTGGCGAACTGAATCTTTCTAGGGGGACTTGACAATCTTCGACAGACAATTCATTTGTAACTTCGCCAGAGGAAGCCGTTGTCTGCAAAATTGGCTGGATAACTTGCTGATGCCCAAGATGGACGCCGTCAAAGTTTCCTAGGGCAACAGCGGTTGGTGTTAAAGCAGTGGCAAGAGAAGATGTAACCCACACACTTAATATTTTGACATATTGAGGTCATTCTTAGCTAGTGTTTTGGAAGCAGTCCCGATGAAAAAATTTTTCACCACCAGGTAATGAAAGTAACTTCTTCCGAAGTTGCCTGTTGCCTACTTTCAAGTCAGAAGGCTTTGAGGCCGGAAGTTCATTTCCGCCGTGCTGTACTAGTTTAATTTAGTGATTACTATTTACTAATTGCTGTTCTAAACTTTTATGATCTCTTCCGGGGAAGCTATACAGTTTTTTTTTAACTCAGGGGGTTCCAATAAGTCGATTGACAAGCCTTCGCGAGCCATAATCGTTCCAGGGAACACCTGAGTCGCTTGTTCCCAAACATGATCTAGGAAATCATCGTTGTGTAGAGGGTCATGATGGAAAATCACCAGCTGTTTCACATTAGCAGCTTGGGCAACTTTAACTGCTTCCTGCCAAGTTGAATGACCCCAGCCTACCTTGCTGGAAACTGGAGAGTAGTATTCTTCGTCAGTATAAGTAGCGTCGTAAATCATGACATCAGCATCACGGGCTAGTGCTAGAACATTTTCATCTAATGTTTTTTCAAAATGTTCTGTATCAGTGATGTAAGCAGCACAATAACCATTCCAGGTGACCCGATAACCTACAGATTCACCTGGATGGTGCAGTGGCAGATTTTCTATTCTAATTTCTCCAATCTCTACCTTATCCTTAACTTCCAGGTCATGAAAGTGCAAATCAGCTTGCATGGCTCTTATGGGAACTGGGAAATTGGGGTGAAGCATCTGATCTGTCAGACGCTGCTCAATTGTTGCACCATTAGGAGCGATCGCGCCGTAAATATTGAAGCAATTTCCCTGAACAAAAGCAGGAACAAAGAAAGGGAAACCCTGAATGTGATCCCAGTGGGAGTGAGTAAAAAACATATCAGCTTCTATCGGCATCTGAGATAGCAGCGACTGTCCCAAAACTCGCAAACCAGTGCCACCATCAAAAATCAGACGCTTCCCACCAACTCGCATCTCTACACAGGGAGTGTTGCCCCCATACCGGACAGTCTCCGGACCTGGACAGGCGATACTGCCTCTAACGCCCCAAAACTGAATCGTAAATAGGTTTTGCATACTAGGCATTGTTTTCTTGGTTTGATTCTGACATTCCATCAGTAAGATTTTACGAGATTCATTCGGTGAGAGCAGAAGCGTTAAGTTCTTTTGTTAAGCGAGTTCTCAAGCCCAATCCAAGTTGCCTTGAGTCTTAATAGTGTGGACAAGCTTTTTTTTGCTTAAGGTTGCCATCTACCTTATAGTCTAGAGTTGAACTTACCGAGAAAAGATCACCTATCACTATCTGTTACAACTAAGATTTTACAACGGTCGTATTGATCAACCGTTGCTTGCAGCATATTCAGAATACCGTTAGCTGAGCTAGCATAGGCTTGGGAGCTGCACCTGTGAGCTTAGTCCTCCTTATTTTAGATTGACATAGCAAAATGGCAAATATTACCATTACTTTGCCTATCTGTTAAAGGTTAGCAGTTTAGGCTCCCTAATGTCTCGACTTTCAAAGCAAATTCATGTGATCTTTACCACAATGGCTTAGTGAGTTTAATCACTTTAGGGACTCCGAAGCTGTGGAATACATCTATTATGCAACAGAAGAAGGGAATGAGGAATGGGAAATTCCCTAAAATCTGCAATCTGAAACCTTACCGAAGATCTACCACCTACTACCTAATATTGATACGCTGGCGAACTTAACACCTAGAAATAAATTCTCTAATTTACTTGACAACACTGACGATATGATTGTTCGGGTGAGGTGAAATTTTGGGTGGGATTTCTTGAGCTTTGTATCCAATAGCTATAAGTTCTCTCTTGTCCCTCAACTCCTCCAGCTTCCTCAGCTCCCTCAGCTCCCCCAGCTCCCCTAGCTCCTCCAGCTTCCTCAGCTCCCTCAGCTCCCTCAGCTCCCCTAGCTCCCTCAGCTCCCCCAGCTCCCTCAGCTCCCCCAGCTTCCTCAGCTCCCCCAGCTCCCCCAGCTCCCTCAGCTCCCCCAGCTTCCTCAGCTCCCCCAGCTCCCTCAGCTCCCTCAGCTCCCCCAGCTTCCTCAGCTCCCTCAGCTCCCTCAGCTCCCTCAGCTCCCTCAGCTCCCTCAGCTCCCCTAGCTCCCTCAGCTCCCCCAGCTCCCTCAGCTCCCCCAGCTTCCTCAGCTTCCTCAGCTCCCTCAGCTCCCTCAGCTCCCCCAGCTCCCCATGCAGTAAACAAACATTAATTTCGCCACCAGCATCAATATTGGGGAGTTTTAACCCAGCCAAAGTTGTGATACTCTAATCAATCAGTCGGTTCTGGTGGGAACCAGCCATCAGAGTTAACGGGGAAAGTTCGGTGGAAATCCGACGCTGTCCCGCAGCTGTAATGAGACTGTTCCTAGTCTCAATAGCCAGAATGCCCGCCGACGTGAACTAGTAGCAAATACTCATCTGCGAGGTATAGATGATCTTAAAAAAAACATTACCGAAGAACCGCTCAAAGTCCCTGATTTTTATTTTGAGAAACTCCTCAATCATTCGGTAATTAACGTGAAAATCCCCCATACTCTTTTCGTTTGCACAACTTGCGCTAGTACCTGGAAAGAAGGAAAGCGAGTAGGCATTAGCGGTGGACAAAAACTGCTAGAGCAGTTGTCAGATCTCCACCAAAACTGGGACTTACAAGCTGAATTTTCCATTAAGCCTGTAGAGTGTATGAGCGCTTGCAGTCGCCCCTGTGCCATTTCCTTTGCTGCTATGAGCAAATATACTTATGTGTTTGGTGGTTTAGCTACTGCTGAAGAAACCCTACCAACCATCTCTACTGCTGTACTCGATTGTGCCAGTCTATATTATGCCAAAGCCGATGGCTTGTTGCCTTGGTCAGAGCGACCTGAACTACTGAAAAAAGGTATCTTAGCAAGGATTCCACCGTTACCGGAAGCGGCGGGGAACCCATTCCTTAATGGATAGGAGGGATAGTCCCCCGCAGCTTTGTTGTTTGTTCTTTGTTGTTTGTTCTTTGTTTTTTGACAAACAACCAGCTAACACTTTAGCGTAGCTCGGCGAAGCCCAGTACAATCCCCTGTGTTTTGGCTGGGAGATGAGTGAACACAATTAACTGTTATTTATAGCGAATGAGGCATCAATACATGTTAAAGATGAAAACTACCAAACTCCAGACTGGTAAAAAAGGATTTTTATTTAGCGTCAATAGCTCTCTTAGGGCACTGGCAAAAGCGATCGCTTTGGTGGTGGCAATTAGTCTCCTTCTATCAGCTACTCCAGCAGCGGCACACCACCCCTTTGGTGGTGAAACTCCCTCCAATTTCTTTGAAGGCTTATTCTCTGGCTTTGGTCACCCGATAATTGGTCCAGATCATTTGGCCTTCGTTGTTGCAGTTGGTTTGTTAGCAGCCATCAAAGAGCGGGGTATTTTGATTCCTATTGCTTTTGTTGTGGCAGCGGTGGCAGGAACCGGAATTCACTTAATGAGCCTAGATTTACCGATCCCTGAAGTGATTATTTCCGCTTCTGTACTGCTATTTGGTGTGATGTTAGCACTCAAGAATAGCCCAAGCTCAATGGTGATGGCAGCCCTAGCAGCAATCGCCGGTTTGTTTCACGGTTACGCTTACGGTGAAGCAGTTGTGGGAGCCGAAATGACACCCTTAGTAGGTTATTTGGCAGGCTTCACTCTAATTCAATTAGCGATCGCTTTGTCTGCTTTCCAGGTTGGTAAGTATGCCATGAAGCAAGTTACCGAACAACCCACCTTAGTACTGCGATTTGCTGGCTACACTATTTGCGGTGCCGGTGCAGCATTCCTCTCTTCTAGCATCCTTGGTTAGGTGTTAGGTGGTAGGTTTTAGGTTTTAGGAAAAAATTAGGACTAACCAACTTCAATACCTCTTTAGCTTAATATCAATTCCCAATTCCCAATTCTCCATTCTCCATTCTCCATTCCCAATTCCCAATTCCCAATTCCCAATTCCCAATTACCCATTTTTAAAATGCATAAAATACCCGTTACTGTCGTTACTGGCTTTCTTGGTGCTGGCAAAACTACTCTGGTTCGCCATTTACTGCAAAACAATCAAGGACGCCGCATTGCTGTTGTTGTCAATGAGTTTGGTGAAGTAGGAATTGATGGCGAGTTATTGCGGTCTTGCCAAGTTTGTGATGAAGAAGACCCCGCAGATAATATTGTGGAACTTACCAACGGTTGTCTGTGCTGTACTGTTCAAGAAGAATTTTTCCCCACCATGCAACAACTTCTCCAGCGTCGAGAGCAGATTGATTGTATGCTAATCGAAACGTCAGGATTAGCTTTACCTAAACCTTTAGTACAAGCTTTCCGCTGGCCAGAAATTCGTAATGGTGCAACAGTTGATGGTGTAATAACCGTGGTAGACTGCGAAGCCCTAGCTGCTGGTACTCTAGTAGGTGATTTGGATGCTTTGGAAGCTCAACGTCAAGCTGACCCTAATTTGGAGCATGAGACGCCAATTGAGGAGCTATTTGAAGACCAATTAGCTTGTGCGGATTTAGTTTTACTTACCAAGGTGGATTTGGTTGATGAAGCAAGCCTTACTAAGGTAATGGAGTGGTTACAACAGGAGTTATCCCCTGGAGTAAAGATTGTCCCCTGTGGTGAAGGACAGATTCAACCTGATATTTTGCTAGGTTTTAATGCAGCGGTAGAAGATAACCTGGATAGTCGTCCCAGTCATCATGATACGGAAGAAGACCATGACCATGATGATGATATTACCAGTGTGCAATTTATCTCAGAACAGGCATTTGAACCAAAAGCTTTGATCAGTAAACTTCAAGAGTTGGTACAACAACAAGAAATTTATCGTATTAAAGGTTTTGTTGATGTTCCTCAAAAACCCATGCGTATGGTGTTACAAGGGGTAGGCAATCGCCTGGAAACTTTCTATGATCGACCTTGGCAAGCACAGGAATCTCGCCAGACGCGCCTAGTACTAATTGGGCGTGAGCTTAACCAAACTCAAATTGAGCAAGCAATGAACAATTGAAGATTTGAGATTTACCCCATAAGTAAATTTAGGGGTTTGTAACCTTTCTATACCAAATCCGGTTAAAACACAAGATATTCATTTGCCCCCTAAATCCCCCAATTATGGGGGACTTTGAATTATTTTTACCCTGATATGAGAACCGGATTTGGTATTAATTCTTCAATCTAAAATCTAAAATCTAAAATCTAAAATCTCCCAGTCAGACTTATAGCCCCGATTTCTTCAAGAAGTTGGGGCTTTCGCTTGCACTCATTGCCTTGAGTCGTTTAGATACGTAATTAATCAACCCACTTATCAGTGCTCCTGCCATAAGAATACCAATCGCCGGGGTGAATACAGGCTCCCAAAGACTATACCAGAGGTCAAAACCGAGAGGTACACCAACTGAGCGACCCAAAAGCGCGATCGCAAACCAAACAAAGCTTAATAAAACAAAAAAAACATTTACTACTAATAACTGGTTGAACCAACGGATCAGTTGTTCTTTCATTGTCCTTTGTTATTTGTCCTTTGTCATTTGTTATTTGTACGAATCAATAATTCAGTGTAGTTTTCTTTATTTTAGTATGCCATGTAAAAGGCACAAGTCTCTAGGCTTTAAATCCCTACCAAAGTAAGATGCCAAGTCCTTCTCTTGGCATCCAGTCTTAAAATCCAGGATGTAACGTTCAATAGTTTTGTGAGGGCAACCTGTCAGCTGATGTATAACTTCCTGACTCACTTGTTGGAGGTGCAATGCTAGTACCAGGTAGAGTTTCCCCTTGCGAATCCTCTGTGGTTCAGTTAAATAACGGTAGGGACGTAGGAGGTATTGCGGCATATTGGGGTAGGAGTGGACTCTTTTGAGGGAAAGTCCTACCCTTGCTGAGTCAAAAATCTGGCGTTGCTCTATTGTTGTTTCCTCTAGCACCAGTGGACTATTGCTATCCCAAGCTACTCTAGCACCAATAGCCTGATCCAGTGCCGCTACTTGAGATACTTCAGTTTGGGCAAGTAAATGATCTACACACAAAGAAGGCCCATCAATTAGAGTTCCATCTGCTGCTTCCAGACTGCGGATGAGAATACCACCAAATGCTGTATTGTCCCCGAAAGTTAAGTCCAGTCCCTTAAAACTTCCTCCTCGGTAGTTATCTCTTTGTCGGTGAAAGTACCAGCGTCCCCAGGTAAGTTGCAGGGGATGACGATGAGCAAAGGGGTCGGGATGAGCTTCATTATAGTAGTAGAATTCGAGTTCAACTAGGCGATGGGGTTTACCACAGACTAGCAGACTGGTTCTATTCAGTAGTTGGGAAGCTATTTCTGTGAACCATTCTACTACTTCTTTATCGTTAACGATGATGTTGGCGAATAATTCGTAGGGGCGTAGCATTTGAGCGATAATTGAAGAACTCTCAAAGAAATGTGTTCTATCCAAATGCTACGCCCGAATGCTACCCCCTTTGTCCCAAAATTTCACAAAAAATGGTTAACGCGCTGAGGGCGAACCATTCGGATACCATAATGCTGGTGATATGGGAAACATTTTCCCCCGAATGCTATGCTGCTACGCACCATGCTACGCAAACGCCCCTACAGGAATGTCTTTCATTAACCCCAATTCCCAATTCTAAACAATAATGGCAAAACCGAAATACGAAGGGTATTGCAAGGGTAAACCCACTTACCGAGTTAGGGAAAAATACGAGGGTACTAACATCTATGTCCAAAATGCTAAATCCCTGCTGACAAAAACCTCTGGTTTTATCAGCAGTTATGATTTCTCCCTCAATCCTTACCGGGGTTGCCAATACGGATGCAGTTACTGTTATGCTGCTGCTTTTAGTCCCAATAGTAAGATGCGTCAAGATTGGGGTAATTGGGTAATTATTAAAGAAAATGCTCAGGAAGTACTAGAAAAAGAACTGATTAGATGGTACAGGAAAAATCCGGATCGACCTCCCCGGATCTATATGAGTACTGTTACCGATCCTTATCAACCAATTGAAGGCAAAGAAAGACTAACTCGCAGCTTATTGGAAGTGATGCGGGAGTATCCAGTTATCCTAGTCATTCAAACTCGTAGTCCACTGATTACTCAAGACATTCCTCAATTGCAACGGATTCCGCATCTGCGAGTTAATCTAACTATTCCCACTGGCAGTGAAGAAGTGAGGAAAGATTTTGAGCCGCGATCGCCTACTATTAAAGCTAGACTAAATGCAGTAAAGTTAATTAGGGAAAGTATAGACGAGACTAAGGGTTTTGTACCCAAACTTTCCATTACAATCACTCCTACCCTACCAACTCCAGTTGCTGAGCAGGAAGCTTTTATTAAAAAGTTAAGGATTGCTGACAGAATAGTGATTCAGGAGTTTCATGCTAGTACTCGTGGATCCTTAGTCGCCTCAACTCGTCCAAAAGCCTTAGCCCTCAAAGAGAAATATTCTTGGTGGTATGATAATGAGCAGCAAAATTATCAGCAGTTTAAGGACAAATTAATGTCCCTGCTGCCTGGGATTGAGATTAGGGAAGGAAAAGCAGGCTTTAGCTATGATTAATCCACTTGCCAATTGGTGGCGCTCATATCAGTTTCGTGCTGCTCTGAAACAGGGAAAACAACATCTTGCTAAGCAGCAATTGCAGAAGATACAAAGTTCAGGAGCTAGACTATCACTATTAGAGCAACTATTTAAGGATAAGCTGCAATCTGAAGCATTTCTTTATGATGCCAGGAAAATTATCAAAAATTTACGCATCAGCCGACAGCAATCGACCGTTGACTTAGAAGTAGAACTGGGTGCTAAAAGGGATGATGTTGAGCAGTCTCTAGGGTCAAAACAACAAGAAATTGCTTCCTTACAGAAAGAGATTGAAAAATTATCCTACCAAAGAGAAGCACAATTTATCACGCCAAGTCAAGAACTAATTGACGCCATCAATAGTCAATTTCAACTCAATGCCATAGATGAGAATCTACTCCAATGTACTGGCATTGATGAACAAACTTTTTATGAGTTGGAAAGTAACTTGGTTACCTACTTAGAGTCTGAGTTTGAGCGTTATACTCCTCAAAGCAGTCTCTACTCAAGTATAAGTGCCGCCTATGATGACATCAATCTATTGACAAAGGGTAAAGACCCTCAGTATAACTCCCCGTTAACTCCTCATGTATACTTCATGCTTTATTTTTTAGAGAGTGTATACAGTGCTTACATAGGCTGGTTTTTAGTCTACCAGTCTGGATTACTACCTACTAGGATGGAGTTGCTAGATATTGCTGCTGGCTCTGGATCTGTACTTTATGGTTTATTTTATTTTTTAAGAACTGCTACTAATTTTACTCCCTTGCCTCAAAATCTTATTTGTTACTGCTCTCTAGAACAAGAGCCTTGGTTACAGTATCATGGTCGAGAATTCTGGCAACAGTATGTAGAGCCCACCACCACCGCTACGATTAACAGCTACTTCCGCTTCAATGCTGCTGATTTGTTTATCTATGGCAGCAACATCGACGGAAGCAGAAATCTGCCTAATAAATTTTTTGACTTTATTACAATTTCTCACTGTTTTTTTGCGGATCAAGGGCAACGGCAAGAATCTCATCAGATTTATCGACAAATATTTCATGATAATCTCAAAGATAACGGTTACGTGTTACTAATAGTTCAAGGTAGAAGGCTATTTAAAACCTACGGCCATAGATTGACAGAAAATCCAGCTGAAGAACAAAATCTGATGAGATGTTTTCTTGATGAGCTAGGCTTGCAGCTAGAATGGTACAAGTATCTTAGTTCAACAGGAAAAAGAACACCTATACAAAAAACAAAATTTGCTAAATTCGCTGCTCAAAATTTGCCACTCAATATATATATGAATCCCTTAATAAGGCAGTATCTTAAACGAGGATTTGACTCACATTATGTGCTAGATGATTATGTCGTTTTGGGGAAAAAATAATCCTACAGGGTTGATGGTTGATGGATACAGCAATTTGCTCTGCGATGCAGCACATTGTTGATCCCCCTCAATCCCCCTTTGAAAGGGGGAAGCCAGAAGATGCTACTCCTTCGGAGAACGCTTTGCGAACGCTTTTGGTTCCATGGGGGACTTTTGTTTACTGTACTTTATTACAGTGCAAAGGGCTGTAATCTTTATGTTGCCTGATTGATGGTTGTTAGAATTAAAGACAGGGGCTACTAACTGGAGGGTGGTGGGAAGAGATGAACCATTGGTTAACTTTTGCCTGAAACGATGATTACTTGTACAAACTGTGGAAAAGTCAATCCCCCGGATGGGCGCTTTTGCTCTGGCTGTGGTGTTCCGCTAACCCAATCAAATACTAGCACCCCATCGAGTTATTTAACCTCTGGCACCCGTTTGCGCGATCGCTATATTATTAAACGAGAACTAGGACAGGGAGGATTTGGTAGAACTTACCTGGCAGAAGATACAGGGCGTTTTAATGAGTTAGTTACCCTTAAGGAGTTGACGCCAACTAATCAGGGAACTTTTGCTCTCCAGAAAGCAGAGGAACTCTTCCAACGGGAAGCGGTGATGTTACACAAACTCTCTTCACCCCAAATTCCCCGGTTTTGGGAATTTTTTCGTCAAGGAAGAAGGCTATTTTTAGTCCAAGATTACATTGAAGGCAAAACTTACCAGTCTTTATTAGAAGAGAGAATCGCCATTGGACAAACCTTTAGGGTCGCAGAAATTATCCAGATTTTTCAGCAACTGCTGCCAGTTTTAAGCTATATCCATACTGTAGGTGTCATTCACCGGGATATTTCTCCTGATAATATTATCTGTCGTGCTCGAGATCAGACACCGGTGTTGATTGACTTGGGTGGTGTCAGACAAATTATCGAACCAACCCCTGCCCATGCTCAACATCCTCCTACTTCTCGTAGCCTAACTCGCTTAGGTAAAGTTGGCTATGCTCCTGAAGAGCAACTGCGGTTAGGTATTGCTGCCCCTCATTGTGATTTGTATGCCTTGGGAGTCACTGCTTTAGTTTTAATGACAGGGAAACAACCCCAGGATCTAATTGATCCTTATACCCTAGACTGGCTTTGGCAAAAGGAACTTTACCTCAGCCAGCAGATGAGTCAGATTCTCTCCCGCATGGTTGCTTCACAACCTTCTGAACGTTTTCACTCAGCTGAGGAAATTCTGCAACAATTGCCAGATATCTCAGCCACGCAAATGAGTGGTACTATCGCTGTGACACCACAATCGGGGCAATACCAACCTGCACCAGTGAATAATTCTGGTTGTGGCAAAGTTTTTGATGATTCCGTTAAAGTTCCCCAAGAAATTACTGGTTGGAATTGGGGAGCCTTTTGGTTACCAGGTTGCTGGTGTCTTTCCAATCAAGTTTGGATTGGACTAACTGCTTGGGTTGATATCAGTTTTATTACCCTTCCTTTCACTTTTGGTCTAACTTGGCCAATTGTGGGCATAATTTTAGGGATTAAAGGCAATGAATGGGCTTGGAAAAGCAGAAATTGGAAGAGCATCAAGGATTTTCAAAACCATCAACGAGGATGGGCGTTTATTTCCTGGTTGATTGTTACGATTATTATTGGTTTACTATTGTTGATTACGGCGCTGATTTTAATTTTTGGTATTGCTGTGTTTGGATAGCTTAAGTAGGGTTTAGTAGTAGGACTTCAGTCCAAAAAGAAGCAAGCCCTATTTAGAAGTCCCTAATCTTTTAAAGGGAGTAATGAGAGCAGAAAGCACAAAGAGAACTCCCACACCACCAAAAGCAACTCCAAACAAGTAACCAATCCAACGGCTATCCTGCTTTATATTTAAGCTTACTTGCGTCGGGTCTTCGACAAAGCTGCGGATTTGTTCTACTTGCTGCTGTTTGCTCCTTCTCCCCGAAGTGTAAACACCAGTTACAGCAACAGTACCCTCTGCTGTCAATAACTCGATCCGATAAGTTGTACCTCTACCACTTGATCCCTTGAGCTTTGCACCTTGTAAGGATTTAATGGGAATTGTGGTAACATCTGAACCCAAGACCCCATTGGAAGTTAGTTGGCATTGACCTTGATTAGTAGCAGCTTCAAGACGCTTACACTCCAAAGTAGTTAGATTAACAAAAAGAAGCAGAGTTATACCACCTGCTCCCATCAGGAGCAAACCGAGGAAAAACTGACCGAAGCAACCAAGAGGCTTAGAGTTTTTGGACATGGTAGGTGGTGTCTACTGTTAAACTCATCTGCCAGGGCAAATTAGTGATTGAAGACAGAAGGCAGAAGGCAGAAGGCAGGAGGTAAGAAAACCTGTGTAGTAAGCTTTTTCATCCTTTTTAACTGGCGAGTTATTTTCATGCCCGTTGCACTAGGTAGCTTACTTCCGCTGTAATAGCTCTCACTCGCTTCTTATCCTTATCTCACCTTCTCTGATGACCAAGATCACTAAATAAAGACCGGAGTCCTCATCCTGGTATCCGAAGAAATTATTAGACAAGAGAGAACCACCCAAGGAAAAGCTAATGCGATAGGTTCTCTAGTCGTTAGTTACTGACAAAGATACCATGAAACTTAAGTCCATCTCCATCATTTCTGGCCTATTCGTACTGGGTTTAACTACTATCTCTGGTTCAGTTATTGGTTTACACGCTACAGGATTCAATAACGATACTAGCAATCATTTAACTGATGTTGCCCAGGTTATCTATCCCGAAGGCTATTTCAAGAATAATGAGTGGGGTGTTCGTCTGGAGTATAGGAATGGTACTTTTCACTATTTTGGCGAAAACTTGAAGACTGGGGATAATTTGGCTTTAACTGGTTGTCACGTCTCCGGGGGTAGACGACGTTACACTTATAGCTTTGTGAACCAAGATTACCAATATATTATTGCCCATCGTCCTAATGATCCTAATCTAGTTCGTTTAAAAGTGATTGACCCCAACGGACGTACCATCTTGAATCGGTTGATGGATAAAGTTGGCAATGATTACGATGTTTAGTGTGACAGTCGCCGGTTAATATATTCTCAGTTAACAAGGGGCTTAAGCCCCTTGTCCTAATCGCTTGTTGGTTAATAACCCCGACTTTTTAAAGGATACTGCTGACCAACAAGGGGCTTAAGCCCCTTGCCTCACCTTGCCTTACGATTTTTGCCTCCCGCTAGCTGTAGACTAAGCGCTGAAGTACCTAGCTATTGGGTGATAAGTGATGATCGCAGTGGTAGACTGTTCCGGATAGAGTTGCTCACTCTCATCCATATAGAGGTTAATGCGATCGCATCCTAATAAATCCAACTGTTTATACTGGTCTTGCATATTCGGACAAGCAGGATAACCGAAGCTATATCGTGAACCTTGATAACGCTGCGCTAATACATCCCGAATATTATCCGGTTCCTCACTGGCAAATCCTAGCTCCCGACGAATCCTGGCATGAGTCCATTCTGCCAAAGCTTCTGCCATTTGTACTGCTAAGCCGTGATAGTAAAGATAATTGGTGTATTCGTCAGAATCAAAGAGCTTTTTGGCGTATTCTGTGGCAACCTCTCCTACGGTTACCGCTTGCATCGGGAAGACATCGATAATGCCTGACTCTTTGGTCGCGTAGAAGTCGGCAATACACAGACGGCGTCCAGATTTTTGCCTGGGAAACTCGAAACTGCTGACAGGTTTGGCTTCAGGGTAAGCTGCTGGCTCATAGATATACAAGGAATTACCTTCCGCCTGACAGGGGAAATAGCCGTAAACTACCTGAGGCTGCAACAACTTCTCTTCAACGATCCGTTGCTTCCATTCTTCCAGAATCGGGTAAACTTTATCTGCTAAAAACTGGTCGTATTCTTCCCGTGGTTGCTCCTTTGGCTTACGAAACTGCCATTGTCCGGCAATCGTCGCTTGCAAATCCAGATACCAGAATAACTCTTCGAGGGGGATATCCTCTGGTTGCAGTATCTTAGTTCCCCAGAATGGTGGGGTAGGACGTTCCAAGTCTAAAGTTACTGCTTCGGAACGGCGAGTATCTACTACCTTGGGGGTGTCTTCCTTGGATGATGCCGATACTTCCTCCTTGGATTCCGCATCTCCTGCTTCCTGCTGATTTGATTTGTGTCCATTACCATTACCATTACCATTTTCAGACAAAAATCCCTGCGCATCATCCCAATCGTCCGCAGCTTTGGCAGGCATCAATTTATCCATAAAATGGAGGTCAGAAAAAGCATCCTTACCGTAAACTACCTGACCATTGTAAGTATCCTGGCAATCTCCGTGGACAAATTTTGGTGTTAGGGCCGCACCGCCTAAAATCACTGGTACGGTGATATTGCGTTGGTTGAAAGTCTCTAGATTATCCTTCATAAAGGCAGTGGACTTCACCAGTAGCCCACTCATGGCGATGCAATCAGCTTGGTGTTCTTCATAGGCATCAATAATATTCTCCACTGGCTGCTTGATGCCCAAGTTGACTACTTTGTAGCCATTATTAGAAAGGATGATATCTACTAAGTTTTTCCCGATATCGTGAACATCTCCTTTCACCGTAGCAATTACCACCGTTCCCTTGGCACTATTACTAGCCCCATCTGTCTCCATAAATGGTTCGAGATGAGCTACAGCGGCTTTCATGGTTTGAGCAGATTGCAGTACAAAAGGTAGTTGCATTTGCCCTGAACCAAATAGTTCCCCGACGACTTTCATACCATCTAAGAGGAAGACATTAATAATATCGAGGGGGGGATAATTTTGCAGAGCCTTGTCTAGCTGCTCTTCCAAACCAATCCTTTCTCCATCAATAATATGACGCTTGAGGCGTTCTTCCACAGGTAGATTTTCATCTTCCGAGCGATCGCGTTTGGTGGTTTTGCCCGCAAATACAGTGGTAAGCTCACCTAGGGGGTCAAAGGTACAGACATCTCCCTCAAATTCCCGTTGGTCATAAATTAGTTTTCGACAGAGTTCCTGATGTTCTGGCTCAATTTTGGCTAAAGGCAGAATCTTACTCGCACTGACAATGGCGGAATCCATCCCTACCTGCATTGCTTCGTGGAGGAACATGGAGTTGAGTACCATCCTAGCGGCGGGATTGAGTCCAAAGGAAATATTAGAAACCCCTAGAATAACATGACAGCCTGGTAACTCTTCTCGGATGCGTTTAATTGATTCAATTGTTGCCTGACCATTAGCTCTATCTTCTTCAATACCAGTAGAAATTGGTAGGGCTAGGGTATCAAAAAAGATCTCGTGGGGAGGAATACCATATTCTACTGCTTGATCATAGGCACGTTTAGCGATCGCAAATTTCTTATCTGCGGTTCTCGCCATACCATCTTCATCAATGGTACCAATTACGACTCCCGCACCGTACTTTTTCGCCAACTCTAGTACCTTGAGGAAACGAGGCTCTCCATCTTCATAGTTGGTGGAATTGAGCAGGCACTTACCCCCAACCACTTTTAAACCAGCCTCCATTTTTTCCCATTCCGTGGAGTCCAGCATCAGGGGTAAGGTAACATTAGTTACCAAACGGGACGCCAATTCATTCATATCCCGTACACCGTCACGCCCCACATAATCCACGTTCACATCTAAAATATGAGCGCCTTCCTTAACTTGGGATTTGGCCAAAGAAACCAAGCCATCCCAATCTTCTTCATTGAGTAGGTTGCGGCATTTTTTAGAACCACTAGCATTGAGTCGTTCACCGACAATTAAGAAAGAGTTATCTTGTTCGTAGGTTTGGGTACTGTATATAGAAGCAGCGGAAGGTTCATATTTAGGATGACGTTCCTTCGGCTTGAGAGTCTTGGCAATTTCTGCTAACTGTTGAATATGATCCGGGCGAGTACCGCAACAGCCGCCAATGACCTGCACACCTAAATCTTCGATAAAATGTATCAGCGCCATCCGCAGCTCCATCGGAGTAAGCTTGTAGTGAGCATGTCCGCCAATATTTTCCGGCAGTCCCGCATTCGGAATACAAGAAACCACAAAGGGGGAATACTCCGACAGATACTTGATATGCTCCTGCATCCGGTCTGGCCCTGTGGCACAATTGAGACCCATAATATCAATGGGGTAGCGTTCCAAAATCGTTAGGGCGGCACTGATTTCCGAACCCACCAACATTGTACCCATCACTTCCATCGTGATAGAAACCATCAGCGGCAGACGTTCCCCTTTCCGCTGAAATACCTCTTCTATACCATTAAGTGCCGCTTTAATTTGCAACACATCCTGACAAGTTTCTACAATAAATAAATCAACTCCCCCGTCATACAAACCTTCTGCTTGTTCGGCAAAAGATGCTGCCATCGTGTCGAAATCAATATGTCCCAGGGTTGGTAACTTAGTAGTAGGACCCATAGAACCAGCAACAAATCTAGGTTTTTCTGGAGTCGAGTATTCTGCTGCTACACTCTTAGCTAATTCAGCTGCTTTCTTAGTTAAATAATAAGCTTGGTCTGCTAAGTTATATTCCGCTAGAACGGTAGAGCTACTACCAAAAGTATCAGTTTCAATTACATCGGCTCCCGCTTCCAGGAATTCTCGATGCACCTGTGCCACTGCTTCTGGTTTGGTATGTACCAGATATTCATTACATCCTTCGTATTCTGGCCCACCAAAGTCTTCTGCGGTGAGGTTTTGGGTTTGTAGGGAGGTTCCCATGGCCCCATCGAAGACAATAACCGGGCGCTGAGGACTATGGAGGTGAGAGAGGAAGGAGCTATTCATTGATAGTGATATCTGAAACGCTGATTTGGGCTATAAGTACGCTATATCTTAACATATCGTAAACAATCCATGCAGTATCAGCATTAGAGGCGGAGCGCAGCTTCAAATTCGCGTAGTGCCACACTAGAACCAACTTGCCAACCGCGAGCGCAGTATTTAGGAATTAAGGTTTTCAGATCGTAATTGGGAAACCAGCGACTGGTTTTAGATTCTCGAAACTGTTGTAACTCAAACTGATAAATTAACAATCGAGATTGACGATAGATCCAGAGTTCCGAAGGTGCGATTGCTTGATAATCTTCCGGTTTACTAACACAAGTTAAGTCAACTTCTATCGCTAAATCTGGAGGCGGATCAATTTCTAAATCGATCCGTTCCTTTCCTAAAATGCGTTCGCGATTGTCCATGTAAAAGCAGTAATCTGGTTCTACTCCCTGTTGATTAATTCGTTTGAGAGTTATTGGAGTAAAAGCTTGCCAGTCTTTTTCTTGATACCGCAGTAGAACTTTCACTAAATCCGCTAAGAGGTCAGCTTGATTGCCGTGTTTGGGCAATGGTGACATAATTCTAATAGTTTGGGTTTTGCTGTCGTAGCGAACTCTCAGTCCAGCTTTATCCTTTCGACGAGCTAGGAATGCTTCATAATCCTGCCAATTTCTCATCCGCAGAATAAGTTCATCCCCCGCTGCCAGGGAAATTGTCTCTTCAGTAATTGTGGGTAATGTCATTTGGCAATTACCGAGTAAGGTTCGTGTAACTCTAATTTTAGCAAAATTCAAGCCCATCAGACACACCAGACACAGAGCAAATTTTTTGCTCACTACAAAAAATTTTAAACATAATATCAGAGATATAGGTAAGATACGCTAAACCAAATAGAGTTATCAATTTGTTGTTTGTTATTTGTCTTGGGTTGAGATCGCTCTTATTTTTTGCTATATTTATTTAATAATGGAAAAAGTATGCGCCTGTAGATACATCACGGTAGGTTGGGTGTAACGTTCGTGTAGCGTCTCCGAAGGATAAGTAAAACCCAACGGAATATGCATCAATTAGTCTATAATTAGGTGTAATTGCTAAGATTGCTGATCCATACATAAGGTACTGATGGGCAAAGAAGAACAATTACTTGAACAGTGGCGCAAACTTACACCAGAGACGCAACAAAAAGTCTTTGAGTTTGTTGAATTACTTAAGTCAGAGCCACAAACACCCTCAGAACATGATTTTGTTCCACAAACAGTTCTAGCCAAAAAATTATGGGCAATTCGGCAAAGAGCAATTGCTACTGGATTGCAACTTCTCAACAAAGATGAAGTAGCACAAGAACTTGCTGCGCGTCGAGGTTGATACCTTGAGTCTTCATTAATTAATTATCAATTATCCATTGGTGTGATCGTGCTATAAGGGTCAATTTGCTAGGATAACTGGCATCCTGCCAGTTCCACAATTTACTATATAGATCTTCCTTGAGGAATAGCACATGGTAGAACCTTGGACAGCTTTGGGAGTTTCTCTGTTAAAGGATTTGTTATTTAAGGATATTCTGCTGGAATTAGGTAAGGGAGCATTAGAAGATTACGTCAAAGACTTCTTCAAGGACTGTATCAAAGGAGGAGTAGAGTCAGCTAAGGCAGGGGTACTGAAAAAGTCAGTAGGTGAAGCTTTACAGCAATTTTTGAAGATAGTAGAAGATGAATTAGAATTTGAGTGTAATCTCTCTGGTGCTGAGATTCGAGACAACTACCAAATACCAATGGGCAAGTTTATCAAGCATCAGGATGTTAAACCACTGTTAGGTCAAGCTTTTGTTAGAGATTGCCGTACTCTAGATGGTAAGCAGTTAGGGAGAATTTGGCGGCAGCAGCATCTGCAAGGGATGCCGACGGAATTTGACTGGAATGGGGTGGCGAAGGAATATCTCAAGGAAGTCAAGCGAATAATTAAGCAATCACCGGAATTGAGGAGTATTCTGGAGTTAGAGATTCAGGAAGCGATCGCGCAGAATACTCAAGAAGCTGCTGGAATTATTCCCGACTTTAACCTCAAGGCTTATCAAGAAGGACTACAGGAGCGTTACGCTAATCTAAATTTAGATAGTCTGGATACCAGTGTCTACGATTATCGGGAAAAACTCAAGGTCTGGCAAGTATTTGTTGCCCAAAACGTGCGAGAATGCCAGGAATTCTTACCCCAAGTTTACGAAATACCCAAGGAACATCAACGAAGATTGCGGGAGAGTAATCAACTGGCAGTAGAAGTTGCACCAGAAGCCTTGGCACGACACCGGCAAGTTTATTATCAACAGCCAGTAAGCTCAATTTTGGATCTGGTTAGTCAAATCTGGGAAGATGACAAGCTGCGGTATCTGGTAATTTTAGGGGAACCGGGTTCTGGCAAGTCTATTTTCCTGCAATACTTGGCTCTAAACTGGGCAAGGAGTCCTCTGAATAATGCCATTGAACTACCGATTCCTTTATTAATTGAACTGCGGACTTATAATCGCGATCGCAATTCTGGGGAATGTAAGGATCTGTTAGAATTCTTCCACAAGGGTAACGTTATCTGTCGCCTCAATCAGCATCAACTCCAGGAAAAGCTGCAAACTGGTAAGGTTTTGGTGATGTTCGATGGTTTAGATGAGGTATTCGAGGCTACGCAACGGGAGCAGGTAATTACGGATATCCATCGCTTTACTAATGATTATCCCCAAGTGCGGGTAATTGTCACTTCCCGGATTATTGGCTACAAGCATCAACGGCTACGAGATGCCGAATTTCGTCACTTCCTGCTGCAAGATTTGGACTCAAGGCAAATAAAGGATTTTATCTATCGCTGGCATGAGTTAACTTTTACCGATGAAGCAGATAAACTGAGAAAGCGAGAACGTTTGCAACAGTCAATCAATACTTCAAAAGCGATCGCGGAATTAGCAGGCAATCCTCTACTGCTGACAATGATGGCGATCCTTAATCGTAATCAAGAATTACCCAGGGATAGACCGGAATTATATAACCAAGCCTCGCGAGTATTGCTGCATCAGTGGGATGTGGAACGAAAATTATTGGAAGACCCCAGAGTTGATCCAGTCACTATTGATTATAAAGATAAGCAAGCGATGCTGCGTCAGATTGCTCATTTTATGCAGTCAGCAGACAAGGGTTTGGCGGGTAATCTGATTCAGGCAGATGATTTAGAGAAGATTCTGAGTGACTATTTGAAAACTATCGAAGTCAGTAATGCCAGAAAAGTTGCTCGGTTGCTGATTGAACAACTGCGGGGTCGCAATTTTATCTTATGCTTCCTGGGGGCTGATTCCTATGGCTTTGTCCATCGGACATTTTTGGAATACTTCTGTGCTTGGGAATTTGTCTGGCAGTTTCAACAGACGCAAACCTTGTCAACTGAGGAACTTAAAACTGAGGTTTTTGGCAAGCATTGGCAGGATGAGTCTTGGCATGAAGTGCTACGGTTGATTGCCGGGATGATTGATCCTCGATTTACTGCTCAAGTTATCGAATATCTGATTAGCCAAGATGGTGAAGCTGACAGATTTATGAACGTATTTCTGGCGGCTGACTGTCTTGCCGAAATGAGAAATTTATCGGGAATTGCGATAACGGCAAATAAACTCTTTGAGGAGCTTGAAGGTTTAACTAAATATGACCTCAATTATTATTACCCACCATTTGACAAGGAAGCAAATTTAGTTCGCGAGATTCGTAGCCAAGCAGTTGCAGCAGTAGTACATATTTGGCAAGATCATCCGGAAACCTTACCCCTGCTCAAACAATGGGCGCATTCTGGTAAAAATGAGGATCTGCGAGGTGCAGCAGTGCTAGTAATAACCAATAGCTGGAAAGACGAACCTGATATATTGCTTTGGCTTAAACAACAGGTGCAATCTAATGACAGTTGCTTTGTGCGATATGTAGTAGCGCAAGAAATAGCACGTCTCTGGAAAGATGAATTGGATACTTTACCTTGGCTCAAACAACAGGCACAATCTGATAGCAGTTGGCTTGTGCGACAAACAGCAGTGCTAGTAATGACCAATAGCTGGAAAGATGACTCAGATACTTTACCTTGGCTCAAACAACAGGCACAATCTGATAGCAGTTGGCTTGTGCAGCAAACAGTAGTGCAAGAAATAGCATCTCTCTGGAAAGATGACCCTGATATTTTACTTTGGCTCAAACAACAAGCACAATCTGATTACAATTGGTCTGTGCGACAGGCAGCAGTGCAAGAAATAGCCCGTCGCTGGAAAGACGAACCTGATATCTTGCCCTGGCTCAAACAACTGGCACAATCTGATGACAGTTGGCTTATGCGACAAACAGCAGTGCAAGAAATAGCCCGTCGCTGGAAAGATGAATTGGATACTTTACCTTGGCTCAAACAATAAGCACAATCTGATGAACATTGGCTTGTGCGACAAACAGCAGTGCAAGAAATAGCCCATTGCTGGAAAGATGAACCTGATACCTTACCCTGGCTCAAGCAACAAGCACAATCTAATGACAGTTTGTTGGAGCAAGCTACAGTAGCGCGAGAAATAGCCCGTCGCTGGCAAGATGAACCTGATACTTTACCCCTGCTCCAACAATGGGCGCAATTAAATTACTATCGGGTTGTGCGACATAAAACAGTAAAAGAACTTATCCGTGAATTAGCCTTTTTATGGGAAAATAACCCGGATACCTTACTCGTACTCCAAGAAATTCTTTTATCCAATGAATATAAAAATGAGTATGAGCAATATCCAGCAGTAGTAGAATTAGCCCGTAACTGGAAAGATAACCCCGAAATCTTACCCCTGCTCAAACACATACTTCAATCGGATGAATATGTGAATGAGAATGTGCGATGTACAGCAATCGAAGAAATCGCCCGTGGCTGGAAGAATGAGCCTTGGATGTTAGAATTTTTACGCAACTGTGCCCTCAATGACCCCTTTGAGCGTCAGGCAATCTTTGAAGAAAACCCGCGCAAGATAGCACAGGAGATTATTATCGAGCAATATCCTAACCATCCCGATACTTTATCCCTGTTACAGGATAGAGCTGAAAATGACTCAGACGAGCAACTTCGGGAATTTGCTCAGCAGAAACTGATGGAATTACCGTAGGTTGGGTAGAGCGATAGCGAAACCCAACACAATTTATACAAACTCACTTGATTACTTACAATAAGATAAACAATTCACAAAGCTTCAGATTCTGTTTTCATCTACTTGGTGCATTGAAGTTATATTATCAGTAATTATCCGAGCTTGATATTACTGGGAATGTTGGGTTTCGTTCTTCAACCCAACCTACGCACTTATTCTCCCACGCTCTTGTTATGTCTCCAGTTTTTGGACATAAGCTGGACATGGTTTGAGCGTATTGAGCAAAGACTGATCTGCTGTCCAAAATTCAGCAGATTCCACCTCAGCAACTGCCAGAAAAGCTGCATCATAAAGAGTTGCCAAGGAGAACTTTTGGGCAATCTCCCAGGTTTTTGTACGGATAGCATTGCTATCAAGGTAGTCAACAGGCATCTGACAAAAATCATCATAAAACTCTGTAGCTTGAGAAGCGGTAATTGCTCCCAGCCTTACCTTTTTTCGCAACACTGAGCCAACTTCAGCCCAGGCAAATGCTGGAGCAACCAAACGTACATTCGATGTCAGCAATGGAGAGATCAATTTTCTGGCTTGAGGTTGCAGTGTCTCAGGTACTAGATAAGGAATCCAAACACTAGTGTCAATACACTTAGTCACGCCTTCCCTCACCCAATCTAAGCTGACGAATCAAGTCTACAGAATTTGGTTGAATCCCTGTTTTAGCTTCTACTTCCGCACTACGAGACACAATACGCTGATGCGCTGCCAGTGCTTTTCTTCGTCGCACTTCGCTGGCGATTGCCTCGACAACCATTTCGTTAAAAGACTCACTGCTTTCTCGAAAATGCCTTGCTTGCTCAAGCAAATCGCTAGGAATGCTGATAGTTACAGCTTCTTGCTTCATAGTTGCAGTCTGTGCAATCGGAAATTAATTACATAATATTGTAAATGCGATCGCATAATTAACTATCCTGAAAGGGTGTGACCCCTCAAATCACGATTTTTCGTTATCCGGCTAGATGTAGAGACGCGCCAACAGCCCTTCGGGCATCCTTCGGCAGGCGCATCTTTACAAGCCAATTCTGGGATGAATGAGAGACATTCGCATATCATGTAGGGGCAGGTTTAGGGATAATCTGGGAAAATGCAAGATAACTTTAGTACAAAACCCGCCCTACCACTTTATGCCCAAGAAAATTAGGGAGTTGAAGAGTTTACTCTTGAAAGCAGGATTTATCTATAAACCGGCAAAAGGCAGCCACAGTAAATGGATTCATCCGAAATTACCTCAAGCAATTATCATCGCTGGCACAGACGGCAGTGATGCAAAGCTTTATTTAGAAAAGCAAGTCAATGAAGCACTTGAACAACTAAAGAATATAGAAGAAGAGGATACACAAATATGAAGTATACAATTATTATCCAATGGTCAGAAGAAAACCAATGTTATGTTGTATTACTTCCTGAATTTGAGGATGTAATGCAGCCCTGCACTCACGGAGATTCTTACGAAGAAGCACTCAAGAATGCTCAAGAGGTTCTAGAACTTTTGATTGAGACAACTCTGGAAGAAGGAAAACCTCTGCCTGAGCCTAAGCTTTTGAAGCAATCATTTCAAGTTGCATAATCTAGCAATAGGATATCTTTTGAGGATGCAAGTCGGTCATTGGTGTCAACTTAAGCTTAGACCTAGTTGGCTAGCCGGATGACCTAACCCACTAGGCAGTTGATCTCCTTCTTCATCTTTGGGACGATAGGAACGAGAAATGCCAGAAAGAGGTGCAGGTTTCTGAAGGGTTTGGGAAGCGTCAGTAATCACCCGGTTTGATTTACTCGACACATCTTTTTCGATCGCAATGATTTGATTTAACTTAGCCATATCTTTCTATTATTATTGACGAAGTTTCTAATGATTTAGCAATTCCTACCAAATCTGGTTAAAAAAAAGTATTTTATTGCCCCCTAAATCCCCCAATTCTGGGGGACTTTGAGTTATAGCAACCGCTAAAGTGATTAGGACAAGGGGCTTAAGCCCCTTGTTAACCTGCTGTAACTGAAAATGTATTAACCGCCATTTTTACCCTGATCTGAAAACCGGATTTGGTATCAATTACAAGAGTATTCGAGGTAATGAAATGTTGGGTTGACGAAGGAAACCCAACTTACGGCAATGCGCGATCGCACTTACTGTTGCCTTTTGCCTGTTGCCTAGCGCGTAGCGCTATATAGCAGTCGCCAGGGCGGTTAAGACATGTCTCAAGTAAGGCAAGTTAGTTAACAAGGGGCTTAAGCCCCTTGTCTTTGTCCTAATCGCCTTGGCGGTTGCTATATTTTCCGACAGGGACTAAAGGAGAGGCGATGCTGGGGTGAAGGGCCGTATTGTTGCAGGGCTAATCGGTGTCGCTGAGTTCCGTATCCCTTATTTGCCGCCAAATCATAATCGGGATACTTGGTAGCTAAACGCATCACCAAATCATCACGCCACACTTTAGCCACTACACTAGCAGCAGCAATTTCTAGCGATCGCTGGTCTCCTTTGATCATACTTTGCTGGGGTATAGGTAACTCCTGCAAAGATTGCTTCCCATCAACCAGGCAAAGATCTGGCTTGACTTTCAACTTCAATATTGCCCGCCTCATCGCCAATAGGGATGCTTGAAGAATATTGATCTGGTCAATTTCTTCCCTAGTGGCGTAGCCAATTTTCCAATCAATTGCTTGTCTTTGAATTTCTTGAGACAGCTTGAGGCGTCGGGAAGCAGACAATTGTTTAGAGTCTTTGACGCCTGCAAGGGCAAGTTGCGGTAGGGCAGATGCCGGTAAAATTACCGCTGCTGCCACTACCGGACCGAAGAGAGCCCCCCGTCCAACTTCATCAACACCAGCAATTAATTGTTCAGACGGGGTTGGCAGCTCACAAATCAGGGATGAAGTCTCAATCCTCACTTTCTATTGCAGAAGAACGACGGCGACGGCGGCGAATTACAGGAGGACTAACTGTTGATTCAGTACTAGGTGCAGAATCGGTTGGTGTTTCTGTCTCAGCTGCTGCAACAGAAGCAGTTACTAGTACCTTTTCAGGAGTTTCTTCTTCTGTTGGTACTGGAGTTTCTTCTTCTGTTATTGGAGGAGTTACTTCTTCTCTTGATACTAGGGAAATAGTCTTTGCTTCTGTGGAAGATTCTACCGGTACTGGATTAGCATTTTCTGTTATTTCTGCTTCTCCTGGAAGAACTACAGAAACAATTACAGACCGATTATCTTTGAAATCTCGCTCTAACCTTACCAGTGGAGAAATTCCCATCAAAGCATAAACATCTTGTTCCTCTGGAGTCATCTCAACGGAAACGACTTCTGGAGGTTTAATTTCTTTAGAAGCTTTGATTAGTTGGGGTTTTGCTGGTGAGTCTCCTTCATCTGATAGGGAATTTCTTCCTCCTTCGCCATTACTACTGGGAAATGATAAATCCTTAGCAAGCCTTCTGCCAAAGCGAGGCAGATCCGTGTCTCCTGATTCGGACAACCTTTGAGAAGCAGGAATAGGCAGAGAAGGAACTCTACCCATCCCTTCCTCTTTGGTCAAAGTTTCATCAATACGACGACGGCGGCGGCGAATATTATTGCCTAGTCCTTGCTCCTGATAGCTGGGATGGTGTAGGAGCTCGATTGCCTCAGGGTCTGGGAGTGAGGGCAGATCAAATTGTCCAGGTGCATCTGATCCCCGAGGCTCCCTCAAATCCATGCGGACAGGAGGTTCTACTACTCCATTGGTTGGGTACTGAGATGCTTCACCAGGAAGGCGCACTACATGGCCTAAACCGCTACAGGTAGGGCAGACCTGACCAAACAACTCATAGATATTTTGACCCTGGCGTTTGCGAGTTAGTTCAACTAAGCCGAGTTCTGAGAGTTGAGCAATCTGGGGTCTGGCTTTGTCTGTTCTCAAAGCTTTATTGAAATGTTCCAGTACCTGTAGTTGATCCCGGCGGGAGTCCATGTCAATAAAGTCAACGATGATCACCCCAGCAATGTTACGCAGACGCAGCTGACGAGCAATTTCAGTAGCGGCTTCGCAGTTCGTCCAAAGCACTGTCTCCCGTGCTGTAGCGGAGCGGGTAAAGGAGCCGGAGTTAACATCAATTACGGTGAGAGCTTCTGTTGGTTCTATAATGATGTAGCCACCAGAAGGTAAATCTACTCTCGGTTTAAGGGCTTCTCTTATGGCAGCATTAACTCGGAAATATTCCAGAATCGACATACGATCCTGGTGATGATCAATCAAGACCCCTTCTGGGGAACGACCTCCACTCCAGCTTAATAAATGTAATTTAACCCGCTTCAAGCCGCCGTTGGAATCTACGACAATCCGATTGACATCGGAAGTGTACATATCCCGCAGAACGCGCTGAATAAAATCATTATCTCGGTTTAATAAAGCTGGTGGCCTAGCGGCATTTGCTTCTTCTTGAATGGCTTCCCACTGTCTTTGCAGGGTTTCTAAATCTTCAATAATGGCTTCTTCGGCTTTATCTTCTGCTTCCGTGCGTACTAGTAATCCCATACCGGAAGGTTTGATGAGTATGGCTAGGGCTCGGAGGCGATTGCGCTCGTTTTCGTTCCTAATCCGCCGGGACAAGTTGACACCCCTTCCGTAAGGCATCATTACGAGATAACGGCCTGGTAAACTGATGTTCCCGGTGAGCCGAGGTCCTTTATTACCCGTCGGCTCTTTCATGACTTGCACCAACACTTTCTGTTGGGGAGTCAGCAGTTCGGTAATCGCACCGGAGCGACGTTTTAGACGCAAAGGGCCAAGATCGGTAACATGAATAAAGCCATTGCGCTCTGGATCGCCAATGTTTACAAAAGCCGCATCTATCCCAGGTAAGACATTTTCTACAATGCCCAGATAAATATCCCCAACTTGGTGGTTACCTGTTGCAACCACCAGTTCTTGAATTTGATCTTCCCAAAAGACGGCGGCAAGCCGATGTTGCTCTGCAATAATAATTTGCTTTGGCATTCAATTTCCTCAAAAACTGGCAGTGTACTTGGGTACTTAGGCTATTTCTCTCGATGAAAGCTACCCAATATCACTGTGTAAGCAAAAACTCTAACTTAGCCTCAAGACTAGAGAACTGATGCAGTTACCTAGGAGTGATTTAAGGTAACGGACAATCCTCTGGATCGCTCCTTTCTCCCTGGATTTGGGAGCCAATGCTCCGACTTGTCGCCAAAGGGAAGCATTGGATTTAGAAAAGCATGAGTAGAAGGTTCCGAAAAGCAAATTAGTCGCCTTTAGCACCTGTTGCTGAGTTGCACAGTTTGAACCCAAACAAGCTTTTAGCTGTAATCGCTCTCCTGATAAGTCTACTATATCGCGATCGGGACTGAGATATTACTTTAGATAAGTTATTAATCATTAATTTTTGGTCACTTATCTGGCTTGCCTATTGCCTTCTAAGAGTTAAAGAACGACGCAAAGATGCAATCGTCGCGATCGCTTGTTTAGCTACCTGGGTAATTTCTGCGGCAGTGTTGAAGCGCCCAATCCCAAATCGGATGGATGCAGAGGCTAAGGATTCTGGGTGTCCCAATGCCAGGAGAACGTGGGAAGGTCCCAGATTAGTAGATGAACAGGCGGAGCCGGAGGAGACAGCTACTACTGGTTGTAATCCTAGCAACAGAGCTGAGCCATCAACATCTTCGACACTTATGTTCAGATTTCCTGACAATCGCTGGGTAGGATGACCATTGAGATGGATATTGGGTAGCTCACTTAAGCTACTCCACAGAGATTTCCGCAGCTGTAGTAAATGCTCAGACTCGGATGCTTGTGTTTCTAACCCTAAAGCTACTGCTTTGGCAAAGCCTACAATCTGGGGAGTATAAAGAGTACCAGAACGTAGTCCCCTTTCCTGTCCACCTCCTTGTATTTGTGGAGCAAGCCTGACTCTAGGATGACGACGGCGGACATAAAGAGCACCGATACCTTTAGGCCCGTATACCTTGTGGGCAGTGAGGGACATCAAATCGATATTCATTGCTTGAACATCTAGGGGAATTTTACCTATAGCTTGGGCAGCATCAGTATGGAAGAGTACCTGTTGCTGATGGCAAATCTTACCTATTTCGGCTAAAGGTTGCAATACTCCAATTTCGTTATTCGCCGCCATCACCGATACTAAAATCGTTTCGGGGCGGATAGCTTTCTCCAATTGGGTTAAATCGATTAGTCCATCCTGCTGTACTGGTAGTAAGGTTACTTCAAACCCTAGATTCTCCAAGTAGTGGCAGGGGTCTAGCACTGCTCTATGTTCAGTTTGGACAGTAATCAGGTGACGCCCTTTACTGAAATAAGCTTCGGCAACCCCTTTAATGGCTAAGTTGTTAGCTTCTGTCGCACCACTGGTAAAAATAATTTCTTCTGGGGTGGCATGGATCGCATCTGCCAGGATTTGCCGCGCTTGTTTTACTCCAGCTTCTGCTTCCCAGCCGTAAACATGGCTGATGCTGGAGGAGTTGCCGAAATATTCGGTGAAGTAAGGGAGCATTGCCTCTAGTACCCGTTTATCCATCGGGGTAGTAGCATGGCAGTCGAGGTAAATTGGGCGGTGAGACATGGCTGTTTTAGGTGTTAGGTCTTAGGTGTTAGGTCTTAGGTGTTAGGGGAAGATAGCTGTGGTGCTGCTTCCCCCAAGGTGATGTGAAATATTAAAGAATCCTTGATAACAAGGACATCAGCCAAACTTCTTTACCTAACACCTAACACCTGGAGACTAAGGAGTTTTTTGTAAATCTGGTCGTTCTTCCTGGACGATTGCTCCTTTTACTGGGCAAACCTGGAAACAGATACCACAGTCAATACAAGTTGAAAAATCAATCCAGTACCAGTCCAGACCTTTGGTATTTTTACCAGGACCTGGATGAATGCAAGCAACTGGACAGGCTTCAACGCAATCAGCAACGCCTTCACAGGTTTCAGTAACAATAGTGTGAGACACAACGCTCTCCCTCTTGAAGACTTACGTCATGATAACTGAATCAATCAGCTATTTCTAGATTATCAATCCTAGTGCTCTGAAGGCAGGAGGCAGGAGACAGCAGGCAGGGGGCAGGGGGCAGGAGGCAAGAAAGCTTGTGTAGTAAGCTTTGTTGTTCTCCATTCGACCTTCTCCATTCGACCTTCTCCATTCCCCATTCGACCTTCTCCATTCCCCAGCGCGTAGCGCTATATTGCCTGTTAAAATCAAGGTCGGTATATTTCCTCCTCCAAATTATTATGGGCAATACCTTTGGACACTTATTTCGGATTACCACCTTTGGTGAATCTCATGGCGGTGGCGTCGGAGTAGTGATTGATGGGTGTCCACCACAACTAGAGATTTCTGCTGAAGAAATTCAGGTAGAACTAGACCGCAGACGTCCTGGACAAAGTAAAATAACCACACCTCGTAAGGAAACTGATACTTGCGAAATTGTTTCAGGGATGTTTCGGGGTAAAACCTTGGGGACGCCCATTATGATTATGGTGCGTAACAAAGATACTCGCCCCCAAGATTATAGCGAAATGGCTCAGACCTATCGCCCTTCCCATGCAGATGCGACCTATGATGCCAAATATGGTATCCGGAACTGGCAGGGTGGAGGAAGATCCTCAGCCCGTGAAACCATTGGCCGAGTTGCCGCTGGCGCGATCGCTAAAAAAATTCTTACTCAAGTTGCGGGCATCGAAATTGTCGGCTACGTCAAACGTATTCAAAACCTAGAAGCGATCGTCGAGCCCCACTCTGTTACCCTGGAACAGGTAGAAAGTAATATTGTCCGTTGTCCTGATGCTGAATGTGCAGAACGGATGGTTGAACTTATTGAGCAGATTGGACGTAGTGGTGATTCCCTGGGCGGTGTTGTTGAATGTGTTGCCAGGAAAATACCCAAAGGTTTAGGAGAACCGGTATTTGATAAATTGGAAGCAGATCTAGCCAAGGGTGTTATGTCCCTACCCGCAAGTAAAGGTTTTGAAATTGGTTCTGGTTTTGCTGGGACTATGCTCACTGGCAGCGAACATAATGATGAATTTTACACCGATGAAACCGGGGCAATACGGACAGCAACCAATCGTTCTGGTGGTATTCAGGGTGGCATCACTAACGGTGAAAATATTATTTTGCGGGTAGCATTTAAACCCACTGCTACCATAAGAAAACAGCAGCGCACAGTAACTAACACTGGTGAGGAAACAGTTTTAGCAGCTAAAGGACGTCACGACCCTTGCGTTTTACCTAGAGCTGTGCCTATGGTAGAAGCAATGGTTGCCTTAGTTTTGTGCGACCACCTGCTGCGTCATCAGGGTCAGTGCTGTACTTTAAAGCCTTAGATACCAATGGAAACCAGTCCTTCCTCTGAGTTTGTTGTCCAATTTTGGGGGGTTAGAGGTAGTGTTCCCGCTCCCGGGAAAGATACAGTCCGTTATGGCGGTAATACCTCCTGTATAGAGATGCGAGTAGGTGGTAGACGCCTCATTTTTGATGGGGGTACGGGTTTGCGGATGCTAGGCAAAACCTTACAGCCTGACTTACCAGTTGAAGCTGATTGGTTTTTTACTCACTACCACTGGGATCACATTCAAGGTGTGCCGTTTTTCTCTCCAGCCTTTATTCCCGGCAATACCTTTCATATTCATGGAGCAGCACCGGGAGGACTATTATTGGAGCAACATTTTAGTGAGCATGTTCTCCACTTGAGTTCTCCTGTACCTTCCCACAAAATAAAGGCAAATTTGACCTTTGATGACTTAAAATTTGGTAAAAATATCATCACCCTTGACGATATTACTATTGAAACTGCTCCTCTTAACCATCCCAATGGCGCCATGGGTTATCGGGTAACCTGGCAAGGGCATTCTGCTTTCTACTGCACAGATACAGAACATTTCCCCGATCGCCTTGATGAAAATGTATTGCACCTAGCTCGTGATGCTGAGGTAATTATTTACGACGCTATGTATACAGACAAAGAATACCATAATCCGAAATCTCCCAAGATAGGTTGGGGGCATTCCACCTGGGAAGAAGGAGTAAAAGTAGCCAAGGCAGCAGGAACTAAGCATTTAGCTATCTTTCACCACGAACCGAATCATACTGATGATTTTTTGGATCAGTTAGCAGTAGAGGTCAAAGATACCTTTAAAGGAGGTTTCATCGCTCGTGAAGGGATGATTTTTTCGGTGATTCCAGAAAATAGATGTTAGGTGGTAGGTGGTAGGTGTTAGGTTAATTGTTTTTGTAGGTGAATACACCCACTCATCATCCTTACTGATATAGAAGATACTTTTTTCTAAATTCTAAATTCTAAATTCTAAATTCTCTTGTGTAGACTCCCGCTATAATCTCTATGAGACAATCTATAATAGTTTTATTGATCACAATAAATGAAAATCCTGAGCAACCTGCTTTCTCAACCAGCTAAACCTCCTCGAATACAGAAAAAACGCCGGGGTATTGAAATCAAATCTGAACGTGAAATTGAGATTATGCGGCAGGCAGCGAAAATTGTTGCCAAAGTGCTCAAGGAAATTTCCGAGATAGTTGAACCAGGGATGACAACTGCTGACTTGGATGCCTACGCTGAAAAGCGCATCCGTGAGATGGGTGCAACGCCTAGCTTTAAAGGTTACCATGGCTTCCCAGGTTCCATCTGTTCTTGTATCAATAACGAAGTTGTACACGGTATTCCTAGTCGCAAAAAGGTGATTCGCAGCGGTGATGTGGTGAAAATCGATACTGGTGCTTACTATGAAGGATTTCACGGAGACTCTTGTATTACCCTGGGCATCAATCAAGTGACACCCCATGCTGCTAAGCTAATTCGTGTAGCAGAAGAAGCCCTCTACAAAGGAATTGAACAGGTTAAAGCCGGAGCTTACTTGCTTGACATTGCCGGTGCAATTGAGGATCATGTTCGAGCTAATGGTTTTAGTGTGGTAGAAAACTTTACTGGTCATGGTGTAGGTAGGAATTTACACGAAGAACCTTCTGTCTTTAATTTCCGCACCCGTGAGATGCCCAATGTCAAGCTTCGTGCTGGTATGACTATAGCAATTGAGCCAATTGTCAATGCTGGTTCCAAGTTTACCCGCACCTTATCTGATCGTTGGACTGTACTTACAGTGGACAATGCCCTATCAGCTCAATTTGAGCATACTGTATTAGTAACTGCTGATGGCTACGAAATTTTAACTGAACGCACTGAGGTTTGAATTGAAATAATAAGCGCCTGATGACCCAGGTAAAAGGCAACAGGGTAAAATACCACGTCGAAAAAGAAGGTGATAAACTAGCCATATTAAGGAATTCAGATCTTTTTTAGTGGTTTCTAGTTTCACCAAGAGCCCCTGAGGAACACTTCGCACCCCCAACTGAATGGAAGAAACAATTCTCTTCCCTTCGGTTAGAGGTGTACCAAGGTGAGCGTGGAATTTTCAACCAATTGCTATATCGTTAATTGCTAGCTAATCAACCTCAATATTAGGCAAATTACCCTATTAGGAGATAAATTCATGGAACCTATTTCTATTATTCTTGCTGCATTGGTTGCTGGGGCAGCAAAAGCTGCTGGTGATGCAGCCCCAGATGCTTATCAAGGATTAAAAGCTTTGATTAAGCGTAAGTTCGCGGGTGAGCCAAAAGCAGAAATGATTCTGGAAGAACATGAAACAGATCCGGAAATCTATGAAGCACCACTTAAAAAGAAATTAGTTGAATCGGGTGCTGATAAGGATCAAGAAATTATTAAGGCAGCTCAGAAGTTGTTGAAAGAGGAAAAACCTGAAGAGTCAGCAGCAGGTAAATTCAGTATAAGTGTAGCTCGTGATATTAAAGGTATTGTTGGGGATATTAGTGGTGGAAATATTGACCAGAATATTAGTTAATAAATAGAAAAATGAGTGCTCCAATTTTTCCTTATATTTGTGATATTGGCGGCGATGTTAAAGGTATTCTTGGTGATGTCAAAGCTGAGGTTATAAACCAGTATATCATAGCTCAAAAGTCTGAAGCTGAAATTCATAGTCAAAGACTCAAAAAAGGTTCTCCATACTTAGGGTTAAAAAAATTTGAACCTGAAGATAAAGATAAATTTTTTGGTCGAGAGCAATGGATTACTAAATTAAGCAAGGACTTAGAACAAGATAATTTACTTCTGCTTCTGGGGGCTTCAGGTAGTGGTAAATCTTCTTTAGTTCAGGCGGGAATCATCCCTTATTTATCTGATGAGTGGGGAACTTCCAAGTTAATAAAATCAGTTTTTGTTCCCTACAAAAATCCTTTTAAATCTTTGTATAACAGTCTGCAAAATAACCATAAAAACATAGCTAATCAAATTTTTGAAGAAAAAAGTAGTGATTGTTTAATTAAACTTTTTAACAAATTAAAAGACAATTCTCAACAATGGCTGATTTTTATAGATCAGTTTGAAGAACTATTTACAATTACCCCGAAGATAGAACGCGACAAATTTATTACTAATCTTGTTTTATTGATTAGACAGAAGGATAGCTCTTTAAAGCTGGTTTTGGCGATGCGGTCTGATTTTTTGGACAATCTTCGAGAATATGCTGATTTCATTAACGAAATAGAAGAACAAATTCGATTAATCAGAGATCTGAATGAGTCTGAACTCAGATTAGCTATCGCTGAGCCTGCGGCTAGAAACGGAGTGACTTTTGAAAAAGGTTTAGTCGAACAAATTATTAGTGATTTTGATAAACAGGCTGGTTCTCTACCTTTATTGCAATACACTCTAGATTTATTATGGGAAAAATCTGGTATATCGGATAACAGCAGAGTTTTAAATATCGAAATTTATGATGATTTAGACGGTGTTGGTGGCGCACTTGAAAAGCAAGCAGAATATATATACAAAGAAAAACTAAATACTCAAGAGAAAAAAGTAGCTGAAAAAATTTTTATAGAATTAATCGATATAGTAAAAAAAGAACCTATTAGTAGAAGAGTAGAACAGTCTCAATTTATAAATGATCCTATTAAAGAAAGTGTTTTAAATAAACTTATTGAGTCTCGTCTTTTGGTTAGTGGCAGAGACAAATCAACTACTGTTGAAGTAGCTCACGAAGAATTGCTCCGCTCTTGGAAATTTATAAGAGATTTAATTGAAGAGCAGGAAGAAGTTATTCTTTTAAGAAAAAGATTAATTGATGATACTTATCAATGGTGTGAGGTAAAAAAACAAAATTTAGAAAAGGCCAAAGATGAACTTTGGAGTGGTTCTAAGTTAGAGCGAGTTTTTGAACTGATTAACAAAGAAGCTTTTGGAAGTTTAGACAAAGATAGTAATCAATTTATTCAAGAAAGTATTGAGCAGCGCGATTACTTAGCCAGAGAAAAAGAGTACCAAAGACAGCGAGAGTTAGAAGCAGCGAAGAAAATCACAATTTTAGCTGTATCAGTAGCTGCACTTTGTATAATAGCATCCATAGCTGGAATATTTGCTTGGTCTCAGCGAAAAGCATCACTACAAGTTGTAAGAGATGTTGCCGTTGGTCTTGAACTACCTAGCTCAGATTTGCTAGATATTTTGCCTGATTTTTTACAAGAAGCAAGTAAGCGCAAAGAAAAAGGAGATATAGATCGAGCAATTGCTTATTATAACTACATTTTAACAGCTGCAGACAAACTGCAAAAACGTATCGTAGAAAAGCCAAAAGAATTTCCTAATTTTTCAAAAACTAAACTGGAAGAAATCCAAAAAACAGCAGATGCATCTCTCCTAAAAATGGTTCACGAACATCGACTATCGTTTCTTGAAGAACAGCTCAAACAAGGCTTAATTGGAGAGCGAGAAGAGCCTGCTCCTGGTAACTTAGAAAAGCAATATACAGAAGGGGCAATTAAAACCACGTATAAAATTTTAATGCGTCCTTTTGGTTATTATGGAGACTTAAATAACGATGGATTTTTAGATAAACCAGAAGAAGCAGAAAGAATACCTTGTGAAACACTACAAAAAATTGAACAGTTATGGCGCAAGTACACTAAAGACCGTTGTGGCTGGTATGGGACTAATTCTCATTTTGAAAACTTAGATTGTCAAGAGTTAGTTAGATTAGGAGAAGAAGAAATATTGGACACAAAAACAGGGCAAATAATTAATAAAACATCATCCTATGGTGGAACTTTGTTAGAGTCAGTTTTTGATTTTCCCTTTAATTCTGTAATCGAGCGAATAGATAGCTGTCATGCTAGTGCAAAACCAATTAATCAAGAGTAAATCTATGAATAAACCAACATCAAAATCAGAAATTAATTATAAAATTAACCGTTTCTTGCGTGCTGCTACAGCTGCACTCATTCCTTATTATTGGTTAATCTTAATTAGTCCCAGTTATGCAGAAGTTCCCCAAAAAGCTGTTGTTAGAAAGATTATTGGCAAACCAGAAATGTGGGTGACAAAAAATGGACGGCGTTATCAGGCTCAAGAAGATTCAATTATGGAAAAGTATAGAGATAAAATTAATGTTAATGGTAACAGCCAAACTCGTGCCATTTTAGAATTTTTATCAAGAAGTAACCAAAATCTTAATCTGTTTGTAAAAACTCTTCCCCATTCAGATCCAAGTATTTATAATTTTCCCTGTAATTTACAACAAGGTAGTTATTTATTTGGTTGGAAACGAGCTGCTAATAGAGCTAGTGCTTGCGAAAGAGCAGTTCAAGTAAGATCTGGGGACTGGAAGAGCAATAGTCAACAACCGAACTGGCAATATCCTGCTGTTGCCAGACAATTATTTAAACATCTTTTAATTAATCAATCATATAATTATAACAGAACTTTTTATTATTGTAGTGTCGTTGCAGAATCAGGTGCTAGTTGGTTAGACATTCAAAGCAAAGACCCTTGTCAGGAAATTATGGAAAAATGCGAAAGTAATCCCACTAACGGTCAATGTATCCCTCTGACTCTAAGTTATTGGAAAAGTCAAGAACCAGAATTAACCGCAGTAGTTGAATGTAATCCTCGTGAACTTTTTATAACCAAAGGAACTGGTTCAGAATTAAAAGAATTAGCAAAACAAAAATGGGATGAAGCAATGACTCAAGGCGCAACTTCTTGTGCTTTACAAGTTTACCAACCAGGTGATGTAGCGATAGAGTTAATTACTGATCCAAGCATCCTAAACCAAGGAAATAACCAATCTCCAATAGACAACATAGATCATCCTGAAGTTGCAGTTAACAGTCGTAGTACTAGTGGTTGTGCTGAATTTGAAATTGTTTGGGGTGCAGTTATTGCGAAATCAGCCAAAAGACCACAGGGAATTAGAGTAGATTCAGGTTATAAATCTACTCCTGACTTTTGTAAACAGACTGTAGGTGAAATTGAAGAGTTTGACGTAGAAAGCAAACGCCAATCTATTGACTTTGAAATTATTGATGCTGACAATAGAGGTTTAGAATTTTGCAATAAACAGCAAGTTAGTGGTGGTCAAGAAGGAGATCAAAGAATTATTCAGTTAACCTCAAATCAAGGAGTTATTCATCTTGAATATGAAATGTATACCGCCAAAGATAAACTACAAGTTTTTTATGAAGGCAAGGAGCTTTATAATACCGGTTTTACTTCTGGTAGCAATAGCATATCAATTCCTTTTCAAGGAAATTCAGGTCGCGTTGAAGTTGTTTTAACAGGAAATATTGAAGAGTCAGGAACTGAGTGGAATTATACTATTTTCTGTCCAATAAAATAGTACCAATAAATAAGTAAGCCAGTTTGCCCACCTACAGAGATTGAGCATGAACTAATAGGCTTAGGAATTTTGAATCAAGTTCTGCATTTCTTTGTGTTTTTCTACACCTTCTAACACATAACGATTGTAACCATTACTACGAATTAACTCTCGTAAATAACTGACGCGGTTTTGGGTTTCTGGATGAGTTGATAACAATGGCTGAATTAAATCTTGAAAAGATGCTCCTTCCTGTGGTGGTGGTTGATTAGCTTCTTCTACATTTTGGACTGTCACCATAAAATTGTACAAGCCATCAGCAGCATAACCGGATTGAGCTAAAACTCGTGTTCCTAAAATATCAGCTTCCCTTTCCTGATCTCTGTTATAGGCTTTGCTAAGCATCGTAATACCTAACTTGAGAATATCCGAAAAATTGTTTCCTAAGATCTCGATATCATAGGGCAGATTCTTCAAGAAAATATCCCCAAAAGAATTTAAAATTGCTCCTTGTGCTGCATCTCGATAAGTATGAGAATAGATAGAATGAGCAACTTCATGACCAAGTAATCCCGCTAATTCTGCTCTTGAGTTTGTGCCAAGAATTGCACCAGTATTAATAAATATTTTTCCTCCTGGTAAAGCAAAAGCATTGAGACTATTATCTTCAACCACGTTAAATTCAAATTCAAAGTCATTTCGTCCCATATATGGAAGGAATGCAGAAGCCGTATCTTCCACATAAGCAAGGACTTCAGGCTTCTCTACTATCGGTAGCTGTTCTTTGAATTGTTCAGCTACAATCCTCCCGTATTCCGATTCACCTTTTAGCAACAATCCTAGAATCTGACAATTGTTTAAATTCCCTAACAAAGAACTCGCAATAACACAAATTGCTGATGCTGCTTTTAATTCAGAGCTTAAATCAGATTTATAACGTCCTAAATATTCTTCTGCTTTTTCTTCAAACTCGTTATCCCCTGTACTGATATAATATTGACGTGCTTCGATAGAAGCTTCTAGAAACTCTTTTTCTGTGACTAACTCATCAATTTTAGCTACTACCAAATTAGGTTCTTCAGGATATAAAGCAGTACCTTGTTCTAAAACTTCAAGGGCATTGTGAGGCTGATTGTTACACATCTTGGCATTAGCTTCACGCTTGCACCATTCTGGATGTTCTTTGAAAGTGTTAACTAAGGCAAAATAGCCAGGAATGAAGTTAGAATCACTTTTAATTAAAAAAAACAAAGGCGCAAACTTAGCACTTGCTAGTTTTGGTTTATTTTTAGACTCTTGGTACGATGACCAAAATGTTCGACCTCTGATAGATAATTCCTCTTCATCAAAAATGGGATCTAAAATTTCAAATTCTTCAGAAGATTTTTTAGAAAGTGGAAATCTATCTTGAGGTTTTGGCTTTTTAAAAGGAGGCTTAGCTCGACGATAGAATTGTTCTGCTATTTCACGATTTCCTTCTAGGAAACACTCGTCACCTTGTTCCAGAAGTTGCTCGCGAGTTAACCCTTGCAGATTAGCATCGGCAATACAGTTTCCTTCTGAAGAAGATGATTGAGACTGAGCAGAAAGAGTCAATGTGAAAATTGGTAATAGATGAAGGATTAGGGAAAATACTATTCCTAAAGTCATCCATCGCAATTTACGGAAAAATTTCATCATTTTAGGTCATTTTTTAAGTTCTGCTTCACTAAAGTCCTAAAAGCTCACACTACAGATACTATTGAAGCTTAAAGATGTATCTGGAAAATCTACTGAAATATCTGTTTATACTTAGCAGTATAAATTTTTCTAAAGGAACTGTAGGTATAGATATAACGAATTATTACAACCTTTCTCTGTGACTTGACACAATTACTGATGTGATTTTAATCACTCAATCGCCTTCCTCCCAATCATTACAATCGAATAGGGAGTGTAACAAGTCTTGAGTTATATCATGTCCGGTTGAATAATTATCATTAAGGCTGATGCGGGGACACGGAGAATTTTTATCGTAAGTGATTAGACGGACATGATATTAACCCTCTATCCTGCAAAAATATAAAGAACCCCCGAGAAATGAACTTCGGGGGATAATTATCAGGGTACATCATCTACCACTCCTCTTTTCCAAGGAATATCCTCAATATCCGGAGAGTAAATTACCAATACTAACAACTTTTACTAGTAACCTGAGAGAGTTGCTGTTGTTCTGGCCCTCTGGGTTTTAAGCAAACCGATATTACTGGTAAGGAGGAAACTGGTGAAACTGGCGATCGCAATTACCGGTAAAATTGTAGTATCCGACAACACCGTCAAAATGATCGTGGTACTGATAGGGGTTTTCGTAATTGCTACATTAATTGCTGCCATGGAACACAAAATAGCAATAGTAGGGTGAATGCTGGGAATACCCAAAGCAATGGCCAAACCTAAGCTAGCTCCAGTGAAGAATAACGGAAAAATAAATCCCCCCCTAAATCCACCGTGGATAGTAAAGCAAATCGCCAACATCTTGGCAAAGCAAATACCCAGTAGAGTTACCAATCCAAAAGATGTAGACTGAGCCAATAGCTGAGTTTCAATTTGTTGCTCACTAAAAAAGAGGGTGGGGGGATAGAGTACTGCAATCCAGCCAATACCCAATCCACCCATAAGGGCTAACACAATATGCTGATGCTCAATCTTGTGAATCATCCACTTCATTACACGAAACATACCGATGAAGAAGATGCCTGCTAAAGCACCAACTAAGCCTAAACCAATACCTTCTAATAAATTGAACCAAGTGAGGCTGGGTAAATCGCCAAAGCGACCAAAGTTATAGATACCTCCGACTTTCAACCCTGTTCCTAAGCGGAAAATCCCAAAGCTACAAATTCCTGCCACCATTGCTGGAATAATCGCTTCGTAATATTCAAGACCTCGACGATGGGGAATTTCTAAAGCAAATAAGGGGCCGCCAATTGGGTCACCAAAGAAAGCTGCTAAGGCTGCCCCCATACCACAAAAGGTCATAACCCGCATATTATGAACGGTCAGCTTTAGCTTTTCTGCAATCCAGCTTCCTATGCTGCCGTTAATCTGCACCAATGGAGCCTCTGGTCCCAGGCTACCTCCAGCGGTAATTGAAACCAAAGAAGTAATAATCATACCAGGGGTTTGTTTCGGCTCTAAACGCCCTGCATCATGGACTTGATCGATAACAACAGCCATTTCCCCCGGCAAGCCGAGGTAATACAAACACAGTCCTACACCCAACCCACCAATGGTTGCAACTATCCAGGTGTAGTTCCAGTGGGGAAGCCAAACAGGAAACCATCTTAAAACAGATTCTCTACCTACTTCCCAAACCAATTCCAGTAGCTGTTCGAGTACAAAATAGTAAACAGTTGCTACTAAACCTCCAGCAACTCCCACAATTCCCGCGTATAAAAGAGTACGGAAATAGGTGAGTTCTTGAGGCTTAGCAGATTTTTCATCTGATGGAGAAATAAAATCAAATTCTTTTGCTGTAGTAGTCATAGTAGGACATAAGTAGGTGGGCGGAAAAAGTTATATAAGCAGGTACACAAAATTAGTCACACACTGCCTGAAACTCAAAGGCTGATATCATATAAGGTCACAGCGATTGAGAACTGGTAAATGATTTTGTGTAAATGCTTGCAACATTCCGCACCCTAGCTGGCACAATTGGTATTGTCGTAACTTTCAACCAAACACGTAGTAAATTTTGATACATAAACTATCAATCGTGCAGCTATTTAATATAATTTTTATTCCCTGTTCAGTAATATCCTCAACAGAAATTCTACTTCTCGTCCATAAATTTTTAACTGTAAAATAGTAACTTTTGATACATTTAGTCCAACACCAGAGCGATCGCTTACCAACGCTCTGGCAACATCAAAAGTGGAGGACTCCTGAGAAGTGCTCCCTGCAAAAAATTGAATAGGAGACACACTATTCCCTACTTCTTCCCTATCGAATAGGGGAAAACTCTCCTTGTTTTTAAAGGCTACACTCCAGACCTTGTATACTTTTAAACTGTCTTTTTACCTCGTGAGTTCCTATTCCCTATTCCCCATTCCCCACTGCCTAGTGCTAGAGCTTTTTTGCCTAAACCATTCTAGGTAAAGATAAACGTTTTTTGCTCTTTAACAATTGCTCAAACTCATGAGCTGGAACTGGACGACTGAAAATATAACCCTGCATTTCATCACACTGATGTCGGTAAATAAAAGATAGCTGACTGGGAGACTCAACTCCCTCGGCAGTTACTCTTAGATTGAGATTTTTGGCCATTTGGATAATAGTCTTGGTAATCGCTGCTTGGTTAGTATGAGCTACAAGACGATGGATAAAACATTTGTCAATCTTTAAAATATCAAAGGGAAATTGTTGCAAATAGTTTAAAGAAGAATAACCTGTACCAAAATCATCAATAGCAATTTTGATACCTAAAGTTTTTAAACCCTTCAATCTTTTAATTGCTACTTCAACATTTTGTACTAGTAAGCTTTCAGTTAGTTCTAACTCTAAATATCGAGGGTTAAAACCTGTTTGACCAATAATATGGACTAATTTTTGGCGTAATTCTATTTGATTAAATTGGCGACCTGAGATATTTACTGCTAGCCGTAAAGGTGCAAAGCCATTATTATGCCAGATTTGGGCTTGCTGGCAAGCTTTGCGCAATACCCATTCTCCAATCGGGACAATCAGACCTGTTTCTTCGGCAACAGTAATAAACTTACCGGGTAGAATTAATCCCTTCTCTGGATGGCGCCAACGTACTAAGGCTTCAGCACCAACAATTTTCCCTGTTTTGAGACTGACTAGGGGTTGATAGTGAACTTCGAGTTCTTGCCTTTCCAAGGCATAACGCAAACTAGTTTGTAGAGCAAGACGATCAGAGAAACCAATATGGAAAGCCACTGAGTAAAACTGATATTGATTACCTCCCTGTCGCTTAGCCTGAACCATAGCGATGGTAGCATTTTTGAGCAGTGGTTCAATAGTTTGACCGTCACGAGGATAGAACGCCATACCAATGCTGGCAGTAATGAAGACTTCTTGACCCGATAAATTAAACGTTTGAGAAAGATTTTCCAAAATTGTCTGGGCAATTTTGACAGCATCTTTTTTATGCTTAGTTGTTGCTAAAATAATGGCAAACCGATCAGCATCTAAGCGAACAACTTTGTTAGGTAAACTAACACAAGATTGAATTCTTTGAGCAACAGCTTGGAGTAACAAGTCGCCGAATTGATATCCTAAGTTTTCGTTGATTTGGGAAAATCGATCTAAACTCAGACACAAAATTGTGACTAGTTGTTCTTTCTCTGTTTCTAGAGATTTTGCTTGCCTAAACAGCTCCCTTAATGCCAAGCGATTGGGTAGCTTTGTGAGATGATCATAGTGACTCAAGTAATTGAGTTGTTCTTTGGCGTGCTGAAGTTCAATGTTGTAGAACTCTTGCATCGCTCGATAACGTTGTTGTTTAGTAAATTGTTTTTTCAGCCTACTGGCGATCGCTTTAAGTAGTTCAGGCTTGGTGAATGGTTTAGTAAGATAGTCATCTGCACCTAGTTCCATACCTTGACGAAAATCGTCTTTGGTCGCTTTTGCTGTCAGGAAAATAAAGGGAATAGCTGCCATAGTTGGGTCTTGGTTAAGAATATTCAATACTCCATGACCATCTAACCCTGGCATATTAACATCGCACAAAATCAAATCAGGCTTTTCTGTGATAGCTACGTCAAGGCCTTGATGACCATTTTCTGCATTAATTACCTTAAATCCTTCATCCTGCAAGATGTCCATCAGGTTATTTCGGATCAGTTCTTCATCTTCGATAACTAGTATTTTTTTCATTTGTCCATGAGGTTATTTTATATTTATTCTAGATTTTTTACCACTGTTATCTTCGCCATAGGTAAAAAATAAATTTAATTTTGTTGTATTGAACTTGATTTTTTGTCTCTACTTTTCTATTAGAAGAAATTCTTCAATGATTTGTATCATTCTTTCGGTAGAACTCTTAATATTTTCTACATATTTATATTTGTTCTGTTGCATTAAGTTAAGATCAGCATTTTGCAAAATCTCAGCAGAAGACATGATTGTGTTGAGAGAAGTGCGAAATTCATGGGAAGCTATAGAGATGAAACGAGACTTGAGCTCGTTGAGTTCTTGCTCTTGCTCTAGTGAGCGACGCATTTCTGCTTCAGCTTGCTTCTGCTGGGTAATATCAACTACAATCCCCGTACTTCTGTAAAGTTTGTTCTGCTGATTTTTAACAGGAAAGGTTTGAGACCAGAGCCAACGAACTGTTCCGTTGGGTCGGACAATCCTAAACTTGATGCTGATGGGTTGTGCTTGTTTCTTGTGTATCTCTAGTGCTTTTTTTAAACTTTTGCGATCCCGGCGATGAACTAACTCTAGCCAAGAAGTAGGATCTTGATAGAGTAGATCACAGGAACGACCAAAAATTTTCTCGTAAGCGGGACTAATATACAGCAATTGATTAAACTCAAAGGAAGCAATCCAAATAATTTCCTCGATGTTTTCCGCTATTTGACGAAATTGCTGCTGAGTCTTTCTCCAAAATTGCTCAGTTTTTTGGCGCTCCCACAACTCTTGATTCAATTTTTGATTAGTCATCTGTATAGCTTGCTCCTGTTGAGCCAAAGTGCTTACTAATTGGTTGAGAGATGTAGAAAGTTTTGCCACTTCTTTTTTTCTCTTCTGTTCACTCACTAGGTAAACTAGAGCGGCAAATAGGATACTACTGATGGTAAGCCTAGTAAAAGTGAACAAAAATAATGTCATTCCGGCAATTGTCAGTCCTAATTGGGCGCAAAGGTAGCGGTGGGGATTGAAATAGTGCAACTTTTGGCGTAAGTAATAACCAACTTGAGCGAAAACTGAGTTAGTGGATTGCTTATCAAGACTAGAATTTATTCTCATTTGTTGATTGATAAATTTTTTTTGAATGTAAGAAAAATTATTAATTAGTGCTGATCCAACCGATACAGGGATTGGGACTAACCAACTGAAGTACGTCTTATAGCAATTTTCGGATAGGTTCACTAAATCAGAGCTAAGCTAGCTCAAGGATTAGACTGTGTATTTCGTTTCAATTTCGTTGAGGATTGCACTAGCTTGCTTGCACAATTGCGCCTAGCTGCAAAATAAGGAACTTCTAGCCAAAAAATCAGGAACAGGGAAGAGATATTTTCCGTCCTTGAATGTATTCACAACTAATTTTCTCAACAACCTATCTCAGAACACTAAGAAGTAAGGAACAGTAGTGGATGTATAAACGGTTAGTAGTGTTTTGATGGTTGTAGTAGCAAACTATTACTAAACCTAAGCTATTGTAGATTGCGTTTACCTCCGTATTTATACGGAATCTGCTAGTAATCTTAGTGCTCAGTATAAATGCGTAACTAGGAGCGAAAATAGCTCTATCTAAAGTTAGAGTACAGGAAAAATAAATTAATTTATACCCTAAGATAGATAGAAAAAATCTTAGACTTTTATTTTATGTTATTTTCCTTAGATTAAGTATTCAATTTGGATGAGTCTTAGCTATTCCTGTCTATGGGAGTAATCAATTATCATAGATAGAGATTGCTGAATAAAGTCTTAAGCTGTACCAGGTAGTGCCTTCGATCTGTTCTATGTAAAGAAAAAAAGGTTAAAAAATTGACTGTATAACCTTTCTTCCCTTCTGACTTGAAAGTAGGCAACAGGCAACAGGCAAAAGGGAAGAAGTTACTTTCATCATCTGGTGGTGAAAAAATTTTTTCATCGGGACTGTCTCCTGAATTGAAAAGAGACGCACTGGACGCGAGGACACACCAAACGCGGAGACAGAAAGATTTTCATCATAAGTTGTGAGGTGAAAGTTCATGGGAGTCTGACTTGAACATAGGGCGCAGTCAACAATCAGCAGTCAACAGTCAGCAGTTAACAGTCAACAGTCAACAGTCAAATGAAGCTTTCTTCGTATTTTCAAAGTAATTCTGGTGTATTGATTAACTTAGCTCAAGCTAATGCGATCAATCCCTGGTACGACGTTTACTCTCATGAGTTCCGGAGATATTATTTTTTAGTCAAGATTTACTTCAATGTCCCAGTCAAAGGTAGTTGGGAAACCGAAAGTAAACACTTCGACTATCTGGATGGTTATGAAGCAGCCAGAGCCAGAGTACAAACAGGTATTAACAACAAAAAGTATATTCCTAAGGCACTACAGAAGTTTAAGCCAACCTTAGTTCAAGGAACTTGTGTGAAAAAAAGTAATGACTATTTGCTTTGTAATGCGGCATCAGGTCTGTACTTTATTCCTTCTGGAGATGTACAACATTGCCAACTCAAGCCTGGAGATAAGGTAACAGGCTGGGCTTTTCACGATACCAAAGCTAATGATGGTCTACTAGGATATTTACATCCTGGATACAGTAGTCGAATAACTACTAAAAACAACTCAAAATCAGAGTTGACGGCAAATGCCAAAAACTGAAGTGTAGCCGTGGAGAAAAGTACTACCACCGACGGGTCCAATTTCTCCGTTACAGAAGAAGCCACCTAAGGGAACGTTGCTCAGATACTGCTGGAATAATTGGGAGTCAAAATTACGTTCTCCGTAGAGTCCTTCTCCTCGTCCTAAACAGGAGAACATCAGAGCACCAGCTGCATCTGTATTGTTAGCAGTTTGGTGTTGATGATACTGGAGGAGTAATTCCAAGTCTTCTTTAGAAGTATGGGCATCCCTAAGATGGAACTGGATGCGTTGACCCGGTCTAACGCGGTCTCCAATCGCGATTGCTCCAACTCTGGGGTCTACTCCCAACATATTGCGGATGAGAAAATCTCCATGACCCAATTGTTGCTTAAACTCATCTCGGGCAATACCAATAAAAAGGGAATTTTGTGCCAACTGCCGGTCTGCCTCACTCAGGTTCTGGATGACATCTCTTAGTACAACTAAAGGAGGACGAGACTGCTCTTCAGCAGTTGTGCCCCCCATAACTTCCTGTACTGACAGTTCTAATAAGATATTCCGTTCACCTTTAGTTACCCGATAAGTTTGACCAATGGGGCGGCAGCCTTGAGCCACAATCGTTTCTAAAACAATGTTGCCACTCAACGCAACTCCCACAGTTCCTTCTCGGTAGAGAGACTTAGCTTGTGGTGTTTGCTCACAGAAATAAAACAAGCCATTCTGAACCCCCATGGCATTAGCACTTGCTAACCCTCCTACTTTATTAGACCCTGGGTAAGCAAAATCTAGTCCTTGGAGTAAGTCATTAATACTAGAAGAGAAGGAATCAGCTAACAAAATAAACTGGGGTTGCTCTTGAGGCGAGACACCAACTAGGTTTACCCAAGCGTTGGGAGGACTATCTAGATCAGGCAAATCTTCAGCAGCTAAATGAAAGGCATGAACACTGACATCAGGTAGATGAGCTAGACTGAGGCTTAGGGCTGGTGCTTCCTCTACTTCCTGAGCCCTACCCTGAGCATTCATGCCAATGATGCCACTGCCACCACAGCCAATCAGCACCTTTACCGACAGCTGCTCTTGGAGTAAAGGCATGAGGCGGGAATATTCACTGGCGTAGGCAGAAGAGATGAACACCAAACCCAAATCAGCAGGCATTGGTAATGCCCCTTCCACACGGTTGACAACTTCCGCGATTGCCGCCTCTAGAGAGGGACGGGTTGATAAGGCATTTGCCCATTTGATTGGATTCGCCATCAGATTTACCTACATTCACTACCAACACCAGCCCCTATTCAGGGGATTGACCAGTATTCAAAGCCTTATGATAACTCCAACACTGTAACTCCTAAGGGAAGTCAAGCTACTAATTTCCCTTCCTAGCACACGATTGTGTATTTATATAAGTTAATATACTTAGAGGGTGCTTAGTTTTTTGTAAACTAAACAGCAATTTTCCCAACTGGGCAAAATCTTAAAAAATAAAGAGCAATCTTGTTAGGAAAGTGCTGTTTTGCGCTATACAAAGTTGTACTGTGATACTCATCCTGGAAACGGGAGAGAGCTTGCAGACTACAACTGAGTAGATAGGGTGTTAATAGTATCCTTTAGCTCAAGGATGTGCAACTATTAGCAGTAAAGAAGTTGAGTTTACTTTAGTACAAAAATCATAAAAGGAGAGCAATGAGCGATAACATCGACACAAAAATCGAACAAGAGCGAGAACAAGCTCGTGCTGTTTGTGATCTTGAAGGTGCAAATTCCGCTGACTGTGCTGCAGCCTGGGATGTAGTAGAAGAGCTACAAGCTGACAAGTCACATAAACAACAAAGTGCCCCAAAGAAAAACTCCCTAGAACTCTATTGTGACAGTACGCCTGAAGCCCCTGAATGTCGGGTTTACGATGACTAAATGTCATTAGTCTTCAAGAAAGAAAGCTGGAGTACTCCAAGATCCCCGACTTCTTCAAGAAGCCGGGGATATGACCAATAAATTCAACTCAGATATAGTAAGATAAATTCTGCAACAAGCAATGCAAGATGAAATTCTTAGAGCCCTAGTCTGGACAGACTATCGGCTAACACTCTTGTTTATGGTATTCATCCCTTTGACTCTCATCATTTGGGCTGCTCTCAAAAAAGCAGATGCCATGGTTCGCTTATTGATCATTTACTGGCGAGTTGCTAGCCTCCTAGGAATTACTCTTTTCATCTTGATTGCTTCTTGGCCAATTGGTTTTGTGTCTAATTTTTGTGCTTATATCCTCATCCCCATCTCTCTCTGGTTTTGGGTTGATTTAAATGACGAAATTGATGATCAGTCCCAGAGTTCCCTTAAATTAGCCCTAACATCGTGGCGCTGGGCAGTTACCATCTACTGTACTTGCGCTGCGATCGCAACTATCCCTTTTCTACGTTGTGCGTTTGTCTCAGGAGCCATAGAAACTACCTTCTGCCAAGTTTGGACAGAAGCCCCCTTAGTATTTAGAGGGTTGTTTCTTACTCAGAGGTATGAACCAGGAGTTTGGGGCTTTCTCGGTGTAGTGGGACTAATTTTTTACGTCCTTTACTTAGGCTATTTTGTTATAATTCGCTTGGGCAAGCAGGGACGTTCAGCAATGGAACAATAATAGGTGTTGTTTGTTATTTGTTGTTTGTCATTTGTTGTTTTGCCTCGCTTTGCTCACCATGCTCCGCAAAGGGAATTGGGAATCGGGAATTGGGAATGGAGAATTGGTGAGGCTCAATATCTTCTTTGTTTCCCTCATCTCCCTATCTCCCCAGCTTAACTTACCCTAATTTGATACTAAACAGGGCTTCCGTGACTGAGTGCTGTTACCAACTGCACATTATCAAAAATACCTTGTCCTTGGACTTCTGTAACGGGAGGTTTTACTTCTACTTTAATAATCTGGGTAGTACAAATGAAAACAGTTTTGTCGAACAGATGTAGGGTTAACATCGGTTGTTTGAGCAGGTCTTGCAATTGGGTAGCAAAGGCTTCTGGAGTTACAGGAATATCAAAGGATTCGGCTTTCCCATCGATATAGTGGAAAGTAACTTCAGTTGAGCTATCCTGAGTTTGCATCGTCAACATCTCCTGATAAACAGCGTTTTTTTCACGAACTACACCAGTTACAGAGTTCGCAAAGTGGAAAATAAAAGGAAAAGAGGTTATGGAGGCAGATTTGGTATTGTTGCAGCAGGAGGAGTCATGATGGCAACTGAGATCGAGCGCAAATTTACCGTTAAAAATGACCAGTGGCGCAGACTGGCTACTGGTATTGTATATCGCCAAGGTTACATTGCTACAAAAAAAGGCATCACCGTCAGGGTACGCCTAGTAGGGAAGCAAGGATACCTCACCATCAAAGGTTCAACGGTGGGTATTTCCCGAACAGAGTATGAGTACCCTATATCCGCCACCGATGCCCAAGAAATGTTAGATAATTTATGTCAAAGTCCCCTAATTGAAAAAACCCGGTATAAAATCGAGCACGCTGGCTTAATTTGGGAAGTAGACGAGTTTGCGGGGGAAAACCAAGGATTGGTTGTTGCAGAAGTTGAGCTCACTGAAGAAAACCAAATCATTGAACTTCCAGCGTGGATTGGCAAGGAAGTATCTGATGATCCGAGATATTTCAATGCCAATTTGGTTCAACATCCCTTTAGTCAGTGGCTTAAGGAGTGAGGGAAGGGAGAGCTGAGGGAGCTGAGGGAGCTGAGGGAGCTGGGGGAGCAGAGGAGCGGAGGAGCGGAGGAGCGGAGGAGTTGGGGAAGAAGAGAGAACTGATAATTTTTGAATACAAAGTTAAAGAAATCCCACCAAAAATTTCACCTCACCCCTCACAAGGGAAACAAGGGAGACAAGGAAGATATGTACACTCAGCAATTCTCCATTCTCCATTCTCCATTCTCCATTCTCCATTCCCAATTCCCAAACAACCAACAAACAACACTTAAGATAAATGCTTAAACACAATCTTGAGTAACTCAGATTGGTTAAATGGTTTGGTTAAATAGCCAGATGCCCTAACTAATTTGGCTTTAGCTCGGTCGATAAAACCAGTATGTCCCGTTACCATGATGATGGGAGTCGTCTTGAACAGCTTATGCTTGCGCAAGAGAGAGCATAATTCATAGCCATCTAATTCAGGCATACCAACATCTAGCAAAATTAGATCAGGCTTAATCCGGACGATTTGCATGAGAGCTTTCACTGGGTCATTAATCATGACTACTGAAAAGCCTTGATCATCTAAGAATAGGTTAATAGAATTTAAGACAGTTGGGCTATCATCAATACAAACAATCTTATAAGTCTTCGTAGAAGGATTTTTTTTGTGATAGCCCTCCATACTGATAACCTTACTTGGTTCAGTATCATTTGTTTTAAGTTGTGTTTGCTGTTGAGGTTGCGACTGAGTTTTTGCTACAGATGTCTGACTAGTCGCAGGGGCAGTTTCATTTTTTGCCTGTATAGACTTTTTCTGCCGCAGGTTTTCGTAACAGTGCTCAACTATAGTTCGTAGATCAAGTCTACAAAATTTAGTAAATTCCTCTAATTGGTCTTGGTCAACTAGGTAGTAAGTTCCTTCTTTAACCTCCAAAAGTGATTCCATTACTTCTTCCGCTAGGGTCTCGATAAGAGCTGCGGCTTGAGTAAAGCTGAGATATTGTTGCTCGACTAGCCAGGAAATTGCCTGGTAATCCGCAATTTGACTAGGGTTATTCTTCCACTGTGATTCAAAGAGCAGACGAACCTGAACTCTGACTTGACTTACAAGGGTAGGAATCTCACGGCTGAGACGACGCAGATGATTGTCGAGCCTAGCAAAAGGTTCAACAGAATTGGAAGCGTAAATTAGCTTTCCTTGTTCTAAATAGATTGACCAAACAACTGAATCATTAGATAGTTTTAAACAGCCGTTAGTTTGCCGACTAGATAATTGTGCTAATAAAGAAAGAGGGTTGACTGCTTGGGTAGATTTATATTGATTTAAAGTAACGGTGCTCATTTAGATTTACCGAAGATATAACTTAAGTGTTGAAATTTATGTGAGTTAAATTTTCAACATTAACTATTGAGTGAAAGTTGAGCACCCTGACTGAGTAAATTTAACTATGCTCACTGCTTTGCTAGTTAAACTAAATGAACTAGACAGAGCCAAAAAGCAATCGCAGATATTTTCTTAACTGTCACTTGACGTAAGCCGCACAAGGAATGTTCCTATCTCAAGACTGTCCATAGTATATAAGCCATATATGAGTTTTTGATGAGAAAATTCTCATAATGGCAGTCTTTAATTAGCGTGCAAACAATTTTTTTGACCAATGCAATATCCCTGAGAGATACCTATTGTATCATTTGGGTAAATAACTTGCCACATATTTAGGTAAATTTATGCTACAGCAAAAGGCAGAGGGCAGAGGGCAGAAGGCAGAAGGGAAGGAAGAAGGTTGCAAAGTAAAAAGTAATTATAAGTGATTATCCGAACTTGATATAACTTGTCACCCTTGGGTGACAAGTTAAGGAAAAGATGTCGTTGTCAAGGGAGCGGAGGAGCTGGGGAAGCTGGGAGAGCTGGGGGAGCTGAGGAAGAAGAATACAATTTTTCCGACTCCTTGGTTATTTCCACATATAGAGTTTTGTTAGTATCCTTTCCGCTATATATGGGAGTTGACAAAATACGCGCTCGCTTAAATTGTCACCATTGCTTGTCACCTAACACCTAACTAAACCTTCTCCTTAGCTGGTGGTACAAGACGACTTTTCTTGAGACTCTTGTCAATTGCCCTAAGCAGTTCAAAGTCTTCTTCGGGTAAAGCTGGACTTCTGCCTTCTGCAGGGGACTTTTCCAAAAAGCTGAACGCCTGCCTAAACTCTTGTGGACTGGTATCAATTGGCGAGTCGAAGTGGCAGGGGACAATTCGCTGGAAATCCCAATTAGCTACTTTGTCTGCCCAATCGATGGTTTCTCTGGGTGCTCGATTGAGAATGAGGGATTGTAGAACCGGGGCAACCAACAAACGTCCCTTTCCCCGTAGTGCCTCAAATGACTGTTGCCAGTTTTTTTGCCATTTGAAGGGAAATAAACCAAAATATGCTTTTTTTGACCGGTCTGGTGCTTGGAAAGAATCACGTATTACCTGTCCCCATCCTATAGTTTCCAGCACCCTCGGTCGGAAGTAGAAGGCAAATAGGGAAATGCGCTGCCACCCTTTGCGGCGATTTGCTTCACTGTTTTCAAGGATATCAAAGCCATTTTCTCTAGCGTGGAATAGTAAAGGGTAAGGCTCTAGTTGCAAAATTGCAGGCGGCTGATCCGGTATGGAAACCACAGAATCCGTTACTAGCAGTGTACGCGATCGCTTGTGGAACAAGACCACTTCTTCAAATGTTCCTACTCCGAGATCAATCGGACCGATTATCCTATAGTCAAACTGGTCGGCAAAGGGAACTTTGGTGCTATCCTCTGGAAGTATTTGAGTGCGTCCCCTAGGGAAACCGAGCCAACTCAGAGGCAGATTTAAAGGAAAACTCCACTGATTAGGAGCGACCAAGACTTGTGCTTGGGGGAAATGTCTGGCAAAAGGGCCGACGAAGACCTTGTGCTCAATGCCAGAGATTGTTGGTAAAATAATATACTCGACATTACCGTGCTCTGCTTCTAATTCTCTGACAAGTCTTAGACATTCAGGGGTTGGTGCAACTGGTGCATAAACTAACAATCCCCCAGCTTCGAGCTTAATGACAGTCATACGGATCGGCACGATAACGTAGAAAATACCTTGTAGTTGGTCAAAAGTCCAGATGGTATCTTTAACTACTTCTTGGCGGAGAGTTCGCCGTCTGCCGTAGGGATAGAGAGGTACAGCAGGCCAGAAAGGCCATGCAAAGTCTTTTGAACGGATATTTGAATCTGGCTTTTGCTGTTTAGTCACTCCAAACTTTCCTTCCTACATTCCCCTAAACCTATCAGAAAATAATCCTAGCAGGGGACCGAGGATAGCACCAAATACAAAGCCACCAGCATGAGCCCAGTAAGCAACACCACCTTCCATTGCATTACCAGCAGCGGGACTTAAGGAAGCTACCCCATTGAATGCTTGCTGAACAAACCAAAAACCGAGGAAAAACAATGCTGGTATTCTCAACGTGAAAAATAAGAAGCCCAGAGGAATTAAGGTGATAATTCTAGCTTGAGGAAACTTGAGAATATAAGCTCCCATAACTCCCGCGATCGCGCCACTTGCACCTAAAGTAGGAATAGGAGATTGTACAGAGAAAATCCATTGAGTCAAAGCTGCTAGTATCCCACAACCAAGATAAAAAATCAAAAACTTTAAGTGACCCAATTCTTCTTCAATATTGTTGCCAAAAATCCACAAATACAACATATTGAAACCAACATGGGCAAACCCACCATGCAAAAACTGTGAAGTAATTAAGGTCAGAGGTTCCGGTACTGGCTGATTCACGACAGTGCCAGAAAAATCGGCAGTTAGTTCCTTAGGCACCACTGCAAACAGCTGAAAAAACTGATCTAATTGAGGTGCTGGTAAAGTTAATTCATAGATAAAAATTAAAATATTGACAATAATCAGAATATAAGTAACAACTGGAGTAATTTGTGTTGGGTTTTCATCCCCTATTGGTACCATAAGTGTCTTTTAGCTCTTAATTAAGATTTTGCTATTTCTGGGCAAAGAATATTGATATTATAGGAGTTCAGCAAGTCTTTGAAACAATTCTTGACAAACTTGTAAGCAACGTCTGGAGGTCTGAATTGCTCGCCAACAGCCACTAAAGTGCTCAAAATTAGGATAAATTCTTCATCACTTGTTACTTGTTACTTGTTATTCCTGCTGAAACTAAAAAAGAAAATGGATGGCTGAATCCTTGGATATAACTAATTTATGACTTCTTTTTGGACTGAAGTCCTACTACTGCTTATTACTTATTCTCCGCAACCCTAATTATGGTTCAAACCATTCAAGCTAACGAAATAGATCTGCGCTATTTAATCGACCATTTTGGTCTTGAGTTCGTTCGGGAAGGGCAATTTTTCCAAGAGTGGCAAGAGAATCTTCCAGAAATTACAGATATACAAAAACAATTGTTAGATCAAGTCAGAGAAGGATATTTTAACTTACTAGAATATCCTCCCATGCTTGAAGATGTCGTCAGAATGGCTGTAGTTGACCCTATTCTCTTTATCGGCGGCTTTTATCTAGCACCCTTTCATGTTAAATCAGAAAAATCCATCGATTTGGTTGAAGAAGATGATGGTGTTCTTATTAAGGGTCGAATTGATACTTTAGTTTTGCACAACTACTTGTGGGTGATGATCATTGAATCTAAAAAAGCCGCTTTCTCGATTGAGGAAGGATTAGCCCAAATTCTAGTTTATATGTTGGCCAATCCCAATACCAAACAACCGAGTTACGGCTTGATTACTACGGGAGGAAGTTTTATGTTCCTCAAATTAGTCAAGGGAGAAAGACCACAATATGCTACATCTAAGGTTTTTATCACACGCAATCCAGGGGAAAATGAGTTATATCCTGTTTTGCGTATCTTCAAACGTCTGAGTCAAATTGCGATCGCTTAGATTAGGAGGCAGGAGGCAGGAGGCAGGAGGCAGGAGGCAGGAGGCAGGAAGCAGGAGGCAGGAGGCAGGAGGCGGAAGGCAGAAGGCAGGAGGCAGTCCCGATGAGCAAATTTTTTTTTCACCGCCATGCCTGAAAATTAACCTCTCCGCGTCTCCGTGTCCCCGCGTCCCCGCGTCCCCGCGTCTGTAATATCACTCTCCTGTAATCGACAGCCCGTCCACCCAAATTCTCGGACATACGCCACCGGGAGTAAGTTCTGCCTCTTTTTCGACAAACACAATTGATTGGAGAAGTTCTCGAAAGTCCCCAGCTACAGTAGCCGAATCAATACTAGTTTTCTTGCCTTTGTTCACCACCCAACCATCAATAGGTAAAGAAAAAGAGCCTTCTAAGGAACTAACTCCTGCATGGAGAGCGTGAAGGTCATCAATCAAAATCACATTTTCCGCAGTATCCAGACTATACTCTTGTTCCGCAGGAGCCCCAGGAAAAACATGATAAAAGTCTGCACTAACAGTTACCTTAGCACCAAGATTGGCATGGCCTGTAGGTTGAGCATTCAGCCTTTTGGCAGTACCTGCACTGTGGAGGAAGCTAGTTAGAACTCCCTCGGTAATTAGGGAAACACGACGGGTAGGTGTTCCTTCTCCATCAAAATAGCTGGCAGCGATATTCTCTGGATGTAGTCCATCGTCACAAACAGACAACAGAGGAGAAGCAATTTTGGTTCCCAGGGACTCAGGGGTAGAAAGACTTTGTTTATCTAAAATACTCTGAGCATTGAATAAGTTAGAAAAAGCATTTAACAAGCTCAAGAAAGCTTCGGCGGAGAACACTACTAGATATTTACCGGTCTTTACTTTTTCGTAGTTTAAGTGGCTAATGGTTTTCTCCGTTGCTTCCTGGAGACAACCTTTAATATCCAGCTGTTCCAGTCCCCGGTGCATTTTAAAAGAACCAGCACTACGGGGTTTTTTCCCTTCCTGTTCTGTTTTGGTGTAGAGATACATGGAAGCGTAGGAACGAGCTTCATGGCGGAGTGCACCTTCACTGTTAAGATAAAACCGCTCAATATCTCTTTGGGATAACCCGTTGTAAGGTACACCCGTAATTGCTGGATGAGCTTCTATCAGCTGCTTTTCTGCTCCTAGGAGGGTTTCCAATAGCTGAGCTACCGGCGCTTGGGTAACTTGTTCTTGAGATACTTCTGGGATAGAAGTGGTTGCCTCCGGACTAAAATCCGGTGCATGTTCAGTAACACCAAAACTACTGGCTTCGTAAGCAGTTTTTAAGGCTAGCTCAATCCCTATGGGGTCTGTATCTGTAGTAGAAGTAACTCCTACTGTCTGGTGATCATTCCAAACCCGAACCGTTACACTAGAGCGATTAGAAGCTTTAACCTGTTTTGGCTCTCCTTGATCCACTTGAGCACTGGTTTCGTCAATGGACGAGCCATAAATATCGAATTTTTTGATCCCTAGTTTCTTAGCAATTTCTTCTGCACTAGTTGCCAGTTCTTTGATTTTTGTCATTTGTTATTTGTTATTTGTTGTTGGTTGTTGGTTGTTTGTTGTTGGGGAATTGGGAATTGGGAATTGGGAATTGGGAATGGATAATTGAAACTTCTTTGTCCCTCTTGTCCCCCTTGTCCCTCTTGTCTCCCTTGTCTCCCTTGTCTCCCTTGTCTCTAAAAATCACCGTCCACCAACAGTAATCGAATCAACTTTAATATGGGGTTGTCCTACTGTTACATAGACACTGCCGCTAATAGAACCACAGAAACCAGCGGCTAGTCCTAAATCACTGGAGCACATGGAAATCTTATTCATAATTTCCTTAGCTTCTCCAATCAACATGGCTCCCTTTAGGGGTTTGGTAATTTTGCCATTTTCAATCAGATAAGCCTCATCTGCAACAAAGTTGAACTCACCTGTAGCACCAACACTGCCACCACCCATCTTTTTACAGTAAATACCGTAATCAACAGAGGCGAATAAGTCTTCATTGGAGTAGTCCCCGGGAGCAATGTAGGTATTACGCATCCGGGAAGCAGCTGCAAAGGTATAACTTTGGCGGCGTCCACTACCGGTTCTGGGGTGTCCCGTGCGTAGGGAACCAGCACGATCCGCGAGGAAGTTCTTCAGTATACCTTTTTCAATTAACAGGGTTCTTTGAGCTGGCATACCCTCATCATCCATGTCAATTGTCCCAAAAGCTTTTTGGGAGCGTCCTTCATCCCAAGCAGTTAAGCTTTCGTGGGCAATCTTTTCCCCTTTTTTATCAGCAAAAGGAGTGGTTTGTCCTTCAATCTGGGTAGTTTCCAGCAAATGTCCACAGGCTTCATGGAAAATTACCCCACCGAAGGAATTAGCCATAATAATGGGGTAAGTGCCTGAGTCAACATAGTCAGCATAAAGCATCTTACCTGCAGAAGTAGCCACTTCTTCTGCGGTAGATTCGTAGTCCCATACTCGCAGAAAACTAGGATCGCTAGTGCTACCAACCCGCTGACCAATGGAGGAACGATTAGCTCCGTCAGCACATAGTAGATTGTAGCCTACGGATTGGGTTAAGCGAATATCCCTAGCAAAGGTACCATCACTTGCAGCTACCAAGACTTCCTGCCAATCCCGGAAGTAAATAGCCCGTCTTGCTTGTACATGAGTTGCTTTCCGGTTAAGCGCACCATTAGCATTCAGCAGAACTTCTCCCATTTCTTCCATAGAACTACTAACGGGGAGCCAAGCATCTTTACCGTTAGCGGTGGCGTAATCCCTCAGTAACTCCAAATTGATTTCTGGGATATAGGCATTGGGAGCAGGTAATTGCAATCCTTGAATAGAGAGAGCTTTTTCTAAAGCTGCTTTGAGTCCATTGAAGGATAAGTCATTGGTGCTAACATAGCAGTCAGCTTTACCAATAAACACCCGGACTCCTGCACCAGTGGAAAGCCGGGGGGAAATACTGGTGATTAGATCATCTTCTGCTAAACAGCTGATATAGTTGACTCGTTCGAGGAAAAATTCAATGAAGTCAGCCCCCGCTGCCCTGCCTAATCCCAGGAGGGTGGAAAGAGGTGCTGCCCAAGTATCATCGAAGCGATCAACTGTGGATGTATATTGTAGGTTAGGTAATTCTTTGGTAAGAAGTAGAGTACTTGACGGCATGGATAGCTTCCTAGTGCTAGTCGGACATAGAGGGTGGGCTGATTAGTAGGTAGGTGTAAAAAAAACGAACGTAAATTGGTAGGGGCGGATTTAGCTAGGATGTTTACAGAGTAAACTGTTTCTCTCCTTCTAAACCTGCCCTATCCGTGGGTGTTGATTTATGCCCGCCTACTTAAATCTCGTATCTGTCAGTCTAGCAAATTTGAATAAACTGTATCTCTTACTCAGATCTTGCACCAAGTTGAACATTGACCTGTGAAGTTAGGGAATAGGGAATAGGGAATAGGGAACAGTGATAAGATTTGACGATTTCAGTACTGAAATTGATTGTTATCAGTCAGGATATTCAGTATTTTTGTACTGGTGCAAGATGTGAGTCTTACATACACTGAAGAGGTTGATGCACATCTTCAGCTTCCAAAGCAAATCTCATCAATCCTATGTTGAAAATCTGGTTTGTAACTGCTGCATTAACCAATTTGCTGCTGCCGTATTCGTTTCTGTCGTCAACTGCTCCAGAGTTTGTTCAATAAGAGCAATGGGTAAACCTGTCAACACCTGTGAAACTTGGATCGGTTCATACAATCCCCTTGCTGTTAAGCTGAAGGCAAACAGTCGCATCCCTTTGACATCAATTACCCAATATTCTTGAATTCCTAAACTGGCGTACAGTTTCTTTTGCTCGTCAAGATCTAAACTCAAGGTTGTATCTGCAATTTCCCCCACTAAATCCGGTAGGCGATGACGTCTCAAGTCAATCCGACGCGGTTCTCCAGGATACCATTTGGGGATATCTTTACCTTTGTACAATACTAAATCTGGAGCACAAGCTTGAGTTTCAGGCTTTTCGATTAGGCAACGTCCATAGGATTGCAGCACAACATCAGGATGCAAAAATGCCCACACAAAAAAGATGGCAGTCATCAAGTCGCTAAAAGAAGCGTGGTTTGGTCCCTCTTTACCCATATCAGCCCATAACTGTCCCTGATGAAATACTATTTTCTGCCAATCAATATCGGAACTATCTCGCAGTGCAACATAATCTTGCCAAGTTGCATCGTGCCACTGGTGCAAGACAGTTGTCTGGCTAAATTTATCTAAGGAGATTGTCATCAGTAGACACTTTGTCTATCCAGTTCAATAAAATGTAGGTTGAGGGTCACGCTAGTAAAACCCAACATTAGTAAGGCGAGTGTTATGTTTCGCTATCGGGATCAACCTAATCTACACCTATTCTACTATTTTAGTCTTGCCAAGTGCGATCGCTTAATATGGTCTTACCGAATAGGCAGCTTGCGGATATGTACATTAATTAGTATCTCGTATCGTTCCTGGTGCTGCAAGAATGTGACCGTTTGAGGTGAAATATTCATATCTGCTAAAAACCGTATCTGAGCCATCAAGCTACTGGCATCCTGTAGATTTGTTCCGAAACCATCCAAGCTGCATATTTAAGAGATTGTTGCACATCTTCAGCTTCCAACTCAGGATAAGCTTCCAATATCGCTTGAGTCGATTTACCACTACCCAGTATCTTGAGGATTACACTCACAGTGATTCGCATACCTCGAATTGTTGGCTGTCCTAAGCAAATATTAGGATTGACCGTGATGCGGTCTAATTGTTTCATTTTACCAATCCTTTCTATTAAGCATAAGTTTATTTTGACAGGTTAGTGCGTGAATCGCTATTGCTTCAGGAATCAAGTCATTTAAAGATGACTCAATTTTATCCAAAATCTTTAGTCCACTTGAGTGGACTTTAGCTATTAGCCCAGAACTTGAGTTCTGGGTGGGTGTGGAAGCCAAGCTTTAAGCTATATCTGGCTTAAGTTGACACCAATGACCGACGTGCGCTCATCAGAATCCTCCAGTTAACCATCAGAACTATCAACTGATGACATGGGACTAATTAAACCATTAGCCGTACTAAAGAGATTAATCGGATTTTTACCATCAGTAATCAACACACTTTGAATACCAAGTCCTTCCAACAACCTCGCCTGCATCTCCGGTCCTGCTTGCGCGATCGCTTTTAGGGTTTCTGGGCCAATTGCTGCTACTTTCTGCTGGAATTCTGCACCAGTGATTTGAGCTATGCGCTCAGCTTTTTCAACTTCTAGGTTATTGATTGCTTGCTGATGGGTTAATTCTGCTTCTTGCCTTGCTCTTAATTGGTTTAACTCCGCTTCCTGGCGAATCCTGGCAGCTTCTGCTTCTTGCTGCGCTAGGGTAACTGCTAATTCTCCTTCAATCTGAGCAGCTTGTGCTTTGGCTCTCGCTTCTGCAGTTGCCTGTCCGGTAGACTCAATTGCCGCATTTTCTGCTTGTAACTCCAGAAGTTTTTTCTTTTCCACCTCTGCTGCACCTTGATCAACTATTACTTGTCTTTCTAATCTGGCTTTAGCTTGTTGCTCAATACGTTCTGCATCCCGACGTGCAGCAGCTTCTTGAGCATCGGTGGTAATTTGAATTGCCAATTGAACAGACTTTTGCAAACTTTTTAAGGTTTCTTCGTCTACCGGTTCCACTGACTGAATATCAATATTGGTAATTACCAAATTATTAGTCCTAAAGCGGAATTCATCCCGAATATGACCCTCAGCATCGATGCCAAATACTGCCTGACGAATAATCCGAGCCGAATTACGGTGAAATTCGTCAAACTTTTCTCCCGCTACAGCACCCCTAACACGGGAAGCGATCGCTTTACAAGCATCTCCCACAAAATCTGGTACTTGAAATAGTCTGGCAGCTATTTGTTCATCTTGGCGGTCAACATCAAAATACCAGTTATAAGATAGTTGTAGTTGCAATCTCGCATGATCTGAGGTTTCGACGGTGAAGATATCCGTCATAAAATCGGGTCCTAATAATAAGGCTAACGACTTAATCACATTGGCTCGTTTGGGTTTGCTACCGGATAAACTCAGCACCGTAAAGGCTTCGTCTGGTTCAAGCATTACCAAATCTGGCCCAAATACAGTTCTTGCGGTTCTGTTTTTATAATCATGGAGCTGCACTACTGCATTTTGTGGTATATGAAAGACCACAGCCTTAGTTTTATCTCGTTGGGATAGACGTTTGCTAAGGCGGGATGTTTGCTCCGACTCATTGCCTCCCACCAAAGGATATTGACCCCTGTCAGAAAACGGGTCAATTTTTTGCCTGAGTAGTTTTTCCACTACAGTAGGCAATTCTTTTTCCCAAAGCTCTTCGTAGGGACTTAACATATAAGCTTGGGGGCCACCAACTAGTTTGAGTTCACCGGTTTGAATGTCCCTAACGTAGATCCCTTCATTCTTATCCAGGGGAATGGCTTGACGCTTCTCCAACACTTCCACTTCTACCTGAGGAATATAGTCTCTCGGACCGGCAATCATCCACAAATCTCCCGGCTGACGAGTAATGGCATCATCCCCTTCCCCCTCACTAAAAGCTTCTTTGGCTCTTAGCAACAGCGCTTCTTGCTCTCCCAAAACATAAACTTCTTGAATACCTCCCTTGAGGTATTCACCAGGGTGCAAGAAGAAAGAAGTTCTTCCCTGACGCACTTCCTGCATTCCCAGCTGCGGTTTGCCAGACTGATCAATCGGATCCACTACAATACACCATTGGCGATCGCTCAGAGTGGTAATGGTAACTTCTCCTACCACCTCTTCATAAACATCGGGAATGTGAATTTCTGTATCTTCAAAGGTGACTAACCATTCATCTCCTGCTTTCCGTTGCCTACCAAAAACATCCGTAAAAGTCCGTTGAGCTGCCAGATATAATGCTTGTTGTTCCGTCAAAATATAAGCATTAACTATACGAACTACTTCTTCATCGACCCCTGGTAAGTAAGCTCCTTCTTCCCTTACCAGCCACTCTTCCCCTGTCCTACGTCTTTGTCCTTGACGATCCGTACAATTTTGTCTTGAGCGCAAACGCAAAGCTTGGTTAGTTTTGATAATCTGGGCAGTGATAGTTTCTAGAACTTCAACTTCTACGCGAGGAAGATAAGTTCCTGGACCTTCAAACAACCATTCATCTCCTGCTAAACGGTCGATGGTTTCTCTTTGAACTTCTCCTTCCCTTGTTACTGTTACCGTATCAGGGAAATCCCGAATTGCTCTGAGACGCAGCGCTTGATTAGTTTCAACTACCTGTAGTCGCCTTACCTCTCCTACTAATTCTTCCCCTGGATAAAGAGGAAAAGGGTCTTGAGTAAAACGAATTTCTTGATCACCATAACGTAGTCTAATTTGACCATGCTCATCAGCAAGAGGTTGATTTGTCTCCTCCCTGAGGACTGGATTAGCTACCATACAATAATACCGAGGTGGTACTACAATCATTGGTTGAGGTTGTAACACCAGTCGTTCATGATCCCGCAGGGTAATAGTTTGAGGACCAACCTCTAGTCTAGTAACACCAGTATTGTTATCGAGGACGTGAATAAACTGTTGGGGTTTAAGGCGAATTATATTACTGGTAGTCCGGGGAAGTTCTAGTTTCTGCTCGGTAGTACTCATAGTTTGTTATTGGTTATTTTCACGTTTTTATCAAACTCCAAGCTAACCTATCTTCTTTAGTCGTGTCACATCAGTAGGATGTCTGAAATAATTTATACACAATTAGAGCGGAGCATGTTATAACAATTTTTATTGGTATAGTTTAAGTAAAGCAAAATATTCTTACACCAGTACAACTATTATACTATAGTAATGCTCAATACTAAAATAATAGAATTTATTAAATCAAACAATATTAAACACGAGATTGTTCAGTATTCATCAACTTTCTCTGATGTGCAACTTGAAGAGATGGTGAACACCTCTACTACGGAGCTTGCTAATGCTGCTGTTTTTAAAATAGATGACTGGAAGTATTGTTGTGCATTTATTTCAGCAAGTTATGATATTAATCAAAATCATCTTAAGGAAGCGCTCAAGGTTAAACATATCGACTTGATAAAAGATGTCAATATAGAAGTTTCTCTCTTCAATTCAGTGCTTACCAATATTTGGATAGACCAAGATTTAGCAACGGTCGTTGAAGAAGTTTTCTTCTTGATTGATGTAAAGCAGAGAATATTGCTTAAAATAAAAACCTCTATATTAATCGAAAGTTTCGACGCTAATATAGTTAACTTTAAACTTTCATCCAAATATAGAGCAAAGATAAATTTTTTATCCCCTCAGTCCAATAGAGAAAATTTTGAAGAGCATGAAAGCTGTTTTTTTGGTGTTAGCCTAGAGAACAGTAATTTTGTTCGCCCAAAGTTGATGGCATCCCTTGATTGGATCTCTAGACGATTTCCTTCCTGCTTAGTGTTAATCGGAGATAGTATACATAGGATTACATTAGAAGCTACTCAAGGACTAGACCCTATTGAAGCTCATGATAAAGCTTTATTTCTTGGGTCTATTTTTTTAGCAAGGGAGAGAAATATATTTAAAAAATTTGAACATTTATGTAACTTTAATTTTGTTTTTTGCTCTGAAGTACAAAGTTATCCTGATTACCAGATATACTACACAAAATTGCAAGAAATTTTTGAGCAAGATATCTCTTTTAAAGCCTCTATAAGAGCATTTGGGGAGAATTATCACCGTAAAAGACGACCCCAGTTGAGTGAGAAACAATGGGAATATTACATAGACAAGTCTAGCCAATATTTTTTGGAAGAATTTGCAATTTTTGCTTGCTTAAAAAGAAGGAATATTCCAGTTTTTGTTTATCCAGGTTACTTCAGTACTTTAACAGAAATTGTAGATGGGAAATATCCAAATGCCTTACGAGAGTTAAAAGAGCTAACAGTGGTATCGCTTCATTTTAGAAAGAGATCAAAACGCAATTAACCATTAATAATGGATAATTAATAATTGATAAATCTGTTCGATTTAGATTTACTATAACTGCTCACCACAGGCGAGCAGTTACAATTTATTGTTCAAGCAAATAGCTTGCAATCCTTACTCAAAAGCTGTCAATAAGAATTAACCTTGTGTTTCAAATAAAGCAATCCGTAGTCGATCTGCTGTTTCTTCCATTTCTGCCACAGATTCTAGGCTAACAACCACACTGGGTTCAATTCCTAAAATTGCCGCTGCTTTAGCCACCGCTGCTCTTTCTTTTTCATGGTAATACCCATCAGCTCGACTTATCTTAATCGCTTGGTACAACATGGAGCAACGAAAATTGACTGGAAAATCATACTTGATTCCACTCAATAACTCTTCAATGTTAGCATTTTTCCAGTCGAAGTTCCGGAGGGTTGTAATGTACTCGTCAACAGCCTCAGAGGGTACCGACATCATTTCTTGTTCGTCAAGATACCACTGTAACTCTTCTGCTGAGAGTTCTCCATCAGCACCAGCAATCGCTAATAAAGCGTAACTAAAGTTTACTCCCACCTCTAAATCAACTGATGTTTGAGGGGAGACACCATATTTGCGTTGAGCATATTTACTTAGATGGACAGTTTTGCTACTACTCATATTTTACTCCTTTTGTTCTTGGTTTTGAAGATATCCAAATTTTTCTACTAACTTGAGATAAACTTGTCAAATCATCATATTCTCTTAAGGAAACAATTTCTTACTTGGGAGATTATGCAGTAGATATCACTGCCTTAGACTGGACTTGAATCATCGCGATCACACTACAGACAATTATCGAATTTTTAAAGAAGTCTATATAACATGGTTGCGATCGCACTGGAAACAGGAATAGAAATTGTCATATTTAATAGGTACTTGACCATATTTTGAATGCAAAATTCAAAATTCAAAATTCAAAATGTAGGAAAAGATAATTTTGAATTGATTAATTCTGGGTACAAGCCCCCACCAAAATCTTTGATTTGGTGGTCTTCAATTAGTGGTGGATACAAGCCCCCACTAATTGTCTTCAATTTTGAATTGATAATTTTTAATCTTGAATTGTTTTGACCATTTTCTCCTTAGTGTTAGTTCAGGGAACACCGCCGACTATTTTTTTATTTATAAAGAATAGAAGCCCGCAGCGAAAGTCAGTAGTAAGTGTGTCATCCTTTATAAAGACTTTAAAGTAAATCTACGTAATTTCACTAAAACTATATTCAATACCTGAATATTAGGGGCTACATTGAAACTAACGCTATATAAGTAACTAAGATGATCATAAATATTTTTAAAAAAAGTATATTTGCACTTGCAGGTGTCGTAGCTGTTGGAGTTGGTTTTGCTGGATCTGCTGAAGCATTTAGCCTCTTCTCTAATCGCTCAACCTTCGAGAGCCAGCTAGATAACTTCATTGTGGATGACTACTCTAATCCTGGCTACTTCGCTGGCGACAATTTTGATGCAGCTAGTCTCGATTCACATACAGACACCAATATGAGCAGTATTGTTGGGGAAACTCAATATACAACCACAGGATTTTCTAACAACAATTTAATTGCCAATCAGTCCTCAGGAGATCCTTTGTACTGTGCAGGTTGTAATGGTTCTTTCTTGCTTGACTTTACCTCCACATCTGTAGGCAATGATTCTGGAGTCTTTGGTGTTGGTTTTGATGTGGGGAGACAAAATGTTTTTGGAACCTTCGCCTTCGTCACCTTTGGGGATGGTAGTACCGATAATTTCTTAGTGCCAGAAAGAGTTACGGCATTTTGGGGGCTTACATCTGATCTGCTAATCAGTTCTATCCACTTTGGCTTGGAAAACGGAGGAAGCAACACAGATAACGATGTACAGCGCATGGCACTGGATAACTTGACGATTGGTTCTGCTAGAACCTCCACGGAAGTCCCTGAACCATCTCCCACCCTTGCTGTCCTTGCCTTTGGTGTGGCGGCAGCAGGTACAGTCTTGAAGAAGAAACAAGCAGCTTAGATTGAAAATTTCTCTACAGTACAACTCTCATAAATCGCACAATGCTAATTGGGAAAATACTCCGATTAAAACATGATTATTTTTCCCTCATCAGGACTTACGCAAATTATCCTATGTGACACTAAATGTAGGGATAATTCATGAATTATCCCTACATTTAGCCTTGCTGCGTAAGTCCTACTCATATTCAGAATTTAACCAGGGATTATCAACCGAAGGTGCAAGAAAATTGTACGATAGGCTGCGATCGCATTACATCCAAAAAAGCCCTAGTAGTAGATGATGTTTGCGCAGCTACAAGGTATACCTCAGTTGCCACCTGAATTCGGATTCTTGCTTGACATTCATTCCTATTGACCGCCACTGTTCGATTTTGTCCTCATCGCTAGTATAGATTGTCAGACTGGGTAAATGCTCTAAAGGCGACACATCTGTTACCTGGGTTCCTGACAAATTCAAATCTTTGAGTTGGGTGAGTTCACTCAAGGGGGAGAGATCTGTTACCTGAGTTTCGGATAAATCCAATTGTTTGAACTGGATAAGTCTACTTAATGGGGAAATATCTGTTACCTGGGTTCCGGATAAATCCAATTGTTTGAACTGGATGAGTCTACTTAATGGGGTGATATCTTTCACCTGGGTTTTGAACAAATTCAAATTTTTGAGCTGGAGGAGTTTACTTAAGGGGGAGATATCTTTCACCTGGGTTCCGAACAAATTCAAATTTTTGAGCTGGGTGAGTTTACTTAAGGGGGACACATCTGTCACTTGGGTTCCTAGCAAATACAATTGTTTGAGTTGGGTGAGTCTACTCAAGGGAGTCACATCTGAGATTTGAGTTCCTCTTAAATCTAATATTTCCAGATTAGATAAGACTTGCAAAAGATAAGTACCCCGCTCGAAAACGTCCCAACCCAGTCCGATGGCATAACCAATTGAATACTGATCTTTTTCTGACTCAAAACTAGCTTTTGCATAGCCTGCGAGTAGCTGGCTCAACTTTTGTTGCTGTTTCTAAACAAGCAACTGCCAAGAGATGCAAATCGTGGCAGCAAAATTGCGAGCAATCAATGCCGGAAACTGTTCCGGTGTGGGAAACTCTTTACCAACTAAACTCCGCAATCGAATAAAAAAAGGAATCTTGTAGTTCCAATCCTGTAATACTGGGGGGAAACTCTGACTGGCCGCACGTACCGCAAGCCATTGTAACAGGGTACTTTTTCCTGCTCCCGCAGCGCCACGAATCACTAAGCGCTGATGATTACAAATTACCTCATCAATGGGGCGAGATCTACGCCCCCATTCTCTCTCCCATTGCTTATAATTCATCAACGTTAGTGATGATTTTGCCTTATCTTCAATGCTTTTACCAGCTCCACTCACCGATAGGGTAATATAGGCCATACTGAGATTTTGACGACTCGTTAGCCGATCTATCCGAGGCAAGCCAAACAGTTCCAAGCGATCCAATTTATCTTGAACAATGCGGCGATACCGGAGCGCAAATTCATCTGCCGCTTGAATCGACTTTTCTCTCAACTCCTTTAACTGACGGGCAATTTCCTCTAATCGTTAATCTTCTGTGCTGTTAGAGAGAAAGACATCAGTAGGGTTTGCTGAATAAGTCAAATGGGAGTACTGAGGAAGTAAAAAGTAAAAAGTAACAAGTAACAAGTAATAAGTGTTGAGTTAATCTCAAAGAAGATGCAGCGTCTTTGAGACAAAAGATACAATTTTTTTTCCAAGGGAGTTGCAAATTGTAGTCGTGTTTCACAGGTCAGTACAACGTCTTTCCTTAAGATGCTGCAATGCTTGCTCAGCTAATTTATCAAGCTTACCTACTGCCCCGCATCTTCCTCCAACTGGCAATCCCACATCTTGCTATCAAATTCCGCAAACCAAGCTCGAAAAGCAGCTAGATCTTCTGGTGATAGTTGACTAACAGTGCGCTCAAGATCTTCCAAAGTACCCATATTACCAACAAAAATAAATAGCTCTTCTACGATCATAATGCAAAAAAAAGCGCCCCCCTTTCAAAGGAGGGCGCTTTTGGTTATTTAGTTAAAAAGTTGAATCATTTAAGTTATTCAACCGGCACTAACTATTAACCATTGATAGCAGGAGCTTGTAGTGCTACGGGAGCTGCTTCGCCTGCTGCCAAGTCTAAGGGGAAGTTGTGAGCGTTGCGCTCGTGCATTACTTCAAATCCCAAGTTGGCGCGGTTTAGCACGTCTGCCCAGGTTCCTACTACACGACCTTGTGAGTCGATTACGCTCTGGTTGAAGTTGAAACCATTCAGGTTGAACGCCATGGTGCTGATGCCCAATGCGGTGAACCAGATTCCAATTACTGGCCATGCACCCAAGAAGAAGTGCAAGGAACGGCTATTGTTGAAAGAAGCATATTGGAAGATTAAACGACCGAAGTAGCCGTGAGCTGCAACGATGTTGTAGG
>JAAHFP010000025.1 GCA_010672925.1 Symploca sp. SIO1C2 | reverse complement strand
GCCCTGCCTCTCCTAGACTTGGCAATTGCACGCATTCTTGGGACACCATCGACTGAATTGATTGATTTTTTATCTTGCGGACTATCAGACTTTGGAGTTTCGCACTCCTAACTAGTCTAAACTCCAGTTAAAACCCATACTCAAGTACGCTGCGTTGAGTTACGAAAAGAGCTAACCCAATCTACCTATTACTCCTCAAGTAAACGTTCAATCTCCTCCTCTGTAAAGGGATTTTTACCAGCCTGAAGGTCTTTAATCCAGCCCTGCCGTTGTTTTTTATTATTATCTGAGTCAGTCGATTCTATAAATGCCTGAAAATCTTCGATCGCATCTTGTGTATTCCCCGTCATCACCCTCGCAACACCGCGACTATCCCGAAACATTCCCTTTTCAGTTTCAGACGCAAGAGCTACAGCATTTTTACAGGCTTCAAGCACTTTAGCTGCCTGTCGGTGTAGACTCCCGAACCAACAGACGTTATTCCAAGAGTCGGCAGTAATTTTCACTGTTGGATCGAGTTCTTGGGCTTCTTGGTATTTAGCGATCGCTTTTTCTATTTCCCCCTCCCTTGCCAAATTCTCTCCCTTTTGAATCAGAACAGGAGTCCATGTTCGCATTACAGCTTCAAGATCTTGCTCCAAAGTTTCGGTTTCGGGATCAAGATCAACATTAGGATCGAGCTTTTGGGCTTGTTGATAGGAAGCGATCGCTTTTTGTAATTTTCCCTCTTTCGGTAAGCATTGTTTCCTAATTTACCAGGATATAATTGCCGATCAACCGGTTGCCCCATATGTTGAGTTAGGTTCCCCAGGTGCAGCCTTGCCACAAAGGAGCTATGCTGTCATCACTAACAGAGAAACTGACATCCAGGTTTGTCGAGACAAGATACTGCGTTTTTTGCCTTTTGGCATCCACTTTGATCGTCATTGGCAGAGAAAAGCTTGGCTGCTTCTTCAAAATTAGACTTTGCTGTTGTCTTATTTCCTCTACAAGCAGACCTTATACCGTCTCTATAGTATTTCTCAGCTAAATTTTCCGTGGTATCTAGTGGCAATTCTAAGCTGTCATCGACAATGACTGTTTTAAATCCACTTATCTGTGGTTGCGCTTGAGCAGCAAGAGGCATTGCACCTAGAGTAATAGCAACTCCTATGATCGTAGATATAATTACTAGGTATAGCTTGTTTTTTCTAATCATGTTCATAAGTCATAACTCCTTGATGTTGTTTCTTGAAAAATAAGACCCATAAGGGAAACATTAGAATAAATGGAGTTTTTTAATATATCAATCGTAAGGACATGCAATTGAGATGTATCTTAGCCCAAATTCAGTATAACACATCCTACCTCCCAACATTTTTACATGGATGGAGATTCCTTGTCAGATAATCATCTAACCAATCATCACTATGCCCTAGCAAATCATCTAAATCCAGATGCCACAGAATCAACTTCTTATCATTAAAACCAGCTGAGGTAAGATTACCAGCTAAGGCAACAGTTTGGCCATCAGGAGTGAAGTTAACTTCAGAGAAAAGATTAAGATCTGTTCGTAAACTTTGTAAGCGTTTACCATTGAAGCTCCAAATATCGATCGTATCCTTACTCGCTGAAGCTAAAGTATTACCATTCGGGCTAAATCTAATTCTATAGACAGGAGCGTCATGGTTTAGAAGAACTCGAAGAAACTCACCATTTAGACGCCACAGTTTCACTGTCCCGTCATGACCTGCGGAGGCAATTATTTTACCGTTAGGACTAAAAACCACATCCAAAGCACCACCTAAATGTCCTTCCAGGGTCTTAATTGATAGCCCTTCAGCGCTCCAAAGGTTTAGAGTACCATCAGAACTGCTTGAGGCAATAGTATCATTGACAGGATTAAAGCTGACACTGGTTACCCAATTTTCATGCTTTAGTTCTTTAACTAAAGTACCATCCAAACGCCAGAGTTTCACAGTTGTATCCTGACTCGCCGAAGCAATCATTTCACTGTTAGGACTGAAACTAACATCCAAAACACTTCCTTTATGCCCTTTCAGGGTACTAATTAATACTCCCTGAACATTCCAAATCTTGATACTCCCATCTGCACTAGCTGAAGCAATTAACTCTCCGTTTGAGTCAAAGCTAACTTGGCTAATACTATCTTTGTGAGCTGGAAAACCCCGAATGAATTTACCATTGTGCTGCCAGAGGCTGATAGTTCCATTTTTACTTCCTGAAACAATCTTTTGTCCGTCTCGGCTAAAACTGAAGCTATTGCCCTGGAGGGTTGGCAAAATACCATCGAGTCCCCAGAGTCTTACCGTGCCATCTATACTACCAGAAACAATTGTTTTACCGTCTTGACTGAAACTTACCTCTGCAACACTATCACTATGACCTTCAAGAGTTTGCCACAACTGGCTATAGTAACCCTCACCAGAAAGCTTCTTCTCTATACTCCAAAGCTTCACCGTCCTATCTTCACTAGCTGAAGCCATCTTTTTGCTGTCTGGATGCCAATCTAGGTAGAGGATTCTGCTGCTATGTCCCCGTAAGATGTCCATAAGATTACCGTCCAAATTCCAGAGTGTGATAGTTCCGTATTCGTTGCCTGAAGCAATTGTTTGATCATTGATAAAGCGCACTGCAAAAACTTTACTACCAACCTTTATGTTTTTGAGTAAGCTTCCGTCTTGTAAATCCCAGAGTTTGATAGTTCCATCTTCACTCCCTGAGACAATTAGTTGACCATCCGGACTAAAACTTACATGCATCACTCGCTTCTGATGACCCGGGAAAGTTTGTCGCAACTCGCCGTTTAAGCTCCGGAGCTTCACAGTCTGATCTACTGCAGTAACAATAGTTGCACCATCCGGACTGAAATTAACAGCTGAAATCGAATTTTGGTCTTGAATAGACTTAAGTAGGGCAAAAGTTCCATTTGACTGACGTCGCCAGAGCTTAACTGTTTTGTCCCAACTAGCAGATGCTAAGAGCTGACTATTTGGACTAAAGTTTAGGCTCGTAACTCCCTTTTGGTGACCTGAGAGTTTTTGCAGGGGTTCTCCATTAGAACGCCACAGCTTAATAGTTTCATCCAAAATACTGGCAGATGCAAGAACCTGATCATCGGGACTCAAACTCACGCTAGTGACATTTGTATCATGGGCTCGAATGCAGTTTTGCTCTCTGAGTTGGACTAGCAACTGGGCAAAGTGGTTGGTAAATTCGGTCTTAATTTCCTTTATAGGTAAAAAGGGCTGTTGCAGCAATTGCCCAGTGTTAATGAGCTCCATTAGTGCCTCTAGATCCTGATTTGCCACAAACAGAGACTTTGAAGCTACTATAGAAGCTTTGATAGTTTGGATTCTGGCATTTCTGGCTAGAGCAACCGCAGCTACCGTTAATCCAGCTAGCACAATTGAGAGGCTAGTTATGATTAAGTTTCTTGTCTGAGCCACTTTGCGGGCTCGTCGTTCCACCTCTGTTGCTTTTTTCTCCTGTTGTAAAGCTTCTCGGATGAGATCTAACTCTCTTTGCTGAGCTTGTTCTTCTTGCCGCTTGGCTTTCTCAACAGCCTTTTGGCTAGCTTCTATAAATTTTTGGGCAATACCATCTAGCAGTCCCAGGTCACTGTATTCTTCTAAATAAGCCTCAGCTTCAATTAATACTGTCCCTCGCAGCAACAAATCAGGATTCTTCCCTTGACGTTCCCATTCTTTTGCCTTTGCTTCAATCCGGCGCTCTTTTTCCAAAGCCACTTGGTTATCTTCTACCCATTGGCGCAATTCCTGCCAATGCTCAATCAATACTTCATGGATGATATCTAAAATTACACCCGGTTTGTCATTGTCGGATTTGTCTTCATTCGTTGTTACAATTAACTTGGCTCTGACTAACTGCTCAATTGTTCGCTCCAAAAGTTCTTCAGAATGCTGAGAATTGACTAAACCTTCCTTGCGTACCCGCCTACGGGTATCATTTGCTTCACCTAACTGGACGAGTTCCAAAAAGATCCGCTTAGCAACCGGCTTCTCTTCTTCCTTCAGAGATTGATAAACCTGATTAGCTCGTTTAGGCAGGGTTTTCTCGATGCCACCCAGCTGATTATAGGACTCCAGGGTCAAGCGATTGGGATTGGGAGTAGTTTGCGCTTCTGTCCAAAGTTCTGTCAAGGTGTACTGGAGTAGGGGCAAGCTTCCCGGAGAACCGATTACATCATCAGTCATCTTAGTTACCAAAGCTTGCTCCACTTGTAAGCCAACCAGTTCAGCAGGTTGAGTAATTGCTTCTTCAATCTCCTGGGAACTCATAGGCTTCACCGTCACCAGATGCTGGTCAATTTTCTCCGCTAACTCAGCATATTCAGCACATTTTCCCAGAAAATCTGCCCGCATCCCCAACACCAAGCAGAATTGATTGTTGCTTTCTTCTACCATCTTTAACAAGCAAGCAAAAAACTCCTCTCGTTTCTCCTCGTCTTGGCACATAGTGAAGCATTCTTCAAACTGATCCACCACCAGGATTACCCGTTGATTGGAGGCAGAACCCACCCCTAACCCCTCCCAGGAGGGGAACTGGAGGCAGGTGGCAGAAGGAGGATTTTCCCAACCAACTTCTCCGCGTCTCCGCGTCTCCACGTCCCCGCGTCTCTTCATCTCCCAATTCCCGATTCCCAATTCCCTCAAACTCTGCATCGGATCCTCCCCAGGGGTAAAAGGGCCATAATAGATCCAGCGATCGCTACCTGATAATTTTTGTCCTCGTTTGAGTTGATAGAGTAATCCTGCCCTCAACACAGAAGACTTACCACTTCCCGAAGCGCCTAAGACAGCAATAAAATTTTCCTGGCGCACTCGATCAATTAATTCATCCGTCAGTGCAGTTCGCCCGTAGAAAAAGACTGAATCCTCTTGGGTAAAATAGTTCAAGGATTTGTAAGGACAAGTACCCTTAAGGGTTGCATCCACCTGCCGTTGCCTGCCATGAGTCTTATCCGTGAGGATAATTGCTCCCCCCGAATTATGAAAAATCGGGCGCTGGAGTTCCCCAGCCATCTCCTTATTAATAAAATCCGCCAGCTTATTATTACTTACCCAACCATTCACATTTCTGTCCGGGTCTAATCCTTGTAACAATGCAGCTGTCAGGATGCCATGTTCTCCTTGCAACTGTTCTCGACTCACCTCAAATCCTCGACAGGCAGCAATCAAACATCGATCAACAGCTTTGCCTTCCTTCCCCGGATTAGCCTCATCCAAAAGATCCAGTAATTCCCCACTATGGCAGCAATCAAGCCAAACAATCTGCTGTCGCACGGGACTTTGTTGCAACAATTGGCGCAACCACCCCAAGGAAACACCCCATTTGCCTCGATTAGGATTTGCCTCAGTTGTCGCCAAAAACCCTTCCGTCACTCCCCCCTGTTCTTTACGCAACCCATGACCAGCAAAAAATAGCAAAGCCGTATCCGGTATACTACTTCCCGAAGGATTAAATAGCTGTGCGATCGCTACCTCCAAAGTTGTTGCTTTGACCAAATTCCCTAATGTTGGACTAGGATCAACTCCCCGCTTGCCCTTAGGAGAATAGACCTCTGGCAAGCGATGCACTCGAAAGTTACCGTATTGTTCTAGAATTTGAGCGATCGCTTCCGCATCCGCTGCCGGTTTTTCCAGATGTTTGGGCTTCCTCGTTGTTGTATCCTTGAGCAATGGATAACGATTAATCCCTACCACTAGTGCTTCTCTGTGTTCGTTCATCTTCTAGAACCCAATTTTAGGAACTATCTGGAAAGCTGCGGCTATCGGTTGTAGCTTAATGATACCTAAGTAGGTGAGCATAAATAAATGCACATAGATAGGGCGGTTTTTGAAAAAATTAAACTATTATCTAGCCAGCACCTTAACTAAACTCGCCCCTACAAATTTACTTTTCCTTTTTTACACCTACCTACTTATATTAAATTTAGAGGTTATTTATGAGTGTAGCTGTTAACAAAACCTTACTTGCTCTAGTACTCGCTCTGAAGGATGTAGAAGACCTCAGTACAGATGAGCAAAACGCTTTCCAAGATGCTGCTGCTCAACTGCACCTCGAACCGGATAATTGGCCAGACTACGAAGCAGACTTGCTAAAAGTCATTCAGGCTAATCCCAGCTTGAATCAACTTTATCAAACTGCTAAATCTCAACTAGATGCCTTGAATAGCAACATTTACTCCAATTTACTGCGAAACCAAGCCGAACTCGAACAAGTAATTACCACCAATCCAACTCCAGTAGAACGAGGTTTTGCTCCAGTTATTGAGGATGACGAAAGCCATGAAATCAACAATATGGTGATCAAAGTTCTGACAACACCTAATCCACAAGAATCCGCCAAAAAACTCAGCCGTCTTGAACAATTTCAGCAATTCCTCAAAAAGAGTATCAACAATAAGTAGATAAGGGAGTGGGAGTATTTTATCTCCTTAAATCCCCCATAGAAAGAGGACTTTGAATTTTACTTTGAGAAAATGTGCATGACTTAAAAATTATATTACCTACTACCTAACACCTACCACCTACCACCTATTGATGAATGGCATTATCTATCCCACCCTCGATCTATTTCTTTACGATTTAAGAAATAGTGTAGGTGCAGCTCAAGAAGAACTCCAAACAAATCGAGATTTTTTTCTAAAAAAACTCCCTGAAGACCTTCATGAAGTCCTATTTCAACAAGATACAGTTTTTGAAGACGACTATCTCGAACTTCTACCCAAAATCAAAGAATTTCAAACTAGTGGTGAACCCTACCCCTTCCAGGGTTATTACTATCCCGTGCGCCTCAATGATCTTTATGGACTGCTGCTAGACTGCTCAATCAACAATCAAACCGAAGCTCAACCAACCGCTTCTTTCAAGGAACTCAAAGCCGAAATTGAGGAAAGATTAAACCATCAAAATGCCACCATTGGACAAACTTGGATGATTTCTGGCTGGCTACCTCAGCCTAACCCCAACCCCCCTGAAAAAATTGCCCAAGCCTGCTATAAAGCCTTAATGCCAGGTTCCAATTGGGAACGAGATTTAGAAGGACAAGGGCAGTTTTTAGGAGCAACAATCTTTGAACTCTCCCACTACCGCTTGCTAATACCAGAGGAAACAGCATCCCCCACAACCATCCAAAGTGTCCAAGAAAACCAACACGTTATTATTATCCTTTATCCCGATAGAGCAACTGCCGAAAAATCTGCACAGTTTTATCATCACTGGTTGCGGCTATTTAGTTATCGTCACAAAATTCTTTGGGCTTATGCTAGAAGCCAATTTCTCAAACGAACCATGAAAAATCGTTCTACAGACCTTGCTCAGCATAGGCAATCAATTAGTCAAAATCAAACTAACTATCGAGAAAACAAACTACGTGATACTTTAGTAAGGGCGCAAGATAGTATAAAAAATTACACAATTGAATTATATCAACTCGAATTTCAAGGCGGTATAATTGAAATTAACTTAAGCAACTATGAAAAACGTTTAGGAACTATTAACGAGCGTTCACAAGCAATTGTAGCAGATAACCTAAGCTGCTTTGATAAGTTTATTAAATTAGTAACAGATAAATACCTGCTACAAATTGCCAAAGATGCAGAAAACCTCAAGCGGATTTTAAAATTACAAGAAGATACGATTAACGTCGTGCGCAGCCGCGTCGAAGTGGAAAAAGCACAACGAGATTGCAATTTCCAAGATGCGATCGCTATTTTGGGTGTAGGGTGGAGTGTTGCTTCATTGGTTCCATCTAAAGACGAATCCAGTCAAACTAACGTTACCTGCAAAGTCTCATCTAAAGACGAATCCAGTCAAATTAACATTACTTGCCAACCTTCAGTCTCAGAGAATAAGTCTATTATACCAGAAGTGGCCTACAAACTAAGCGTTGCAATTGTAGCAGCAGCATTGACTTGGTTGTTGATTCGCTTATGGCCGGGATTCAGGAGACTAATACCATTAATACCCAAAAAGGAAAAATAGGAATTGAGAATTGAGAAAAAATTGCTCTGATCTAATCTCGCCAAATTTGTTATATGATAGTAGATTGTGACTGTTTATACGAAAAGTTGCATACTCTGTTTGGAAATGACGACTCATGACTCAACGCACTTTAGGCGGCACTAATCGCAAGCAAAAGAGAAAATCTGGTTTTCGCGCCCGGATGCGCACCAAAAATGGAAAACTGGTAATTAAAGCCCGCAGAAGCAAAGGACGCCATCGTCTTTCTGTTTAGGGAACTACCAGGAAAGCTGGGGAAGCTGAGGGAGCTGGGGGAGCTGAGGAAGAAAAGTAAACAATTCTCAATTCCCAATTCCCAATTCCCAATTTCCAATTCTCAATTCTCAATTCCGTGGGATTACCTCAAGCTCATCGACTCAAACACTGGCGAGATTTTAGGGCAGTTTATCAAAAAGGAATTCGCTGCTCAAGACGCCACCTGACTTTGCGGGGAGTGCGTCAAAACACCAAAGTAGGGAGAGGCGCAACTAAAAAAAGGTCAATAGTGCTCAAAGAAGATAAATTGCCAACTCGTATTGGCATCTCTATCAGCCAAAAAGTCAGCAAAAAGGCAGTAGTTCGCAATCGCATTAAGCGTCAGCTGCGGGCTGCTCTACGCCAGTTGTTACCCCAAATCTTACCAGGTTGGCAACTGGTAGTGGTAGTCCGACCAGGAGCACAAGAGTGCGAATATGCCCAATTTTTGCGAGAATTAAAGCAGTTGTTGGTAGAGGCAGAGGTATTTTATGGCAATTAAAGAAACAGTATTCTATGAAGGTGGCCCCCATGTGGGAGATCTGATTATTAATATTTTGTTAGGATTCACGGTAATTTGTTTGCCCTTGACCATCGCCTCGATTGTGAGAGCTTTATGGTTACGCTACCGCATAACAGACCGCCGCATCTCAGTAACTGGGGGATGGCAAGGTCGCGATCGCACAGATATTATTTACACAGAGGTTAATAAAATCATCAAAATTCCTCGTGGTATCGGTGCTTGGGGAGATATCGCCGTTACCCTCAAAGATGGTAGCCGAATCGAAATGCGTGCTGTTCCCCGTTTTCGCGAAATCTCTGACTATATTGCCGAAAAAACAGCGAAAAAAACTGGCAAACCCATTGATTCAATCAAAGTTTAGGGTATCGGGTATTTCTCGGCTAACTAATGCCGGATAAACGACCCCCGCATTAGCACAAATATTAGATAAATTAGATTCAGAACACTTTAGAGCGCTTAGGTTGACTTCATCGGAATGGATTTTGGTATCGGGTTTCTCTCTAACAACGTCATGCTCCCAATCCTGGATCTCTTTTACGGGATTGTACCGAGCTATGGTTTAGCAATCGTTTTTCTGACTTTGGTAATTCGCTTTGCTCTGTTTCCCCTAAACGCTGGCTCAATCCGCAATATGAGGCGGATGAAAATTACTCAACCGCTGATGAAAAAGCGGCAAGAGGAAATTCAAAAGCTCTATAAAGATGATCCTCAGAAACAGCAGGAGGAAATGGGGAAAATTTTTAAAGAGTTCGGCAACCCTTTAGCTGGTTGTTTACCACTGGTGTTCCAAATGCCGGTTCTCTTTGCACTGTTTGCTACTTTACGGGGCTCACCATTTGCTGATATCAACTACTCAGTCAATCTCCAAATCTTGCCGAGAGAGCAAGTAGAGTACATCCAACCCCAAGCTTTCGCCACTAAAGCCCAAAACATTTACATAGCAGATGGAGTTCACGCCCAAGTTTCTGCGCTGCTTCCCGCAGGTAAACGGTTAGTAGTTGGAGAAAAAACCAAAGTAGATTTTCAAACCGTTGAAGGAAAACCCATCCAAGCCTTACTAGCTGATTATCCAGACACCGAAATTAGTCCTACCTGGCAGGTAACCAAAGGTGAAGAGAGGGTCTTAATTAAAGATGATGGTACTATCGAAGCCTTAGAACCAGGAGAAGTCACTCTTCAGGGTACAGTTAATGGGCTGGCTGCTAATAAAGGATTTCTCTTTATTGATGCCCTAGGGCGGGTCGGTGCTTTTGAAGAAGATGGGACAATTCACTGGGACATCTTCGCCATGATTATCTTTTTTGGCCTTAGTATGTATGTTAACCAAGTACTCTCTGGTCAAAATTCCAGTGATGCCAATTCCCAGCAAAATGCAGTTAACAAGTATCTGCCAGTAATGTTTTCTGGCATGTTCTTCTTCTTTCCCCTACCTGCTGGGGTGTTGATGTACATTGTGATTGCCAATGTTTTTCAGACTGTCCAAACCTTCCTTCTGATGCGGGAACCCCTACCAGAAAACATTCAGAAGATGATGGAGCAGCAGGAAAAAGAGGCAAAAGCGAAAGAGGGAAGAGATGCACTACCTTTTGAGCCTAAGCGTTCTAAGAAGGAAGAAAAGGAAAAGTCTGAGGAGCGTCGAGATGAACTACCTTTTGAGCCCAAGCGCTCTAAAAAAGAAGAATCTACCTCTTCTGAGCGCAAACGTGCTAAGAAAGAGGACAAGAAGAGTGACACTAAAGAATCATTACCTTTTGAGCGCAAGCGTTCTAAGAAAAAAGCTTCGAGTTAGTTATGAGTAATCAGCCAATGGCGCGAGGTGAACAGTGGCTGGAAACACTTCTGCGCTTCTTTCAATTAAATGCTGAGGTCAAGGCAACAAATACAGAATCCTTAGATGGAGATGAGCATAGCTACTGGTTGACCATAGATAACACCAAATTGACAGCGGAACAAATACAAATCTTGATTGGTTTCCAAGGAACAACCATTGATGCTATCCAATATCTAGCTAATACAGTTTTGAACCTGGAGCAAGAACAAGAGCAGCAAGCTTCTTATACTGTTGAACTTGATGGGTATCGGGTTAAGCGTCAAGCTGAACTCCAGGCGATCGCAACTCATGCAGCAGAACAAGTCCGCATCACAGGAAAGGAGTTTGAACTAAAGTATTTGTCCTCAGCAGAGCGACGTCAAGTTCATAACCTGTTAAAAGATTGTGACGATTTGAAAACTCAAAGTCGAGGACAAGAGCCAGACAGGAGATTAGTTGTTAGTCGGCGCAGAAGAATTGAAGAGATTAGTCCTTAAGCATTCTTAGGTTTTAACTTAATTCTTAACCTGTGCCTTTAGCTAAACTGCCAGAAACCCCGTGCCATATCTATAGGATTAGCTTCGGGAGTATGTCACGAGAACAATAGAAGGAATCATGGAGGCAATTTACATTCCTGGGCTACTGAAATTACCAGCTCACACAGAGGTAATTGAAGTAAATGAGTGCCTAGCTGGTTTGGAAACCCTGACTCCAGTGAGAGGGCGTGTACAAGTAACCCATAAAGGAAATTACCTAGAGGTTTCTGGTCAAGGTTCAACTATTATTACCTTGACCTGTCACCGTTGCTTGCAACAGTACAATCACCGTTTAACAGTTGACACATCAGAACTGATTTGGTTAGACGAATCAGCAGAACAACCAAATTACGTTCCGCTAGACCGAGAAATCCCCCTGGAAGATTTAGTAGAAACCTTGCACCCCCAGAGTAACTTTGAAGTAGATACTTGGTTATATGAGCAACTTTGCCTAGTCATGCCTCTACAGCAGCTTTGTGCTCAGGAATGTCCAGGAATCTCGGTTAATGAGCAAGGTAGTCTTTCGCCAAAGGATCGGCGTTGGGAAGCACTAGAATCTTTTAAGGGGAAACTTCTATAGGTGTTAGGTGTTAGGTATTAGGTTACTATGAGTTTTAACGATGAATTTGAGCTACTTTTACGAGCCCGCTATCCTTTAATTTATATTCCAACATTGGAAGAGGAGAGAGTAGAAGTCGCGATCACACAATCAGCCCGAAATTTGGGTAATCGTGCTGTCTATATCTGGGATTTTGTTGACGGCTACCAAGGAAATCTCAACGATGTAGGTTTTGGCAGGCGTAATCCTCTACAAGCTCTGGAATTTGTTGAGCAGCTAGCCCAAAGCAATGCAGCAATCTTTATTTTAAGAGATTTTCACCGATTTTTGGAAGATATTTCAATTTCCCGTAAACTTAGAAACTTGTCGCGACAGCTCAAGTCTCAACCGAAAAATATTGCGATCGTTACACCACAAGTAGCAATACCCCCAGAGTTAACAGAAGTACTGACAGTTTTAGAATTTCCTTTACCCAAAGCCTCAGAAATTAAAGCAGAGACTATACGTTTGTTAGGAGCCACCGGTCAATCTCTGAATGATAAAGTCTTAGATGAGCTAGTGCGCTCGGCTCAAGGTCTTTCCTTAGAGAGGATTCGCCGAGTTCTTGCCCGGGCGATTGCTTCCCATGGGGAAATTAAACCAGAAGATGTGGAATTAATTCTAGAAGAAAAGCGCCAATCGATTCGCCAAACGCAAATCTTAGAGTTTTACCCAACTCAAGAAAAAATTTCTGATATCGGCGGCTTAGATAACTTGAAAGATTGGCTACTGCGACGGGGAGGCGCTTTTACAGAAAGAGCCAGACAATACGGATTGCCTCATCCACGAGGTTTGTTACTGGTGGGAATTCAGGGAACAGGAAAATCTCTCACAGCAAAAGCCATCGCCCACCACTGGCATCTCCCCCTATTGCGCTTGGATGTAGGACGTCTCTTTGGTGGTTTGGTAGGGGAATCTGAATCCCGTACCAGGCAAATGGTTCAATTAGCAGAAGCTTTAGCTCCCTGCATTCTTTGGATTGACGAAATTGATAAAGCCTTCTCTGGAATTGATTCTAAAGGAGATGCCGGGACTACTAGTCGTGTTTTTGGTACTTTCATCAACTGGCTAGCGGAAAAGCAATCCCCAGTATTTGTCGTCGCCACAGCTAATAACATTCAGGCTTTACCCCCAGAAATGCTCCGTAAAGGTCGATTTGATGAAATTTTCTTCGTAGGCTTACCAAGCCAGGAAGAACGTTACGCCATTTTTGAGCTACATTTATCTCGACTGCGACCTCACAACCTTAAGAGTTATGATTTAGAACGTCTGGCTTATGAAACCCCAGACTTTTCTGGAGCAGAAATAGAGCAGACCTTGATCGAAGCAATGCATATCGGCTTTAGTCAAAACCGAGACTTTGCCACGGATGATATCTTAGAAGCGGCCAGCCAGATTATTCCTCTAGCTCGGACTGCGCAAGAGCAAATCCAATTCCTGCAAAATTGGGCAGCTGCGGGTAAAGCTCGCCTAGCTTCTAGAGATGGGCGTTTTGCTAGTCGCATTCCAAGACAAGCGTGGTAATTGGTGTTTGTTGGTCAACAAATAACCAATAACCAATAACCAATAACCAATAACCAATAACTATGAGTTTATCAGGTGTAACTCAATTCATCATCGGCTTTTTCCTCGGCATCTTCCTTTTAATAAGTGCTGGTGCGGCGGCTGGCTATTACTTCTTTACAAAATTGTCAACTGCTCCAGAAAAACCAATCTTTCCCGAAGAGCAACCCAAAGCATCCCCAACTGCTAAAGCAGCCAGTTCTCCTAAGCCGTCTCCCTCTCCATCGAACCAACAACCTAAACCAACTCCCAGTGCCTCACCCAAAAAGCAACTAGAGCCAGGTGCTTATAAAGCTACTGTAACCTGGCCAGAAGGTTTGAGCCTCCGGGATGAGCCTTCGGGAAATGCCAACCGTATTGGTGGTATTGCCTACAATCAAGAAATTATTATCCTCAAAGATAGTGATGATAAACTATGGCAGAAAGTTCGTTTACCGGATACAGACCAAGAAGGTTGGGTCAGAGCAGGTAATGTTAAAAGAAATTAAGAATTAAGAATGAGGGTTTGACAACGCAGGCAACAGAGCCAGTAACCAACTCCAGTTCAGGGAAAAAAGGAGTGGGGAAACAAGTCAACTTACGCTCCAGACGCGGGAAAGGGTCGAATAAAAATACCACTTCATCTTTTTTCACTTACCTACCACCTACCACCTAACACCTAATTTGCTCGTGCCTGCTTAACCATATCAATCAATGTGTGGTGAGCATCTTCAGAATCTTTCAAAGTATGATCAAATTCAATACGCAGTGGTATGGATGAACCCTTGACTTTGGTCATTAGATTCATCCCTTGAGGGTCAATTGAGAGCATTTGGGCTGACTCAGTATCGGGAGCTTTACCAAACTTTTGAGCGTAGAGAGCTACAGCCTCCGCATGATCTTCATTCATGTGCTTGCAAATGCGATCGCTTACTTCTGGAGAGAAAGGGTCAGACATAATTTAGCTCCTGTACTAATTTTTATGCTCGACTATTTTTGCTGTAAAACTTTACAATACCAATTGCAGAAGATCTTACCACGAAGCTAGGCTAAACCTGATAATGTATAATTTGTAACTGTTTATTGCCCACACTTGAGCTTGTGACGTACCGAAATCCTGTTCCTACCGTTGATATCATTGTTGAATTAGTAGACCGCCCTCATCGACCAATTGTTTTGATTGAACGTCAAAATCCTCCCCTCGGTTGGGCAATTCCTGGTGGTTTTGTGGATTACGGTGAGTCAGTAGAAACGGCAGCTGTGCGGGAGGCGCAAGAGGAAATTAGCTTGTCAGTTGATTTAATAGAACAGTTTCAGACGTATTCAGACCCCAAACGCGATCCACGGCAACACACCATCAGTGTAGTGTTTTTGGCAACAGCAACAGGAGAACCTCAGGCAGCTGATGATGCCAAAAATCTGGGAATTTTTCACCCTTGGGATCTTCCAGCTAAGCTCTGCTTTGATCATGAAAAGATTCTGCGGGATTACTGGCGTTATCGGTATTACGGAATACGTCCTCACTTGCTGTAACACTCCGCCGCAAACCTGTAGGGGCGCACCGACGTGCCCCCAATCCGATTGAGATGGGGAAGAAGGATTTTGCTCAAAGCACCATTTACTGAAGCGAAAAGCCCGACTTCTTCAAGAACTCGGGCTTATGAAATTTCGCGATCACAGGTAGGGGCGATTCATGAATCGCCCCTACTCATGGGGATTGTTAGGCAAAGAAAAGGTAATTCTTAATACTTGGTGATTTACCAGATGGAAAAAGAGCAATAGGATGCAGCAACAAGATACTAACTTTATACTGGGGAAGAGTATGGCAATCGTGAGCTTGATACGAAGTTGCGTTCATAGATAGTAATTTATCTTCCCTGTCTTCCTTGTATCCCTTACCATTCCTATCTACTACGTTTGAGAAGCAACTTGGTATTAGTTTCTGGGTTGGGTGCGTCGCCTTGATTTCTTTATCTTGGGATTTCAATCTTTATAGATCTTTCTCTTTGGCAGTAATTATCTATCGGGTTGACGTGCTCTTACGTTCGTTCATCTATACGTCGGATACACAACAGCTGTTGAACTGTCATCACTATGCCACTTTCCAACACTGGTAGCATTCTGGCTACGTTGACTCAGTTAACTACACTCAATCGGACAAGTATCTTGACTAACCGAGTCAAAGAGCTATCCGTTCCGGAATTCATTTGCTTGTTGGACTTCATCACCGCTGAATTTCAACAATTTCTGCGGGCGATCGAGATGATCAACAATGAAGCTCTCGAAACCATGTTAGAGCAGGTGATGGATGCCTTTACCCTCAAAGTCGGTCAAATTTTGCAAGCTGACCGTACTACCATCTTTTTGGTAGATGCGGAAAAAGATCAGCTCTGGGCAAAAATTCCCCGTTTTCAAACAGAATCAAATTATAAAGTAGAACCAGGAACTGAGGGCAACAAAGGGATAGAGATTCGGATTCCCCTCAATGTTGGTTTAGCTGGTCATGTTGCTAAAACCGGCGATGAACTCAATCTCCCAGATGCCTACAGCCACCCCTTATTCAACAAAGAGGTTGATGAGCGTCCTGGTTATAAAACGAAAACCCTCCTCTGTATGCCAATTTTTAGCCGCACTAATCAAGTTGTGGCAGTAGCTCAGTTGTTGAACAAAGCTGGAGGTGTAGCATTTGATAGCGAAGATGAACAGCGGTTCCGTGACTTTGCTGCTTCGATTGGCATTATCCTCGAAACCTGCCAATCTTTGTACATGGCAGCTCGCAACCAACGAGGAGCTGCTGCTTTGCTCAAGGCAACTCAGTCTTTGGTCCAAAGCTTAGATTTAGAAGCTACATTACAGTCAGTAATGGACCAGGCTCGCAAGTTAATGAAGGCAGACCGTAGTACTTTGTTTATGCTGAGCAAAGAAACTGGAGAACTCTGGACTCAAGTCCTCAACAAGGAAGGTACAGAAGTGATCCCAATTCGCATTCCTGCCAATCGTGGTATTGCTGGCTATGTCGCTTCTACGGGTAAACCCCTCAATATCCCCGATGCTTATCAAGACCCTCGCTTTGACCCAAATGCTGACAAACAAACCGGTTATAAGACTCGTAACATCCTCTGTATGCCGGTATTTAACTCTGGGGGAGAATTAATTGGTGTCACTCAACTGATTAATAAGGAAAAGGGAAGTTTTACTAGCTCTGATGAAGAGTTTATGAAGGCTTTCAATATTCAGGCAGGGATGGCTTTAGAAAATGCCAAGCTCTTTGAAAGTGTCTTGGTTGAAAAGCAATATCAGAAAGATATTCTCCAAAGCCTCTCTGATGCGGTAATCTCAACGGATATGCAGGGTAGAATTGTTACAATCAATGATGCTGCAATATCATTATTAGGTTGTCCTGTCAAGCAAATCGATAGTAAAAATCGAGAGTTGTGGGAGTACAAACTGACGAATCGCTATGTCTGGGATGTTGTACCGATTGAGCACCTCCAGTCTCGTTTAAGAGACAGTTTGACTACTGGTGCTAAACATTATCTACCGGAGCAAAGCCTGATAGTTGGTCTGTTTAATAGTCATTCCAAGTTTAATTGGGAAAATTCCCATTCTTCATCTCCTCACCCGGCAAATTTTTCCCCTCACTCGCAACATGAGGATAGTTTTTATATCTTGGCAATCCCGAAGCCGGATGATCCAGAAGTTTATATCCCTTGGAATGAGACACCTTGGGACTCCAATGCGTCAACAGACTTATCTCAGGAGCAAGTTAAGAAAATTGAGCGCAGTACGAATTTAACTGTCAATCCTCTAACTAATCCTGAGGGAACTGTACGAGGTGGTCTAGTTGTCTTAGAAGATATTAGCCAAGAAAAGCGGCTCAAGACGACAATGTATCGCTACCTAACTCCTGGAGTTGCTGAGCAAGTCTTGGCATTGGGGGAAGATACCCTAATGCAGGGAAGAAAAGAAGAAGTAACAATTTTGTTTTCCGATATCCGGGGTTACACAACCCTAACGGAAAATCTGGGAGCAGCAGAAGTCGTATCCCTGCTGAACAAGTATTTTGAAACTATGGTAGAAGCAGTTTTTAACCATGAAGGCACTTTAGACAAGTTTATTGGAGATGCTCTCATGGCAGTATTTGGGGCGCCATTACCCTTGAAAGAGAATCACGCATGGTTGGCAGTTAAGTCAGCTTTGGATATGCGCTGGCGCTTGGCAGCATTTAATGAATCCCGGATTATGAATAACCAACCCCTAATCCACATTGGTATTGGTATTAGTTCCGGAGAAGTTGTTTCGGGCAATATTGGTTCCCACAAACGGATGGATTACACGGTGATTGGAGATGGGGTTAATCTGAGCGCTCGTCTTGAAGGGGTCACCAAAGAGTATGGTTGCGACATTATCTTGAGTGAGTATACCTATAACCTGTGCCGTGATCGCATCTGTGTGCGGGAGTTGGACAAGATTCGGGTTAAGGGTAAAAGTCAGGCAGTAAGTATTTACGAATTGATTGATACTGCTGATACTTGCCTCAACGATACCATGAAAAGGTTTTTATCTTTCTACGAAGCAGGACGTCATAACTATATCAACAGAGACTTCCAAAAAGCACTCACCTACTTTGAGCAGGCTCATCAATTAAAACCCACAGATCAAGCTGTGCTTACTCATCTCCAAAGGGCAAAGAACTACCTTGACAATCCACCACCAGATTTCTGGGATGGTGTTCACACAATGCTGAGAAAGTGAAAAATTGTTATTTGTCGTTTGTTGTTTGCAATTGGGGATTGATCTCTCCTCCAACTCCCTCAGCTTCCCCAGCTTCCTCAGCTTCCTCAGCTCCCTGAATCTTCGCTTTCATCGCTTTGGGAATTATTCTCACCAATTGCGAGTTCCTTTTTAGAGCGCTTCAAATGCTTCCAGAGAGCTTTAATTCGCTGATATGCTTCTTCCGGCTGGAGCTTGCCAGCAGTCTCAAGATTGCAGATATAGTTCACCTGTTGAGCAAATTCTTGCAGATTGGCGTTAAAAACCAGGTTCTCTGGAGTGAAATCACCGTGATAGGGACTTCGGGGATATAAAAAATTAGACTTATCTGCCATTATTATTTTCTAATCTAAAAATAGGATTCAGGAGTCAGGGGTTAGAAGAGAAAGACTTTCATCAATTCGTTGTTATCTTCCGCTCATGGGAGTCTGACTTACAAATACCCAGGCTATTGACACAATGCGAGATTATTGCACCTGCTTGCTTTGAGGCAGGATAGAATCTATGATTATTGATTTATCACTACAAATTCTAATATAACGCCAATACTAAAATTTCAAACACTAGGTACTGTGTATGACTGAAGCAATTAGGGAAAATTTTATGTCTGTTCAGCAAAAACTTTATGAAGGAAAAGCAAAAATTCTTTACACTACAGATGATCCAGAGATTCTGCTGACCCACTTCAAAGATGATGCTACTGCCTTCAATGCTCAAAAGCGAGGTCAGATTACTGGGAAGGGGGAGATTAACTGTGTGATCGCGACCCAATTGTTCCAGTTGCTAGAAGCTCAAGGTATTCCCACCCATTTTCTGGAAAGACCTGCTCTGAACCAAATGCTGGTCAAGAAAGTAAAAATTTTGCCAGTAGAGGTAGTAGTCAGGAACATTGCTGCCGGTAGCCTCTGTCAACAAACTGGATTACCCGTAGGCAAGATTCTGCCTACACCACTAGTAGAATTTTACTTCAAGAACGATGAGTTGGGAGATCCTTTGTTAACGCGCGATCGCTTATTAATTCTAGAACTAGCCACCCCTGAGCAACTCAACCAGTTAAAGGAGCAAGCCTTAACAATTAACCAGATTCTCATAGCTACTTTTAACCAATGCGGTATTACTCTAGTGGACTTTAAGCTAGAGTTTGGTGTAAGTTCCAACCAAGAGTTACTCTTAGCGGATGAAATCAGCCCTGATAGCTGTCGTCTTTGGAACCAAAGTGAAACAGACCCAAACCGACGAGTCATGGATAAAGACCGGTTTCGTCGTGATTTGGGAAATGTCGAAGCTGCTTATCAGCAAGTTCTAGAGCGAATTATGTCAATTAGGTGGTAGGTGGTAGGTGGTAGGTGGTAGGTGTTAGGTGGTAGGTGTTAGGTGTTAGGTGCAAGGAAAACCAATAATGTTTGACTTGTCTTACTTCCCCAGCTCCCTCAGCTCCCTCAGCTCCCTCAGCTCCCTCAGCTCCCCCAGCTCCCCCAGCTCCCTTGACAAAAACATTTTTGCTACTAATGCCTATTCCCTATTCCCCATTCCCTACTTACAATAAAAAACGGCTAAAACCATGAACATACAGTAGACAATAAACAACGAGACAAAAAGCTGATTGTTCTTGTGGCAATCAATTTATGGTGTGTGGAAGTTTAAACAGAGCTCAAAACAATGCGCTTATCTCCTTTGTTAGCGGCTACAATCGCCGCTGTAGCCAGTGTTAGTCTATCTAAGCCTAGCAGTGGACAAACTACCGAGTTTACCACTGAGACCCCAGAGGCCAATGGGAAACTATCGATTGATGAACTGGGATGGGAAAAAATCTTCCCCAGCCTCCCATCCCCTGCAGGTGTAACAGCTACTGCTCCTAGTCCCCAATTTTCAGTCCAAGTTCCAGAAGCTCCGGAATCTAATCTTCAAATAGACGCGGGGACGCAGGAACACGGGGATGCAAATACACCAAAGTTTTCATCCTACGTTGTCAACGAAAGTTCGTGGGAGTCGGACTTGATACCAGAGCAGATCATTGTCCAACCAGATGAAAGCCCAGTGCTGGCACAAGAGACCCCAAATGGGGAAAGTGAACTTGAGGAGGAGGAGAGCCTCTCAGATGGGGAAAACCAACCGTCTGAGCCTTCAGAACCCACTACACCAGTACCGCCCCCCATTACCCCAACCCAGACCCCTCCTGAAGCAGCTGAGCCACGAGTGTTAGTAGCGGAAGTCTTAGTTAATGGAGCGCCGCCGGAACTAGAAAGTGAAATCTATAGGGTGATTGAAACCCAACCTGGACGCCCAACAACCCGCTCTCAATTGCAAGAAGATGTAAACGCCGTCTTTGCTACAGGCTTCTTTTCCAACGTTGATGTTGAGCCCATTGATACTCCTTTGGGTGTCCGTATCACCTTTCTGGTCACTCCTAACCCAGTATTGCGGGAGGTTGCAGTTGATACTTTGCCTACAGAGGGTGAACGTATATTACCTCAGGAAGTGGTAGACGAGATCTTTACTGAGCAGTATGGCAAAATCATCAATCTTCGAGACCTCCAACAAGGAATTATTGAATTAAATGAGTGGTATAAAGAGCAAGGTTATGACTTAGCTCAAGTAGTTAATGCTGAGCAAGTACAAATTAACGATGATGGCACAGTCAAATTGATTGTGGCAGAAGGGGTCATCCAAGACATTTTAGTGCGTTATCTGGATGAAGAGGGAGAGCCAGTAGTTGATGAAGAAGGCAACGAATTGCCCCCCCAGAGTGATAAAGAAGAACCGATTGGAGGGCGTACTCGTCCCTTCATCATTACACGGGAGATCCAGTTAAAGCCGGGGGATGTCTTTAATCGGGCTACGGTACAAAGAGATTTGCAGAGAGTCTTCGGTCTAGGAATTTTTGATGATGTGCGCCTTTCTTTTGCTCCTGGTGATGACCCAAGCAAAGTGCTTATGGTAGTAGATGTAATTGAAAAGAAGAGTGGTTCCTTTGCCGCTGGGGGAGGTTTTAGTTCGGCTAATGGATTTTTTGGTTCAGCTAGCTATCAACAACAAAACCTAGGAGGTAATAATCAAATTTTAGGGGCAGAGTTTCAGCTAGGAACCCGGGCTCTCCTATTCGATTTGAGTTTTACCGACCCCTGGATTGCTGGAGATCCTTACCGTACCTCTTATACTGCAAATATCTTCCGACGCAGGTCGATTTCACTAGTTTATGGTGTTAACGATGATAATGATATTCGAGTATTTGAAGATGACGGTGTCAATACGGATCGCCCCCGTATCGTGCGCACCGGCGGTGGTATTAGATTTAGTCGTCCCATAGCTGATAATCCCTATGTTCGACCAGACTGGCGCTTATCTTTGGGAACTCAGTTCCAAACTATTGCGATTAGAAATGGTGATGGGGACATTACCCCAAGATCAACGACTGGGGAACAGCTGAGCTTTAGTGATGATGGAACAGATGACCTAATTACCCTCCAGTTGGGTGCAGTCAGAGACCGCCGCAATAACCTTTTGCGACCTACTCAAGGTTCTCTACTGCGACTAAGTACGGAGCAGTCTGTGCCAGTAGGGGGTGGTAGCATCCTTATGAATCGTATTAGGGCTAACTACAACTATTACATCCCCGTTGAATTAACCAACTTTGTTCAAGAAGAGGAAGGTAATAAAAGTCAAACTATTGCCTTGAACATTCAAGGAGGAACCATTTTAGGAGACTTGCCTCCCTATGAAGCATTTTCTCTTGGTGGTAGTGAATCTATCAGAGGTTATGAGTCAGGAGAAGTAGGTTCCGGACGCACTTATATCCAGGGAACTGTTGAATATCGCTTCCCAATTTTCAATTTTTTGGGAGCGGTTCTGTTTGTTGATGCTGGAACTACTTTAGGTACGGATGATGAAGTACCTGGTGACCCCAGCGTAGTCAGAGGTTTACCCGGTGAAGGTATTGGTTACGGTGTAGGTGCTCGTATTCAGTCACCCCTCGGTCCAATTCGCATAGACTTTGGTTGGAATGACGAAGGTGATAATCAGTTCCACTTTGGTATTGGAGAACGATTCTAAAATTGGTCATTGGTTATTGGTCATTGGTCATTAGTCATTGGTACAAACAACAAACAACAAACAACAAACGACAAATGACAAATGACAAACGACAAAAATCACTATACTTTGGGTGGCATATTTGAACGTTCGGGTATCGGACTACACAGTGGTATTTCAACAACAGTACGGGTTTTGCCAGCAATTCCTGGAGAAGGACGCTACTTTGTACGAGTTGATCTACCTGAAGCACCAATTATCAGAGCACAAGTGGATGCTGTCCATCAGACAAAACTTTCCACAGAACTTGGGGCACTGACAAAGAGTGACTCCAGCACAGGAGGAGTTGTTGTGCGGACAGTAGAACATCTGTTAGCAGCATTGGCGTGTAGTGGTGTTGATGATGCTCGAATTGAAATTGATGGCCCTGAAGTTCCACTTTTGGATGGCTCCGCCCTCCTATGGGTAGAGGCAATCCAGGGGGTAGGTGTTGTTGGAGAAGGGGAGAGGGGAGATAAGAGAGACAAGGGGGACAAGGAGGACAAGGGAGATGAGGAAGCAATTCCCAATTATCAATTTCCTTTGCACAGCATGGTGAGCAAAGCGAGGCAAATTCCCGATTCCCGAACAACAAACAACAAACAACCAACAACAAATAACCAACAACCAATTTGGATATACCAAGAGGATGCCTTTGTTGCCGCCTTGCCAGCTTCTAGTATCCGATTTACTTATGGCATTGACTTTGATTTACCTGCAATTGGCAATCAATGGTATAGCTGGACACCTACACAGGAGAGTTTTGCAGAAGCAATCGCTCCGGCTCGTACTTTTGGTTTGGTGCACCAAATAGAAGGGCTGCGAAAAGCTGGTTTAATAAAAGGCGGTAGCTTGGAAAATGCCCTAGTTTGTGGTGAGCAAGGATGGCTTAATCCTCCTTTGAGATTTTCAAATGAGCCAGTGCGTCATAAACTTTTAGACTTAGTAGGGGATTTAAGTTTACTAGGAAAATTTCCTGTGGCTCACTTCCTCGCCTACAAAGCCAGCCACAACCTGCATATCCAACTTGCCCAGCGGTTGGCTCAAACAATGGCTAATAGCTAATGCTCAAGGCTTCTTGAGCTCTGTAAGGCTCCCAGGCAAGTACCGATGAAAAAATTTTTTCATCACCTTGTGGTGAAAATAGGAACTATTCCTGTTGCCTATCACCTGTTGCCTACTTACTTCTTTTTATGCATAAATTAGTCATAAACCAAGCTCCAAAGTTCCTAACTACAGCAAGCCTATGTCTACACTCACTGACGTTAATAATAACAATACCTCTCCTACAAATCTGCCGCAATCCGATGCGAATAAGGACAATGCTTCTTCTAAAGAATCTCAGCAATCGAACACTAATTCATCGAATAACGTAGTTTTTACTCTAGAAGAGATTCAAAAAATACTACCTCACCGTTATCCTTTTGCCTTAGTTGATCGCATTATTGAATATGTTCCCGGCAAACTGGCGGTTGGTATCAAGAATGTCACTTTCAACGAACCTTATTTTCAAGGGCATTTTCCTGGACGTCCCATAATGCCTGGGGTCATGATTGTGGAAGCGATGGCTCAGGTTGGAGGTGTAGTCTTAACCCAATTACCTGATCAGGTGGATGGTAACTTATTCGTATTTGCTGGTATTGACAAGGTTCGCTTCCGGCGTCAAGTGGTTCCAGGGGATCAACTAGTCATGACTACGGAACTGTTGTCTATCAAGCGGCGTCGTTTTGGGAAGATGCAAGCTAAAACCCTAGTTGATGGTCAACTAGTTACAGAAGCTGAACTAATGTTTTCTCTTGTAGATTAGTTCTCTGACTAATGGTTTGAGCACCTTTGTAGAATTTAGAAATTAGAAAAAAATGCCTCTCCCTTTACTGTGCAAGGATTTTAGGCCAAAAATTGATTCTCAATTCTCAATTCTCGATTCTCAATTCTCGATTCTCGATTCTCAATGTTGGATTCAGTACTCAGGATTAAAAAATTGGTAACACTAATTCATCCTACTGCTGTTATTCACCCTGGTGCCCAACTGCACCCAACAGTTAAAATTGGTGCCTACGCGGTAATTGGAAATAACGTAAAAGTCGGCCCAGAAACCACCATTGGTGCTCATGTTGTGCTGGAAGGTCCAACAGAAATTGGAGCCAGGAATAACATCTTTCCCGGAGCAGTTATTGGCTTAGAACCCCAAGACCTCAAATATGAAGGAGCTCCTAGTTGGGTAAGAATTGGTGATAACAACAAAATTCGTGAGTATGTCACCATTAACCGGGCAACTGCCGCTGGAGAAGCAACCCTAATAGGCAATAACAATTTGTTGATGGCTTATGTTCATGTTGCTCACAATTGCTTGATTGAAGATTCTGTCGTGATTGCCAATGCAGTAGCTTTAGCAGGTCATGTTCATATTGAATCAAAGGCAGTAATTGGTGGGGTATTGGGAATTCATCAATTTGTCCATATCGGACGGCTAGCAATGGTAGGTGGCATGAGTCGCATTGACCGAGATGTGCCACCTTACATGCTAGTTGAAGGCAATCCAGCCAGGGTGCGATCGCTCAACCAGATCGGTCTCAAACGCGCTGGATTCACTACAGCTCAAGTCGGACAGCTGAAAAAGGCTTTCCGAGCTCTTTACCGTTCTGAACAAAGTTTCCATCAAGCATTAGAGGAGCTACAATTATTGCCAGATAGCGAACCAATACAGCACCTAGGCCAGTTTTTGCAACAGTCCCAACTGAAAGGACGCCGAGGTTTAATTCCTGGTCGTCGTAATTAGGGCTTGCGAAATAAGTAATAAGTAACAAGTAATAAGTAATAAGTAATGAGTAATTTCTCCGATTTTTGAGTACTTGTATTGCCAAGGTTACCCAGGAGCTATCAGTTATCAGCCTTCAGAAAGAAACAAATGACCAATGACTAATGACAAACAACAAACAACAAACAACAAACAACAAATTTATCAAGAATTCTTGAAGGCTGCTGTTGGTGGTGTAGAGGATTACCCGAAATTAATGTATATGGGTATTGAAACTTCTCCCTACAAGGAAACAATTAAAGATTATCCTAATTACCTCAGTCTGAAACCCGATGGCAAAAATTTGGTTTCTAGTATAGTGGCGGATACAACTTTTAGCCCTTATCCCCAAATTGGACAACTTCCTGAAATTGATCAACAAGGTCTAAAATTTCTGGCTCAAGATATTACAGAAGCTTGCATTTGTGTTCGTAGCTTGGTTAAAGGACAAATCCAGACTAAATGGCTAGGAAGAAGGGCTCTGGCGAATGATGAATTCTGGAGTACGAGTAAAATCTTGCCCATCCTCAACTTGGTCTCTCGGCTCAATACCAACTATCCCAATATTGATCTGGAAAATTGCTATATTAGAGGCACAGACCAACTAGGAGTTGCTCAGGATTATCCTTTCTATGATTTAGTTAGAGATGTAATTAGCTATGAAGAAAATATAGCAACTTCTAACTCATTGGGGGTAATGTTCAAGCAATTTTCTACCCAGCGGGAGATTACTGATTGGGTAAAAAATATTACAGGTAATTCTGACCTAAAATTCCTCGGAGGATATGGAGAACAACCTTTTATTGAGCAACCAGAGTTATTTGATAATACCACTCAACAAATGATGCTTGCTTCTACAGCACCAAAGCATCGGGGGGATAATAGTATATCTGTCTATGATTTAACTAGGATGATTTCGATGGTTGGTTGGCATGATCATTTACCAAAAACATGCCAGTTACCAGGGGTTCAGTGGCATAATTTGGCAACTATAGTTAAAGCACTAGGGACAGACCCGGCTAGATATCTTGACTTAGCGATCGCTAAATTAGGTTTACAGGAAGTGATTGATTACCCAGTAATTATTTCTAAGTTGGGTAATGGTGCTACTAGTATTAGGAATAGAACAGAAGCAGTTTATGTCGCTCTGGTACAGTTGGTGCTAAGAAATCGATCAGATGAGCCAGGTAAGTTGATTAGCTTAAGTATGGCGATTAAAGGAGCCAAGCAGCTGTCACCGAGAAATTTAGACCAAGAAGTAGTGGAACTGGATGCGATTATGGCGACGGAAGTGACGGAGATTATACGTAGATTTGTTATTTGTTGTTAGTTATTTGTTATTTGTTATTTGTTATTTGTTATTTGTTGTTGGTTGTTTTGCCGAACTTCATCCCGCTGCGCTAACGCTTTGCTCACCATGCTCCGCAAATGGAATTTAAAATGGAGAAGAGAATAAATCTAAAATCTAAAATCTAAAATCTAAAATCTAAAATTCAAAAGGGTGGGGTAGTGAAAAGGATTTTTATCAGCACTGGAGAAGTTTCTGGTGACTTGCAAGGAGCATTACTCATTGAGGCACTGAAACGTCAGGCAGCAACAACAGGTTTAGAGTTGGAGATTGTTGCCTTAGGGGGGAGAAAAATGGCAAAAGCTGGTGCTAAACTGCTGAGTAATACTACTAGTATTGGCTCAATCGGACTGCTGGAATCTCTGCCATTTGTACTACCGACTCTGGCAATCCAACGTCGTGCTAAGCAATACCTGCGGCAAAATCCTCCTGATGTAGTCGTGCTGATTGACTACATGGGACCAAATATCAACTTAGGCAATTTTATTCACCATCAATTGCCCCAAGTACCAATAGTTTATTACATTGCCCCCCAATCTTGGGTTTGGTCTGCGGCTTATCTTGGTTCTCAAGATACAGCAACAATTGTGAAGATAACAGACCAGTTGTTGGCAATTTTCCCAGAAGAGGCTCGTTTTTTTGAAAAGAAAGGAGCTTCTGTTACTTGGGTAGGTCATCCTTTAGTAGATAGGATGCAATCAAGTCCAACGCGGGAGGAAGCCAGGGCTGCACTAGGAATTGAAGCAGAACAAATTGCGATCGCTCTTTTACCAGCTTCCAGACGTCAAGAACTTAAGTATATGATGCCTATTGTCTTTGAAGCAGCACGAAGGTTACAGTTGCAGTTGGAAGGACGCGGGGACGCGGAGATGAGGAGATGGGGAGATGGGGAGATGGGGAGATGGGGAGATAGGGGAGATGTTTCCCATTCCCAATTCCCAATTCCCAATTCCCAAACAACAAACAACAAACAACAAACAACAAACAACAAACAACCAATTTTCTGGATTCCTCTATCCCTAGAGGCTTATCGAGATCCTATTGAAGCAGCTATCAAGCGTTACGGGTTAAGAGCAAAGGTAATTGCTGGTAAAAATAAAGAAATTTTGGCAGCGGCGGATTTAGCGATCGCTAAGTCTGGTACTGTAAATTTAGAGCTAGCATTGTTGGATGTACCCCAAGTCGTTTTTTACCGGGTTAGTTTTTTTACTTTCTTGATTGGGCGTATATTAAAAGTTACTATTCCTTTTATGTCGCCTCCGAACCTAGTGGTGATGCGGTCAATAGTACCAGAGTTGTTGCAGGATAAGGCAACACCGGAAAATCTTGTCAAAGAGGCTTTAGAATTGTTGTTCGATGAGAAGAGGCGTCAACAAACCTTGGCAGATTACCAGGAAATGCGGCAGTTATTGGGGGAAGTGGGAGTATGCGATCGTGCGGCTAAGGAGATTTTTAGGTTAGCACAAGAGTGCGGTTAGGGGATAATAGGGTTTGTTGCATAAATCGATCAGTGATCAAGTATTCCGAGTTATTTGACCATTTTTTGAATTTAAAATGCAAAATGCATTGATTAGGAAAAGATAATTTTGAATTGATAATTTTGGAAAGCGTAGCATGGTGAGCAAAGCGTAGACGCTAACGCTACACTGCGCTTACGCGCCGCTTCGCTAACGTGAGAGCGCAGCGGGACGGAGTCCGGCAAATTTTTAATTGTTTTGACTTCTAGCGAGCAAGATGCTCGCACTCTTTCCACCAAATTAGCCGTGCCACGGTAGTACAAGCTGTCCTCCTGCCTCCTGCCTCCTGCCTTCTTATACTAGAGTTCTTCAATCTCTGTTCTAGTGAGTCCTGTTGCTTCTGCGATTGTCTCAATATCTATTCCTTTTTGTTTAAATGTTCTGGCTATATTAACTTTTTCCTGCTGTTTACCTTGCTCGATACCTTGTTGTTTACCTTGCTCGATACCCTGCTTGATTCCTTCTTCAATACCCTGCTTAATACCTTCTTCGATACCTTCCAATCTTCCCTCTGAGCGCGAACCGTTGATTATACTGACTGCATAGCGCCTATTCTCCATATATCTGAGGTAGTTTGCTCTTTCTTCTTCACTCAAGCTCTGTAGAGTTTTGCACTTCAACGAGAATCAATTCACCTTGGTCATTTTCTGCCAGGATATCCACTCGATTAAGCTTGTCATCCTCTGCTTGTCGATTACTTTCACTTTCGATTATGGATTTAAGTGGAGGGCACACATTGGCATTGTTAGTCCCTACACCAATGTGTTAATGGACAAAAACAACACTATATCGTCAGCGAGGTTTACGTTATCTTGAGAAAAAGACTCAAGTTCTTTGATTTGACCTTGTTCTCCATCCCTCGACTAACGAATGTGTTTCTTAAGTACGTGTTATGCTAATATAACACCTTTTATTCGCTCAAACCATTATACTGTATAAATTTGAGTTGTTAGAAGAAGTTTTTTGTTCTAAATACACAAAATTATTTTATGGCAGTAGGTTTGGGTTTTGCTGGTGTTAAATTAGTACAGTACCCAAAAATTACGTTACTTTGGTTAGTATTCTAGATGATTTTCGTTGTATTCAATTGAGTCCACTCCACTGTTGTAAACTCAACTGTTTTTATAAAATCACCACCTGAGTCAGGAGAAATGGTGAAATTAATATTAAATTTTTCTGGAAGAGAGGAAGACAGGTTCATCAGCATAATATGTAAGTAACCTGGAAAAAATAATGTAGGCACTCCAGGATCAACATTAACTTTCTTTGAGTTTATATTAATCATCTTCCACACTCCTTCTCCGTCAAGACCAAAGTACATTGGCATAACCATAGGTACTGTTGGAGACTCCCATCCTGTAATGTTTACAGAGCTATTTCCTTGATTAATTACGAGAGCGAAAGCAGAACTTGAGGTTGCGCCAGAGTTCTTTTGGGCAGCGTAGGGATTATGAAATTTAATTTGATCAGATGTAATAGTCATGTTGGTTCACCAGTAACTGTAGCGCTCACAGACATTTTAATGGTTATCACGATAAACTTAACCGTTCGAGTCTTGATGACTCTACTGGATAGTGATTTAACCACTTACGTCTGATGACATTGTTATTTATACTCCAAATGTCCCTGTTGATCTTCAGTGAGATCACGGATCTTGTTGTGTGATCAAAAATTTTGTAGAGTAGGTAAAATTCTTGATCATAGAAACCCTTACCCCGCTGGTCACTCAAGTCATCTAAAGATCACTAACTTAAAGTAAAGCCGAAAAATTTAGTCCATTTTAATGGACTTAAGCTATTAGCCTTGGATTTAAATCCAAGGTGGATTAGTTCATCCAACTAGCCAGCTATATCTAAGCTTAATTAGACTCGCCTCTCGATTCCGGGTTGCAACTAGTTGATGGTAACCTCACTTTCAAAGAAATTATCGCTTATTTCCGTCTCAACAACTGTCGCCTCGTCACCCACTCTGCCTGGTTGAGTTAATCACAGGTTTAATTGAGGAGTCGGGGATCTGGAGTTAAAGGTGACCATTGGGCGGGTTTTGTACCACAATTATTGTCAAATGGGTTAACGGCAACCCTAAACCCGCCCCTACAAATGTACGTAACTCTCTATTCCCTCCAGAAGCTTAGACAACAAATTCTAAAGAACTCTTTATTTATTACTTGTTACTTGTTACTTATTACTTATTACTTATTCAGCAAGCCCTAACTAACATTTAATGCCCCATTTGCTTGCAACCATTGCTTTTGTTCTTCCCTCAAACCCTGAGCATTAGTGAAAATGGCTCCAGTTACATCAGCACCAGCCAAATTAACCTCCTCCCAAATGGTATTTTCTAAATTGGCTTCTTGCAGATTGGCATTACCTAAATTAACTTGAGATAGAGTAGCCCCCTCAAAATCTACATCAAATAAAGAAGCTTCTGTTAAATCAACTTCAGTTAGTTGAGCTGATTTGAAGCTTGCTTCCAGCAAATCTGCTTGTTGTAATCTCACTTTGCTGAAATTAGATTTACTGAAGTCGGCAGAGATCAGGCTTGCTTGAGTTAAATCTGACTCAATGAAAATCGATTGGATAAATTTGGCTTTTCCCAAGTTTGCTTCTCGTAAACTTACATTAGTAAATTGAGCGGCAAAACCAACTGCTTCAAACAGTTGTGCTCCGCTGAAATTAACTTGATTATAATTGACTTTATTGAATTTAACACTATTGAGATCAGCTCCACTAAAATTAGAGTTTGTGGCTTGAGACTCACTTAAATTAGCAGCTTTTAACTGAATTAGAGGAGCATTTACATCTTTAAGGATAGTACCATTAAAGTTTGCTTTTTCGGCAGCTGCTTCTTGCAGATTAACCCTTTCCAGACTAGCACCATTGAATTCTGTCTGGTAAAGTTGAGCCTGAGCTAAATTAGTTTCTGAAAAAATGGCAAATATTAGGTTTGCCCTGGTAAAATCAATCTCTTTACAAGAAGATTGAGAAAAATTTGCTCCTTTTAAATAAGCTTCAACAAATTTTGCTTTATCCAAATTGGTGTCGTGCAAATCGATGCGACTTAGTTCTGCTTGATAGAAAGAATGTCCTTGGCTTATTTGATGGAGAACTTGCTCCCGACTAAGTAAAGTCATAAGTGTTGCTGGTATGGTAGATTAATTTATATAAGTTACAAAGTTTTGTATCACAAAATACATTTTATATTAAAAGTAAAATACCAAGAGAGTTAAATATTCGTCCTAACCTTTATGTAAAATTTGCATAAAGATTTAATAATTTTTGCATTAAATATGACAATTTGTAAAAAACTATACAAATTGTTGTACGTAACAGAATATAACCTGTCAACGAGAACCTGCCAAAGATGTCCTTTCTTGCTAGCCACTATCACTTCCTTCTCTGAACAAACCACAGTATGTCTTTAAAATTTGACCTCATAGAACAAAGCTTCGAGCAAGTCAAACCCAAAGCAGATGCCTTTGTCCATAGTTTCTACGACAACCTCTTTACTGACTATCCCGCAGCACAGCCTCTGTTTGAGCACACTGATATGGGAAAGCAAGAGCAAATGTTGCTCAGTAACTTGGTGATGGCAGTAGAAAATTTGCGTCAACCAGATGTGCTCAGTGAAATTCTCCAAGGATTAGGAGCAAGACACGTTAAGTATGGGGCACTACCGGAACATTACCCTTTAGTCGGTAATTCTCTACTCAAGACTTTTGAGCAGTATTTAGGTATTGGTTGGACAGACGAAGTCAAGCAAGCTTGGGTAGAGGCTTATAATGCAATTGCTACCTTAATGCTGGAAGGGGCTGAATATACTCCTGAACAGATTGCTTTAGAAAAGCCAGCGGAAGATACAGGCTTAGCGGTGGCACTTCTTGAGGAGAGTTTCGAGCAAGTCAAACCCCAAGCAGATGCTTTCATCAACAGTTTTTACGAAAACCTCTTTACTGACTATCCCGCAGCACAGCCTCTGTTTGAGCACACCAATATGGCCAAGCAGAAGCAAATGTTGCTCGGTGCTTTGGTGATGGTAGTCGAAAACTTACGTAAACCCGATGTGCTCAGCAACAGTCTCAAAGGCTTAGGAGCAAGGCATGTTAAGTATGGGGCGCTACCGGAGCATTATCCTTTAGTGGGTAACTCTCTACTTAAAACTTTCGAGCAATATTTAGATAGTAATTGGACAGGTGAAGTCAAGCAAGCTTGGGTGGATGCTTATGGTGCGATTACTGCCTTGATGCTGGAAGGGGCTGAATATGCTCCCGAAGAAGTTGCTTTAGAGGAACCAACTGAAGATTCTGGTTTAGCAGTGGCACTTCTTGAGGAGAGTTTTGAGCAAGTAAAACCCCAAGCAGATGCTTTCATCAACAGTTTTTACGAAAACCTCTTTACTGACTATCCCGCAGCCAAGCCCCTGTTTGAGCACACCAATATGGCCAAGCAAAAGCAAATGTTGCTCGGTGCTTTGGTGATGGTAGTCGAAAACTTGCGTAAACCAGAGGTTTTGAGTGAAGCCCTCAAAGGTTTAGGAGCAAGACATGTTAAGTATGGGGCACTACCGGAACATTATCCTTTAGTGGGTAACTCTCTACTTAAGACCTTTGAGCAATATTTAGATACCAATTGGACAGAGGAAGTTAAGCAAGCTTGGGTAGATGCTTATGGTGCGATTACTACTTTAATGCTGGAAGGGGCTGAATATACTCCCGAAGAAGTTGCTTTAGAAGAACCAGCTGAAGATTCCGGCTTAGCGGTGGCACTTCTTGAGGGAAGTTTCGAGCAAGTCAAACCCCAAGCAGATGCTTTCATCAACAGTTTTTACGAAAACCTCTTTACTGACTATCCCGCAGCACAGCCTCTGTTTGAGCACACCAATATGGCCAAGCAGAAACAAATGTTGCTCGGTGCTTTGGTGATGGTAGTCGAAAACTTGCGTAAACCGGAAGTCTTAAGTGAAGCCCTCAAAGGTTTAGGAGCAAGACATGTTAAGTATGGAGCCCTACCGGAACATTATCCTTTAGTAGGTAACTCTCTGCTTAAGACTTTTGAGCAATATTTAGATACTAATTGGACAGATGAAGTCAAGCAAGCATGGGTAGATGCCTATGGTGCAATTACTACTTTAATGCTAGAAGGGGCTGAATATACTCCCGAAGAAGTTGCTTTAGAAGAGCCAACTGAAGATTCCGGCTTAGCGGTGGCACTTCTTGAGGAAAGTTTCGAGCAAGTCAAACCCCAAGCAGATGCTTTCATCAACAGTTTTTACGAAAACCTCTTTACTGACTATCCCGCAGCCAAGCCCCTGTTTGAACATACCAATATGGCCAAGCAGAAGCAAATGTTACTTGGTGCTTTGGTGATGGTAGTCGAAAACTTGCGTAAACCAGAGGTTCTAAGTGATGCTCTCAAAGGCTTAGGAGCAAGGCATGTTAAGTATGGAGCGCTACCGGAGCATTATCCTCTAGTAGGTAACTCTCTGCTTAAGACTTTTGAGCAATATTTAGATAGTAATTGGACAGGTGAAGTCAAGCAAGCTTGGGTAGATGCCTATGGTGCAATTACTACCTTAATGCTGGAAGGGGCTGAATATGCCCCTCAAGAGGTGGCGTTAGATTCTCCACCACCTAGTATGAATACTTCTGATGCACCTCAAGCTTTGATAGCGAGTATTGAGTCTCCAGAGCCGAATTGGAATGTTGTCTTTAGCCTGGGAGGATTCGGCGTTGCAGGAATCATTATGATGCTTTTACTGCTCCTATTGTAAAAGGCAATAGGCCATAGGCATTAGTGACAAGTTAAGCGTTGTCAAGGAAGCTGAGGAAGAAAATACAATCATAAGCTTTCTTCCCTGGAACCACCTGCCACCTACCACCTACCACCTCTTTTTCATACTCTGTAAATCAAAGCATGATGGCTAAACTCTCTCACCGCGTCTACCTCAACCCCGTCAACCTCCAAGATGGTTAGTCCTGCGAAAAGAGCTAAAAAACCCAATCCATTCTGGCAACTCAGAACAGCAGTAATTGCCGTTATTGTGCTGTTAATAGTCTGGTTTATTGCTGCCTTTGCTTTAGATCAGCGTTTAGCTTTTGTACCGGGAACTACCTCCCAGGAACATCGGCTCTTTGAAGCTTCCTGTAGTTCCTGTCATGAAGGCTTTAAACCTGTCAGTAATGAAACTTGTATGCGCTGTCACGAAGCAGAAATGGCAAAAGATGCTCATGGAGCCAAGAAATTTGGAGACCCTCGTTGGGCGGAATTGCTCCAAAAAATTGATGTACTGACCTGTACTGCTTGTCATGAGGAACACGTTCCCATGTTTGGCAGAGGTGTCCATCTTAAACCAGACCTTTGCATGAATTGCCATGAGGGAATTATTAATGGCGATTTAGCTAGTCATAACGGTTTTACTCCAGATGGGTGTTGGACCGCAGGATGCCACAATTTCCATGATCATCGTTCCATTTCTACGGGGTTTTTGCGCAAGAATATGGATCAACCGGACATGTTACCCAAACCTGAGTTACCGGCACTAAAGGTGACAACTAAGTTGACAGAACCTCCGAAACCGGATTTAGAAAAGGAATTCTTGGGAGGTAAATCGTGAAGTCCGCACTGTGGCTAACCGTAACTTGTCTGTCAATTTTTTTGCTGGTGTTTTATGTAATTTCTCCTTTTACTCCTAATGCCATAGCGGATTCAGTATCTCAAGAGCAATTGGCAGAAATTGAACAACTTTGGCAAGGCAGTACCCATGCTTTGGCTGATGTCAACTGTTCCAGTTGTCACCAAAATGAAGAAAGTAAAGCTTTAATTGTCCAACCAACTCAAGAGAGTTGTGTGAGCTGTCATGAAGTTGAAGTAGAAACATTCCTGTGGGGAAAACATGGCATTCGCCTGAATGAAAAATTATCTCCCTTGACTCCGGCAATGGCGAGTATTCCCATGAAAGAATCTGCCTTAGAAAAGCAGATGAATTGTAATACTTGCCATGATGTTCATTCTGTTAATACCGTAGTAGCTGCTGTTGACTCTTGCCTGACTTGCCATAACGATCCTCACTCCCTTAACTATGAGAAATCCCAGCACAGCAAACTGTTTTTAGCTGAGGGTAAATTACCTAGACCATCGGTAGAATCTGTTACCTGTGCCACTTGCCATTTACCTCGCCAAGAAGGGGAGAACAAAGTATTTGTGAATCATAACAATACTTATACTCTACTGCCGCGCGATCGCATGGTTAAAGAAGTTTGTATGAATTGTCACGGAATGGAATATTCTTATAACAGTATATTTGATGATGAGTTAGTCGAAACTAACTTTGACCGCCTGCCGAAGCTGCATTTGGAAACCATAGAACTGGTGCGGCAATTCGAGAAGAGAAGAGAAAAACAAGAAGCTCAAGATTAAGTCTAATTAGAGTAACTTGAAAAATTTTCTTCCAACAATCCCTGAGGAGTTCACGATACTAAATATGTCCTATTTATTGCGTCAAATCAAAGCCAAAACCCTTGCCCTAATATCTTTAGCAGCAATTATTTGTGTTACTGCCATCGCCTGTGGTGGTGGTGGGAGCTCATCGGAGCAAGCTGTGGGTATTCCCCCAGAAATAGTTGCTGATTATGTCCATACTACTCTCGCAGCAGATCGTACAGCATACACGAAGCATGTAGTTAACCGAGCTAAAACACTAGAAGGTAAAGAAAAAGAGAAAGGAGTACTCGAAATCGAAGCCACGGAAGGTTGGGAAAATACTGATGGTATTCCCCTTCCAGCGCAAATGTTCCGCTTAGGTTCAGAAATCGCCACTGACTATGCTGCTGATGCAGGACTATCCTTCTCTTACAACTTAATTTCTACCTGGAATCTTAATGATAGTCAGGCACCAAAAAATGAGTTTGAAAAGAAAGCGATGGAAGCAGTAAATGAGACAGGTGAACCTTACAAAGATTATCAGGAAGTAGGAGATCAAACTTATTTTTCTGCTCTCTATCCGGATATAGCTGTTGCTGAAGCTTGTGTAACTTGCCATAACACCCATCCTATTCATTTAGAGCGTTATCCTGACAAGGTATTCGAGATGGGTGACGTGATGGGAGGAGTCATGATTAATTTGCCAATTGAGAAAACTTAATTGGTTGGTTGTTGGTTGTTGGTTGTTTGTCGTTTGATGGGGAATAGGGAATTTATTTTCGGCTAATTTACCAGACTTAACCTAAGACAACCGTTTAGACATCTCCAAAAACTCAATATTGACCTACATCCTATCAGGGTTTCAGCTTCTTTTCTGGAGATGTCTCTTATTCCCAATTCCCGATTCCCGATTCCCGATTCCCAATTCCCAATTATATGAAAATCAAATTTTCAACTTTAATTATATTGACGTTTGTCAGTGTTGCCCTGTTAATTCCTTTTGTTCTCAGTCCTTGGTATCTACCCCTACTTAGGGAAAGCAATTTTGACTTGCACTTAACGCTTCAAGAAAATTTATATAAGCAGATTACTGGATACGTTTCCTTATTCTTTGTTCTTTTGGAGATGATTCTGGTAGCGAGGAAGCGGGGTAACGGCTGGAAAATCAAGGTAAAAGTACCAGGTTCTCTGACATTTTGGCGCAGTTTACATATTATTGTGGGCATTGTTTTGTTGGCAACAACCTTGATTCATACAGTGGGTAGCCAAGGTTTAAATTTCAATGCCATCTTCCTCTGGGTGTTTTTTGGGGTTGTTTTATCGGCTTTAGTCGGTGCTGTGGCAGAAGTAGGTATCTTAGAATCTCCCCAAAGAGTTTTTAGTTTGGCCGGGATGAAAGCTGATGGTTTAAACCAGAAAAAGCTAATTCCTAAGGGGGTACTAATTCGTAACCTACGCCTTATTTGGTTGAATACCCATATTTTCTTAGTTAGCGCCTTTTTCGTTATGTTGATTATTCATATAATAATTGCGTACTATTATCAGTAATTGGGAATGGGGAATAGATTGTGGAACTGGCATCTTGCCAGTTGCGCTTCGTGAAGGCCCCTACATACCCACATAACTGTTTTTAAATCCTCAATGTTAAAAAAAACCTTATTACTACCTTTATTAGCTTCACTATTACTGATTATAGGAATTGTAGGAATTGCTAATCGAGACTTTTCTCCTGTAGTTCATTCATCTCTTACTAATTTGGCTACCCTCAAAACCATGGCACGAGATGCTGTACCTTATGAAGTTGCCATGAGTAATGGGAAGCCAAGTTTGATTGAATTTTATGCTGATTGGTGTCAAACTTGTCAATCTCTGGCGTCTACCTTAGAGCAACTCCACCAAGAATATGGAGAATCGGTTAATTTTACTATGCTCAATATTGATGACCCTCAGTGGCAGCCACAGATACAGACTTATCAAGTTACTGGTGTGCCTCATTTGACATTTTTGAGAGCCAATCACGAGATAGCAGATACTTTGATTGGGAAAGTGCCAGGATTTGTTATTGAAGATACTTTAAAAGAATTTAGAATTTAGAATTTAGAATTTAGAATGGGAAATTGGGAATTGGGAATTCATGGTAAATGGATCCTGCTGCTACCTACCACCCATTGGTGTCAACTTAAGCTTAAACATAGCTGGCTAGTTGATGACCTAACCCACCTTGGATTCAAATCCAAGGCTAATAGCTTAAGTCCATTGAAATAGACTAAATTTTTCTGCTTTACCTTAAGTTAGTCATCTTTAGATGACTTGAGCTACAAGAAAAGGAACTTGAGTGACCGGCAGAATAAGGGTTTCGGCCTTAAGCTGATACCAATACCTACCACCTGCCACCTACTACCTGCCACCTGTCTTATGAAATCCAATCCTATTTTTCGTTTTCTGGGCTCAATCAAACTAGCAGTACCGTTACTAACTGCCATCGTCATTATCCTTATTGGAGCAACCTTTTACGAATCCCAAGTTGGTTCAACTACTGTTCAACAACAAATCTATAAAAGTCCCTGGTTTGGCGCTTTAATGTTTCTCCTGGCTATGAATTTGGGAGCATCGGCGTTGTCGCGTTATCCTTGGCGAGGAGCGAGGAAAATTGGTTTTGCTTTAACTCATACTGGACTAATTATTATCATTGCTGGAGCAGCAGCGGTAATTCACTTAGGCTCAGAAGGCATGTTACTCGTGCGAACCGATGCAGGTGCGAATAGTCAGATTCGGGTAGAAGGGGACTTGTTGGAAGTGATGTCTCCTAACGGTGAGGTAACCAAAGGGAATGTTTGGGTAAAAGCTGATGGTTCCCTCAGTCCTCATCAAGTTGGTCAAGTCTCCCTAATCAACTATACTGACCAAGCAATCAAAACCGTCCGCTTTAATCCAGGAGGAACTGTTAAGGATCCTGCTGTTAACCTTAGCTTAACCAGCTCTAGGATGGGACAAAAATTAGACCGTTGGTTAGCGATCGCACCGAGTGGGTATAGTAAAATTTCCCTTGGTCCTGCGGAATTAGAAATTTTGGCAGCAGAGAGTGACTCAGAGTTGCAATCTTTACTATCGCCTCCCAGTAAAACAGAGGAATCTCCTTGGGGCAAGTTGCAGGTTAGTTTTCAAGAACAACAACAGACTATCGGGATTAACCTTAATAATGATGAGTCAGTTGAATTAGGTAACTTAACCCTCAAAGTAGTCAATTTTTGGCCAGATTTTCGTCTCGACAGTAACAACCAACCGACTTCTGCCTCTAATACCCTGCGTAATCCTGCCGTTAAACTCCAACTAACTACCCTAGATAGTACTGAACAATGGTTTGTGTTCGGACGTCAAGGTTTACCTCCAGTTCGAGGATTAGTGTCAGGGGAGCCAATCGAGGATCTCGACATCGAGTATCAAATTTCCCCACAGCCAACCCAGGATTACTTCAATGTAATTGTTACCGCAGCAGAGGAACTGTACTACAGGGCAAATTCATCTCAAGGATTCAAATCGGGAAATCTCAAAATAGGACAATCAGTTAATCCTGGCTGGGCGGATTTTCAAATTACCTTAGAACAATTTATTCCTCAAGCACAACTCCAACGAGAAGTAATTCCTGTTGCTGATGCTAATGTTGAGGGACCTAATGTTGAGGGACTTCCTGCCCTATTAGTAAAACTGCCTAGTGGTACTCAAACCTGGTTACCTTGGGGAGAACCTACCGTAGTGGCAGATGCTAACGAGGAGTGGCTAGCAGCCTTTAGTCCCAAACTACTACAACTACCCTTTGCTATTAAATTAGAAGACTTTATCGTTGAACGCAATGAAGGTTCAGAATCTGTCGCCATGTGGACTAGTAAAATTCGCATCATTGATCCCCACGACAGTTTCAGTGAGCAACGTCGAGTTTGGATGAATCACCCCACCTGGTACAAAGGCTGGAAAATTGCTCAAGCCTCCTGGAATCCTGGAGACTTACAACAATCGACTCTGCAAGTTAAACGAGAACCTGCTTGGGTAACAGCACTAACTTGGAGTGGTTCAGGTTTAGTAGTATTAGGAATTGCCGTCATGTTTTATGGTCCTATGCTGGCAAAGAAACTCTCAACTCCCCAACCCAAATCTGAAAATCCTCTAGTTGAAACTACAACCCCAGAAGTTGTAACTAATGTCTAGTGTGAATTAAATTCACACATCGTAGGGGCATGTTGTATTAAGATTTCACTAAATACCTTAAGGGTTACCCTAAACCATTGGTGTCAACTTAAAGTGAAAACCTTATCCCGCCGGTCGTTCAAACGACCGGCTCATAGCTCAAGTCATCTTTAGATGACTAACTTAAGGTGAGGCCAAAAAATTTAGTCCATTTTAATGGACTTAAGCTATTAGCCTTGGATTTGAATCCAAGGTGAGTTAGGTCATCAAACTAGCCAGCTATGTCTAGGTTTAAATTGACACCAATGACCCTAAACGTGACCTTAAAGCAATTTATCAAACTATGGTACAGACAAAACCTATATCAAAAACAATCACTAGTCTAGATGACCTAGAAGAAAGATTTAATCTTCATCCTACAGAAAACCAACAATTTTTCTCAGAATGGCATCAAGACTTACCCGAACTAACCGACTTTGAAATAGCCACATTAGACCAAATTAGAAACCGATTTCTGCGCCATCGAAAACGTGGTTCTTTAGCAGAAGGAACCATCAATCACTTAGTCATCTCCCCCTTATTAAGCCTTGCTGCTTTATACGACGAACCCTTCTTGATCACCACAGAACCGGAAGTTAAGCTACTCCTAGAAGACAGGGATGAGTTACTCAGAGGGCGTATTGATACTTTAATTATTCAGCAACAACTCTGGGTATTAGTTGTTGAGTCTAAATCAACCATCGCCTTCTCTGTTGCCCTACCCCAAGCCCTCACTTACATGATGGCAAACCCTAACCGAGAACGCCCTGTCTATGGATTAATTACCAATGGCGATGAATTCCAATTTATTAAACTGTTAAGTCACAATAACCCACAATACGATTTATCTAATATTTTTTCCTTGCTACTCCCCAACCGTAATCAACTATATGATATCATGCGCGTCCTGAAACAAGTTAGACAAATCATGCTGCAAACTGATATCTAACGAAGAAACAGGAGCCAAAGATATGTCCTACAGTGACTTTAGTTTAGATAAAGTAGTCAAAACCTTTGACTTAACTCTTTTAGATAAAGTCAAGATGTTTTCATCGACACCTGAACTTGAATGTAGTAATTACCTCACAGAAACTTTAGACTATAACGTTCCCTTAGCACTAGCTAGCAATACGGAAAAATCACGCTCTGAAATGATTATCGCCCCAATCTTAATCGAACTCAGAAAGCAGTTGCACCAAAGCATCAGTTTATTTTCTGGTGTAGATTTTAACGTTGAACCAGCCCAAGGGTTAAATGGAAATTGTGACTTTCTCATTAGCCGTTCTCCAGAGCTATTACTCCTTACTGCACCTGTTACCATTATTGTCGAGGCAAAAAAAGAAAATCTCAACGCTGGCCTAGGGCAATGTATCGCTGAAATGTTAGCTGCTCAAATTTTTAATGAGCGTGAAGAGAATAAAATCAAGACGATTTACGGGACAATAACCACAGGCAGTATCTGGAAATTTTTAAAATTAGAAAAGCAAACCGTTGAAATCGATTTAGGAGAGTATTTTCTTAACGATGTCAATAAGATTTTGGGAATCTTAGCCTACGGTATCAGCGAATCTATGACAGCAGAATAACTTCTATTCAGCCAATACTTCAATGTGGAGCTACTAAGGCAATGCGTAGTTCAGACATTGGGCACAGCTCCTAAATGCCCCATAAGCCACAAACGAGATAGGGGATATTGCTCATTGAGTTTAATTAGCTCAGGAGTTAAGGTTAGACGACGCATAACAGTTTGGCCATTACTATTGCGTTCCACAGCAAACAGGTAAACCTCAGGATCTGATAAATTCAAGCCATCCAAGGCAGCAGGATTGTGGACAGTAAACAGCAGTTGTCGATCTGGGTCATTATAATCAAGCCAATCAGCCAACCGAGAAATGAGCACTTTCAGTAAGCCTGGATTCAAAGCTTGGTCTAGATTATCAATGGCGAACATTCGAGGAGCTTTGGGCAAAAGGCAGAGCAAAGCTGCAAAAAGGATGTAGAGTGCACCTTCACTGGCATCATAGGCGGTTAGTTCGTTACGGCTTTTCCGCATAAAGCGATCGCTGAATTTCAGGAGTAGCTGAGTGCGAGGTACTTTGGGAGATAGTAAGTCAGTTCCGTGGCTAGTTGTTTGAATATCGGCTACCCAATCAATCAACTCAAGAACTTGCTCTAAAATGTCCTCACCTTCTTCTCCATCATCCTCTAGGTGCTGACACAAAGCAGCAAACCCTTCGGGTAGTTGTCCACCACTGAGTCCAATCGGTAGACGAGATTGCTGGTCTGGTACAATTCCACGCAAGATGGGAGTATTAGGGCAATAAATTGCAAATTCTTGCAGGCGCTGCATTAACTGTGCAGCAGGGTTAGTGGGTTCTAAATCAACGATCTGCAAAGCAGCAAGACCAGCCTTAGGGTTGAGGTTTTTGCGATCGCGGACGCCATCAGAAACAATTTGTGTTTGACCATCACCTAAGACTTCTGTTTTGTAAGACCAGGCCGGTTCAGGAGAATCAAGAGGATTGAGCAATGAAACCCGGTATTCTGCCTTTGTTTGAGTTGTGACTCCAATGGCAATATGAGCAGGGGTGCAGTCAGAAATAAAGGAGCTTTTGTAGAGACGGGGTAAACCAGCCCGAACTCCACGACGCAAGAGACTTTCGTCATCCACTGTACCATTGGCAGCGGCTCCCAACACTCCCACCGCTTCAAGTAAGTTGCTTTTTCCAACCCCGTTAGCCCCAATGAAGCAATTGACTCTTCCGAGTTGAATATTGGCAGAGTAGATGGACTTAAAGCCTCGAATTTCAACCTCGCGGATCATCGCCATACCAGTTATGTCTTCCTAGTGAGGGATTTTTACATCGTACTTCCTTTGAGAGCAAAGGTCTTGTTGAGATATCGCCTGATAATTTACCAAAATAATTGGGTTTAAAACTCCGTATTCATATAACTGAGAAGCGCTATAATAAAGCGCAACTGTTCACAGCTGATGAGTATGGAGAGTTTATTCCGTCTCAATGCGAGGGATCTAAACCAAAATTTTCTAGAGTCACTCAAAACTCTGTTTCAGGATAGAGAAATAGAGATTATCGTCTATGATGTTGATGAAACAGCCTATCTCTCCAAGTCGGAAGCAAATCAGCAACGTTTACTTAAAGCCATAAAAAATGTTGAAAATGGGACGAATATGATTGAAGTCAATCTTGAGGATCTTGAATGAGTGAAACTAAACAATTACCGATCGAGATTCCTAGGGAAGAACTAGTACAATTTTGTCAGTGTCACTATATCCGTAAGCTATCCTTATTCGGTTCGGTGTTAAGGGATGATTTTACACCGGAGAGTGATATTGATTTTTTAGTAGAGTTTGAGCCAGGTAAAATTCCGGGTTTCTTTAAGATAGTCAGTATGGAGATGGAGCTGGCAGAATTGTTTGAGGGGAGAAAGATTGATTTAAGAACTCCTGAAGAGTTAAGTATTTATTTTCGAGACAGAGTAATGGCTGAGGCGGTGGTGCAGTATGACAGCAATTGATGATTTAACTCGCTTGCACCATATGCAAGATGCAGCAAGGGAGGCTCTAGGTTTTGTGTCGGAAAAGACTAGAGAAGATTTAGCTAACGAGAGGATGTTAGTGTTGGCAGTTGTTAAAGATTTAGAAATTATTGGCGAAGCAGCGGGGAGAATTTCAGCGGAATGTAGGGCTAGATATCCTGGAATTCCTTGGGCTGTTATGATTGGGATGCGAAATCGTTTAACTCATGCTTATTTTGCAATCGATTTAGATATTGTCTGGGACACGGTGACGAATAATTTAGCACCACTGGTTGAGCAATTGGAAGGGGTTATTCAGAAGGAAAGTTAGTACTGAGAAGCGCTATAATAAAGTGAAACTGTTCGCAGCCGATGAGTATGGAGAGTTCATTCCGTCTAAATGCGAGGGATCTAGACCAAAATTTTCTAGAGTCACTCAAAACTCTGTTTCAGGATAAAGAAATAGAGATTATCGTTTACGATGTCGATGAAACAGCCTATCTCTCCAAGTCGAAAGCAAATCGGAAACTTTTACTTCAATCTATAAAAAATGTTGAAAATGGGACTAATTTGATTGAAGTCAATCTTGAGGCTCTTGAATGAGTCGGCGTATTGCATTTGAAGCTTCTGCATTTGAGGATTGTAACGAATGGGCAAGTCTGAATAAAAAGATTCACCAAAAAATCATCACCCTCATTAAAGATATCAACCGAGCACCATTTGTAGGATTGGGCAAACCAGAAAGCCCTAAAACATGAGTACAGCTGTTATTGGTCACGACGCATCAATGATGAACACCACTTGATCTACAAAGTAACAGATACAGACATTATTATCATTGCCGCGAATCAAAAATTACTGATATTTTGCCTTCAAGTTCATTAGGAGTAGGTCTAGCATGTTTTTCGATTTCTCTAGGAGTTCGACTAGCAATTTTATTCCAATATTCTTCGGAAATGCTTATTATCAATCCTAGTAAACCTCCAGTTAAAGAAGCTGTTCCAGATACTAAATGCCACAAATAATCTAATTCTGTATCTGAAGCTTTAACTGGTGGTTCTAAAGGATTAATATGGTCACGAAAAGGTACTAATGATAAAGTATTATGCCATTCTATTGAATATTTTTCCTTGCCAGCTGTGTTCCTTGCTATTTCCTGTAAGGTACTTTGTGTAGAGCCTTCTGTACGTTTTAGTGCTTCAGTAAAGATAGATGTGTGAAAAGATAACTGCTGAAAAGATTCTTCGAGTTTTTCTATGGTAAGATTTGCCTCTTGAGTGCCATACTCTTGTTGATACCAATCTGTGTTACCTCTTCCATGAATTAAATCTTTAGTTAATTTTAATAGTAATACACTATTAATAATTCCCGATGCTATTGTAGTATTCCAATCATTTTTTTGATAACAATTTCTCCAACCTAAAATCAATTCACTGGTTTGTGGAGGAAGTGCCTTGTATCTTATTCCTTTACTGCTTTTTTGCGCATATTTACCGACTTCTTGAAGTGCATCAAGCCATTGTATACAAAACCACGAGTATTCGTTTTTTGCTTCTTTGATTTCCTTAAATATTTTTTCTATTAACTCGTTCTGTCTCTTGCGAGTTTTGGCAAGAGATTGACTCAAGTTTCTAGAGTAGAGTGATATTTGATAATATTTAATAAATTGTATAATCAAATTTGCACTAGGACATAAAGTCGGATTACTGTAACGCCTAGATAAGTGAAAAGCCATGGAATCAATGACCTTGTCTGGCACCCAAAAATGATTCCAGGAGTATTCATCTTTGATGAGTGTAGACGTTAAGTTTTGGCTTACCATTTCTTGAATTTCTCTTTGAGGAAAACCCATAGCTTCAACTATTAAGTCTCCAGCATACATCAAGTCATATTCTTCCATAAAAGGAATTAAATGTGCTGATAAACAAGCAGGCACAGCTTTTATTCTATGTCGATTAACATCAGCATTTATATACATTTCATCGCATAGTGTTTTTGCTTCCTTTAACCTTGAATATCTACTATCTGGATCTTCTGCACTTGCAGCTATAACTATTGGAGTGAAGCCCATAACATAGCGTTGCATTAAATCAGGTGTATTAGCTTTGTGGAAATGAGATATCAATTCACGAAGACTGGTTGGGTTTTGATCTTTAAGCACTAGATCCAATCTCGATCCTTTCGCATTCCTCATTTTTTCAGATCTGCGTTCCATCGGCTCAATTAGCACACCACCGGTAATAAGTGCGCTAACGGAAGCTAAAGTCAAAAATTTCCTTCTCTTCATTAGTTGAGATGTATGTTGTGTATTACTATCCGTATGATTTTGATATATAAGAGTCCCAACAATATTCTTAGCATTAACTTCTCCACCGGTTACTTGACCAATTCCAAAAGAACTATTGTACTTATCTAAGTGGTCTCGATTATTCTGTTGGTTGGATTCCATTGCTTTAATCTGGGTGTAGTAAATTTTGACTTTACTTTATTAGTTTTGATGATAACTATAGCTGCACCCTAGATATGTAAGCCAAAAATCAAGTCAAGTTTGATGTATATTAGCTTATATGTTTTGACTTATCCATCAATGCTTTGACTATTTTTCTTGGAAATCTTCTATAGCCCCCATAATAAAACTAGCCACTGGATGATTAAGTGTTTGTTCCAGAGCTTGAATTCCACCAGCTTTGATAGCACTAAGAATTTTATGCGTTAGCGTTGGGTTATTTTCAATCAGATCAATAGCTTCGCCAGCCAACTTCATTTTCTGTTTTGTAGTTTCAGCTGGGTAGGTTTTGGACAATTGTTCCAAAAGCTGTTGTATTTCTTCTGCAGCTTCTACGAGGTTCTGCTTATCGGCTTCGTTGAGAACTCCAACAATATTGTTTGCCTCAACTTTGCCACCAGTTACTTTGCCAATGCCAACGGGGGCATTATAAGTCTCTGTTTCAAAATTGATTGAAGTCATTACTCTAAACCTAGTCTTAGTTTCTAAACTATAGTGTGGGCACTGAAGTAAAATTCAGCTACTGAATGGTATAAGCAATATTCTAATTAAAAGTAGATCTCCAGGGACTCGAATAAGTCCAAGCCAACTTGGCTAATTTTTACCAGATTTTCAGCTACTAGCACAAATCAGAGCAAAATATTGATCACGACTGGTTCCAGTTACTAGAGGTTAAAATACTTGCTTTATGAAGTGTCCCACCTGAAGTTAGTGCGGTTTTTCTTATGTCATTATACAAAATTAGTCTGATGGATAGCACTTTTGCCAAAAGCCAAAACCTTACATATCAGGAGGTTTGGATAATAGACAAAAGAATACTTTGTCAGTCTGATTTAGTATTCACTTCTATTTTGCATTATTATCGCCAAAGCTGCCACGCTTATAATGTACTTTGATTAACAAGGAGGCTGCTCATAGCTACTAACTGTACAACTCGATGGACGGAAAAAAACCCTAGATACTGTAGCTAGAGTTACTGTCTCCTAAAAGAACAAGTTGGCTTAGAAAGCGATCGCAAATATTTTACCTTTGCCGAACCTATAACCTCAGATTTAGGTTCAGTAGCCCTCAGCGCCTTTTATGGCAAAAAATAGATCCCCAACCCAAATCTGAAAATCCTCCCGTTGAGACTACAACCAAACAGGTTGTAACCCAGCTAAAACCTAAGACCTAAGACCTAATTTTAGGTAGGGGTAAACCTCGACGTTCGTGAAAGTCTTGCTGTACCTTATAAGTTAAGCGCCGGGAAATATTGCGCACGATTTGGTTCAACAAGCGATCTCCTGTATTTTGAATCAAAGACTGAGGCAACTTACGGATAAACTTGGGGAAGCACAAGGACACATTAAGGTCAAGAGCCCATTCTACGCGGGTAATGACTGGTGGTAGTTGATCATTGTCAATATTGTGCTCCTGAAAATACTCTTCGGCAGGGACTTCTACAAAAGTTTGAGATGCCTGGAAATCAACATCATAATTTTGAGGGACATAATCTGGTATGGGAATTGTCCGAATGCGATAGATCCCATCCTTCTGAGGTAGCAACTCCAAACCAATTTTGGGATCCAACTTGTAGCCAAAAGAGCCAAAGTGACCAATTCCCAAAGCATAACCATTTTCTCCAATCGGTTCCACTTCCATAGGAGAGGCACAACGATAAAACCACTCTTGGTGGGCATCTAGATAAGCAGTAACTTCCTCAGCCTTGGCATACATCTCCATACAGTCGTGAAAATGACTCTGAAATTGAGTATATTCACAGCTTAGGTTAGGTCTTTTTGTCACTAAAATGTCATTCCCTACAAAACTGGCTCTAGCATTCAACTGCTTTTGCTCTAATTGAATCAGTTGATAATCAGCAGATTGTGAATGCATCTATTGAGCTCCTCTGTATTACTTCCCTGTTACCTATATTTAAGGATGTCCACTAGTGCCCTGAAGACAGCAGGTAAAAGGTTCCGAGGGAAGAAAGCCTTTTTCCCTGGTAGGTCATTTCCATGCCCACTGCACTAGTTCTCCAAATTCTTACCAATTTACGACAAAGATCAGTAGGTTGAGCAAAAGTTCTACAATAATTGAAGAATTAGAGCTAGCAGGCCAAAGCTCAATCCTATCTTTTCCTCAGCATAGCCTGTGAATCTGAAAGTCAACCATAGGAAATTTACCGACAAAGGGATGAAAGCATTTGTAGCCGGAGCAACAGGGGAGACGGGGCGTCGCATTGTCAAAGAGTTAGTTAAGCGTAACATTCAGGTTCGTGCTCTAGTGCGGAACCTGGAAACCGCGAAAGCAATTCTACCAGCGGAGGTGGAATTAGTGGTAGGAGATGTGTTACAACCAGAAAGTCTCCAAGCTGCGATCGCAGATAGTACCATACTCCTGTGTGCCACCGGTGCTAAGCCAAGTTTTGACCCTACAGAACCCTACAAAGTAGACTACGAAGGCAATAAAAATTTGGTGGATGTGGCTAAAAGCAAGGGAATTGAGCATTTTGTGCTCGTATCTTCCCTCTGTGTATCCCAATTTTTCCACCCTCTCAATCTCTTTTGGCTGATTTTGGTATGGAAGAAGCAAGCAGAAGCATACCTGCAAAACAGTGGTTTGATTTATACTATTGTGCGTCCGGGAGGGCTCAAGAATGAAGATAATTCAGATCCAGTAGTAATGTCATCGGCAGATACCTTGTTTGAAGGTAGTATCCCGCGCACCAAGGTAGCACAAGTTTGTGTGGAGAGCCTGTCAGAACCGGAAGCGCGGAATAAAATAGTAGAAGTGGTTGCCAAGACAGAAGCTCCAGAAAAAAACTGGACTCAACTATTTGCTAGTGTCACCGGATAGGTAAGACAGGTGAAATTTGTCCAGCTCTATTTTGGGGCAGTGTGAGGATTTTTGAACTTGGTAATTCACTGAAAGCGGCGGGAAGCCCATTTCTTAAGGGATGGGAGAGATAGCCGCCCGCCGCTATGCTTCGCGTTGCTCACCATGCTTCGCAAAGGTTGTTTGTTGTTTGTTTTTTGTTTGTTGTTTCTTTTTTTTACAAACGACTAACAACTAACAACAAATAACATTAATCAAACTCTTGCCTCAAAAAATTTTCTGGTCATCCATCATGAAGCGTATAGTCACTCTCATCAGTGTCTTGGTGTTAATCACCTGGGCGGTAGAATTGCGTTCAGGATTTGGGCAAAGACAACTACCAAATTATTCAGGTGGTTCCTCTGGTACACCTCCACTGGTAATGAAGGGAGGCGATCCCTATATTCGAGCCTTAATGCGAACCATAGCGGCTAGTGAAGCAAATGATTCTCAACCCTATACACTTTTGTACGGAGGTCAGCGCATCCGAGACCTGAGCCGTCATCCTGAACATTGTGTCACAATTGTTGCCGGTCCTAATAAAGGTAATTGTACAACGGCAGCAGGACGGTATCAATTTATTAACACTACTTGGCATGAGAAGGCAATGCGCTATCATCCAGGACCTTCAGGCTTCTGGGTCTGGAAGAATTACAGCTTTGAGGCACAATATCAAGATGAAGTGGTTTATGCTTGGCTCAGTGATCAACAAGCTTGGGGTATGGATATTTCCCAAAAACTCCAGCAAGGAAAGTTGGATGAGGTATTACGCAAGCTTTCGGGTACTTGGACAAGTTTGGGTTACGGCATAGAAGATAATGTGGTGACAAAGAAGTTACCCAAAATTTATCAGCGTTTGCTTCAAGAAGAACTGCAAGGTAAGTAGGTGTTAGGTGGTAGGTAGTAGATGGTAGGTGTTAGGTGGTAGGTGGTAGGTGGTAGGAGAATTTTAATAAATTTAAGCTGGAGCCGACATTGAGGTAGTGAACTAAGATTGCGCCGTTGGTTGAGCTTATTTTCTTGTTGGGTAAAGCAGGAATTAATACCTGCGACTTCACCCAATCTACAATATAAGCGATCGCGACCGATGACCAATGACAAACAACAAATGATTAATTACTCTGATAAATTTGTTGTTCTCGATTAATAAAGATCTCAGCTAAGGCTTGATAGGCTTCAGCCCAAGCAGCCACTACTTCTTCTGTTGCGGCATCTCCCAACACATCTTTCATTGCTTGTAACAAACATTTTCCTACAATAGGATACTGTTCTGGTAAGACGTGGGTTTGTACGTGACGATGAGCAATTTTATCTACCATAGCTTGTAAAGTTTCAAGATGATCAATATGAGTTGCATAGCTATAGACAGCGGTAGCAAGTTTGGCGGGTTGAGTACCATTAGCTTGGGCAGACATATCAAACTGTGTTTTCACATCTGGATATTGCTCAAACATCACCTCGTACATCCGAGTAGTAATTTTTTGACCATGTTTTTTGAGGATGGGGGCGGTAGATTTGACGATATTGATAGTTTCTTGGCTAACTGTATTGCTCATTTTACAAAACTCCTAAGTCAGTTCCAAAACTCGATACTCTTACTCTGGCATCAACTTTGAGTCCCGTCTCTGAGGTAGCTCATGTTTAAATATTAACTTTTGTAAAAAAAATGCTTAAAAAGGCAGTTAGGACAACAACAAATGCTAAAACCTCTACCTGTCAATCTTTTCCCTTTTGCCTTTTGCTATACCTTGGACATTCGCGATGGCACTTATGATGTGGCAGAAGGAAATTGTTTAAATACTAAGCTGCCTTACTATCAAATTGCTCGCAGTATTGGTATTACCTATGAAGAATGTGTACGTTTGTTTAAAAAACTCAAAGGAATAATGATTTATAAAAGAGGCGGTAAAATTATTGTTCAAGACTGGGGTAAACTAGAAGAGTCAAATTTTTGAAATAAAGCCTGTTGGGAACTTTCATGCGATTACACTATAAACATAGCTCGGTTGTTGTTAATCAAGATTGAGGAAAAGAAATGGTTTCTGTGGTTGCTGTCAAAGACAATTTTTCTCTAGAAGAGTTTATTACCAATCCTCCTGATAGGATGGAGTGGGTAGACGGTCAACTAGTAGAGAAAAATGGCATGACCTTGAAGCACGGTGAGATTCAGTTGAGGCTTGGTCGCTATTGGCAGGACTTCCAAGACTCTAGTGGAATTGGTGGCAAAGTTTATACGGATGTACCCTGTCGTACTCACAAGCAAGGGCGCTCTCCCGACGTGGCATATCTCACCCCTGCATTAGTGGCACAGTATGGCAATGCAGCCACCTTACCCCAAAGTTTCCCCCTCTGCGCCGAGATAGTTTCTCCCACTGATTTAGCGGAGAATGTATTACTCAAAGCTCAAGAGTATTTAGAGTCTGGAGGTGAAGAAGTTTGGCTAGTTTACCCTGAAAGTGGTTGGGTGATGGTAATTACCAATGAAGGTGGATTGATGTTTACCTCCCCTAGTACAGTTAGTACGCAAAAAGTATTGCCAGGTTTTAGCGTAGCAGTTGAAGAATTATTGGCTTAAGACAGCATAAAAGCATCAAGCTCAAAATATTGATTAGACATCTCTAGAAACCCCGATTTGGGTCAGTTAGCATGGGGCTCATACCATAATTATTGGAGATGTCTATTTAGCATCTGTGATTACCGTTTAAACACAGAGGCAGGGATACGGATAGGGAGATGGAGAGTTAATTAAGTAACCAACTATCCATTAGAGGCATATTTTAATCTAATTTGAGCCAATCAGTAAAAAGTACGTAATATTACTTATTAAATTCAAGAGAAAAGCGTTGCCAACTAATTCAATGTGAGCCAATTGGTGTTTTTAAGAGCAATAGAGTAACTGTTGATACACGAAATCCTCAATTGGGGCAGCTTTTGAATTTAATTCAATCTTCTCTGCTCTCTCATCCAAATTATTGCTAAATTAGCTTTAGATGCTTCTTTACTACCTATGCCACTTGACAATTCGCCTGTCTATTCCCCTAGACTAGAAGAAGTAATAGATTGCTCTCCCCTGAGAGTTACTTCAGAGAGTCCATTGTTAGAAGTTCTGGCTCAGATGAATCAGGCAGTGGGTAGCTGTCGTGATATTAAGGCATCAGAGAAATTTACTGTCTCTCCGCAAAAGGGGACTAACTACGTTCTGGTAACTCAGGCTGATAAGTTAGTAGGAATTTTTACTGGGCAGAATTTAGTTGATTTAGTAGCAGCAAAGCAAAACTTAGCCCAGATGACAATTGGTGATGTAATGGTACAGCAGCCAATTACCCTGAAGCCAGAGGAGTTTCGAGATGTTTTTTCAGTCTTTTCTATCCTACGGCAACATCGAATTTGTCATATACCAGTATTAGATGAGCAGGAGCAAATAATTGGGGCAATTACCAACCAAACCCTGTGTGCTGCTATGCAACCAGTCAATATGCTCAAATGGCGCTCAGTAGCAGAAGTAATGAATACCCAGGTGATTTACGCTTCAATCAACAGTTCACTGCTACAGTTAGCGCAGCTCATGGCAGAACATCAGAGCAGTTGTGTGGTAATTACTCAAGATGGGGAGACATGGGGACGCGGTGACACGGTGACGCGGGGACAGGGAGATGGGGAAGAATTTCCCAATTCCCAATTCCCAATTCCCAAACAACCAACAACAAACAACCAACAACAAACAACAATTCCCATAGGCATAGTAACGGAGCAAGATATTGTCCAGTTTCAATGTTTACTAGGGTTAGAGGAGGGGGAAATTCAAGCACAGATGGTGATGAGTACAGCCTTAGGTTGCCTGCATCCGGAGGACAATCTTTGGGTAGCTTATCAACAGATGCAGCAAGATGATCTACAGCATTTAGTCGTAACTGGCACTGATGGAGAATTGCAGGGAATTATTACCCAGGCAAATTTATTACAAATCCTAGACCCGATGCGGCTTTATGACACAGTTGAGGTATTACGGCAGCAGATATGCCAACTAGAAGCAGAAAAAAAGGAATGTCTACAAGGTGAAGAAGAAGTTAGTAAACTCAAAGCCAAGCTGGAACGACAAATTATTAAACAGGCTATTCAACTTAAAGTTAACAATCAAGAATTAGAACAGAAACTGTTGGAAGGTCAGCTAACTGAACAAAAGCTGCGGATGTCGGAGAGGGAAATTCGGGGGTTCTTTGAAGCAATGACTGATGTGGTCATAATCTGCGACCGCTCAGGACAAAATATCAAAATTGCCCCCACCCATCCTGAATATTTGTATCAATCGGATACTGACATTGTTCAACAAACTTTGGAAAGATTGTGGGATGAAGAAGAATCTCCTAAGTATCTTTCTCAAATTCAGCGGGCTTTAGATACTCAGCAAGTAGTCAATTTTGAGTACAAATTGCTCAATGGCAAAGCTCCAGTTTGGTTCTCTGCTAAGATTTCCCCAATCTCTGAGGATAGGGTTGTTTGGGTAAGTCGGGACATTACCGAGCGAAAATCAGCAGAAGAGGAGTTGGAATTAGCTAGGGAGCAGTTAGAACTCCGGGTTCAGGAAAGAACTACCCAAATTAAAGAAACTAATAAAATTCTTATAACAGAAATTCGCGATCGCAAGCGAGCAGAAGTTGAGCGTAAACAAGCAGAGACAGAAGTAAGAATCCGTGCCCATCAACAGGAAGCAATAGCCCAATTAGGTCAGCGAGCCTTGGTAGAGACGGATCTAGAGAGCTTGATGGATGAAGCAGTAAACCTTGCAGCTCGAATTTTGCGGGTAGAATACTCTAAAGTTGTAGAATTCCTGTCAAACTTGGATGCCTTCAGATTAGTAGCAGGATTCGGCTGGCAAAAAGGTGCAATTGTTAAATCAAGAGTCAGAGCAACTAAAGACTCTCAAGCAGGCTATACCCTGCATTCGTCTGAGCAGGTAGTTGTCAGCGACTTGCAGGCGGAAACCCGCTTTAATGGCTCATCCTTACTGCAGCAACATGGTGTAGTGAGTGGTATGAGTATTGTTATTCAAGGTAAGCAAGTTCCTTTTGGAGTATTGAGTGTTCATACTACCCAACAGCGAAAATTCAGCCAAGAAGATGTCAATTTTCTTCAGGCTATTAGTAATGTACTTTCTAATGCTGTGGAGCGTCAGCAAGCAGAGGAAGAATTAAACCTCTTTTTTCTACTCTCCCTCGACTTGTTTTGCATTGCCGGTTTTGATGGTTACCTCAAGCGAATTAACCACCATTTTGAAGATTTACTGGGCTATACAGAAGCAGAATTTCTGGTACGACCATTCCTGGAGTTTGTACATCCTGAAGATGTAGAAGCAACTATGGCGATGGTAGAAAAGTTATCAGAGGGTAGTCCCGTCGAGAACTTCGAGAATCGCTATCGGTGTAAAGATGGTTCTTATCTATGGTTATCTTGGACGGCTATCGCTCCAGAAGCTGGTTTTTTCTATGCTGTAGGTCGTGATATTACTGAACACAAGCGCATGGATGAAGCTCTGAGGAATTTAGTTCTAGGTATCTCTTCTGCTAAAGGTGAAGCTTTTTTCCAGTCGCTAGTAGCATATTTAGCCAAGGCATTGGATGTGGAATATGCCTTGGTTGGTGAGTTAGTTGACTTCCAGGACGAACGTATCAAAACAGTGGCTGTCTGTATTGATGGCGAGATTACTGAAAATTTTAACTACAATTTGGCTAACACTCCTTGTGCCGATTTAATGGAGAGGAGGATGTGCATCTATCCTCAAAATGTACAGCAGCAATTTCCTGAGGATACCATGCTCTCGGAGATGGGGATTGAGAGCTATTTGGGCATTCCTTTAGTTAATAGTGCAGGTCAAATCTTAGGTTTGATGGCTGTTATGGCTCGCAAACCTCTTCCCAATACCAGATTTATGGAAGAGATTCTGCAAATTTTTGGTGTGCGTGCTGGTTCAGAACTAGAGCGCAAAAAAGCACAAGAGGCGCTGCGGGAGAGTGAAGAGAAATTCCGTCAATTAGCAGAAAATATCCGGGAAGTATTTTACATTAGTAAGCCAGATCACAGCGAATTGCTCTACATCAGTCCGGCTTATGAGTCACTATTTGGGAGACCTTGCAATAGTTTATACCAACAGCCTCAAAGCTGGATAGAAGCGATTCATCCTGAAGATCGGGAGTTTTTTAGAGCTGCTATACAAAAACAAACTGACGGTGTGCCTTTAAACCAGGAGTATCGCATTATTAAACCCGATGGTCAGATCCGCTGGATTTGGGGTCGCAGTTTTCCTGTTATCGATCAATCCGGACAAGTTTACCGAATTGTGGGTATTGCTGAAGATATTAGCAAGCGTAAGCGGGCTGAAAGCTTATTGCTAGGACAAAAGCAGGTACTACAAATGTTGGCAACAGGGGCATCCCTAGAGTCGGTGCTGGATCACCTCTGTCATTTTATCGAAGTCCATGCAGAGGGTTTTAGTTGTTCCATTGTGTTAGCAGATATTGAGGGAGATGAGGAGACAGGGGGACGCGGGGACGCGGAGACGCGGGGACGCGGAGATAAGGAGACAAGGGAGACAAGGGAGACAAGGGAGACAAGGGAGACATCCCCAATTTCCAATTCCCTATTCCCAATTCCCTATTGCCCAACAACCAACAACAAACAACCAACAACAAACAACCAACAACAAACAACCATTTTTTCCAACAAGGGTAAAGTTTTAGGCACGTTTATCATGTATCGTCATGAGCCTCAAGTGACAACTCCTGTAGGATCCTACGTCTCTAACCCTCCTGCCTTACAGGGCGAAAACTTGGTAGAGTTAGCAACTCAGCTAGCAGGAATTGCTATTGCCCATAAGCAAGCAGAAGCTGCCCTGAAAAATTTAAATGATGATCTAGAAGCTAAAGTAATCCAACGTACTGCTGCTTTGCAAGAGAGCGAAGTGCGTTTTCGTTCCCTATTTGAGCAAGCAGCAGTAGGAGTTGCTCAGGTGGCGATTAATGGTCAGTGGTTGATGGTCAACCAAAAACTGTGCGAGATTTTAGGCTACACTCAGCAAGAATTACTACAGAAGACAGGTTCAGACCTCAGTCATCCTGAAGATTGGATTCTGAGCCTCAAGTTCCGTCGAGCGCTGATAGCTGGAGAAATTCCCACCTACTCCCAACAAAAGCGTTACCTCCGCCGGGATGGTTCCTTCGTCTGGGTTAGTGTAACTGTCTCCCTAGTGCACTACTCTTCAGAGGAGTCGGTCGTTGAGCCTTATTTGAGCGTAGTGGTGGAAGACATTAGCGATCGCAAGGAAACCGAAGCAGCTCTCGAAACGCGAATTGAACTAGAACAGCTGATCACTAGCATTTCCACCCAATTTATTAACCTCAAATCTGATGACATTGATCAGGGTATCAAAGCAACTCTACAACAAATTGGAGAATTTGCTGAGGTTGACTGTAGTTATGTCTTTCAAATTTCTGATGATGCTACTCAAGTTAGCAATATTCAAGAGTGGTGTGCCCCCGGCATTGAGTCCCAAGTAACCAATTTACAGGAGATATCTTTGGCCGCTTTCCCCTGGCTACGGGAAAAATTACAGCGGTTTGAGTTAGTGGATATATCTCAAATCACTGATTTACCCCCTACCGCCAGCAAGGAAAAAGCTTATTTGTTGCAACAATCAACTCAATCCCTGATTGGCATACCAATGGTGGCTCAGAGTCAGCTTTTGGGTTTTGTTGGGTTTAATGCAGTCAGGACATCCAAAGTTTGGACAAAAGAGACAATAACTCTGCTCAGGCTAGTGGGGGAAATTTTTGCTAACGCCCTAGAGCGCCAGGAGGCAGAATTAGATGTAAGAGAGAGTGAAGAGCGTTTCCGACAGCTGGCGGAAAACATTGAGAGTGTTTTCTGGATGAGAGACCCCGAACAACAAAATATCATCTACGTCTCTCCTGCCTATGAAACTATTTGGGGTCGTTCTTGTGCTGAGTTATACACTTCACCTACATCTTTGGTGGATGCTATTCATCCAGCTAACCGGGAAGAAGTCCTAGCCGCTTTTCCTAAACAGGTTCTAGGTGAGTACGATGAAGAATATAGGATTGTGGGAGCCTATGGAGAAATTCGCTGGATTCGCGATCGCGCTTTTCCTATTTATAATCAGGCTGGGGAAGTCTACCGAGTAGCAGGGATTGCCGAAGATATCACCGACCGCAAACAAGCAGATAAAGCACTACGAGAAAGTGAAGAACGCTTTCGTGCCATCTTCGAGCAAGCTGCCGTAGGAATTGTCTTGAGTTCCCTATCTGGTCATATTCTCCGAGCCAACCAAGGGTTTTGTGACCTGTTGGGGTATAGCGAGTTAGAGCTATTGGGGCAGACTTGGGAAGAGATTACCCACCCAGATGACATAGTACTTGATCAAGAATACTGGAATCAAGCATTAGCTGGTAGGATTAACACCGACTCCCTAGAAAAGCGCTACATTCGCCGAGATGGCCAAGTGCAATGGGGGCATCTAACAATATCTCTGGTACACAATTCTGAGGGTGTAGCTCAATACTTTATTAGTGTGGTTGAGGATGTCCAAGAGAGTAAACAGGCAGAAACTCAGCTCAAAACATCCCTCAAAGAGAAAGAACTCCTGCTCAAGGAAATTCACCATCGAGTGAAAAACAATTTACTGGTGGTATCGAGTCTCCTAGAATTGCAGACTGACTCTACCGAAGATCTCGAAATCATTAAAGTACTTGAGGATAGTCAGAACCGCATTCACTCAATGGCTCTGATTCACGAAAAACTATACCGTTCTGATAACTTAGATCAAATCAACTTTGGTGAGTATCTTGAGTCTTTATTAGACAACTTATTTAGTTCTTATGGTTATAGTGATGACAGGGCAATTGATCTTGAGTTGAATATTGAACCAGTCTTACTCAACATTGAAACAGCTAACCCTTGTGGCTTAATTGTCAATGAATTGATTGCCAATATATTTAAACACGCCTTTCCCAAAGGTAGAACCAACAATAAACTATGGCTGGAGTTGCATCAGTTACCAGATAAGCAAATCAATCTGATAATCAGAGATAATGGTATTGGCTTCCCTGAAGATCTAGATTTTCGAGATACTGAATCATTAGGTTTGCAATTAGTATGTACTCTAACTGAACAGTTGGAAGGAACAATAGAACTGAAACAGTGTAACGGCACATCGTTTCAGCTAACATTTTCAGAACTTCATTATCGACGGAGACTGTCAAACTGTGAGTGACACCAAAATTTTAATTGTAGAAGACGAGCTGTTAATTGCTAAGGGTTTATCCCGAAAACTGACTAAATTAGGCTATACCGTAACTGATATTGTTTCTTCTGGAGACAAGGCTATCCAACGAGCAAGTGAGATTCAGCCAGATTTAATCTTGATGGATATCGTCATCAAAGGAGATATGGATGGTATAGAAACAGCAGGTCAAATTAACGAGCAATTAGGTATTCCTGTTGTTTATCTAACTGCTTATGCTGATGATCAAACTTTAGAGAGAGCTGAGGCAACTGGTTCTTATGGTTACATTCTTAAACCTTTTAAAGATCGAGAACTACATGCCACAATCAAGATGGCTCTGAGGAAACATCAACAGCAAACTCAAATGCAGCAGTCTCTCCTCAAAAACAAAGTTTCTATAGAAGATAAATCTCGGCTACTCTCCATTGCCGCTCACGATATCCGCAATCCTTTGGCGACAATTCAAGGAAGTTCTGAGATATTGCAATTCTATCAAGACAAACTGACAGAAGAAAAAAAAGTTAAACATTTTGAGCGAATTCAATCTGCCATAGATAATATTAATCAGATGCTAGAGGATATTTTAGTTCTTGATAAAGCAGGAGCTAATAAACTCAGTTTTGAACCAATTGAGTTGAATGTGATCGCTTTTTGCCAAAATGTGCTCGAACAGTTTCAATTTACTACCAAGCAACACCAACTGACTTTTTGCTCTCAGAAGGAATGTTCTAAAACTTATCTGGATGGAAAACTACTGAGCCACATCCTAGGTAACTTACTCTCCAATGCGATTAAATATTCTCCTGAGGGTGGTAATGTCCACCTAGAAGTCTCTGGTGATGAACAACAGATGATTTTTCGTGTTCGAGACCAAGGAATTGGTATTCCTCCAGAATATCAAGCCAAGCTTTTCGAGCAGTTTGAGAGAGCAAATAATGTTGGCAAGATTCCTGGAACAGGGTTAGGTTTGTGCATCGTTAAACAAGCAGTTGATCTCCACCAGGGTACAATTACAGTAGAAAGTGAAGTAGGAGCAGGGACTACGTTTACTGTTGTATTGCCTGTGGTTGAGGTAGGGTGAGGAGGAGTGTGGGGGACAAGGGAGACAAGAGAGATGGGGGAGACAAGGGAGATGGGGGAGATATTCTCAATTTCTAACCATAAATTTATGAGAATTTTTACGAAATTTGCGTGACCATTACTGTATCTATTAATTAAACACCTTCCCATTCCCAATTCTCAATTCTCAATTCTTATGTCACTCCAAGCTGGATTAGATGCCCTAAAACAAGGGCGTCCCCAAGAAGCAGTACAAATACTGCAAAATTTTTGTAACTACGGTGCTACACCAGACTCGAAAGATTACCTCCAAGCCCAGATGATCCTGGTGAAAGCATATTATCGTGCTGGTAATATCAAAAAAGCGTCCGCTCTTTGTCAACAGCTGGCAAATAGTAACAATTCCCAGCTTCGTAGTTGGGCAAAACAAACCCTTAGTTCCCTCTCTAATGCCCAAATGTCCCAGGAGTCTACTTCAGAGGTAGGCACATCTACCGCTTCCTCTAATGCCCAAACGTCCCAGGAGTCTACTTCAGAGGTAGGCACATCTACCGCTTCAACGGCAACAACACCGGAACCTCCTAGCAAGGTAGTTCAAAAGGGAGCCCGTGCAGCTCAAACTGGTGTCAAGCTTGCCCTGGCAGGTTTCGCTGGTAGCCTCTCTTTAGCTTCTGGTGTTACCCTCTCTTTGCTTTTCGGTATGATACTGGTGCTGGCTTTAGCAGTTATCTTTATCTTAGAGAGTCCTAATCCCATCGCTGGTTTGTTCACAGCAGTAGTTTTTACCCTAGTATTCAATATTGTTGCCTTTTTTCTCTCTCCCTGGCTGATGGATTTAAGCCAGCGCTGGCTGTACCAAACCCGTTGGGTTTCCCTGTCTGAGGTAGAAAGTCAGAGTCCCGAAGCAGCAAAAGTTATTCAGTATGTCTGTGCGGAGAAACAACTCAAGCAGCCTCGACTGGGCATCATTGATGATCAAAATCCCACCGCCTTTACCTATGGTTCCCTACCCAATAGCGCCCGTTTGGTAGTTAGTCAGGGACTTTTTACCTATCTAGATGATGAAGAAATTGCTACAGTTTATGCTCATGAACTAGGGCATATTGTCCATTGGGATTTTGCGGTAATGACGGTGGCTTCCACCTTAGTACAAATCACCTATCTAATTTATATTACTGCCCGACGCCTGGGACGCAGTGGTAGTGAAAAAGCAAGAGATGCTGCTCAGAGTGCGGCTTTAATTGCCTATGGATTTTATTTAGTTGGCACTTACCTACTGTTATATTTGTCTCGCACTAGGGAATATTTTGCTGATCACTTTGCCGCAGAAACCACTGGCAACCCTAATGCCCTCTCCCGCGCTTTGGTGAAAATTGCCTACGGTATTGTGGAAGAAGGACAACGAGCAAAAGAACCAAGTCGCTTAGTTGAAGGTACTCGTGCTTTAGGTATTTATGACCCCAAAGCAGCAGCTAGCAGTGGTACTGCCTATCGGGTGGCAGCGCAGCCGGAGCAAGTGGGTAGAGTCTTTTTGTGGGATTTATTTAATCCTTGGGGTTGGTGGATGGAGTTGAATTCTACTCATCCTCTAACAGGTAAACGGGTACGTGCCCTCAGTACCTATGCTGAACAACTGGGTTTACCTACGGAGTTTGATATGGGTCGTATAGTAGGGGAAAGTAAGAGTCTCAACAAGCCAAAACTCTACCGTAATTTTGCTACTGACTTGTTGCTGTTTATCGCTATACCCATTGGTTTGGTTGCAGGTTTGTTGCTAGGGCTAACTTTTATCAATATCTTACCAACTGCTCCTATTGCCTTTGCCGTTATAGGTTTGGGCATAGCAATTTGCCTACGCACTTTAGTTATGTATCCCAACTTCAAGCAAGCTCAGGCATCAGATATTCTTACTCTAATGTCCGACCCCTATGCTAGTCCTTTACGGGGTCAACCAGTAAAACTCCAGGGTGAGTTAATTGGTAGGGGTGATGCCGGTTATGCCTTTGGCTCTGACCTGAAATTCCAAGATGCTACTGGTATGATTTTCCTACGCTATGCTTCTCGCTTCGGTTCCTTAGGAAATTTCCTGTTTGGTATGGGCAAAGTGAAGAATTTGCTCGGTTCTCAAGGAGAAACTACTGGTTGGTTTCGACGAGGTATTGCTCCTTGGGTAGATATGACCCAGTTTACTAGCAGTAGCGGTACAAAGGTTAATAGTTATCACCGCTTCTGGTCATTTATCTTCGGAAGTGGGGCAATGGTTGTTGGTTTGTTGTTGTTGACTGTAGTTTGAAGCTAGTGGTGTTGGGTGTATTGCATATGCCCAAATTGCGATCGCTTGCTACTATAAAGCAATGCCAGCGACTTTATCTTTAGATACAATGAGTGATTATGAGCTAGAAACCCCAAAATTACCCAAGACCTGGCAAGAAATTCAACCGGATGAAATCTACCAATCATTAGAAGGCCGACTTATCTCATTCAACACCAACCAAATTCAACTTGGCATCCTCTACGATCCAATTGGCAAACATCTCCGAAGCATCAACAAAGGACTTGTTCCCCCTAAAGGGAACACTGGACTTGTCCCCTCTGAAGAACCTGGCTACGATTTCAAATCTAAAGTTCTTGGTAAAGGCGGCGAACGACGATTTCACGGCAGAATAGTGGAAGGAGTTCTCCACTTTCCTGGGAAACAAACTACTCACTAAGGGGTCATTATTGTGACTATCACACTCAAGAATAACCCAATCTGGTACAATCTTAGCCAAACATTGGAACAAATTGACGCTAATCAAATTGCTGAGCAACATCTGCAAGCTTGTAATGCTCAAATTAACGGCTACTGGGATGAAGACGAATTTTATGAAGTCATTTCCTTTTCCCAACTGCCTCATGCAGAGTTAACGAGTGGTTCTTGGGTAATTTCACCTAACAATACCAAAAATCAATATTGGCTACAACTCAAGTTTGCACTCACTATCAATCTCCCTGTTGATTCAGACTCGCTTTATGGTCATTCCCCAGCTAAGATTGGTGATTTAATCCTCATCTTGGATGAGAACATAGAAGTTATCGATGAGAATTGGTTCATCAATGTTAACTCTCCCTACATTATCGCTACTCCAGGATAATGACTAATTTTAGAGTGGTCTCTGAAAGGGCTATTTCTACTGCTCTTGTATCACTGAGAGCATTTACCACATATCCTTGCGATCGCTTAATATACAAAAGCATTGTCAATTCAAGGTTTGAGTCATAACAAGCGTGCCATTCAGTTCCGAATTTCAAACTAAGCGATTGAACTGAAGGTGATGTGGGGAGGTAATTTTCAGCATTCGCTCTGGACAATTATGAATACCAACTTTTGCCAAAGTCCGTGTCGGTTTTTTAGCAATGCTGATCTCCCTAAGACTGATGAAACGATATTCATAACCTTTAAGGAAATTTCTTTGATTCCAAAATACCTGGCCAATTTCCCGACAATAGGCAACAAAACACTGTGCCCCTTTAAGCTGTTGGATGATTTCTGATTCTGTTCCTCCTTTACCTGCCTTCATTTCAATACAGAGAATTACTTTTCTGAATTTTTTATTATCAGTATCGGCAATAATCACAAAATCTGCACGTTTGCATTCACCACGTTTTCCATTAAAGACTGCCCTTGGTGAACTAAAAGTATCTGCTTTAATAATTATGACTTCATCCTTATAGGGCATTCCATGAATGGTTACAGAATAGTTGGCAGGAGGCGGTTCTATAAGTGTGACTTGATTTTTGCCATTGTGCTCTTCTAATGGTACTGTAGCAGTTTCCTTGATCATCTCTTTGAGCAGAGCAATATCAGACATTACTCCTCACCCCAAACAATTGCTTCCTGAATCCGGTTCATCGTTTCAATGGTAGTATCAAAGCTACGAGCTTCAATACCCAATTCTGGATCGATATTAGCTGGTGTGAGGGTATGGTGTTTAGTTTTTCTAGTTTTTCCCTCTAGTTTTATCGATGCTTCTTCAGCAATATAGACTTTGAGTTTTTCCGCAGAGATCAGTTCTTCTGACCGATAACCTTCTTCTTCAGCAATTCGCTTAAGATTGGGTTTGTCATGGTTGAGCATAATTAATGTATTCAGTTCTTTGATGATATAGTCGCTGTGGGTAGTAATAAAAACTTTAATACCAAGGTTGACCAACCGGGCAAAAAGCCGTGCAACACGGCGTTGGTTTTCCGGGTGCAAATTTAGTTCAGGTTCATCCACCATCAGTAAGTCACCAAGTTGGGCTTCGTGTCTTAAGTAAAAACCTATATCTAGTAAAGAACGCACTGCACTAGAACTTTCATCCATAGTAAGTTTGAGACGCTTACCTTTTGGTACATAGTAAAGTTCATCGTTGCGGTTGACAGTGTACTCGCCGCCAATGATATCAGCAAAATCAGCTAAGATATCGGGATGGTTTTGAGCCAAAAAACTGCTTTTTTTGACAATTGTTTCCAGTTGCCGGGTAAACTCCACATTTGTCTTTACTGGTAGGGCATAATCATCATAATCTTTAAAGAGAAGCTCCATAGGAGCAATATTTGTGTCAGCTTGCCCCATTTCTTCAAGTAGTCGGTTACGGGCAAAATTCAACTCTTGGCGAAAAATGGCAGCACCTGTTCGTTCTGCACTGGCAATAAAAGGGCGAGGAAAAAGTTGGCTAAAAAGGATGTCTTTGAGAGCATCAGTAATAATGCGTATAATGATATTTAAAGGGATAGTTATCTTTTCTTGCTCAACCAGGAGAGTTATCACTAATTCTGTACTTTCTTCACTTTTGGTGATAGCAAATAGTTCAGCATTGACGGCTCTCATTGTCACCTCAAAGCTGTCTACTAATCTAACATTTTTGATATCCAAGCTTACCTGAAAGTCGGTTTTTTTAAATCTTTCTGCCTGTGCTGCAAAAACTTTTGGCAATTGTTGAGTATATGCCTGACAACCCTTGGTAACAATCTGCTCGTACTGTTTGATATATTCTTGTAGGTCAAGACGAATTACGCCGTTTGCTAGAAGTTGTTCGATGTTATCGTTACTAATTGGGATAGGCAACATTCGTCGCCAAGTAGATAAAAAGCCAAATAGGGCATAAGTAGCATAAGTCTTGCCAGTATTGTTACCGCCACAAATAATTGTCAAGTCGCCAAGGATAAATTCAGCTTGCTTTAAAACACCAAGATTTGTAACTTTAACTTTCATTGCCCTATTACTTTCTCAATACTTTGGAAGGCAGTAGGGGCGTAGCATTTGGGGGATAATTTATAGCAACCACCAAAGCAGTTAGGATAACACCAAATGCTGAAACCTTTACCTGTCAATCTCTTCCCTTCTGCCTTCTGCCCTCTGCCTTTTACTATAAGTACACATACCTAAATATACCTATCCAAATGCTACGCCCAAACCCCTCGCGACTGAGTGTACTTCTTAAAAGTCTACAACAAGGCTTTTGGGAAAGGTGAATTTTACCAATACTTATTCCTTACAGCGGTATCGAATAACCGAGAGCAGTTTTCACCCTAGCCAGAGTCTGATTCGCAACAGCTTCTGCTTTCTGCCTTCCCTCTCGTAAAACCGACTCCAGATATCCCTTCTCCTCCATCACTTCCTGATACTTCTGTTGAATTGGCTTAATAGCCTCAATTGTGACTTCTGTCAGTAATGGTTTAAACTGTCCCCAGCCCATATCCTGACATTCTTTGGCTACTTCTTCCTTGTTTTGCCCAGATAGTAAGGTATATAGAGTCAGCAAATTATGGCATTCTGGACGTTCAGGATTGTCAAACTCTAAACCCTTAACTGGATCAGTTTTACAACGCTTAATTTTCTTTTTAATCTCTTCGGGAGTGTCGAGCAAATTAATCCGGCTTAATTCTGAAGGGTCAGATTTAGACATTTTCTTGGTGCCATCGGTTAAACTCATTACCCTGGCTCCTTCTTTCCGAATCAATGGTTCTGGCAACTTTAATACTGCTTTTCCTTTACCGCCGAATTGATCATTGATGCGGATGGCAATGTCACGAGTTAATTCTAGGTGTTGCTTTTGGTCTTCTCCTACAGGTATTTTATCAGCATCGTAGAGTAAAATATCAGCAGCCATCAGTACTGGGTAATCCAGTAAACCGACACTGACATTTTCGCCTTGTTTGAGAGCTTTTTCCTTAAACTGGATCATTCTCTCCAGCCAGTTGAGGGGAGTAATACAATTGAGCAGCCAAGTGAGTTCACTGTGAGCGCAGATATGGGATTGCACAAAGATAGTAGAGTATTCTAAATCAATCCCACAGGCTAAGTAGAGGGCGGCAATGGAATAGGTATTTGCGGCTAGGGTTGTTGGGTTGTGAGGTACAGTGATTGCGTGTAGATCAACTACAAAGAAAAAATTATCGTATTGACTTTGAGCTTCAACCCAGTTACGGATTGCCCCTAGATAGTTACCTAAGTGAAGATTTCCAGTTGGTTGAACTCCAGAGAGAACGCGCTGCTTAGCCATTGGTGTTGGTTAAATATTTGTTGTTCATTTGTGCGTCTCCGCGTCTCCGCGTCTCCGCGTCCCCATGTCAGTAAAAATTCCTGAGATGCTCCCCCTAGTGGAGCACGGCGAAAATAATCCGCCAGGTAGAAAAGATGAAAAAGCTTCCTTTCCAAACTTTCTTCTCTCCTGCCTTCTGCCTTCTGCCTTCTGCCTTCTGCCTTCAGAGGACTAGCTCACCTATCTACACTTCAGCCACCGGCAACTGCTGTCAAAATACTCACTTCATCCCCATCATTAAGGGCAGTATTAGCACCATCTAGAAAGCGGATGTCTTCATCGTTAACGTAGACATTTAAAAAACGATTCAGTTCACCTTCCCCTTTATACAACCTTCCTTTAATACCTGGACAACTGCTTTCAAGGGAGTCGAATAGTTCGGTGATATTGCTGCCGGTGGATTTAACTTCTTTTTCGTTGTTGGTGAATTTTCGCAGTGGGGTGGGAATTTTAACTGTGACAGTCATAGATTTGTTGTTTGTTGTTGGTTATTTGTTTTTGGTTGTTGGTAGAGGAAGCAAAATTGATTGAGAGCATCCTTGTGTAAAGTATTAGGTTAGTGAGAAACGGGTAAGGTAGTAAGTAACTAGATTTGGTACAACACCACTACCTAACACCTAACACCTAACACCTAACACCTCTTTAAACCAAAACTTGTTGCCATTCGAGGCGCTCAAGAGTGCGGGAACGTTCTAGTGCTCGCTCAAAACTATCTAGCTTAGCTTCAATAGTTAGAGGTTCACCGATGTAGCCTTGAACTGCTTCTTGGGTTTTCAGTCCATTGCCAGTAATGTAGGCAACAGTGGTTTCATCGGGGTCAATTTTGCCAGCTTCTACTAGTTTCTTCAGCACAGCAATTGTAGTACCTCCAGCTGTTTCAGTAAAGATACCCTCTGTCTCTGCTAGCAGCTTCATGCCTTCGACAATTTCTGCATCGGTAACTGATTCGATATTACCGCCAGTTTTCTTAGCGATTTCCAGAGCATAGATACCGTCAGCGGGATTGCCGATAGCAATAGATTTGGCAATCGTATTTGGCTTCACTGGAGTGACAAAATCTCTTCCTTCTTTGAAAGCTGTAGCAATGGGGGAACAACCTTCTGCTTGTGCTCCACTGAAACGAACTGCTTTATCCTCGACTAAACCAACTTTGATGAACTCTTGGAAGCCTTTGTAGATTTTGCCGTACAAGGAGCCAGAGGCTAGGGGAGCAACAATATGATCCGGTAGTTGCCAACCCAGTTGCTCAGCTACTTCAAAGCCAAGGGTTTTAGAGCCTTCCGAATAGTAGGGTCGCAGATTAATGTTGACAAATCCCCAACCATAAGTATTTCCCACTTCACAGCAGAGGCGGTTGACCTGGTCATAGTTGCCTTGTACTGCCATTACTGTCGGATTGTAAATTAGAGTACCCAGAACTTTACCAGCTTCTAGGTCAGCAGGAATAAAGACACAACAGTCGAGTCCGGCATGAGCTGCGATCGCGGCGGTAGAATTAGCTAAGTTTCCCGTACTAGCACAGGATACTGTTGAAAAACCTAACTCTCTAGCTCTACTTAGAGCAACGGACACTACTCTATCTTTAAAGCTGAGGGTAGGCATGTTTACCGCATCATTTTTAATGTAGAGATTTTTCAAACCCAGGCGTCTTGCTAAGCGGTGAGACTTCACTAAGGGAGTCATGCCAGTGCCAACATCAATAACATTATCAGTGGTTACTGGTAGGAAGGGACGATAGCGCCAAATGGAATTCGGTCCTGCTTGAATCGTTTCGCGGGTTACCTGGCGTCGGATCGCATCATAGTCATAGCTGACTTCCAGAGGACCAAAACAATTATCTTCACAAATGTGCATTGCCTTGGCATCGTACTCCATACCACACTCTTTGCACTTCAAGCTCTTAATGGTGGTGGTCTCTGCGGGCTTAGCTATAGTTGCCTGAGTCATATATATAATTTCCCTACTTTTATTAACACTCGCAACACAGTAACACAAGCTATAATACCAGTCAAATATACCCGACTTTTTTTGTCGGGATTGATTCAGGTCATATAGCAAAAGGCAGAGGGCTCCAAGGCAGGAGGCTCCGAGGGAAGAAAGAAGGTTGCAAGGCTGTAGGGGCGTAGCATTGGCGCTAGCATATTGCCCAGAAAATCCCTAGGTAATTTTCAAGCTGAAAGCTGAAAGCTAAAATATGACCTCTTTCAATTTGAAATAGCCAATTTGACAAGCTCCGTAATCACAGGAATGCAAATATTCCAAAGGATGCCACTCATTTTGGCTGATAGCTTCAAAATAACTACCATCTTGCTGAGCTATTTCTGGTTTGATATCAGTTACATCCGCATAATACAGGTAACAGATTTCATTAGTTTGAGTGCCAACGATATATTTACCTAAAGGCAACACTGAAACTGAGAAACCTGATTCTTCATACACTTCTCTAACGGCGGCTTCCTCTGGTGACTCACCTGACTCTATTCCACCAGTAATGGGACAAGGATAGAGTTTCAGTGTTTCATGAATAGCTACACTTTGAATACAAAGTGGCTGCTGCCTAATCAAAACTTCATACCCACTGCTATTAGCGTTACTTTTTCTTAGCAAAAATATTCCAACTGAATCTCTGCCCTTTCTTTCTAAATAATGAAAGCCTTGAGGCGTTTCCTTGACTGTAATCCAGCAGGTACTGAACAGAATGTTGTCATTCGTCATTTGTCCTTTGTCATTGGTGAGAGTTTGACTATATCTAGTTTATTTAAACTTACCTAATTAAAAAGCGGGTAGCTATCCTTCCCATCTCTAAAAGGAATAGGCTACCCGCTGCGGGTTAACTCTCAAAAGGTGTGGGAGAGCTTGTTTGAGTAATGAGTAATGAGTAATGAGTAATGAGGGTCGAAACTTTTGTCAAATCCTCTTTCCTTCTACCTCCTCCCTCGCCTCCTGCCTCCTGCCTCCTGCCTCCTGCCTTCTAATGCTTATTACTTCAAAACCCGAATCAATCGACTCGATGAAGCAAGTCTTCACTAATCAAGATAACCCATCAAGTCCTCGAATCCATCTATATCATTGGAAGCAATGGGACGATTAAAGATGGTATTGGTAGTAGTTAAAGCCAGATCACTAGAGGCAATCGGACGGTCTCCTGACACAGAAATCGTATCATATACTTTCATGTCACTGGCAACTATTGGACGCTCTCCCATGGCAGAGATAGTCCCCTTAACTTGTATATGAGCAGCATCCACAGGACGATTGCCGAGTATAGAGACGGTTTCACTAATGTGAAGCTCACTCGAAGCAATCGGGCGATTTCCCGGTAGAGGGGCTACACCCGCAGCTTCTTGTTGCTCAGTCTTTGCCAATTCTAAGGTTTCTGTCTTAGCCTTGCCCGTCTCTTGACTTCCATTGCCATTGCTTTTGCTGGTAGTTTTCGTTTCGCTAGTAGTACTAGTGCTCATAATCAAATAACTTGCAACTTATGACTGAATTTGTACAGTGGATTTTTATGTTTGAGGAGTATATCACCTTCTTCGGTTGAGTAGAGATACATAGGCATATGCATTTTCGTAGAGAAACCCAACTCTAGGGTTAGTCTGTTGAGTTTCGCTATTGCTCTACCCAAACTACTTGAGCGTTATCTGCACAGCTGATATGCTCCTTTTGGTTTCCACTCGGATCTTGTTTAAGAACATTATAAAGACATTATAAAGGCTCGATACCAAATCTGCTTTGTTATTGGTCATTAGTCATTGGTCATTAGTCATTAGTGTTGAGTACAAAGGACAAAGGACAAAGGAGAAATCACTCTCTAAAGCTTGTTAGAGCGATAGATTGTACCATCAGGCATCGTTGCTCCTTGGAGGTTAGCATCACCAAAATCTACTCGCTCAAGTTTAGCTCCCTGGAAATTAGCCCTGCTGAGGTTCGCTCCTTGAAAATTAGTTTTGCTGAGATTAGTCCCTCTCAAATCTGCTTGATAGCAATCTGCCTCCTTTAAATTAGCTCCGAAGAGGAATGCTTTACTTAGATGAGCTCGACTCAAATTCGCCTGACAGAGTTGGGCTTCGTAGAGGTAAGCCCCAATTAATTCAGCTTCGTGGAGATTAGCACTGGTGAGGTTAGTATGGCAAAGGGTGGCTGCAACCAAGTCAGCTTCACTGAGGTTAGTTCTTGTTAACTGGGCTCCAACCAAGTTAGCTTCTCTGAGGTCAGCATTTCTGAGGTTAGCGCCAATTAAGTTAGCATTACCCAAATCCGCTTTTCTCAGATTAACTTTTCTTAAGTCAGCCCCAATCAGGTTTGCATCTCGGAGATCTACCCTCTGCAAGTTAGCTCCCCTCAGATCAGCATCAACAAGTTCAGCTCCCATGAGATTAGCATAAATGAGCTCGGCTTCCTGAAGATTGGCATTGCTCAGATTGGCATTGCTGAGGATAGCGCTAATAAATTTAGCCCCACTCAAATCAGCCTTTTTGAGGTTAGCTCCTCTGAGATTAGCTCCTCTGAGGTTGAATCCTCTGAGGTTAGCCGCACCGAGCTCTGGTACTAGATTTTGGTTGTTCTGTCTCCACTCAATCCAGCTAACTGCACCCTTTTTGAGTAGGGCAAGATGTTCTCTATTCGCCATTAGGTTAATGAATGGTTATAGTCGTCTTTTATCCTATTACTTAACGCCTACCACCTCATACCTACTTACTGGCAGGATGCCAGTTCCACATTTACTACTGGCAGGATGCCAGTTCCACATTTTACTGGCAGGATGCTAGTTCCACATTTTACTGGCAGGATGCCAGTTCCACATTTTACTAGCATCCTGCCAGTTCCACATTTTACTGGCAGGATGCTAGTTCCACATTTTACTGGCAGGATGCTAGTTCCACATTTTTACTGACAGGATGCCAGTTCCACCACTTATTGCTATCCTGCCAGTTCCACTTACCTCAACTCTTGGTTGGTTCTGGAATAGTAACATCTATCGAGGTCACCTCTGTCGAAAATATGTCTAGGGGTGGCTGTATTTCCTCGATATTACCTACTACCAGAGTAACAATCTCCTCAGGTTTGAGATATTTTTGGGCAACACGCTGCACATCTTTAATAGTTGTCTTCTCCACCCCCTTGAGATAGTCGAAGATAAAATCAGCCGGGTAGCCATAATACTCATAGCGCATCAGTCGGGATAGGGTTTGACTAGGGCTTTGGAAGTTGAAAACAAAGGAGTTGACTACCCCTTCCTTCGCTTGGGTAAGCTCTTTGGCGGTGATGGGTGTGGTACGGATTTTCTTTATTTCTGAAAGGACGGCTTTAATAAAGGGTACAGTCGCATCGGAACGGGTTTGTCCTCCAGCCAGAAACATACCAGGATAGTCGTGACGGGGGCTCCAGTAGCCGTAAACAGAGTAAGCAAGACCCTGACGCGATCGCACTTCGTTAAACAAACGTCCACCAAACCCATTGAGTACCTCATTTAATACTCCCAAAGTTGGATAATCTGGGTTATCGAACTGACCGCCCAAATGTCCTAAAAGAATATTACTCTGGGTGAGTTGGGGTTGATCTACCAAAAATACTCCCCCTCGCTTGGCTTGGGAAGCAGTAGGTACTGTTTTTGCTTGGGGTGAGGATGCTGGTTGCCAGTTGCCAAACTTCTCCCCAATCAGCTGGCGCATCTTGACAGAATCAAAATCTCCCACAATGCCCAGAATCATATTTTCTGGATGAAAATATTCCTCATAGAATGCCACCAAATCTGAGCGAGAGATCTTGTCGAGAGTTGTATACTCAATAGTGCGAGCATAAGGGCTAGTTTCACCGTAGATCAGTTTGGTGAATTCTCGGCTGGCAATATCCCCAGGATCATCGTTACGACGGGCAATTTGTCCCGCCTGTTGCTTTTTAGCTAAATCCAGCTTTTCTTGGGGAAATTTCGGTTTTTGGATAACTTCAGCAAACAAGTCAAAAACCTGTTCTAAATCTTCGCTCAGAGCACTAAAACTCGCACTGCCAGAAGCCGTACCGATACCAGTTTCCACCACCGCAGCTTTTTGCTCCAACAGTTGATTCAGTTCATCCCCCGAATGTGCTGTTGTGCCACCAGTACGCATTACGCTTCCTGCTAGCATAGCCAAGCCGACTTTGTCTAACGGTTCGAGGCGATCGCCAGTTTTAATCATGGCTGTACCACTCACTAGGGGAAGTTCATGGTCTTCCATCAGATACACTACCATACCATTATCCAGCTGATAGCGCTTATACTCCGGTAGTTGAATCTCTGGCAAAGGAGGAAATTCTAACTCAGAATAATGCCGTGGGGTATTGGCAAATGCTGGTAAGCGAAAGGTAACCACTAGCAGCATTGTCATTACTAATAGTCCTACCCAGCGTAGAGTTTTGGTAGGGTGGTGAATTAATGATTGTTTTTTGTTAATTGTCATTGGTTATTAGTCATTAGTCATTGGTCATTGGTCATTGGTCATTGGTTATTTAAGGATTTCTCTTTGAGGAGTTAGTAGAGTGTGGCGGAAATTACCCATCAGTTAAAAAGCTTTCTTTCCTCCTGCCTCCTGCCTCCTGCCTCCTGCCTTCTGCCTCTTCCTTACTCACTAGGTAAAATGCGTCCAATAGTGCGATTTTCTGGAGTGAAAGTTTCTTGAGCTACCCGCATAATATCCTCTGGAGTAACTGCTGCTATTGCGTCTAGTTCCTTGAACAAGTTGCGCCAATCACCAGTTTTAACTTGGTACTCTACCAAATTGCGAGCCATACCCGTATTAGAACCAAGAGAACGCAATAAACCAGCACGGGCTTGGGTTTTCACTCGCTCCAAATCCTGTTTAGATACTGGTTCCTGCTTAAGGAGCTCGATTTCTGTACGCAATGCTGCTTCTACTTCATCCACTGTATGTCCTGGTGCAGTTAAGGCATAAAACAGCATCAAGTTGGGATATTTCTCTCCAGGGAAGCCACTAAATCCTGCTGCGGAGAGGGCTATTTGTTGCTTTTCTACTAAAGACTTATAGAGACGAGAGGTGCGACCATCACTAAGCAGACTACCAATAATTTGATAAACCACATTATCGGGGTGGTTGATTGCTGGTCGATGGTATCCTTCTAAATACCAGGGTTGGGAAGGTAATTCCAAAGTTACTTCCCTTGTTTCTTGCTGTCGTGGTTCAACCGCAGTTACTGGTGGTGGTGAGGGCTTGGTTTCGTAGCGTCCGAAGTAGAGTTGAGCTAGCTGTTGAACTTCTGTCGGGTCAACATCTCCCACCACTGCCATTGTGAGATTACTGGGAATATAGTGAGTCTCAAAAAACTCTCGTACATCAGCGCGGGTGAGGTTGCGGATATCTGTGTCGTAGCCAATCACCGGACGTTTGTAGGGATGTACCTCGAAGGCAGTATCCAAGAAAGCTTCAATCATCTGACCAATAGGAGAGTTATCGGTACGTAGACGACGCTCTTCTAGGATAACCTTTTTCTCCTTATAAAATTCCCGAAACACTGGATTGAGGAAGCGCTCTGATTCCAGGGACATCCATAGTTCCAGTTTATTGGCAGGGAAGCTATAGAAGTAGAAGGTGGCATCAGTTGAGGTTGCGGCATTTAACCCGACACCACCTGCTCTTTCAACAATTTGACCCATTTCATTTTGCTTAGCATATTTACCTGCCTCAGCTTGTAGTTGGGCAAACTCCTCTTCTAACTTAGTAACTTCTGTTTCATCCCCGGCGGCCTTGGCTTTTTGAATTTGTTCAAATAAATCATCCAGGCGCACAAATAGTTGCTTTTCCGCTTCGTAGTTACTTGTGCCAACAATATCAGTACCTTTGAAGGCTAAATGCTCTAGGAAGTGAGCCACTCCAGTTTTACCATCAGGTTCATCAGCACCGCCAACATCAGCATAGGTGATAAAAGAAACTACTGGAGCACTGTGGCGTTCGAGGACAATAAACTTGATACCATTATCCAGGCGAAACTCCGTTACCTTGTCGATAACGTTATCTAAATAGGGTTGAATGGAACCCGCTGTATCTGTTGGTACTTCTGAGCGAGCCCAAGCCTCAGTCGGTTTTGCGACTAGCCCTAGCATGGAAGCTACCAGGAAAGCGGCAATCACTGAACGCCACCGGCGTTGTTTTGAGCCCCTAGTTAAGGGTAATGCATTAGCAGCAAGCTGGAAAATTGGAACAGATCTAGACAGCGAATTCATAGAATAGTAGCAGTCAGCAGAAAGATATCTCAAATTTTTAGTATATCTTGGTGAACGAAGAAGGGAGTAGGGAGTGGGGGACAGAGGGGCAAGGGAGACAAGGAGGACAAGGGAGACAAGGAGGATAAGGTAGATAATTATTTAAGGTTTGCCTCATCGAGTCGATTGATTTAGGCTTTGAAGTAATAAGTAATAAGCAGTAGTAGGACTTCAGTCCAAAAAAAATTCAGCAAACGTGTTATATCAAGAGATTCAGCCATCCTGTTGTTATTTCTACTTTCTGAAGAGTAATAAGTAATAAGTTAAGAGATCAGGAGTAATTTTCTGGTAAAAGTGCAAGGTTTAAGTGAGTTATAGCGTGTAAAAAAACAAGGTTATCTGAAAATAATGTCACAGAAGGGTAAATTAACAACGTGGAAAGATGAACGGGGTTTTGGCTTCATCAAGCCGGAGCAGGGTGGCAAAGAAGTTTTCCTACATATTAGTGCCCTAAAGGGAGCAAAGCGCCGTCCCAAAGTTGGAGATACAATCCTGTATGAATTAACAACTGAGTCAAACGGAAAAGTACGCGCCTCTAATGCATCAATTCAAGGGGTTGCTTCACAACCATTAGATTTATCCAGAAATAAAACTAAAGCCCAATCTCCTAAAAAATCTGCGACTAATTTTCGGACAAGTCCATTGCTTAAGAAGCAGAAGAAAAAGAAACTTAGACCAATTGAAATACTAATTGGTATGGGAAGTTTAGCTTTGATTGCAGTTATTACCAAGGGATTTGGGGGCTTTGTTTATTTACCTTGGTGCAATATCAAAGGCAATATCTCTCATAATACTGGAAGCCAAGTTTATCACATGCCAGGGATGAAAGATTATCAATCAACTGTCATTGATCCAGCAAAGGGAGAAAGATGGTTTTGTTCAGAACAAGACGCGATCGCAAATGGTTGGAGTAAAGCACCCAGGTAATCTCAGCAACCCAATCTCTTTACTGGTAGGGGCGCACCGACGTGCATTCCTGTCAACTTAAAGTGAAATCCTTGCCTCACCTGTCGTTTAAACGACAGGCTAATAGCTCAAGTCATCTAAAGATGACTAAAATAAATCCGAAAAAGTTAGTCCATTTCAATGGACTTAAGCTATTAGCCTTGGATTTGAATCCAAGGTGAGTTAGGAAATCCAGCTAGTCAGCTATGTCTAGACTTAAGTTGACACCAATGACTGACGTGTGCCCTCAAGCGGACATGATATAACTAATAATATGAGTGTCCAGAACAATCATAAAACCTCTTAATAACTATTCTCTATATCCCAGTTTTTTAGAGCGATCGCTTCTCTGCTAACTGTTGAACAAACTCCCGATGCTCTGGTGAGTTTAACCCTTCCTGAAGCGTTGCCAATACCTGGACCATATCTCCCGACAACAATGCTGCCACTGCCAGCCATAACCCAGGAAACTGTCGGCTTTTGATTACCCCTGCCTCATCTGCTTCCAGTGATACGTATTCTCCACCTTCGAGACTAAACCAATCTAGTCGGTTCTCCAACACTCGCCAGACAATGTATTCTTGCACCCCATTGCGTCGATAGACCCGCTTTTTGTCGTGCATATCAATGGAAGCACTGCTAGCAGCTACTTCCGCTACTAACTCCGGTGCTCCTTCGATATAACCATCTTCATCTATTTGGGATTGTCCTCCTGCTGTCGCATCAATCAACAAAACTGTATCAGGCTGGAGTTCATTATCCATATCCAGGCGAACCGTTGGATTATCTCCTAGTCGGACATCCGGCGTAACTACTTTATAATTCCCCAACCAAACGATCAAATTACCGTGGGGTTCAGCATGGGGTTCAAATCTGAGGGGGGATGCCACGTAAACGACTCCTTCAATCAATTCTGCTTTTTTTACATGAGGCATTGTATAGTAACGGCGCTCAAACTCGTCCCTAGAAAGACGATCTCCATTCTCTAGGGGTAGAATTCCGGAGGGAAAGGTGCGAACAGGTGGTGCTGGTAGGATGTTCATGGCAAGATCATTTTAATAATTAATAATTGCTAATTGTTAATTGTTAATTGCTAATTGTTAATTGCTAATTGCTAGTTGCTAATTATAGCAATCGCCAAGGCGGTTAGGACAATACAAAATACAGCAAACCTTTACCTATCAACCTCTTCCCTTCTGCCTTCTGCCTTTTGCTATAGCTCTGGTTAAAACTGTACTTTGCTTCCCGTTCAACAAACAACCAATGACAAATGACAAATGACAAATGACAAATGACAAACAACAATATTACCAAGGATTACCAATCATCGTGAAAGCACTCCAGTAAAAAGGATGACTTAGTTCTATATTCTCCGACTTCTGCAACTGAGGTGGCAGGGACAAACTACCACTTTTACTCACCAATTTCTGTCCCTCGATGCGCACCTCTTGGTTAATCATCGCTAACTGTGCTTGCCTTAAAGCTTGGGTTTTGATTGGTGCGTTGTGTAATTGTTCGTAAAAACTCCTCATTACCCCCAATGTCCCTGCATCACTGACATACCAGAGACTCGCTAAAGCTGACTTTGCTCCAGATAGTACCGCTAATCCAGCAAATCCTAATTCCGCTTCATGATCTCCTAAGGCGGTGCGACAGGCACTTAGGACTACTAACTCTACTGCTGGATTACTCCACCCTAACTCCCTGAGAGAGTCTAATCCCAGCTTGGCATCCCATAACTGAATATAGGAACTTCCCGGCTTACCTGGTAAAAAGTCACCGTGGGTAGCTAAATGTATAATGCCAAAGGGTTTATTAGAGCGAATTTCTTTGAGTCGCTTGTAAGTAAATTCTTGATTGAGGAAAGACTCACCAGGCCAAAGTGCATCAGCGATGGTGTCTAGTTCCACCGGTACTGCGGGTAAGGGATTGCGGTCTGTGAATTTCTCGGCTCCCATAGCCAGAACTTCAACATGTTTGATATTCACGGGACTAGTATTGGTGAGGCTGAGGGTTGGCATTAAACCAACACTATACTTTTCAACAAGAAAACCAGTACCATCATGGAGTGCGGCAATAGGGAGCGATCGCAAACCTTTGTCTAGGATAAACACGAGATTCTGAATCTGTTGTGCTTCTAAGTCAGTTTGCAGAGGAGCAATTAACCATTGATAAAGCTGCTTTGCTGGAGGCAGGTAGCCAAGGGGGTTGTCCACATCAGTAACATTGAAGCGAAACTCTCGCGCTACTTGGATAACTTCTTTGCGGGTTTTACCTACCCGTCGCCGAATCGGTTTACCATCAGAAGTGATTAGTACCAACTCCAACTCGTCATTGGGAGAAGTTATTTGTGACGTTGATAAAGATAACTCTCCCCCAGTGGTATTTGAGGAGGTAAGGCTGGAGGGGACGAAGAAGGCATAAATCAGAGCCGGTTTCACACCAGTGGATTCTTCAACCTGATTAAGAGTAGCTTGAGCTTGTTGTAGGTTAACGGTGGGGGTATCGCTAAGGCCAAAATGCTCTTCAAAAGAATCGTTGATAGTTTCTTCTAATTCTTCTACTGCTGTATCAACTTCTAGGGAGGAAATTTCCCTGATTGTTGGTGAGTTTTCTCTCTGTAAAAATTGATTTAAAGTTAAATCAACAGGATTAATGGGTGTTTGAGTGGAACCAGAAGCTGAATTATTATCAGAGCTAGTGTTAGTGTTAGTGCTATTGCTATTGTTATTGCTAGTGCTGGTACTAGGACCAGGGGGTGGATCAACACTAATAATTTCAATGTTACCTTCTTGGTGAGTAAAGAGAAAGGATTCGAGTGGGTTAATGGTAAAGTCACCACTAGTGATGACTCCACTGGTGCTGTTACTGTTACTTGTGCCTACATCAAAGGCAATTTCTCCATTTCCTCCATGCTGAATCCTAATCGAACCCCCACTATTACCCCCAACTGTAGAAATGCTGGCCTCTAAACCATTGGCAGAGGTGAAGGTGTCAGTTGCCTGGAAAAAGCTGCTAGTCGTGATGTTCACTGTTCCCCCTGTGGTTCCTCCCTCAGCGTTAATCGAACTCACTTGGCTCTCTGCTCCAGGGGATAGTGTAACATTACCACCTGTACCAACAGCGCCACTAGAGTTAATTTGCAACGTACTCAGTTGGGTGTTGGCGGCAACCGTGATATTGCCACCGTTGATAGCTCCTGATGAGTTGAGGTTACTGATGGTAACTGCTTCGGTTTGACTACCTAGAGTGATATCACCCCCATTACCATTACTATTACTGGAATCTAAGGTAATAGTACTGATATCGATAGTGGTTGTATTCGGGTCAATCGTATTATCAGTAGTAGTTACGTCATCTGAAGAGGTGCTGGTGTCAGTATTGTCATTGGTGGTTATATTCGGGTCAATCGTATTATTAATGATGGTTATGTTACTAGTAGTTATAGTCTGATCAATTGTATTATCAGTAGTGGTTACGTTATTAGTAGTTGTATTCTGGTCAGTTGTATTATTGGTAGTGGTTACGTTATCGGAGACAGCAATTGTTCCGACACTGTTAAAATTGATATTGCCACCGGTGGTAAAGACGGAAGCTTTGATGTTAATTTGCTCTGGAGCGATCGCATTGCCAAGCAAAAAGTCAGTACCATTGGTGGTAATGGTGCCTTCGAGATTAACAGTCCCAGGAGTATTAATATTGAGGGAGTTGTTGCCTCCTAGATTCGCAGCGGGAGTCAAGTTGATCGCACCAGTAGTGATATTGTCAGCAGCAGTGAGGTTGATGCTGGGAGCGGTAAGGGTAAAACCGGTGGTATTTATGGAGCCTGAACCAAGAGGCGATTGCAAAGTAATTGGGTCCTTAAAGGTAGCATTATCAGTTAGGGTAATAGCACCGCTTCCTCCACTATGTCCGATGGTGATCTGATTAAATCCGTCTTGCAACAAACCAATCTGTTCTGAGGTTAAATTCAGAATAGTATTGTTGTTAGTATTGATACCACCAATTTGGATTGAGCGTGTGGGATCTAAAGGCTCGATGGTCAAATTGCCTGTACCAGAGACATTGCCAGAGAAATTAATTTGATCTCCTTGCAGGATTAGCTCACCCAAGCCACCGTTCAGATTACCGCTAACACTGGCATCATTGTTAAAGAGGAAGGTATCACTCAAACTACCACCGGTCAAGTTTTGAACCTGAGTAAAGTTATTAGTGCCGTTGAGATTACCAGTATCAAAACCAATCAGATTCCAGTTGTTATTCGTATTGTTACCAATGAGAGTGTTGCTGCCTTCACCGCCAATAATATTAGTAACGCTACCACCATTAAGGATAAAGGTATCTTCTACGTTACCACCGATGAGGTTATTGAAATCGGTGAAGTTGAGAGTGCCATTGATTCTGCCTTGATTAAGGTTGGTAATCTCCCAAGTATTGGGAATGGTAGCTCCAATTAAGGTACTCTCAGCAGCAGTGGTGCCGATAATTTCTTCAATGCCTACTAGTCCCAGCCTTTCCAAGTTCACAGTTAGGGGAGTGGTGTAGGCAGAGAAATTTATATTGTCAGTTCCTCCATTATCACTAATGCTGCCATTGAAATCAACACCATCACCAACAAGAAAGCTGTCATCTAAAGTGCCGCCGATGAGGTTTTGAATTCGAGTAAAATTATTAGTGCCGTTGAGGTTACCAGTATCAGCACCAGTCAGATTCCAGGTGTTATTTGTATTGTTAGCAACAAGAGTATTTATACCTGCACCACCATTGATATTAGTAACGCTACCACCATTAAGGATAAAGGTGTCTGTTAAGTCGCCTCCCATGAGGGTGTCGAAGTCAACAAATATGAGAGTGTCGTTGAGTGTACCTTGGTTGAGGTTGGTAATTTCCCAAACATTAGGATTATTGGCTCCTGTTAAAGTACTTTGAGCCGCAGTTGTACCGATAACTTGTTCGATACCTAATGCTCCGAGGATATCGATATTTACATTAAGGGGAGTGTTATAGGCAGAGTAATCAAAAGTGTCTGTACCTCCTTGATCACTGATGCTGCCATTAAAGTTAACCCCATCAGCAAAAACGAAGCTATCATCTAAAGTGCCGCCGATGAGGTTTTGAATTCGAGTAAAGTTATTAGCACCGTTGAGATTACCAGCATCAGCACCAGTCAGATTCCAGGTGTTAGGAGTATTTTCAGCAACAATGGTGTTGTTTCCAGCACCGCCGTTGATATTGTCAACTTCGCCGCCATTGATGGTGAAAGTGTCTGCTAAGCTACCACCGATGACTTGGTTGAAATCTCTAAAATTGATGTCATTGACTGTGCCTGCGTTATTTGCCGTAATCTGCCAATCATTGACAACATTACCTCCAATCAAGGTACTCGTGGCAGCATTGGTTGTACCGATAACTTCTTCAATACCTACTGCTCCCAGGGTATTGAGGTCTACATTAGGATCTATGGTGTAGTTAGAGTAATCAAAATTGTCCGTACCTCCTTGATCACTGATATTACCGTTGAACCCAATACCATCAGCAAAAACGAAGCTATCATTGGCATTGCCACCAATGAGATTTCTAATTGCCTGAAAGTTATTAGCACCGTTAAAGTTACCAGTATCAGCACCAGTAATATTCCAGGTATTGTTATTGTTAATGTTATCACCAACGATGGTGTCGTTACCGGGACCGCCGTTAATACTGTTAACTTCGCCACCATTGATGATGAAAGTATCTTGTAGAAAACCGCCTACAAGATTATCAAAATCAGTAAATTGGAGAGTACCATTAAGGATACCACTGTTGATACCTGTAATCTCCCAATTATTATTTTGATTAGCCCCGAATAAGAGGCTCTCGTCGTCTAGAGTTGTACCGATAACTGTTTCAATGCCTTCTGCTCCCAGGGTATTGAGGTTCACACTTAGGGGGCCGGTGTAGGCAGAGTAATCCAATTGGTCATTACCTCCGTTGTCACGGATCGTGCCATCGAAATCAATACCATCAGCAAATACAAAGTTGTCATTTTCTGTACCACCGATGAGGTTTTCAATCCTAGTAAAGTTGTTAATTTTGTTTTCGAGGTTGCCAGCATTAAGACCAGTTAAATTCCAGGTATTAGGATTGTTGTCACCAGCGATAGTATTGTCACCTCCACCGCCATCAATACCGTCAACAGTTCCACCATCGAAGAGGGTAAAGGTGTCTGCTAAGTTCCCACCGACGAGGTTGTTGAAATCCGTGAAGTTGAAGTTATTAACTGTGCCGGTGTTGGGTGCGGTAATCTCCCAATTATTGACAGTATCAGCTCCGTTCAAAGTACTCTGAGCAGCAGCAGTTGTACCGATAATATTTTCAATACCTATTGCTCCTAAGGTATTGAGGTTCACATTCGGATCAGTTGTATAAGCAGAGTAATCAAAAGTATCATTGCCCCCGCTATCACTGATGTTGCCATTAAAGTTAACACCATCATCAAAAGCAAAAGTGTCATTTGCACTGCCACCAGTGACATTTTGAATTCTTGTAAAATTATTGCCACCGTTAACATTACCAGCATCAGCACCAGTCAAATTCCAGGTATTGGCAATGTTACCACCAACAATGGTGTTGTTACCTCCAGCGCCGTCGATATTATCAACGTTGCCACCATTAAGAGTGAAGGTGTCTATGTCAGTACCACCAACTAGGTTATTGAAATCCGTGAAATTGACGCCATTAATTGTACCTGCGTTATTTGCCGTAATTTCCCAATCATTGGGAGAGTTAGCTCCAGTTAAGGTACTCTGAGCAGCAGTTGTACCAATAATATTTTCAATACCTACTGCTCCCAAGGTATCGAGATTCACAGTCAAGGGAGTGGTGTAGGCAGAGAAATCAAAATTATCTATGCCTCCGTTATCAGTGATATTGCCATTGAAGACAACCCCATCACCAAAGGCAAAAGTGTCATCAAAACTGCCGCCAGTTAAGTTTTCAATATTGTTGAAGGTTAAGCCATTGGGGAAAACACCGTTAAGATTACCTTCATTAGCGCCTGTAATCTCCCAGGTAGTGTTTTGTTCCGGGCCAACTAAAGTTGCACCCCCAGCAATATTGACAGGGTCATTTAATATTGCCCCGTCGTTAATGGTAACAGTACCAGTGCTATCAGCACGACCAATAATGATTTCTGCAAAACCAGCTTGCAAATTAGCGATATCTGTGTCTGACAAGTCTAGACTGTTGGGACCAATGTTGACTGTATTGCCAATTTGGATGTTTTGAGCGACAGAAAATGGCTCTAAGGTCAAGATACCACCACCCGATACTTGACCTTCTAAATCAATGCCGTCACTGGTTAGGGTGATATCCTCAACACTGGTAAGATCGCCAGTAGTGATTAGTCGTCTAGCTTCTAGGGTAATTGAAGCATCATCGACTCCAGTAAGAGTAAAACCGCTAGTGTCGATAGAGCCAGCACCTACAGGTGATTGTAAAGTAACCGGGTCATTGAAAGTAACGTCACCAGTTGCAGTAATAGTGTTGCTGCTATCATCTCGTCCAATAATGATTCGTTCAAAGCCATCCTGTAAGGAGTTAAGTTCGTTGGTGTCGAGATTTAAGCGGTTATCGTCAGTAGCGCCACCAATAGTAATGTCTAAGGCATTGTCTAAGGGTTGCAATTGGACATCACCAGTACCAATGATTTCAGTATTATCCAAGAGATTGATTTCATCAGCAGTGAAAGTGATTTTGCCATCCCCAGCAGCAGCAAAGCTATCACCCTCAAAGCGAATCCCTTCACCGTTAGCAGCAGTTCCCACTAGGGTAATTGCTCCTGTCCCAGTTGATTCCACTTCACCATTGCGAACAAAAATGCCTTGATTATCATTCAAATTGCCGTCGCCACCAGTACCCGTCACAGTGAGATCTCCATTCGCGGAAGAGACACGGGAGTCGTCCAGAATCTGTATTCCCCGGTTCGGATCTGTGCCACTGCCGCCAATCCCGGTTAGGGTAACTGTTCCCTCACCAGTGGATTCCACTACACCACCAGCCACTAAGGAAATACCATTGTTGGCATTGGCAGTCCCATTTCCACCTCTGCCTGTTAGTTGAATATTCCCATCCACGGAAGAGATGCGGGAGTCTGCGCCTTCAATCTTGATCCCATCCAGGTTATTAGTCCCAGTACCCCCTGTACCATCTAGGGTAATGCTTCCTGCCCCTGTCGATGCCAACACGCTATCGTTGACAAGATGAATGCCGTAGTTGTCATTATTCCCATCTGCTCCCGTACCCGTAAGGTCAATATTGCCGCCCGTATTAATACTGCTAGCGTTGAGAGTGATGCCATTTTTGAAAGTGGCATTGCCTGTGCCTGTGCCGGTGAAATTGCCAGTACCAATATCAATAATTACATTATTAAGGTTGAGAGCACCGCCATCTATGCCATCAGCGTCGGCATTGAGGGCAATATTACCATCAGTGGTGGTGATGATGTTGTTTTCAAAATTAATATCGTTACCCGTGCCGGTGAAATTGCCAGTACCAGTATCAATACTTACGCCAGTGAGATTTAGTGTACCGCCATTTATGCGATCAGCGTCGGCATTGAGGGCAATATCACCATTAGTGGTGGTGATGATGTTGTCTTGAAAATTAATATCGTTGCCAGTACCAGTGAAATTGCCAGTACCAGTATCAATAATTACGCCGGTGAGATTTAGTGTACCGCCATTTATGCGATCAACGTCGGCATTGAGGGCAATATTACCATTAGTAGTAGTGATGTTGGCGTTAACATTAATATCATTACCTGCCTCAGCAGTTAGTCCAACTCCATCAGCAGCAATATTGATTTCTTCATTAAAAGTAATGTCATTAGCTGCTTGCAGAATAACATTAGCAGCAGCATTATTAATCAAATCCGCATCGATCGTCGTAGGATCACCTATATCCAGGTCACCAAATTCATCAACTTCCGTTAGTAAGGTAGCTGTCCCTCCAGCAGCAACAATTTCAATATTAGTCGGGTCGAGTAGCAGGGTTCCAGGATTACCAAAAGGAGCTAAGGTATTGACTGTCCCTTGGTAGTCCAAAAATTCTAAACCCGATACTTCAACAAAACCACCATCCCCTGAAAAAGCACCACCACGACTATTAATCTCACCGAAAAATCGAGTGGTTTCGTCTGCCCAAACTATTACTTTCCCCCCATCACCATTGTCCAAAGCATCGGCATTAATCACCGAATCGCTACTAACAAAAGTACGGGACGCATTGGGTACTGTTCCTTGTCCTTGATAATCCCCACCAATCAAGACTGTACCACCACCATTCCTGCCAGAAGCATCAATGTTGGCTCCAATTAAACCAACTTTGTCTCCTAAAATGGTTATTTGTTGTTGGTTATTGGTTGTTGGTTGTTGGTTGTTGGTTATTAGGGAAGCATCGGAGACATCTAGTGAGCCGGAAATGATAGTTGTACCTGAATCCTGGGGAATATTAGTGCTGGAATTAGCTACCTGTACTTCTCCTGTTGGAGTGACATTTAACCCAGTTTCTACTCCCTGCAGCGGTCCTGTGAGCAAAGTCGGTAAATCTACAGGGTCAATGTCTAGCATTTGCCCTGTAGAATCTCTGGGAGGTTCAATCTCTAAACTTAGTAAATGTCCAGGTTGAGTTATCTTAACTAAATTCTCCCCTGGTATCGCAGCCAGGGAAATATTTCCTCCTGCTGCCGTAATATTTCCAGTGTTGATTACATTGCCGCCAACTAGGGAAATATTTTTCCCTGGTTCCACTTCTAAAGAACCGGCATTGATAATAGTTCCTGGTTGAGACAAGTCAAAGGCTAACTGACTGGGAGTACCGGTTAAATCCTGGTAATTGTTGCTGCCTAAAGCGTTAAACCAATTATCTCCACCAAAGCCAATACCTGTAGCCGTGGTAGAAAAAAAATCAGCCGGGACATTTAAACTAGCATCTGCACCAAAAACAATCCCAGCTGGGTTCATTAAAAATAAGTTAGAGTTACCCCCAGTGACTTGAACCAAGCCATTAATCACCGAAGGATCCCCACCAACAATTCGTCCTAGGATATTGTGAATTTCTGGAGAGGATACAAAGTTAGCAATTTGACCAGAGGATAAGCCAAATTGCTCAAAGGAGTGGAATAGATTAGTTCCGTCAGCCGAGAAGGAACCACCATAAATTTGAAACTGGTTGCCATTGGGGGTAACAACAGTGCCAGTACCGTCAGCAGCAGGAGTGAGAGATTGTCCTTGGGCTGATGAATGGGGAGGTGCAGTGAATAATCCAATAGCGAAGGTGGTTGTCAGTAGACTGGTTAAAAGCTGAGGTTTCAACATAACTTTACCAAGGATTACCCATCATCGTAGAAGCACACCAGTCGCAGGGACGGCGAGAGTGATTATTCCCCTAAATCCTGTAACTGAGGTGGTAATGACTAACTACAACTGTTACTCACTCACTTATTACCCTCTATTGTTACCTTTTTATTGAGTATCGCCAACTGCAATTGGCTCAATATTCCTCAATGATAAAATTTATCCCATCACCCAGAGCCGATATATAAGGATGTATATTCTAGTTTAGCGTTTCAATCGTGGTGCTTTATATAAAGATAGCGATCGCTTCCAACTTTTTTTTTGTAAACCCTAGGTACAGCCTGTTGACCTTTCCCTAGGGGTTATCTATTCTTACACCAGACTCCATCCATAGGGATAGGGTTCCCTCTGTCCAGAGAAAAAGCAAGAGGGCTTGGGAAAATAAGTATTTGGGAAGAATAGGAGTTCGGCAGGTCAAAACAATTCAAAAAATGGTCATCTTGTTGAACCATCCATCAATTCCTCAATCCCAACATAAACATCCTTAACGATTTCTCGATAAACTTGGTGATTATCAACCACATTCTGTTGCGTCCAGTAATGGTTAAATTCTCGAGGAGGGCCGAAACTAACCCGAATTGGATATCTTGTGGGGAAGTACTTGCCTTTCGGTAAAGCCTGATAGGTTCCCTGGATATAAGCAGGAACTACAGGAGCACGTAACTTCATAACTAGGATTCCTAAACCAGGCTTGAGGGTTTGAAGTTTACCCGTTACAGAGCGAGTTCCTTCTGGAAATAAGAGAATAGCTTTTTTCTGAGCAATTACCTGTTGACAAGTTGGTATACAATCGAGAAATTTGCCTTTACGCTTAAAGGGAATCATGTTTAAGAAATTTTCGCATAACCAAGCCTTAGTCGGGTTATTAAAAAAGTAATCTTTGGCCGCTAAACTATACACTTGACTGATGTGTTGTCCTTGAGCTGTGATAACTGCTGGGCCGTCAAGATGGCTACTATGATTAGCAGCAATAATATAACCTCTATCCTGAGGGAGATGTTCGAGACCTTGACATTCCATCTGAAGCCAATATTTGTAAACTGCTGTACTACTCAGCCAAATTACTTCTTGTACAGATTTCTGTAACAGTTTTGGAGTTATATTTTCTCCTGATAAATTCGGCATTTTTGCCAGTAAATCACTTTTGTTAATCATTAAATTTTTCCTTGATTTTTTCTTGTTGTTTTATCTTACCATCTGCTTTTGATCTGATTGGAGTATATTAAAAAACTACGAATTGCCCTACCTTTACAGATAAGGTTTCGGCTCTTAGCAAAACTAAGACCCAATTTAAATTACTTAGCTCCCCCTCTATGGATATCCCTCACTCCTGGGGCTTGTTTACTACAATTTCCCTACCTCCTAAGCTTTCAAGAGCTGTCACTGCTGCTGCTGAACCTACCAGAATATCTCGTTCCTCTCCCCCCAAATAGAGACGTCCGAAACTGCCTACAGCTTGAACTTGTAGGATATTAATCAAGGCCGACTTCTCCGCTTCATTCGCTGCTAGGGCCGCATAGGCAGCAGGTTGAACTTCCAACACATAAAGTGTTTGTCCTGCTAGCAGCATCTGCCCTCGTCTGGTGCGATTAATCAATTGTGTTTGGTGGGCATCAATATTGCGAATAATCTGGCTAGAAATGATCCGGGGTTTAAGACGCTCTTGTTCCCTAACTCCCAATGCTTCCAGGATTGCCCTCCCAGCAGCCCGTGTGTCACTCTGGCGACTGGAGTGAACTTCCAGAAGTCCATAAAGTCGTTCAACAAACTGTACCCCAGGGCGAACAGAAGTAGCTTTGAGGGCGACATCAGTAATTCGGTTGATCTCAATACCTGGTGAGATTTCAACCCAGAGAGACGTATCACCGGGCAATGGCAAAAATCCTAAGGCTACTGTCCCCATATAAGCTGCGTGCTGAGGCTGTAAGCTGTCCAGAAATACGTAACTGCGCAGTTCTATACCCAAGGCTAAAATCTCCGTTTATTGAGGCAACTTTTGAAGGCTCAACATTTGAGTTTACCTTGCTATAGGGGCTCTCCTAGACTAGGTATAGCAAATCACCAGTTAAAATCAGCTCAAACCAGGGAATGATAAGGATAATCAGGCCAAATAAAATTCTCTCTTCTACCTAAAGCTATTACCCATTGGTGACAAGTTAAGGTAAAGATGTCGTTGTCAAGGAAGCTGGGGAAGCTGGGGAAGCTGGGGAAGCTGAGGAAGCTGGGGAAGCTGGGGAAGCTGGGGAAGCTGGGGAAGCTGGGGAAGCTGGGGGAGCTGGGGAAGCTGAGGAAGTGGAATACAATTTTGGAGACCCCTTGGGTCTTTCCATATAAGCGTGTTTTTTGAGCCCTCAAACGCTATATATGGGAGTTGACACTCATGCACGATCCTTTAACTTGTCACCATTGGCTATTACCTAACACCCATTGGTGACAAGTTTTGGCAAAAATGCCGTTGTCAAGGGGGCGGAGGGAGCGGAGGAGCAGAGGAGCGGAGGAAGAAGAAGACAATTTGCCTTAACCCTTGGGGTATTTCCATATATAGGTTTTTCAGCACCACTACGCCATATATGGAAGTTGACACTCATGCACGACCTTTTAACTTGTCACCATTGCCTAATACCTAACATCTAACATTTAATCAGCATCTGTAGTATTAACTTGATCTACTCGTTCCAGCTGCCAGAGAATTTGATTGCCTTCCCGTCGTACTCGTGAGACGATCCAATTGCGCCATGGCCAGTGGTCGCCCCTACTGGTCACAGCACTGGCGTTAACATCCATTAAGTCAGCTAGTTCTGAACTACTAATCAAGTAGCCCTGGGTCGCAATTTCATCAGCAGTACGTAGAGTTTCCACTAGATTGCGGAGTTGAGCAACTCTCACTTCTCTAGGTAATTCGTCGATTGCATTAGTAGGGGAAGAAATAGGTGAGTCAATCATAGCGAAGTCAGAAGTAGGAACGTTCGGTTCTATATGGTTGTCAGTTAGCTCAGGGGCTACAGCAGAATCGGCTCTTCTTGTTACCGATAGATTTTTCGATTTTACTATTGCTGGTGAACTATTCAAGTCAAATGAATTTTTTAGTACCGGAGACTTGCCAGTAGCAAAAGCACGAGCGACTTGGTCAGAACGCTCATTGCCCTGATTGCCGCTGTGCCCCCGGACATACCTCCACTCCACCAAGGGGGAATTGAGTACATCAAGAGTTTCCCACAAATCTTGATTTAAAACGGCTTTTCCCTGGGAGGTTCTCCAACCTTTTTTCTTCCAGCCTTTAATCCATTTGGTGATCCCGTTTTTGACATATTCACTGTCGGTGTATAGTGTAACTGGTTCAGCCTGTCCAGAGGTTTTCAGAACCTTCAGGGCTGCGATCGCAGCTTGCATTTCCATCCGGTTATTGGTGGTTTGAGCCTCTGCTCCGCCGATTTCAGCAACAGAGTCATCCGTGAAATAAATTATAGTACCCCAGCCACCTGGTCCAGGATTCCCAGAGCAGGCACCATCGGTATAAAAGCTTTTGATTTGGCGAGTGATAGACATGTTTTCTTTTAAAAAGGCAGGTGGCAGAAGGCAGGAGGCAGGAGGCAGGAGGCAGGAGGCAGAAGGCAGGAGGCAGAAGGCAGGAGGCAGAAGGCAGAAGGCAGGAGGCAGAAGGCAGAAGGTAGACAAGGGAGATATTGACACTCGCCAATTCTCAATTCTCAATTCTCAATTCTCAATTCTCCATTCTCCATTCTCCATTCTCCATTTTCTATGACCGTTTGATAAGATCATATGTACTGATGTCACTGATCATTAATCATACAACCAACCCCAGTTTTGAGTCCTCTCACCCGGAGCATAGTGAGTTACGAACCCCTACATCACAAATATCGCCCCCAAACCTTTAAGGATTTGGTGGGGCAAGAGGCGATCGCAAAAACCCTCACCAATGCCATTGTTACTCAAAGGATCGCTCCTGCCTATTTGTTCACTGGTCCTAGAGGTACAGGAAAAACCTCTTCTGCGCGGATTCTGGCAAAATCCCTCAATTGTTTGGACAGTGAGCAACCAACCCCAAAGCCTTGTGGGTTATGTGAAGCCTGTCAGGAAATTGCTGGTGGTTATGCCCTAGATGTGACGGAAATTGACGCTGCGAGTAACACCGGTGTTGATAACATTCGGGAAATTATTGAAAAAGCCCAATTTGCCCCTGCTCGCTGCCGCTATAAGGTTTACATTATTGATGAAGTTCACATGCTCAGTACGGCAGCTTTTAATGCCTTGCTGAAAACCCTGGAAGAACCACCAAAGCGGGTAGTTTTTGTTTTAGCAACAACTGACCCCCAGCGGGTACTGCCCACCATTATCTCTCGCTGCCAAAGGTTTGACTTTCGTCGTATTCCTTTGGAGGGAATGGTAACTCATCTCAAAGCAATCGCCTCTCAAGAAAATATTGATATTACAGCCGAGGCAATAACTTTAGTCGCACAAGTGGCTCAAGGGGGACTCCGAGATGCTGAAAGTCTGTTAGACCAGCTCAGTTTGATTACTGGACAAGTTACAGTAGAGGCAGTTTGGGATTTAGTGGGAGCAGTACCGGAAAAAGATTTGATGGTACTTGCTAAAGCGATCGCTAATGACAACTCTGAGGCTGTACTGGAACAATGCCGCCACTTGATGGATAAAGGCAGAGAGCCCTTAGTAGTTCTCCAAAATCTTGCTGGTTTCTACCGAGACTTGCTCATTGCTAAAACTGCTCCTAGTCGTAGGGAACTAGTAGCAGTTACTTCCCCAACCTGGAATCAGTTGCGTGAGTTGAGCCAAACGCAAGAAGTTCCTAGTATCTTACAAAGTCAACAACACCTGAAAAACAGTGAAGCTCAAATTAAAAATACTACCCAGCCACGTCTGTGGTTAGAAATTACCCTACTTGGCTTGTTGCCTTCAGCCAATAGCCAGGAATTATTTACTGGCAAACCTCAAACTCAGGCTTCTGATTTGAAAAGAGACGCGGGGACACGGGGACGGGGAGACGCGGGGACAGGGAGACGGGGAGACGGGGAGAATCGAAATGCGACCCGCAAATTCCCTCACCCCCAGGAAGCAACTCACTCTGTTTCCCCTCAACCATCGCAACCAAATCGACGACAACAGCAATCTACTCCAGAGATTAAGCCTTCTACTAATGGTATTGCTTCTGTTGCCGATTCACCTCCAGTAGCTCCAACATCCAACAAATCTCCCTCAGAACCAACTGTTACTGCTTCTGCTAACACCGAAAATGCTGTAACGGAAAAGACTATTAATCCTAACTCAACTATTCTTGAGGAACTATGGCAACAGGTAATTGTACAGCTTCGACTCCCTGCAATTAAAGCCTTATTGCATCAGCACTGTTATCTATTAAGTTTTGAAGGAACAGTCGCTTGTGTTGGTGTTAGTTCCCAGCCTTTACTGAAGTTAGCCCAAAACCAATTACCTACTATTGAAGCTGCTTTTAACGCTGCATACAAATCTCAGGTCAAGGTTAAACTACTAACTAAAACTCGAAAGTCTAGCAACAATTCTTCGATTACACCACCAAGAGATTCCAATAAATTTCTAGAGTCAGAGCCTCAAGCTCAGGTGACCCAAGTAGCTAATTCCTCAGGATCTACAGCAACAAAAACAGTACCATTTGAGACACCCAAAGTAAATAATAATCCCAAGGCTGATGCTCCTGACGTTGCTACCGCTACACTAACTTCCTCCGAAGGTTTAAAAACAGACCCTAAGTTGGAGACCAAAGTTTCGTCACTGGTTGATTCTCCTGCTAAAGAATTAACGCCAAGCCAGGAACTAGAGTGGGATACAGAATATGTTGATAAAGCAATGGAGGAGCTCAAGCAATTTTTTGAGGGAGAAATTATAGAGCTAGCCCATGATAATAACCAGCCTCAATCTGTAGTTTCCGAGCAACCCCAATTTCCTGAAGTAACCTAGGTTGCTCCTCAGCAGTCGGCATCACCAGATGAGGATGTACCATTCTGAGAAGTAATGAATAATGAGCGCTTAACAGTACAAACAACAGGAAATTCTCCATTCTCCATTCAATACCTATCCTCCCAAAGCCCAAGAACCCGCCAATAGGACGAGGTAAAATACTACCATTATCAGTTATTAATTCTTAATTTTTAATTCGGATGATGAAGAGATTCGCCTGATTGTGTTTAATCCTTTTACGGAGGTTCTTGAGCAATGGATCGATGTAGAGCAATACTGCACAACCCTAGAAAAAGTCTTACACAAACATGCTCAACTCTCTAAACATATTCGAGCTCAGTATCTGGATGTCCATAAAGTCCTGTAGAAGCGATCGCGGCTTGTGCCCCTAAAACTGACAGTTATAGTCTCATAACGGCAGGCTGGACATCAAGCCAACGCATCCATAGAATCCTGTCTTACTTCTGCTCCTAATTTCCAACCACGGAATCTCTTATCCATTGCCGAAATATTTTCATAGTTTTATTTCGACCGATTGCTTTACTTGTCTGGATGTATTTTGGTAAGTTTTCGATGAGAAGTAAATTGGGAAAAATACCACTGCGTTCCCTGCTGGCATATTTGCCATCAGACTGCAAAATATTGATTTGTAGCTCTCCTTTCTCAAATCGCCATAGTTCCGGAACACCTAAAGCTGCGTAGATATTAGGATGAGTGCGAGAAGTGATATCAATTTCCAACGCTAAATCTGGTGGTGGATCGATGGTTAAATCCAAGCGGTCTTTTCCACGAACAGCGGCTTCATTTTCGATATAAAAACAGTCATCTGGTTCGATTCCTTGAAGCATAGCTTGATTTTTAAAAGTTGTTGAGCCTAGACTCAAAAATTCAATATCTAGCTCTTCAAGGATAGCTTTAACAAAATCGCCGATGAAAACTTTACCACTTTCATGCTCTGGTAATGGGGTCATAATCTCCAAAATTCCCTTGTCATAAGCAACCCGTGCAGCTCGATGTTCCCCTAACTCCTCCAAAATTATTTCAAATTCATGCCAATTAACTTCTTCCAATAAAACCCGTTGTCCCGGTGGCACTGTTAACCGTCTCAGTTCTAAAAGCATTACTCACCTCAATTCAATAATGATCAAGTCAGTCAGGGTGATATTATGGCTTGAATTTTGCTAAAATACTATTATTACTTAAAATCATATCAAGCATTAAAATTAACATAATGATAATGTAAGTTAGAGGAAGAATAAAATGGCAACTCTGACAAAACTGACAAGCAAAGACCTAGAGAAATTCCAAGCAGAGCATCCTGACTATCACATGGAGCTAGTTGACGGAAATATTACTATTATGAGTCCATCAGGGTACGAATCAGATGAAGTAGCAACGGAAGTAGCAGCACAATTGCGTAACTGGGTAAAACCCCGTAAGTTAGGAAGAGTAACGGGTTCAAGTGCCGGTTTTGAACTTCCCAATTCAGATGTCAGAGCACCTGATGTTTCATTTGTACTAGCAGAAAGGATGCGACGCACTACCCGTTCTTTTGCCGAACTCGCTCCTGATTTGATGGTGGAGGTTAAGTCTCCCACAGATTCACTTTTAAATCTCAGAAAAAAGATTCAAAGTTTTCTATCCCAGGGAACAAAAGTAGGTATTCTGATTAATCCAGAAAAGCACAGGGTTGAAATTTACCGTCCTGGTGAAGAAGTGGTAGTTTTAGGTGATGGTGATGTTCTGAGTATTCCCGATTTGCTTCCCGGTTTTGAGATAGCAGTTTCCGACTTGTGGTCACCGGAGTTTTAAGGTGATTGACTCCGAAAAAATGTACCTATCGTAGGGTGTGTTAGCGCAGCGTAACGCACCATGTTGCGAATACAATCACTTAATAAATTATCTTCCTTTACTTTATATCTTCACTCACCCCTTCAAGAAATGCGATCGCACCTTTGCCCCAAGGGTTTTCTTCAACAAAATGTTCACCTATTTTAGTAGCTGCTTTTTTACTACCATTCCAGAGACGTTTGAGATTCAGGATGTTTTGCCAGCGTGGTTTGTCTTGGGTTTTAATGAGTTTTGCTTCTACATCAATGATTTGAGCGATCGCGGTTTCATCAGTAAGCTGGGAGTATTTCTGTTGCAGGCTGTTGATAAATTGTTGGAAGTCAAGCACAAGTTGATCGAGGTTTTTGCTTGAAGCTTGTACTTGTTTACCAATGACATTACCATCATTTCGTTCAATGATTTGATTAAATTCGGTGGTAATTTTGTACTTAGATAATTCAGTCATAATTCCTTTGGTTATTGTAATTTGTATTGGGTATATTTCGGAGTTCAGAGCCCCGACTTCTTAAAAACATCGGGGCTCCCGCCTTCACCCTGTCTTGAGGTTTTGTTGACCAATGACAGTACCGTTATTTTCTTCAATGATTTGGACACGGTCGCTATGAATGTTGTATACATTTGATTCTGGAGGCTGAGGGATAACGACTGGAGGTAGCTGCTTGTGGAAAATTGTGTAGTTGTAAAATTGGCAGTTTTGTTGAATATTAGAAATTGCGTCAAGTACTGTTTCTCCTAATTCAGTAGAAATGAGGGCAAGAAGATTCGGCAAAGTGTGGGCGGCTTTGTCTTGTTTGATTTGCCCTAATGACATTGCTGCCTTAATGCGCACCAAGGAGTCCTGATTTTCCAGGGCAGCGAGCAATCTGGGAATGTTTTGCTCAGAGCCCAGTTTTCCTAATACCTCTGCCGTACTTTTAGGCAGATAGGGAAGTAATCCGGAAATTGCTGCGGGGGAGTTCAGTTTTATTAACGCCTCTTTCGCTTCATTGCACACCAAGGAGTCTTCATCTTGGAGAGCTTGAAGTAATCCAGGAATTACTATGGGTGAGTCTAACTTTCCTAATACCTCTACTGCATTTCTACGCATAAAGGAGTCTCCCTCTTCGATGACTTGAAACAATCCGGCAATTGCTGTGGGGGAGTTCAGTTTTATTAACGCCTCTTCCGCCTTCTTACGCACAAAGGAGTTTTTATCTTGGAAAGCTTGAATTAATCTAGGAATTGCTGTGGGAGAATCCAGTTTTATTAACGCCTCTGCTGCCTTCATACGCACATTATAGTCTTCATCTTGGAGAGTTTGAAGCAATGCAGGAATCACTGTCACTGTGGGTGAGTCCAGCTTTACTAACGCTTCTACTGCATTTTCACGCACATTATAGTCTTCATTTTGGAGGGCTTGATGCAATCGGGGAATTGCTGCATTTGATTGCGTTATTCCCAACAGCTTAACCTGTAACCATTCAGGGATTCTAACCAGACCCTTGAGACTAACAAACCAAAACTTCCATTGCTTAGGAACTTTAACAGATTCTATTAAGCTCACAGTTTGTTTCTGAAATTCCGGCTTCACCTCCCCTGCCAACCTTGCCCCTAACTGCAAATCCAAATCCAGCGCCAATCTTACCACCCGAAACGCCTGCTCCTCATTCTCCAGCAACCCCAACATCAGTGCTATGGGTTCCGTCCATTTGAGATAATTCAAAAAGAAATGCTGCAACTGCTCATCGTTCATCACATCCGACTCATGCTTCTTCGACTTATGTTTCTCAAGCATTACCAATAAAGCTTTTGCTGCATAATATTCCTGAAACAACTGGTGATGAAATTCAATCTCCCTGGAATCTGCCGCCACTTGCAGTAAATGATGTTCCAGTAAATCCTCTAACCATTCCTTCGCTTTTGTTGCAGCATCAGTTTCCCCACGCTTACCCAACCATCCTTCTAAAATCCCCTCTGCTTTCCTATGGGAAACTGTTAACCACGCCTCCGTGGGCTTCTCTCTATCCCCCCGAATCATTTCAAATGCCAGATGCTGCAACACCTCTGACTTAAACCGGCGAAAATTTCCGGAAACGGGGGGATATTGCTTATGCTGGTTATACTTTTCGTCAAATGCCTGAAATAACTCTCCCTTACTTTGAGGTATCTGCTGGGTTTGGGGATTAAATACTTCACAAAGCATCTTTAACAATAGGGGAGTTTCTGCAACCTCCCGCAATCTATCCTGCAATTGCTCCAGCAACACCTCTCGATACTCCGGCAAATACTTACCCACAAATTCCCGCATTTGAGCTTCTGTAAGAGGAAGCATTTCCAGCTTCTTCTCAATTCCAAAATCACCTCCCACTGCCAAATTCCGCGTGGTGAAAATCATTGGTATATGGGGATGCTCCTCCCGAAACTGCTGCAACTGTCGCCGCAACTTTTCCGAGGGAATTTCATTTACTCCGTCCAGCAGTAGAAAAAGTTTTCCCTCTACCAGCCAGTTATCGATTTCTTTAGTACTAACCGCTAACTGCCCTTGGCGAAATTCTGCACGAATCGTCTCCACAATCGAGCGCTCCGATTTCAGCTGTACCAACACTGGAATTTTCAGATCTTCCCACACTTCTCTTTGCCGTAAATCCTCGGAGGGCAAAGCATTTAGATAGACAAACTTGGGTTGTGTCGATAAATTATGGCCTAAATGCTTTGCCCCTACTTTTAATTGGGCGACTTCTGCCATTTCCCGCAACAATCGCTTCAGTGTCGTTGATTTTCCCGAACCCGGTTTCCCTGACAGCAACACATGATTTGCCGCATATTTCCGCAATCCCTCTAATACTGGAAATGGCTCAGCCTGTTGCCTTGATTTCTCTGTCTCCCTACCCTCCAATTCTTTCCACACTAATGTTTGTGCTTCCAACTTCAAATGAATTGCATCCGTCGCTGTGTAACGGGATAATGTCTCCTGGTAACGAGGAGTGGTACAAATAAATTTTAAATAAGGAGAAAAATCAACCATCCGAAAGCCAAATTGGACAGCTTATGATTGATCATACTCAACAGTCTTTTAGCTATCCGGAAAGCACTTGCTTGCCTTATTATTTCTGCTCCGAAGCTACCCTAATTTTATAGATCTATAGGATATTTTTTTTAGCAGGAGACTCTATATTTGGCACACTTTTTCTGTCGTAAAATAATAGTACCAAAAAATAATGGCAAGCCCAACCAACAAAGGGAATCCAAGACCATTTCTTTGTTTCTACCGTTTAAATAGACCTCTGGCAAAAGTCGATAATTGGCTGTAGGGGCGTAGCATTGGCGCTGGGGTGATTACCCATAAAATCAAAGCTTTGTTCCGCCGATGCTACGCCCTCCTGGGATTGAGACAAGAGGTCGAATATTTCCTGAAAATTCAACAATCAGCTGGGCACAGGTGAAGCTCAAGAGTGTCAATCATTTCTGGGGAAACCGGGGCGGGTTTTGAATATTGACTTGTTGATTGTCTTAGTTCTTGGTGAACCCGCCCCTACAGGATCTTGTCCTAAATCTGTAACCCCCCAAGCAAGGGAGATGAGGAAGAAATATCCAATTCCCCATTCCCATTTTCCGCTTTAACGACGTTTGCCTTTAAGGAAAGCACCAACACCGAAAACACCAATACCGAAGAGGCTAAGCACTGAAGATGGTTCAGGTACTGCGCTAACGGTAAAGGAACCAAAAGCAAAACCACCATCACCATCCGAGACGCGCAACGCTACATCATAAGTGCCTGGTCTATCAAAAGACAACTGTCCACTTGTACCAGTAAAGTCATCGAATATGCCATCCATATCAAAATCCCACTCAAAGGTGAGAATGTCTAAAATTCCTGGATCAGTGGCAGCTGCAGAAAAATAAAACATCTCATCAACACCAACCACCAAGTCTTGAGTAAGCTGGGTAATGGTGGGGGCAACATTTAATACTGTTAGTTGCTGAGTAGAAGTATTACTGAAAGCGCCGTCTTTATCCTGGGCTTGACCAGTGTAAGTAAAAGTACCTTCATCTGCAAAAGTACCCAGATTTCTGCTAGCTGTCCGAGTTCCTGAGATTCTCCCATCAGTGCCAACATTTTCACCATTTAAGAAGAAACTGATGGCATCTGCTCCCGGATCTGTGGCAGACAAGAAAGCTGTAGCAGATTGACCTTCGTAAATTACATTACTTGAGAGGCTCAAACTACTCAGGGTTGGTGCAACATTTTCGACAATTAAGTTCTGGGTAACGGTATTGCTTAATCCTCCTTGGGAGTCCCTAGCTTGAGCTGTATAGGTATGAACACCATTATCGGTAAATAAACCTAGGTTAGTAGTTAATGAACGGGTTCCTGCCGTACTAGGATCTGTGCCTACCTCGGAGCCATTCAGTAAAAAAGCGATCGCGTCTGGGTTGGGGTCTGTGGCAGACAGAAAAGCTGTAGCAGATTGCCCTTCTTTAATTCTAGGAATATTTAAACCAACAAGATTTGGCGGAGTATTGGGTGGTGGTGGTGGCGGTGGTGGCGGTGGTGGCGGTGGTGGCGGTGGTGGTGGTGGCGGTGGCGGTGGTGGTGGTGGTGGTGGTGGTGGCGGTGGTGGTGGTGGTGGTGGCGGTGGTGGCGGTGGTGGTGGTGGTGGCGGAGGCACAGACGTCTGATAT
>JAAHFP010000245.1 GCA_010672925.1 Symploca sp. SIO1C2 | reverse complement strand
ATCAAGGAAGTGCTTTTTGTCAACAGCTCAGGCTAGATTTGCTCGATTATATTGAAAAGCTCAAAATTGGAGTTAAGGTAGAGGCAGAAGTCACAGCTCAAAAAATCTTAAGAGAGCAGCTTGAAGTTTACCTAGACCACTTTGCTACTTGTGGTGCTGAAGCTCAAAAAGCTGTGGAAGATTACCGCCAAAGCTGTAACAATAGCCAAGGTTCAGTTTATGTGGCTCGCGATCAATATGACAAAAAAATTGGTCAGATTAACTCTCTATTGAAAGAAACTTGGGAGCGGTGGCAAGTCCGTATGCAACAAATCATTCCTCACTACTGTGATATCGAATGCACTGACGGACTTGACCATATGATTTATGTTGGGGAATCCATTGATTCAGAGTTTTCCCTCTACCACCTGCGCAGTCTCCGCTATGAACAATTAAGAGCTATTTGTGATTGTGCCAGAACCATTTTCAACCGCAAAAATCCAGAATCTAACCAACTTACCGTCACTCATTTAGTGTTGGTACAAGATTTTACGATAGATATTAGTCATGACGAAAGTACGGAAAAACTTTTCGATGTGCGAGGAACCAAGGACATCCGCTACGAAATAGTTAAAAAGCGCATTGATAAGGCGATGGATAAGCAAACTCACACTCGCATTACTCAACCAGGAATGTTGACTGTTGTCTATTCCACTCAAGATGAATGGAGAGAATATCAACAATACCTCCACTATCTAGCACGGGAAGGCTGGGTAGATAGCAAAATTATCTCCGGCACTATTGAGCCGTTGCAAGGTATTACTGGACTAAAATTTGCTCGTGTTGAGATTTTGATGGACAGGAGGCAGGAGGAAGGAGGCAGGGGGCAGGAGGCAGATGGCAGGAGGCAGGAGTAAAGAGATTTGGTGCAAGTTTCGACCCTCATTACTCATTACTCATACCAAATCCGGTATACATATACCTGCTATGCTCACATTGTAGAGACGCGCCATGGCGCGTCTCTAC
>JAAHFP010000244.1 GCA_010672925.1 Symploca sp. SIO1C2 | reverse complement strand
GTAGAGACGCGCCATGGCGCGTCTCTACAATGTGAGCATAGCAGGTATATGTATACCGGATTTGGTATGAGTAATGAGTAATGAGGGTCGAAACTTGCACCAAATCTCTTTACTCCTGCCTCCTGCCTTCTGCCTTCTGCCTCCTGCCTCCTGCCTCCTGCCTCCTGTCCATCAAAATCTCGACACGAGCAAATTTTAGTCCAGTAATACCTTGCAGCGGCTCAATAGTGCCGGAGATAATTTTGCTATCTACCCAGCCTTCCCGCGCTAGATAGTGGAGGTATTGTTGATATTCTCTCCATTCGTCTTGGGTAGAATAGACAACAGTTAACATTCCTGGTTGAGTAATGCGAGTGTGAGTTTGCTTATCCATCGCCTTATCAATGCGCTTTTTAACGATTTCGTAGCGGATGTCCTTGGTTCCTCGCACATCGAAAAGTTTTTCGGTACTTTCGTCATGACTAATATCTATCGTAAAATCTTGTACCAACACTAAATGAGTGACGGTAAGTTGGTTAGATTCGGGATTTTTGCGGTTGAAAATGGTTCTGGCACAATCACAAATAGCTCTTAGTTGTTCATAGCGGAGACTGCGCAGATGGTAGAGGGAAAACTCTGAATCAATGGATTCCCCAACATAAATCATATGGTCAAGTCCGTCAGTACATTCGATATCACAGTAGTGAGGAATGATTTGTTGCATACGAACTTGCCACCGCTCCCAAGTTTCTTTCAATAGGGAGTTAATCTGACCAATTTTTTTGTCATATTGATCGCGAGCCACATAAACTGAACCTTGGCTATTGTTACAGCTTTGGCGATAATCTTCCACAGCTTTTTGAGCTTCAGCACCACAAGTAGCAAAGTGGTCTAGGTAGACTTCAAGCTGCTCTCTTAAGATTTTTTGAGCTGTGACTTCTGCCTCTACCTTAACTCCAATTTTGAGCTTTTCAATATAATCGAGCAAATCTAGCCTGAGCTGTTGACAAAAAGCACTTCCTTGAT
>JAAHFP010000243.1 GCA_010672925.1 Symploca sp. SIO1C2 | reverse complement strand
TGATGGTAGCAGGAAGAAGAAACGACGGCTAACGCACGACATGTCCTTTTGCTTGGCTCTGAAGGATGGGTCGATCAACGAGCGTATCGACATGGAACGCTACCCAGAAATGGTTTACGGCTGGTGTCTCATCCGCATCATCCATTTCATTGTCGAATTGAGAGCAGCATACCCAGAGAAGAAAATATTCATTATGAAATTCGATTACTCTGATGCCTATCGACGTATTTCTCACCAAGGGAAGGCGGCTTCCCAGTCCATTCTCGTGGTAGATGGAACGGCATACGTTTCCCTCCGAATGGCGTTTGGTGGCAGCGCCAACCCGCCTTCTTTCTGTGCCTTCTCTGAAACATTGACGGACCTCGCCAACGACCTATCCGCTTCCGACTACGATCCAGCCGACGTCCCTTGTCCCACCGTGGAAGACCAGCATTGTGAGCCAAGGCCGTACCCCGTGGAAGAGGAACCGTTTGGGGAGGCCATACTGCCAGCTTTCGAAATTCCTCTGAACTCAACCAATCGGAAAGACTGTTTTATCGACGACGTAATATCCGTGGCCCTCGAATTGGAGAAGTCCCTGCGCAGACAATGTCACGTTGTCCCTATGGCTGTTCACCTCCTCAGCCGCCCACACGCCACTGAGGCGAAGGAGCCGATTCCCAGACGACAGTTACTTGCACCCAAAAAGCTATCAGCGGAGGGAAGGCCGTCCGAGGTAGCTATAATCCTGGGATGGGAAATGGACACGAGAAAACTCCTCCTTTCCCTACCCGAAGACAAGTACCAAGCATGGAAGTCGGACTTGGAAGAGACGATCAGAGTTGGTGGAGACAGCGTGAAGGGACTCGAGTCCCTGATTGGCAGACTCAACCATGATTCTTACCTCATACCCTTGAGCCGTCATTTTCTAAATGAACTCAGGCGAAGAGCTGACCCATCCAAGAGACGGAGAAAGGAGAAGATCTGATTATCGCGAAACGAAATCGAGGATCTAAAGCTATGGGTGGAGTTCCTTTG
>JAAHFP010000242.1 GCA_010672925.1 Symploca sp. SIO1C2 | reverse complement strand
GCGCGGGATCGCCGACGAACCGAATCAACAGGTTCGTGCCGTGGGTGTTCGCGAGACGAACGAGTCGATCTCGGGCGGTAGCGGGGATACCCGGAAGTTCGCCGGTATCAGCTGTGGAACAGATTCGTGAATGCGGCGGGTGAGTACATCGTCAGACGGTCGATCAAAGGTGAGTTCGTTGGCTGCTCCTCTGACATCTCCTTCGTAGGTAAGAGCATCGGCGATGTCGTTCTTCTCCCCTTGGAGGTGTTGAGCACAGATCTGGACTCCCGCCTTCATTGCTTCCCTCGCTAGATGTCGGGCTATCTCCTTTGCCGCTTGGTAGTAGATTGAGGTTCTCTTCAGTCGTCCCGTCTTGAATATCGAGCCGATGGCTGAAGTGTTATCCCCGAGTGCCATTAGGCAAGGCTGAGCTTCTCCTCTAGTCTCCTCGATCATAAGTAGGATGCTGACTGCCATTCCGAGGAACTCAAGGATATTGTTTGTAGGATCGAGACCGTATATCGGCGAGTCTTCCGGAATCAGAAGTCTCCAGGCTCGGCCTCTGAGAGTGTAGCCTCCAAGGCCGTACGGACACGAATCCGACCACGCCAGAGCCGAAGGATTTCGGACCGTCAGTAGATTCAACGAGATGCCTGATCTTGCTACTTGTAGGAATTCCACCCATAACTTCAAATCCTCGATCTCGCTTCGTGATAACCGGATCTTCTCTTTACTCCGTCTCTTGGATGGGTCCGCTCGACGCCGGAGCTCGTTGAGGAAATGACGACTTAGGGGGATGAGGTAGGACGCATGGTTCAGTCGTCCAATCAGCGACTCTAGGCCCTTGACGCTGTCTCCGCCGAGTCTTATCGTCTCTTTCAGGTCCGACGTCCAAGCCTTGTATTTATCTTCGGGAAGAGACAGGAGGAGTCTCCTCGTGTCCATTTCCCAACCCAGGATGATGGCCACTTCCGAGGGCCTTCCTTCCGCCGATAGTTTCTCTGGTGCAAGTAGCTGGCGTCTTGGGATGGGTTTCTTTGCA
>JAAHFP010000241.1 GCA_010672925.1 Symploca sp. SIO1C2 | reverse complement strand
ACCTCAAGAGTGCCATGTTAGCTTCCTGGGTAACTCAAGCCAGTTTCCAACCCCTAGGTTTGACTATTGCTGTTGCCAAAGACCGAGCCATAGAATCATTAATGCAAGTAGGCGATCGCTTTGTGCTCAATATTCTAGAAGAGGGCAATTATCAAGGACTAATGAAGCACTTCCTCAAGCGCTTTAAACCCGGTGCTGATCGTTTTGCTGGGGTGAAAACTCAGTTAGCCACTAACGGTTCTCCCATTTTGACCGATGCCCTAGCTTACCTAGAATGCCAAGTTGCCAGCCGTATGGAATGCAGTGACCACTGGATAGTATATGCCACCGTTGATACCGGGCGAGTTTCTAAATCAGATGCTCTCACTGCCGTTCATCATCGTAAAGTAGGAAACTATTATTAGGTGTTAGGTGGTAGGTGTTAGGTGTTAGGTGTTAGGTGTTAGGTGTTAGGTTTTAGGTGGTAGGTTTTAGGTGGTAGAGTCCTCCTCTAATCCCTCCCAGGAGGGGAACTGGAGGCAGGAGGTAGCTTGTTACTTGTTACTTGTTACTTGTTACTTATTCACCCAAGCCCTAACTATTATTACGACGTCCCAGTTCATAAACACCGCAACCCATACAAGCAAGGATACCCACACTAATTGCCCAGCTACCACCTAAACTGATGGCTACTCCATAGTTGCATAATGCTCCTATTACTAAAAAAGGCACAATACTGAAAATGGAAGCATAGAAAGCATTCTGAGCTTCTCTATTCTTGCGAGTTTTTTCAAACTCCTCTTCTGAAAGGTAAAGCGATCGCTCAGCAAAATTAAACCAACGCTGTAGTTGTTCCATCACCCACTCACTCAAGGGTGAAAAACCTAAGTATAGTGCCAAAGACCACAAAGATGCACCCGCTATCGCTGTAGTATCCAGCTCAAATTGAAAAGGAGGAATTGTCATTGGTTGTTTGTTGTTTGTTATTTGTTGTTGGTCATTGGTCATTAGTCATTGGTCGTTTGTTGTTTTGCAAAGCTTTGCTCACC
>JAAHFP010000240.1 GCA_010672925.1 Symploca sp. SIO1C2 | reverse complement strand
TACAGCGCTTCGCGCTGTTATGAGGTACAGTAACAACAATGAGCAAACCAATTCCTTAAATGTTTAGGATTGATTAAGTCAAGAGCTACAGCCAAAAGGGTATCAATCATAGAGCTGGTAGTGGTAGCGAAGCCCAGAATAAAAGACTTCAGTTGTGACCACCACAGCTCAATCGGATTAAAATCTGGAGAATAGGGAGATAAATAGATGACACTAGCACCAACGGATTCAATCTTGGAGGAAATTGAGGCTAGTTTATGAACTGCCAAATTATCCATCACTACCACCGCACCAGGCCATAATTCAGGCAAGAGAAAATGGTCAATAAATACCTGAAATGCGTTTCCATCTAAAGAGCCATTAAGAGTCATTAAAGCTAAAGCTTTATTCTGACTAATAGCTCCGACAAGGGTGATTTTGGCTCCTCGATAAAAAGGTTTAATGTCTCTTACTCTTGTATTTATTTCTGAGCGTCCATAAGGGCGACTTACTCCTAGCAGAATACCCGATTCATCTATAAATACCAAGTTTTCCGGCTCGATATCTTTAATTTTTTCCCAATACTCTACTCTTAGTTTTTGTACTCGTGGAGTTGCGGCTTGGCTACTGTACCTAGTTTTTTTTTGCGAGATAGTCCTAACCTTTGTAAACAACGGCACATTGTTGTGGGGCTCACCCAATTTCCCGTGAGCTGTGCAAATAATTCACATAGCTCAGCTAAGGTCGCATCTTGATGTTCTGCTACCAGCACTTTCACTTGTTCAGTAGCTCTTGAGTTCCTCAGATAACTCACATGGGGCTTGCCTCTACGTTTCGGTTCTAAATTTCCTTCAGTTATTTGTTGTTTTACTAATTTTTGAACTAGACTTTTGCTCACTAAAAATCTAGCTGCTACCTGCCTAATAGAATTTTTATCTACTAAATGAGCTTGGACTATTTTTTCTCGCAAATCTACTGAATATGCTTTCATCACCTCTGAATCACTATAAAAGACTTTCACCTCTAATGTACCTCATAACAGCGCAAAGCGCTGTA
>JAAHFP010000024.1:74773-97609 GCA_010672925.1 Symploca sp. SIO1C2 | reverse complement strand
ACTTGTCTAGCGTTCTTACCTGCTCTCTCTGCTCCCTCTGCTCCCTCAGCTCCCTCCGCTCCCCCTGCTCCCTCAGCTCCCTCAGCTCCCTCAGCTCCCTCAGCTCCCTCAGCTCCCCCAGCTCCCCCAGCTCCCTCAGCTCCCTCAGCTCCCCCAGCTCCCTCAGCTCCCCCAGCTCCCTCAGCTCCCCCAGCTCCCTCAGCTCCCTCAGCTCCCTCAGCTTCCCCAGCTCCCCCAGCTCCCCCAGCTCCCTCAGCTCCCTCAGCTTCCCCAGCTCCCACACAACACGCTACACTACAATATTTTCCTGGCTGTGCTCCTGTACAGCTTGAGTCATGCGATCGAGCAACTGCTGATTTTTCTGAGATTGAGCTCCATACAAACGTGCTGAAAATACGGTTATGAGTTCCAGCATATCTTGTACCAACTCTTGTTCAAATGTCGTTTCAACCTGGGATTTGTTGACTATCACTACTTCAGTTTCAAATTCTTCACACATAGCAAAGACCAATTCAGTGCCAAAACGTAACAGTCTGTCTTTTTGAGTTAAGACTAATCTCCCAACATCACCTTGCATGATCCGTTGCAGAAGTTTTTGAAGTCCTTGCTTGTTGTAGTTCAGTCCACTACCAATATCTTGAATAGTTTCAAATTGCCAGCCATTAGCCATACTAAATGATTCTAAGACCTGTACCTGTCTCACCAAATCTGGTTTTTGGTCGTAGCTAGAGACTCTTGCATAGTTAATAGTAAGGCGCTCATCTAAGTGACCTAAATTTCTAGGTGTAATGCGCTTAATATCGGCTAAAAAGAAACGTCTTTGTCCTGTGGGAGAGCGCTGAAACTTGATTTTCCCTGCATCTGCCCAACGTCTTAACGTTTTTGTGGAGATACCTAACTCCTTAGCAGCATCTCCGATACTGATTGTCGCTTCTGAAAAGCCCTCCATCTCCGTTAGTCAGCTAGATTACTTCTCAATAGTTGACTAATTCGGCAACAATGTCAATAAATGTTTAACAATTAAAGCGCTAGGCAAAAAGCAACAGTAAGTCATAAGCAGGTTAGGACATTCTTAATTCGACCTTCGACCTTCCCCAATGGTGACAAGTTAAAAGGTCGTGCATGAGTGTCAACTTCTATACATAGCGTAGTGGTGCTAAAAAAACCTATATATGGAAATACCCAAGGGTGTCAGAAAATTGTATTCTTCTTCCTCTGCTCCTCTGCTCCTCTGCTCCTCTGCTCCTCTGCTCCTCTGCTCCTCTGCTCCCTTGACAACGACATCTTTACCTTAACTTGTCACCAATGCCCATTCCTCATCAAAGTGCCGCTATCTGGTGTTCTGCGGCTTGTGCTAACTCCGACACTACACGGGCAGCATAGGGGCGAATGAACCACCATAACAAAGGTGATAACCAACCTCGTAGAGTTACAGAACAAGACACATAGGTACCGCAAAGGGTAGATTTAACTTGGTAAGTTACCCGATTCTCCACTCCAGGGATGGCCAACATCCGCATACTGAGTAACTCCCCCGGTAGAACACGCTCAACAAAAACTCGCACGGGAATCGGTAGTAGGCGAGTAACAACTTTGTAAATTAAACCAGGTTTAGCTATTAGTCCTCTCGGAGCATTCGTACTTGAGAGTAGAGGGTGCCAGGAAACATCAGCTAAGTTGATCAATTTTTGCCAGAGAACTTCGATTGGGGCATTACACATAACACGATAGGTTTTGAAGAGGGAAAACTTGCAACAAAATCCCTCTTTACCGGTGATAAACTTGAAGGAAATATTAAGAATCACTATAGTCCTCCCATCGCAACGCTTAGGCAAATGGCGTTGTCGGTAAAATCCCTTTAACTAGGATATAACTGCAACTCCCGTTAGAACAATTTATGTTAGGGAACCAATTCGAGATAGTCTAGGAAAGTACAGGAAAATTTTGCCCATGACAGTTCTTAATAACCAAGCAACAACTGCTACTGATTCATTACCTCCTCCTGGCTCTGGGGAGTCGGTCAACAAAACTACTACTGACTCATTGCCTCCTGCTGACTCTAGGGAGCGGGTCAAGGAGTTTATGCGACAGCTGCAAGATACGATTTGCAATCGCTTAGTAGAGCTTGATGGTACTGGCACTTTTCGAGAAGATGAGTGGGAACGTGAAGAAGGAGGTGGGGGTCGTTCCCGGGTCATACGGGAAGGTACAGTTTTTGAGCAGGGTGGAGTCAACTTTTCAGAAGTTTGGGGCAAGAACTTACCTCCTTCCATTCTAAAGCAACGCCCAGAAGCAGCTGGACATGGTTTTTTTGCTACTGGCACCTCCATGGTGTTACATCCTTGTAATCCTTACATTCCAACAGTTCACCTCAACTATCGCTACTTTGAAGCTGGTCCAGTTTGGTGGTTTGGTGGGGGTGCTGATTTAACTCCTTACTATCCCTTTGCTGAAGATGCAGTAAATTTCCATCTTAAGTTTAAAGAAGCTTGCGATGCTCACCATCCTGAGTACTATCCAGTTTTTAAGCGCTGGTGCGATGAATATTTTTATTTGAAACACCGTCAAGAAATGAGGGGTGTGGGGGGATTGTTCTTTGACTATCAGGATGGCACAGGCAAACTGTATCGTGGCCCACATCAAGATGGTCCAGCGGCAGTTTATAGTGAAAAAGTGGGAGATGTAAAAACCCGAAGTTGGGAAGAGCTGTTTGCCTTTATCCAAGATTGCGGGAAAGCTTTCATCCCAGCTTATGAGCCAATTGTCAAGCGACGTCGAGAGATGAAGTATGAAGAGCGTGAGCGCCAATTCCAGCTGTATCGCCGGGGTCGTTATGTAGAATTTAACTTGGTTTATGATCGAGGTACGATATTTGGCCTGCAAACTAATGGACGTACTGAGTCAATTCTTATGTCTCTACCCCCTTTAGTTCGTTGGGAATATGCCTACCACCCTGAACCCAATACACCTGAAGCAGAATTGTATGAAACATTCCTCAAACCTCAAGACTGGGCTAACTGGAATACTGTAACCTCATAAAATATCTAAGTTAGACTAACTTGAGGTGAGTAGTGAAAGGAGCGCCTTCAGGGTGATCATTGTTTAAAAGTTAATTGACGCACCACTACGCAACCACCATGTCGCTACTCGGGAGCTCATAAAAAAAGCTGCCACTGCAAGGAGATACTGATGATTCAGATCGATCAGAAAACGCATACAACGCCAGATGGCACAGAAGTAATTGTCTTGGCTCCAGTCGGACGCCTTGACATCACAACGGCTTGGCAATTTCGCCTGAAATTGCAAGAGTGTATTTCCAAACTCAGTCGTCATGTGGTCATTAATCTGAGTGAGGTTAACTTCATTGATAGCTCTGGGCTAACATCCTTAGTGGCGGGAATGCGGGATGCTGACAAGATTAAGGGAAGCTTCCGCATTTGTAATGTCCATCCAGAAGCCAAACTAGTATTTGAAGTGACGATGATGGACTCAGTATTTGAAATCTTTGACACTGAGGAAGAGGCTTTGGAACAGGTTCCCCGTAGTATGGCATCTTGAGCTTCTGAGTAGAATCCGGGGGCTCTTAGTAGCCCTGAATCTCAAGAACAGTGCCTGTATACTCAATTGGTGTTTAAGCACCTGAGGATGAAGCTGCCCTCAAAGTTTGATTCATCAAGCTTGTCAACTCATTCAATTCCCCTTAAATGAGCACCTATTGACAAATTTATTGACTATGTATTTGGGGCACATAAAGCTGTGAAGAGTAAGGCAACCTGCTCCGAAGAACTTCTGGACTGAATTTAGGATTCAATTTTTCCCTACACCTCTAGAATATTGCCTTGGCAAACTTGTCTTTAAGCGAGACAATAGTCTTACCGTTCCCCTAATGTCACCCTTTGTGAATAAAGTGCGCACAGTCTCGGATACCAAACGGGATTTCTACAACCAGCATACCCGCCCAGTCAACTCAATCTACCGACGGTTTGTGGAAGAGTTGATGGTAGAAATGCATTTGCTGTCGGTTAATGTTGATTTTTGCTACGACCCCATCTATGCTTTGGGGGTAGTAACATCCTTCAACCGCTTCATGCAGGGCTACCGCCCCCCAGAAGACCAAGAATCGATATTTCATGCTCTGTGTCAAGCAGTAGGACAAGAAGCACAAAAGTATCAAAAGGATGCTGAATTACTCTCAGGACTCTCAGGCAATATATCCGCCGCTGAGTTAGTTTCCTGGTTTAGTTCTCCAAAACCTTTGGATGCTGCTGGAGATTTGCATACTACTGTTGCTGCGATTGCGGATAATCCTAAATTTAAATACAGCCGTCTGTTCGCTATTGGTTTGTATACTCTACTAGAACAGGCAGACTCAGAGCTAGTTAAGGAAGAAAAGCAGCTTACTGAAGCACTCAAACCAATTGCTCAAGCTCTTAATCTTCCTGAAGAGAAATTGCAAAAGGACTTGGAGTTATACCGCTCTAACCTAGAAAAAATGGCTCAGGCACAGAGTGTAATTGAAGACGTTATTCAAGCTGAACGTAAAAGGCGAGAACAACGAGCCCAAGAAAAGAACCAGGCTGCAACAGAATCTGTTGAAGACTCTGATAAGTCTAAAGATGAAACATCTTCATCTGAAACCTGATAAGGTGATTGGGAATTGGGAATTGGAAATTGGGAATTGAGAATAGCTCCCTCACATTCCCTACCTTCCTTATCTCCCCCATTCAACCCTTGGTAATTTCTTGCCTGGAAATCTCCTAATGCCGCGTGTTCCCAAGTTAACTTTTGATCGGGGCACTCTGCTCTTGCATCCACCACCCAGAGGAAAAAGCTGGGTAGATTACGCTACCTGGGATGACAGGGTAGAGAAATTTCGCATACCTGGTATTTACTACCGTCCTTTGGTGGAAACCTTACAAGCAGAAGGGACTCCCTTTAGTGATGAGGCGAAGGAATTTTACCCACTGGAACTAGTACCCAGCTTTGAAATGGAACCTTACCTCCACCAGCAGGAAGCATTACTGAAGTGGAAGCAGGAGGGAAGAAAGGGAGTGGTCGTATTGCCGACGGCTTCCGGTAAAACTTACTTAGCCCAATTAGCAATGCAATCAACCCCCCGCAGCACCTTGATTGTAGTGCCAACCCTAGATTTGATGCATCAGTGGTACGCTCAGATTGAGGCAGCATTTCCCGATGTTGAAGTAGGATTACTAGGAGGAGGTTCCCGCGATCGCACACCAATCCTCATTTCTACTTACGATAGTGCTGCTATCCATGCTGAAGCCTTGGGCAATTTATATGGATTATTGATTTGTGATGAGTGTCACCACTTACCAACAGACTTTTATAAAGTAATTGCCGAATATGCAATTGCTCCCTATCGCCTTGGACTTACTGCTACTCCGGATCGCTCTGATGGACGTCATCAGGAACTAGATACCCTGATTGGCCCGGAAGTTTACCGTAAAACCCCCGAAGAACTTGCTGGTTTGGCACTAGCTGAACATAAAGTTGTTCAGATTAAGGTTAAACTATCCCAAGCAGAACGCGATCGCTATAACGCTGCGATCAAATTGCGCAACGAATTCTTGAGATCCTCCAAAATCTACTTAGGTAGTATGGAAGGTTGGCAACAATTTGTTATGGCCAGTGCTAAGTCTCAAGCAGGGCGTCGTGCGATGCTGGCTCACCGGGAAGCGAAAGAAATTGCCCTGTGTACAGAAGGTAAACTGCGGGTACTTACGGATTTACTTGCTCAACATTTCCCAGAACGCATCCTTATTTTCACTAACGATAATGCTACTGTCTATCGTATCTCCCTGGAGTTACTAATTCCTGCTATCACTCACCAAACTCCAGTCAAGGAAAGGCATGATATCCTCACTCACTTTCGTGAAGGAGAATACAAAACCCTGGTTGCCTCTCATGTCCTCAATGAAGGAGTGGATGTTCCCGATGCTCGCGTAGCGATTATCTTATCAGGTACAGGTTCTGGTCGCGAGTATATTCAACGCTTGGGTCGAGTTTTACGTAAGGGTACGGAACAAAACAAGATTGCCATTCTCTATGAAGTGGTGGCAGAAGATACCAGTGAAGAGCGAACTTCTGAACGACGACGGGGAACTGTAGTTAATAAGGAACAAACACCAAGTAAACCAGTAGAAAAACCAAAGCTGAAACACCAACAGTTAGAAATTATACCTTCTCAACCTTATGAGGTTAAGCCTACTTCTATCCCCAAAGCAGCAGAGTCAACGGCAAAGTGGGGGGAAGAGGGAAAAGATGAGTTGGACTTGTGATATGCTAGCGCCAATGCTTACAGGGGACTTTTGTCTACTCTTCAATCGGTAGATCAGGTGGTGGCGGTGGTAACTGAACATCCCCTTCCACTGGAGTTAAGGTGTATTCTGATTGAGTAGCCATTTTGTTAGCTTCAATAATTTCAGTTATTGCTTCAACCAAGTGAGACTGGGTAACTTGCTTTTCTTTTTTCGGCTTGTCTTCTCTGGCAGCAGCAACAACTGCTTGAAACACAGCATTCTTAATGTCTCTTCCAGAGATTTCATCAAACTGCTTAGCAAGTTCTACAAAATCTACTGATTCACTTAAAGGAAGCTGATTAGGAACTTGAGCCTGCCAAAATTTGGCTCTTGCTTCTTCATCTGGTAAATCAAACTGCACTTTACATCGGATTCTGTTGCTCCTCCAAATTTTCTTATGAGAGCTGGTTGAATCGCGGAATTCCATATAGGCTCTAACTTGTCAAGGATACCCTGTGCTAAAGTTTCTCCAAACAGGCGACTAAAAAGTAAATACCTCTGCTGGTTTTAGTCTGAGATGTTTGGCGCTCTTTATCCGAGTACCATTGGTCTGCTATTTTCTTTCTTTGTGGTTCTTGTCTTGGCATGGTAACTACCTCTAGAGATTAGCATCAGATAATTGATATTGATTTTGCTTTAATCAATCTGGACAATCAAAGCGTTAAAGAATAAATTTCGCTTCAGGTTACTATAGGAGTCCAGGCTGTCATGCACATTTTCTACCAATTTTAGCAAAGGGTTCAAAATACTATTGGCTTCGATTGATGGTGGTTCAGGGGGCAAGACAAATTTTTGAAAGAGCGGATTAAAGAGTTGTTTGGCTGTTTTTGCCCATCGTGCATATTCTGGCTCCGTTAATCCATTATCAAGGACATAAATTTTTTCCAACCTTGAAAGAGGATTGTTACTGCTAATTTCTAGATCATAGGTATCTATTTAATGAGTTAAGCCCTGAGCAACTGGCTATTTTTGATGATGCTATTAAACGGAAATAAACATGTTAAACTTGAATAAGCGCTGAAAGCAATCGAACCGTCACCCTTGTCTCTCGTTATTCACTAGGAGGTTGTTAATATGTTATCTAATGATGTTACCCAAAAATCTATGATTCAAAGAATTGAGCAAATGGTTACTCTTTTAATGGAAGAACGCCCGTTATTTAAAGAGGATCTTGATTATTCAGAGATGGTTGATGATTTAGCCCAAGTATTTCAGAAAAATTTAACTGTTGAAGAATTTAATACGATGTCAGAAAAGGATTTAAAAGAGCGTTGTAGTGGGATAATGTCAATAAATTTATTGTCAACAATTGGTTCAAGTTTTACTCCAGAAGAAATGGCAATTTTTGATGATGCGATTAAGCGTAAATAAAAAACATGGGTTACTTACTAGATACCAATATTGTTTCTCTGTCCCTTAGAAATAATCTGCAAATCAATAAAGAGTTTAAAAAACTTGAATCTCAAAACAAGACAATTTTTATTAGTTGTATCACTTATTTTGAAATTAAAAGAGGATTTTTAGCAGTCAAATCCCCGAAACAAAGGGAGAAGTTTGATGGTTTTTGTCAAAATTATCAAATTATCTTATTAGATGATTTAGCAATTTTAGAAAAAGCAGCGGAAATTCATGCAAATCTCAGATTGAGGGGCTTGCCAATTCAAACGGAGGATATTTTAATTGCGGCAACGGCTATTGTTAAAGGCTTAACTATGGTTTCTAACGATAGTGATTTATTGAGAGTTGAAGGATTGAGTTTAGAAAATTGGGTGGAGGGATAAGCACAATATGATATAGCTTATAGTTGTATTCAGCTTTAAGCAAGATTTATTCTCCTATACTCATGCAGCAAGCCCTATCTAAATAGTGAATTCAAAAGCTTCTGGTAGAAGTTCTGCTACAGTTAACTCCATAATCTTGTGATCTTTTCCCTGAAAAAAAACCATTGCTTCCCAGCCAAACTCAGATAAAACTTGTCTACAAGCACCACAGGGAGCACAGGGTTTTTCAGGATCACTAACAATGACGATTGCCCGAAGCTTCATTTTGTCACCACCTTCATGGGCAATAGCAGAAGCAACTGCTGTTCTCTCAGCACAAATTGTTAGACCATAGGAAGAATTTTCAACATTACAACCAGTGAATATATTACCTTCATTAGTTAATACCGCTGCTCCAACTCTAAATTTGGAGTAGGGAGCATAGGCTTTGGTTAAAACTTGTTGGGCTTGTTCCTTTAATAACGTCAACTCTTGATTAGAAATTTTCATTGATTGTTTATTCAGTGGATGAACAAAAGATGAAGTGTGATTTGTAGCCTAATTGTTCAAAAAAATCATAAGTTCTTCCTGGTATCTCTATCTCCCCACGCTCCCCACACCTATTGTTCCTCACCCCTTGGTAGGCAAAGCTGCTAGTATATCGCTGGCTGCTAGAACAAACATGTCATCAAGCAGATAGAACTGAGAAGGATTGAGTAGTTCATGCACTTCAGCTAAAGCTGCTGCTTCCAAAGTTGCTTGCTCATTAAATTGGCATTCTAAGACAGTTAGATGTCGCCGTTCAATCCCTAGCCGTTTAGCAATTGCTTCCAAATACCTCTGTTCGCGGTAATCTATAGTACTATGGGCAACTGACATTTGATAGCAAAAGCCCAACAATAAAAGTTTTTCTGGTTTGGAGAGAGAAGCCGTCAGAGTTCGCAACTGATTAGTTTTAGCATAAACCTGATTTTTGATCACTCCTTTGAACATCAAATGAGTTAAGCGACGCACATTAGTGTCTGAGGGAACAAATTGCTCAAGAGTTTCCTGTAGCCATTGCTTCTCTTCATCTTCGACTGTGCCATCAGCATAAATCAAGCCCAGCAGAACTGTGACCAAGGCTGCTATAAATAGCATAGTGGGGGTGAGGTCTCGTTGACGGAGTTGCTCTCCAGTAATGCTTGACAGAAGCTCGATTGCTTCAGAGCTAACCAGTGAAGTATCCATGTTTCTAACTCTGTGAGCTAGTGGTATCTTTCGTAGTTTAATACGTTCAGGTCTCCTTGAGATCATTTCAAGAAGCAAGGCAGTCCCGGTGAAAAAATTGCACCACTATACATAAAAATCCATCTCTCCTAAATCCTGAATCTTGAATTCTGACTTCTGGCTCCTCAAACAAATAGAACAAAGTTTACTTTTTTATCTAAATAAAACTAAGAAATAAATATTTATATTGCCTGAATAATTAAAGGTAGTTAATCTAAGAAATGATTCTAAATCATAGATTCATTGAACCTCAAATAAAACAAAATTTAATTTTGAATTAAATTAAGCTTAACCTCAACTCCAGGGTACTAGCTGATATAGTATTTTCACAATGCTTTTGCGGTAGTAGATATAGCTTCGGCCACCATTGAGGATATCTTACCCTTAGGAGTGAAAGACTACAGTCAGGATCCTTTAATAACCTTAGATCCCTTTCACTGGGATGACGCTATCAATCTGCGAAATGCTCCAATTGTCGGTCTCTATCAACCAGATGCGATCGCGTCTTATGAAGTCCTTAAAGAAAATAAATAAACTAGCGGATGACAGGTAAGATGCCTGTTCCACTGATGGATAAGCCCATATCAATATATCTATGCTAATAATCTAAAAATTGCTAAAACTTACTGTGCAATTTCCTCATCTTTTTTCGGTAAATAGGTTTCTAACTTCAGACAGTTACTACCATTAGCTTGCATACGATACTCCACTCTATCCATGAGCCGGTGCATAATTAGCCAGCCATACCCTCTATCCTGTTTATCACTGGGATTGGGTGGTAGATAAGTAGTTATGTCAAACCCTTCACCATGATCCCAAATTTCCACAATAATATTTTGCTCCTTAACTTCCAGGCAAATTAAGACTGGTAAATGTGGTTGCTCTCGATGGGCATGACGCACAACATTGGAGTAAGCTTCCACCAATACTAGTCGTAAACGATTAGATTGACGAGGCCAATCGACATATTCTCCTAACTCTAATTCCACACAATTTAGTAACCAATTTTCAACTATGCTCAAGAACTTCAATTCACTCGGAACCTGTAGCCTTGTTTTCATAACTACAGAACCTCCAGAGAGAGTATAGTTTGGTCGTCTTCCTGAACATTATTAGTACAATCTCGAAACCGAGCTAATAAATGCTTGAGCTCAAAGGGAGCTGGCTCCTGCTTCAGGAGTTGCCAAAGACCGGACTGCGTGAGCATCGAGTTGGTAGTTTGCTGGATGTTTGGTTGAGTATCAGATGCCAATTTGACTGAGTTCGTTTTGATTTCCTGCTTGACTGTTGCTTCTGTAATGCCATCACTGATCAAAAGCAATACCTCACCAGAATTTAATGTTAGGCTTCCTGCCTTTGCCCTCCAAGCTGGCAAAATCCCTAGGGGAACACCACGTACTTCGAGATAGTTTGGCTCCACCATCATACTCTGATCCGCAGCTGAGCGCTGTTGAACTACTTGATGATGAGACCAAACAAGAGGATAAATGTGACCGGCGTTAGCATAAACCAGCTGCTGGGATGATGGGGTATAACGAGCTAGCGCCATAGTAATAAAGCAGGTATTGCTGAAAAGGTCGTCTGACATTATGCTGTTAAGATTTCGCATGACAATTTCCGGTTCCGGAGATGTCTCTTGAGCTAGTTCTCGACGCAATATCGAAATTGCACTAGCCATAAATAAAGCGGCAGGAACTCCTTTGCCAGAAACATCTCCTACCGCTAGCCAAATATCTCCTTGGGGATGAACATAAACTTCAAAAAAATCCCCTCCCACTGCTAATGCTGGATAACAGTGAGCTTGCACCCGCACCCCTTCCACATCTGGCATACTTTGGCGCAGCAGGTTGTTTTGGATTTGGCGGGCCACCTCCAACTCATCACGCATTTTTTGAGCATTCAGCTGGATGCGTTGATGGAGTTTTGCCTGGAAAATTGCCAAAGCTGCTTGTTCACTAACAGCTCCCATCAGCTCAATGTCTTCAGAAGACCAAGGACTCTCTGTTCCTCGCTGATAGAGATACAGAACTGCCAAGAGTTCTTGCTGGTAAACTAGGGGAACAACAAAATGGACTAAATGATGGTCATTCGTTTCTGCTTCTTGAAACAATCGGGTTTGTGGATTGTCTAAGAGACTCTCAAAGATAGAGTCTGTGTTGGGCAAAGATGATGTTTGAGTATTACCTTCCGTTAGGTAAGAAAAACATTCTGGTGTTAGCTGCTCCCCTTCTACTGGTCTGAGAATACAACCTGTAGCTTCAAAAGTTTGACCAATCTCGGTGACTACAGTTTGTAGCATACTACTATAGTCCAAGGACTCTCTAATCGCTGTGGTCACCGCATTCAATAGCTCTTCTCGTCGTAAGGCACGGCGCAGTTGATTGGTTCTTTGTTTGACTACCTGATAAATGTCTGCTGCTTGCTGAACTAGGGCTTTTAGATACTCAGGATTCCAAGGCTTAGTCAGGAATTTATATACCTGTCCAGAGTTAATGGCATCTACCAAATCCTCAACATCGGTGAAACCGGTTAACAGAATACGAATTGTATCCGGGAAACGGTCTACCGTTTTGCTCAGAAACTCTGTCCCATTCATTAGGGGCATCCGCTGATCAGAAATAATTACAGCCATTTCCCCTTCTTTTTCCAGAATGTCAAGGGCACTAATTGCCCCATCCGCCGTGAAAACGCGAAAGTCTCGCCGGAAGGTTCTATACAACAAATCTAGATTGTCAGGCTCATCGTCCACCACCATCAGTTTGAGTTTTCGACCATTTGCCTGACTCATGCATCTACTCCAGTTCTATAATAACTGTTAGAGACAATAGCTTGAGGATCATCCAAGGAATAGTTTTTTTAGCCTATCAACTACTGGATCAAGCTCTCAAAGCCTTATTTCTACTTGAGATACCCCTGATACTTGATAATGCTGTTGATGTGGGATAGTACCGTTTTACTACTATCTGTGACCCTTGTGAGCTATCTTTATAACCCACCAAGAAGTAGCAAACATTAGCCCTGATTTTGCTAAGTAGTCTTGAGAACCCCGCATTTGGCTTTACAAGAACAGATGGTAAGCTAAGACGCAAGTTAATTTGGTCATACCAATTTCTTCTCTGCTTACTTAAGGATGCTTATCTTGCTCCCTCCTTACTCTAACCTTTGGCGCATTTCCCAAGGGCTTTAAGAGGGTTGGGGGGTAGATTTGTAGCAGGATTTGGTGAAATTGGTATTAGTCCTAATTTCTGTGTCCAGTGCGTTAGCGCCAATTCATACTTTTTCATGCACAACAGCTCACTTAAATTCCTTCCTCTGGCTTGAGAAAAGTTTAACCCACTAATCCTGAGCGAAGGGCACGGACAGCAGCTTGTGTGCGGTCATCTGCACAAAGCTTGTTCAAGATATTGCGAACGTGGGTTTTCACAGTGCCCACGGTGATGTATAGCTTTTCAGCAATCACTGCATTACTGCAACCATCAACAATCAGCTGCAAAACTTCTAATTCCCTTTCCGTCAAGGGATAAGCTTCAATCAGTTGGCTGTACTCAGGTTCAGCAGCATTAATTGTCACGGTTTTCAGGGATGCGGTGGCTGTTGTTCTTGCCTCGCTTGACTTAGCTTGCTTAAGAACAACCCCTGCAATTGCTGGATCAATCCAGGCATTACCTTCACTTGTGACATGTAATGCCTCTAGCAGATTATCAAAGCTGATATTTTTCATGCAGTACGAATCAGCACCAGCAGCAAAAGCAGCCATCACAGCTTCTTCATTATCCTGCAAAGTGAGCACCAGAATCTTGGTTTTGTCTGGAGTATCGGCAGCGATATCTTCTTTGAATCGCTTGGTCAGTTCAATGCCGTCCATGTCAGGAAGACCGATATCAACTATACCGATGTCTGGTCTAGTAGTTTCTAGTAGGTTCAGACCATCGGCAGCGTTGGCTGCCTCACCGACAAATTCAATTTCACTACGCTGTTGTAGCGCTGTTCTAATCCCGACCCGAGTGAGGTCGTGGTCTTCAATGAGAGCAACGCGAATTTTACTCATCATCAACGTCCAGGGTATAGCATTTTTTAGCTTAAACAATAGAAAATTTAGAAGTTTTAGCTCATGTCTAGTGAAGTATTTCTACCCATCGGTAGTAGTAAGGGTTATTCCACTTCCGATAGATTCTGAGTAATAGGTGCTCTTTTGGAGGCTTCCTTTACTTGGTGGCTTCGATTAAAGCCAACTTTCAGACATCTTGAGCTATTGGGTACGGAGTTAAATTTATTGAACATAACCCCTAAAGAATACATTTTTGATCACAACTTGACTGTATCTGGCCACTGCTTGTAGCTTGACCCCTTCCAATGGCTTGAAAAACGCCTGGAAACAAGTAAAGTTAGAATTTGCTGTATTCTGGCAACCATGCTTCAAATTATTGTACTTATACAAGATAACCTCATAATTACCTATTCTAACCAGCACTGGTATGATTAGGCTTGTTAGATAAGCTGTAAAGTACCTCCTAGAAAAGCTTTTGGAGCCTCTAGGCAGCAATTACGGAAAATGTCCAAATTTCAATCATATCATGGCAACTCAAGTCTCAAAGTAATTAAAACGAAGTAATACAGAAGGCAAGCCTAATTGCTTAATTTCTATAAAAAAGATTAAACATATGGACTCCTCTCAAACTTCGCTAACTTGGTTTAGGCAACCAACTGCTCTATCTGTTCGCTGGCGAGGCACCCTAATTATCTCGATCCCAGTGGTTTGTTTACTGGCTTCAATTTTGGCCATTGCTGGGCTGCGATCTCAAACCAAAGAGCCCAGATTAGAAGCGCAACAGAGTAGGCAAACCAGGATCGAGGCTAATCGCCTGATGCAAGAGTTACTCAATGCGGAAACCGGTGTGCGAGGTTACTTGATTACTAGGCGTGAAGCTTTTTTGGAACCTTACTCACAGGCAAAGCAACTCATTCCTGAGTCTATTGATTCCCTCAGCGCTCAGGTAAAAGCTGATTCGCTACAACATCAGCAACTGCAAGAAATTTCTAACCTAGCACAAGAGCAAATCCAGCTTTTAGAACAAATTATTCAGACAAATAAGGCAACTCCCAATACACAGGTCACATCCTCCTTGGTGACTGAGCAGTTAGTCAAAAGCCAGTCACTGATGGATGAGCTGCAAGAAAAAGTTGAAGAGTTTTTTCAGCAAGAGGAGAGTAAGGCAAAAGTAAGCTATGGGCAAGAACTAACTAATGCCCTGCAGTGGTTTGCTTTGCTTGTGGGTCTAGTGGGCTTAGCTGCGACTTGGTACTTCTTTAAGAAGTTAGACCGAGAATTGGCACAACAAGCCAGCAACTTGCGAGAAAGTACCCTATACATGCAGGCAGTTTTCGATAATGTCGTTGATGGCATTCTCATCCTTAATGAACAAGGCTATATTCAATTTGCTAATGCTGCTAGTGTCCAAATCTTTGGTTATCAACCGGATGAACTCCAAAACATGCATCTGCAAAGACTTGTTGTCCAACCACTGACCGATGATAGTGGTCAAACGATGAGTTTTATAGTAGGCAAAAACCAAGACAAGCTCAAACGTCAGCAGGAAATGCTTGGGAGTCACAAAGAAGGCAAGACTTTTCCCATGGAGTTTGTCATTAGCAAAATGCACTTAGATAATGATCCTCACTCCCACAACACCGTTTCAGCAAAGGAAAGCTGGACAAAAATTGTCACCAACCCCTCCATGAAAGAGGGGCAATCAGTATTTATTGCTATTGTGCGGGACATCAGTGAACGCAAGCAGTCTGAAGAAACCTTGCTCAAACAAGCCCAATTGCTTGATTTGGCCAATGATACAATTATGGTGCGCGATCTCAATGATCAAGTCACTTATTGGAATCAAGGAGCCCAACGATTGTACGGTTGGACAGCAGAAGAAGCAGTAGGTAATTCTGCCCGCGCTCTCCTCAAAACTGAACTACCTCTAGCATCAAAGGCAATTAGACATGTTTTATTCCAAGATGGTTACTGGAATGGGGAATTGGTACATTCCCGGCGTGATGGAACCCGGGTTTCTGTTGCCAGTGGTTGGACATTGCAAAGAGATGAGAAAGGTCAACCCATAGCTTATCTGGAAATTAACCAGGATATTACTCAACGCAAGCAAGCGGAGGCAGCCCTACGCAGGAGCGAAAAACTGTATCGAACTTTAGCACAAAATTTCCCGAATGGAGCGGTATTTCTGTTTGATCATGACCTGCGATACAACATTGCTCAAGGAGTTGGATTAGCTGAACTTAATCTTGAGAGTAATGTCCTGACTGGTAAAACTATTTGGGAAGCATGGCCTTCTCAAACAGCTCAATTACTTGAGCCAATCTATCGAGATGCTTTATTAGGCAAATCTACGGTTACAGAAATAAAATTTGATGACTATATCTACTGTGTCCATGTGCTACCTGTAACTAATGAATACCAAGAAGTATTCTGCGGGATGTCAATGACTCAAGATATTACCCAAAGCAAACGCAACGAAGTAGCACTGCAATCTCGAGCCCAGGAACTAGCTCAAATGACCAAAGCTCTGGAAAAAACTACAACAATTTTGGAGAAGAAAAACTCGGAACTTGACCAGTTTGCTTATATTGTATCCCACGACCTCAAGGCTCCCTTGCGGGCGATCGCTAACCTTTCCCAGTGGATTGAAGAGGATCTACAAGATCATTTGACAGCAGACACTCGACACCAAATGGACTTGCTCAGAGGAAGGGTACAGCGGATGGAGTCCTTAATTAATGGTTTATTGCAGTACTCCCGTGCAGGGCGTCTTCAAAGTCAATTAGAGCTAGTAGATGTAGAAGAGTTATTGAAGTTAGTCATCGACTCTTTGGCTCCACCACCAACATTTACGATCGATGTGATGTCAGGAATGCCAAAGTTTATCACAGAACGACTGCCCCTAGAGCAAGTATTTGCCAACTTAATTAGTAATGCGATTAAACACAATCACCATACCGAGGGCACAGTTGTAATTGCCTTAGCAGAAACAACGGATTTTTACGAGTTTGCTATTGCAGATAATGGCCCTGGTATTGCTCCGGAATTTCAGGAAAAAATCTTTGTGATGTTTCAAACCCTCGAAGCCAGAGATAAGATAGAAAATACAGGAGTGGGCTTGGCAATTGTTAAAAAAATTATTGAAGATAAAGGTGGAACAATTGTTGTAGAATCTCAGCGCTCCCAGGGAGCAACCTTTCGCTTTACCTGGCCTAAGCAATCGATGGAACAGGCAGCTTAGTGATGGAAAACAAAGAAACTAGTCTCTTACTCGTCGATGACGATGAAGTCGATATAATGACAGTAAAAAGAGCATTAAAACAAAATAATATTACTAATCCGCTTTATATTGCCACAAATGGTCTGGAAGCGTTAGAAATGTTACGGGGTAATACTATGTCTAAACTGATACCTGGGGAACGCAAACTAGTCTTACTTGACCTTAATATGCCCAAAATGGGAGGTATTGAGTTCCTCCGGGAGGTTAGAGCTGACCCTAACCTTAGAGGTATTCCTGTAATCGTACTGACCACCTCTAATGAGGACCGGGATATAGTAGAAGCTTACAAACTCAATGTTGCAGGGTATATTATCAAGCCGGTAATTTTTAAGAAATTTGTGGAAGCAATAGAAACTCTTAATAAATATTGGATGCTTAGTGAAATGCCCTAACAGGATTGAAAGCTTAAGCAGTGGTGCATCTCATCTGTAAAAATCACGCTTTGGTTAAGAGCTAATGGCAATGTTGGCGACGAAGAGTTGTTCAACATTACCCAGAAGCGGAAATTAGCCATGAGCAATAGACAAAGAGCAATTATGGAAGAGATTATCAAAATCCTCGTTGTAGAAGACGATGAAGTTGATCGCATGGCAGTGCGCCGCGCCCTCAAGAAAGCTGGATTATTAGTAGACATGGCAGAAGCAATTAACTGCCAGAGTGCTATGGAAGCCCTCGCTCCTTGGGCAGTAGTTTTTGAGGAGCAAGAGGTAACAGCAGCATTGGTGGGCACTCTTGGGAGCAAATACTCAGATGGGATGGTACACTCAGGTGCAGCCCCTATCAAGTATTCCCCAAGTCAACATAATGGTCGGAGTGAGCTCAAGTTAATCTCTTCCCACTGCCCTAGGGCTTTGAATCCTACCAACTTTGACTGTGTTTTACTTGACTATCGACTTCCTGATGGTGACGGACTAGCCCTAGTTAAGGCAGTCCGTAGAGCCGGGATTAAAGTACCTTTGGTGGTGCTGACGGGTCAAGGAGATGAACAAATAGCTGTTGATCTGATGAAAGCTGGAGCTTCAGACTATCTACCTAAAAGTAAGGTTTCACCGGAAACTCTCTCCCGCAGTTTACGCCATGCTGTGCGTATCTACCGAGCAGAAAGGGAGGCGGAACTGGCAACCCAGCGGTTGCGAGAAAGTGAGGAACGCTACCGTCTAGTACTCGAAGGCTCCAACGACGGGATTTGGGATTGGGACATTGTTACCCAGGACATTTATTGTAACGACCGTCTTTACGAAATTATTGGTTTATTTCCTAGCAGACACAAAATTACCCCTGAGTTGTTTTTTGAGCGGTTGCATCCGGAGGATCAAGCCAGAGTTAAGCAAGCGGTAGATGCTCATTTACAAGATCTAGTAGAACTTAATTTAGAATTTAGACTTTTACATACCTCTGGGGAGTATCGCTATTGTATTGCTCGTGGTAAAGCTCAGCGAGATGCTCAAGGAAATCCTCTGCGAATATCTGGTGTAGTTAGTGACATTACCCAACGTAAGCGAGCAGAAGAATCCCTACGATTTCTAGCAGAGGCAAGTACTCTACTTTCCGCTTCTCTTGACTACCAAACTACTTTAGAAAACCTGGCAAAGTTGGCAGTACCTCGTCTTGCTGACTGGTGTGCCATTGATGTGGTAAGACCAGACTTAACTTACTCTCGTCTAGCGGTTGCCCATGTTAACCCAGAAAAAGAGAAATATGTCTGGGAGTTGCAGCGTCGTTACCCCCCTAAAGGGAATGAAGACTACGGTTATCCCAAGGTTTTACGTACAGGTAAATCCTATGCCCATTTTGATGTAAGTGATGAATTTTTGAGTGCTATTGCCCGTGATCCAGGTCATCTAGAACTATTCAGGCAATTGAACAGTAAATCTTACATCTGTGTTCCCCTGCAAGTAGGAGATAAAACCCTAGGCTCGATTTCTTTTGTCTGGAGCGAATCAGGGCGTCGCTATACTCAAGCAGATTTAGAGTTGGCTGAGGATTTGGCTCGCCGTGCTGCCTTAGCCGCAGAAAATGCCAAGCTCTATCGTGAAGCCCAGGAAGCAAGTCAGAGCCTACGGCAAGTAGTTACCATTTTAGACCAACAGCAACAGCAGCTGAGAACCTTACAGCAACTAACGAATCTCCTCAACCAGCGCTTGACAAATCTACCATGTCTGTTGCGGGAGATGGTGGGAGCCTTGGTAAAAACCATTCCTGGTGCTGAGTTTTGCTTTATCATGCTCAAAAATCCTCAATGTAATGGTCTGTTATTAAGTGTGACGGCGGGCATCGGTACGGAAAAACTGCGGTTTGAAGATGCCCTACCCCCTTCTCTACGAGATGCTCCGCCAACAGAAACTTTGCTTTCTGAGGTTTTTGTTACTGGAAAATCTCAGTTAATTCAACGCCTGGATAAGGATTCACAGCACATGGAGGATGTTCCTGCTGCTATGTATTCTGTAACTATTGAGTCAGTACAAGCAGGGCGGCTAGGAGTCCTAGCAATTGGTAATTGGCAAAACCCCAATGCTTTTGATGAGGAAGACCAAAAATTGCTAGTAGCAGTAGGGGAACAAGCTGCGATCGCAATTGATAATGCCCGTATGATTAAAGCTTTGGAGGAACAGGAGACCCGTTTAGAATTTCAGAATCAGATGCTGGCTCAACAGAATCAGGAACTAGAGAGTCAGCGACAGCAGGTTTTACGACAGAATGAGGAACTAGAGAGCCAGCGGCAGCAGGTTTTACGACAGAATGTGCAATTGTTGGAAGCAGCACGGTTAAAGTCTCAGTTTTTGGCTACCATGTCCCATGAACTGCGGACACCGATGAATGCAGTTATTGGCTTTTCTCAGCTGCTATTACGTCAGCGCCAGAGTTCACTGATACCCCAACAAGTGGATATGGTAGAGCGGATTCTCAACAATGGAAAAAATCTGCTGACGCTAATCAATGAAATTCTTGACCTTTCTAAGATTGAAGCTGGACGTCTGGAGCTAAAACTAGAAAACTTTAACTTAGTTAAACTTTTAAGAGCAACAGTCGAAGAACTCCGTTCCCTGGCAGAGGAAAAGCATTTGGAGTTGAATATCAAAGCAGATTTACAAAACCCCAATGTCAGTAATGACAGTGTTCGTTTACGGCAAATTGTAGTCAATCTCCTCTCCAATGCTATTAAGTTTACTGAAAGCGGTAAGGTACAGGTAGAAGTGAAGGAAATTTCCGAAGAGCAATTAGCGATTATTGTCAAGGATACAGGGATAGGTATTGCTCAGGAAGATTTGGAACATATTTTTGAAGAGTTTCGGCAAATCGACCAAACGACTACCAGAAAATACTCTGGTACAGGTTTAGGATTAGCAATTACAGAGTCCCTAGTAAAATTGATGCAGGGCACAATTACGGTGGAGAGTCAACTTGGTGTAGGTTCAACCTTCCGTATCGAATTACCTCGACAGGTTCCAGCGGATGCTCCTTGCAAATGTTCCCCGTCTGCCAAACCTGGTAATAATGCGACTGCCTCTCCCTCAGTTCCCAGCTGTAGTCACCAACTCAATCATTGTAATGGACTCAAAGTTAGTGCTCAAAATGGCTCTGTTTCTTCTGAGTCTCTCCAAGGGTCGGGAATTGGGAAGATTCTTTATTAAGTCCCGTGAAACTGGCATCTTGCCAGTAGCAGCAATCCCGAATAAATCACCACAAAGGCACAAAGAGCACAAAGAGAATTTGTCTATCTTAGGAGCGATCGCAGCTTTTCTCAATTCCGAAGTTGACAAATTCTGCTGTTTCTGGGATTATATCCTGATAATAGGATAGGTGTGGTCATATAAAGTTTCTATTAGTTTGAGCTTGATGGAAAGAAGAGCGACCTTTTCCCAGATTTCTCACCGTGGAACTGGCATCCTACCAGTAGTGGCGTGACACAAATAAAACTGTAAGTTGGGTAGAGCTTTCTTCGTGACCCAACATTAGAAATAACCACAAAGGACAAGTTGTAGGGTGTGTTAGGCGCACAATCTGTAACAATTCTAGCCCGATGTTAGAACCTGTTGCGCCGTAACGCACCACTTTTGGCCAAAATAAAGGAAAGAAAGTCCCTTGAGGAATTGGCTCTGGTTGAGAAAATGGTTATGCTTGAGGATTGTGCCCAGGTTCAATCATTGGCTCAGGTTTTCCTAAGCTGACCAAATCTGATATGGATTAGAGCCAAGAAAAATCAGTTTTGTCCAGCACTAGCAAGTAACTCTTCTATTCCGTGAACGTTCAACTCTAGAAAGCTGTCTTGCAGTCTAATAGCGCGTTGAATTAGTTCTGAATTATCGGTTTCGTCTGCTTCACGCAAGATTTCGTTGAGAGCAGCAATCAAGGGTTTGGGATTTCCCATGCTGTGATGTTTCATTTCCTTGGTGAGTTTTTCTGTCAACACCTCAGCTACATCTAAAGCAGACAATGGATTACGATATGCTTCGTAGCCTAGCCAATAGAAAAAATGGTAAACGTGGTATCTTCCTGTAAATGCTGATAGTGCATCGAGAAAGGCTAATGCCAGCTCAAGTTGAATCAATCCTCTGTTGTCTTTTTCGCTAAAACATTTCTCAATCTCTCCAGCAATTTCGTCTGATATATTTTTGTGACGCAACACTCTCACTAGCCCAGAGTGGCATTCTGTTGTATGTTCACGTAGATTTAGGTTAGCTCCAAATACTTGAGCTGCACCAAGCCATCCATTATTGTTATTTTTTGTCAAGTCATTAAATAGTTGTTCCTGGCTAATGTGTCCTGTTAAGCTAGCCAATGTAGCAATACGACCCCAAGTATCGCCAGCTTCTTCCATACCTTTGTTTAAGAGACGATTTAAGTAGGGCTCAACTTTGTCGAAGTTATCTTGATACTGGTAGTAGAAACATTTCTCTGCATATTTCCACAGCTTCGTCTGTGGTTTCTCAAAGACATCAGCTAGTAGTTGCCATCCTAAGTCAGGTTGCTTGTACATTAGGAAGGGAAGCTGTTGCAAAATAGAAATACGCACGTCAATTGCTGAATCCTGAGCAAAGTGACGCAGTAGAAATGGAAGCAATTCCGGTAGAGGTTGTTCTTTTTCCAACAGCCTGTTACACAGGAGCATGGCACTTTTAGCAGCGGAGGCAAGGTTTTTCTCGTCGCTGGTAATGTTTCTGCTATTGGTTTCTTTAGCGCGGAACCAGAAAAGTAACAAGGTTAGTCGTTCAGCTGATTCAGGATCATTGAGTACTTCACAACAGCCTTCCAACGCTTGGCTCACCGTCAGGGAACTTTCCCAGATAATGGAATAGCGTTCTAATAAGTTTAGTAACGATTTACTCCTCTTTTGCATTAAACACTCAGCCATTTTATGCAAAGCAATTAAAGCTTCGTTTCCTAACCGTGGATTTTTAGCGATCGCTTCCTCAAGAAAGCTGTTGTAAAGTTCGTAGGCTGAGGCAGGTTGTAACCCAGTCCGAAGTTTTGCTAGTTTCTCATAAATCCGCAAGCTTTGGGTAACTCTTTTTTTAACGTGTCATCTGATAAAGACCAAGATTTATAACCAGTTTGGTTCTTCTTTGCTTGAATAAAACAAGCATTACCATTTTTATAAAGGACAACTATATCATCTACAGTTACTGAGAAATCTTCACCTGGTAGACCGACTGAGTTAACTTGGATACCTTGAATAGAATTGCCTTCCAGAAGTTGGATCAGCCAATGGAGTGCAACACGTAGTTGGTATTCATCACCTTGGCTTGATTTTTTTCCCGCAATACTCATACTTATAATATTGGTAAAATATCCCAGAGTGACAAAACAAATTCTTTGGGTAGTTTACTCACGTCTGTGGGGTACTCCCAGATCTCAACACCGGCAAGAGTTTAAGAATAGCCCTTTCTACAGGCGGATGCGATCGCCTATTTGATGGGGTATTAACCAACTGCCGACAAAACATATGATTATTGACAGGGCAGCTTGGTAGTTAGATGAGTGCCTTATCTGCTAATTATCTGGCCAAACTCGCCCCTACATGATTTCTCCACTTTATATATGGGCGCACACTTTCTCTATTATAAAATGATAATAGCAAAAAATAATGACGAACGCAACAGAAGATGTTAGGGTTAGTGCGATCGCCTCATCTGGTAATTGAGCACCAGTGGCCAATGC
>JAAHFP010000024.1:0-74673 GCA_010672925.1 Symploca sp. SIO1C2 | reverse complement strand
TTTATATATGGGCGCACACTTTCTCTATTATAAAATGATAATAGCAAAAAATAATGACGAACGCAACAGAAGATGTTAGGGTTAGTGCGATCGCCTCATCTGGTAATTGAGCACCAGTGGCCAATGCTCTAATACTTACTACCTAATAACCATTAAAATAGAATAACCTGTCCCTAGGAGGTATCATGGTTCTGACTGTAGATGAATTAGCGGGAGCAATGCCCGATGTCTCTCACCTAGAAAGTTGCGAACCGCCGATGGAATCTCCCGAACATTACAAACAACTGGCACTGCTGATGGCCTGTCTTGACTGGATTTTGAAAGGTCGAGATGATATCTTTACCGCAGCGAACCTGAGCGTATACTATAGTGAAGAACAGCTCACAAACAAGGATTTCCGAGGTCCAGATTTGTTTGTAGTCAAAGATGTTAAACCCCGAAAAAGAGCATCTTGGGTAGTCTGGCATGAAGATGGACGCTACCCAGATTTCATTCTAGAGTTATTGTCCCCTAGTACCAGTAACATTGATAAGGGACTCAAAAAGGAACTCTATCAAAGCAAATTTCGGACACCAGAATACTTTTGGTTTTCGCCGATAACACTAGAATTTGCTGGGTTTAGGTTGATAGCAGGGAAATACGAACCAATCGAACCGGACGATAGTGACAGATTGTGGAGTGAGGTGTTAGGGCTGTTTTTGGGAATCTGGGAAGGGAAATTAAGGTTTTTCAGAGAAAATGGGGAGTTAGTCCTCACTCCCGAGGAGATAGCAATACAACAACAACAAAGAGCTGAGCAGCAACAGCAGAGAGCGGAGCAGCAACAGCAAAGAGCGGAGCAGCAACAGCAAAGAGCGGAGCAGCAACAGCAAAGAGCGGAGCAGCAACAACTAGAGAAAGAACAAGAACAACAAAAACGATTAGAAGCTGAGGCAGCTTTGGAAGCACTATTGCAGTCCTTACGCGATCGTGGTATCAACCCGGATGATTTAGTTTAAATGACTATTTCCCTAATTGTTGCCACTTAAAATCTGACATATAAGTCAAAATCAATACTTTAAATGTTGACATTGTCAAATTGTTAGTTTAACTCCATAATGGAAGTAAGTTCCGAGCTTCGGAGACTCCATTATGCCCGACGGAGATATGCTTCACAGTAGGCTCACTCGGCTTTATCGGAAACCGTACAAGTGGCTTTGCGTATATGAACATGAAATCGACAATGTCGTAGATGGGACTGCTGCGGCAGAAAACTTGTTGCCTGCTGAAATGCGAAACCATTTGATTAAGCCCTATCAGAATTATGTTGCAATCTGGGATTCCACAGTATCCCAGATTGCAGCTGAGTTTTTGGATAAAGAGGGTGAACAGCAGGCATATTCAACAGCTGTTACTTCACTTTCGTTGAGGGACTCTTACCATGACTAACAACGTTCTTGACAACATTGATATGGGTCGATTGGGGGAACTTCTTCAACAAGCACGTAACAAATGTGGTATGACCCAGGCTGATGCAGCTAAAGTCATTAATGCTGCACGTACTACTATGGTTGCCATCGAGAAAGGGGAGCGCCGTCTCAAACCAACTGAGCTGATCAAACTTGCCCGTGCTTACGGACAAGCCGTCAGCGATTTTGTTCAACAACGCCCAGTAGTACAACCTTTCCAGGTTCAATTCCGAGCAGCTTACCGAAGAAATGAGGCTCAAGAACAGCAGATTGAGCCTGTTATTCTGCGTCTAGAGGAATTATGCCAGAATTACCTAGAACTTGAGGAGATTATGGATGCACCACTCCCACGGAATTATCCTCAAGATAATGATGTGACTGGTATGCCTATAGAGGCTGCGGCGGAAAGCATAGCGATCGCAGAACGTCACCGGCTGGGACTTGGAGATGGCCCGATTCCTCTTCTGCGAGACATTTTAGAGCAGAGTGTAGGACTTCGGATCTTTTACCTGAAAATGCCATCTAAATATTCAGGAGTATACAGTTACAATGAACAACTCGGTGGATGTATAGCAATTAATGCTGACCACCCTGAAGAGCGACGGCGTTGGTCACTGGCTCATGAATACCTTCATTTTCTTGCCCATCGACATCAGCCTGTGTTCGACTATGAAGAGCAATATCAAAGAAAGCCAGAGAGCGAAAGATTAGCCGACACCTTCCCAGACTATTTTTTGATGCCGACGAGTGGCTTGCTGAAACGCTTCAATGATATGTATCAGGCGCAGGGCAAGTTCACTCCAACTAATTTATTTACTCTAGCTCACTACTATGGTGTATCCATTGGAGCCCTCGTTAATCGATTAGAAACAATGAGGCTTCTACCATCTGGAACTTGGGAACGGTTACGTGATCGCGGATTGAAAGTGAGAAAAGTACAGGAGGAGCTTGGCCTAGAAGAAATTCCACAACGCACTGATATGATACCAGTCCACTATCAACATCTTGCCATTGAAGCTCTAGATCAGGGGCTTATTACTGAAGGGCGCTTCGCAGATTTACTAAGGGTTGATCGCCTAGAGGCTCGTCGTATTGCAGAAGTGTTGCGAGAGTATTCCAGCGGCATGACTGAGGAAACTACTGATCTTGATCTGCGCCAAGTCAAGAATTGATGGGAGATTAGCTCAAATTATGAAAATTCGTTACTCCCATATTCTCCTTGATGCTTGCTGTATATTAAACTTGTGTGCTTCGGGTCATCTTCTGGCAATATTGAAAACTATTCCTGCTCAGGTTGGTATCGCCCAGGTTGTACAAAAGAGAGAATTAATTTCGCTCCGACGCCTTGAGGATAAAGAGAATGAGGAAGCAACTCAGTTTGAGGAAGCTATTGCACAAGGACTACTCGAAGTTTTTGATTTTAAGTCAGAAGAAGAAGCAGAAACATTTGTGAACTACGTCTTTGAGCTTAAGGACGATGGTGAATCTGCCACCTGCGCCATCGCTGTTCATCGTGGTTGGGCAATTGCCACTGATGACAAAAAGGCGATCTCGTTTTTTCAAAAGCGAGCACCACACCTCCAGATTTTATCAACCCCAGAAATAATCAAGCATTGGTCGGAGGAAACAAATCTTGATTTAGTAGCACTACGTGATTCACTCAATGCTATTCGGGAAAAAGCACGATACATACCACCTAATAGCCACTTTTTGCAAAGTTGGTGGCAAAGTGCAATGAAGTGAGGTTGAGTGGTTAAGTAAATTTCTGAAGCTATCGATTATGCAGGTTTTGTCGCCAGATTATCGCCTCATCTTCTAATTATCTGGCTAAACTCGCTCCTACATGATTTAGCAACTTTTATATATGGGCGCACACTTTCTCTATTATAAAATGATAATAGCAAAAAATAATGACGAACGCAACAGAAGATGTTAGGGTTAGTGCGATCGCCTCATCTGGTAATTGAGCACCAGTGGCCAATGCTCTAATACTTACTACCTAATAACCATTAAAATAGAATAACCTGTCCCTAGGAGGTATCATGGTTCTGACTGTAGATGAATTAGCGGGAGCAATGCCCGATGTCTCTCACCTAGAAAGTTGCGAACCGCCGATGGAATCTCCCGAACATTACAAACAACTGGCACTGCTGATGGCCTGTCTTGACTGGATTTTGAAAGGTCGAGATGATATCTTTACCGCAGCGAACCTGAGCGTATACTATAGTGAAGAACAGCTCACAAACAAGGATTTCCGAGGTCCAGATTTGTTTGTAGTCAAAGATGTTAAACCCCGAAAAAGAGCATCTTGGGTAGTCTGGCATGAAGATGGACGCTACCCAGATTTTATTCTAGAGTTATTGTCCCCTAGTACTAGTAACATTGATAAGGGACTCAAAAAGGAACTCTATCAAAGCAAATTTCGGACACCAGAATACTTTTGGTTTTCGCCGATAACACTGGAATTTGCTGGGTTTAGGTTGATGGCAGGGAAATATGAACCAATCAAACCAGATGATTGTGGCAGATTGTGGAGTGAGGTGTTAGGGCTGTTTTTGGGAATCTGGGAAGGGAAATTAAGGTTTTTCAGAGAAAATGGGGAGTTAGTCCTCACTCCCGAGGAGATAGCAATACAACAACAACAAAGAGCGGAGCAGCAACAGCAGAGAGCGGAGCAACAACAGCAGAGAGCTGAGCAGCAACAGCAAAGAGCTGAGCAACAACAACTAGAGAAAGAACAAGAACAACAAAAACGATTAGAAGCTGAGGCAGCTTTGGAAGAACTATTGCAGTCCTTACGCGATCGCGGTATCAACCCGGATGATCTAGTTTAGTTACGGCAGGGCTGAATCAACGTTCTCTAAAATTTTAAATTGAGAGCAGCAACTCCTAGACTCACTAACAACATGCCTAAAATTTGCGGTAGTGACATTGTTTGGTTAAATAGTACCAATGCTGCAAATCCCGTTAATACAGGTACTGTTGCTCCTACTATTGATGCAGTGGCTGCGGGGAGTAGCTTCTGGCTAACGTGATTTAATAAATAACTTACCAATGCAGCACCACCCAAAACCACACCGCCAATAATTAAACCCGGTAAAGAATCGGATACTAAATCACTATTCCAGGTAAATAATAGACCAAGGGTAGAAAAGAAGAAAACAATCACAGAATGAATCAACCTCGTGGGAACAGGGTGGAGTTTCCCTCTGGAGGTTTGTATTAAGATAATATGTCCAGCGAAGGCAATACCTGCAACTGCTGCGGTAAGTCCCCCCGACACAGAACTCTGAAAAATACTCAGTACTACCCCCACCAAGATACCTAACAAAGCTCCACTGATAATACGGTTAGGATATCTACCCAATCCTCGCAATCCCCAAAACGCGATCGCAACTGGATATATAAAGAAAATCGTTACTGCTACCCCTGGCGCAATCGTTCCTAATGCTAAATAAATTAGTACCTGGGATAAAAACAGACAGAAGCCGCTGCCGACAACACTACCACATAGAGCCCAATCTGGAGATTGAATTAATTTCTTGAGCTCTCGCCAAGCGGCGGGATAGAGAAAATGTGCTAACAGACCCATCAGTGGTACGATAAGCAACATCCGTAGCCAAAGAAGCAGTAGCGAATTGCTCAAACTCGGAGTAATCAATCCTCCTAGTTCTGTTATTCCCAAAATAGAGGACTTGTTGAAAATTACTGTAACAGCTACATTCTCCCAGGAAAGTGCTAGCAAAGAAAGCAGTAGCACGGAAAAACCTAGCCGGGGTTTCCATTTTGATGAAGCTGGTGTTGGCGAGGATTCAGCAAAGGTTAACTCTGGTGCTGCTTCAACCGGCTCTACCAGGGGAGAGATATTAGGGCGTGTTTTCAAACTACCGGAGGGCAAAGCATTTGGACTGTATACTGTAGATTTATTCGATGAATTATCCCCCAAATGCTTTGCCCCTACAAGATCCGCACGATTGTCTCCTTGCTCCCTCTGCTCTCTTTCTGGTACAGTCTGTTGGGTTACTCCCTGGTTCTCGGCTACAGATGACTCTACTTGGAACTCTTGTCTGAGGCGACTGACAAGAGCCTCCAAAATTACTGTCCCTTGCTGTTCCAAACTGTACATCTGTCCTAGCTGCTGGGAAATAGAACTTTGATAACTGTTGATATCTTGTTGCAGCGCTTTAAAAGTAGCTCTTAGAGTCGTATCTAAAGAGACGATTAGTTGGTCAGCACTCTCTTGAGTTACACTCGCCGGTGAAGTTTGGGGAAAACCAGAACTAACCTCAGTATTAGGAGCTGACTTTAAAGATAGGTTAGTGTTGTCGTCAGAGGCAGTTGAAGGTGCAGCCGACTGATTGAGGCGCTGTATAAGAACTTCCTGTAGCTGATGTACCAAAGTGGGAACCATTTGCAATGCCAACTGTTGCTGCTGGACAAGTTGCTGCTGGCGCTGGGATTCCAGCTGTTCGATATCTTCAATTAACTGGTATTTTTCCTTATTGAGCCGTTCAACATCTTCAGACAAATGAGCAACAAGATTTTGACGCAGGTGCTCAATCTCCTGAGCCATCGACTTTACAAGCTCTTCTGCTGCCTGGGGATGACTGGCTTCTGAGTTTGACGGTTGATTGTCCAGTTGCTCCATTTCTGTTTAACCTGTTTGCTCTTACTGCTCCAGTGAACTCCAAAACTCCAGCAATGACCAGCGCTTGCCTTAAGACAGGGGATCAGGAAAGTACATCATACCAAATTGGGGTTAGCTACCCCCTTGTTTGGGGAGATGGGGAGACGCGGAGATGGGGAGACGCGGAGATGGGGAAATGAGGAGATGAGGGAGATGAGGGGGAAAAGAAAGATATTCTCAATAACCAATGGTGACAAGTTAAAAGGTCGTGCATGAGTGTCAACTCCCATATATAGCGTAGTGGTTCTCAAAAAAACTTATATATGGAAATACTCCAAGGGTTAAGGAAAATTGTATTCTTCTTTCTCCACTCCTGCGCACCTCTGCACCTCCGCACCTCCGCACCTCCGCACCTCTGCACCTCTGCACCTCCGCACCTCTGCATCTCCGCACCTCCGCACCTCCGCACCTCCGCACCTCCGCACCCTTGACAACGACATCTTTACCTTAACTTGTCACCATTGCTCAATCACCGATTCCCGATTCCCGATTCCCAAAAAACAATTTCCAGGAGCTGATGGCGTAATATCCCCCTAAACAAGTGTGACTTTTCTTGATATCATAGTATTGTTTTGCTTATATGGATGAATCTTACCTAAGCAGATGTTAAGGCGTTCTAACTACCATTCAGATCGGCATTTTGAGACTCAGGTCGCATTTGCAGCAAGCAAAGGTTTTTGGATGAGTATAGCAATAAATTCTAACCTTAGGAGTAGGAGTTTTTTCCTTCAAAGTATGGTTGACCAAGACTAGGTACATCTTTTCCTGTGAAAGAGGTTGGAAATAAGCGGTTGTGCATGAGAAATTGTGAATTAGTGCTGACGCACCATATGCACCGGATGCAGATTTCGGACTAACCAATTTAATTGTGTCTTGGCTTATAAGGAAGCTCTAAACCATTGGCTCCAGAGAGCTTTCGCCATCGCCTAAATGTCAAAACCTTCTTTTCGGGAAATGTACAAAGTAGATCTTTACTCTCCAATACCTTGTCAAACAAAAGGCAAAGAATTGGACTAATTCATCAGTAAACTAGGAGCTTACTGTAGCAATAAAACTTCATAACTAGGTTGTGTGAAACTGTTCACAACCTAAAGTAATTTTGTCTTACATACCATCAGTTTCAACTATGCCAAGCAATCTTCTCTCTGTTGTTCTCACAGACTCACAGTTATCATCTCAACAACAAGATGAGCAATGGCCTACTTTTGATGAACTTTTGCAAAGCCTCCACTATGAAGGAATTTATATTCATGCTGAGCAATTAGCAGAATATCTACTGGCGCAAGGACTTCCTGTTCAACTGCGCTATGTACCTCAGCATTTGCGCACTAAAGCTATACAAGTAAATCAAAGCTATCGAGGAGATATGGTACGGTTAATTGAAGAAGAAGAACAGGATTGGGATTACTCTTGGATGAATAAGGTACAGATGCCAGAAATTCACAAAGATTATCAAGTACATTTAATAGAAGAAGGCGAACAGCCTGAGTGGGATGGTTCCTGGCTAAGTTGAAAAATGGTTGTTTGTCATTTGTTCTTGGTTGTTTGTGAGCCTTGACAAATGACAAACGACAAACGACAAACGACAAATGACAAATGACAAATGACAAATGACAACGTTAACACCTGAGCAGTACCAACAAAAAATGCAACGGCGCAAAGAGGTGCAAGCACAAAGGGTTGCCCAAGCGTCGAAAGAGAAGGGTCTAGTTATTGTTAATACCGGTAACGGTAAGGGGAAAACAACCGCATCTTTAGGGATGGTATTGCGATCGCTTGGTCATGGCTACCGAGTGGCAATTGTACAATTTATTAAGGGAGCCTGGGAACCAGCGGAAAAAGCGGCCTTTCAACACTGGACAGTAGCTACAGATGGTAAGCCTCCTCAGTTAGAATTTTATGCTATGGGAGAAGGTTTTACTTGGGACACTCAAGACAGAGAGCGAGATATCGCCAAAGCTAAGGAGGCGTGGGCGAAGTCTTTGGAATTTATTCTTAACCCAGATTTTCGATTGGTACTTCTAGATGAAGTTAATGTTGCTTTGAAATTGGGTTATTTGGATATTCAGGAAATTTTAGCTGGGTTAGAACAAAAGCCAGCAGATACTCATATTATTCTGACGGGACGTGGAGCCCCAGCCGATTTAACTGAACGAGCAGACTTGGTGACAGAGATGACTTTGGTTAAACATCCTTTCCAGGAACAAGGTATTAAGGCACAACCCGGCATCGAGTTTTGAGAGAATTGTTGTTGGTTGTTGGTTGTTGGTTGTTTGTCCTTTGTCTTTTGTGAACTTTGACCAATGACCAATGACCAATAACCAATGACTAATAACCAGTTAACCCTCTTAGCTTTATTGTCTCTGACTTTGGGATGGACATCCTGCACGAAGATAAGTGCTAATCTCCCAGAGGCATCTCCTCAAAACTCGGCGGCAACTCCTCAAGAAATTGTACGAGCAAATGAGGTGCGATCGCTTCCCGGAAAGTTGGACAATGTACCAATGTTCAACAGTAATAGTCCAGAATGGGTGAAGAAAGAAGGAATTTTACTCTCCACCTTCCCCCCTGAGGGAAAAACAGTTCCTACGGCTCATCTCAACTTCCCTTTCCAGGGAAAATTTACTCTCTTTGCTCATCACTTTACCCATACTCCCCCCAATTTACAAACACTTTACCTGGGGGTAATTGTTTATAACCCCAGCAGGGAACCTGTAACTCTCGCTGTCTCTGAAGCTGCCAGTTATTTGATGGAGCCTGATGCACCGTTTCAACAGCAGCCAACGATGAGCAACAATCCTGATGGGGAAATTTATGCGGGAGCAGGAATTCGTGCTGTGGATAATGTCTTGCGAGGAAGGCGACAACAAGATTTTCCGGCACAGCTAGTAATTCCTCCTGGAAAAAGTCAGATGCTGATGAATCACCCCATACCTGTACGAGGATTAGCAAAACCGATTAATGGTCGTTCTAGTTTTCTGAGGTTAAGTAGTAGCAGTAAAGTTTATGTTGCTTCTCTGGCAATGTATGCCCAGAAACATGCTGACGGAACAGAGCGTGCTCCCACTTTAGCAGAATGGCAGCAACTATTGGATAAAGGTGGATTAGCTGGTCCCCGCGACAAAACTCCCACACCTCCGGACCAAGTAGGCGGTCAACTTATTTATGGTAGGGTAGCAGGAGTACAGCTGGGCTCTAGTTGGCAAGCTGATCTGGTTGATGAAGGTAGTACTCACTTGACTATTCCTCCCTCAGGTCAAGCAATTTCCTTTGCCATCAGTACTCTAAGAGGAGGCAGACTGGGAACCAATCAACTGCAAGCAGCTCCCTTAATAGTGCGTTATCCAGACACTGCCTACGAATCTCATGCTAACTATGGTGTTCATTATGATCTCACTTTGCCACTTTTGAACACCACCAATCAACCTCAAAGGGTGACAGTAACTCTGGAAACACCTTGGAAAGAAGATCAACTATCAAAAGGAGGACTTATTTTTCGGCAGCCTTCTTGGGATTTTCCTTTGTTTCGGGGGACAGTGCGACTACGTTATCAAGATAACCAGGCTCAAGAGTTGACTCGCTATCTGCATCTGTGGCATCGACGGGGTCAAGTGTTAGAACCTTTAGTGGAGCTCAATCTCGCATCGGGAGAACAGCGTCAGGTGTGGTTAGATTTCCTTTATCCTCCAGACTCGGTGCCACCTCAGGTACTGACGGTAGAAACTAAGTAGATCGGTAATATTAAAGTTAACTGGTGAAGGTCGTCATTGGTCATTGGTCATTTGTAAGGGTTTGAGCCGTATTTACGTTTTGTAACATATCTTGGTTTATTTCTACCTACCCAATACTGCTCGGTTAAGCACCAATTTTTCTCCCTCAGCTCCCTCAGCTTCCTCAGCTCCCTCAGCTTCCTAAAGCAATAACTTCTCTTAACCGAGCAGTATTGTCCACCTACCTACTTATCGAGTAAAAAGATGAAACTCCAAGCAGCTGTTATTGGTTGTTTATTGTCTACAGTGACATTTTTTTCAATGCCACCTAAGATTGCCAAGGCTCAACGCTGTTGGGTAAGGTGGCAGGTAAACAATCCTCTAGTTATATGCGCCAAACCAGAAACAGATATTTTCACTTCACCTAGCTATATTCCAGGGAAAAAAATGGTCTTTAATAGTCAATGCCGTCACCCTCTGAAGCTAGCAGTTAGAATTAAAGACACGACTGACAATTGGGTAACTTTAGGTTGGTGGACACTCCCACCAAATCAAAGCCTTGTACTAACTACTGATGTTCGAGATATTAGAACCAGAAGTTCCAGCTTTTTTCTCTATGCAGAGAGTATAGACGGGAGTAATTATCGTCTTATAGGAAGTCATCTAAGTACTTTTGGTCAAAGAACCTTAAAAATGTCAGAGGAAACATTTGCTGTAGATATTGATGGTAATTTTGCCCACACTATCGATTGCCGCATTTAGGAGATATAGCAACTGTCCTGGTGATTATGACAAGGGGCTTAAGCCCCTTGTTCACTTGCCTTACCTGAGAATGTTTTAACCGCCCTGGCGACTGCTATAAACACGAACTAGTGCAGGAAAGCGAAAGTAATCTACCAGTTTTCCATTGGTATAATCCTTACTATATAAGCATTTTTAATTTTAAATTTTGAATTTAGCTAACCGATGTGAGTAGGCTATATTACTCTTGCACACTAGTTTGCTTGACCGTTTTTGATTCGTTTAACTCGGGATACTCTTTCAAATATGCAAATAACCCTGTAACTAATGACATCATACTCACCAAGACAGTCGAAATTGCCAAAAATACGAAAGCAATCGCTGTAAAGATCCACATTAGTAAAACAGAGGTTAGTTGCTTGAGGGTTGATCCAACCACTCTAATTAAATGATTCACTTTTAGCAGAATAAAACTTGTACTTTATATATAGTAGCGAAAATATTAATTTAGGTAACGAAAAAGTTAACATTTTTATCTAATCTTGATATTTCTTCAGATGAACTATTAATAGAGCTTATTGTAAACAGTACCGCTGAATAAATGCTTAACCGACATTAGAGACTCAAGACCTTATGCAGTGCTTTACGCTTTCCTTCGGAATGCTGTGCAAACGCTAACACACCCAACGATAGGTACTGTTGTCCGATGAGCTGCTGCCTAAGTTGTCAGAATCTTATCACCTGCAATTTAAACAATCCTCAAAAATCACCCTAAATCACCTTTCCTATGGTTTAATTTGGATGCTGGCCAGCTATAATCTGTTATGTCAAACTCATCACCTCCGGAACCATCATCATTTCCTCCTGAGCCACCATTATCTCCTCCGGAACCACCATCACCTCCTCCGGAAACACTACCATCACCTCCTCCGGAACCACCATCATCACCTCGCAGAAAAATCCTGAACTGGGATGAGTGGATTGCGATTATTGTTGCTTTTGCGACAATGATCTTTATCTTTTCCTGGGTATTGGGTAGAAGAGATGGGGAATTTAGTTTTAAAGATTCCCTGTTTACCCCAAAGTTGCCAAAGCAAGCTTCTTTACCCACAACTCCTGGAGAAGAAACAATATCATCTATACCTATTCCTGGTTTGGATAGTGATAGTGAGCTTCTAGCGCTACCGGAAATAACAGCTAATCTTGGTGGTGATAGTGAACCATCAGATAGTGAGGATGAACCATCACGGGACACAACTACTAGCCTTGATGATGATGACAGTGAGCTATCAGATAGTGAGGATGAACCATCGTCGGAAGCAACTGCTAGCCTCGATGATGATGACAGTGAGTCATCAGATAGTGAGGATGAACCATCGTCGGAAGCAACTGCTAATCTCGATGATGGCAGTGAGTCATCAGATAGTGAGGATGAACCATCGCCGGGAGCAAATTCGGATGAAACTTCACCAGGGTCTACACCTGAAGGTGATGATACTGGATCTACTGTAGAATCTCCTGCTGCGATCGCTCCTACAACTTCTCCTACAGCATCTCCTACTGCCAGCCCAACTCCACCAGCAGAAGCGATTGAATTCTCTGATGTTCCTGAAGATCACTGGGCAAATTACTTTATCATTGTTCTGTCTGAGCAGCAAATTATCCGTGGTTTTCCCGATCAGAGTTTTAAGCCGAATCAACCGGTGACACGAGGAGAGTTGGCTGCCATCATCCAAAATGTATTTGATAAAGTCAATACCGAAAATTCGATCAATTTTCAGGATCTACCGGCTGATTATTGGGCAAGTCCCGCGATTGATGAAGCAGTTAAAACTGGATTTATGAAAGGGTATCCAGGAGAAGTCTTTCGTCCTGATGAACAGGTTCCTCGTGTGCAAGTTCTAGTTGCCCTGGTTAGTGGACTAGAAGCTACTCCACCATCTACACCAGAAGAAGCTATAGGTGTCTATCAGGATAAAGAACAAATACCTCAATGGGCAATAGAGAAAATAGCAACTGCTACTCAATCAGGTCTTGTGGTCAACCATCCCAACCCAGAATCCCTTAATCCTAATCAACCTGCCACTCGTGCAGAAGTAGCTGCCATGATTTATCAAGCCTTGGTTATTTCTGGAAGAGCAGAAGAGTATTCTTCTGAATATATTATTTCTCCTACTGATTAATTGTTGTTTGTTGTTTGTTGTTTGTCCTTTGTATTAATTTCTATCTGTAGTTGTTTGTAAGCTGGAGCTTCACTGTTTGCAAGCCGCAGCAGTTAGCATTTGCTCGGAGGACAATTAATCAATCCGGTTTAAAGCATCTCCTTGAAAGGAGAAAAAAGTGCTAGTAGATTTCCTTAAGTTCAATCCTCTTCTTTCTGAAGGAGAGCTAATTATCCATTATCCATTGTTCATTATCAAGTATCGAACAATCACTTTAGATCTAGTAAACCTTTTTCTTTAAGCTTGGGGTTAAAACGAATTTCTGTTTGCACACCACGGGATTGTAACTCTTCTAAAATTTGTGCTTCAACTCGCCGTGCAATTTGTTTCAACAGCTTTGGTTTCAGTGATTCATCACTGTTGTCGTAATTAACCTGCTCTTCCTCTGTCATCGTTGGTTTAGCATCAATCGGTTGATTCCAAGCCGCTTCCTCTAAACCATTTCCTGGAGGAGTAGTACCATTTTCCTCAATCCAAGCCTGCTTCGTACTTTCTAATTGGGTACGATTCGGTTTATCAATAGTTTGTACTTTGATCCAGTAACAAGCTGGGATTTTTCTTACTAAATGCTGCTTCAAGCTAAGATAAATATCGCGGGAATAGCCGACACATTGCAGGGTTTGATCTTGATCAAAAATCGCATAGATACCAATTTTTTTTTGCAATACTTCAGGCAAATGACCCGTATCGTCTAGATATGGTAGATAATCTAACTCATTCAGAGAAGGTGTTGGGCTGTCAGTGGTCATTAGTGTCTCAAAACTTTTAGGCAATTTTGCGATAGATAGCACAAAGGCGGCTAGGGTTGAAGATTTTGGCCTTGAACATAAAATTAGGTGGTACGTTAATAATGACGTAATCTTCAGACTCGTGATACTTTTCTAACTCCGGTGGCATACCCTTTGGAGCAGCTGTAGTATAAGGAACTGGCTGAAAAAGTAATTCGGTAAACTCAGCTTTTTGCCATTTGATTTGTTCAGTTACTTGGTTGAGAAAGTTTTCACTAGTTAACAGACTAAATAGCGTGCTTCGAGCTGTTGCATCTAGAACAAAACTGCTGTCAAACTTGTTAATAATCTTTAAGCGAGCCATATAAAAGAGGAGGACTTAATTAATAAGGAGATTATACCTGAGTAGGCAACAGCCTACCTGCATAACCTGGTGATGACTAATTTTTCCTAGGGACTGCCTCCTGACTTCTGCCCCTAAGAGGAAACTTTTGCTAAATAAGCTTCCAATGCTTCTGATGCAATATCTGTCATTGTTCTGCCTTGCTCATCAGCTGCTGCTTTGAGACGAGCGTGGAGGTCATCCCGCAATCTTACCCGATGACGACGATTTTTGCCGACATCCTTTTTCTTGGCTGGTTTATCAATTTCTTCTTCATTGCCTAAACTAGCACCAGATTGATAGGTAACAGTATATTTGCGGATGGCATCAAAGCCAACGCGATCGCAAAAGTCTCCAAAACTTTCTTCGGCGGTTTGACGTTCTTGCTTGAAGTAGACCAAAATTGGTTCAAGAAAGGTTTCCAACTCTTCAGCAGGCATTCTCTCTACATAAGGTTGTGCTAACCGGGTTTGATCTGGTGAGCCACCTAGCCAGACTTGATATTTTCCTGGTAAGCTACCGACAAATCCTAACTCTGCCATATAAGGTCGGGCACAACCATTGGGGCAGCCAGTCATCCGAATAACAAAGTGCTCTTGCTCTAAACCCAGTTTATTCAGCAGAACCCGAATTCTCTCTACCATTCCCGGAAGGGCTCTTTCTGATTCCGCAATTGCCAAACCACAAGTAGGTAGTGCTGGGCAAGCCATTGAATAACGCACCAATGGTTCAATCCCTTCTGGGGTAATTTGGATACCACGTTGCTCCAGAATCTGCTCAATCTCTTGTTTTTGGGAAGGTTCAATTTCGTAGAGAACGATGTTGTGGTTGGCACTCAGCAGCATTGGTAGAGCAAACTGCTTAGTGATGTCCCGCAGAGCCGTTTTTAGCTGGAAATTGCCCTCATCTTTGACTCTACCATTTTCAATGGAAATGCCCAGAAATAGCTTACCGTCTCCTTGTTCGTTCCACCCCAGGTAGTCCTGGTACTTGAAGGGTGGTAGGGGTTTACTAGGGGCGATTTCTTTACCAAAGTAACCTTCAACAGTTGCCCGGAACTTATCAACACCCCAATCCTGGAGTAAGTACTTCATTCTGGCATGACGGCGATTGATGCGATCACCATAATCTCTCTGAGTCGCTACAATTGCTTTGAGTAAGTCATAAACATCGTCTTTCTCAACATAGCCCAGGGGATCCGCCAACCGAGCAAAAGTTTCTTCCTTATTATGGGTACGTCCCATGCCACCGCCGACGAAGACATTAAACCCTGTCAATTCTCCTTGGTTATTGGTAATTACCACCAAGGTTACATCTTGAGTGTAGAGATCTATGGAGTTATCTCCCGGCACTGTCACAGAGCATTTAAACTTCCGGGGCATATAATGTGTCCCGTAGATCGGTTCCTCTTTGTCCGAAAAGATCGTACCATTGCCATTACGTTGTCGCGCTGCCTTGACTTCCGGAGCTTCTTCTGCGCTAATGGCTTTTTCCCCATCTAACCAAATCTCGTAGTAAGCACCTGTTTGGGGTGTTAGCAAGTCGGCAACTTTCACTGCATATTCCTGAGCATACTGGTACTCTGGTTTATTTTTGTAAGGTGCTGGGGGAGCCATGACATTGCGGTTAAGGTCTCCACAAGCTCCCAAGGTTGACCCCATACTATTAATGATGGAGGCGATGGTTGCCTTTAAGTTCTTCTTCAGAACGCCATGAAGCTGAAATCCCTGACGAGTAGTAACTCGTAGTGTATGGTTACCATACTCCTCAGAAAGGCGATCCAGAGTCAAATACAGTTCTGGAGGAATGAACCCACCGGGATTTCGGGTACGTAGCATTAGCTGGTAATCTTTCTCTTGTCCCTTCACCCGATTGTCCCGGTTATCTTGTTGGTAAGACCCGTGAAACTTCAGAATTTGAATAGCATCTTCTGTGAAGTGAGTTGTATCTTGCTGTAGCTCAGTCGCCAGAGGCTCACGCAGGAAATTGCTTTGCTCTTTGATGCCTTCTAGTTTAGAAAGTTTGCGTACTGAGGGAGTTGGAGATGTAACCATAGAATCTCAAAGTTCTGAATGCAAAACTATTCCCGCTAAATTAGTCGGGATTTAGATAAATATTATGTGCCTAATTTTACATCCTACCGTTAATATTTTCCGCAAAAGCTTTAAAGATCCTAAAAATTGTATATAAAACATGGTATGGTAAAAATTGCAGACTTTGTTTACAAAAATTTAGAAATAAGATTAGTTAGTCATTGGTCATTGGTCATTAGTCATTGGTTCTTACGACAAACAACAAGCAACAAACAACAAACAACAAAGGACAAATGGCAAACAACAACGGACAAACAACCAAACCCTATAATGAAAAAGATTGGCAGAAAGGCTACCGGTCTCTGAATAATGAGTACGACTATTGGATTGATGAAATTGAAGGAGAAATTCCTCCTCAACTTCAGGGTACTTTATTTCGCAATGGACCGGGTTTATTTGAAATTGATGGCACGGAAATTCGTCATCCCTTTGATGGGGATGGCATGATTAGTGCGATTACCTTCAATGAGGGTTCTGCTCACTTCCGCAATCGCTTTGTGCGCACAGAAGCCTTCGTGAAAGAGCAGCAAGCCGGTAAAATGCTATACCGTGGGGTTTTTGGGACTCAGAAACCAGGGGGATGGCTGAACAATATTTTTGATTTAAGACTGAAAAATATTGCTAATACTAATGTCATTTATTGGGGAGGCAAATTGCTAGCCCTTTGGGAAGCAGCAGAACCCTATCGCTTAACTCCAGATACCTTAGAAACTCTAGGAATTGATTATCTTGATGGACTTTTATCCCCAGGAGACTCTTTTGCTGCCCATCCTTGGATTGATCCGAGTAGTGCTTTAGATAATGGCGAGCCTTGTTTAGTCAATTTTTCCATCAAACCGGGTCTTTCTTCTAAAATTATCATCTACGAATTTGCACCAACAGGCAAACTACTGCGACATCACAGTCAAGTTATTCCAGGGTTTGCCTTTATTCACGATTTTGCGATTACTGAACACTACTGCATCTTTCTCCAAAATCCTGTTAGCTATAATCCTTTACCCTTTATCTTCGGCTTGCAAGGAGCAGGGCAATGTCTAAAACTTCAGCTTCAACAATCCACTCGTATTGTCATTATTCCTAGGGATAGCCAATCCCAAGAATCGGTGAAAGTTATTGAAACCAAAGCGGGTTTTGTCTTCCACCATGCCAATGCTTTTGAGCAGGGAGACAAAATTTACCTGGACTCCGTCTGTTACCCATCCCTACCGGAACTTGAACCAGGTGCCAACTACAAAGAACCAAATTTTGCTGCTCTTGATCCTGGACAACTGTGGCGATTTACCTTGAACTTGACTGAAGAAACTGCAACATCGGAAATGATTGAACCCCGTTGTTGTGAATTTCCGATTACCCATCCCGATTATGTCGGACGTCCCTACCGTTACCTATTCCTTGGTGCCGCAGCTCAAGAAAGCGAAAATGCGCCTTTACAGGGAATTTTAAAGCTTGATTTAGAGAGTGGGAAGCGCTGGTTACATTGCTTTGCTCCAGAAGGCTATGTGGGTGAACCAATTTTTGTTCCTCGTCCAGGGAGTAACGAAGAGGATGATGGTTGGATTTTAGTCTTAGTCTTCGATTCGCGCCATCTTCGTTCTGATCTCGTTATTTTAGACGGCAAAAATTTTGACGCTCCACCTGTGGCTCGATTACACCTAAAGCACCATATTCCCTATGGTTTACATGGCAATTGGACTTCTGAGTTTGAGTTCTCCACGCTTTAAAAAATCTAGTCTTTACAGGAGTCAGCCTTAAGTATTATAGGACAAATTATTCACAGATATGTTTTGGGTGTGTATAATTTGTCCTATGGGAAAAACAGCTCTAAATATAGCCAAGATAAGAAAACAAACAGGGGAGACCTTCACTCGTTCCCAGGCGCTTTCCGCAGGAATGACAAAGTACAGGCTCTATCGACTACGTGATGAAGGATTCATTATCCCTCTTGGAGTTGGGGTATATCGTTGGTCTGACGCAGAACCAATAGACCTCAATCTGGTTGAAATTGCACAGCGGTGTCCTCAAGCTACCCTGTGTTTGGAAACTGCTCTTGCAAGGCACAATCTTACTGACCAAATCCCTTCTCACATTGATATAGCTGTGCCGCGTGAAAGTAGTCGCATTCGGTTCCAGTCTCCAGTTCAACTTCATTACTTTGATCAGAAGACCTTTGACTTGGGCAGAACCACTATCTCGATAGGAGATGGAAAGAAGATCGGTTTGTATACACCTGAGCGATCAATCGTTGATGCTGTTCGTCTTCGTCATGATCATGGGAAAGAGTTGGCATGGGATGCTCTGCGAAGATGGTTAAAGGAGAGAGGGTCTAGTCCGGCAAAACTCATTCGCCTTGCAGAGAAGATACATGGTGCTGAAAAAGCTCTACGTGAAGCGCTGGAGGTACTCTAATGAAGAAACCAATAAGGGCAACAACCTCTGGTCGTGTTTATCTTGATTTACAAAAACTAGCACGTCAAGAGCAGCGTCCAACCGATGAGTTGTTACAGCTGTATGCCTTAGAAGGTTTCCTGAATCGTTTGAGTAAATCGAAGCACTCAAAACAGCTTGTGCTAAAAGGAGGTGTACTACTTGCCGTATTCGGGGTGAGGCGTCCAACCCGAGATATCGACTTCCAAGGTATTGCTCTCCCAGGAGAAGAGGAAAAGATTAAGGATATAGTATGTAGTATTGCAGAGATTGAATTCGATGACGGGCTAGTCTTTGATTGTAGCGCTGCGACTGCAACCTATATACGTGAGCAAGACGAGTATCCAGGCGTCCGTGTCTCCTTGAAAGCATCTCTTGCATCAGCTCGTCTTCACTTCCACATCGACATCAACATTGGTGACCCAGTAGTACCACCAGCATCCGAGGTGTGCTATCCACAAATTCTTGGAGGAGAGATTTCTCTCCTCGGTTATCCTCTTGCGATGGTGCTTGGAGAGAAGATTGTCACAGCGGTATCACGAGGAACCGTAAATACAAGATGGCGAGATTTTGCTGATATTTACATTTTATCACGGAGCCTTCCAGTACAAGGAGATCAGCTTCAAGAATCGATCTCAAATATTGCAGAGTATAGAAAAGTTGAGACTGAGAGTCTGGAAGATGTGCTTCAGGGTTATGCGAGCAAAGTTCAGCGAGAATGGTCTATCTGGCGTCGGAAGCAAAAGCTTGAAGAGAAGTTACCGGAGTCTTTTGAGAACGTGCTTAGAGACATCTACAAGTTCGCAGATCCCGCACTTTTAAAAGCAGTAGGGGGCCTTAGTTGGGACCCTGCCACCTTTGTCTGGGGCTGAAACCCTTGCCATGTTGTTACTTTTGGTAATGCTTTTTCCCAAATAGGATGCTCCCGGTTATTTTGCCTCCAAACATTAAATCTATTTGTGCCGACAAACCATTTTTGCATAAAAAAGAAATATTACGAATTACCCTTACCCGACTAAGCGGTATATTGAAAATCAAAGAAGAAAGTAGCGTCAGGATAAATCTTATTCTAGCTCCACTTCTTCCCCCCAACTTCCCAGCTGACAGCTTCTATCAAACCAATTACTATGCTCAATGAGCATTATGACATTATTGCAGTTATTATAGTAATGTTAAGAATTTGTTAATTTTGTTGAATAATTCAAAGTTTATCAGCTTTGATACTAATTTCACTGACTCACTGCCATTATCAGGAGCAAGCATCAGCTATGATTCCTTACCAGTCCTTTCCCTCTGACGATCACCCCACTCCATCCCATAATGAAGCGTTTTCACAGCAACCAGATAAACCAGAGGAAGCCTGCGGAGTCTTTGGCATCTACGCACCAGGGGAGAATGTCGCCAAGTTAGCTTATTTCGGTTTATTTGCCCTACAGCACCGGGGTCAAGAATCAGCAGGTATTGCCACCTTTGAAGGAGATAAAGTCCACTTACATAAAGACATGGGTTTAGTATCCCAGGTTTTTAAAGAAGATAGTTTGAGCCAGATGCCAGGGAGGATGGCAGTTGGTCATACTCGTTACTCTACCACCGGCTCTAGCCACATCGCCAATACCCAACCAGCGGTGGTGGAAACTCGCCTTGGCCCTCTAGCTTTAGCTCACAACGGTAACCTAGTTAATACCCCTGAACTGCGGGAGGATCTGCTGCGGCGCAATTGTAACTTTCTCACAACAACTGACTCAGAATTGATTGCTCTGGCAATTGGTGAAGAAGTTAACAGAGGCAAGGAATGGTTAGAAGCAGCAATCAGCTCCTTTCATCGCTGTAAAGGGGCTTTTAGCTTGGTGATTGGCACACCTGAAGGTATAATGGGTGTTCGTGATCCTAATGGTATTAGACCCCTAGTTATTGGTACTGTTGCTGGTAATCCTCAGCGCTACGTCTTGGCTTCTGAGACCTGTGCCTTAGATATTATCGGTGCTGAATATTTGCGGGATGTAGAACCAGGAGAGTTAGTTTGGATTAACAATGCAGGTATGGCTTCCTTCGATTGGAGCAAAAAGCCAGAGCGCAAACTTTGCATTTTTGAGATGATTTACTTCTCTAGACCTGATAGCTTGATGCATAATGAAACTTTGTATAGTTATCGGTTGCGGTTAGGGCGTCAGCTGGCTGAAGAATCCCTAGTTGAGGCAGATATTGTCATTGCAGTGCCTGATTCCGGAGTACCTGCTGCTATTGGTTTCTCCCGAGCTTCTGGAATTCCCTACGGTGAAGGACTAATTAAAAATCGCTACGTTGGTCGTACCTTTATCCAACCTACCCAAAATATGCGAGAGTCCGGTATCCGGATGAAGCTTAATACTTTGAAAGATGTCTTAGGTGGTAAACGAGTTGTACTCGTAGATGACTCCATTGTCCGAGGTACTACTAGCAAGAAAATTATTACAGCCTTACGGAATGCTGGTGCTACCGAAGTACATATGCGAGTGTCTTCACCACCGGTAACTCACCCCTGTTTCTATGGTATTGATACTGACAGTCAAAACCAGCTAATTGCTGCTACTAAATCAGTCTCAGAAATTGCCCAACAGATTGGTGTAGATTCCTTGGCTTATCTCAGCTGGGAAGGCATGATGAAAGCTACTGGTACAGATTCTAATAGTTTCTGCTCTGCTTGTTTTACTGGCGATTACCCCATTCCATTATCCGAAACCCTCAAACGCTCCAAGCTGATGCTGGAAGAGGTTAAAGTTTGATGAGGTATTGGGTATTAGGTGTTAGGTGATTCTATCGGGAAAAATGTACCTACTGTAGGGGCGGGTTTAGGGAAAATTTAGGACATTTGACCTGAATATTCCGCTCAAAACCCGCCCTCCCTAATTTAGGGAAAATTTAGAACATTTGACCCGAATATTCCGCTCAAAACCCGCCCTCCCTAACGACTAGGTGAAATCGGATTAGTTGTAAACTAGGCCAGGATTGGCAAGATTAACAAAATTGCCTGGATTGCCTTACCTGGAATTTAATTCAAGTGAACAAGCTCTATTTACGGGGATAACTTAGCCTTTTTCGCCCGGTTTTCCTGATACCATAAAGCCACAGCAGGAGACCATTGTTCAAAGTGAGCATAGAGCAGGTCGCATAACTTCTGTGCTTCTAGTTGAGCATCCTTTTTCCATCTTAAGTCCAACAAATGCATAAGCGATCGCATGTTGCAGCTGAAGACAAAATGCTGCCTAGCATCAAACGGAATCAACCCTCTAGCATGTTCTTCTGATAAACCCTCGGCAATACGTTTTTGGTAATGTTGGCAAGCCTCCCAACATAAATTTAAGTCTTCAGCCCGCTGCTCTTCTGAATACAAATAACGCTTGCCTTGGCGGTTAGTATATTTACCGACGGGACGGAGGTAGAAAACTTCCTCTACATCTTGCTTTCCTTCTGCCACGTTAATGATTCTTTGACCCGTATAGCGAAATGATTGCACATCAAAACTTATCCCAACCCGATGGGTACGTACTTGTTGCATCATCGAGTGGGGAAAGTAACCAACATTGAAGGTAATCTGGGGATGTTCTAGAGGGCCATAATGTCCGCGATCACCTAATAATAAATGCTTGACAACTAATTCCCCAGCTCGTTGTTCATCCGGCCATTTATCTCGACTATCCCAAACAAAATTCTCAGAATAATCTTGGTGCATTGCTGCCCAAACAACTTGTTGTGGTTTTTCTGTAGCGGCAATCAATTCAACACAAAATCGTTCCATCTTATTTTAACCCATCTGCTTCAAACTTTAGAAAACACTACTGTTTCTGGCTGGTCTTGGTATTTACCTTGCCTTTTTTCATAACTTACAGAGCAAGGGTTTCCAGAAAGAAACAGCAATTGCACTACTCCTTCATTAGCATAAATACGACAGTCGGCACTCGAAGAGTTAGAAAATTCTAAAGTTAAATGTCCACGCCATCCGGCTTCAGCTGGAGTGAGATTGGCAATTAAACCAACACGAGCATAGGTGCTTTTACCGATGCACAAAACCGAGATATCTTCAGGCACTTCCAACCTTTCTAAAGCCACTCCCAGTCCATAAGAATGGGCTGGTAAAATAAAGTAACTACCATTAATATCCGTATGTAGCTGGACTGGTTCTAGATTGTCCGGATTGAAGTTTTTCGGGTCAACGACAGTACCAGGGATATGCCGAAAGACCCGAAACTCTAGAGGTGATAGTCTAACATCATAGCCGTAGCTGCTCAGACCATAGGAAATAACCGGCAGTCCTTCTAAGTGACGAACTAGCCTAGGTTCAAAGGGAGAAATCATTCCCTGATGTGCCATTTCCTTAATCCAGATATCATTCTTGAGCATGTAACTTAATACCTAACACCAAAAATATAAAGTAGCGTCATAGTCTTCAGACAAGAGGCAGGAGGCATGAGGCAGGAGGTGAGATAAGGAAGAATGTATGTCAAGACTTTTAATGTTTTATAACACCTACCACCTACCACCTAACACCCATTGGTGACAAGTTAAGGCAAAAATGCCGTTGTCAAGGGAATGGAGAATGGAGAATGGAGAATGGAGAATGGAAAATATAGACTTTTTTGCCCCTTTAGCTTTTCCATATATAAGGTTTTTTGAGTTATCAAACACTATATATGGTACTTGACAAAAAGCACGACCTTTTAACTTGTCACCATTGCCTAACACCTAATACCTACTACCTACCACCTAACTAGGGTTGATGGCTGCGACGAATTTCTGTAATTTGGTCAGCGACATCAAGGATGGCTTGAGACATCTTGGGTCCTGTCAGAATGATATCAACATGACTAGGGCGTTTTTCCAGAAAAGCCAATACTTCCTCTTGGGGGATTAAGCCAAAGTTGATCGCTAAGCTGAGTTCGTCCAAAACTACCAAGGAGTATTTCCCCTGGTAAACTACATTTTGAGTATATTGCCACAACTGCATTAAAGCTTCGGATTCTGCTTCATCTAACTCGGGCGTGTCAATGTAACGGGGTAGGTTACAGCGAATCCAATCGAGGTGCTGTCCTAAACGAATAGGATGGTTATGACCTTGTTCTATTCCTCCTTTGAGGAATTGCACTACTAGCACACTTGTGCCTTGTCCGGCAATTCTGAGGGCTTGAGCAATAACGCTGGTAAAAAAGCTCCGGTGGGAGCTGGTGAATACTTGTACTAGTCCTTCAACGCGATAAGTTAACTGACGGGGAGAATCAAGGCTGGGAGCTTCTAACTGAGAAACCATAATCAACAAATAACACGCAATGAGCTTGGTATAGCTCAGGAGAAATTGGTTACAGAGTCAATGCTCTGACCTATATATATATAGCGTATTTTTTGAGTTGCCTACTTCATTAAACGCTACATCTAACTCATATGTCGTACTTTATCTGTACCAAACTCCTCTCTATCCCAGCTGTTGTTGACATTTGCTTTAATTGGGATGCTGCCAATTTTAGTCAAAGTATAGAGATTGATTAAATTAACGATCTGTTAAACTTGATAAGTTTTGTAGCAAAAGTTACTTTATTGCTGTTGAAAATCATCACAATACCGAATGTGCCAGCTAGGGTGCGGCATGTCTAATAGATTGAGCAAACGGAAGTAGGAGTTGGGTAATCGTGAGACTGGTGATTCTAGGAGGTCCGGGTGCGGGGAAAGGTACACAATCACAAAAATTGTGCCAACAGCAGAGTATCCCTTTAGTTTCCACTGGTGATATATTGCGAGAAGCGATCGCTTCCCAATCTGATTTAGGACTTCAGGTACAGCCCTATGTGGAAAAGGGAGAGTTAGTGCCGGATACACTACTTATCGAATTTATGCGGGAGCGTCTTTTACAATCTGATACTGCTAGGGGTTGGTTGCTAGAAGGCTATCCTCGTACTGCTTTCCAGGCAGAGGAGTTAGATTTTTTACTAGAGAAGTTGCAGCAAAAACTCGATTGGGCAATTTACCTGGAGGTATCAGAATCAGTAATGAGCGATCGCTGTATTGGGAAATTGAGTAATCTAGGCAGTAAAGTCTCTCAGGCTGATTCTCGACCTGACAATCACCCGGAAATTGTACAGCGCCGTATTGATTTGTTCCATGAGCGTACCGTTCCTATCCTGGAGTACTATGGATATCGCTACCGGCTACTAACTATCAATGGCAACCAGTCGCCAGAAGAAGTAAATCAAGAGATTTTAGAGAAAATTGGGAATGGAGAAGGTCGAATTAAGAATTAACAACCAATAACAAACAACCAATAACAAACAACAAACAACAAACTTATGCCTTGGCAACGTCCGGATAACCGAAAACCTGATCAATTACGTCCTATCAGCTTTAAGCGGGAATTTACTCGCTTTGCTCCTGGTTCAGTTTTAGCTAAGTGTGGTAACACTGAGGTGCTTTGTACTGTTACGGTACAAGAAGGAGTACCCAAGTTTCTCCAAGACACAGGCAGCGGCTGGTTAACTGCGGAGTATAGAATGTTACCAGGAGCTACACCGGAACGGCAAAAACGAGAATTTCTCAAGCTTTCGGGACGTACTCAGGAAATTCAACGGCTGATTGGACGCAGTTTAAGAGCAGCTTTAGATCTTAAGGCTTTGGGAGAACTGACGTTGACCGTCGATGCCGATGTTTTACAGGCGGATGCAGGAACTCGTACCACCTCAATTACGGGAGGATATGTTGCTCTTGCCGATGCTTTGGATAAATTAGTAAAAACTGGTAAATTGACGCGATCGCCTCTAAGTCACCAAATTGCTGCTGTTTCTGTGGGATTATTAGAAGGGGAGCCCTATTTAGATTTAGACTACATCGAAGATGTGGCGGCTCAGGTGGACTGCAATATTGTTATGAATGACAAGATGGAGATCATTGAAATTCAAGGAACAGCTGAGGAAGGAAGCTTTAGTGTTAACCAGCTTAATCAGATATTGGACGTAGCTCAACAAGGTATTAAGGAGTTGTTCGAGGCACAGCGTTTGGCTCTGGGGAATGGAGAATGGAGAATGGAGAATGGAGAATGGAGAATTAAGAATTAAGAATTAAGAATTAAGACTTGAAATCAATGTCAGGTATTATCCCTACCACCTACCACCTACCACCTAACACCTAAGGTTCTACCATTACAGCTGTTCCTATCTCCACTTGCTCAAATAAATTCACCACATCCTCATTGAGCATCCTAACGCAGCCGTGGGAAACTGCTTGCCCAATTAGTTCTTCATTAGGAGTGCCATGAAAACCAATATAATTTTCTCCTTTTACTGCAAAACCGATCCATCTTACACCTAAAGGATTATCAGGACCTGGAGGAACAAGTTCTCCTGTAAAAGGATGTTCCCAAGTGGGATAAGACACCATTTGTATAACTTCAAAATTACCTGTAGGGGTTTCCCAGCCACTTCTGCCGATGGCAACTGGATAACTTGCTTGAACTTGATTGTCTTGGTAAAAATAGACGCGACGCTCGCTCAACTTTAGTACCAAACGAGTATCCTGTAAGGTGGATTCAGGAATTAGTTCGAGTTCCGGTAGATATTGCCAAGGCTCTCCTAGAGGTGGTAACTGTTGCCAGGGTAAAGATTCACTCGGTTTTTTCTGAAGTGTTGTTTGGTTACTAATCCCCTCATTCGGGTTGGGACTAGCAACAGCCTGTGACTGACCCCATACCAGTGCAAAAAGGCAGAAGGTAGGAAGCAGAAAGTGGAAGGAAATAGGATTGGCATTGTTTCTTACATCCATAGGCATTCTAATCTGAAAATAGACGCGGGGACACGGAGACGGGTCGAGAGGAATTTTCATGCATGGTGGTGAAAATTTTTTTCATTGGGACTACCTTCTGCCTCCTGCCTTCTGCCTCCTGCCTCCTGCCTTCTGCCTCCTGCCTTACTTATCAACCAGCCGTTGTCATTGCTCGATTTCCCCATTCTATGTAAGGTAACTTAGCAGCAGTTGCCCGAATTTGCTCAACTTGGCTGACAAGTTGTCCACAACTATCCCAAGTACCTCCACTCAACATTTTCCTTGGTCCTTCACCCATAGAAACCGAGGTTTGGAAGTCTCCGCACTGGACTTCCATTGCTTCTAAATCGACGCTCATGGAAGCTTGAGGATTTTCCTGTAATATTGCTTGCAATTGTTTGACTATATCAGGCTCAGCCGTTACACAGGGGATGCCAATTGCAACACAATTACCAAAGAAGATTTCGGCAAAACTCTCTCCTACTATGGCTTGGATACCCCATCTGCCCAGGGATTGTGGCGCATGTTCTCGTGAGGAGCCACAGCCAAAGTTGCCGTTTACTACTAAAATATTAGCTCCTTGGTATTGGGGTTGATCAAAGGGATGCTCTCCTCCAGCTTGGGTACGATCATCGACAAAAACCTGCTCTCCTAAAGTCTCAAAGGTGATATGGCGTAAGAACCGAGCAGGTATAATTCGGTCTGTATCAATATCATTACCTACTAAGGGAATTCCTCTTCCTGAAACCTGGATTATCTGACTCATTGATTTACTCCTCTTGGTTTACTTCCAGTGACAAAAAACGTAGTCATTTCCTGCCATACTCCTTTATCTGTAGCTAGAGTAGCAATTTCTGCTTTGAAGTCAGCCTTCAATGGCTCAATTTCCTCAGCTGATAGGTGCAACAAGGGATGACCATTGGCATTTAACCATGTGCCTTGCCAAAAATTTTGAGCATCTTCTAGACTGAGATATTTGCCAAATTGCTCAGTTTGGATTTCGAGATATCGAAATCCTACCTCTTGAAGTAAGGTATAACATTTTTCTTTACTTCCCAAAGGTTCGTGGAGATTAGGTAGCTCAAAGCCATATTTGGCGCAGACTTTAAGGATAATAGGAGTAAAGAAGGAGGTCATCGACCAGCAGGAAAAAGCAATGATGCCATCGGGTTTGAGCCAGCGATACCAATTGTGGAATGCTGCGGGAATATTACCTAGCAACACAATAGCAGTAGCACAGAAAATTACATCAAAACTCTCATCCTCGAAAGTAATTTTTTCCGCATCCGCTTCTATCAGTTCCAGGTTTTGTATCCCAGCAGCAGCAATCTTACTCCGTGCTTGTGCCAGCATTCCTGGAGCAATATCTACACCGATAACTTTACCCTGAGTACCGACTATTTCAGCAGCCGCGATCGCGATTATCCCAGTTCCTGTAGCAATATCTAAAATCTGCTGTCCAGGTTTCAGCTCTACCAATTCTACCAAAGGAAGGGCACGACGAAAGGTAAAATCATTGTCATAGCTAGTTCTAGCATCGTAGAATGACCTGATTTGCTGTTTGTATTCGTTCAGATTATTGGGTTGGGACATCTTCTAAAATATTGATGATTTTCGTTAGATCCCCGTTATTCTCCCGGTCTGTCTTTGTTAATCGCTTTCTTCAACCAAGAAGTCGGGGATTTGAGGCGATTTTTTAAAATGATTGTACCCAGAATTTGGTGCATTACGCTGCGCGATGCTGGTGGCGAAATTAAAAATTGGAAACATTGGCTACGATAGGAAAGTTATCGAAGCCCCCCAGCCCCCAATTCTGGGGGAGCCCAGAGTCAAAGTCCCCCAGAATTGGGGGATTTAGGGGGCATTCACTAAAATCTAAAATTTAAAATCTATTACACATTTTTAGGTGTGATACCAAATCCGATTTATACAGTAGCCTTTCCAGAATCCGTTAAATCAGCTTTTGGATTGACTTCTGCTTTACGATAGGGACACTCTGCAAACCGGATTTGGTGTGACACGCCACTACACCCCACACCCAGTAAAGCTTTCTAATCTTCGTAAATGCGACACTCTGGTGCATCTGGATTATCATCGCAGTATTGTTTCATGGAAGAAGATTGATCCTGTTTTGCTGAGCGCTGATGAGCAGCTTCTGCTTGAAGTTCTTCCACTGTATCCCAAGCCGCAGCACATTCTGGAGAAGTTGCACCTTTCGATTCACAAATAGTTCTGGCCTCTTCACGAGCCGCTTCTACTTCATCCTCAAGGTAAATTCTTTTCGGTTTTTCTACGAAGTCGCTCTTCTTGAGGATATCACTAACTGAGATGACACCTAGCAACTTGCCTTCAATCACAGGAGCCCGACGAATACGAGTATTAGCAAATAAGCGTGCTACATACTCCACACCTAAGTCCGGATTCACGACAATACAAGGCTTGGTCATAATTTCATAGACTCGCATCTGCTTCGGGTCATGTCCATAAGCAGCTACCTTGTAGACAATGTCAGTTTCGGAAATAATACCATAGGGGTCATTATTACTGCGGCGCTCGACAATCAAAGCACGTAGATTCTTATCTTTCATTAGTGCTACTGCTTCAGCAACCGTTGCTGAACCACGGATGGTGACTACATCCTTGGTCATAATATCTTTAGCTTTCATCATAGTGACAACCTCCTTTGTAATTTGTTGTTTGTAATTTGTTGTTTGTTGTTTGTACTAATCATCAATAAATGATAACTGGAAAGGCGCGATCACTAATTTTGATTATGCTACTTATAGCAAAAGGCTCTAAGGCAGTCGCGATGAAAAAAAAATTTTCACCACCATGCCTGAAAATCCCTCTCGACCCGTCTCCGCTTCTACTTTAAAATCAGACTCCCATGAGCATAAGCTCACAACAATGGATGAAAATCTTTCTCTCCTGGCTCGGTGACTCCTGACTCGGTGACTCCTATTTTCAGATTAGAAGGGCAAAGATTGATAGGTCATTTAACGGTAAGTGAGGTAGAATTGCACCACCTCACCAATAGTTCTATCAATTTTCTGGAAAATTTACTCAGCTCTTGAGCCAAGATTAATCTTCATACATCCGCGCCTCAAGTGCACTGGGGTTCTCATCACAGTAAAGCTCAAAATTGTTTTTTGGCTTCTCGACAAAATCACTCTTTTTGAGAATATCACTAATCGAGACTACCCCTAGCAAATTGCCTTGGACTACTGGAGCCCTACGGATACGAGTATTAGCAAACAACCTCGCGACATATTCTACTCCCAAATCAGGATTGACCACAATGCAGGGCTTGGTCATTATCTCATACACTCGCATTTGTTTGGGGTCATATCCATAAGCAGCGACTTTGTAGATAATATCGGTTTCGGTAACCATACCATAGGGGTCACTATCAGTGCGGCGCTCGACAATTAAGGCACGTAAATTTTTCTCTTTCATCCGTGCAACTGCCTCAGCAACTGTTGCTGAACCACTAATAGTTACTACCCCCTGAGTCATTATTTCTTCAGCTTTCATCATGGCTATTGTCTCCTTTGAATACCCTGGCTCAAACTTCAGTTATCTTTCGTTTAAACTACTGCTATAACTTCACACTCAGGCGCTAACACTGCTGCTTACATTTGGATATATAGTGGTCAACTTCTTGGGGAATAGAGTTGGATTGTGGTTACAGTGCAGATGGTTTAATTTCCTCGCACTAATTGGAGCGCTCATCCCTGGCGCATATGCCTCTAAAACACTGCCGCTTAAAGAGCACATAACCATAAAATAATCACATGCGGCACACTCAGTTTGAGTAATTTGATTTCCAGGACAGGAACTATATTTTGCTTCAGTACTGCTAAAGTAGCGACGCTCAGCAAAACTACCACAATTGGGACATCGGACTACTTGATTTGTCTGCATGATAGTAGAATCTTACAATTCAATTAACATCGGTATTCATCAAGTTTCAAGGTACTTATCAACTGCACTACTGAACTCTTCGTAAGGCTTAGCACCCACTAGATGTTCTACCAACTCACCACTCTTAAAAATTAGAACAGCAGGAATGCTACGAACACCATATTTTTTAGGAGTTTCTTGGTTTTTTTCAATGTCGAGCTTGACTACTTTTGCACGACCTTGATACTTCTCTGCTAGTTGATCGATTAAAGGACTAACTTTACGGCAAGGGCCACACCAAGTTGCCGTACAGTCAACGACAACTGGTCCTCCGTAGGTCAAAAGTTCGTTAAATTCACTTTCTTGGATTTGAGGTGCTGTAGTCATGATTATTACTTTTCTCTTGAATGTGAAATTAAGTGTAGTTTGCTATTGATTCAGTTATCAACTATCGTGCAAGACAAAGAGGCTATGAGTAGGTATACCACAGGTATAAAAACCTAACACCTAATACCTAATACCTAATACCTAAAGCTGGTCTTCTTGATCAGTTTGAATAGTGCAGTCAGAAGCAGGGTAAGCTACACAGGTTAGAACAAAACCAGCAGCAATTTGGTCATCATCTAAGAAAACTTGATCTGATTGATCCACTTTCCCGGCAGTAATCTTGCCAACACAGGTAGAACAAGAACCTGAACGACAGGATACAGGCAAGTCAATTTCCTGTTCTTCAGCAGCATCGACTATATATTGGTCATCAGGAACTTCAATAGTTTTGTCGAGTCCGACCGCTTCGTTGACTAGTCTAACTTTGTAAGTTGCCATGGAAAAATACTCCTTGTATGATTAAGACAATTTGATAGATAAGCAGATAAGCTATCTGCTCTTGTATGGTCCAAAAAATATAGCTTTGGCTAACACCAAGACCGAGTAAAGGAAAGCTTTTACAGTTGTTTAAACCTCTACAGGCTGCCGTAGGGACTCCTGCAACATATTAGTCACCTGCTCAACAGGAAGATTAGCATCAATAGTTTTGAGGCATTGGCGACGCTGGTAAAACTCAATTAAAGGAGCTGTTTGCTCGTGATAAACTTCTAAACGCCGACGAATAATTGCTTCATTATCATCCTGACGACCTCGACCTAACATTCTCTCCACTAAAATATCAGTGGGAACTGTAAAGTTGACTGCAAAACCATAAGGCTGTCTCATGATTTGTAGTAGTTGATCTAGGGCATCTGCCTGAGATATATTTCGGGGAAATCCATCCAAAATCCAGCCTTTTTCCGTATCTCGTTGACCAAAACGCTCTCGTATCATGGCCATTATGAGGATATTAGGAACTAGTTCTCCTGCATCGACATGAGCTTTGGCTTGTATACCTAAGGAGGTTTTTCCTGCGATTGCTTGTCTTAAAATATCACCAGTAGAAATATGAGGAATTTGCCACAGGTTGGCTAAAATTGCTGCCTGGGTTCCTTTTCCAGCACCGGGAGGTCCGAGAAAAATTAATCGCATTATCGTTAAATTGGTTTTAATGGGACTGTTGCTCAATTAACCAGAGATTACGCTGGTGTTACTCAAATTGACATCTGACACCGCAGGAAAGATCTCCTCGATCAATCCAGCAGGCAAAATTACAAACCAGTCCTTCCATTTCTGGAGATTCGTTATCACTGAGAGTAAACTCAACCACTCTGGCATTCGATACACCATGCTTTTTGAGGGTGCTGTTAAATTCAGCGATGATTGCCATCAAGTTGGGTTCAACTTCACTGGCTAATCCTGCCATTTTTTTGTAATCCATAATTTGATGCACACCCTAAAACAATTTAAAATCTTATCTGAAGAGAGTTTCGCCTCCCTTTCTTGTAACATTCCTCAGTGTACACCTTTAAGAGTCTCTTGTCTATACTAATTAAGCATTTTAACCTCTTTAGGTGTAACATCCCTCTATTGGATAGGTTGGGTCGAGGCAACGAGACCCAACACCAGCAAGGCTTTGTTGGGTTTCACTAGCGTGACCCCCAACCTACATTTTTAGATGTGTCACGCCACTACTGCTGTGGTGCAGATAAAAAAGAAACTTTGAAGAGTGCTTCAAACTGCGACTTGAAGGTCCAGCAGTTCCTGTAAGCTAAGAGTTACAGAAGTTCCTGAGAGATTACCATCAATCGTCTTCAGGCAATGGCGGCTCTGGTAAAATTCAATTAAGTTGATGGGAGCAGTCTGTTTAGGATAAGCTTCTAGACTCTGACCTAGTTTGGCTTGAGGATAATTTTGGTCACCTTGTCCTAACATTCTCTTGACTAAGGTATTGAGAGAAACTTCAAAATTGATTACCCAATCATAGCGTTGACCAATTTCTTGTAACAGCTGTTCTAAAGCCTGAGCCTGGGATAAATTTCGGGGAAATCCGTCTAGTACCCAACCTCTTCTAGCATCGGGTTGGTTCAAACGCTGGCGAAGGAGTTCAATGAATAGAGGATCTGGGACTAACTTTCCTTGCTTCATGAAACTTTGAGCTTTCAAACCCAAAAATGTTTCTTGGGCGATCGCCTGACGTAAAATATCACCAATAGCCAAATAGGGAATCTGCCAGTACTCAGCTAAAATAGCGGCTTGGGTTTCCTTACCTGCTCCAAAAGGTCCGAGAAAGATTAATCGCATTACTTATGATTTAAGAATTGATAAACTACCAAATAAAGTTGTTGAACTAAAATAGTTATGGCTGCTGAAGAGTTAAACTGGTACACAGTTACTGAAAGACTAGAAAAAGGTCGCAGAGCGAAAGCTGCTCAGGGTGGTTATGCCGGTTACGGTTCCCCAGCTTTTGGTCAACAATCCCTAGATGGTGAATTAGTAGACAACCAATTAGAGCAGCAGGTGATTGAGTTAATTCGCCGTCACCACAAATCTGGTAAATCACTACAGCAGATAGCTGATTGGCTCAATCAACAGGGACACAAAACCAAACGTGGTTACCAGTGGAAAAGAATTTCAGTTAAACGGGTTCTCGACAGACTTTATGGAAAAACCCCTAGAGTCTCCGGAGTCTCTGGCGTGATAAAAACTCCTATCCAGGGAGCTTCGGAGCAGGGGAAGTAAAACATACAACTTGAATACAACAACTTAGACAATTTATTTGCTTGTAATTTCCTATATAGAAAAATAAGGCTACCAAATTAAAGTGGGCTCTTTCTAAAAAGCAAGCATCATAACCTCTAATGACCGGAGCTAATCGTAGTCTTTAATTTTGTCCCAATCTACGCTGGTAGCCACAAAGACTTACCCATGTGTGGTCAAGCACAACTAGGCAAGTAGCTTGCCATAACTTCTTTTTCGCTACAATAATTGCAATGTAATCTTTACATTACCTGTAAATGTAACTTTTCCTTATAATATACCTATGCAGGTTTAATGTAAATATTTTTCAAAACTTTGAGCTTGCTTCAGTGTAACATCCGTCTTTTGAGCAATGAAGCGGAGATTGTGTAAGGGATGTGGGGACAAGGAAGATAGAGGAGTGTGGGGAGACAGAGAGGATGGAGAAATAAAAGAATATTCCCAATTCCCAATTCCCAATTCCCAATGCCCAATTCCCAACAACAAACAACCAACAACAAACAACAAATGACAAATGACAATCCCCTCATCCATGCTCCAGCCTTAGAAGACGCAATTGATTTTCATCCCCTTATTGTTGCACCGGAAACGCTGCTAGTAGAAGTAATCGCTTTAATCAGTCAGGCACGAGGCAGCAGTTGCTCACTGCCTAATTTGGACTCCCTATCAGATGCCGCACCAATTACTAGTACTCGCTCTAGTTGTGTCTTAGTAATGCAAGATGAACGATTGTTGGGTATCTTTACAGAGCGGGATATTGTCAAGCTTACAGCTAATGGTACGAATTTTTCTGGGGTGAAGGTGAGGGAAGTCATGATACACCCAATAGTTACCTTACCTCAAGCTGCTGCTCAGGATATCTTCGCTGCTCTATTTCTGTTTCGTCGCTATCGGATTCGTCACCTACCGATTGTGGACGATTACGGTAAATTAGTTGGTATAGTCTCCCCAGAAAGTATACGTCGGGTATTACGTCCGGCAAACCTCCTCAAGTTGCGGCGGGTGTCAGAGGTTATGAGTCGCGAAGTAGTCCATGCTCCATTGACTGCTTCCGTGTTAAGTTTAGCGCAGTTGATGACCCAACAACGAGTTAGTTGTGTCGTAATCACCGAGGAAGATGAAAAGGAGCGATTGCTGCCGGTAGGGATTGTCACTGAGCGAGATATCGTACAATTTCAGTCTTTACAGCTAAATCTGTTCACAACGGAAGCTCAGGTAGTTATGAGTACACCTCTATTTATTCTGAGTCCCGAAGATTCCTTATGGACTGCTCATCAAGAAATGCAACAGCGGCATGTACGACGCTTAGTTGTGTCTTGGAATTGGGGACAAAGGCTAGGTATCGTTACTCAGACTAGCCTACTACGAGTATTTGACCCGATGGAGATGTATGGCATAGTAGAAACTCTACAACAAACAGTCCAGCAACTGGAAGTGGAACGCCTACAAAACGGCAATGTTCCATCAAAACCCCTAGAGCCTCAATGTGTAAATTCTCCACCAAAGCTGGAAGTTATTAGTGGTAACTATAATCAATGGACTGATACGACACACCAACAACTTTCTACTCTCCTATCCACCATCCAAATATCTCTGGTGAACCTAGTTAAAGAACCCAACCTATCCCTAGAGTTACGGCAGAGTAGGCTAAATGCAGTTTTAGCTGATATTCAGCAGATGCGTAGCCTGATGCAAAGTCCTCTACAAAAATCTGTTAACTAGGGCTTGGTGAATATAGTTGTGCTACTGAAGCATGAGACATTAAGTAGCACAATATTCGCGAATTACAACTATTCAACGTTAATATGAACAAGTGCAGAAATAACAGGATTGTCATGAGGTACATGGGCATAGTCACCCAATAATAGGCGCAATGTATGGACTCCAGAAGACAGGGTTGGAGTTGCTTCTATTTGTCCCTTACCAAAGTGCTTGACGTGGTTATTGCTTGGCAGAGGTTGAGTCAGATCTGGCAATTCATCTACATCAATCAGCAGATGATAATGCCCCGTGTTCTGACGATTAACCCCAGCTGGGGCAATTCCCATCCCAGATACACCAAATTTGACATCAAACGTTTGAGGAACTGTCTCACCGTCAGTTGGCTCAATGATGTAAGCATAGGCATCGGCGGGGGCATGGGATTGAGTTACAGCCCAAGCAGGCGTGATGGTAAATAAACCCCACCACAGGGCAAATAAAACACTGCTCAGTCCAATGATATATTTCATAAATCCTCTTTAAAGTAAGACAAGTGGTACTACTAAGGTAATAATGGTAGGTTCTCTATGTACTTTTGTAAATATCTCCTCATTTTACAGACTGTGGCCTGTTACCTACTTTCAAGAACGACAAATAACAAACAACAAATATGAACATACTGATGCTCTCCTCCACATTTCCCTACCCCCCCAGTCGCGGAGGGACTGAAATTAGAACTTTTAACTTGCTCAAATACTTGCAACAGCGTCATCAAGTAACCCTAGTTACTCAGCGCCACGAGAGAGTTTCAGATACAGAAGTAGAAGAATTAAAGAATTGGGTAAGTAACCTAGTGGTTTTTCCTTTACCGGCAGAACCCTCCCCAGGTGGTATTTTGGGTAAAGTAAAACGTTTTACCGAGTCCGTAGCCAAAGCAACCCCACCTAATGTACTCTATCGTTATTCACCAGAAATTCAGGCTTGGGTGGATGCCTATGTTCAAGCAGGTAAATGTGACGCGATCGCTTGTGAACATAGTGTCAATGAAATCTATGTACGACCGGAGTTTAAGCATTCAGTACGAACTGTAGTCAATGTCCACAGTTCTATCTATGGCTGGGTAAGCAATCATTTAGTTATGGGAGCTTCCCAAAATCCCCTACGCGATCGCCTTTATTTAGCTCTATTATTAGCTCGGTACGAAAAGCGCTACTGTAGTAAATTCTCCCAAATTGTGGTCACGACGGAAGATGACCGGCAGCAATTACTGAAACTACGCTCAGATAGCTCAATTAAAGTAATTCCCAATGGGGTAGACTTGTCACTGTTTCCCTATCGCCAAACTGAGGCAGCGGGTTATGGGTTAATCTTTGTAGGAGATATGAGTGCTGAGCATAATATTGAAGCGGCTCGTTTCTTTACTCTAGAAGTATTGCCAAAATTACAACAGCGTTATCCCGATACAACTTTTACCATTGCTGGTGCTAAACCGACCCCAGAAGTCTTAAACTTCGGCAACTATCCCGGCGTCATCGTTACCGGTCGCGTTCCTTCAATAGTAGAATACTTACATCAAGCAAAAGTGTGTGTAGTACCTCTACGAACAGGATTAGGGATAAAAAACAAAACCCTGGAAGCTATGGCAGCAGGAGTACCAGTAGTAGGAAGCGATCGCGGTTTGGAAGGACTAACGGTTGATGGTGTTGCTACCCCCCTGCGAGCATTACGAGCCAATCAAGCTGAAGAGTATCTTGAAGCTATTAGTAAGCTATTTGAAGATGCACAAATGCGATCGCAATTATCCCATAATGGACGGGATTTAGTCGAACAGGAATACACTTGGGAACAAGCAGGTCAATTGTACGAGCAGGTGTTGGTGAATGGTTAATCAAAATTTCAAAACCAAAAAATGAAGCAAAATCAACCAGGCATTACCGCTATCAAAATTGCGGGCTATAAATCACTGTACGATGAGTCAGTAATTGATATCTCTTCGTTAACGATCTTGGCAGGTGCTAACAGTTCTGGCAAGTCTAGTATTATGCAGCCTGTGTTGCTAATGAAACAGACTTTAGAAGCTAATTACGATCCCGGTGCTCTATTGATTAATGGCCCAAACTTAAAATTCACCTCAGCAGAACAGCTATTGGCAATAAATTCAACAGAAAAGGCTAAAGAATTTAAGGTAGGCATAGAAGTTGATGGCAATGAAACCATTACCTGTTCTTTTGGGAAGCAACCGCAACAACCAATTGATCTAGTATCGATGGAGTATGAGGGAGAAGGAACACAGTTTCAAATCAGTCCTGAAATGAAGTATGAAACATTGTTTGCTATGTTACCACCATCATCTATACAAGATATTAATCAAGTTGCAGTCAGATCTTTTTTGCAAAAAAAAGAGCCAGAATCAAAAAGTCCAGAAGTAATTAGAAATAGATGTTTTTTTGAAATCAGTTTAATTGGCTTGTATATTATTGATGTACCTTCGCGAGTTAAAGGTTATATTCAAAAAATCATACATGTTCCTGGATTAAGAGGTAATCCGGAGAGAACCTATAAAACTACAGCTGTCAGCAATCTATTTCCAGGCACTTTTGAAAATTACGTTGCTAGCGTTATCAACCACTGGCAAATAAAGAAGGACAAAAATCTTGACAAGTTAACACAAGCCTTGCAAAATCTTGGATTAACATCAATAATAAAGTCTGAGCAAATTAATGACACTCAAGTAGAACTCAAAGTCGGACGCTTACCGTGTAGTAGCAACTCGAAGACTACTAAAAAAGACATGGTAAGTATGGTGGATGTTGGCTTTGGTGTTTCTCAAGTACTACCGGTTTTAGTTGCTTTACTTGCTGCTAGTCCAGGACAGTTAGTTTACATCGAACAGCCAGAGCTCCACTTGCACCCCCGTGCACAAGTTGCCCTAGCTGAGGTTTTTGCTGAAGCAGCGAATAGGGGTGTACGTGTTGTGGTTGAAACTCATAGTGAGCTATTTTTACTGGGTGTTCAGTCTCTTGTGGCTGAAGAGCAACTATCATCAGATAAAGTAAAGCTTCACTGGTTTACTCGACAAGAAGATGGAGGTACAAAAATATCTAGTGGAGAGCTTGACGAAACTGGAGCTTTTGCAGATTGGCCAGAAGATTTTAGTGAAATTGCTTTGTCTACTCAGAATCGTTACTTGACTGCTGCTGAGACTAAACTATGGAATGATTAAATGTCTAAAAGTATTTCCAAATGTTTGGTCATTGATGCTTCTGTCGCGAGAGCAGCAGGACCACCACATACAAGTCATCCAACATCATCTAACTGCCGAATTTTTCTGGAGAGTGTCTTGAAAATTTGTCACAAGATTGTCATGACACCAGAAATTCGTAAAGAATGGGATCAACATCAGTCACGCTTTGCTCGTCAATGGCTAGCTACAATGGTAGCCAAGAAGAAACTCTTACCATTGAAAAACCTGCCTACCGATAGTAGTCTTTGGGATTGCCTGGAAAGAATTGCTGAAACTGACGAACAAAGAGGGCAAATTATCAAAGATGTTCACCTTCTTGAAGCAGCATTAGCTTCGGATAAAACGATTATTTCTCTAGATGAGAAAACAGCTCGAAGATTTTTTAGAAAAGCTGCTCAGGAATCTTCTATACTCAAGACTATTGTTTGGGTTAATCCTAACCGTGTTGAAGAAGAGCAACCAATTGCCTGGTTAGAGGCTGGAGCGATGCCAGAAGAAAAACGCTTGTTAGGCTACATCAGCGAATAAGTAAAGCGTATTATTTATCGTTATTGCTTGTAGTTATAATCTTCTGTAGGAGCACCATTAGTAAAATGATACTGTTGCTTATTTCTATAACCTTGAAGACCAATTACTGGGAACATTTGGAGGAGGCGCTCCCACCTTTGGCTTTATTGGCTTTCACGATCCCAATGCTGGTATTCATAGAGTCGTATTTGCTAATGGGGCAGGTGATGATTACTATATTGATGACTTGAATTTTGACTCTAATGGTGCTTCTGTTCCCGAACCATCTTCTACATTAGGCCTATTAACTTTCGGTCTATTAGGTTTTGGTTCAATGCGTAAACGTAAAAGTTAACTTCTGTAGGGGCGCACCGACGTGCGCCCTCAACTGGCCAATAGTCTTGCTCAGCCTTGTTGACACCAAAGTGTAAGTAATCAACCGGACATAATATGAGCCTTGATAGAGAGATTTATTCGTTAGGCAACAAGCGGCTGAAGTAGCTGTCGATTGAATAACCAGGGGTACGAGTGGTGTAGTCCATCTCAGTACCGGTAATAGATTCTGCCAGTTTCTCAAAAGAGCTTGAACGCCAGTTACGCTCATGGATAGGCTTGGACTGCTCACCGCGAAAGTAGGCTTGAGTACCAATTACAGAAGCAGCAAGCCAGCCAACAACAAGTAGTGAAATAACAATAATGGTCATAATCTTTTCTCCAAGGTAATTTAAGTAAATTGAGCAACGATGAGAACTAGCTCACAGCCAGGGCGGTTAACATTAAGGAAGTAACAAGCAAAGTAGCGATCGCTCCTAGTAAGGCATAATTACGCTGCTGTTCAGGAGAAGGATAGACAGCATAGTACATTTCAGGTTCAGTGGCGTAGTTGTTGAGAACACCTGCTTCATTAGATGTGTACATAGTCAATAGCCTTGTGTAACGTTTTGTTACATACAATGTAACGAATTATTACAATGACTAGTTGTGACTTGACACAAATGCCTAGGTGATACTCATCACTCAAGTGTTAATTTACTGATGAAAACCCTGTAGAGAGGCGCAAACAGAGCCCTACGGGTATCCTTCGGCAGGCGCGTTTCTAAAATATGCAACATTTCTACAGTCTTGGGGAAATTGAGGGTACGATACCCGCTTTTGTATGTTGGTATAGCTCTACGCGCTATGGTTAGGACATTAATAAAGCCTGAAACCTAGTCATGGCCTAATTTTGAATTTTGTTTGCGAAGCATGGTGAGCATTTGCGCAGCATGGTGCGTAGCAGCAAAGCGAGGCAAATTTTGAATTGCGCGTAGCGCTATATTGACAAAATCTCAAAAATTGAGTTCTATAGTAGAATGAATGTTCAATCAATAGACAAAAAGCAGCGAATTCTGGAGGCGACAATGGAGCTGATTGCCGAAAATGGTCTTCATGCCACGCCAATGTCCCAGATTAGCAAGCGATCAAAGGTGTCGGCTGGGACTATTTATCATTATTTCCCCAACAAAGAAGCCCTCATCAATCATCTGTATCTCGATCTCAAGAAAGAGATAGCCGATGCAGCTTTTCGAGATTATGACATCCAAGTTCCTTATCACGAGAGGTTTTGCTTGATTTGGCAAAATTCCCTGAAGCACCTGATCTCAAAACCGATGCAGCTATCCTTCATTGAGCAGTGTTCCATTTCTCCTCTCATATCCCAAGAGGCGAAAGAAACTAGTGCTCGATACCTCGCTCCTTTGTTCGGATTTATTGCCGAGGGGATCGAATCCAGTTATCTCAAGAAAATGGATATTCAACTAATCCTTCACTTGATACACGGAACTATAGTCAGCACAGCCAAACTACAGCTGTCCGGTTTACTGGAGATTACCGATGAACACCGAGAGGCTGCGGCTCAAGTCTGTTGGGATGGACTGAAAATAGGATAATCTTTCGGGCTAGTTCGAGTGAATGTTCATTAAGTAGATGAGAGAAAACATAAAGAGGTCATAATGGGACATACTGCATTAGTAACAGGTGCATCTAGCGGCATTGGCGCTGAACTCGCCCGATTACACGCTGCCAAAGGGGGTAACCTAGTATTAGTTGCTCGTCGTGAAGCTGCTCTGAATCAATATTTGCAAGGGATGGTTAATCGCAATTCTGGGAAAATTTTGCATGTAGCCTCTGTCGCAGGCTTTCTACCAGGGCCGTTGCAGGCAGTTTATTACGCAACTAAAGCCTTTGTTGTCTCCTTTTCTCAAGCTATTGCCCAGGAACTTTCTGACACCAATGTCACCTCAACGGTTCTTTGTCCTGGTGCTGTTGCCACTGGTTTTGTGGCAGCGGGCAATCTTGAAGGTACATCCGCTTGGGATAACGCTGCCTCGCCAGAGTCTGTTGCCAAATGTGGCTATGACGCCATGATGAAAGGTGAGTTGGTCAAAATTAATGAGCCATCTTTGGATGTTTTGGTGAATTGGGTAGTACCATTTCTGCCAAGAAAAGCTGCCTTGAAAATCTCGCAACAGGCTATGGAGAAAAGTAAATAGTCATCATTATCTAATATCAAGTTCGGTTGAATACTTACACTTCGGTTGCAAGAAGGCAGAACCAACCCCTAACCCCTCCCAGGAGGGGAACCGGAGTCAGAAGGCTCCAAGGGAAGAAAGAAAGTTGCAAGAGAGAAGAGAATTATAAGTGATTATCAGAACTTGATATAACGACCTCAAACTACAAATCAAACCTTATTGAAGAAAGGAGATATAAAATGAGTAAAAAAACAGTACTGATCACAGGATGCAGTTCAGGTTTTGGCAAACTTGCCGCCAAAAAATTTCAACAAGAAGGGTGGAATGTCGTAGCAACGATGCGTTCCCCAGACAAGGAGACGGAACTCACCCAATTAGATGATGTACTGGTCACAAGATTGGATGTTACCGATAAAGAAACTGTTGCAGAAGCCGTAAACCAAGGCATTGAAAAATTTGGGGCAATTGATGTTTTAGTTAATAATGCTGGTTATGGCGGTCATGCTTATTTAGAACAATTTACCGAAGAACAAATCTATGCCATGTTTGAAACCAATGTCTTTGGTGTAATGCGTGTCTGTCGAGCAGTTCTTCCTCATATGCGCCAACAAAAAGGCGGTACGATCATTAACGTGACATCGATGGCAGGTTATATTGGACTTTCCCTGGGAAGCACCTACTCCGCTTCCAAATTTGCCGTTGAAGGTTTAACTGAAGGAATGGCTCTGGAATACAAACCATTCAATATTAAAGTAAAAGCAGTTGCCCCTGGAGCTTTTGGCACAAACTTTACTGCTGCTAACGACAATAACCTGGAAAATGGTGATGATGAATTAAAACCTTATGCTCAAAAAATAGCCGCTCACTTTGCTGCTCTTGCAGAACAAATGCAAAAACAGGGCGGAAAAGATGCAGACCCCCAGGAAGTTGCCGATAAAATTTACGAATGTGCGACTACAGAAACACCAGTGCACAATGTTGTTGGCGCTGATGCAGAAATACTTATGGGAATGATCAATTCTATGTCCCGTCAGGACTTTATTAACCAAATGGGGGTAATGCTGACACCACAGGAGGCTAACTAAAATGCTCGTGAATTATTTAGCCGATATGATGGTCAAACCTGGTAAATCCCCAGTGTTTAATCATCCCCAAGATTACGGACTAGACTATGAAGATGTAACCTTCAGTGCCAGTGACAGAGTGACTCTTTCTGGTTGGTTAATTAAGGGAGGGACAGATAAAGTAATTATTCAATCCCATTTTGGTGTTCAATGCAGCAGAGCTGGATATACTCCTAAAGATAAAGGTTTGATTACACTGTGGCAAACCGATATATCATTTCTTAATCAAGCAAAGTATCTGGTTAATGCCGGTTACTCCGTACTGATGTACGATTTTAGAAACCATGGCAAGAGCGAAACAGGAACTTGTCCGTGGATATCATGGGGTTCTGAAGAGAGCAAAGATGTCATTGCGGCAGTGGAGTTTATTACTACTCATCCAGACTTAAAAGATAGCAAAGTCGGATTACTCAGCATTTGCATGGGAGCTGGCTCTACAACTTACGCCTACGGCATCGAAAATGGTTTACAAAACTACAAGAACATCAAAGCTTTAATTGCTGTACAGCCGTTACTTTACCCAGACTTTGTTCAAGCTATGGGTGTACCGGGTTTTCTTGCCAAAAGGGTTAACAATCTCAACACCAACAGAACTGGTTTTAACTTAAATACAACTTCTTTTTTGCCCAACGTGAACAGTATTACTGTCCCAACGATGGTTATACAGAATACAAATGATCCATGGACTAATCTTGATTTTGTTAAGCAGTACTACAACGCATTAACAGTAGAGAAAGAAATGCTTTGGCTCGACCTTGCCAAGCAACGAGCAGCTGCATACGATTACATCGGAAAATCTCCTGAGAAAATATTGGATTTTTTCGGTAAATATCTTGATTAAGGAATGCTTTACCAGGTACTGATAGTTTCTTGATAGTAATTCAACTTAATAGAATGGGTTTCATGGTTTTTATGTATGTCATGACTTTTAAATCAAGGTAAATTTTTCCCTGTTACCCCTCTCAAATTGCTGAAAGCTTTATAAAGAAGGTTTTTTGCTCAATTTATCGAGCAGCTAACTTTTCCAATAAGCCAACGGAAAGAAGAAAGGTAACAATGAGTCAGAAAACAGTCTTCATAACTGGAGCTTCCTCAGGGATTGGCAAAGAAACTGCCAAAACGTTGATTGATCAAGGTTACATCGTTTACACTGCCGCTAGGCGTATCGAAAAGATGGAGGATCTCAAACAGTTGGGTGGTATTCCCCTCAAGATGGATATTACAAAAGACGAGGACTTGGTTGCAGTAGTCGAGCGTATCAAAAAAAACCACGGTGGTGTTGATATCTTGATTAATAATGCAGGGTTTGCAACCTATGGTGCTGTCGAAGATACCACTATAGATGACGCCCGTTACCAATTTGAGGTTAATTTATTCGGATTGGCTCGTCTTACCCAACTGGTACTACCCTATATGCGTGAAAAGCAAGCAGGTAAAATTGTTAACATTTCCTCGGCTGGAGGTAAAATTTACACACCCCTAGGTGCTTGGTATATCGCCACCAAACATGCCCTCGAAGGTTGGAGTGATTGTTTGCGCTTAGAAACAAAGCCCTTCAATATTGATGTAATCATTATTGAGCCGGGAGTTATAAGTACAGAATTTGATGATGTTTATGCCGGACCCATGCTCCAACGCTCTCATAAGGGAGCATATAGTACTATAGCCAACACAATAGCAAAATTCTCCCATGATTTACATGCAAAGCCTAACGGTAGCTCACCTCCTTCAGTAATCGCTAATACGATTTCCCAGGCAATTAAGGCTAGGCGTCCCCAAACACGGTATATAGCTGGAAAGTTAGCTAAACCGATGATGTTTGTGCGGCAATGGTTTGGGGATCGCTTTTTTGATTGGCTTATGGGAAGAATGTTGAGTTAGCTACCCATAAGAGACTGATAACTGATGACCATTTTTTGAATTCAAAATTCAAAATTTGCCGGACTCCGTCCCGCTGCGCTCTCACGTTAGCGAAGCGGCGCGTAAGCGCAGTGTAGCGTTAGCGTCTACGCTTTGCTCACCATGCTACGCTTTCCAAAATTCAAAATGTAGGAAAAGATAATGTTGAATTGATTAATTTTGGGTACAAGCCCCCATTAATTGTCTTTAATTTTGAATTGATCATTTTGAATTTTGAATTGTTTTGACTTCTTGATGGTAATTCAACTTATCATGTTGATTAACTACCGCACCAATAACTGCGATTGCGGGGGCTTCAAACCCAGTCTCCTCGACTTGTTCAATAATTGTTGCTAGAGTACCAATTAATTGCTCTTGTTCTGGCCGCGTCCCCCAACGAATCAGGGCTACCGGTGTTTGAGGGCTCCTTCCTGCTACCGTCAATTGCTGAACAATATTAGGCAAATTGTGAACTCCCATGTAGATTACAATGGTCTCTGAGCCTTGAGCGATCGCTTCCCAATTGATTGTGGGTCGATACTTACCTACCATCTCATGACCTGTAACAAAAGTTACTGAAGAACTGTACTCTCTATGAGTTAGGGGAATGCCTGCGTAAGCTGGAGCTGCAATTCCAGAGGTTACCCCAGGAACCACTTCCACAGGTACTCCAGCCTTTACTAAATCTTCCATTTCTTCGCCACCGCGACCAAAAACAAAGGGGTCACCCCCTTTCAGTCGCACCACTACCGCATGGGCATGAGCTTGTTGAATTAGCAGTTGAGTTGTTTGTTCTTGTAATAGAGAATGACGACCCCGACGTTTCCCAGCGTGGATTTTTTCCGCATGGGGACTAATCATTGCCAGAATTTGCGGACTAACTAGAGCGTCGTAAACTACCACATCCGCACACTCTAGCAATACTTTACCTTTAAGGGTGAGTAAGCCAGGATCTCCAGGTCCAGCACCAACTAAATAAACTTTTCCCAAACATTTTAACTGATTCATCTGAAGTTAACGTTGCTTTGTACTGGATAACATTCAACTTTATTAGATTAATCTCAGAGTATTGAGGTTCAAACCTCGATTTAGTATACTCGAATACAAACTCTACCTAATGATGGTTGTCTTTAGATAAACTTCATTCAAATTATGCATGAGCCAAATAGGTGTTAAGGCCACTGTGGAAAATCGATTGTACCCGTGACATAGTGCGTTACGCTGCCCTAAGGTGTTCATCCCCGTTAGATATAGACATCCTACGATAGGTATATTTTTTTCATGGAAATCATCTAAGCCTTAGCATGTGAGTTAGCAAGACGCGCCGAAAACAGGCTAATGAGTTCAGCTATGGCTTCTACTGACTCTTGTTCCAAAGGCATTGCTTCTGATGTTTTATTGATAATGACCACTTCAGCCTCAAATTTTTCACACACAGCAAAGACCAATTCAGCACCAAAGCGGGAAAGTCGGTCTGTGTGAGTTACAACCAAGCGATTCACATCACCTTGCATAATGCGCTTGAGGAGTTTTTCTAGACCTTTTTGCTGATGATGTAAACTACCCAAGTCTTGAATCGTTTCATATTGCCAACCGTTAGCCGTACTAAATGCTTCTAAAACTTGTGCTTGGTGCTTCAAGTCTTCTTTTTGCTCATGGGAGCCAACACGGGCATAGTTAATCGTGATACCCTCATCAAGCTGATGAGGACTTCGTGGCGTAATGGGCTTGATGTCTGTTAGGTAAAACCTTCTCTGTCCTGAAGGTGAGCGCTGGTAACGAATCTTTCCTGCATCAGCCCACCTTCTTAAGGTGATAACTGAGACGCCTAACTGTTTAGCTGCGTCTCCTATACCTATTGTCGTTTCCGTTGGTTTGTTTTCCATATCACTAGTCCTGAGCTATTTTTTCTTCCTCAGCTTCCCCAGCTTGATCAAAATGAGGGTGTCTAATCCAGATTTTGTCTTCATTTTGCCAGCCGTTGATCGCTCTCGCAGATAATGTTGCCCAGGAAATCCAACCTACGGCAAAATAAGAAGCAGGTCAATAGTGCAGTGGGCATGGAAATAACCCACCAGTAAAAAAAGGTTAAAAAGTTGACTTTACAAACTTTCTTCCTTTCTGCCTCCTGCCTTCTGCCTTTTTATACTAGATGGAGTAGCTATGTCTAAGCGCAAAAAGCACAATCTCCAATGGATCAAGGAAACCCTAGATCTCAAAGAAGACCATAACTGGAAATCAACACCAGGAACGAAGATCTTTGTCGCCGGAAGAGGAGCACTACGTTTCGATGTCCCTAGTGATTGGCATTTTGAGCCAGATACGAACTCTTTCCGGTTTCTCGACAACAAGCCACCGAATGATGATTGTCGCTTAGAAGCTTCCTTTAATTTACTTCCCCCCGGCAACTGGGGAGAGTTTCCCCTGGTTTCTCTTTTAAAGCGGACAGTTAAAGAAGATAAACGGAATATTATTGAGAAAGGGGAAGTTATCAAACTCAAACGCCAGACAGCACGTATCGTCTGGACTCAAATCAAGTTTATTGACTCTCAAGAAAACCGCGAAGCCTACTCCCGTACTTGCATTGGCTTAGGTTCTGGAGTCCAATGTCTAATTACTTTTGATTATTGGGTGGATGATGCAGAGAGATTGACTCCAGTATGGGACACTGTTATGGAATCCTTAGTTCTGGGTTTATTTATCCGTGATCCTCGAACAGGATTGGCATTCCCCGACTAGTGGGAGATAAGGAGTGTGGGGAGTGTGGGGAGATGGGGGAGTGGGGAACAAAGGAAAACTGATTGTCCCAAATATCCATGAACCGCCCAAAAATTCTCCATCCAGAAGAGAGTTATACTTTTGCCAAATACTTTGAGCTTGCCTACGACATAGAAGATATTTTGGCAGATTTCGACTGTGGGTTTGAGCGAGCATTATTAACACTGCCCACAACTAATCAAGCAGTTTTAAATCTGAACGAGGTTCATCAACAAATTTTAGATGGCATTCAATACGTCAGTATTACCAGTGAACAAGCAAGAAGGGAATTTCTAATTGCACCTATCATTAGACAAATCTGCCGTCAAACTCACAAGCGAGTTCGTGTTGAATATCCCGTCACCGTTAACAACTGGCTCAAAGGCACATTAGATTATTACTTTCAAGATTTGCTAGTGATTGAAGCCAAGCGAGATAATCTGGATAATGGTTTTACTCAACTCGCCGTTGAACTGATTGCTTTAGATCAATGGATAAATTCCGATAACCTCATTCTCTATGGAGCTGTCACTACTGGCAATGATTGGCGCTTTGGTGAATTTCATCGACAGCAACGGCAAATTATCCAAGACATCAAATTGTACCGCGTTCCCGAAGAGTTGGAGCTACTCATGGGCATTCTCATTGAATTACTTGGTTGAGGGATAGTAAAAGGCAGAGTGCAGAAGGCAGAAGGCAGAAGGCAGAAGGCAGAAGGGAAGAAAGAAGGTTGCAAGGGAGGAGGGAATTATAAGTGATTATCCTTTCCTGGATATAAGTTGCGATCGCTTGAAATACAGCAGTCCTCCCATCCGTAAGCTACATCTCCTATTCCCCATTCCCCATTCCCGAAAACCAAGAAGAGAAGCGCTATAGTTCGTATGATAACCTTATTGTCTTTTTAATCTACTGACAAATGAGTAATTTCTGCTTTTTCAATAACATTTTTAATTGCTTTTACTTTAGCTCTTGCTCTGGCTATTTGTTGACTTAAATTCACTAAACTAGACTCATCTAAAGCCATAAATAATTCTTGTTCTTGATCATTTTGACGATAGGTAATTCTCAAATTGTGAACTATAACAGCTCCAACTGGTTCCTCGTTAAATTCCTGAAAAACAGTTCTGATATCTGTTAGGATACGAGACTCTAAATATACCCGTTCATTATCCCAAAATAATTTTTCTCCTTTGGCAATTATGCCAAGGGAACTACTAGCTTGAAGAAAAGCGACTAAACGATTGGAAAAATTTTGCTTATCTACTTGGTTCAAAGATGGTAAGCTTTTTTCATTATTTATAGCTTCAGCAACATCAAAAGCTAATTCTTGAGGTATAATTTTGTCATCTTCTTTTTCCAGAGAATAGTGTAAAAACGACAAAAAAGAGATTATTTCCTCTCCATGTGATAATTGAATTCTCTTTAATTTTGCTAATACAGTCGCTAGAGATTTTTTAGAATTGAGGGAAAGTGGTAGTTCCTGTAGTGCTTCGATTAACTTAGAAGCTTGTTGCTCATTGAGAGCAATTAAATCTCTGAGAGTTGGATAATAGCGCTTAGGTATTTCAAATAAAGCCATTCTACTTTTAAGAAGATGTAAATTATGATATTTTTTGCATAATTTTCTATTGTAGCAAACAACCAAAACTCATGTAGATATTCCTTAAGAAAAAGCAGTATTGGGACGACTATTTAAAGACAAAAAATAGTGTTTTCAATACCCAGCAGTGCTTCTTCTAAGTCATCGTTAACAATGGTCACATCGAACTCATCTGCTGCCTCAAGTTCTACTTTCGCAGTCTGTAGACGTTGGGAAATTGCCTCCTCCTGATCTTTGCCACGACTGCGAATCCGCCGCTCTAATTCGGCCAAACTTGGGGGTTCAATGAAAATCCGCAGAGCATTGGGGAAGGTTTTGTGGATTTGCCTTGCCCCAAGCACCTCAATTTCCAAAATTACTGATTGACCACAGGCAATTTTCTCTTTAACTGGTAAGCTGGGAGTCCCATAGTAATTACCAGCAAACTCTGCCCACTCTAGCAGTTCCTCTGCCGCTACTAGTTGTTCAAACTTGTCACGACTGACAAAGTAATAATCCTTACCGTCAACTTCCCCAGGACGGGGTTGACGTGTAGTCGCGGAGACAGAAATATAAAGTTCTGGGTGCTTCTTGAGGAGCAGTCGCAGTAAAGTCCCCTTACCCACGCCACTTGGTCCGGTTAATACAATTAGTCTGCCTGTTTGCATATGATAAGTATAAAGTAAAGCTCCATTAATTGTTGCTGTGACCATCTTTACTGATTACGAAACGATGAGCAACAGTTTCTGGCTGAATGGCAGAGAGAATAACATGGCTTGAATCAGTAATAATCACTGCTCTAGTACGACGTCCATAGGTAGCGTCAATTAACTGCCCGCGATCGCGAGCCTCAGTGATGATACGCTTGATAGGAGCCGACTCTGGAGAAACAATGGCAATGACCCGGTTAGCCGAAACAATGTTACCAAAACCGATATTGATTAGCTGAATATCCATAAAAACTGGCGGCAATAGCCGAATTAAGAGGGATTTGAGAAATTCAGATTTATCCTTATGTTATCGACAATAATTTAGGCTTACAAGGCTAAATTTCTGAGAAAAACCTGATTTGGGGACAATGAGGATGAGGAGGATAAGGGAGACAGAGGTATTATGCAAACAGTTGACTTTACTACCTTAATGGCTGCTTGCTGTGAGCTACGTAAGGATTGGATACCAGCACGTACTACCACAGTTTATCAACGCGATCGCTACACAATTGCCCTCAACTTACGAACCCTGAAAAGTCGGGGCTGGCTCACGATTTCTTGGCATCCCCAAGCCGCGAGAATTTGTATTGGCGATGCCCCTCCCCGCTTACCCGACACCTTTACCTTCAGTGATCAATTGCGGCATCAATTAGGTGGCTTTGCCTTAGTCGGGATGGAAATCATCGCACCTTGGGAGCGGGTATTAGACTTGCAGTTTGCTCAACGCCCCGGAGAAGCTGCCATCTGGCATCTATATGTAGAAATTATGGGCAAATACAGTAATGTTATCCTTACCAGTGCCGACAATCTGATTGTTACTGCTGCCCATCAAGTTGGTTCTCAACAATCTAGCATCCGTTCTATTCAAACTGGCCAACCTTATGAACCACCCCCTTCTCTTACTGGTACATTACCCAAATTAAACGAATCTCAACAGCGCTGGCAAGAAAGAGTCAGTTTAGTTCCAGGACCCCTACAGCGTCAGCTAATCAAAAGTTACCGAGGCTTGAGTCCAGCCTTAGTACGTTCCATGGTGCAAGCTGCTAGCCTCGATCCTAACCAATCCACTGAAGACCTTACAACCTCTGACTGGCAAGATTTATTTCTGTGTTGGCAACAATGGCTGCAAACCCTGGAAGGAGATGGGGAGATGGGGGGAGTGTGGGGGGACAAGGGGGACAAGGGGGACAAGGGTGACAAGGGGGACAAGGGGGACAAGGGTGACAAGGGGCAAACAACAAATGACCAAGGACAAATAACAAACAACCAACAACAAACAACCAACAACCAAAACTTTCAACCAGGTTGGACAGACCAGGGATATACTGTTATGGCCTGGGACATGGTTAAGCCAGCTCAGAATCTCCAAAATTTACTCAATGACTATTACACTGGTGAGCTAAATCAACAAGAATTCGCTCGCTTGCACCACCAACTAAGTCAGAAGCTAAGCAATCTTCTCAAGAAATTAGCTCAAAAAGCTTCTACTTTTGAAACTCGTTTGCAACAATCGACTCAAGCAGACCAGCACCGACAACAAGCTGACTTATTGATGGCATACCTGCACCATTGGCAACCAGGAATGCAGACTATTAATTTACCTGATTTCGAGACTAACCAGCCAGTCAAGATTCCTTTAAATCCTACCCAGAATGCTATCCAAAATGCCCAATCCCTCTACAAACTGCACCAAAAGCTCAAACGGGCTTACTCTGCTGTTAAGCCATTACTCGAAGCAGTACAAGAAGAAATGCTCTATCTAGAGCAGGTAAAAGCATTTTTGAAGATATCAGATATCTACAGCGCACCAGAAGATTTGCAAACGCTACAGGAAATCCGTGCAGAATTAATTGAGCAAAATTATCTAGATGCCCCAAAACAGCCAATTCGTGCTTCCAACAATATCTCTGAGCCCTATAAGTATCGAACTCCCAATGGGTTTGAACTGTATATTGGTCGTAACAATCGGCAAAATGATCACTTAACCTTCCGTATAGCAGGAGATTACGACATCTGGTTTCACACTCAAGAGATTCCCGGTAGCCATGTCCTACTTCGCTTACAACCAGGAACTATACCGGAGCAAGCAGATTTGCAGCTTGCTGCTGATTTTGCTGCCTATTACTCCCAAGGGAGTCAGAGTGAACAAGTTCCAGTTGTCTATACTAAGCCAAAGTACGTCTACAAGCCAAAGGGCGCTAAACCAGGTATGGCAGTCTACAAAAGAGAAAGGATTATTTGGGGACGTCCTCAACAAGCTGGGAAATACTAGCGGTTTGAAGGCAGGAGGCAGGAGGCAGAAGGCAGAAGGCAGAAGGCAGAAGGCAGAAGGCAGGAGGCAGAAGGCAGAAGGCAGAAGGCAGAAGGCAGAAGGCAGAAGGAGTCCTGATGAAAAAATTTTTTCACCACCAGGTGATGAAAATCGGTTCTTGCCTGTTGCCTGTTGTCTGTTGCCTGTTCCCTACTTTCAAGTCAGGAAACTCCGAGGGAATAAAGCTTGTGTAGTAAGCTTTTTCATCTTTTTTAAGGGAACTCCAAAAAAAATGTAAATTTTGATTACAAAAAAATGGTATTCTTTGTTACGATAAGTTTAGTAGGGATTAAATAGCTGCCGATTTGGGAACGCGCAGCTAAAACCTCCCGGATGTGAAAAGACACAATAATAAATACACAACAAAGACCAGATGTCTTGACAACTGGTCTTTTTGATTGATTCCCACTTTTTTAGCCTTGTTGTCACCCCATCAGCTTTATGAGTCAAGTTTCCATGCCTACCCTAATTGCTGGAGCACGCTCAGGTAAACTAGTGAGCTTTCCGACAGATACTGTGCCAGCATTAGCCGTACAACCTCACCAGTCAGAGTTAATCTTTGCTGCCAAACGGCGCTCACTAAAGAAACCATTGATTTTGATGGGGGCATCTATCGAGTCTCTTTTTCCCTTCGTTAGTGGTACTGCCCAGGAGTTGGAGATTTGGCAACAAGTTGCCCAGCAGTACTGGCCAGGGGCACTTACACTGGTACTACCTGCCTCAGCGAGTGTTCCAGTAGCAATGAACCCAACAGATCCCACCACCATTGGGATACGAGTGCCTAATTCTAAGATAGCGATCGCAATTCTGTCTCAAACTGGTCCTTTGGCAACTACTAGCGCTAACTATTCCGGTGAGCCTTCTTTACAAACCATGGCAGAAGTAGAAAAAGCCTTTCCTCATGTTTTGACCCTCCAAGCAACTGAGGTGGCACAAGTCGCACCGATCACTACTGGTACTCCCTCGACTGTTGCCCAATGGACTGGCAACAGTTGGAATATCTTACGTCAAGGAAGTGTACAACTTGAGCTATAGCGTTTCTCATTGAGAAGAATTGCCTTGATAACTATCATAATAAATCAAAGATTCTTGAGATTTCCGCCTTTCCCAGTTAGCAAGTTCGAGCTGAGGACGGTCTGTGAATTCTTTGACGTAACCAAGACATAAATAAGCGACTAATTCATTCTCTACAGGAGCATTGAGAATCTGTTTAACCTGCTCTTCATCTAAAATGCTCACCCAACAAACTCCAATATTCTCAGCCCGTGCCATTAACCAGAGATTCTCAACCGCAAGACAAACACTGTAAGGTCCAGATTTATCCATACTGGTTTGTCCTAAGATAGGATTGGAGGAGGGTTTATAAAAAATGGCCAGGTTAACGGGAGTATTGGTAATACCTTCTAACTTAAATTGATCATAGGAAGGTTTAGTCCTGAAGATTTTTTTTGCTTTTTCATTTTCTACTTCAAAACAGTCTTTAATTTGTTCCCTGATCGATAAGTCACGGATAATCACAAACTCCCAGGGCTGAGAAAACCCAACTGAAGGTGCTGCCAAAGCTGCACCAATTAATCGATTCAGCACTGTTTCAGGAATTTCTTGATTGAGAAAATTTTTCCCCAGTTCGGTACGACGATGTTGTATAATATCCTCTAAAACTTGACGCTCTTGTTGTTTAAAGTATCTACCTTTCATATATAGCGATTCTATTTGAGTACTATCTTCCCCAGCTTCCCTGCTACCATCTATAGCAAATATTCAATTAAATGAATAATCAACACTCCAATCAATTACCCCTTTCAGCAATTGTACTAGCAGGAGGACAGAGTTCTCGCTTGGGTCAGGATAAAGCTTTGATTGCTCCCCAAGGGATACCATTGCTGCAACAGGTGTGTGAGATTGCTCTGGAGTGTACCGATGAAGTCTATGTTGTAACTTTTTGGCCACAACGCTACCAGGAGATCTTACCGGATGCTTGCCAGATCATTCAGGAAGTCTCTTTACCGGGAGAAACTAAACCCCACGGACCCCTGGTAGGATTTGCTCAGGGGATGGCTCAAAACTCGACAGATTGGGTACTGTTACTTGCCTGTGATTTACCCAATTTAAAGGCAGAGGTGTTACAAAGTTGGATAACTCGATTAGCTCAGGTTCAGGAGGAAGCAATTGCTCTGTTACCGCGACAGGCTAAAGGTTGGGAGCCCCTATGCGGTTTTTATCGACGCCAGTGCTTACCTCTACTAACTGAGTTTATCCATCAGGGGGGGCGATCATTTCAGCACTGGTTGGCACAACATCCAGTAGAAGAGTTGCCAGTCAGTGATCAACAAATGTTTTTTAATTGCAATACTCCAGAGGATTTGGAACTGTTGAGATTTCATACCAAAAATTAAAAGTTCTGACATAAATGCTCACTCTAACAAACGTTGCACTGAAATCGTGATATCAGGGAAAGCTTTGGGACAAATTTCTCCCGTTGTTAGGGTTGAAGAAGAAGTGTAATCACCATTGAATGGTTCACGGAACACCTTAAGCTGTTGTCTCCTCAGATCTATTACCCAATACTCCATAATTCCTGCGACAGCGTAAGCTTTGCGCTTGACATCCAAGTCTTTCGCAAGGCTAGTATTGGAGAATTCGATCAGCCAAAAAATATTTTCGGGGTAGGGATGATGTCGCAGGTACTCTCGCCCTAGAGGTTGAACGACTGCAATATCTGGTTCCGGTTCTGAGGTACTGCTGACTATCGTAATCGGAGCCGCTTCTCGGACTTTAACGCGAGCTCCCAACAGTTCCTTTAAGTAGTCTGTGGCTTCCGTCCGATAATAGGCATGAGGCTCTCTCTCTGGAGGCATTTCAATTATTTCTCCGTTTAAAAGTTCAACATAACGAGTCTCTAAAATTCCGACTTCAATCATCCGGTGATAGTCGTCTAGTGTCCATTTGGCTAAGGTTAGTTTTACTGGTGTGTGAGTCATTTACTTTCTCCCTGTTTTTAGATTCAACAAGTAATTCTTTAGCCCAGCTTGGGTGAGTTTTCATCCATGAGAGCCCCAATTCCCAATTCCCAATTCCCAAACAACAATTAACGAGCCGCTTTGACTAACAACAATCCTCCTGCCCCTAAACCAAAGAAATTCGGTAACCAAGCTGCCATAAAAGGAGAGATAATACCAACTAAACCGAAGCCACCAATAATAAATCCCAACAAATAATAACTAAAAATTACGACCACACTGATACCAAAACTTCTCGCTTTCCCCATACTTTTAGGAGAAGAACCTAGTACTGCTCCTACTAAACCAAAAACCAGACAAACAAAGGGGAAAGATATTTTTTGTTGCAGACGTACCTGGAGCATCAGTATTTTTTTCTCATCACCGGTTAACTTGAGGAGCTCTATACGTTCTGAGGTTTGAGCAATATTCATCTCATAAGGGTCTCGCTCCTCACTAGCTAAATCCAGGGGAGTTCTGGGAAGTTGCAACTTTTGCTTATCAAAGCGTAAGATATCCCGGTAGGAAGCATCGGGAGCAATTAGGTAAATCGTACCATTAACAAAATCCCAGGTATTTTGCTTAGAGTTCCAAGTAGCTGATTCAGAGGTAACAATTTGGTTGAGTTGTTCTTGAGACCAATCTAGAACCGTTAAGCCTTTCATCCGCTCACCATCGAAGCGACTAGCGTAGAATAAGCGTTTAAGTTCCTGAGTTTTTTCCCCATCAGGTTGAGTAATTTCCTCATATTCTGGGTAGAAAATATTTTTTCCCTTAACGGCAGATTTATTATCGTCTAGGGCTTGCCTGAGAGTCATTGTTGCTTGGTAGTTAGCCGCTGGCACAACTATTTCGTTAAAGAGAAAGGTGATACCTGTGACTACTAAGCTTAAAACCAAAGCTGGGATAACTAACCGATAGATAGTCACACCACAACTGCGCAAAGCAATTAACTCGCTGTCGCTACTCAGGCGAGAGTAAGTCATTAGAGTTGCTAGGAGTATTGACATGGGGAAGGCATAGGAAACAAACTCCGGTAACTTCAACAGCAGCACCTCCAGGGCAATGGATATCGGTAGTCCCAATTCGGTGACTTTTCGCACCAAGTCAAATACCGTGCCAATGGCGACGCCAACTGAAGAAAATGCTCCGACACCAAAGAGAAACGGTGGGATAAGTTCCCCAGCAATGTACCGATCCATCACGGACAAGCTAGGAAAAAATAGCCTCAAGGACAGCAATTTACCGAATTTCATTAATGTCTTCTGTTGGGAGAAATTACCGTATAAATCAGCCTAGAGACGTTGCCGGCAACGTCTCTACAGGGTTTTTGCCCTTTACTTCGTTTCATAAATTTCCTGCAGTTGCTTGCAAGCTTGAGCGATCGCATCAACAGATCCACTATTGACAAAGCCGTAATAATCCAACACGTAAACCTGGTCATTTTGTACGGCTCTCAAATCTTTCCAGAAGGGTTCTGATTTAAATTCATCCAAGTTTTCCCCTTCTACATTCACCAAAATTAATACCTCTGGATTGGACTGTAACACTTTTTCAGGGGAGAGGGTAACATAGCCTTTGATTGGGCCTTTTCCTTGTAAATCAGCCACCAAATTGGCTGCACCAAATTGCCTCAGCAGATCCCCAGCCCAACTATCTTTGTTCGGGGAAAGTATGGGTTTACGGCTGACCAATACCAAAGTAGAAGTATTTTGTTTTGGGGTTTGGGTAGGTAAGCATTGTTGATAGCTCTCCAGCAAAGGTTCTGGATCGGCTTCAATAGTTGTTGCCAGGGTTTGTGTCAGTTCCTCTAGCGAGCTCCAGCTGTCTAATTTGGTTGAGATCATCTCTATATCTAGAGATTGCAATTTGTCCAGCACTTGATCGTGAAATCCGACTGCACCAATCACTAGATCAGGTTTAAGGGCAACGATTTGTTCCAAGTTAGGTTGAGTGCGTCCCCTGCTAACACGAGGAATATCTTGGAGGGCTTGATTGTTATCGAGTAACCGACTGCTCGTCATGCCCACTAGCTTAGCTGAATCGAGGCGATAAATGATATCTGCTGTAATGGGTGTCAGTGCTACCACACGGTTTACTACTGGAGGAGAACTAGTAACGGAATCAGCGGAATTAGTTGTTCCATCAGTGGTTGGGGATGGGTTACAGCCCAAAGGCAACAACATTAGCAAAATAAGAACAAGACGAAGCAGTTTCATATGTTAGGTATTAGGTGTTAGGTATTAGGTGTTAGGTATTAGGTATTAGGTATTAGGTGGTAGTAATAAGTATGTAAAAAGTATTATCCGACCCTCCTCCTGTTCCCTGCTTCCTATTGCCTATTTAACTTTTTAGCGTAATTGGAGTTAGAGGACAAATTTGAATACCTACAGGTGTTTGTAAAATTGAGGCATCAATGCCAAAAATTGCAGCGAGATTTTCCGGGGTGAGCACATCTGTAGGTGTACCTAGATGATACAGTTGTCCTGCTTTGAGTAGGGCGAGGCGATCGCTATATCGAGCAGCTAAATTTACATCGTGCAGTACAGTGATGATAGCAATATCCTGCTGCTGATTCAAATGCTTCAATAGTTCCAGCAATTCCAGTTGGTAACGTAAATCCAGATAAGTCGTTGGTTCATCCAACAACAATACCTGAGGAGCCTGTGCCAATGCTAAAGCCAGAAAAGCCCGCTGGCGCTCACCCCCAGAAAGTTGCTCTACAGGACGATCACTATAAGTAACTAATTCCGTGGATTCCAGTGCGAGGGTCACTTTTTGGTGATCCTCTGCATTCAGTTCCCACTGCCACCAAGTTTGATGAGGAGCCCTACCCAAACTCACCAGTTGCCGCACGGTTAATCCAGAGGGGATAGTCTGCTGTTGGGGCAATAGTGCTAAAGTTTGTGCTACTACTTGGGGCGATTGCGTATGAATCGATTTGCCATCCAGTAATACAGTTCCTTGTTGTGGGGAAAGAATACGACTAAGCAAGCGTAACAGGGTTGACTTACCGGAACCATTTGCCCCCAAAATACTCAACCATTCTCCCGATTGCAGGGCAAAACTAATGTTTTGAACAATACTTTCTTCCCCATAGCCTCCCGTTACAGCCTGACTTTCTAGTGCTGTTTCCATTTAGTTTTAATTCCCAATGCTCAGTTCAAACTTCCCAATTCCCAATTCTAAATTCTAAATTCTAAATTCTAAATTCTAATTACTCCGGCGATAGAGCAGCCAAACAAAGACCGGGGAGCCCAACAAGGCTGTCACGATACCCACTGGCAATTCAATCGCTCCCAAGCGGGATAGCCAATCTGCCAGCAAGACAATCCAGGCTCCTCCAATAATTGATACTGGCAAAACCCAACGGTAGTCTGTGCCTACTAACAAACGCACTCCATGAGGCACAATTAATCCCACAAAGCCCACCAAACCGGCAATACTTACTGCGCTAGCGGCTAGCAGCGCTGCGATCGCTCCAATAAACATGCGCGATCGCCACAATGATACCCCCAAACTCACCGCTAGATCATCCCCCAGTTGCAGCAAATTCATCACTCTGGCCAGGGTACAACCTACCAGTAGGGCAATGGCCAAATAAGGTCCTGTAATTGCTATTTCACTCCACCCCCTTCCGTTAAGGCTACCAACCAACCAGTTGAGGGCAGCCTGAATTCGTCCATCATCTGAGAGCAGTAACAGCATCGATTGTACTGACCCAAACAGCGAACTAATGGCTACTCCTCCTAGTACCAATCGCTCTACCGATATCCCAGATTGACTACGAGCCAACAGATATACTATCCCAGTTGTCGAGAGCGCGCCTAACCAAGCTGCCAAGGGTATCCAGCTTTGTAACAGTCCTAAAGTGAAAAAAGCTACTGCTACTAATCCTGCTCCTGCCGAGATGCCTAAAATAAAAGGGTCGGCTAACCCATTACGTAGCATCCCTTGGAGTAATGCACCAGAAAGACCCAATGCTGAACCTACCATCAGTGCTGCAATGATCCGAGGCAAACGCAGATCCCAGACAATGGTTTGATTAATACTACTTCCCTGATGCCACAAAGCCTGCTGAAGTTCTGCCCAACTCAAAGGGATAGTTCCCTGAGTTAGGGACACCACCAGAGTTACCATTAAACCAACACAAAGCAGAAGACTGGCAATAATGCTACGAGAGGACTGAGCCATTGGGGCTGTTTCCTGAACAGATAAAGGTTTATTTGGCGTGCAAACTAGTGCAGTGTGGTGGAATTTACCCACAAAAAAAGGTTAAAAAGCCTATTAAACAAGCTTTCTGCCCTCGGACCTCGGAGCCTCCTGCCTTCTTGTACTAGTGCAATGTGGTGGAATTTACCCACCTTCTTAACAATAGTTGAAAAAGTATAGTGATTCCACCGGATGTGGTATTAGACCCCACCCACGCTATGTGCACAACAAAGTAATGAAAATTAATTTCTGGTGTGTCCAGTGCGTCTATTTTCAGATTAGAGGGCAGGAGACTCCAAGGGAAGAATCTACTTATAATCCTTCTATTAATAGATAATTTCTGTAGTTTACCGAGCTGTTCTAAAACTTTTGGTAATATGGGCAAAAGTTAGTCAGGCTGTAATTATATACAGCTGTCTGACTTAGCGATAAAATGTCCTACTTAAGGAGACGGTAGAGAAAATATGGAAGGATCTGAATTGCCAAAATCTAAAGCTGAGAGCAGTCCCCTAGAATCGACAGCGGCTGAAGCCTACAAGAATAAAATAGACGTCAAGCTTGAAACACCAGGTGAGATAATTTCACCAAATCCTTCTGAGCAATCAGGAAATGCACAGGTACAGGAATGGGTACAACTCCTTTCTGACCTGTCGTCAAGACTGCCTGAGCTGGTGGGTGATTTCTTTACCAGATATAAACAGTTCCTCATTACCCTAGGTCTGTTCGTCCTGCTCATTGTTGCGGTTAAGGTAACCCTAGCCATCCTGGATGCTATCAATGATATTCCACTCTTGGCACCCTTTTTAGAATTGGTGGGAATTGGCTACACTGCTTGGTTTGTTTTCCGCTATTTAATCAAACGAGAAACACGCCAAGAACTAGTGAGTGAGTTTCAGTCCCTTCAGGGGCAAATATTAGGTAAAAATTCCCTTGATAGCTAACCTCCTGGAGACATAAGTCTACTGTCTTTTGCAGGACAAAAGTGGAATTCTTAACAAAATTGAGCAGTCCTTAGTACAGGTGAACTAATTGACCAGGACTTTCAGTTCACTTGTACTTTTTAAATTAATACTTTTTTTCAAATTACTTAATCAGCTTTTGGAATGGGGAATAGGCAGTTATCGTTGGATTTATCTCATCAGGGGCGATAATTGCCATAGTTCAAACCCTCCTTGTCTTTTCTAAGATGGTTACAGTCTCCTACCTCCTTGTGCTAGTTCTTCCGTTGGTACATGATTTCCTTGGATAATTTCTGGATTAAACCGGTAGCCTACATTGCGGATAGTTTGAATCAAGTTGGGTTGCCGAGGATCAGTCTCGATTTTTTTGCGCAGGGAAAGAACATGGGTGTCAATAGTACGGGGATTGTCGATGGCATCAGGCCAAGCGCGACGCAGTAATTCCGAACGGCTTAGGGGCAATCCTTCAGATTGTGCTAGTACGTAAAGCAAACTAAATTCCTGAGGTGTCAGTTCAATAAAGTATCCCTTAAGACATACACGACGCTGTACTAAATCAATTTTGAGGTCACCATAGTTCAAAGAGAGTGGGGCAGTATTCAAACGTACACGTCTAATTAGTGCCTCCACTCGAGCCATAAATTCTTGCATACCGAAGGGCTTGACTAAGTAATCGTCAGCCCCAGCCTTGAGCCCTCTGACAATATCACTTTCTGTATTGCGAGCTGATAGCATCAAAATCAATGACTGTCTTTGCTCCTGGAGCCATTGGCAAAACTCAACACCATCACCATCTGGTAAGTCTGAGTCTAGAATCACCAGAATTGGTTGACGATGGAAGAAAGCTTGCTTGGCTTGACCAAGACTATCTGATTGATAGACTCCATAGCCTGCTTGCTGCAAATGCCAACCCAATAGCGATCGCAAGTGAGGATTTCCTTGGATAATTTGAATACAAATAGGTTCCACAGCAGCTTTTACTTCCCCTGTAGCTGGTGGTTGTTAGTCTAACAAAATCCATGTCAATAGTTTGTAACAATTGTTACTCAGGAAATTGAGAAGGGGACATATCCTAACTTCTGTGATTTGTACTCTTGGTAATAATACAGTTGAAACCGTTACTAGATCAATGATTGCTGTAAACTTAACTATAGTTAATGAATCAAAGCATCTATCTTCCTTAAAAACTAAACTAACAATTCTGAACTATTTGTGACTATGCTTCAAGATCCTCGAACTATACGCTACTACCAAAAGCTTACCGATGCTTTAGTTGATTTGTGGAACCGGGGCTATCGTTTTGATGACCTACGTATTTATATAGATGGTTATCTTGCCGCCCTCAGATATACTAATTCTCTGGAATCCTACTTACTCCACCGTTTAGAAGAAGAAGCTGTCCGCTACATGCGGGATCCATCAAACTTTGAGCTCATGGTCATGCCAGAACCTGAATCTGACTACTACTAGTGCTCTGAAGGCAGAAGGCAGAAGGCAGAAGGCAGAAGGCAGAAGGCAGAAGGCAGAAGGCAGAAGGCAGATGAGTATGTCTCCCATTCTTTATACCGATGGGAGGCGTATAAAATGTAAATCATATACACCTACAAAATCAAGCTTCCAACAATCCATATCTTGTCTGCACTTCCAACAGTTTACTTCTCGCTTCCTCCGCATTATCTGCCAAGTCAGCAAATTCCAGGAATCGCTTCAACTCTTTTTTCAACAAATTGCGTTCCACTTCCCAAGCTTCTCGCCCTAAGTCAGGCGGTAGTACAATCATATCAAATACAGTTGCCCGTTCTTTCCCTGGGTGCGGGCGCAAAACTCTCCCTCGTCGCTGAATAAACTGGCGGGGATTACCACTACTGGCGAGAATAACCGCAGTTTTAATTGCAGGGATATCTACCCCTTCGTCTAAACAACGAATTGCTACCAAACCTTGCAATTCACCTACTTCAAATTGATGACGTAACTGTTCTCTTTCTGCTATGGATGTCTGGGCGGTATAAGTATTGATGCGATAGCCTAATTCCGAGCCTAATAAGCGGGTAACTGCTGCCAACTGACTATTGAGGGAATTACCCGAACTTTTTTCTACCGAACCATCCCCACAGTAAAACAAGGTATGGCAAGTATCCAGACGATTAATCATTAATTTTCGCAAAGCAGTTAACTTGTTAGCTGCTGCTCCGATTAACCGGGCACGTTGCATTAACAAAGAAGTGAGGGCATCATTTTTCTGGAGATTTTCTTCTTCTGCCAACGCCCAACCAATTCTTTTCGTTAATTTGGCATAGACCTTTGCTTCCCCTGCTGTTAGTTCTACCAATATGGGATAGTATAGGTAGCGAACTAGCGCCCCCTGCTCAATTGCATCTGCTAAGGTAAGTTCTGGCTGTAAAACTGGGCCAAAATAGTTAAATAAAACATCTGTTCCTTGATCATCAAAATATCGTTCTGGGGTAGCAGATAAAGCAAGACGTAAGCCCAAGTGACGGGGTAAACTTGCTTCTAGCCGTGGAGAGCCAAGATTATGAGCTTCATCTCCCACTATGAGGGTTTTATCAGGAAAGTACTTGAGTTGAGACTGGAACCCTTCTGTAATTAGGGTTGCATTTGTGGTGATGATGGTGAGAAATGTTTGGTTCCCAGCCTGTACATTATATAATCTGGTGGAGAGTTGACTCTGCCAGTTGCGGACATTCTCAAAGGCTAGAATTGGCTCTAGATTAAACTGCTGGCATTCTCGTGCCCATTGGATAACGAGATGACGGTAAGGACAAACTACCAACAAAACTTGTAATCCAATTTTGTGATAGAGTTCAGTAGCGATCGCTAAAGCTGTAATTGTCTTCCCACTACCAGTTGCCATCTTCAGCGTACCACGCCCTCGATTGGCAAACCAATTAGTTACAGCTTGTTGCTGATAGTGCCTTAGTTGGATATAAGGAGGTATTCTGGGAGAGTCTGGAGGTGGCTTACTTCCTGAAAATGATTGAAATTGATAAATTTCCTTAGCTTCAGCTACAGCTAGGGGATACATCAGATTTTCTCAATGGTTTTGTTGGTTAGTGTGTTGGGATGCCAACTTTACTATCGATCTTAACATAAAATTGCGAAAATGCTTTCATTTTATATTTTTTGCTATAATTGTAAGATAATATAGAAAGTACGTGCACCTATTTTTTGTACCAATCAATCCAAGAAAAAGAATGTACTAAAACACGAGCCTGAGCTAATTAACTATGAGCCAAGGCAAAATATCTTATCAACCAAGTAATCGTAAAGCTCCAGATAGTTCACCGCGAGCAGATGATGCTGTACTGGGAGGTGAAGCATCGCTACCAGTAGGCAGCCTTGTATTGGGAGGAATTGAAGGTGTAAAGCAGCGCTTGGGAAGTAACGACGTTGAGCAACGGCTGGTTGCTCTTAAAGATGCCCTTGATTATGGCAAAACTGGTTTAGAATTAGTGCTAGATTCATTGCATGATGAGTCACCCCAAGTACAGTTTACTGCTTATTCATTGCTCATCCAGCAGCAGGAGCCAATGATTAAACAGCAGTTGAACAAAAAAAGACCTTGGTATGAATTCGAGGTAGTGACAGTAGATGCTCAAGGGATAGTCAAAAGTCACCAGACGAAGAAGGCTCAGTGTTTGATTGAAGACTTGGCGAATGGTGTCATCTTGGAAATGGTAGCTATTCCAGAGGGAACTTTTCTTATGGGTTCATTGCCAACAGAAGAAGGGCATAGAACAAGTGAAAGTCCGCAGCATCAAATAACGGTCAAATCCTTCTTCATGGGCAAATATCCAGTCACTCAGGCTCAGTGGCAAGCTGTAGCTGCCCTACCGCAAATCAATCACCATCTTAATCCTCATCCATCTAGGTTTATAGGAGCTAATTTACCCGTTGAACAAATCTCTTGGTACGACGCCGTAGAATTCTGTAACCGCCTCTCTCAAAAAACTGGATGGCAGTATCGGTTACCTAGTGAAGCAGAGTGGGAGTATGCTTGTCGAGCAGGTACAACTACACCATTTCACTTTGGGGAGACAATTAATACAGATTTGGCTAATTACTATGGAGTAGGTAGTGAACTAGATAACCTTCAAGGAGTCTATGCTGAAGGGGCACAGGGCATCAGTTACGAAGAAACAACCTCTGTTGGTAGTTTTGGCGTAGCGAATAACTTTGGACTATACGATATGCACGGAAATGTATCGGAGTGGTGTGCCGATAGTTGGCACTCCAGTTATGAAGGTGCACCTATAGATGGCAGTGTGTGGAAAGACAAGTATGAAAGTGGTTCTCACTTTCGGATGTTGCGGGGTGGTTCTTGGGGCAATATTCCGGGAAACTGTCGTTCTGCATGTCGTAACCTCAATGATCCTAACAGTAAGCACATCAGTTTTCTCGGTTTTCGAGTTGTATGTACTGAGCAAGAAAGCTCGTTGAGTTTCTTGCCAATACATTTGTCAATCAGCGCTCATTTTTGGAAAGGAGCATAGTATAAAATCATGAACCAAAATTTATACAATCACAGTCTGTCATCGTTTATCAGAAACCTGGAATTGCGATCACTAATGATTCGGTGTTAAGTTTTAGTTTGGCAGGTTAACTTCTAGCTAGGTAGGGACGAGTTCAGTACAAACACTTAACCTATACTGATAAGCTCTTTTCCTGTTGATCACCTTTTTTCTCATTATACAATTTTCAATTTTCTAGCTAAAGAATGTTCTTATTTATTGATATCGTCTTATTAGTTATCTCAATAGGACTGCTGATCCTGAGTGCAGTTCTTTTTATTGAATGCAGTATCGCCTTGTTGCCTAGCTCCTCGGAGAAAGACGCTACTGAAGTAACTCGACCTAGGATTGCCGTTTTAATGCCTGCTCACGATGAAGCCTCCGTTATTAGTGCAACTCTAAAGACTTTATTACCTCAATTAACTACTCAAGACCGACTGGTGGTTATTGCTGATAATTGCACTGATAAAACAGCAGAGATAGCTCGTAGCGTAGGTGCGACGGTGATTGAGCGCCAAGATAGTGAGAACAAAGGGAAGGGTTATGCTCTAGACTATGGCTTGACCTTCCTCGAAACAGAGCCACCAGAGGTAGTAGTTTTGGTTGATGCTGACTGTCTTGTTGAGGAAGGGACAATTGAGCGCATTGCCTCGATTGCTGCGACTCAAGGAAAACCGGTTCAAGCAACCTACCTCTTGGAGCAACCAGCCAATCCTAGTCCCAAAGACTCGATTTCGGCTTTAGCTTTTATGGTCAAGAATTTGGTACGTCCCCTTGGTTTAGCAAGACTAGGATTGCCCGTGCTATTAACCGGTACAGGTATGGCCTTTCCCTGGTCTGTAATTCGTCAAGCACCTCTAGCTAGTGGCAATATTGTCGAAGATATGCAGTTAGGGCTAGATTTAGCGATCGCTGGATACCCCACCTTATTTTGCCGGGACACCAAGGTCATCGGCATTCTTCCCCATCAAGAGACAGCAGCCAAAGGGCAAAGAATCCGCTGGGAGCATGGTCATTTGCAAACTTTGTTAAAACAAGTACCTCGCCTCATCAAAGCCTCTTTGGTTCAACTACGTTTTGACTTGTTGGCACTTGCCCTAGAGTTGTCGATACCACCTCTTTCGCTATTAGTCACGATTTGGGTAGCTGCTACCGGTTTAGCATTACTAGCAGGAATCTGGGGGGCAATCGGGATGCCAGTGATCTTGTTAGCCATTACTGGATTGATGATTCTGGTTTCCGTTGTTGGAGCTTGGGCTAAGTTCGGACGTACTGAGGTTTCGGCACTGACACTGTTGTCTGTACCTTTTTACATTCTGTGGAAGATTCCCCTCTATCTAACCTTCCTGGTACAACGTCAAACAGAATGGGTTAGAACAGACAACCGGGAAGATGCCCCTCTATCTAGTAACTTTTCTAGTGCAACATCAGAAAAAATGGACTAGAACAGACCAGGATGTAGTCGATGCTCGGTAAAATGTGTTAATTCTACTGTTTCTTCAAGTTTTTTCCCTCAAAGGTTGTCATCTAGATGATCAGAGAAGTTATAATCGGACTGAACAATGAGGGGAATTTTAGGCAGGCTCTATTCGTTAGCTAGAGAAATTAGTCTAGTTATGCTAGGGGAAAGTATATAATTACTTGGCTGATCAAAAAGCGTAATTGCCGCTCTGGGGTCTACCACTCAAAAGGTAGGTTTTCACCTTACTGACATCTGGTAAATCAATCCGGATAAGAGTGATGCTAGTTGGTATGTATCTAATATATTCTTACCACAGCCTAAGATGACCCCGGATACTGAACAGAACTATTAAATCTTATCAGTTAGGAAACAGAGCAGAACGTTGCAGCAAATACCATTAGAAGAAGAAGTTGAATTCAATGCCTCACCCCAGAAAGGCTTGAATTTTCGTCCTATATTAAGGACTGTCCAGCGGAAAGTCTTGTTAATCCTTGGCATCACTGCTTTATCCACCGCTGCTGGTGTCTTTTTGAACTCAAAATCTCCATCTATCTATCAAGGTAGGTTTCAGATGTTAGTCGAGCCAGTAACATCTGAGCAAAGACGAACTGACCCTAATGCAATTATTACTGGTGATGTTAAAGATGGTAGAGGTGCACAACTAGATTACTCAACTATTTTTGAAATTTTAACTGGAGCAGGAACACTCTCCGACATTGCAGACCAAGTTAAGACTGAGCATCCTAACTCCAACTTCAATCCTGGTCAACTCAAAGCTGGATTAACCGTTGAGCGGTTAGAATCAGAAAAGTTTGACGGAGACACCAAGATCATCCAAATTAGTTATCAGGATGAAGACGGAGAAATAGTCGAGTCAGTTTTAAAAACAACTGCACAGAAATATTTAAAGTACAGCCTTGAGGAACGAAAAAGTCGTATTGATCAAGGTGTTCAGTTTATTGATGATCAAATCCCTGACTTGCAGAGGCGAGTAGATACCCTTCAGGCACAATTGCAAAAATTACAAAAGCAGTACAATTTAATAGATCCGGCAAGTCAGGGTGGAGAATTATTTACCAAAGTTCGTGAAATAGAAACCGAGCAATTAGCTACAGAAAGAGAGTTGCAGGAACTCAAAGCTCTTGAGCAAAACTTAGAAAATCAACTAAATCTAACACCTAATGAAGCTATTGCTGCTTCAGCATTGAGTGAAGATCCTAGCTATCAACAGTTACTTACAGAGCTTAAGACAGTAGAAAGTGAAATTGCTACAGAGTCAGCCCGCTTTCAGTCGGATAGTCCCCAGATTCAAGCTCTTGAGGAAAAAAGGCAGAATTTCCAAAATTTAATCACTCAAGAAATATTGCGGATTCTTGGGCAGAATACAGCAGGAGCAGTGAATAACCCTCAAGTTCTAGCTTTCCAAAATCCGACTCGTCTGGAACTGATTAAACAGTTGGTCGAGACTACTAATCAAATTCAGGTGCTAGAGACTCGCAATCAAGCGATAACGAAAAACAAAAATGATGTTGAGCGCCAAGCAGCCCAATTTCCAGCAGTCGCAGGCCAATATAATGGTATACAAAGACAGTTAGATGTTACTACCAAGACTCTTGATCAACTCTTGACCCAGCGAGAAACCTTGAGAGTTGAGGCAGCTCAAAACACAGTACCTTGGGAACTGATCGTCGAACCTCAAGTAGACCGTGGACTTGACGGTCAACCTGAGCCACAACCTGGTGACTCCAAGCTGATACTCCTAGGAGTAGCAGGGGGTTTAATGTTCGGTTTATTGCTAGCTATAGCCTACGAGAAATTACGCAATATTTTTTATACTACTGAAGATATAGAAGACACAACGAACCTACCTCTGTTGGGTAAGATTCCTCTCGAAAAAAGCTTAAAAAAAGCAAGAAAAGCGGCTAAAGTTGGTAGGTCTATTGATGCAACTCGTAAAAGTTATCCCGCTAGTTCTCTATTTCTAGAAGCTTTTGAATCCCTCTACGCCAACATCCGTTTTCGCTTTTCTGAGCAACCAGTTCGTTCCTTAGTCATCTGTTCAGCAGGCTCTGGAGATGGCAAATCTACTATTGCCTTAAACCTAGCCCAAACAGCAGCAGCGATGGGACAGCAAGTCCTCTTGGTAGATGCTAATTTACGTTCACCGCTTGGACTCCATACCCAATTGGGCTTGCCTAATGCTGAGGGATTAAGTGAACTCCTAAATAACAAACTGACTGTTAATGAGTTGCTAGAACAGTCGATTGTCGAAGAGAATCTGTCTGTTTTGACTGCTGGTCAACCTCTACTAGACTCTCCCAAAAGACTTGCTTCTTCTCAGATGCAGCATCTCATGGATAAGTTTCAGGCTAGATTCGACCTGGTTATCTATGACACTCCCAATCTTATTGACTATACAGATGCTAATTTTCTAGCTGCCAATACTGACGGAATCTTGATGGTAGCAGCAGTTCGCAAAACTAAGCCATCCTTAGTTCAACAATCCTTAGATCAATTAAATACTTTTGGCTTACTCATCCTTGGTGTAGTGGCTAATCGAGTTAAATCGTCGTCCTTAACTCAACCACCCCACCCCCCGCCAGAGTTTTCTGCGAGAGAGGAAGAAGAAGAAGAAGTTAGCGAAGAATTGGTCGAAGTAATGCAGGAGCGAAGCTAGCGCTACTGGCTACATTGTCTTGCTTGCCCTGACTTGTCCGGCTAGGCAAATGTCAGGCAAAATTTGTCTGAGTGCAAATTAATGGAATAATTTACAGTTTATACTCAAGTTTAAGATGACAATTGCTTATTTAGTTAATCAATATCCTAAGGTTAGCCACAGCTTCATCCGGCGAGAGATTGCTGGGCTTGAAGCTTGTGGTATCAAAGTTGCTCGGTTTGCTATCCGCGCTTGTGACTCCGAGTTGGTGGATGGGGCAGACAAACTAGAATTGGAGAAGACTAGGGTTGTTTTAGATGTCGGGATAGGTGGTTTGCTCTTAGGCTTAATCCGAGTTGCCCTTACTAGACTCGTTCCCTTCTTGAGAGCTCTGTGGTTAACCCTCAAAATTGGCTTAAAATCAGAGCGAGGAATTGTCAATCATTTGGCCTATTTAGCTGAAGCCTGTGTTCTTTTGGGTTGGTTTTCCCAACGAGAAATTACCCAGGTTCATGCTCACTTTGGAACCAATTCAACCACGGTAGCGATGTTGTGCCAGGTGTTGGGTGGTCCTCCCTATAGCTTTACCGTTCATGGTCCAGAAGAGTTTGATAAAGCTCAAATGATTGCCTTGCCTGAGAAAATCAAGCGGGCGGCTTTTGTGGTAGCAGTGAGTTCTTTCGGCAAAAGCCAGCTTTATCGCTGGTGCGAGTATGAGCATTGGTCAAAAATTCATGTAGTTCACTGTGGTGTGGATCAGATATTTTTGACCAAATCCCCTACCCCAGTGCCGGAACAGCCAAACTTGGTTTGTGTTGGTCGGCTTTCTGAACAGAAAGGTCATCTGCTATTGCTGGAAGCCGTGAGTCAATTAGTAGCTGAAGGCTTAATATTTAAGTTAGTGTTGGTAGGCGATGGGCCTCTACGAAAAGAAATTGAAGCCTTGATCGCCCAACGCAATTTACAAAACCATATTGAAATTACCGGCTGGGCTGATAGCATAGCAGTGCAACAACATATTTTAGCTTCACGGGCTCTAGTGCTACCTAGCTTTGCCGAAGGTTTGCCGGTGGTCATTATGGAAGCCTTGGCGTTGAACCGTCCCGTAATCAGCACTTACATTGCTGGGATACCAGAGTTAGTGGAGCCCGATATTTGTGGTTGGTTAGTGCCCGCTGGTTCGGTGGAACCCTTAATCACAGCTATGCGTAATGTCTTGCAGTTGCCAGTGGCAAACCTAGAGCAGATGGGGAAAACTGGATTTCAACGAGTGGCTGCGCAACATGATGCAGTTAGGGAAGCTCGCAAATTGGCAGTGCTATTCCAACCGGAAACTCAGCAGTTACAGGAGCCAGCAACAATCAGTGAGGCTCTCATAGATGCCTAAGCCTATTCAACTCTGTCCATTTATTTTCCCTATTGACCAATGTAATTATGTCATCTATCAAAAAGAAAGCCATTATTGCTTCACTCTGGACAATTGCAGGTTTCGGAGCAGGTCAGGTTCTGCGATTTGGTTCCAACCTGATTTTGACTCGTCTACTGGTCCCAGAGTTGTTTGGTGTGATGACTCTGGTCAATATTTTTATCATCGGGCTGCAACTTTTCTCCGATACAGGTGTTGGCCCTAGCATAATTCAAAATAAACGGGGAAATGAGCCAATTTTTCTCAACACGGCCTGGACTTTGCAGGTTATTCGTGGTTTTGTTCTCTGGTTTGCTTCGCTGCTGCTTGCTTGGCCAGTTGCCCAGTTTTACGACAAGCCTCAGTTTCTGTGGTTAGTCCCAGTAGCCGGACTAACTACAATTATGACAGGGTTCGAGTCTACTTCTAGATTCACACTCAACCGCAACTTAGCTCTTCGTGAAATAGCCATTTTTGAGCTTGGAAGCCAAGCACTTGCCATAGCAGTAATGATTGTTTGGGCTTCGTTTAGTCCCACTATCTGGGCTCTCGTTGGCGGTAACATCGTTTCTGGATTAATTAAAGCGTTGTGGAGTCATTGGTTAATTCCTGGATACTCTAATCGCTTTGCTTGGGATAAAGAAGTTGCTCAAGAACTCTTTTCTTTCGGTCGGTGGATATTTATTTCTACAGCCCTAACTTTTCTGGCGGATCAGTCTGACCGACTTACACTTGGTAAGTTGTTTTCTGATCAACTCTTAGGGGTCTATAGTATTGCTTTTAACCTCGCCCAGCTGCCCCGTGCTGTTATTGGGGCTGTTAGTGGCAAGGTTATTTTTCCAGCATTTGCCAAGGCTGCTGCTCTTCCTCGTCCTGAGCTTCGCGCTAAGATCTTGAAAAACCGCAAGCTTATTCTTTTCCCCACAGCCTTTGCTTTAGCAATACTGGTTAGCTTTGGGGATATTTTAATTTCTACGTTATACGATGAGCGTTATGCTGAAGCATCCTGGATGATGCCTATTCTGGCTCTAGGAATTTGGCCTATACTCTTAACTAAGACCATTGATGGGGCTCTGCTAGCAGTTGGAAAAAGTAAATATTTAGCATTTAGCTTCTTTTTCAAATTTATATTTGTTATTGTTGGAGTACCACTAGGATTCCGTTGGCAGCAAGAGTTAGGTGCAATTACAGTAGTTGCCTTGAATGATCTGCCCTTATATGCAGTTATCAGTTATGGCCTTTGGCGTGAAGGACTTAATAGCTTTGTGCAGGACATTTTAGCTACTTTAACACTTTTGGCCTTTATCGCTATTATGGTCATGGGTCGAAATATTTTAGGTTTTGGTCTTCCTATTGAAATGATTTTGTAAATATATGAAAAAGACGCTGATGTTTCTTAATTTTAACTGTCTCGGTAAATTTCTCTAAATATAGAAAGGTGTTCCGTGAATAGTTTAAGCCTATTTTTAACCTAGTTATTGAGTGTTCGCAGGGAAACTTTTATGCAGTTTTATTTGCCAGGTAACCAATTCGGAGCCCCCGGACCTTTGGCAATCCTAGTACTATTACTCTGGATTCCAGTTGTCCTTTATATATTTATGCGGTTTCCAGCCCAGAAAGCTATTGTTATTAGTTTTATCTCCGCTTGGCTATTCCTACCGGAAGCTGCAATTGGATTGTCAGGACTGCCTGATTACACAAAAGTTTCAGCAACTTGCTATGGTGTTGTCCTCGCCACTATTATCTTCGACGTCGGAAGGTTTAGTACATTTAAACCGAGTGTACTTGATCTACCGATATTGATGTGGTGTCTATGTCCTTATGCTACATCAATTAGTAATGGTCTAGGTTGGTACGATGGAGTATCAGCCACCATTGAACAAGTTGTAACTTGGGGATTGCCCTATTTTTTGGGTCGCTTATATCTCAATAACCTTCCTGCATTACGCCAGTTAGCGATTGGCATCTTCATTGGTGGATTGGCCTATATTCCCTTGTGTTTGTTTGAAATCCGCATGAGTCCACAGCTACACAATAGGATTTACGGAGCTCATGCTTTCGGTGACTTTGGTCAATCAATTCGTTATGACGGATTTCGACCAACAGTATTTTTAAGGCACGGTTTGGCAGTCGGCGCATGGATGATGGTAGCCACACTGGTAGGTATTTGGTTGTGGCAAACTGGGACTCTCAAAAAATTGTGGAATATTCAGATCAAGTGGCTGGTAGGAGCATTGTTTGTCACCCTGATTCTATGTAAATCAACGGGAGCCTATGTCTTACTGCTATTAGGAGCTGGAATCATGTTCTGTGGCAAAATATTTCGCACTGCTATTCCAGTATTTCTCTTAATCGTGACCATGGGTGCATATCTCTACGTAAATGCAGCAACTGAAACTTATTTTACTGATCAACTAGTCACCTCTTTATCAGGAGTATTTGATGCAGATCGTATCCAATCTCTAGAGTTTAGATTTAATAATGAAGAGGTGTTGACCGATCACGCACGAGAAAGGCCAGTTTTCGGCTGGGGTGGATGGAATCGTTCCCGTATTGAAGATCCTTCAACTGGTAAGTTGGCAATTCAAGATAGTTTATGGATAATTGCATTTGGTAGAAACGGCGCATTTGGTTTAATCGCTTGGATGGCATCGATGTCACTTCCTGTTTTGAGCTTGTTTACGCTTTATCCAGCAAGCTATTGGTCTAAACGAGAAGTTGCACCGATAGCAGTACTAGCAATTGGATTAACTATGTACCTGTTCGACTGTCTTTTGAATGCGATGATTAACCCGATTTATATACTTGTTTGTGGAGGAATATCAGGGCTTGTGCAGAAGGGTCCGGTACAACAGCAGTTAAGAAGAAAACCCAAAAAATCCAGGAGAGTTCCTGCATCAACAGCGGGATATTTACCAGCTCAACGAAGATCAAGGGTTTCCCAATCAAAAACATAGCTTTTCTCCTTAGAATGAGGTACATTCACTATTAATTTTGGGGAATAGGTAATAGGAAATAAGAGATGTACTTCACGGATGCAAGAAATGCTATATATGCTCTCTGTTGAAAGTAAGGGAGCAGAGGGAGTAAAACTAAAAAAATATGGAAACTATTTAAGAGAGGCTCTCGTTTATGTCTAGTGCTATTCTACAAAATAACCCAATGTCTTTGCTCATAGTTATTGTTAACTACCGCACATCTAGCTTGGCAATTGAGTGTTTGCGTTCCTTAGTAAGTGAAGTCCCAACTCTACCCAATACGAAAGTTGTTGTTGTCGATAATGCCTCAGGTGATGGTTCTGCAGAACAAATTGGAGCTGCAATTGCTAACGAAGGCTGGGAGAATTGGGTATCACTCATCCCATCAGAACACAATGGTGGCTACGCCTATGGCAATAACTTGGGAATTCGTCCAGCGTTAAACTCACCTAATCCCCCTAGCTACGTTTACCTGCTCAATCCAGACACTATAGTACGCCCTGGAGCGATTAAGGTCTTGGTAGACTTTATGGAGAAGCATCCAGATGTGGGAATAGGTGGCAGCGGCATGGAAAACCTTGAGGGTGTACAAAGACCCGCAGCCTTTCGTTTTCATACAGTATTCAGTGAGCTAGATGCTGGTTTGCGCCTTGGTATTGTGTCCAAGCTTTTGTCAAAATGGATAACTGCTGCACCTAAATCTTCAGAACCCTGTCTTACAGATTGGGTGCCAGGGGCTGGTATGATGATCCGTCGTGGAGTGTTTGAGTCAGTAGGCTTGATGGACGAGGAATATTTTCTCTATTTTGAAGAAACTGACTTTTGCTTACAGGCTAAAAGAGCGGGATGGCCTTGTTGGTATGTACCTCAAAGCCGGATTGTGCATTTTCCTGGCTCCAGCACTGGAGTAAATAACACTAAGAATACACCGAAGCGTCGGCCCAAGTACTGGTTTGATTCGCGGCGACGATATTTTACTAAAAATTATGGTTGGTTGTATGCTGCTTTAGCGGATAGTGTATGGATTTTTGGCTATTCTTTATGGAAAGTACGTCAGGTAATTCAACGTAAGCCAGATACTGATCCACCCAAATTATTGAGTGATTTCCTGCAAAACAGCTTGTTCGTTAAGGGGAGTTTCAACTCAGCAGGTGCGAACAAGTAGCTCTTTTTTTGCCTCTTGCCTCCTGACTTGTTTCTTGAGAGGTGAAAAACACGCATTAAGCTTGCTTTTCACCTCTTAAATTCTAATGAAGGTTTGCTGCATAAGTCCTTAGCTGTCAGATTTCCGGTGGTGCTGGTGCATTAACACTAACCCAAGTAAGTACTTTTTGCGATCGCTTGACATTTAATGCTAAAACTGATCTTTTACTGGTTTTATCATCACTCACGAACATTAGTATAGTGCTAGCCTTGGGGTTAATGTTTTTGGGACTAATGCAAGCTTGCAAGTTCCAACTGCTCAAGGATTAAATGAGAATTATAGTAGTTTGGTCTTTGAAAGAATTGGGTAATGAAACTACTTCGACTCTCCTTCCAAGCAATATCCGTCGGTATGCTAGATTGGATTGATACCGACTACTAAAAGGTTGAGGGTCAACTATGGATGTGATCACAACAGCTATTGTCGCTGCTCTGGCTAATCTGAGCAAAGATGTTATCAAGGATACTTACAATGGTCTTAAATCAGCTTTAAAGAAGAAATTTGGTTCAGAAAGTGATTTGATTGACGCGGTTGATAAATTGGAAAAGAAGCCGGATTCTGGCTCTCCCGGATCTATGTTGATAAACTTTATTTATATATACTCCCCAATTCTTTGGTTTTAGTCTTGGCTCGGAGCGATAGTGGAGAGTCAAGACTAGGCTCTCTTAGTGCAACTTTTTCAGGATT
>JAAHFP010000239.1 GCA_010672925.1 Symploca sp. SIO1C2 | reverse complement strand
ATTACCGCCGAATCCCGGGTGCTAGAAGTGGCTTGTGGCAATGGCAATGCTGCTATCTGGATAGCTCAGCAAACGGGATGCGAGGTGGTAGGAATTGACCTCAGTAGCAGTTATATCGACAATGCTCAAGCTAAGGCTAGTAAATTTCCTGAGCTGCGCGTAAGCTTCCAGAAGGCATCAGCCACTGAGCTTCCTTTTCCAGATGGCTCCTTTACCCATGCTTGGAGCCAAGGTGCTCTTTACCATATTCCTGAACTGAAGAAGGCTCTGGCAGAAGTTTATCGTATTCTAGGAGCAGGTGGTATCTTCCTGTTTGATGATTTGATAACACCAGCAACACAAGTCAGCGAGACTACCCTCAAATATGTATATGACCGACTCCTGTTCAAGCCAACTTTTAATCTGGAAGCCTATGCAGACAACCTTAGCCAGATAGGATTGACCGTATTGCAGCAAAAGGACTTGAGCAAACATTTGGAAAAGAGCTATGAACTAGTCTCAGAACAGGCTGGGGAACAATATCCGGATTTGAGCGCTGCCTTTAAAAAAACCCAGGAAGCGATCGCCGCTGGTGAGTTAGGCTGGAGTTTTCACCTCTGTAAAAAGGTGTAGTTGCTTCGTATGACCTGCTGTAGGGTTCATTCCCGGTAGAAGCGATTTCTTCGAGTGTCTGTTTTGCAGTCAGATGATAACTAAGTAAAAATGCTTACAGTAGCTTACCTGTTTTACCTAAACAAGTGATCATCATAAGTTTTTTAACATTTCTATTGTTGTTTACGGGAGTAGGAATCTACTCAACAACCCGCAAGCAAAACAATACTAGTGATTATCTGCTGGCTAGCAGAAACGTTAATCCCTGGCTAACAGCACTATCGGCTTTCGCCACATCCTACAGTGGGTTTATGTTTATTGGGCTGATTGGTTGGACTTATCAGGTAGGAATTTCCACATTCTGGGTGATGCTAATAACATTACTGGGGAATTACGCTGTCTGGTTGTTAGTTTACAAGCAGTTGCGAGTAGTTTCAGAGGAAACTGCCT
>JAAHFP010000238.1 GCA_010672925.1 Symploca sp. SIO1C2 | reverse complement strand
ATTACCGCCGAATCCCGGGTGCTAGAAGTGGCTTGTGGCAATGGCAATGCTGCTATCTGGATAGCTCAGCAAACGGGATGCGAGGTGGTAGGAATTGACCTCAGTAGCAGTTATATCGACAATGCTCGAGCTAAGGCTAGTAAATTCCCTGAGCTGCGGGTAAGCTTCCAGAAGGCATCAGCCACTGAGCTTCCTTTCCCAGATGGCTCCTTTACCCATGCCTGGAGTCAAGGCGCTCTTTACCATATCCCTGAGCTGAAGAAGGCTCTGGCGGAGGTTTATCGTATCTTAGGAGCAGATGGTATCTTCCTGTTTGATGATTTGATAACGCCCGCCACACAAGTCAGCGAGACTACCCTCAAATATGTGTATGACCGACTCCTATTCAAGCCAACTTTTAATCTTGAAGCCTATGCAGACAACCTTAGCCAGATAGGATTCACCGTATTGCAGCAAAAGGACTTGAACAAACATTTGGAAAAGAGTTATGAACTAGTCTCAGAACAGGCTGGGGAACAATATCCGGATTTAAGCGCTGCCTTTAAAAAAACCCAGGAAGCGATCGCCGGTGGTGAGTTAGGCTGGAGTTTCCACCTCTGTAAAAAAGTGTAGTGTCGTGACCCAGCTAAAGTGGTGGGTTAGAAAGCTGAGGGAGCTGAGGGAAGCTGCGGAGATAGGGAAAAAAATCTATATCTACTCATTACTCACTACTTTGTAGTCCACCATTTTAGTTGTGTCAGTCCAAGTGATTATAATAAGTTTTTTAGCATTTCTATTGTTGTTTACGGGAGTAGGAATCTACTCAACAACCCGCAAGCAAAACAATACTAGTGATTATCTGCTGGCTAGTAGAAACGTTAATCCCTGGCTAACAGCGCTATCGGCTTTCGCCACATCTTACAGTGGGTTTATGTTTATTGGCCTGATTGGTTGGACTTATCAGGTAGGAATTTCCACATTCTGGGTGATGCTAATAACATTACTGGGGAATTACGCTGTCTGGTTGTTAGTTTACAAGCAGTTGCGAGTAGTTTCAGAGGAAACTGCCT
>JAAHFP010000237.1 GCA_010672925.1 Symploca sp. SIO1C2 | reverse complement strand
TTCCTTGGCTCAAGCGCCTTGCTCAGATGACTCAAGAGCGAGAGATTTTACTGATTGTTGATGATATTAAAGTGGGTTGTGGTCGAACTGGACCCTTCTTTAGCTTTGAGCGAGCAGGGATTCAACCAGATTTAGTTTGTCTTGCTAAATCTTTAAGTGCTTATGGAAACCCGATGGCGGTGGTGCTGATTCGACCGGAGTTAGACTGTTGGAAACCAGGGGAACATAGTGGTACTTTCCGAGGCAACAATCTAGCTTTTGTTACTGCTACTGCTGCTATCGAAGAGTACTGGCAAACAGATACCTTTGCCAAGGAAATCACTGACAAAGGTGAGGTGATGAAGAAACGACTCCAGGAGATGATTGAGCGTTATCCAGAAATCGGTGGAGAACACCGAGGACTAGGTTTGATTCAAGGAATTGCTTGCAAAGTGCCGGGATTGGCTAAAAAAGTTAGTAATGAGGCTTTTCAACGGGGCTTGATTTTTGAACCGATGGGAGTGGACAAGGAAGTGATTAATCTTCAGCCTACCCTAACGCTTTCACTTGATACTTTGACAAAAGCCCTAGATATTTTGGAGGAAAGTATCGGCGCTGCTGTTTCAGATAATCACTTATAATTCCCTTATCCCTTGCAACTTTCTTTCTTCCCTTGGAGCCCTATGCTTCCGGTTCCCCTCTTTGGAGGGGTTAGGGGTGGGTTTGTGCCTTCTTGCCACCAAAGTGTGAGATTCAACCGAACTTGATATTATCCACTCAAACCTGCTGCTTCTAAAATTTCCGTCAACACTTTACCGTGATATTCCCAGGGAAAAGTCTCAATGGTCAAAGCTTGAAGCGCTGTATCTCCATCCACTGCTGGTCCCTCGTAAACCAGCTTGGTCAAAATATGTTTATCAGTCTCTAAAGTTAATCCTTCAGTTAATTTAGATTGCCAGTCAGGTCGCACTAAAGCAAGAGCAGTGAGTAAACCAACGGCTCCCCAGTTTGAAACACCGCAAACGATGAGGTGATCACAAGGAATACTACAGGCAATTTTTTCTCCCGTACTGA
>JAAHFP010000236.1 GCA_010672925.1 Symploca sp. SIO1C2 | reverse complement strand
CGCCTCAGCTTGGGTGAAGGCCTCAAAAATCTTGTCGCACTGCTCCGGAGTCATCCCGATGCCGGTATCAATGACGGAGAAACGGATGCGCGCATCGGTGCCAGCACTGGTGCGTTCGACTTTCAGCGTAATGGTCCCATTCTCGGTGAACTTCGCGGCGTTGCTGATCAGATTGAGCAGGATCTGCCGGAGCTTGGTAGCATCCACCCGAATCACGCCGATATCGGTCGGGCAATCGATGACAAATTCGTTGGCGCCCTTGGCTACCAACGGTGCCACGGTCGAGTAGACCTGCTCGGCGAGGCCATTGACCGATTGCTCCTCCACAAAGAGGTCCATGCGACCCGCCTCGATTTTAGAAAGATCGAGCACGTCGTTGATCAAGCCGAGAAGGTGGCGGGCGGCGGCCAAAATCTTGTTCAAGTCTTCGCACGTCGCCTCATCTTCATCGTCCTCGGCATCTTCGAGCAGGATTTCCGAGTAACCGATGATAGCGTTCATCGGCGTGCGCAGCTCGTGACTCATTTTGGCGAGGAAAGCACTCTTGGCCTGATTGGCGTCGCGCGCCGAAATCATGGCGTGCTCTAGCTCAACTGTGCGTTCCTGCACTTTTTCTTCGAGAGTGCGGTTGGTCTGCGCGAGTTCCTCGGTGGCAAGGTGCAGCTCCTCGGTCCGAGTCTGCACGGTAGAGAGCATATCGTTGAAGGCCGTCACCAAAGACTCGATTTCCTCACCGCCACCGGTGCTTTGAGCCCGCACCCCAAAATCGCGGTCATTTTCGACCTTTTTGGCCACGCGGCCCAACTCTGTGATTGGTTTGGTGATGGAGTTCTGCAGAAACCGCGCCGCCAACATGCCGCCGAGAATACTCAACAAACCAATGATCACCATGACGCGCATCGGCTCCAGGAACCGCTCCTGCGCAAGGCCCGACGTGTCGCCCTTCAGATAGATGATACCGATGCGCTCCCCGTTGTTGACCAAATATTTGAAGGTCGTGGCGGCGTTCGGATCCAAATTTGGCCGAAACGGCGGAGGGATAAGCTCATCGGTGC
>JAAHFP010000235.1 GCA_010672925.1 Symploca sp. SIO1C2 | reverse complement strand
GGATTTCTGCTAAAAGTATCTCGGCAATAAAGTCATTTAATCTTTGTAAGAGAGACAAATTTTCCCGTTCACGCCACCATTTGCCTAACTTTCTTCTCCCGGATATGGAAACAGGCAAACCAATAGTTAAACTTTTGAGAAATCCTAAGTACCATTGTTCAGGAGTAATATTCTGAGAACCAATAGCAGTAATATCAATCGCCACACAAGCAAACCCTTCTGCTTGCAGTCGTTGCATCGTTTTTACCCGCAAGCTAGACTTACCCATCTGTCGAGAATTGAGCACATAGCAGAATTCCCCAGCCCTCAATGCTTCGTAGAGTTCCTCATCTGCTGGTCGCTTCACATAAGTAGAAGCATCCGCTGGTAAACTGCCACCAATTTGATATTGGTTGTTGGTTGTTGGTTGTTGGTTGTTGGTTATTAGTTGTTGGTTATTAGTTGTTGGTTGTTCATACTTCATCCTGTTGTACCTTAATTTTTCATATAAAACCTAACACCTACTCTGATGCTAAGCGATCGCGGAAATATTGCTGGTATAAATTACAACGGGGGGTTACTTCATTGCCTTGGAGATGTACTAAGCCCATACTGTGTAATTTAAAAGCTATTTCTGACTCCAAGCGTACTGGTTTATTAGTGGAAGCAACTTGCCACATGGCAGCGGCAAGTTCGGGATTTTGTTGGAGATTCCACAAATGCCGACGCAAATGATCACTATAAAATCCTGCTTCTGTGGGAGCTGTTTGCAAGAACTCTTCTAAGGCGATATCTTGTCGCGCTAGGTGATAGAGAGCTAATCGTACTAAATAAGGATGTCCTCCCACCATTGCCATTAGAGGGGCAAAATCCTCGATCTCACCTCTAAGTCCATGTAATCTAGCCAAACTGTACACCTGTTCTTCAGTAAACGGGTGTAACTCTATGGGTAATCCTACATTAAATGGGGATTGGTTAATATCCATCGGTACATAAACTTCCGTTGAATGTACCACCACCAAGCGTAGTTTTTTCCAGATATCTCTACTCTTTGCCTGCTCATGCCATGCTCGCAGTAGGGCAA
>JAAHFP010000234.1 GCA_010672925.1 Symploca sp. SIO1C2 | reverse complement strand
TCTGGTAAATGTAGAATGGGTTAATAGGGAATCAGCGATTGCCTACAGCAGTAGCGTAATTAGAGCCCACTGACATAGTGTCAGAATACAACAGTGGGCAATCTAAGGGTCTGTAGATGTTTCAGTTACTGTTCCTATGTGAGAGGACTATTCTATTTTGGCTTGAGGAAAGATTTAAGAGCGATCGCTTATTGTTATTTTTTCGTAGGCGATTGGGTAAAAATGATTGTACCTGTGATGCGGTGCGTTACGCTGCGCTAACACACCCTACGAGCTTCGAGCCAGGGAAGTAAAATGATTTTGACTGGTTGTAATTATTGTAATTTTTTGTTATTCTATTAATAATAGGATAGATATGCGCCTGTAAGGTATAAATTCCTATCACTGACTTTAAAAAAACATTGTGGAACTGGCATCTTGCCAGTCAACGACAGCGTTAAACTCAAATAACTTTGCGATCGCGTTTGATAATTTATCCCTGTTAGCAAACAGCATATCCGGTAAATTGTCGCTTGAAGGGAGATTTAAACCCCAAGACTATGTCATGCTGTGGGACTCCAGCCTCAACCAGTTCATTGGCAACACCAACTTCTGTACCATCACTCTGAATCCAAATTTTGTCCCCTTTGATATCAATGTGAATTAGGCTTCCATATTCTCGTCGTTGGTGATGCCAACCAACAAGCATTAATAAGTAATGATTGTGTTCTCTATCAAGAATTAACTGTACCTCAGTTTCATCATCTTTAAGGTGGGTAACATGTACCTTAATGATTTTTTGCACTAGTTCTGGATAATTTAATTTTTCCATAAAACAATTGCCTGGTTGTGAGCATCAAAAACAAATAATTTTAGTTTATATTCTTCTACTGCATCCTGAATAAATTGGCGCTGAAACAGGGTATTATAAGTATCTGTAGGAATGGCGAGATATAAAATTAGCTCCGGCAACTAAACGTATGCGATCGCGCACATTGGCAAAGTCTGGTAACTTTTGAATAATGCTGGTTAGTCGTCGAAAATCAGGCTGAGATAGTTGAATAGTCACAGTTACTGTTCCTATGTGAGAGGACT
>JAAHFP010000233.1 GCA_010672925.1 Symploca sp. SIO1C2 | reverse complement strand
GTAACTTGCCAACCAATCTGATTCAATACCATTGCCAGACTATTAGAGCGTTGTCCCCCTCGCCAGCAATAGACCAAAGGATGATAATCTTTAGCTTGGGCAGCAAAGTGATTACTCAGATGTCTAGCTACGTTTTGGGCAACTAAGGATGCTCCCAGTTTACGAGCCTCGAAAGGAGAAACCTGCTTGTAGATTGTCCCCACTTTTGCCCTTTCCGTATCATCTAATACTGGTAAGTTAATCGCACCGGGTAGATGATCCTCTGCATACTCACTAGGACTGCGAACATCAATTATCTCACTATAGGTTATTGTCCAAGGTTGCTGGGTGTAGTTAGGCGATCGCATCATTGAGTTAAGCTAGAAGAATGGAGAATTGGGAATTGGGAATTGGGAATTGGGAATTGGGAATTGGGAATTGGGAATTGGGAATTGGATTCTGTACATTTGTAGGGGCGGGTTTAGCGATAATCTAAATCATTTCAACCAAAATATTCTGATCAAAACCCGCCCAACGCCATCCCCAGAACAAAAGACGCTTCTACGCTATCAAACAAGAGGCTTAAGCCCTTTGTTTCAAGGAGCATTTTCATTATCAATTATTGAACCTAACTTGATATCACCCCTTCAACCGTAAAACTCTTCGTCAAGAATCTGCTCAATGGTAAATGGACAAGCAATAGGGTATTCTTTCTCCTCAGGAACACGTACTCCAAATTTGGCTAATTTGCTTTGAGCGGTCGCTAAATCCCTAGCATTAGGATAAGCTTGTTCAATAGCAGTAGTCAGATAAGGTTTGAGGGATGGGGTATCCTCTAAATCAACCAAAACCCGCTTACGATGTTCAAGCACTGAGCTATACCAACTACTCTTCATCGTTTCTGGTGCATCATATTGTATGCTTAACTTGAGTAAATGTGCCAATAAAACCATCAAGTTACTTTTCAATGCTCTCTTTTCTGATTTCCCCAAATCAGTAAGCTCCTCTATTAAATGTTCGATGTCAAGGGAGGAAAAATCACTATTTTGGAGTTGCTCTATTGTCTGCTCAATCCATTGTTGAAAATCTTGCTCGTATAGAGTT
>JAAHFP010000232.1 GCA_010672925.1 Symploca sp. SIO1C2 | reverse complement strand
ATCCCAACCAAGGGTGACGGCTTCGTCCGAAGGTCGGCCTTCCGCATTCAGCTTCCCGACTCGAGGAGGTCTCTGCGAGTGATGCGTTCCTGTTCCTCGCCAGCATGTGGCCTGCTGGTGGCGTACACTGCTGTCGGTACCACGTGGCGGTTCCGGACGTTGTTCTCCTCGTCGTCGAGAGCGATATCGATGGCGTCGTCAATGAAACAATCACGGCGACTGGTCGTGCTGATTGGTATCTCAACTGCTGGGGGGATTCCTACCCCGAAGGGGGTTGAGTCATCGTCATATTCCCTGGGTACTGTGTGCTCTGGTTTGACGGTGGGGCAGGAGAACATGTCAGGATGGAAGTCGGATGCCGCTATGTCATTGGCAAGGTCTGTGAGTCTCAGAGAAAGTGCAGAAGGATGGGGGGTTTGCACTCCCTCCAAACGTCAGGCGAAGAGAGATGTAAGCCGTGTCATCCACCACGAGGACACACTGGGAGGCTGCGCGCCCTTGATGGGTTATCCGTCGATACGCGTCGGAGTAATCGAATTTCTTTATCCAAATCTTCACTCCAGGGTAGAGGCATCGGAGAGTTACGATGAAGTGGATGATGCGCATGAGGCACCATCCATACACCATTTCCGGGTAACGAAACATGTCGAGTCTGCTGTTGACCGAGGCGTCTCTCGACGTGATCGAAAAGGAAAGGTCGTGCGTCAGACGGTGCTTCAATTTGCGGCTTCCATCTGCCTTCAACGAGAATTGGTTGGCCATCCCGCATGGTTGAATCATCACACCCTTGATTCGTGTTGCAGTTGATTTTGGGACGACAATGCTGAACCCATGTCGGACCTCCTTTTCCAGGAGCCTCCTTATCTTCTCAATTTCGTCCATTGCGGATTTGTGATTTCCCCGCTGGAGGTTCGCTGCCACTTCGGCCTCCCTCTCCTCTTCCGAGAGTTCTCTGGTGAGACAAAACGGCATTCCTCTCGAAAAGAGCTCCGATAGTAAGTTGAAGGCGGGATGGTTTCCTATTACCTTGGCGAGTTGATCCAAGGGTCGAAATTCGGAGCCATGCCACATCGTCGCTCCCTTCTCGCCGTCC
>JAAHFP010000231.1 GCA_010672925.1 Symploca sp. SIO1C2 | reverse complement strand
TATCAATCGTAGTCGGATCATTCCGAAAAATTCGTGGATTGGTGACCACTCGAATAAACCCCGCCAAAACATTCTCGGATAAAGCGAAATTGACCCGATCGGTGCACATGGCGGTCACGAATTCGGCGTAACGTTTGTGATCCGGATGTGCGTCACGGCGATGGGCATACACCAGCACGTTGACGTCACAAAGTTTCATAAACCGAAACGTTCCTGATCCTCGGCCGCCAAAAGCTCGCTGGTCTTGTCGAGATTCATGGCAGGTTTCTGACCGGTGTCACCGTGAGTGATAAGCTCGAACGGAGTCATGGTGGACGGATCGCTCGTGCCCAATTTAACCCTTCCCGCCTCCGCCAAAAAGGCGCTGAGACTTAAACCGTCGGCTTTGGCCGCCTCCCGTAGGCGATGCCCAAGCTCATCATCAATTATGATCGATGTCCTCATCGGTAATACTGTATTACCTTTTGGGCTCGAGAGGTCAATCGGGTTTAGCTATGGAGGTGAAACTCACCGTCTAACTTTCCGAGAGCGACACCAAGGTCGACCTTATTTGATCCAGTCCTTTGTAGGCGGCTACTTCGGCGGGCATGGTCTGGATCGCACGATGAAAACGGCGGCGCACGTCGGCATTGGCCAACACGTGATCGAGGCGGTGCCGTTCGATACGAATACCAAAGAGCATTGCGCCCGTCTGCGGTAGTGGGGTGAGAATCTGGCGCTCAACCCGCAACCACATCTGATCTGCCGTCATGCCCGCCATCAAAGTCGGCGGTCGAGTCGCGGGATGAAGATTCCATGCATCGATCGCGGCCAATCCCCAATTCGGTCGCCCCGCCGCAAAGCCCGGTTTGATCTTATCCAGATACCGATCGATCGCCGGGCCGATGGCCTCGTTCAGACCCGGCACCGGACCATGGACTTCAAGCAAAGTCTGGCCAATTTTCTCCGCCAACCCCCAGTAACTGGGAAATACGACCACGCCTCCAGCGACCCGAAATACCCCGGCTCGATCGCGGCACAGTAAAACGACATCGGGCTCCAGCTGCGTTCCCGCTCTCACCGGATCATCGTCCAAGGGATACCCCACCCAACCTGAACAA
>JAAHFP010000230.1 GCA_010672925.1 Symploca sp. SIO1C2 | reverse complement strand
TTCTGATTTCCCCAAATCAGTAAGCTCCTCTATTAAATGTTCGATGTCAAGGGAGGAAAAATCACTATTTTGGAGTTGCTCTATTGTCTGCTCAATCCATTGTTGAAAATCTTGCTCGTATAGAGTTTTAATGGTCATTATTGTTATATCAAGTTTGGTTGAATACTTACACTTCGGCAGAACCCACCCCTAACCCCTCCCAGGAGGGGAACCGGAGGCAGGAGACAGAAGGCAGGAGGCAAGAAAGAAGGTTGCAAGAGAGAAGGGAATTATAACTGTTTATCCAAACTTGATATTACTCCTTATTTTATTCCCAATTCTCCATTCGACCTTCTCCATTCGACCTTCTCCATTCCCAATTCCCAATTCCCAATTCCCAATTTCCCATTCTAAATTCTCCATTCGACCTTCGACCTTCGACCTTCTCCATTTTAAAACCGCCTAGACCATTCCTTAGGCCAACGCTCAACTACAACCTTAGTTTGGGTAAAAAACTCGACAGCTTGTTGTCCTTGACCATGTAAATCCCCAAAGAAGCTATCCTTCCAACCACTAAAAGGAAAAAAGGCCATTGGTGCTGCTACTCCAATATTAATGCCAATATTACCAGCTTCCGCTTCATAGCGAAACTTGCGGGCTGCTGCACCACTGTTGGTAAATAGACAAGCCATATTGCCCCATTTGCCACTATTTACCAATGCTATTGCTTCTTCAATAGTATCCAAATGCATTAAACCCAAAACTGGACCGAAGATTTCTGTTTGGGCAAGGGTACTTTCGGGGTTGACATGTTGCAAAATAGTTGGTCGAATAAAGTTACCCTGTTCGTAACCGCTAATCTTGGCTTGTCTGCCATCAACTAAAGCTGTTGCCCCTTCATCTATCCCTTGTTGAATTAACCCCTCAATTCGGGTTTGACTCTGTTTAGTAATTACAGGTCCCATTTGCACCCCTTCATCCCCACCATAACCTACTACCCTAGTACTAGCAGCAGTTGCGATCGCTTCTGGATACCAATCCCGCGCTTCTCCTACGGTGACGGCGACAGAAGCAGCTAAACAACGTTGTCCAGCACAGCCAAAAGCACTATCGGCAGTAATGCGAGTCG
>JAAHFP010000023.1:22583-102479 GCA_010672925.1 Symploca sp. SIO1C2 | reverse complement strand
CTCTTCCCACCTCAGCTCCCTCAGCTCCCTCAGTTCCCCCAGCTCCCTCAGCTCCCTCAGCTTCCCCAGCTCCCCAGCTCCCCCAGCTCCCCCAGCTCCCTCAGCTCCCTCAGCTCCCCAACTCCCCAGCTCCCTCAGCTCCCTCAGCTCCCTCAGCTTCCTCAGCTCCCCCAGCTCCCCCAGCTTCCTCAGCTTCCTCAGCTCCCCCAGCTCCCTCAGCTCCCTCAGCCTCGACATAGGCAGTAAAGGACTGCTACTGTTGACAAATAGCGGACATTTACAACACCGACTTTCTGAGCGGTAATTTGCTCATCCGCAGCACTTACTTGGTGCAAGGGCTGCGCATCCTTGATGAAGATACCTTATACTTTCTACTGGTTGCGCAACGGAATAGGTCAGGGGTGCAACCATGCAGGTAATAAGGATAACTTCAGCTATAGAATTTTTTACCCTATAGCTCGTAAACTCAGGGATTGTTCATCTACAGGTGGAAGTTTAGAGCTTGGTCAATGGCATGACTAACTCCGGTGACACGAAAGCCTCTAAAGCGCCTAGGACTAACTTTAGGCAGTTTTACAAAAATTATGATAGCCCATTTTCGTGATTAAGCCCCTAATCTCAGTGTTGAATGTTGAAAGCTATAACCTCTAATTGTACATGGCAAACTATATGGCGGTTAGCTAGTATACCCAAATTTAGTCATTCTGATAGTAGTTGAGAAAGCTCTATTATGTTAATTTGTCCCAAATGCCAGTCCAAAAACCAAGATGCCAACAAGTTTTGTCAAAGATGTGGAACTTCTTTGACTCAGATACCTTGCCATGAGTGCGGAACTGAAGTACTGGTGAATGCTGAAACTTGCCACAATTGTGGTGCTTTAACGGGAACAATTTTTTGGGCTATTCTTTACAAAGAGCTAAATGAGCTACCAACCCCTGTAGAGTCTTCAGCACCTGAGCTAGAGGAATCAGAATCTTCAGTAGAACAAGTTGCTTCAACTACCGATAATGAAGTCCTCCCACTTTTGGACTCGTCTTCCCCTGCAATCGAGCAAGATGATCCCGATACAGATGATCCCCCAACATCAGTACCAGAAATCACCGCATCCTCTTCAGATGAAGCAGTAACCCAGCCAGTATCTCCTCCAGACAGCTCAAATGTACCTGATGAGGCTGGAGAAGACGACAATCAATACCAGTCACTTGAGCCACAATCTGAGACTATCTATCTAGACTCTCAACAACGTTACCAAATCCTGGAATCTGAGAAGTTACCGCAAGCAGCAATCTCCGAAGAACAAGCATACATTCTAGCCGGTAGAGTTTTAGACACTCAGCCTTTTCAGGAGTCGTTATTAGATGTGCTAGAGCAGGAAGAAAAATCTGAGTCAGACTTGGAGAAGCTGATCCCAGCGATTGCGCAATTCTATTTTCTAGGAGAAGAATACTGGCCCACTGTGCCCAAGATGCATGATACCTGGAAGCAAAATGGAAAAGCGGTAGTACTACTAGAAGACCGCTCCCAGTGGGATATGATTATTGATTTGTGGGAGAGCGAGGAAATTGAGATGGCACAGATTTTGTTCTTGCTCATGCAAATGGTAAGGCTATGGGAACTGTTAGAGCCTTGGCATTGTCGTCAGAGTTTGTTAGAGATAACCAATCTACGGGTAGATGAAGATGGGTTACTAGCTCTGCAATGTCTTTATCCAGAACCCAAAGAGCAGCAAGTGACCCTAGAGGATTTAGGGCATATGTGGCAGCAGTTATTTAGCCAATCTCAGCGAACACAATTGACGGCTTTAAAGGAAGTGTTCCAGAAGTTATCTAGCAATGAAATAAAAAATGTTGACGAATTGCAAGCACAGTTGCAAGAAATAGCAGAACCTCAACCATCCTCAGACATGGCAACTACTCCGAACCACCCCTCACCCCAGGAAGAATTAGAAATTGAACCTATATCCTTGGAATCATCTGAAGAACCACCAACTGCTATTCCACCAAAGTCTCTGGTGAATGATGATAGCCTCAGTAGTGAAAGTGAGCATGATTCCTTGCAGACGGAAATTCTGCCGATGGAGTTGTACAGCTTGATTGATGCTGGCTATACCGATATCGGTCATCAACGGGAGCATAATGAAGACTCTTTTGGTATTCAAACCACCGTCAAAAAACAGGAAAATCCCCAGGGTAGGACAGTAGAAGCTCGTGGTTTATATATTCTCTGTGATGGGATGGGGGGACATTCAGCAGGGGAAGTTGCCAGTGCTATGGCAGTTGAGACCCTCAAGCGCTACTTCCACCAAAATTGGCATGACCAGTTTCCCACAGAAGAAACTATGCGGGAAGCTGTACGCCAAGCCAACGAAGCAATTTACGATGTTAACCAACAAAATGCTAGTTCTGGCAGTGGTCGTATGGGCACGACTCTGGTTATGATCTTAGTGGAAAATACCAAGGTCGCGATCGCTCATGTTGGGGATAGTCGTCTCTATCAGGTAACTCGTAAAGCAGGCTTAAAACAGGTAACTGTAGACCACGAGGTGGGACAGCGAGAAATCCAACGGGGGGTTGAACCAGGGATTGCTTACTCTCGTCCTGATGCCTACCAATTAACTCAAGCTTTGGGGCCACGCAATGAAGAATTTGTAAATCCTGACGTACAGTTTTTTGAAGTTAATGAAGACACTTTATTTTTGTTATGTTCCGATGGTTTGTCAGACAATGAGCTAGTAGAAAAATATTGGCAGACTTATCTTGCCCCCTTAATCAGTTCCCGTGCCAATATAGAGCGAGGTGTTCAGGAGTTAATCGATCTGGCAAATGCTCACAATGGTCACGATAATATCACCGCTGTACTAGTCCGGCTCAAGGTACGACCTGATATGAGACAACAAAGACTATGGTGACATTGACCCTTTTAGATCCCCAAACTTCAACTCATTTACAACAGTGGAATTTTCACCAGCCATCAATCATTAGGATTGGTCGCTCACCCAATAATGATGTTATTATTCATGACTCCTTAGTTTCGCGGCATCATCTGGAGTTGAGGGCGATGCCTTCCCCATCTGGTAATTCGTGGCAATTACTTAATCATGGAACAAATGGTACTTTTCTTAACGGCATTCTGGTATCACGAGCAATTTTACCCAACAATGCTCTGATTCAACTAGCTAGAGATGGGCCGGTGCTAAAATTCCAAGTTAAGCTAGTTTCCCGTCCTCTTCCCCCCACTGTTGCCCCGGTTCCTAAAGTCACTGTTTGTACCCACGAAGGAAATCCACCGGGCAATCTGTTTTGCCTACATTGTGGTGAACCATTAGTGCAAATACAACGAGTTATCCGCCAATATCATGTATTGCGGACTTTAGGACAAGGGGGAATGGGTACAACTTATCTTGCTTGGGACAAAGCTAAAAGTGTTCAGGGATGCCCTAGCTTGTTAGTGCTCAAGGAAATGAATGCTGATATGGCTCAAATTGCCAAAGCTAGAGAACTTTTTGAACGAGAAGCTCACACCCTCAAAACACTAAATCATCAAGGTATCCCCCAATATTACGATTTCTTTGTTGAAAGTGGTAAGAAATATCTAGCAATGGAGGTAATCCATGGCCAAGATCTAGAACAGCGGGTACTGGAAATCGCTTCAGTAACCTTAAAACAGGCAGTTGAATGGATGATTCAGACTTGCGATATTCTCGATTACATCCACTCCTGTGATCCACCACTAATTCACCGAGATATTAAACCAGCTAACCTAATGGTGCGCCATCGGGATAACAAAATAGTAGTGCTTGACTTCGGAGCAGTTAAAGAAATTGGTACGGCCCCAGGCACACGCATTGGAGCCGAGGGCTATAGTGCTCCTGAACAAGACCGGGGTCAACCAGTTACTCAATCAGATCTTTATGCTATTGGTCCGACACTAATTTTTTTGCTGACAGGTCATGTACCCCTCAAATATTATCGTAGGCGGGGTTCTAGCTATGGTTTTGATGTAACCAGCATTCCCACAATTACTCCTCAGTTACGGAAGGTGATTGAACGAGTATGTAAACCAAAACCTAGCGATCGCTACCAAACTGCAAAAGAATTATCACAGGCTTTAGCATCTTGTCTATAAAAACTTTCCTGCGTCTCCGTGTCTCTGTGTCATATCATGTCGGCTTAATTGCTCACCATACAAACTTCTCCGCGTCCCCGCGTCAGTCTTAACGATAATGTTTACTAGAATATTCTTCTCCCACTGTTTCTGAGAGAAATTCCATCACAATCGTCGGTACATCACCCTGCAAATGAGGTGTGTAACTTCGTTCAATCTCTTTTATGGGGACTGTTATTTTCGCAACAAAAGCCCAGTCAGGCGCTTTCACCACGGTTTTTTCATTAACTGTTGCACAAATACCGTAGTTAGTCATGGTAAACGAGGTATCTGCCATTAACCCTGCTTGATACAAACTATCTGTGAGGGCTGCCGCAAGGGCTGGTTGATTGACATTATCCACGGGATCATCAGGTAGCTTAAAATCGTCCGATAGCTTCTCCCATGCAACAGCTAGGGAACGGGTTTGTGGGGTTAGAGATTGAGCAATAACCATAATTGGGAATTGGAAATTGGAATTGGGAATTGAGAATCAATCCCCCCCCCACACTTCCCTAACTGTGTCTAAACCACCAAATTATTTGTAATACTACCGTGGCACAACTAAAAATGTAGGTTGGGTAGAGCGATAGCGAAACCCAAAAAAGACAGATGTTGGGTTACTTTACGATAAGACTTACGCCTAAGTTCCTCAACCCAACCTACGCTTATTCCACCATTTTAGCTGTGCCACGCCACTACAACACCAGGTTAACCTGTGGAGCTCTCCTGATGAGGTAGGCGGAAATTAAGCTAGCCATGTTACGAAAAGTGAATATTTGTCAAACCCTTAGCAATAAACAATAAAAATATTTATTCTTCATCCCAGGCTTCCACGGCTAGTAAATCCCCAATTGTATCTTGCATAGTGAAGCCAAATTCAAGTAGTTCCTGCTTCCAGTGAGCCCATTCTTCTCCATACAGCAGGGAAATTTTCCAAATTCGGTCGGTTGTCTTAATAATTTTAGACTCTACTAGTGAGCGCACTTGACGCTGTAACTTCACCATTGGGTGAGTAACTGTTGGAATCATACTCTCTAATTAAGTTGAAATGATTTTTTACAAATGCTTGAACTTTAAACGCTTCCTGGTTTTTGTACGGCTACCAGCCTTTCCACAGGACATTTTTGTGTTATCTGGTATTAGGTTACCAAAGAACCAATCAATTGGTAAGTGTTCCATAGTAACTGGATTTGGTATAACACTATTACCTAAGGCTTAAGACCTTATCTCCACTAGGATGTCCTACTTTAGAGTTGATAAGTCTCTATACTTACGCTGGGTTGTGGAGTTGTTTTACGGCAGAGGAGCAGTCATATATTCTTTTAGCGCATTTTGGCTGGTAATGGCAAGTCTTTTTTGGTAATTGTACGGTAATTACTACCATCTGAGTCCAATTATAATGGCGGAATCTGTGTTTACTGTGCCCCGGTGCTCAACCCTGCCTCAAGATAGTTGCCAACTGCAAAGAAGCTATAACCCAAGTTATATTGGTTTTGGTTCGTGTTTATATTACACCAAAAATCCTATGGGCTTAGCGAATGCTCCTAATATCATGAAATCAAAAAATTTGGTATAAGTTGCTACAGCTGCGTATTACGAACCACATCGCTAAGTGCAAGATGACTGAGAAGACAGCGTAACATAGTCAAAGCAAGCTACTTTGACCAAGAGTCAACTTAGGGTGGGTCTATCAGGAACATCTACTACGCACTCCCTACCAACTCTAAAGAATGAAACTTTTTCCCTTGCTCCGTTGTACCCTCTCTCTTGTCCCAAGAGAATCCAACGAGCTTTTGCTCCTGAATCAAGTATTTTTTTTTACCCAAAAAATATCATTTGTGCCAACTTAGTATAAAGCACCAAAACAAAGTCAAAGGCTATGAAAATACTACTGATGGTAGATATTGTCAGCTGTTTTACCGGTCGTAAGACTGAGTGCTAGCCAAAATAGCCTGGGAAAGAGCTTGCGAGACTTTATTTGTTTTGTACGACTAACTAAATGAATACCAAATCCATGACTTTCCGTTTTCCCCTAGCACTAGCTGAGGAGATTTCTGCTTTAGCCAAGGCGAAAGGAACGGACAAAACTACTGTGGTTGTTGAAACACTGACTAAAGCCTTTGGTTTACCATTTTCGGCTCCTGCACCAGTAACCACCGAAGCGCTTCAGCAACAGCTCAATAAGCTCGATAACAAAATTCGCACTGTTTCAGAACAGCTGACTGAATTACGGGCTAAGACTCATCTAGATAACAATACCCTAGGCATCATAGCAGCACTAGAGCAGTCCATCGCATCATTTGAGTCCTTAGGTTCTATAGCAGCTCAAGAATCTATCATTGCTCAAGAGGCCAAAGAAGAACCTCTATCTTTGGATACAAAGGAAAATTCAGTATTTTCCTTAGAAGTAGATAGTCAAAAGCGTGAAGGCGGTTTTCCCGAAGATCACCAAGCTAATGATCAACGGCAACTCATTACTCAGCTGATCCACCATGCAGGAACTCTTGAGCAAATTTTGTGTGCAGCTCCAGACCTCATTTTTGTCCATGATCGCCTAGGACGCTATACTTATATCAACCCAGCAGGTGCACGAGCATTAGGGTTTGAGCGGAGTTACTTCATTGGTAAGACATTCCAGGAATTGGACTTCTTACCGGAAATTACCAAGTCATTTGCTTCCCAAAGGGAGGCAGTATTTACCACTGGACGAGCTGTCAACGATGAGTTGAGCATTCCTACTGTTCATGGCAATAGAAACTACGATTATATCCTCAGTCCTATTCAGAGTGCTGACGGAAGTATTGATTCTGTCGTTTGTGCTGCCAGAGATATCACTGAGCGCAAGCATATGGAAACAGCTTTGCGAGAGTCAGAAGAAAAGTACCGTCACTTGTTCGAGTTTGCCAACGACTCAATCTTTATCATAGATGCTTCAACCCGTCGTTTCTTGAATGTTAATTGGAATGCAGCTAGGCGACTAGGTTACACTCGCCAAGAACTGCTCCAGTTGTCAGTAGATGAAATCGGGTTGCTCATCAGTGATGAGCGTCGCCATGCAATTGTGCAAGAATTGCGGACTACTGGCCATCTCACCTTTGAATGTGTCTACCGCTGTAAGGATGGTATAGAAGTACCAGTGGAAATCAGCAGTCGAGTTATTGAGTATGGTAATCGATTAGCTTTCCAAAGCTTCGTTCGTGATATTACAGAATGTAAACCAGTAGAGAAGGTGTTATATAACAGTAAGAAATAGTAGGGATGGGGAACAGTAAACAGTGCTCAATTGACTAGTACAAACAGGGAGAAGTAAGAAGTTTATAATGCTTATCGCATCTACTTTTTAGTCTATTTTTAACTGGTTACTTATTTAAAGCTGTGTTATACTAGTAACTAACAATTTATACACTAATTCCCCATTTCCCTCTCCCAGCTATTAGTTTAGAGCTTGCAGGTAATCCAACAAGCGTTTGCGATGGCTAGGACGTCGTAGCTTTTGCAAAGCCTTGGCTTCAATTTGCCGCACTCGTTCGCGAGATAGCTCCAAAGAACGACCAATTTCAGCTAAAGAGTAAGATTTACCATCTTTTAACCCGAATCGCATCCGAATTACATCCTGTTCCCTGATTGTCAAGTCTGTCAGTAGTTGCTGCAAATCCTTTTGTAGAGCTTCTCGCATTAAGAGATCTTCTGGAGAAGTATCCTCGGTTTCTAGTAAATCTCCTAGTTCGGTGTCTTTTTCTTTGCCCACTTTAATTTCTAAAGACACAGAACGAGGTACTCGCAGTAAAACTTCCCTTACTTGTGGAGGAGTCATTTCTAACTCCACCGCAATATCTTCGATAGTTGGGGTGCGACCTTTTTTCTGGGAGATCTTACGCTGAGCTTTTTTGATTTTATTCAGCTTTTCGGTGATGTGAACGGGTAGGCGAATAGTACGACTTTGGGTCGCGATCGCGCGGGTAATACCCTGACGAATCCACCAATAGGCATAGGTACTAAAGCGATAACCCTTAGTAGGGTCAAATTTTTCGACAGCTCGTTCCAATCCCAGGGTGCCTTCTTGGATCAGATCTAGAAGCTCTAGACCGCGATTTTGGTACTTTTTCGCTACCGATACTACTAAACGTAGGTTAGCATTAATCATATGAGCCTTGGCTCGGACACCCTCAGCTTGAATATGTTCTAACTCCTGAAGTGAGAGTCCAACCAACTCTGCCCAATGCCGTTTACCGGCTGCTATACTTGACTTGAGCTCAGAAACTGTTAGACCAACAGCCGTAGCCCATCGTTCCCGAGCAGGACGATGCCCTAACTGAGAGGTCAAGCGATCTCGGGTATCAATTAGTTCAACAAAGTGCTTAAGAGATTCATCTCCTTGCTCAACCAAATTAGTACGTTTTTCCAGTAGTCGCATATAGCGTTGTACATTTTGAGCTTCCGAGACTTCTTCATCTCGTCGGAGTAAGCGAACCCGGGCAATTTCCTGAAGGTATAATCGAACCAAATCAGTAGTGCGGCGGTTAACAGTTTTAGTCAAGCTGGCAGGATTTGTAACTTCGAGTTCTGTTTCCACCGGATGACTATCTGGATTATTGGAACCATTCGTTTCCCAGCTGTAAGCAAGGGAGTCATGGTTAAATTCTGCGTTGGTATAGAAAGAAGTAGCTAGCATAATAACCTCTAAGTTACAAACTGTGAAAACTTGATGCTGGTGTGTAACTGTTGCTCGCTCTTGGATGGATGAGATGAGCGTTAGTGCTGGTGCATCCAGCTAGAAATCAATTGACCAGAGAAATTTTAGATTTTAGATTTTAGATTTTAGATTTGAAGAATTAAAACGGTAAATCTGAAATCATCAACCTACAATCTTCAATTGCGTGACCGCGTGAAATGTCCCTCCTCCCTCCCTCCCGATGCCTATGGTCAAATAATTTTGCTAGCTTCTACTAGAACTGTTGCTTTGATAAATAAATAGTAGTGCTGATTTTTTAAGAAAAAGGCTGCAAGGCTCCAGGGCATAGGATTTAACCTAGCACCTAACACCTAAACTTATGCCTCAACAGCAATTTTGAACTGACCGACGGACTCCTGCAATTTCTGGGCAATCTCTACAGTTTGTTGTAAAGATAGAGAAACTTGATTAGAAGCATCAGAGTTGCGAGCTGAGACAAAAGCCATTTCAGACATTAAATTAGTGATTGTCTGAGACGTTTGTGTTTGAGAGACGGTAGCATCTGAAATTGACTGTACTAACTGGTCAATTTGGCGGGATACCTGAAGAATGTTCTCCAGACTTTGCTTAGCATCAACTGCTAAAGTTGTTCCTTCAACTACCTGGGTAGTACTCTGTTCCATTGCTTCAACCACTTGATTAGTCTCCTGTTGGATACTATCGACAATTTCTTCAATTTCCTTGGTGGCTGCTGTTGACTGGGCTGCAAGTTGACCCACTTCTTCAGCTACTACCGCAAAACCTTGACCCTGTTCTCCAGCACGAGCTGCCTCAATACCAGCATTAATCGCTAATAAGTTGGTTTGTAAGGCAATTTTTTCAATTAGTGAAACAGCTTTAGAAATTTGCTGAGAGGATTCACCAAGCCGCTTAACTTTTTTCGCCGTTTCGGAAATTGTTTCTCGCAGAACCAGGATGTTTTCCAGAGTGCGATCCATTACTTTTCCTCCTTCTAAGGCAGTATCAGAAGAAGCACGGGATACTTCTGCAGCTTTCTGGGCATTTTGAGCCACTTCTTGGATAGAATAGGTCATTTGTTCTACAGATTCCAAGGTACGGGTCGTTTCCTCTGCCTGCTTGAAGGTTTCTTCCGAGAGTTGACGGAGTGCCCCTTCATTCTCTCCTAGGGAAGTATTAACTTCGAGAGCAGAAGTTTTCACTTGGGTAACAATTGACCGCAGACTTTCAATAACTGCGTTGAAGAAATCGGCAACAGTACCAATTTCTCCTGTACTAACTTCTGCTCGTACCGTCAGATCGCCACGAGCTGCTCCTTCAACTTCTTCTAGGAGTCCGAGTAGTTGTTGTTGAAGCGCTTCTTTTTGTTGACGTTGTTCAAGAGATACTACTTCGGCAGTTTGGCGTGCCTCTTTTTGCTGCTCCAAAAGAGCTATTTGGTCTAGTGCTGAACCAACTTGAATTGCCACCTGCTTAAAGAAGTTGATTTCCGGCTCTAGCCAGTGTCGTGGGTTAGAGCACTGATGGGTGACCAGTAAACCGTGTAGCTTGCCATAAGCAAGAATTGGTGCGACCAAATTCGCCCTAACATGGAAGGGTTCAAGTTGAGCCAGGTGACAACGGGTTAAGCCAGCTTGATAAATGTTATCAGTAGCTTTCACTCGACCTTGTTTATACTTGTCCACATATTCGTTGACGAAACAGGGGTCGGCAATTTTTTCCCCCAGAGCTTTAGGCCAGTTTTCTCCCACAGATTCAGCAACGATAGTTCCCTGCCAGCTCTCATCAAAGAGATAAACTAGAGCTCGGTCAGTTTTCAAAGTTGAGCGGATGCTGGTAATTGCTGTATTGTATACTTGCTCTGCTTCAAGAGATTCTCGCAACTGAGAAATCATAGTATTCAGTTGCTGGAAGCGTTCGGTTTCTGCTTTTTGTTGGTTTGCAAATTTCACCCGGTCTACAGAGAATCCAACTTGAATAGCTAATCGCTTGAGAAATTCAATTTCTGAATCCTGCCAAACATGAGGATCACTACAGTGATGGGCAATGAGTAAGCCAAGGAGCTCCTCATCTTTCAGGATTGGGGTCACCAAATTGGCCTTGATTTTTAGCCGTTCCATGAGTTGCAGGTGCTCCGGGTGAAAACCTGCCTCCAAAACATTATTGGTAGGAACAATACGCCCTTTCCTATAAGCTTCGATGAGTTCTTTACTAATACAGGAGTCTTCGATTTTGTCCCCTAAAGATCGAGGCCAACTAGAAGTGACTGATTCAGCTGCAATGTAACCACTCAAGTCAGGATTGAAGCGATAAATCACCACCCGGTCTGCTTGTAGAATTTGTTGGGCTCCTTGAGTTGCCTGATTAAAGACATATTCTAGGTCAGCAGCATTGCGAGCACTAGCACTCGCAATATTGGCAAATAACTGTGCCTGTTCAGTTTCTGTTGTTTGTTCGTGCAATAAATCTTTGACTTTTGCCACTAGCTTATTAAATGTAGAAGCTAGGGTTTGGATTTCAGCTGTGTTGGATGGTTCAGCTGTCAGCTCCAGATTACCTGCCGCCACCGCCTCCGCTGTTTCAGATAAGTTAGTTATCGGAGTAGATAATTGTTTAGCTAAACGTAGGACTAGAGGAATTGCGATTCCTCCTAAAGCCAGAAAGATCAGGGCGAAAGCCCAAACCAAATCACTACCAGCACTAGAAATTTCCTTACTGTCCATCGAAGCTACAGCAACCCAATTGGTTTGAGGGATGTTTGCTAGGATATATTGCTTGCCTGCATACAGGAAGGAGGCGGTTAGTAATTGGCCATTTTCCTCAATGAATGAAGTTTCTTGGGAGTTAAATAACCCTTGCCCCATCGTGTTGTAGGGTAAAGAGTCCAGCTGCAATTTAGAGAGTGAATACTTTGTTCTCACTGCACTTATTGCTTGATCGGGGTTGGTTCCCTGGTTTTGGAATGCTTGGACTAGAGACTTGGCGATTTCCACAATCGCTTCACCTCCGACTACTTCTCTAGTCTCACTGGATCCTTGAGCTGTGATCGTATTAATTACACTACCGCTATTAGAGTCGAGCAATTGTACTTGCTGAGAACCCTTAATTCCTGAATGTTGTAAATAATCTGTTACTATTTCAAAAGCACTAGAAGGTAAAACAGCTTTAAGTACTCCTAGAAATTCTCTGGATTTGGGATCAGTAATTGCCCGGACTAAATCGATACTAAAGGTATTTGCCGATTGGTCGAATTCAAGTTCCCCTACCCAATGGCCATCAGCCTTAGCTTTTTGCCACCATTCTTCATCATTCTGAACAAAGTCAGTAGTAAGGTGACTACTAGCAATGTTTAATCCATAACTATCGGTAAAAAATAATTCAGCGACTCCTCCTGTTTTTTCTACTTCGCTCAGATAATCATTGAGTACTTGATTGGGAGCAAGAAGTTTTGTAGCTGCAAAACTCTTTTCTAATTCTTCTACTGATTCTTGTTCAAGTTGTTCTGCTTCTACTTTTTCCCCAGCATCACGAGCAGCATCTATTACTAAAGGATTCGAGGCTACCATTTCTGCAAATTTTAATCCGTCTGATCGCAATTGCAGAGCTGATTGTCCTGCTAATAGGGCTTGATCTTGCAATTGTCTTTTTATTTGACCTTCTGCCCGTTTTTGAAAGATGCCATAACCCACCGTGCTTGCAATGGCTAGAGGAATTAATACCGTAGGCAGAACAGTAATCAACAAACGGCGGCTAAGAGTAAGACTAGAGTGCTTTAATGGCATTAGTTTAGGGATTGAATCAGAGGAGGCTGACTTCGGATTAGTTTGGGTGTTAAGGTGACTAGTTGAATGATGGTGGTTCCCTAAGTAAAGAGAATCCAGTTGTTGATCATAAGTTTTTGGTCTGGGAATGTGAGTAGTCATCAAATCAATTCTTAGAAGTTAGATTAAATCTGCAAAATCTTGGTAGATTGCACACAAGATTAACCCAGCGCCAACTTGACAGACGCAGCTAATTAGAGCGTTGTGTTAATTGGATACTTGGGAAAAGTTAATTAAAGAATGCCCAGATCTAAAATGCTTACAAAACTTGTCTACAAGCTAAACAAGCTGCTCTGACACCAGCACCTTCAGAGATGAGATCACCCATTGAGCCTCCAACTGCTTCACCAGCTATAGTCATTTCAATCGCCACAGCTAATGTGCACTCATCTATATTAGTTTCTGAACCTGCTTGAGCCTCAGGATGATTATCTTTCCAAGTTTGAGCTAGCAGTAGTCCCAATTGTATAAGTTGATTATCTAGATCAAACTTGCGCCATTCTTCACTAGAGATGTAGTTAGAATGGCTGAGTTTGAGATTAGTAGATTTTTTTTCTGAGTTAAAGGAATACATAGCGCTAGTACCTAAAAAACACCACATTCACCAAAGAATGAGATTGAAGCGGAAAATTAGAGATGACCCTGGTGGTGTCCCATCTGCACAAGAGTTGAAGTGAAGGAGCCGGAATGACTAGCTTACTACTTTCATTTCTCCAGGATGGTTACTTTTGTCATACGAGTGTATGTCGCGTATTACGTAATTTCATAAAAAAACAAAAGCATCATATTGGTTTTTAGACAATTAACTCAAGGGAGCTTGAGCAAGTCATTACGAATTTGAGATGCCTTTGCCAGATAGATGCAGAAGTTCTGAAAGTCTTACAAAGCTCGACCTGGGTTTAGTTATAATTATGGCTTTAAGCAAAAACCCTGAAGTCATTTGGTTATTTAAGTTACCAGGATACTTACTCAAATAATACGGTGACATCCTTCGATTGGAGGAAGTAATTCCAGATAGCTCTTGCTATGTCTATATCTGCGAGTCGGATAAATGACACATTACAACTCCTTATACATAATATAATTTTTTCATTCTTTGCGTAAAACAAAATGAATTATGGTCTTACCGATCTCAATCCTCAGTGATTTATCTGGGAGTTGCTGTGACCTGAGTCGGTAAAATAGCTATTCTTAATCATAATAAAGGTTGATCCAGATCAACTTGAGGTGTGATATGGATCTTACAAAATTAGTGATTTAAATCAACTTTATGGTGTGGTGTCGTCTGTAGTCCTTCAATTTACTAGATTTATCTGCCTTTTTCCCTCGAAGAATTTTGTGATTTAACTAGGAGTGTCTTACATCACTCTGTCTTTCTGGAGTCGAGTATCGATTATTGTGCAGATTGATTGTGCAGATTGTTTGACTACTACAAAATTTGCTTCCCTCAGTAAAGATATTATAAAGTACAAACAAATTTTAGGCACTACTAAGTAAAGAAATTGTGTTCTTTATCCTCAAAACAAATGGGATGGTTATGCAACCCATCCCATCTCAAACAAATTAAATGAGCAATTGCTAGTACTAATTTATACCAATAGTAGGTGCTAGAGACACAGCTGGGACATTTTCATGTGCCACTTTTGCTGGCTGCACCAAAGTCGGTACTGATTCCCTTAAACGTGCGGTCAACTGAACTGTGGATGCGTCATAAATTTGAGTTAGTATCTTTGGATACAAACCAATACCGATTATCGGTACTAAGAGACAAGCAACGATAAATACCTCTCGTGGTTCAGCATCAATCAAAGCTTGGTGTTCTACGAGTTCCTTGTTTTCGTCTCCATAGAAAATCTCCCGGAGATTGGAAAGCAAATAAATAGGAGTAAGAATAACTCCAACTGCGGCTAGGAACACCACAATTACCTTGAAAGTTGAGCTATAAGCATCACTGGTGGCAAAGCCCACAAACACCATAACTTCTGCCACAAATCCGCTCATTCCTGGCAAAGCCAAAGAAGCCATGGAACAGGCAGTCCACATGGCGAAAATTTTCTTCATTCTCTGACCAACACCCCCCATTTCATCTAACATCAGGGTATGAGTCCGGTCATAAGTTGCTCCCACAAGGAAGAATAGACTGGCTCCAATTAAACCGTGGGAGACCATTTGCAGCATTGCACCACTCAATCCCAGGTCAGTAAATGAACCAATACCAATCAACACAAATCCCATATGAGAAATGGAAGAGTAGGCAATTTTTCGCTTGAGGCTGCGCTGAGCAAAGGCAGTTAAAGCTGCATAAATGATATTGACGACACCGAGAATTACTAAAATCGGGGCAAAGTAGGCATGAGCATCAGGCAACATCTGAGCATTCATCCGAATTAAGGCATAACCACCCATTTTCAGCAGAATCCCAGCCAAGAGCATGTGAACAGGTGCTGTTGCTTCCCCGTGGGCATCAGGCAGCCAGGTATGCAGTGGAATAATTGGCAACTTGACACCATAGGCAATGAGAAAGCCAGCATAAATCAAAAGTTGAAAGTTTAGAGCATAGTCCTTGAAAGCCAAGGACTGCATGTCAAAGGTAACGGTATCTCCATAGAAAGCCATCGACAAGGCAGCCAGCAAAATAAATAGTGAACCTCCTGCTGTATAGAGGATGAACTTTGTGGCTGCATAAAGACGCTTTTTACCTCCCCAAATTGACAGTAGCAGGTAAACCGGAACCAATTCTAATTCCCACACAAGGAAGAACAACAGCATATCCTGGACTGCAAACACGGCGATCTGACCACCGTACATTGCCAACATCAGGAAGTAAAATAGCTTAGGTTTGAAGGTAACAGGCCAAGCTGCCAAAATTGCCAGCGTTGTCATAAAGCCTGTTAATATGACCAAAGGCATTGCTAAGCCATCAACCCCTACAGACCAATTCAAATCCAATTGGGGTATCCAGGAGTATTTTTCTACCAGTTGCAATTCAGGATTACTAAAGTCATACTCTGTGACGCAGACATAAATAATCAGGGCAAAGTCAATTAACCCGATAATTAGAGCGTACCAGCGCTCCCAAATGCCGTTTTTCTCTGGCAGGAAAGGTAGCAGCAGGGAAGCCGCAATGGGAAACAGAATAATCGTTGTTAGCCAGGGAAAATCTGTCATTGGTTATTTGTTATTTGTTATTTGTTGTTGGTTGTTGGTTGTTTGTTGTTGCTCTGAAAAAACAAGGCAGGAGTCCAGGAGTTCAGGATTCAGGATTCAGGAGTCAGGAGTTCAGTAGTGGGAGCATCTTGCTCCCTACCACCTACCACCTAACACCTACCACCTACCACCTACCACCTAATTAGGTGACTCCAGAAACTATCACTAAACCTAGTACTGCGCCAAAGATCATCAGAGCATAAAACTGAGCGCGACCATTTTCTATGTACTTCAAACCTTCGCCACTCAATAATGCGAACAAACCTGTTAGGTTGACCACACCATCAACAACTCGGTAGTCTACTTCCATAACCTGCCGCGCTAACCGACGGCTTCCTTGAACGAACAGGCGATCGTAAATTTCATCGAAGTACCACTTATTGAGAGAGAATTGATACAAGGGCTGAATGCTTTTAGCGATCGCACCGGGATCAATCTTTCCTCTGAGGTACATCAGGGAAGCTAAGGTAATACCAATCAGTGCTATTCCTACAGATGTACCACCCATTATTAGAAACTCTGACCATTCAAAGGCTTCTTCGTGGGCGATTATTTCGGCAACTGTTTCTCCAGAGGGATGGATAAACTCCTCAAAGTAGTTCTTAAATGGCATCCCCACTAAACCAATTAAGGCTGATGGCACTGCTAGTACTAGCAAGGGCAGAGTCATAGTTAGGGGTGACTCATGAGGAAATTCACTGTGGTGATGATCATGCTCATCATCAGCTGTTGCTGCCAATTCCTGAACATTCATTGCACCAGGTCCAAAAGCCGGTACTATTTGCCCAGCAGCAATTTTAAGCTGATGTTGGATTTCCTTCTGATTACCCCGAAATTCTCCTTCAAAGGTGGAGAAATACATCCGGAACATATAGAAAGCAGTTATCCCCGCAGTGAGCCAGCCAATGAGCCACAATACTGGATTTGCCTGGAAAGTGCTGCCCAAAATTTCATCTTTTGACCAGAAACCGGCAAAGGGAGGAATACCGCAAATTGCTAGGGTTCCTACCAAAAAGGTTAGGGCAGTTATCGGCATATATTTCCGTAATCCCCCCATGAGTCGCATATCCTGAGCCAAAACCGGATCGTGGCCGACAACATCTTCCATGCCATGAATCACAGAACCAGAGCCCAGGAACAGCATCGCTTTGAAATAAGCGTGAGTCATCAGGTGGAATAAGCCAGCAGTATAAGCTCCTACTCCCATTGCCATTACCATATATCCCAACTGGGACATAGTGGAATAAGCTAGACCTTTTTTGATGTCATTTTGGGTAATAGCAATCGTTGCTCCAATAAATGCAGTTGCAGCACCTGTCCAAGCAATGACATTCATTGCTGCTGGAATTTCTTCAAACACCGGGTACATCCGAGCAATCAGAAATACTCCTGCTGCCACCATCGTTGCGGCGTGAATCAAAGCAGAAATGGGTGTCGGACCTTCCATCGCATCAGGAAGCCAGACATGAAGGGGAAACTGAGCTGATTTGGCTACTGGACCCAAAAATACTAAGACAGCGAAGAGTGCTGCCAAAAGACCACTAAGGGCGCCGGATTCTACCAGGACTTGCAAGCGCTCCCCCATAACTTCAAACTCGAAGCTACCAGTTGCCCAGTAAAGTCCTAACATGCCCAACAGCAGACCAAAGTCACCGACACGGTTGACGACGAAAGCTTTTTGACAAGCATCCGCTGCTGCTTTACGGTCATACCAAAAACCGATCAGCAGGTAAGAACACATGCCGACCAGTTCCCAGAAAATATAAACTTGCAGTAGGTTTGGGCTGATGACCAGACCTAACATCGAAGAGCTAAATAGACTCAAATAGGCATAGAAGCGGACATAGCCAGGATCATGAGCCATATAGCCATCGGTGTAAATCATCACCAGAAAGGCTACTGTAGTCACAATCACCAACATCAAGGCTGTTATGTGATCGATGGTGTAGCCCATCATCAGGTGAAAATTTCCCGCTGCAGCCCACTCAAAGGTTCTAGTAAAAGGCTCGTGTCCCTGAATTTGACTCCAGAGCAAGGCAAAGGAGAGAACCATCGACGCCCCCAATACGGAGACGATAAACACGCCTACAAGCTGCCGCAGACGGTTAGTTGCTTTGTTTTGTGAAATTAGCCCTAGACCGACCAGCATTGCTCCTGCCAAGGGCAGGACTGGAATCAGCCAGGCGTATTGATAGAGCGGTTCCATTACAACAGAGCCTACTTCAGATTTCGTTACTATTTTGGCAAACAGTTCTCTATTATGAGGTTAAATGAATAGAAAATTTGTACGCTATCTCAATAGAAGCCTATTTTTTATAGGCTGTCAGCACCTCAGCACCTCAGCTGTGGATTTGAGTAGCGAAACCCAAGGAAAACACTTGCAGCATCTGGGGGCTGGGGGTTGGCATTGATGCCCAGCAAGCCAGGGTGTAGCCCAGTTCAGCATAGTGAAAGAAATATAGCTTGGACTCGATAATTTAAGTCTATGGGTTTAATTTGTAGCCCCAATGCAAGAGATTCTACGGAGCGATCGCTATAAAATTCTGAGTCTAGCAGGTGAGAGATGCGATCACATTTTCCTCTGTGAGAGTAGTTACCTTATTAATCCTTCACTCTTCAATAGGATAAGATTTATTAAACGGTATGGTTAAAATTCCTAAAATATGACTCACTTCATTAATGAAATAGTCCCGCTTGTCAATCCAAATCTTCTTGCCACTCAATTTCAGAAACTTCCATTCTGTCCCGGTAGTTACAGCACCATAGACAGTTTCTATCACCTCGCCATGCCGTTGATTAAATAATTGAGCTGCAACCATTTCCGCAATACATTGCCCTAAGCCAGATCTAATACTTTCATTCTTTGCTTCTGCTAAAGTTACAACTGGAGTCCGAATCTCATAAGACTCTTTGGAAGCTGTCAGAATATAAAAAACTCATCTATGCTGAAGCTGGGATCAAAGAATACTGGGTAGTTAACCTTAAAGATGCCTGTGTGCATATTTTTCGCGATCTAGTGCAGGGAGCTTACACCACTGAGTTCGTCCTAACAATAGGTACAATCGCCCCTCTAGCTTTTCCCGATATTCAGTTTCAAGTTCAGCGCTTGATGAACCCATAAAATTGTCATTTGTTATTTGTTGTTTGTTGCTTGTCTCCGTGTCTCCCCTCCTTGCCATTCCTCCAGTTTACTCAAAACGGAGCTAGCATTTCTTGGATAGAAATTTTTATCTCAGGAAACTGCAAAGGGGAAATACTATCATCTTCAGTTAAAATAACTTCACTTTGGTGACCTTGGTTACTTGGTTGACGAAAAACATGTAATTGTCTTTTAACTACATCCAACACCCAGTAATCGGCAATATTTGACTGAGCATATAATTTAGCTTTAGTTTCGCTATCGTATTTGAAACTAGAATCGGCGACCTCGATTACTAAATAAGTATCAGCAGCAGTTGGGTGAGCATCAATGTATTCTCTGGGCTCTAACCTCAGTAAAGCAAAATCTGGCTCCGGCTCGGAATAGTCATCAAGTACAATTGGGTCTTGAATTTGTACCATCACCTCTATCTGAAAACTAAGACAAGTAAAGAGGCGGTTAATTCTTCTGAGAGTGACAGTATGAGCAGTTCCTTTCGCGGCCATTTTGACTAGTTGTCCTGCAATTAATTCTACTCTTTCCTCTGGATGGAAAACTCCAGCATCTGCCATACAATGATACTCTGCAACGTTAATCAGACGAATATCCAGAGCTAAAGACAGGTCTTTACTTTCTGTTGTCTGTTTGCTCATAGCTTGAGTACCTTAGATTACTATATACAGTATATATACTGTGGAACTGGCATCTTGCCAGTGCTTTACACCCTAGCAATCAACCAATAGGTAGTCATTTCTCCTTTCCCTTTAACTAAGATATCACCTCGCTTTTCCAAGACAAATTTGTCCTTCAAGCGTTCATAAGTAGCAGCGCTAACCTGTATTTTTCCTGCAACTCCTGATGATTCCATCCGGGAAGCAACATTGACGGCATCACCCCACAAATCATAGATGAACTTTTTTATGCCAATCACTCCAGCAACCACAGGACCGGTATTAATACCAATGCGTATCTGAAACGATTTTCCCTGTTGTGCTTGGATGCGGGTAATTTCTTGCTGCATATCTAGAGCCATATTAGCGATCGCTTCGGTATGATTATCTTGGGGTACAGGCAAGCCACCTGCCACCATGTAGGCATCCCCAATGGTTTTAATCTTCTCAACCCCGTGTTTTTCAGCTAATTTATCAAAAGCCGAAAAAATTTGATTGAGAAAATTGAGCAGTTCTAAAGGTGGCATTTGGCTAGATAGAGGGGTAAAGCCCACAATGTCAGCGAACAAAATTGTAACTTGGTCAAATTGTTGAGCCAAAGAACTCTGAAGCTGTTTCAATTGCTCAGCAATCGGTTGGGGCAAAATATTGAGTAGTAGTTTTTCTGATTTGTTTTTTTCTACACGTAGGGCTGTTTCTGCTCTTACACGAGCGCTAATATCAGATTGAATACCGACAAAGTGGGTGAGGTTGTTATAATCATCATAAATGGGTGAGATAGTTAATTCATTCCAGAAGGGGGTCCCATCTTTGCGGTAATTGAGTAAAGTGACAGTGCAGTTTTTTCCAGCTTTAATGGCAGCACGGAGTTCGGCAACCGCTGGTTGATGAGCTTTTTTTCCTTGCAAAAAACGACAGTTGTAACCTAGTACATCAGCAGGGGAGTAACCGGTGATAACTTCAAAAGCAGGATTAACATAAATTAAGGGCATGTCCGGTAATCGAGCATCGGCAATGGTAATCCCGACACTGCTAGCAGCAATCGCTTGATCCCTTAATTTCACCATTTCCTGTAACTCGGCGCGATAGGCTTCACTACCCAGCCAACTGTTTTGAGTAACATCTTGAGCAATGCCGTAACTTAAGCCATTTTCATAGGGGGATAAACGCCAGGATAACCACCGGTAGCTCCCGTCTCGGCAACGATAGCGATTTTTAAATTGTATAGGAGTGTGGTTTTCCTGAAGATAGCATTGACGCTCCCAATCAAAGGTGAAGGCAATATCATCAAGATGGACGAAATCTAACCAGGGACGCGATCGCAATTCCTCTAGTGTCCACCCTAAAGTCGTCTGCCAAACTGAGTTTAGCTGCTGGAAATAACCATCACTGCTACGAATACACAGCAAATCTGGGGAAAGATCAAAGAAGGCTTGCAGAGAAGCTTCCGTTTGTACTAAGTTTTGCTCACCCTCCTCACACGAAGAATTCATTGGATGTTCCCTAGGAAAGATCTACTGTTGATTTTTGCACCCCTAATCCTTATGTTCTGACTTAATGGCTATAAGTATACTTACTAGGATAGACGACTAGGGTGGACAGAATAAGCTACTTGGCCTGAAAATTTACAATTGGCGCTGATGTGGGGATGCATCGGACGTAGGGATTCAGACTAAACAATTTAAGTATGTTTGAGCTTAATTTACACCTATCCCTGATCACGGTAAATATAGCGTTTCTCCTTGAGTGATGGAAAAATCGGAAAGTCTTGATTGCTCGTTGATCAATTTGTCAACCTTCAAACTAAATATCAGCCATCTACCCAAGGATATAAAAATCCCCCAAGCTTCTTAGAGCCAGGGGATAACTATCAGGGTGCATCTACTATTTCTTCCTTCTCTTTACAAAATTTACTATCCGGATAATTTACTGCTAAATCAATCATAAATAGTGGTAGTGTATTCCATTGAGAGAACTAATTAACTAGTTACCCAAAGGCAATAAAAATCCCCCAAACTCCTCAGAGCCGGGGGAAATTATCAGGGTGCATCTACTACTTCTTCCTTCTCTTTACAAAATTTACTATCCGGATAATTTACTGCTAAATCAATCATAAATAGTGGTAGTGTATTCCATTGAGAGAACTAATTAACTAGTTACCCAAAGGCAATAAAAATCCCCAAACTCCTCAGAGCCGGGGGAAATTATCAGGGTGCATCTACTACTTCTTCCTTCTCTTTAAAAAATCTACTATCCGGAAACTTACTGCTAAATCAATCATAAATAGTGGTAGTGTATTCCATTGAGAGAACTAATTACCTAGTTAACCAAAGGCAATAAAAATCCCCCAAGCTCCTCAGAGCCGGGGGAAATTATCAGGGTGCATCTACTACTTCTTCCTTCTCTTTAAAAAATCTACTATCCGGAAATTTACTGCTAAATCAATCATAAATAGTGGTAGTGTATTCCATTGAGAGAACTAATTACCTATTTAACCAAAGGCAATAAAAATCCCCCAAGCTCCTCAGAACCAGGGGGAATTATCAGGGTGCATCTACTACTTCTTCCTTCTCTTTAAAAAATCTACTATCCGGATAGTTTACTGCTAAATCAATCACCAATGGTCGTGGCGTATTTATTTGAGAGAACTAAATCACTAGTTATCCAAAGAAAATAAAAATCCCCCAAGCTCATCAGAACTAGGGGGAAATTATCAGGGTGTATCTACTACTTCTTAGTTCTCTTTAAAAAATCTACTATCCGGATAATTTACTTCTCAATCAATAACCAATGGTCGTGGCGGATTTATTTGAGAGAACTAAATCACTAGTTATCCAAAGAAAATAAAAATCCCCCAAGCTCATCAGAACTAGGGGGGAATTATCAGGGTGCATCTACTACTTCTCCCTTCTCTTTAAAAAATCTACTATCCGGATAATTTACTACTGAAATCAATAACCAATGGTCGTGGCGGATTTATTTGAGAGAACTCAGTCACTAGTTATCCAAAGAAAATAAAAATCCCCCAAGCTCATCAGAACTAGAGGGGAATTATCAGGGTGCATCTACTACTTCTTCCTTCTCTTTAAAAAATCTACTATCCGGATAATTTACTGCTAAATCAATCACCAATGGTCGTGGCGTATTTCTTTTATAGAACCAAATCAATAATTAGATAGAGAAAATAAAAATCCCCCAAGCTCATCAGAACCAGGGGGGAATTATCAGGGTGCATCTACCACTTCTTTCTTCTTCTAGAAAACTCTATTATCCGGATAAATCACTACTAAATCAATCACAAATTTTAGTTATATTTTTCTTTTATAGAACCAAATCAATAATTAGATAGAGAAAATAAAAATCCCCCAAGCTCATCAGAACCAGGGGGGAATTATCAGGGTGCATCTACCACTTCTTTCTTCTTCTAGAAAACTCTATTATCCGGATAAATCACTACTAAATCAATTACAAATTTTAGTTATATTTTTCTTTTATAGAACCAAATCAATAATTAGATAGAGAAAATAAAAATCCCCCAAGCTCATCAGAACCAGGAGGGAATTATCAGGGTGCATCTACCACTTCTTTCTTCTTCTAGAAAACCCTATTACCCGGATAAATTGCTGCTAAATTAATCACAAATTGCGGTTATATTTTTTTGCGGCGGAACTAAAATAACAGTTACCCAGGGACAACAAAAATCTCATTACCTAACTAGTATTGTCGCTTAAGGAAGCGTGGGGCTTTCCGCACGGTGAGCTAAAACCCGCAAAAATTCTAGAGGAAGTCCATCAGTATCAGCAATAAAAGCCACTTCGTAGACATAATCGCCAATGATCTGCTGAGTTGGCCCCAGCAAAACTTTCAGGGGCTGAAACTGATCAGGATTGTGACTGGAAGCCTCATTAAATTTATGTTGCAGGGACTCAAGCCAAGTTGGAAGATCAGTAGAAGTATCAGTTAAGTCAAAAGACAAATGGTAGTATCCAACATAATGTTCATCACCGAAAGCATCGGGAGCAGGTTTTGGTTCAGGAATTTGGATGAGTTCAATGCGCCCACTGAGCCCTTCCATCCAGCAGGCTAGGGTGATGCCAGTGGTAAAGCGTTCAGAAACAGTAAATCCCAATAGTTCGTAGAAAGCTATCGCACGGTGAATGTTCGCTGTACGAATCGAAGCATGATGCATGGATTTTTTGGTTGGTTGCTAGCGGTAAAATTTTTTCATCAAAACTGTTTTCTGCTTTCTTCTCTAGTCCAACACTGCGAAAATAACCTATAGCGTGAAAGAAGGTTAAAACCTAACTGTAAATTCTTACCTCCTGCCTCGGAGCCTTCTGCCTCGGAGCCTTCTAGCTACTCAAATAGACGGAAATAAGGGTAGCGTACAGGCACACCTGGTTCTTTTTCTAGGTCGAAATTGATTACTTCCCAACAACTGTCTTCTTCTGGTTCAGGGCTAAATTCCACTGGTAAACCATACAGTCTAGGTTTAGTCGGTTCTGAGGTACCACGCCAAGGAGTACTACGCTCTAGGTAGGAACTTACTAAATCCCGATAGCGACTGGCAATAATCACTCGTGTTGCTCGGTAACCTTGTGTATAGAGTTTGTCTAGGGCTTCGTGAATCTCAAAACGAATTCCATCAGGATGAGTGTGCTGGCGATACCATTTATCTTGCCACTGACGCCAGTGACGCCCTGATTGTAAGTGAATCAATTCGCCTGTCTTGGGGTCGGCTTCAAAGGCACCATGGCGAGGACAAAGATAAGTATCTGTCAGTGTTAATGCCTGAATTACTTGGCGGCAGTGAGGACACTGAATCTCTGAACCAAATATGGGATACTGTGAACCTGAATTAATCATCAACTTTTTTCCGACAGGAGCCATTGATTATACCTGTAGGGCATAACGAAAGAAGGTGACCTACTTATCGTTGTCTTTAGCATGTGTACTCGTATCTATGGCTTTTTTATTATAGAATACACTCGAGAATCGCCATCTGGAGTGGGATAGGGATATCTATTTCTTAAAATAATTTTTTTAGATATATTTTTTATAACTATTGAGTTATTAATATAATAATATCTATTTTTAATCAAAATTACAAGGATAACTTGCTAGGATTTTTACGATTGGAAGTTTTAAAGTCAACTAACTATAATTGTGGAATATACAAATCCTCCCTTTTTGTCAACTACCTATTGGCCTATTCCTGATGTATCTCAAGCAGCTTTTGTCGCCCCAAATTCGGTAGTTATAGGTCAGGTGTCCCTAGCAGCAGGAGTTAGTATCTGGTATGGTGCAGTGGTACGGGGAGATGTCGAGCGCATTGAAATTGGCGAGGGAACTAATATTCAGGATGGGGCTATTTTACACGGCGATCCTGGTAAGCCAACCATCTTAGAAGCTCATGTCACCGTTGGTCATCGTGCTGTAGTTCATTCTGCTCACATTGAGAGAGGTTGTTTGATTGGTATTGGTGCTGTAGTGCTGGATGGTGTCAGAGTTGGTTCAGGTAGCATTATTGGTGCTGGAGCAGTGGTAAATAAAGATGTTCCACCATTTTCTCTGGTTGTTGGAGTTCCTGCTAAGCGATTGCGGGAAATTTCTGAAGCTGAGGCGGCTGAATTAGTTGAACATGCCAAAGCATATGCCAAACTAGCTCTGGTACATGCAGGTAGAGGAACTGATTTAGGTTTTACCGAAAATCACATATAGGGTGTGGGGGGGTGAGCGAAAAAAGGTGTGGGGGTGTGAGGAGCTGAGGGAGCTGAGGAAGCTGAGGAAGCTGAGGAAGCTGAGGAAGCTGAGGGAGCTGAGGAAGCTGGGGGAGCTGAGGAAGCTGGAGGACAAGAGAGAACTTATAGCTATTGGATACAAAGCTCAAGAAATCCCACCCAAAATTTCACCTCACCCGGGTGTGGGGTGTAGGGAAAAAAGAAAAGCGGCCCTCTTGCACTAGGCAAATGTTCTGTGGTAAATCGCGCCAATTTGCTTGAAAATGAAAATATGAGAAATCTTCAAAAAACTTTAATCCTTCAAGGAGGGCACTAAAAACATGGATCTGCGTGTATTGATAGTTCTGTTCCCTTTACTCCTAGCTTTAGGCTGGGTGGCATACAATATTGGCGTTCTCGCTTTGCAACAAGTTCAGAACTTTCTCAATAAGTCTGAATAAATAAATCCTATAGCCGTACTGGAACTAACAGTACTGAAAAGGACAAGCCAGCCAGCTGCTCTCACTTAGGTGGACAGCTGGTTTAATATTGAATAGTTTTGTCCTTTGTAAGAAGGTAGGGTGTCGTTAGCCGTAGGCGTAACGCACCACCAATCTTGATATTCATTATTTACTGGTTTAGATAATTCCTGTAGTGTTATATTTAAGATCAGAGTGTTAGGGTCCGAGTATTCCTATAAATACTGAAAAAAGCTCTTCAAGGTCAGAAGGAACTCGATAAGAGTCAATATCTTTTGATATCAGCTTCTCTTTTCTGTCTAGCACTCCAAATCTCCATAAATCTCCGACTGTCACTGCTCCGTATATAGGAGTATCACCTTCTTCAAAATATTGGTCAACAGCAATCATTTCCACTGCTAGCTGACTGAATCCTCTTTCGAGGTCTGCTTTCTTGGCTTCAATAACCACTAAAGAGCCCGCTGACCTGATAAAATAATCAATACTGCCTTTAAGCTGGTTGCTGACATTGAGGGGATATTCAATATCAATATCCATATCAACAAAATCAAGTAATTCCAGAAGTACCGGAGCAACTAGAACTTCCCTCTTGGCTATTTCTGAGTTAAGTGATATATGGGGCAGTTTTTGATAAAAAGTGTTTTTCAGTTTTTCCAGCGAACCTTCACAAGGATGTTGGGGAAGCTCAATTTTTCTTAACTGGAACTGATAACCAAATTCTGCAACAAGCTCTTTGGTAGGATGGCTCAGATAAAAATAATCTGCAAAAGTATATGATTTCCCTGATTCCAGTATTGGCTTTCTCATAAATCCCTTATCCTATTCATGTCCGGTAAAATACTTACAATTTTCAACAACTTACTTACACTTATATTTCATGAAGCCAGTTTTGGATTTGTTGAATTAACCAAGCACTCTCATTTTCTCCCAAAGCACCACCAAGGTCATAGGTTTTATTCTGGGAACGAATTTTTACTTGATAATTACCGTTCTTGATCAAAAAAATACTCAAAATATTTTGAGTACGATTTTGTTGAAAACCGTAATTCAAAGATAATGTTTGTCGTTTTATCTGAAAAACTTGATGATTAAATTCAAGTTTAGTTTTTTCACCAAAAAGCTTACATAATACAGCTGCTACTATTGTTAATAGCATTAAGGAAAAAACAAAAAGCAATATATTTGAAGAGATTAAAACCATTGATAATTCTATACTGAACAGGTTCACTAAACTTTCTGTAATCAATGCCAGCAGTACCCAGAGAACATTAGACAAAAAACATATTTTAATAAAGTTCACAGGTTGTAACATTACTCTTAAACCAGGGGCTGGTATCTGAATTTCTAAGTGCCCTCGTGATTGACTGAGTTGAATTAAAGTACCAAAAGGTTTAGAAATATTGCCTAGAGTCGGCTGTTTGCCAGATTTAGCAAGTCTTTTGCCGGATTTGAGAGCTTCTAGAGCTTCTAAGGCAGTACTAAAACGCTTTTCTACAGCTATTTGGGTCACCTGCTCAATCCAATGGACTAAGCTAGGTTGGATGCTGACAAGATGAGCAAACTGAATGCGAGAATCCTTCTGGGGTAATTCAGCTGGAGGAGTACCCGTTAATAAGTGAATTAAGGTTGCTCCCAAGGCATATAAATCTGATGAGGCAACGGCTCTACCCCAAAACTGTTCCAAAGGTGCATAGCCACTAGTGCCTACGACAGTGAAGGTAACTCCTGTGACTGCCGCTTGTGCTTGTACTGCGCCAAAATCTACAAGATAGATTTGCTGATCTTCACCTAAAATTAAATTACCGGGCTTAATGTCTCGGTGTAAAACTGGGGGACTTAGTCCGTGTAAGTACACCAAGATATTGAGCACTTCCCTGGCAATCTGCTGTACCTGTTTTTCCGAAAATCGTTTACCTTTTTCTAGTAATTCTTGTAAAGATGTACCAGGGATATAGTCTTGCACTAGTCCAAACCAAGGTATACCTGCACCAGTTTGTTGATCCAAGGAAAAATAATCTCGATAGCAGGGAATGTGGGGATGATTAAGTGCTTGTAATACTTGTGCTTCTCGCTCAAATAGCTTGAGCTCTTCCCACTGCATCTGAGGAGCAAAAGCTAGTAGCTTGACTATTACCGATTCACTGGAGTGTAAGTCTGTGGCGAGCCAGGTTTGACGACCAGCAGCGGTGCGTCCCAATTGTTGTTGGAGTTGATAGCGTTGTGCTAATATCTCTTGGGAGTTTAACATTTGGCAGAAGTATTAAGTCAAGATTCCTCCCTATCCTTGTTCAGGTTAGGGAGAAATGCCAACTCAAATCTCAACTCTAAGATTCGATTTGCACGTTAACTGCTTGGGGGCCACGACGACCCTCTTCAACGTCAAAAACGACACGTTGGTCGTTTGCTAATGACTGTAGACCACCTAAAGCACTGACGTGAACAAAAATATCTTTACCACCATCGTCTGGCTTAATAAAGCCAAAACCTTTAGTTTCGTTAAAAAATTTAACAGCACCTGATTGTTGCGACATATATTACGCTCACTTATTGGTTTATTTTAAACTAGTGCGGCGCGGTGGTAATAACTCACCTTCTTAACAATAGACGGAAAGGTAGATACCATAAGTTTTCTAGCCTCTTGCCTCCTGCCTTATGCCTTCTTGCACTAAAGCTTGGGAGTTTATGAAATAACTAGTATTTGAAGCTATTTTTTCAATCCCTCGAAATTATAGCGTTTTTTGTTGTAGTTTGAGTGTCTAATACTAAGATCTATTTTTAGTACACAATGATTATAGTTTTTGGCAGCATCAACCTGGATTTGGTAACCAAAACCCCTCGGTTGCCCATCGCTGGTGAAACTTTGCAGGGCTATGAGTTTTTTACTGCCCCTGGTGGTAAAGGAGCAAACCAAGCGGTGGCGGCTGCGCGATTAGGTATTTCTACTAAGTTGGTGGGACGCTTGGGAGATGATGACTTCGGACAACAGCTAAGTCGTAGTTTACAGGCAACGGGTGTTGATATCGAAGGGATTGTGGTAGATGGAGCAACTAGTTCCGGTATTGCGGTAATTCTGGTGGATGATGCTGGGGAAAACGAGATTATTTTGATTCCTGGTGCTAATGAGCAGTTAGGGGAAACAGATGTAGAACGACTCAAGAACCTGTTGCCAGAAGCAGGGGGTGAGCGAAAAAAAGGGTGGGGAGCGGAAGAGCGGAAGAGCGGAGGAGCGGAGGAGCGGAGGAGCGGAGGAGCGGAGGAAGAAGAGAGAACTGATAATGTTTGGATACAAAGCTCAAGAAATCCCACCCAAAATTTCGTTCACCCAGAAGCAGCCGTCTTACTTATGCAGCTAGAAATTCCCCTATCCGCAGTATTGTCAGCAGCTTGGGCCGCAAGGCAAGCAGGTGTTCCAGTAATTCTCGATCCTGCACCGGTTCAAGAACTCCCACTAGAACTTTACCAGAGCGTGGATATTCTGACTCCCAATCAAGTAGAAGCCTCTCAGTTGGTAGGTTTTCCTGTAGAGGGGCAAGAAACAGCGGCTCAAGCTGCAAAAGTGCTACAGCAACGGGGTGTGGGCACAGTAATTGTTAAACTAGGGGAGCAAGGAGCTTTCTGTGCTACGGAGTCGGAAAGTTTTTTTGTTCCTGCCTTCCCAGTCCAGGCAGTTGATACCGTGGCAGCGGGTGATGCCTTCAATGGTGCTTTAGCAGTTGCTCTCACCAAGGGGCTCTCTTTGAGACAAGCGGTAGTCTGGGGATCAGCAGCTGGTGCTCTTGCTGCTACTCAAGCTGGGGCTCAAACTTCTCTACCTGATTTAGAGACTTTCCAGCGTTTTCTGGAAAACGATAGTAGTCTGCCAAATTTGAATTGACGGGTTGAGTTAGACGCGGAGACGCGGAGACGCGGAGAGAAAGTTTATCCATCATTTGTTGATTGACAGAGTAATAGACCTCTGCGCGGAATTAAGAATTAAGAATATAAGAATGCTTAATGGAACACAGGGAACAAATTCAAGTCGAACAACTCCAAAATCCACCGGGAGAAGGAAGTTGTCATTTGGAGGGTGAGCATACGCTGTATATGTCCCTTGCTCCTCGTCCACTTCATTACTTGCAAGTTCAGGATGGTAAGACTTACAACGGGTTGTATCGTCCAGGAGATATGTTGCTGACTCCGGCAAACATACCCCTGTTTGTTCGATGGGAAGGTGAGGAAAATTGCTTGCGGATTCGTCTCACTGCTGAGTTTTTGCAAAATGTGGCCAGAGAAACTCTTACTCAAGATTGTGATCGCTTAGAATTGTTACCGGAATTCCAGGTTCACGATCAACAGATAGAAGCGATCGCTATGATGCTTCATATGGAATTACAACAGGGACTATCCGGTAGCCCACTTTATCTGGACTCCCTAGCAAATGTTCTGGCAGTGAATCTCCTGCGGCATCATACAACAACGAAGCCCCAGTTGCCTACTTACGAAGGAGGCTTAACGCCACGTCAACTCCAGCGTGTATTGGAGTACATCGATGCCCATTTAGATCAAGACCTTAAACTTGAAAATTTAGCTCAATTGCTCGACATCAGCCAATTTCACTTCAGCCGTTTGTTCAAGCAGTCTCTTGGCAATTCTCCCTACCAATACTTAATCCACCAACGAATAGAACGAGCGAAGCAATTATTGAAACAAACTGATCAATCCATTGTCGATATTGCTTTCGACTGTGGGTTCAACAGCCACAGCCATTTGAGCAAAAAGTTTCGACAAATTACAGGTATAACACCAAAAGCCTATAGAGCCAGTTAGCTATCAGCTTTTAAGAAACAGGAGTCAGGAGTCAGGAGTCAGGAGGTAAGAAGAAAAGAAGGGAGTGTTTCTTTCATTTGTAGGGGGCGGCGTGCTGCCCGTGGGGGGCTTTTAAGAAACAAGGCAGGAGGCAGAAGGCAGGAGTCAGGAGGGAAGAAGAAAAGAAGGGAGTGTTTCTTTCATTTGTAGGGGGCGGTGCGCCGCCCGTGGGGGGCTTTTAAGAAACACCGAGTCAGGAGTCAGGAGTCAGGAGGTAAGAAGAAAAGAAGGGAGTGTTTCTTTCATTTGTAGGGGGCGGTGCGCCGCCCGTGGGGGGCTCTTAAGAAACACTCTGGTTAATGGCTAATGGCTAATGGCTAATGACTAATGGCTAATTGCTAAGAAACACCAAGTCAGGAGTGAAGAGGATTTTGCTTGTTTATGACCTACTCAGCAGATGGTACGCCGCCTGTCAAGCGCTTTTAACTTTCAGCCTTTAGCTATAATACGCCAAAAAGTCAAATCCTATAACTGTTGCCAATTCCCCATTCTCCATTCGACCTTCTCCATTCTCCATTCCCAATTCCCATTCCCCAATACTTATGACCTCATCAAAATCCAAACGCCAATCTTCCAACTCTAATTCTTCTGGTAATCGTCTTGTCTACCAGGAGTTTGGTTCTAATAGTAATCCAGCTGCGGTGGAACGAGTAGTTCAAGAACTTTCCCCCCAGGAGCAAAATTTGCGCCTACAAGCTTCCCGAAAGGGACGTAAGGGCAAAACTGTGACCATCATCACTGGTTTTCAAGCTCAACCAGAAACCTTAAGCAAGCTCCTCAAACAGCTCAAGGGTCATTGTGGTAGCGGTGGTACAGTTAAGGACAATACCCTAGAAATACAAGGTGACCATACCGAGAAACTAATGCCATTTTTGACTAAGCTGGGCTACAAAGTGAAAATTAGTGGTGGATCCACTAAAAAATAGGAAGTGTGGGGAGGGTGGGGAGATATAGCAGTCGCTAGAGCGGTTAAGACATTCTCAGGTAAGACAAGTTAACAAGGGGCTTAAGCCCCTTGTCCCAATCGCCTTGGCGGTTGCTATATTTACACTCACCAATTCCCAAATAACAAACAACAAATAACAAACAACAAACAACAATTCTTCAATGCTTTCTCCTGCATCTCCTAAATCTCATCTCCTTGCCGATTGTATTGGTAAAGTTTTTATTATTGCTTATAAAGAGTCAACTGAGTTACTGGAAGAAACCTTGGCAAAGGAAGGCTTACCTTGTGAGGTTCTCAGGCAGGAACACCAACCAGAATATAAGAATTTCTCGCCGAGTTACCTGTGCTTACTCAACCATAGAAGGGCTTGGGAGGAAGCAACACAACAGAGTAAGCCTACTCTAATTGTTGAAGCCGATTTTGTGCCGGTGCTGGGATTGGGAAAACTTCCTTTACCCTTTGAGCCTTATCAGACTGATGTCGGAGTTTCTTGGCTTTACACTTGTGCTTCTCAGGTATATTACGTCTCTTCGGAAGGTTACGCTCAGGGATTTTCTACTTCATTAGTTGCCTATATTGTTACTCCTTATGCTGCTCAATATTTGATTGAATTAGCAGAGAAAGTCAAAGAGGAAATAGGAACTAGCAACTATTCCAGTTGGGACTCGGAGATTGATGCGGTTTTACTGGCCAAACAGCTGAAAAACTACATTCCCTTCCGAAACTATGGTGAACATGGGGGCTTACCTAATCCGGAGCATCACCGTCATGGCTTAAGCAAAACTCATCGAGCAGATATTCTCTATGGGAAACTGGCTTTTGTTCCTTCTTATGCTGTGGAAGGAGGGAACAATCAGCTGAAGTTTCTGTCAGCAAGGCTGAAAGCTCGCCTAAAAGGAATTGCTCGTTTAGCTATGGGAAAATTCCTCAGGGTGCCAGTTATGCAGGGTTCGAGTACACCGAGTAGGTTAATTAGTTTTGCTGTACGTAGGCAGTTATCAATGCGGCTTTAGGAATTACGTATAACTCTTAAGAAACACTCTGGTTAATGGCTAATGGCTAATGGTTAATGGCTAATGGTTAATGGCTAATGGTTAATGGTTAATGGCTAATGGCTAATGGCTAATGGCTAATGGCTAATGGCTAATGGTTAATTGCTAATTGCTAATTGCTTTTAAGAAACAAGGCATATACCAAAGACATATATCAAAAGGTAGATACTTCAAGGGAAGAGTTTAGACTAAATCAAAAATTACGCCACATATGGCTTAATTGTTCAACTTATAAGCACTATATATGGTGTAATAACTGGATTTTTCCCTACTCTCTTATATAAAAAATTAGATAAGCTGCACTCAAAACACAATCGTATTGTACAATTACTAGAGAAGGGTTGTCTGCCTCACCTTCCCACTTTTTTTAGATAGGTGAAGTATTGGTGATAATTCTTATCACTAATACATTTACTGCAAGGTTTTGAGGTCTTATGGAAATTCAGCTACATCATAGTAAATACAGATGTATAGCTCTGCCAACGACCTTGGAAACTGCATCCGATGTATCCCTGGCAATTAGCTGGCTTTTCCCAAGCTAATTGTGTTTCGATACAGGGCATCCTTTGCATTGTCTGTGTGATTTTATAGCAACCGCCAAGGTGATTAGGACAAGGGGCTTAAGCCCCTTGCTAACTTACCTTACCTAAAAATGTCTTAACTGCCCTGGCGACTGCTTTAACTTTTGTGAATTTGCATCATCTATATAATTAAAACTTTTGTCAAGTTTAGACAACTGTTTCTCTCAAATCTCAATTGGATTGTTAGTTAGAGGATAACTTTGTCATGAGATTGTGGTAGGAGTTAACCTCCCAGTTACCCGACAAATATAGCAACCGCTAAGGCTATTAGGACAAAGACAAGGGGCTTAAGCCCCTTGTTAACTAACTTGCCTTACCTGAGAATGTCTTAACCGCCCTAGCGACTTCTATATTACAAGGACAGTTGGCCTTAATCGCTTCATTGTCTACTCCTTTGGCTATCTGCTTTAGTAACAATTAAATTTTTGAAGAGGTTTTAATACCGTTATGCATTTCACCAAGATAAGTGCAGGAATTTCTATGGTGGGTGGGTTACTCGTGCAGCGCCGCACCAATCAGTCACTACTTAAAAAAGGGAAAAAAACTTACTACAAAAGCTTTCTCCTCTCCTGCCTCCTGTTCCCCTCCTTGGAGGGGTTAGGGGTGGGTTCTGCCTTCTGCCTTCTGCCTCCTGCTTCAGCTCAAATTATCCCAGATGCTACTTTGGGTTTTGAAGGTTCTCACATTATAGAAAGTGTAGATATTCAAGGTAGTTTAGGTGAGCGTATTGAGGGGGGAGCATTACGAGGAGCAAACTTGTTCCATAGTTTTCTAGAGTTTAATGTCTTAGATGGACAACGGGTTTATTTTGCCAATCCTGCCGGTATTGAGAATATCTTGAGTCGGGTTACTGGGAATAATGGTTCAGATATTTTGGGAACCTTGGGAGTATTGGGAAATGCCAATTTATTTTTGGTTAATCCTAATGGTATTGTCTTTGGCCCCAATGCTCAGTTGGATGTGGCAGGTTCGTTTGTAGCTTCTACGGAGAATGGATTTAATTTGTCTGATGGGAGTAGTTTTAGTGCCACTAATCCAGAAGCACCGCCGTTGTTGGCGATTAATATCACTCCGGGGATACAGTGGGGGAATTCTGAGCCTCAAGCAGAAATTGTTAATCAGGGGAATTTAGCAGTAGGGCAAGACCTGACTTTAGTAGGGAGTCGTCTCACTTTGTCTGGTCAGTTGCAGGCAGGGAGAGATTTAAACCTTCTTGCCACAGATACAGTACAGATTCGAGATAGCACGAATCATCCCTTTATTGCTGAGGCGGATGGTGAATTGTTGGTACAGGGGAATCAGGCAGTTGATATCTTTGCCTTGAATCATCCTGATAGTGGCTTGTTTTCTGGTGGAAATCTGGTGTTGCGTTCAGCTAATAGTGTAATAGGTGATGCTCACTACTGGAGTGGAGGAACTTTTCAGATTGAGCAGTTGGATAGTAATCCTGGGAGTTGGTTGAGTCCAAATGATCCGGTGATACGGGCGAATGGGGATGTGAGTTTTGATAGTTATCAAGGAGCATCACTGCATATTTTTGCCGGGGGGAGTGTTAAGGTTGCAGGTAATATCAGGATTACAGGTGCTGATGCGACTAATGGAATTCAGGAAACAGTTACTCTTTCTGATGGGACAACAGTAGAAATTGACGGTAGGAATGAACCGACGTTGGATATTAGGGCAGGAATGAAGGCAGTTGGTATTCCTGGACTTACAGGCAATCCTACTCCGATAAATCTTGATTCTACTAATACTCCTAACCGTGCCGATATCACCATCAATGGCTTTATCATCAATCAAGGAGGGCTGGTTTTCTTAACCAATCAGTATCAGCCTAATCCTGATTTGCAAGGAAATATCACGGCTAAACAAATATCGACTGCTAACTTTAACGTGGGTGGCAATAGTGGCAATATCTACCTGGACTCTAAAGGGGCGGTTGATGTATTAGGAGGAAATAATAGGAGAACATTCGCACTAGGTACTTTTGCTAATCAGGATGGAAATACGGGAAATGCAGGAAGTATTACTGTCCTGGCTAAGGGAAATATCTCCATCGCATCAGAGTTAACCAAACCGGAGCAAACAGGAATTAATGCCTCTGTTTTTACTAACACTGCCAACACAACAGCAGGGGATTCTGGCAGCGTTCAACTCACTAGTTCCCAGGGCGATATTACTGTTAATGGGGGAATATTCACCAATTCGACTGCTAATAATGGGAGTATTTCAGGAAATACAGGAGATATTACCTTACAGGCACTTCAAGGTGAGATTAGTGTTACTGGCAACGAAAATGGCGTCATTGTGACCAGGACGAGAAATGATAATGATTTGAATGGTATTGGTCAAACTGGTGATGCAGGAAATATTACCGTCCGGGCTCAGACCATTAGCCTTAATAATCATAACGGACGTAACAATTTTCCATTCCTAGATATTACAACCCAATCTAGCCGAGGTGGTCAATCTGGAGATATTACTTTTGAGAGTCAGAATCCACTGAATTTAACGAGACTTACGATTGGTACAGATGCCAACAACGGCAAAGTTGGCGAGATTAAGATTGATGCTCCTTCCTTAACCCTGGATGACACCCTAATCACTACAGCGACTTTTGGTTCAGCGACGGCGGGTGAAGTTAATTTAAACATAACTGGCTCTGTGCGTATACTAAATAGGGGCAAAATCACCACAACGGTGAATGATGACGCAACTAATGAAGGTGGGAGTATTAATATTAAAGCCCGAACACTTGAACTGGGGGATGGAGCAGAAATATTTGCCACAACAGGCACAGGGCAGGCAGGTGAAATTAATTTAAGCGTAACTGACCAAGTGCAAGTGAGTGATAGCATTATCAGCACAGAGGTGAATCCAGGGGCCACTGGTAATGGTGGGAGGATTAGGATTGAAGCCGGAACCTTTGACCTCAGCAATGGAGCAAAATTACTTGCCACAACATCAGGCACAGGGAATGCAGGGGAAATTAATGTAACCGTTGCTGACCAAGTGCAGATAGACAATAGCACGGTCAGCACAACTGTAAATGATGGGGCCACTGGTAATGGTGGGAGGATTAAGATTGAAGCCAGAACCCTTGACCTAAGCAATGGAGCCAAATTATTTGCCGAAACATCTGGTTTAGGGACTGCAGGCAACGTCAGCCTCACCACAGACTTGCTTTCCGTAACGGATAGCGTTATTTCAGCTTCCACCTCTGGCCAGGGTATGGGGGGAAGCTTAAGCATTAATACCAAAAACTCTGTCACCTTGAGTGGTGATGGGACGTTATCAGCAGAAACCAGTGGCTCAGGTATTGCAGGTAATGTGAAAATTACCACCCCAACCTTGAATCTTAACGATAGAACAAAAGTTTCCACCACCACTATCTCCACCGATAGTAAAGGAAAGGGTGGCAATCTGGCCGTCAGAACTAACACCCTCAACCTCTCTGGTTCCCAAAGTGGTCTCTTCGCCGGAACACAAGGGGCTGCTAATGCTGGTAATCTTACCCTAAATCCCCATAGCGGCAATGACTTGCAAGTCAATTTTACTGAAGGTGCTAAAATCTCAGCTTCTACTTCAGGCAGCGGTAACGGAGGAGACTTGGAGATTATTGCTCCTAACTCAGTTACCTTAAGTGGTAATGGGCAGTTGTCCTCAGAAACTATACAGGGAGATAGTAAAGCTGGAGAACTCGAAATTACAGCTAACCAAGTTACATTTCAAGATAATGTTAGGGCTACCGTCAGCAGCAAAGGTAATGGAACCGCAGGGAACCTCACAGTTAGTGCTTCTTCCGTGCTTGTGGATAACCAAGCCAAATTAACGGCAACCACAGACGAAGGCAGTGGTGGCAATATTCGACTACAGAATTTATCATCTTTACAACTGAGCAATAGTAGTGAAATATCCGCTTCCACAGGGAGTGGTACTGGAAGTAATCTCACCATCCAAGCGACAGGAGGCACTGTTGCTCTCACTGGCAATAGCCGCCTTGCATCAGAAGCGAATAATGGTGGTAGCGCAGGGAAACTAGACATTGCAGCTAACCAACTGATACTTCAAGATAGTTCTAGCGCCACCGTCAGCAGTCTAAGTAATGGAATCGCCGGAAACCTCACAGTTAATGCCCCTTCTGTAGTTTTGGATAACCAAGCCAGATTAACGGCAACCACACAAGCCGGTAGTGGTGGCAATATTCAACTACGGAATTTAAGATCTCTACAATTACGCGATCGCAGTGAGATATCCGCTGCCACCCAAACTGGTCAAGCTGGTAGCATTAACCTCAACCAAGCAGGCAATCGCTCCGCTTCAGTTACCCTCAACCATAGCAGTATCCTAGCTCAAGCAGAAAGGGAAGGAGGTAATGCAGGGAGTATTAATCTCCATACCTCTCAACTGAGTTTAGCAAATGCTGCCCAAATCTTGGCGAGTAATGTTTCCGCTAAGCAGGGTGGAGACATTACCTTACGAGGATTAGAGAATTTACAGGTAACTCAAAGCTTAATTTCTACCTCGACTCAAACTGGCCAAGCAGGAAATGTTACCGTAGAAGCATCTGATTCTGTTAACTTGAGTGGCACTCTAACAGATGGTCGTGGCGGTATTGTCGCACAAGCAACTGATGGCGGTAGTGCTGGCAATGTGAAAATTGCTGCCCCTCAGGTGAATATTCAAGAGGGCGCACAAGTCACCGTTAGTAGCCCCTCTGGACAAGCTGGTAATCTCTCCATCACCGCCGATATCCTTAATTTAAATCAGGGAAAACTAACAGCTATCACCGGAGGTAATGGTTTACAACTTGGAGCCAATATTAACCTCGAATTAGCCGATGCTCTGTTTCTGAGCAACGAAAGCCTCATTTCTGCTGAAGCAATTAGAGAGGCCAACGGCGGTAATATTACCATTAACCTCAGCTCAGATCAAGGTATCTTCGTTGCTTTCCCCGCAACTGGGGAAAATGGTAGTGATATCATTGCCAAAGCCGAAGGGGGAAATGGAGGACGTATCGACATCACTTCCAACCTGGGTCTCTATGGTATCCGAGAAAGACAAGCTATACCTGGTAATGGTACTAACGATATAGATGCGAGTTCCGACTTCGGTATTTCCGGTCAAATCACCATCAATTCCCTGGCTATAGATCCGAGTCAAGGATTAAGTGAACTTCCCATCGACACTGTAGTCCCTCAACTAAGCCAAACCTGCTCTCCAAGGGGAAGCGGCAGAAATGAATTTACAGTAACAGGAAGGGACGGACTGCCCCCTAGCCCGACAGATATGCTCAGTTCACAGCAACCTTTAGTCGATTTAGGTACACCTGTCCATAAGCAACAGACGTGGGGAAGGGGAGTTACAAACCAAATTTCCTTCACCTCTCCAACGACCAATTCTACCTCTTTCTCCAAAAGCTTTGTAGAAGCCCAAGGCTGGATTATCGATGAACGGGATAAGGTGCTCCTTACTGCTCATGTCCCAATCGCCAATAACCAAGGAGCATGGCAACCTCAAGCATCTTGTCAAGGAAGCTGAGGAGCTGGGGAGCGGGGGAGCGGAGGAGCGGAGGAGCTGAGGAGCGGAGGAGCTGAGGAGCGGGGGAGCTGGGGGAGCTGGGGGAGCTGGGGGAGCTGGGGAGCTGAGGAGGAAGAATACAATTTTCCTTAACTCTTGGGGTATTTGCATATATAGCAGCGGTTAAGACTCAGATCTTGCACCATTCTCAACAAGCTCCAAAACCCACCCAGAACTCAAGTTCTGGGCTAATAGCTAAAGTCCACTCAAGTGGACTGAAGATTTTGGGGAAAATTGAGTCATCTTTAGATGACTTGAGCTATTAGCAAGGAACTTAAGTTCCTTGTGGGGCATGAGTTTGACGTTAAGTTGACACCAATGGCAAAGCTTGCGCCCCTACATTACGAATATGATCCCAATGTAGCCGGAATTGATATTACACACTTATCCAGTAAACCCTACTTCTTTGGCTATCTGCTTAGAACAATTAAATTTTTGAGGAGATTTTAATATCATTATGCATTTCACCAAGATGAGTGCAGTAATTTTTCTGGTGGATAGGTTACTCGTGCCTCACCGCGCCAATCAACCACCACTTAAAAAAGGAAAAAAAGCTCACTACAAAAACTTTCTCCTCTCCTGGATACTGCCTCTTGTCCCCCTCCTTGGAGGGGTTAGGGGTGGGTTCCTCCTACCTCCAGTTTCTGCTCAAATTATCCCCGATGCTACTTTGGGTTCTGAAGGTTCTCGCATGACAGAAGATGTCGATATTCAAGGAAATTCGGGGGATCTCATTGATGGTGGAGCACTACGAGGAGCAAACTTATTCCATAGTTTTCTAGAGTTTAATGTATTAGACAGACAACGGGTTTATTTTGCCAATCCTGCCGGTATTGAGAATATCTTGAGTCGGGTTACTGGGAATAAGGGCTCGGATATTTTAGGCACCTTGGGAGTATTAGGAAATGCTAATTTATTCTTAGTTAATCCTAATGGTATTGTCTTTGGACCCAATGCTCAGTTGGATGTTAGAGGTTCGTTGGTGGCTTCTACGGAGAATGGATTTAATTGGTCTGATGGGAGCAGTTTTAGTGCCACTAATCCAGAAGCACCACCGTTGTTGGCGATTAATGTGACTCCGGGGATACAGTGGGGAAATTCTGAGCCTCAAGCAGAAATTGTTAATGAAGGGAATTTAACCACCGGGCAAGACCTGACTTTAGTAGGAAGTCGTCTTAATTTGTCGGGTCAGTTGCAGGCAGGGAGGGATTTAAACCTTCTGGCAACGGATACGGTAAAGTTGCACGATAGTGTGAGCAATCCAGTTATTGCCACCTCGGGTAGACAGCTAACGATACAAGGGAATCAGGCGATCGATATTTTTACCCTCAATCATCCTGACTCACAGCTAGGGAGTGGAGGGGATTTTACTCTGATTAGTGATGGAGATATTTCCGGGGATGCTCACTTTTTCAGTGGTGGTAATCTCTCCATGCGGACATTGGCAGGAACACCAGGGACTTTTATCAGTTGGTATGACCCGATTATTCGGGTAAATGGGGATGTGGAGTTTGGGGATTATACAGGTGTTGCTCTAAAGGTAGAGGCGACGGGTAGTATTAAGGGTGGGGATATTCGGATTACCGGACCTGATGCGACAATTCCGGCAGATGATCCAGATTATGCAACTTTGACAGAAAAGCCATCGGTGATATTACGGGCAGGGTTAGATGCCGTGACTAATCCTAATCTGCCTCAGAATGGAGGAGGTACGAGTTTCATACCTCCTGCTAATGGGATACCGTTAGGGATTACTGTTGGTGATATTGATACTTCTGTTTTTGGTAATGATGCCGATGGAGGGGATATCATCCTCTCTGCTGTTAATGGCAACATTACCACTGGCGATTTAGAGTCTGACTCGTACTCATATTATGGCAATGCAGGCAATGGAGGAAGGATTAGCTTAGACGCCAACGGCAGCATTACCACTGGCGATTTGGAGTCTGACTCGTACTCAAGGTTCGGCGATGCAGGGAATGGAGGAGCAATTAGCTTAGATGCCAACGACAGCATTACCACTGACGATTTGGATTCTGACTCGTACTCAAAGTTCGGCGATGCAGGGAATGGAGGGGCAATTAGCTTAGATGCCGATTCTATTAGGATCACTGGTGATTTGGACTCTGAGTCGTCTTCAGATACAGGAGATGCAGGGAATGGAGGGGCAATTAGCTTAGACGCCAACGACAGTATTACCACTGGCTCTTTGGATTCTTACTCGTCCTCAGATACAGGCAATGCAGGAAATGGAGGGGCAATTAGCTTAGACGCCAACGACAGTATTACCACTGGCTCTTTGGATTCTTACTCGTCCTCAGATACAGGCAATGCAGGAAATGGAGGGGCAATTAGCTTAGACGCCGACGGCAGCATTACCACTGACTCTTTGAATTCTCGCTCGGAATCACTTGAAGGCGATGCAGGAAATGGAGGAGCGATTAGCTTCCAGACCAACAACGACAGTATTACCACTGGCTCTTTGGACTCTTACTCGTCCTCAGATACAGGCAATGCAGGAAATGGAGGGACAATTAGCTTAGACGCCGACGACAGTATTACCACTGGCTCTTTGGACTCTTACTCGTCCTCAGATACAGGCAATGCAGGAAATGGAGGGACAATTAGCTTAGACGCCGACGGCAGCATTACCACTGGCGATTTAGATTCTTACTCGTCCTCAGATACAGGCAATGCAGGAAATGGAGGGGCGATTAGCTTAGACGCCAACGGCAACATTACCACTGGCTTTTTGAATTCTCCCTCGTCATCAAATCGAGGTAATGCAGGGAATGGAGGAGCGATTAGCTTAGACGCCAACGGCAGCATTACCACTGACTCTTTGAATTCTCACTCGTTCTCAGGGTTGGGCGATGCAGGAAATGGAGGAGCGATTAGCTTAGACGCCAACGGCAGCATTACCACTGTCTTTTTGAATTCTCCCTCGTCTTCAAATACAGGCAATGCAGGAAATGGAGGGGCGATTAGCTTAGACGCCAACGGCAGCATTACCACTGACTCTTTGAATTCTCACTCGTTCTCAGGGTTGGGCGATGCAGGAAATGGAGGAGCGATTAGCTTAGACGCCAGCGACAGCATTACCACTGGCTTTTTGAACTCTGACTCGTTCTCAAGGTTCGGCGATGCAGGAAATGGAGGGGCAATTAGCTTCCAGACCAACAACGACAGCATTACCACTGGCTTTTTGAATTCTCGCTCGGAATCAATTCGAGGCGATGCAGGAAATGGAGGGACAATTAGCTTCCAGACCAGCAACGGCAGCATTACCACTGGCTTTTTGAATTCTCGCTCGGAATCAAATCGAGGCGATGCAGGAAATGGAGGGGCGATTCGCTTCCAGACCAACAACGGCAGCATTACCACTGGCGATTTGGACTCTTTCTCGTACTTAAGATTCGGCAATGCAGGGAATGGAGCTTATGGCAGTGCAGGGAATGGAGGGGCGATTAGCTTCCAGACCAATAATGGCAGCATTACCACTGGCTCTTTGAATTCTCGCTCGTTCTCAGTTGAAGGCAGTGCAAGGAATGGAGGGGCGATTAGCTTCCAGACCAACAACGGCAGCATTACCACTGGCTCTTTGGAGTCTTACTCGTCCTCATATCGCATCAGCAATGCAGGGAATGCAGGGAATGCAGGGAATGCAGGGGTGATTAGCTTCCAGACCAACAACGGCAGCATTACCACTGACGATTTGGACTCTTACTCGTTTTCACAAGTAGGCAATGCAGGGAATGCAGGGGCAATTAGTTTCCAGACCAACAACGGCAGTATTACCACTGGCTCTTTGAATTCTAGCTTGCGCTCAAATGCAGGGAATGCAGGGGCAATTAGTTTCCAGACCAACAACGGCAGTATTACCACTGGCTCTTTGAATTCTAGCTTGTTCTCAAGGTTAGGCAGTGCAGGGAATGGAGGGGCGATTAGCTTAGATGCCAACGGCAGCATTACCACTGGCTCTTTGTATTCTGGCTTGTACTCATATGGTAATGCAGGGAATGGAGGGGCGATTAGCTTAGACGCCAACGGCAGCATTACCACTAGCTCCTTGAATTCTAGCTCGTTCTCAACTGGAGGCAATGTAGGGAATGGAGGGGCGATTAGCCTCCATGCCAACAGCAGCATTACCACTAGCTCTTTGGACTCTTTCTCGTTCTCAAGAGAAGGCAATGTAGGGAATGGAGGGGCGATTAGCTTAGACGCCAACAACGATATCAAGATTACTGACGATTTGAACTCTTTCTCGTTCTCACCTGGCGATGCAGGAAATGGAGGGGCAATTAGCCTCCATGCCATAAATGGTGAAATTAAGGGAGTTTCCGAAGGCTCTAACAATCGAGTTCTTAACTCCTTCTCTATCTCCGAGGCAGGAAGAACCACAGGGAATGGTGGTAACGTTACTCTAGAAGCACAAAACACTGTGAGCAATCTAGATATATTAACCCTCTCTTCTTGGGCAGAATCCAGAGCTGGGAATGTTCAAGTAGAAGGAACGGGGGATTTATTGATTGCCGATACCAACATTCTGACTAGTGGGCAGGTGACGGTGGAAAACCCATTAAATAAGGATGAACCAATCACCTTGAATGTTGGTCAAGCAGGTCGATCAGGAGATGTCACTGTCAACAGCTTAGGAAACCTCACATTCAACAATACTCAGATTGAAAGCGACACTAAAGGCAGTGCCTCAGCAGGGAATGTCGCCATAACTAGCCCTAGTCTAGTCATCTTTAATAATAGTCAAATTATCAGTGACACCAGCAAAACAGGACAGGCAGGAAATATCACTGTCTCCGCCCCAGAAATTAGACTGCTTGATGCTGCTAGTGCTTTGTTTGCCCAAACTAGCAGTAGCGGAGGTGCGGGAAATATTAACTTGCGACCTGACACTAATGGACAAACATTGTCTATTTTATTCCAGGATGGAGCAGAGATATCAGCCTCCAGCACTAGCACCGGACTAGGTGGTAACATTTTCCTCACAGCACCCCAGTCTGTGACCTTGAGTGGTGATGGCAAGTTGTCTTCGGAAACCAGTGGCTCAGGTATGGCAGGCAATGTGGAAATTACCACCCCCATCTTGAATATTAACGGTGGAGCGCAAGTTTCCACCACCACTACCTCTACCAATAATCAAGGAACCGGTGGTAATCTTACTGTCAGAGCTAACACCGTCAACCTTTCTGGTGCTAACAGTGGTCTGTTTGCCGAAACCGAAGGAGCTGCTAATGCAGGAAACCTAGAGATTACAGCCAACCAACTGACTCTTCAAGATAGTGCTAGTGCCACCGTTAGCAGTACCGGTGAGGGCAGGGCAGGAAACCTGATAGTTAATGCCCCTTCTGTCGTTTTGGATAACCTTGCCAGATTAACGGCAACCACCCAAGCAGGTGAAGGTGGTGATATTCAACTACAGAATATAACTTATCTACAATTACGCGATCGCAGTGAGATATCTGCTTCCACCCAAACTGGTCAAGCCGGTAGTATCAACCTCAACCAACAAAACAATCCAGCTGCCTCAGTGACTCTCAATAACAGCAGTATCTCAGCCCAAGCCGAAAAGGAAGGAGGTAATGCAGGAGGTATTAATCTCTATACCTCTCAACTGAATTTAACCAATGCTGCTGCCATCTTAGCGAGTAATGTTTCTGCTAACCAGGGTGGAGATATCACCATTAGAGGATTAGATACATTACAAGTCATTGAGAGCTTAATTTCTACCTCGACTCAAACTGGTAAAGCAGGAAATGTTACCGTAGGAGCCTCCGAGTCGGTTAACTTGAGTGGCACTCTAACCAATGGTAGTGGCGGTATTCTCGCAGAAGCCAGCAATGGTGGTGATGCTGGTGGTATCCAAATTAATACCCAACAATTGTCCATCGAGGAAGGAGCGCAAGTTGCTGTTAGTAGTGACAATGGTGACGGTATCGCCGGTGACGTCAATATTAGTGCTAGTGGCGTTAATCTTGATAATGGTCACATCAGCGCCGAAACCGATGGTGGAGGTAGTACCAACCCAGCCAATATCAGCCTCAACAATGTCAATAGCTTAAACTTAACTAATGACAGCAGTATTTCAGCATCGACTCAAACAGGACAAGCCGGTAGTATCAACCTCAATCAAGCAGACACAGTTAACCTCGACAATAGCAGTATCTCTGCCCAAGCCGGAGGGGAAGGAGGTAATGCAGGGGGCATTAATCTCCACATCTTTCAACTGAGTTTAGAAGATGATGCCCAAATCTTAGCCAGTAATGTTTCTGCTAAGCAAGGTGGAGATATCAACTTACAAGGATTAGAGACATTAGAGGTAACTGAAAGCTTAATTTCCACCTCTACTCAAACTGGTCAAGCAGGAAATGTTACCGTAGGAGCCTCCAATTCAGTTAACTTGAGTGGCATCCTAACCAATGGTAGTGGTGGCATTCTCGCAGAAGCCAGCAATGGTGGTAACGCAGGTGGTATCGAAATCAATACTCAACAATTATCGATTGAGGAAGGAGCGCAAGTTGCTGTTAGTAGTGACAATGGTGAGGGTATTGCTGGTGATGTCAATATTAGTGCCAACGGCGTTAACCTTAATAATGGTCATATCAGTGCCGAAACCGATGGCGGAGGCTCTAGCAATCCTGCCAATATCAGTCTGAACAATGTTAATAGCTTAAACTTAACTAATGACAGCAGTATTTCAGCTTCAACTCAAACAGGACAAGCTGGCAGTATCAACCTCAATCAACAAGACAATCCAGCTGCCTCAGTCTCTCTCAAAAATAGCAGTATCTCTGCCCAAGCCGAAGGGGAAGGAGGTAATGCAGGGGGCATTAATCTCCACATCTTTCAACTGAGTTTAGAAGATGATGCCCAAATCTCAGCCAGTAATGTTTCCGCCAACCAGGGTGGAGATATCACCTTAAGAGGATTAGAGAAATTAGAGGTAAACCAGAGCTTAATTTCTACCTCGACTCAAACGGGTCAAGCTGGTAGTATCAACCTCAATCAACAAGGCAATCCAGCTGCTTCAGTTACCCTTAACCAGAGTCGCATTTCAGCCCAAGCCGAAGGGGAAGGAGGTAACGCAGGGGGCATTAATTTCCATACCTCTCAACTGAGTTTAGCAAATTCTGCCGAAATCTCAGCCAGTAATGTTTCCGCTAACCAGGGTGGAGATATTAATTTACTAGGACTAGATAGATTACAGGTCAATCGGAGCTTAATTTCTACCTCTACTCAAACCGGTCAAGCCGGTAGTATCAACCTCAATCAACAAGGCAATCCAGCTGCTTCAGTTACCCTTAACCAGAGTCGCATTTCAGCCCAAGCCGAAGGGGAAGGAGGTAATGCAGGGGGTATTAATTTCAATACCTCTCAACTGAGTTTAGCAAATGCTGCTGAAATCGTAGCCAGTAATGTTTCTGCTAACCAGGGTGGAGATATCACCTTAAGAGGATTAGAGAAATTAGAGGTAAACCAGAGCTTAATTTCTACCTCTACTCAAACCGGTCAAGCCGGTAGTATCAACCTAAATCAACAAGACAATCCAGCTGCTTCAGTTACCCTTAACCAGAGTCGCATTTCAGCCCAAGCCGAAGGGGAAGGAGGTAACGCAGGGGGTATTAATTTCCATACCTCTCAACTGAGTTTGGCCAATGCTGCCGAAATCTTAGCTAGTAACGTGTCAGCTAACCAGGGTGGAGACATTAACTTACTAGGACTAGAGAAATTAGAGGTAACTGAAAGCTTAATTTCTACCTCGACTCAAACTGGTCAAGCGGGAAGTGTTACCGTCAAAGCCTCCGATTCCGTTAACTTGAGTGGCACTCTAACAGATGGTAGTGGAGGTATTGTCGCAGAAGCCACGGATGGCGGTAGTGCTGGTAATGTGACAATTACCGCCCCTCTGGTGAATATTCAAGAAGGCGCACAAGTAACCGTCAGTAGCCCCTCTGGACAAGCTGGTAATCTTTCCCTCACCGCCGATATCCTTAATTTAAATCGGGGACAACTCACCGCTATCACCGGAGGTAATGGTCTACAACAAGGTGCCAATATCAACTTAGAATTAGCCGATGTTCTGTTTCTGAGCAACGAAAGCCTGATTTCTGCTGAAGCAATTGGAGAGGCCAACGGCGGTAACATTACCATTAACCTCCGCTCAGATCAAGGTATCTTCGTTGCCTTGCCAGCAACAGGAGAAAATGGTAGTGATATCATTGCCAAAGCTGAAGGGGGAAATGGAGGGCGTATCGACATTACTTCCAACCTGGGTCTCTACAATATCCGAGAACGACAAGCAATTGATGGTAATGGTACTAACGATATAGATGCGAGTTCCGACTTCGGTATTTCCGGTCAAATCACCATTAATTCCCTGGCTATAGATCCTAGTCAAGGATTAAGCGAATTGCCCATCGACACCGTAGCCCCTCAATTAGACCAAACCTGCTCTCCTACGGGAAGCGGCAGGAATGAATTTACAGTAACAGGAAGGGACGGATTGCCTCCTAGCCCCACAGATATGCTCAGTTCACAACGACCGATGGCGGATTTAGGTACAGCTGTTAATGAGCAGCAGATGTGGGCACGCGGGGACACGGTGACGCGGGGAAGGGAGGGTGAGCGAAAAAAAGGGTGGGGAGCAGAGGAGCGGAGGAGCGGAGGAGTGGAGGAGCAGAGGAGCGGAGGAGCAGAGGAGCGGAGGAGCAGAGGAGCGGAGGAAGAAGAGAGAACTGATAATGTTTGGATACAAAGCTCAAGAAATCCCACCCAAAATTTCGTTTACCCGGGAAGGGAAGTCTCAGGTCAAAATTCGTTTTCTTCCCCCCAACCCCTCGTCGAAGCCCAAGGCTGGATTCTTGATGAGCAAGATAACGTGACCCTCACTGCTCATGTCTCAACTGCCAATAACCAAGGGGAATGGCAACCCCAACCATCTTGTCAAGGAGAAGGTGTTACACAGGCACCCTAAATCGGGGGAGCAGAGGAGCAGAGGAGCGGAGGAGCAGAGGAGCGGAGGAGCGGAGGAGCAGAGGAGCGGAGGAGCAGAGGAGCGGAGGAAGAAGAGAGAACTGATAATGTTTGGATACAAAGCTCAAGAAATCCCACCCAAAATTTCGTTCACCCGGTTGGGACAAGACAAGGAGGACAAGGAAGACAAGGTGACAAGGGAGTAAAACCGTACAAAATTCTGTTCGGTTCGCCAAAATTGTTGATGTTGAAAAGCCCAGTTTTTCGTAAAAAATCCTCCTTGTCTACTTAAGGTGAAAAGCGTTCGAACGTAGAGGCAATTCATGAATTGCCTCTACCATAATTTCTCACAAATTATGCGATTGCTGTGTGTTGACACCAATGGGGGTGGGTTCCTTCCTTGTCTCATTTTCACCTAAATATTAAAAACCTACCCTTGTGAGGAAGACTCCCCTCTCCTGGTAGGAGAGAGGTTTTACAAGTAATTGTGCCTAACTACTTAGGCGTAGAGAATTTGATGGAAGATTTGAGGATTGGAAATAATTTTACGCAGGTCAATATAGTAAGGCAAGGTTGCACCTGATGCTTGAACAAAATTGCCAAACATCATGCAGCCAAGATCATAGATTTGCAAAATCAAATCCTGATGAGGATCCTACTTTAATAAATAAACATCAGGCATCGACAATTAGCAGATATAACCCTCCCAGATAATCTTATTTTTGAGTTGATTAATTGCTTCTCGTAGAGATTTTATTGGTTAAGCTGTTTGCTCATTTGTTAACATATTTTGATGGCAACAATGAGCAAGCTATTACTACTTGTATTTAAACCTGCTTGGAGGATTTAGTTGAACTCAGCGATACTTTTTCTCTAAATATTATGGGCTACTCTTTCTGGAGCAAAAGAATGGATTCTTTGTAGCACTTATGGTGAGTGTTTTATAATTCTAATGCTAATTTTTCAAGAGGGTTCTATGTTTTTACTCTTTTGACTATTTGTAAGTAAAATGTAGTTCAATATAATAGTATTTTCGTACAAACGATGTACTAATACAAGGTGTGCAGCAAAGAATAAATACTGCTTTACCAGAAAAGACTAAAAATGCTTGTAATTAGTCTTTTACTGGATAAGAATTGAGGTTAATGGCATTTAGTTACCACTGTTTCGATACAGTTTAGCTAAGGAAATACAGGTATTGAAGCCACTGTGTTGAGCATTTAGGATAATGGGAATATTAGGGGGGATTACGGCTAGGATTTTCTCCAACAGTTCCAGGACTGGAGCCCCAAAAAATTGATAAAAGCAGAAGGTTAGTTTATAAGCGCAGACTAAATCACTAGTCTCGGTGATGATCAATTGCAAGCATTCCCACAAACTATCAATGTTGCTACCTGTATACTCTGGCTTACTGTAGCAGCTAGATATCATTTTAGGATTAGGATTGAGTCCGAAAATTAGTAAACTACGATTGCAATAAATTGCTTCATTTAATCTCTCAAAAAAACTTATATAAATACAGTTATTTTATTGACATTTTTGATTCTTGAAGGCTACAGCCTAAAGACATAAATCACGAAAAGATTGTCAATTAATCTTTCGTTATTTAATTTTCAAAGTAAGTCTTGATTGGAGAAAAACAACGATGAGTATTAGCGATAACTTTCTAAAAAGTTACAGCGATCGCAATTACAAAAACTCAACAATGGTGCGGCACAAAGGCACAGTGGTCGCCCTAGCAATGGATGACCGGCGACGGATTTACTATTCCGTGCTGGATTTAAATAATAGTGAAAAGGGAAAAAGTCCCCTAGATGTCCACTATTGGCTAGAAAACCCGAAACAATTAAACTTCTGTAATGAAGTTGTGCAAGTGGGTTATGGAATTGTTGACCCCACAAAGATGCCAATTGTGAAAAAAGGCAGTCGTGCTGAAGCGGAACCGGGCACTCTGCGACCCGAAGAAATCGATCAGTTTCTCTCTACTACGGCTCGTTTCACCGCAGATACCCCATTTCAGGCGCTTTCTGATGGTAAATATATCTATATTTTCCGTCAGTCCATCGATAGTCAACATGAGGATATGGTCTATGCCCGTAACTCTGACGGCAGCCCAATTCTAGACCAAGATGGCAACAAAGTCCCGGTGATAGAAGAGACATTATTAGTTGATCGTTTTGTCTTGGTGGGGAGTGAACTTGTACCCAAACGGGAAGTGCGTTACAAACGCAGTCGTAATAAGTATCGTTTCGACAGTAACAAGGACAGCTTGGGGGCGCAGGATATGGAGAAAAAGCCCTTCTTAGAGCCTACTCAGGAATTGGACTTTGTACGGAACTTACGAGATGGGCGTTTCACCGTGTTGCTGCTACCCACTCAAATCGCTGAGATCCGGCGCTGGCAGATTTTTACCCACAACAGTCAGACGGGATTAATCGACTCGTTCAATATAGAACGTTATAATGATGGGTTGTTTAATACTAAGGGAACCCAATTCTACACCAGCCCCAGTGAAGAATATCAGAAATCTGTGTTTGAGCGGCAACCAGGAACCTGTCCCTTTACCGGTCAAGATTTGATTCCGATTTTTAACAAGTCGGGCTATGCGGAGTCAGCTTTGGATTTTGATGGGCATACTCAGATTAACTGTGGGCAGAATATTGACCTGGCGAATAAGAGTTTTACCGTTGAATTTTGGGTGAAACGGGGAGTGATTGATGGCAATCAACAAGTTCTGGTATCACAAGCGCAACAATCAAATCCAGAGTTGAACCATGGCCTGGTCTGTGGTTTTCGCTCAAGTAATAAGTTCTTTCTGGCATTTGGTGGAGGGAATGCGATCGAGACGGAAGAGGTTTATACTGACCAAAATTGGCATCATTGGACTTGTACTTACAACCACTCCAATAAGGAACAAAGGCTTTACTGTGATGGAATATTGCTGGAAACGAGAATTGCTGATTCTGATTGTTTAGCTAGTGGCGAGTTCCGTATAGGCTGTCTATTCGATACTAATCAGAAATTCCAGGGAACGATTGATGAAGTTCGTCTCTGGAACCGCCCTCGCTCCCAAGATGAAATTCAAGGGTCGATGAACTACCGCTTAGTCGGCAACGAACCTGGACTGATTGGCTATTGGCGCTTTGATGAAGCAGCGGGCAATACTGTCCACGACCAAACTGACAACGCGAACCACGGCACAATTGAGGGCAGTCCCCAATGGGTAATATCTGATGCTCCCATTGGCGAGGGTTTCGGGATTCGTCGTAGCAGTTTTAAGTTTAATGGACGCACCATTGAATCGGGACTTTCGGCAATTTTATATTACCAGCAGGAAGAAGCAGTAACAGGCTACGATCAGAAAGCAAAACCCGTTAAACGAAATGCCCGGGTGATGCTAGCAGTAGGCACAGGGGAAGAACAGAGCAATGGAGGTCAAAACTATATTGGTGTTCTCGATTTTGGTGTCTCCCGAGAAGGAAAGCTAACCCAAGTACCAGACAACATAAATCTACCTCTGCTGTTAACCCAGGGTCTCCAAAATTTATCGGCCAGTGAACTTTTGGATGGAATTAGCAACACCGAGGAAAGTATATTGCGGCTTAAAGGTGATATCCAACAGCTTGAATTTGAGATTAAAAACAAGAACGCAAAGATTTCTGCAATTAATCAAACATTGGCAAGGTTACCGGGTCAAAAAAGTAACTTTCAGGAAGAGCTAAAACAATCGAATGCCTATCGTTATAAGGTAAAAGTTAAGACAGGATCAAAGAGTCGTGCGGATACGGATGATCCTGTTTATCTGGTGATTGATGGAACATTGAAAGATAGTAAGAAAAAACGTTTAGACAACTCCGGTGATGATTTTCAAAAAGGGAAATGGGACAAGTATGGCCTATTCAATTTTGGGAACATTGGGACTATAAAAGAGATCAAAGTCCACAAACCTGATGGTGATGGATGGTATTTAGAGAAAGTCGTGATTGAGGTGTATTATGGCTCTCGAAAGTTAGAAAGTCTTACATTTGATTGCAATAAATGGCTAGACTCAAATAGCCACGGTAATATTACCCGTGTCACACTCAAGCCTAGGTCAAAAAGTCGTTTGGCAGACAGCCTGCAAGTTCAGACTAAAATTCGCCTGACAAATGAAAAAAACAAACTTTCAAGACTCATAAATGGCCAAAAACGTAACAAGGTTGACAAACAAAAGCAACTGAGTGAAGCAGAAAAAGAACTCATTGAACTCAAAAGTCAACAGGGCAATGTTGAGCCATTACCGATGTCTCTATTGCATATAGATCCTTTTGGTCTAACTCTGTCCGGTGCTATTCTGAGCTTTGCCGATTCTAAAGATGCGCCACAACTTTTTGATAGTGCCACTGGTCAAATTGCACTCTATTTCCAGGGTCGAGCTGGGGATCTAGATAACCAATTTTTTGCCGCTTATTACGACACTAATACGGAAAAAGCTCAATCTCTATTGGCTGCAGAAACCGGAAATATAACGTTTATTGCCCGATCAGCAGAACCAGAAATCGACGAAGCTAGCATCACCGTTAGTGATGGCACGACTCCAGATACCTGCACTGTCGTTATCCAGAATACTGCGACAGACCTCACCGAAACTTGGAACGATGTCCCACGAGAGGTTGAGCAATTTATCAATGTTCTCAATGGCACTGCTAACGAAAAAGTTTTTATAGGCAGTCTGGCTACTGATGTGTCAGGGACTGTGACAACTCTGACCTTGGAGCAGCCAGTCAAATATCCCCTTCAACCGGATGATGTTCTGCTAATCGGTAAAACTAAATTACAATTAGAGGGTGCTGTAGAACTCAATCCTACTTCTATTGGAATCGTCAGTTCCCAGCTAGAATTTTTCGCTAAAACATCAGTTTATCTCGTTCCCTATGACTACGCAGTCAAGGCAAGCACGAATAAACTCACCCATAATCTACAACAGGGTTCATTACAGTTCAACGCTGTTCCTGGTAATGTTAATGGGAAGGTGCAAAACGGTACAGCAACGAAGAGTGGCACCAGGAAATCTTGTCAGTGGGTTCCCAAGTCACCGGGTAAAGCCCTCGCTTTTGATGGTGAAGATGATTATGTCGGTCTAGCAGTGCCCTCCGACAACTTGGATGCTGATGGTGATTTGACTCTAGAGGCTTGGGTCAACCCCAATTCCATTACTGGCATCACAAGGATTATCCATCATAAGTCCTCTAACTCTCAGTACACTTTGGGACTAAAACCTCACCAAGATGGTTATACCTGCTTTATGGGAGTTGGCAACCTGTTTAAACAAAGCCAGGACCGTCTCAAATTGCAGCAATGGGAGCATCTCGCTGTAGCCTACCAACAATCCTACGGTTTGCAGTTTAATGGCAGTGCCTACCTAAGCTGCCCTCATAATTCCACCTTGAACATCACTCAAGATTTAACGATCGAGGTATTCTTACAGGTGGACGACCTCCAACAGCGCCGGGGGATTTTGAGCAAAGGCATACTAGATGACGGCACGAAAGAGTCTGTTCCCTATTCACTTTATCTTGAGAAGAATGGGAAAATTGCCTTTGCCTTTGAAGATAAAGATGGTGGCAATCACATTTACTACTCCGATGGAACTCTCAGGCCGGGGCGATTTTACAAAATTGCCGTGACTCGCTCTTTTCAAATGGAAACCAAGAATACGGGAACTGAAAAGAAGCCATCTATCAATATTAGTCAATGGTTTGATATTCGTTTCTACATTAACCAAGAAGAACGGGGTTACGAGACACACAAAGGCAAAGACCCTGGTAGCTGCGAGCAACCTCTAGAAATTGGTAAGACCTATAACGGTTCTCGGGAAAACTACTTTAAAGGCATCATCAGCGAGATCCGCCTTTACAATAAAGAACTCAGTCAGGAAAATTTAGGTGGCAAGATTCCCGGCAATGAAGAAGCATTAATTGCCTGGTGGCAGTTTGAGGAGAACGAAGGCAACATTGCCCACGACTCCCAGAGTAACAATCACGCCATCGTCCAAGGTGCCAAATGGGTCAAAAACCTAGACATTAACGGTTCCAGCTTGCTCTTCTACCACAATGGCTCTCCGGTGAAACTTGAGGACATGAGTCAACCATCATCGTGGGGTTCAGCACAATTCACCCTGGGGGCTAAGCAAAATAGCAGTCTGCAAGAGTGCTTTAATGGAATCATGGAAGAAGCGCGGATTTGGAAAGTTTCTCGCACCCAAGAGCAGATTCAGGATAACTTGTTCGCCCGACTTAAAGGAGAAAAGCAAGATCTGATTGCCTACTATACTTTTGATTTGGAGAGCGAAACAGAGCTGCGAGACCATTCTCTGTTGGGGAACCATCTCACTGTTGGTAGTGGTGATAGCCAACCCCTTGTTGTAATTTCCACGGCTCCCATCAGCGATGACATTGCCGAGGTGCGCTCGGCTTTAGGGGGAGTCAAGACCCAATTCCACAATACAATTCACAGTCGCCCAGGGGTACAAGAGTACGGGGATCTGCAATACGATACCGATGGCAATCTGATTGGGGTTCACAAGCGTTGTTACAGTTACATCAAAGACAATCAATGGCATTTGTTCACCGGTTACAAAGTTGGTAATCTGGTCACTGAATGGATTGGACAAGTGCAAGCTAATCCAGAGATTATTGGCTACATTGAGGGTGCGCCACCCGTCCCCAGCGAAAACCTCACTGGCACCAGCATGAAAGTGGGTGAATTTCAGGACTACACCGGCTGTAGCGCTATAGAATTAGAAGAACCTGAGAGTGTCAACTATATCTATGCTGCTTCTAAGGAGACGGGCTTTAATACGTCCATTGACACAACAGTAGGAATTGGGATGGGGGCTGATGCAAGTGTGGGTGCTGGTTTGGGTCTTTACTTCATCTCAAAAGCTGCAGATGTCACAAGTACGGCTGGAATCAGGGCTACATTAGAGTATTCCAGCAGCCGCTTGAATGAATCGAGTGTCAACTATGGCCGCAATACCACTAAAACTAGCCGTTTGGAATTGCGCGGTGCTTGGGAACAAGCAGGTTCGGAAATTAATTCTGCTGTGGGGCGGCGGTTTATCCCGGCGAATACAGGGTTTGCCTTAGTGCAGTCGGATACGATGGATGTGTTTGCCCTGCGTCTGGCGCACAATAATGCCCTGCTTTCCTACCGAATAATGCCGAATCCGGATATTCCTAAAGATTGGAATATTATTACCTTCCCTCTAAATAAGACCTACACCAAACAGGGAACCCTGGATGGCAAAGTCGGTTTGAAGGAAGATGGCAGTGTTCAATGTGACCCGGATTATGCCAACGCCACCACCTATGGTCATTACAGTTACTTCAAGCCCATTGAAGCCTACGCCTTGAAAAAGCAGATCGAACGAGAACAGCAGGAGTTGGAAACTCACTATAAGCAGTACGACACTGCCGCAGGAGTTGCCCAAGAACTGCAAAGTAGCAACGTTCCGAAAAAAATATCATCTCGCAATCTGGTCAATACCTACGTTTGGACAGCCGATGGGGGCTTTTTCGCTGAATCCACTGAAGTGATGGAATCGGTTCAAGAATCAAACACCAGTTCTTATTTCTTTCAGGGTATGGGTGGTCCAACGCTAGACCTCAAGCTTATGATAATGAAGGTCGTTATCGCAGTTGAAATGGATGCTCTATTTGGCGGTCATGTAGAGACCATCAAGACCAAGGGCAAAGAAACGGAAAAATCCTTTAGCATTGCAGTGGAGGCAGAACCAGAGAGTGATATTCAACTGTATGTGAATACCGATGCGGAACGGGAGAAATATGCCGGTCGAATTAACGAAGGCGGTGGGGCTTATGATGAACAAGGCAACCCCATTTCACGTCCTGGTAAAGTGGATGCCTACCGCTTTTTGAGCTTCTATCTCGAACCCACCAAAAATAATTTCGAGGATTTCTTCAATAAGGTGGTAGACCCCATCTGGTTAGAACAAAGCGATGACCCCAATGCCGTTGCTTTGCGTCAAGCAAATCAAGGGGATAAGAAGCCCAAATGCTGGCGGATTATGCACCGGGTTACCTTTGTCAGCCGGATTTTACCGGAGATTGAAGCCACCAATGCACCAGCAATGGAAAAAGCGCTTCGGGCGGCACATATTGAGAGTAATTACGAGTTGATTAAAAAGCTCGAACCGTTTGTGAAAAATCAGACTCAGGATGTTTCTAGCTTCGCTGATGCAGTGCGTAAGACTCTGAAGACTTACTTACCAGAGTTGCAACCTCACGAACAGGATATTATCAAGTACACGGCGTTGTACTTTGGTGTTGAGGAGGAACTATAAGATTCCTGGATGATTAGACATCTCCTCTCAAAGGATCTATAGCAAGAGGCAGAAGGCAGAAGGCAGAAGGCAGAAGGGAAGAGGTTGACAGGTAAAGGTTTCAGCATTTGGTGTTGTTCTAACCGCCTTAGCGATTGCTATAAAACCCTTATCCTGTCTAGCTGGAAACCCAATTTCCGGAGATGTCTATTGATTTTGACACTTCCCATAGATAGCATTCGTCCAGAATGGTATCTATGGGGATTCTTATTCTCGGTTGAGATAGCTGTTATATATCAAATCCGGTGATAAAAAACCTCTTATATCAAGTTCGGATAATCACTTATAGCTCCCTTCTCCCTTGCAACCTTCTTTCTTTCCTTCTGCCCTCTGCCTTCTGCCCTCTGCCTTATTGCAACCGAAGTGTAAGTATTCAACCGAACTTGATATTACTTTGCCCCCTAAATTCTCCAATTCTGGGGAACTTTGAATTATTTTTCACGTATTCTAAGAACCGGATTTGGCAATAATACTTTGTCCTAAAATAGTTGAATAACTTTAGGTTAAAGTGATGGATTAAAGTGGAGAAATTCATCGTTGAGAACTAATCAGTATGATAATAGATATCTCCAAACACTCAATTGCTTCAGCTTCTCTCGGTTTCTTATCTAAATTTTTATAAGAAACTGCACTCAAAATCAAAATTGTATTGTATAATTGCTAAGCAAGGGTTATCTTCCTCACCTTCGCACTTGCTTGAGATAGGTGAAGTATTGCTGATAAGAATTATCCTAATAAATTGATTGCAAGGTTTTGAGGTCTTCTTGTAATTAAGCTATATCGTAGTGAACACAAGTGTCTCGCTCTACCAAAAACCTTAGAAATTGCGCCAGATGCATCCCCAGCAATTAGCTGTTTTTTCTTGAGCTAATTGTGTTTCGATACAGGGCATCCTTTGCATTGTCTGTATAATTTTAATTTTTGTAACATTCGCATTTATCTGTATAATTCAAACTTTTTTAGAGTTTCAACAACTGTTTCTCTCAAATCATGATGGGATTGTTAGTCATCAATTTTTAGCTATCATCTGTCAGCTTGAAGATGACCCAGGGATTTGCCACAACAATGCCATCTTTGTGAGCCATTTGAGATATTTACATGGCAAAAAATTGGCTTGTCAACGACTAAAAGCTTTGTATGTCTGGTTTATACAGCCCTTTGCGCTGTAATAAAGTACACCAGATAAAAGTCCCCCTTTCCAAGGGGGATTTAGGGGGATAAACAATGTACCTCGTAGCCGGAATTGATATTACACACTTATCCAGTAAACCCTACTTCTTTGGCTATCTGCTTAGAACAATTAAATTTTTGATAAGTTTTTAATACTGTTATGCATTTCACCAAAATAAGTGCAGGAATTTTTCTGTTGGGTAGGTTACTCGTGCCGCACCGCACTAATCAACCACCACTTAAAAAAGGAAAAAAAGCTCACTACAAAAACTTTCTCCTCTCCTGGTTACTGCCTCTTGTCCCCCTCCTTGGAGGGGTTAGGGGTGGGTTCCTCCTGCCTCCAGTTTCTGCTCAAATTATCCCTGATAATACTTTACCAGGTGAAGGTTCTCACATTATAGAAGGTATAAATATTCAAGGAAGTCCAGGTGATCGCATTGAGGGGGGAGCACTGCGAGGAGCAAACTTATTCCATAGTTTTCTAGAGTTCAATGTTTTAGATGGGCAACAGGTTTATTTTGCCAATCCTGCTGGTATTGAGAATATCTTGAGTCGGGTTACTGGGAATAAGGGCTCAGATATTTTAGGAACCTTGGGAGTATTAGGAAATGCCAATTTATTTTTAGTTAATCCTAATGGTATTGTCTTTGGACCTAATGCTCAGTTGGATGTGAGGGGTTCGTTGGTGGCTTCTACGGAGAATGGATTTAATTTGTCTGATGGGAGTAGTTTTAGTGCTACTAATCCAGAAGCACCGCCGTTGTTGGCGATTAATGTCACTCCGGGGATACAGTGGGGTAATTCTCAGCCTCAAGCAGAAATTGTTAATCAGGGGAATTTAACCACCGGGCAAGACCTGAATTTAGTAGGAAGTCGTCTCGATTTGTCGGGTCAGTTGCAAGCGGGAAGGGATTTAAACCTGTTGGCAACGGATACAGTACAGATTCGAGATAGCGCCCATCATCCTTTTATTGCTGAGGCTGCTGGTGAATTGTTGGTGCAGGGGAATCAGGCAGTTGATATTTTTGCCTTGAATCACCCCGATAGTGGCTTATTTTCCGGTGGAAATCTGGTGTTGCGTTCAGCTAATAGTATCATCGGTGATGCTCACTACTGGAGTGGGGGTACTTTTCAGATTGAACAGTTGGATAGTAATCCTGGGAGTTGGTTAAGTCCAAATGATCCGGTGATACGGGCGAATGGAGATGTGAGTTTTGATAGTTATCAAGGAGCATCGCTACATATTTTTGCTGGGGGAAGTGTCAAGGTTACAGGGGATATCGAGATTACAGGTGCTGACGCGACTAATGGAATTCAGGAGACAGTTACTCTTTCTGATGGGACAACAGTAGAAATTGACGGCAAGAATGAACCGACGTTGGATATTAGGGCAGGAACGAATGCTGTTGGTAATCCTGGATTTACAGGCAATCCTACTCCAATAAATCTTAATTCTACTAATACTCCTAACCGTGCCGATATTTCCATTGATGGCACTATAATCAATCAAGGAGGGCGGGTTTTCTTAACCAATCAGTATCAGCCTAATCCTAATTTGGAAGGAAATATCACAGTTAAACAAATATCGGTTCCTAACTATAACCCGGGTCGAAATGGCGGCAATATCCACCTGGACTCTAAAGGGACAGTTGATGTATTAGGAGGAGATAATCTGGGAACATTCGCCCTAGGTACTTTTCCTGCTGGTGTTGATCAGAATGGAAATATGGGAAATGGAGGAAATATTACCGTCCTAGCTAAGGGAAATATCTCTATCGCATCAGAGTTAACAAACCCGGGGCACGGAGCAATTAATACCTCTGCTTTTACAAACGATGCCAACGCAACGGCGGGGAATACTGGGAACGTTAAACTCACTAGTGCCGAGGGCAATATCACTGTTAATGGGGGAATATTTAATAATTCAAATGCTAATAACGGAGGTATTTCAGGAAATACGGGAGATATTACTTTACAAGCACTTCAAGGTGAGATTAGTGTTATTGGCAACGACAATGGCGCCCTGGTGACCGCAACTGTAAATTCTAATAATAATGGAAATTCTAATGATAATAATTTGAAGAATTTTGGTCAAACTGGTAATGCAGGAAATATTACCGTCCAGGCTAAGGGAAATATCTCAATCACATCAGAGTTATCAAACTTATTTAATGGAACAATTGATTCCTCTGCTTTTACCAACACTGCCAACGCAACGGCGGGAAATTCTGGGGGAGTTCAAATCACCAGTTCCGAGGGTAATATCACTGTTACTGGGGGAATATTCACGCCTTCAACTGCTGAGCAAGGGGGTATTTCAGGAAATACGGGAGATATTACTTTACAGGCTCTTAAAGGTAAGATTAATGTTACTGGCAACGAAAATGGTGGCCTTATTACCACGACTAGAAGTAATAATAATAATGATTTGAATGGTATTGGTCAAACTGGTGATGCAGGAAATATTACCGTCGAGGCTAAAGGAAATATCTCCATCACATCAGAGTTAACAAACTTGTTTAATGGAGCAATTAATGCCTCTGCTTTTACCAACACTGCTAAGGCAACGGCGGGGAATTCTGGGGGCGTTCAAATCACCAGTTCCGATGGTAATATCACTGTTGATGGGGGAATCTTAACCCAATCGATTGCAGATCAAGGGGGTATTTCAGGAAATACCGGAGATATTACTTTACAGGCACTTCAAGGTGACATTAGCGTTACTGGCAACGAAAATGGTGTCCTGGTGACCACAACTAGAAACTTCAATAATATTAATTTTAATGATTTGAGGGATAGTGGTCAAACTGGTGATGCAGGAGATATTACCGTCCAAGCCCAGACTATTACCCTTAATAATAGTGATAATGCTAACGGACGTAAGAATTTATCACTCCAAGATATTATAAACCTAGATATTCCAACCCTAGATATTGCAACCCAATCTAGCCGAGGTGGTAAATCTGGAGATATTACTTTTGAGAGTCAGAATCCACTGAATTTAGCGAGACTTACTATTGGTAATGATGCCAACGATGGCAAAGTTGGCGACATTGAGATCAACGCTCCTTCCTTAACCCTGGATGACACCCTAATCACTACAACGACTTTTGGCTCAGCGACAGCAGGTATAGTTGATTTAAACATAACTAATGAGCTGCGTATAATAAATAAGGGCAAAATCACCACAACGGTGAATGATGACGCAACTGGTAATGGTGGGACTATTGATATTGCAGCCGAAACCCTTGAACTGAGCAGTGGAGCAGAAATATTTGCCAAAACAGGCAAAGGGCAGGCAGGTGAGATTAATTTAAACATTACTGACAAAGTGCAAATAGATGATAGCACTATCAGCACAGAGGTGAATCCAGGGGCAATTGGTAATGGTGGGAGTATTAATATTGAAGCCAGAACCCTTGACTTGAACAATGGAGCCCAATTATTTGCCACCACATCAGGCACAGGAAATGCAGATCAAAGCACAGGGAATGCAGGTGAAATTAATGTAACCGTTACTGACCAAGTGAAAATAGACAATAGCACGGTCAGCACAACTGTGAATGGTGCAACTGGTAATGGTGGGAGTATTGAGATTGAAGCTGGAACGATTGACCTGAGCAATGGAGCCCAATTATTTGCCGAAACATCCGGTTTAGGGACCGCAGGCAACATCAAGCTCACCACAGGCTTGCTTTCCGTCATGGATAGCGCTCAAATTTCAGCTTCCACTTCTAGCGCGGGTAAGGGGGGAAGCTTAATCGTTAATGCCAATAACTCTGTCACCTTAAGTGGAGATGGGCAGTTATCAGCAGAAACCAGTGGCTCAGGTATTGCAGGCAATGTGGAAATTACCACCCCAACCTTGAATCTTAACGATAGAACACAAGTTTCCACCACCACTACCTCTACTGATAATACAGGAACCGGTGGCAATCTTACCGTTAGAGCTAACACCCTCAACCTCTCTAATGCTGAAACTGGTCTCTTAGCTGAAACACGAGGAGTTGCTAATGCAGGTAGTCTTACCCTAAATCCCTATAGCGGCGATGACATACAAGTCAATTTGACTGAAGGTGCCAAAATCTCAGCTTCTACTTCAGGCACGGGTACGGGGGGAAGCTTAACCGTTAACGCTAGCGACTCTGTGACCTTGAGTGGTAATGGGCAGTTATCAGCAGAAACCAGTGGCTCAGGTATTGCAGGCAATGTGGAAATTACTACCCCAACCTTGAATCTTAACGGTAAAACACAAGTTTCTACTACCACTACCTCCACCGATAATACAGGAACCGGTGGTAATCTTACCGTCAGAGCAAATACCCTCAACCTCTTTGGTGCTGAAACTGGTCTCTTAGCCGAAACACGAGGAGTTGCTAATGCGGGAAATCTGAGCCTCAATCCCCATAGCGGCGATGACTTGCAAGTCAATTTTTCTGAAGGGGCTAAAATCTCAGCTTCCACCTCTAGTACAGGTACGGGGGGAAGCTTAAGCGTTAACGCTAGGGACTCTGTGACCTTAAGTGGAAATGGGCAGTTATCAGCAGAAGCCACCCAGGGGGGTAATGCAGGCGGTGTCGCAATTAATACTCAACAATTATCGATTGAGCAAGGAGCACAAGTTGCCGTTAGTAGTAACAATGGCTCAGGTATCGCTGGTGATGTCAAAATCAGCGCCACCGGCGTTAACCTTAATAATGGTCGCATCAATGCTGAAACTGATAGGGGAGGCATTAGCAACCCCGCCAATATTAGCCTAAACAACGTCAATAGTTTAAGCCTGACGAATAACAGCAGTATCTCAGCATCCACTAAAACCGGTCAAGCTGGTAGTATTAACCTCAACCAAGCAGGCAATCCAGCCGCCTCAGTTTCCCTCAACAATAGCAGTATCTCCGCCCAAGCCGAAGGGGAAGGAGGTAATGCCGGGGGTATTAATCTCCACACCTCTCAACTGAGTTTAGAAGCTGCTGCCCAAATCTTAGCTAGTAACGTGTCAGCTAACCAGGGTGGAGATATCAACTTACGAGGACTAGAGAAATTAGAGGTAGCAAGAAGCTTAATTTCTACCTCGACTCAAACCGGTCAAGCAGGAAATGTTACTGTAGGAGCCTCCGAGTCGGTTAATTTGAGTGGAACCTTAACCAATGGTAGTGGCGGTATTGTCGCAGAAGCCAGCAATGGAGGTGATGCAGGCGGTATCGAAATTAATACCCAACAATTATCCATTGAACAAGGAGCACAAGTTGCCGTTAGTAGTAAAAAGGGCTCAGGTATTGCCGGTGATGTCGATATTAGTGCCACCGGCGTTAACCTCAATAATGGTCACATCAGTGCTGAAACTGATGGCGGAGGCTCTAGCAATCCCGCCAATATCAGCTTGAACAATGTCAATAGCTTAAACTTAACTAACGACAGCAGTATCTCAGCTTCCACTCAAACTGGTCAAGCTGGTAGTATTAACCTCAATCAAGCAGGCAATCCAGCCGCCTCAGTTTCCCTAAATAACAGCAGTATCTCTGCCCAAGCCGAAAGGGAAGAAGGTAATGCCGGGGGTATTAATCTCCATACCTCTCAACTGAGTTTAGAAGATACTGCCCAAATCTTAGCTAGTAACGTGTCAGCTAACCAAGGTGGAGACATTACCTTACGAGGATTAGAGCAATTAGAGGTAGCAAGAAGCTTAATTTCTACCTCCACTCAAACTGGTCAAGCCGGAAATGTTACCGTAAGAGCCTCCGAGTCAGTTAATTTGAGTGGAACCTTAACAAATGGTAGTGGCGGTATCCTTGCAGAAGCCAGCAATGGAGGTGATGCAGGCGGTATCGAAATTAATACTCAACAATTATCCATTGAGCAAGGAGCACAAGTAGCCGTTAGTAGTGACAATGGCTCAGGTATCGCCGGTGATATTAAGCTTAGTGCCAACCGCGTTAACCTTAATAATGAATGGTGCCATCAGTGCTGAAACCGATGGTGGAGGCTCTAGCAATCCCGCCAATATTAGCTTGAACAATGTCAATAGCTTAAACTTAACTAGTGACAGCAGTATCTCAGCATCGACTATAACTGGTCAAGCCGGTAGTATCAACCTCAACCAAGCAGACAATCCAGCTGCCTCAGTAAGCCTCAACAATAGCCGTATTTCAGCCCAAGCCGAAAGGGAAGGAGGTAATGCAGGGGGCATTAATTTCCATACCTCTCAACTGAGTTTAGAAGATGCTGCCCAAATCTTAGCTAGTAACGTGTCAGCTAACCAAGGTGGAGATATCAACTTACGAGGACTAGAGAAATTAGAGGTAGCAAGAAGCTTAATTTCTACCTCTACTCAAACTGGTCAAGCCGGAAATGTTACCGTAAGAGCCTCCGAATCAGTTAACTTGAGTGGCACTCTAACAGATGGTAGTGGCGGTATTGTCGCAGAAGCCAGCAATGGAGGTAACGCAGGCGGCATTGAAATTAATACCCAACAATTATCGATTGAGGAAGGAGCACAAGTTGCCGTTAGTAGTGACAATGGTGAGGGTATAGCCGGTGATATCAAGCTCACTGCCAGCCGCGTTAACCTTGATAATGGTGCCATCAGTGCTGAAACCAATGGTGGAGGCTCTAGCAATCCCGCCAATATTAGCTTGAACAATGTCAATAGCTTAAACTTAACTAGTGACAGCAGTATCTCAGCATCGACTAGAACTGGTCAAGCCGGTAGTATCAACCTCAACCCAGCAGGTAATCCAGCCGCCTCGGTTTCCCTCAACAATAGCAGTATCTCTGCCCAAGCCGAAGGGGAAGGAGGTAATGCAGGGGGCATTAATCTCCATACCTCTCAACTGAATCTAGCAAATGCTGCCCAAATCTTAGCCAGTAATGTTTCCGCTAACCAAGGTGGAGACATCACCTTACGAGGATTAGAGAAATTAGAGGTAGCAAGAAGCTTAATTTCTACCTCTACTCAAACTGGTCAAGCTGGTAGCATCAACCTCAACCCAGCAGACAATCCAGCTGCCTCAGTCAGCCTCAACAATAGCCGTATTTCAGCCCAAGCCGAAAGGGAAGGAGGTAATGCAGGGGGCATTAATTTCCATACCTCTCAACTGAGTTTAGCAAATGCTGCTGAAATCTTAGCTAGTAATGTTTCGGCAAACCTGGGTGGAGATATTAACTTACTAGGACTAGATACATTAGAGGTAACTGAAAGCTTAATTTCCACCTCTACTCAAACTGGTCAGGCCGGTAGTGTTACCGTCAAAGCCTCCGATTCCGTTAACTTGAGTGGCACTTTAACAAATGGTAGTGGCGGTATTGTCGCAGAAGCCACGGATGGGGGTAGTGCTGGCAATGTGGAAATTACCGCCCCTCTGGTAAATATCCAAAACGGCGCACAAGTAACCGTCAGTAGCCCCTCTGGACAAGCTGGTAATCTTTCCCTCACTGCCAATATCCTGAATTTAAATTGGGGACAACTCACCGCTATCACCGGAGGTAATGGTCCACAACAAGGTGCCAATATTAACCTCGAATTAGCCGATGCTCTGTTTTTAAGCAACGAAAGCCTGATTTCTGCCGAAGCAATTGGAGAGGCCAACGGCGGTAACATTACCATTAATCTCCTTTCAGATCAAGGTATCTTCGTTGCCTTGCCAGCAACTGGGGAAAATGGTAGTGATATCATTGCCAAAGCCGAAGGGGGAAATGGAGGACGTATCGACATCACTTCTAACCTCGGTCTCTACGGTATCCAAGAAGGAAAAGCGATTGATGGTAATGGTACTAACGATATAGATGCGAGTTCCGACTTCGGTATTTCCGGTCAAATCACCATCAATTCCCTGGCGATTGACCCTAGTCAAGGATTAAGCGAACTTCCCATAGACACCGTAGCCCCTCAACTAGACCAAACCTGCTCCCCAACAGGAAGCGGCAGAAATGAATTTACGGTAACAGGAAGGGACGGATTGCCCCCTAGTCCTACAGATATGCTCAGTTCACAACGAGCGATCGCAGATTTAGGCACACCTGTCAATTCTACAGTCATCGAGCAAAACCCAACAGCCAATTCGACTTCTTCTCCCGAAAGCCTGGTAGAAGCCCAAGGCTGGATTATCGATGAACAAGGTAACGTGCTCCTTACTGCTCAAGTTCCAACCCACAATAACCAGGGTGCATGGCAATCTCAACCATCTTGTCATGAGCATTAGAAGGCAGGAGGCAGGAGGCAGGAGGCAGGAGGCAGGAGGAAGAAGAGTATTCCTTGTATAGCAATCGCCAAGGCGGTTAGGACAATACCAAATCCTGAAACCTTTACCTGTCAACCTCTTCCCTTCTGCCTAGCCTACGGCAACGGCAAAGCCGAACTGCCCTCTGCCCTCTGCCCTCTGCCTTTTGCTATATCTTGCTTTGTGTTCTTTGTGTCTTTGTGGTTTTTATTCCCTAAGTTTTCGCTAAAATGTCTAAACAACAAATAAGACCCCATCCCCAACTTCTCAAATTCCTGTGTTACTTTGGCTTTGGCCTAAGCCTAACCCTTCTGAAGCTTTACCTAGACTGGACTCCCGCTGCTGCCCTTGTCCCCAAGACAGATAACCTGATACCAACTGTGGAAATAGACGCAGGGACGGGGAGACGGGGAGACGGGGAGACGGGGAGACGGGGAGAATGGAAATTTGACCCAACATTTCACTCACTCAAACCCGATACTCAAAATCCCCCGCCCCCTAGCCCCCAATTCTGGGGGAATCAGCGGATGCTTCGCTACTTTATAGATGGGGATTTAGGGGGCAAAGAAATCAGTGCCTTCCATCTCTTTGAACAAGGCAATACCCTCTATCAAACCGGACAATTTACCGCTGCCCTAGAAGCTTGGCAACAAGCCGCGACTGCCTATGCCAATCAAGGAGAACTCCTCAACCAGGCAATGACCTTGAGCAACCTAGCACTTGCCCATCAAGAGTTGGGACAGTGGGATGAAGCCAATCAAGCCATCGAGGAAAGCTTGGGGTTGATCGAAACTATCCCTGCCAATACCCAAGAACATTTGCAGGCTCAAGCACAAGCCCTCAATACCCAAGGGACTTTGCAACTTACTCAAGGACAATCCGAAACTGCTCTCACCACTTGGAAAGAAGCCACCAAACTCTATACCCAAATCCCCGATGAACCTGGCATTATTCGCAGCCAAATTAATCAAGCCCTGGCATTGCGGGCTTTAGGGCTATACCGTCGTGCTAGCAATACCCTAGAGCAACTTGAACAAACAACTTTGAAAACTCAACCTGACGATGCCCTCAAAGCTGCCGCTTACTCTAATTTGGGAAATCTGCTTCGTTCCGTCAGTCGCCTCGACCAAGCGCAAAAGGCACTGCAAACCAGCCTCAAGATTGCCCGTACTCTCAACTCCCCGGAAGATATCAGTGCCGCTTTGCTGGGTCTAGGTAACACCGCTCGTTCCCAAGGGGACAAGGAACAGGCTATCCAATACTATCAAGAAGCTGCTACTCAGGCGACCTCTCCCAATGCACAGTTTAAAGCATATGTCAATCAACTCGACCTGTTGCTAGAAACTAAAGGTTTAGAAGAAGTAATGGCAACAGTTACCCAACTCCAAGCATTAGTCAAGCAACTTCCCACTACTCGTCCTGCCATCTATGACCAAATTCACTTTGCCCAAACCCTCCTCGAACAATATCAAGCTCAACGGGGAATAGACGCGGGGACGCGGGGACGCGGGGACACGGGGACGGCAAGATGGGGAGATGGGGAGACAGGGACATTTTTATCCTACGTTGTCAAAGCAAGTTCATCGAAGTCTGAGATCATATCTCTAAAAGAAATTGCTCAGCTTTTAGCTCATGCCCAGCAGCAAGCGCAACGCCTAGAAGATACTGTAGCAGAATCTTATGCCCTCGGTTACCTGGGACAAGTCTACCAACAAGCCAAACGATGGCAGATAGCAGAAAACCTTACCCGACAAGCTTTAGTACAAGCCCATAATGCTCCGGAAATTGCTTATCGCTGGCAGTGGCAGCTGGGACAACTATTAAAAAAACGGGGTCAACAGCAAGAAGCAATTATCGCCTACTCCGGGGCCTATAACAGTCTAAAATTCCTCAGAAAAGACTTAGTCGCTGCCAACCCCGATATTAAATTTACCTTCCGAGATGAAGTTGAACCCATCTATCGGGAACTTGTAGACTTGCTCCTGCAACCTCAGGGAAGTGTTGAACCTGGACAAAAAAACCTGAAACAAGCACGTCAAGGAAGCACCGAAACCAGCCAAAAAAACCTGGAACAAGCACGTCAGGTGATGGAAGCACTACAGGTAGCAGAATTGGAAAACTTCTTTCAGTCTGCTTGTTTAGATTCAACTATACAAGTTGACCGCGTAATTGAGCAAAAAGATGCAACTGCTGCTGTCCTCTATCCGATTCTTTTGGAAGACCGTCTCGAAGTTATCCTCAAGTTACCTGGCAACGAAACTCTAATTCATTATCCATCTACTAAGCTATCTCGCTCAAAGGTGGAAAGTACCCTAAAAAGTTTCCGCAGCAATTTACAAGATTCTGTATCTTTTTTCGCTAAAGAGGAAGGGAAAATCATCTACGATTGGTTAATTAAACCTGCACAATCCGACCTCGAACGCTACAATATTCAAACCCTCATCTTTGTTCTGGATGGCCCTTTGCGAAATATTCCCATGGCAGCGCTTTATGACGGGAAACAGTATTTAGTCGAAAACTATGCAACAACCTTGCTTTTGGGCTTAAACGTCCGAGACCCTATTCCCCTGAGTCGTGCTAGTATGAATGTACTGGCAACCAGTCTCACTGAACCTCCCTCAGGCATTGGTGATTTCGCTGTATTAGCCAATGCCAATCCTGAGTTAGACAAAATAGGATCCATAGGCGTTCCCACCACCTTTATCCGTGACCAATATTTCACCAAAACAGCTTTAGAGGAAGAACTTGAGCGCTCCAGTTTCGATATTGTACACCTAGCAACTCACGGTCAATTTGGGGATAACCCAGAAGAGACCTACATTCTTGCCGCAGACGGTAAGATACCCTTAGACGAATTTAGCAAGTTATTTCGCAGCCAAGATTCAGCAACAGACCGAGGAATTGAATTACTGATCCTCAGTGCCTGCCGAACCGCGACGGGCAACAATCGAGCAGTACTGGGAATTGCCGGGACTGCTATCCAGGCTGGAGCAAGGAGTGCGATCGCGTCTCTTTGGAGTTTGGATGATCAATCCAGCATTGCCTTCACTGAACAATTTTACCAGAACTTAGGACAGCCTAAGGTTTCTCGTGCTGAAGCCCTACAACAAGCACAAAAGGCAATGTTACAAGACCCCCAGTTCCAATCTCCTCTTTTCTGGGCTCCCTATGTTCTAGTAGGAAGCTGGTTGTAATGTCTTGTGGAACAGGCATCTTGCCTGTCATGCCCCCTAAATCCCCCAATTCTGGGGGACTGTCAAGGCGATTAGGACAAGAGGCCGTTGAGACAAGGGGCTTAAGCCCCTTGTTAACTTACCTGAGAATGTCTTAACCGCCCTGGCGACTGCTATAATTTTTTTTTTATCATCAATTAATGCGCAAATAATTGCCTAATATTTAGATAATTATTTTTGTTTAAAATATAATCTTTAGTACTTGAATAATTACATTAAAAATGCAGCTGCAAAATATAAATTATTATCTTTATCCGAACTTTACAACTTGATAACCCTACTTTTATTATTGACGAAATTGGCTTAAATAAATCAATATAGAAACAATAAATAGACTAATTAAGATAAAACAATTAATTTTGTCCAAATTATAATACCAGGATGGTTGAAATTAATTTCTCAATTGTCTACTCATTCGAGCATCTACTTAGAACAATTAAATTTTTGAGGAGATTTTAATACTATTATGCATTTCACCAGAATGAATGCAGTAATTTTTCTCTTGGGTAGATTAATTGTGCCGCGCTACACTAATCACTCGCCACTTAAAAAAGGTAAAAAAAATTACTACAAAAGTTTTCTCCGCTTCTGCCTCCTACCTCTTGTTCCCCTCCTGGGAGGGGTTAGGGGTGGGTTACTCCTGCCTCCTGCAAATGCTCAAATTATCCCCGATGCTACTTTGCTAGGGGAAGATTCTCTGGTTATAGAAGGTGTCGATATTCAAGGTAGTCCGGGCGCTCGCATCGAAGGTGGAGCACTACGAGGAGCTAACTTATTCCATAGTTTTCAAGAGTTTAATGTCTTAGATGGACAACGAGTTTATTTTGCCAATCCTGCTGGTATTGAGAATATCTTGAGTCGGGTTACTGGGAATAATGGTTCAGATATTTTAGGAACCTTGGGAGTATTAGGAAATGCCAATTTATTTTTGGTTAATCCTAATGGTATTGTCTTTGGCCCCAATGCTCAGTTAGATGTAGCAGGTTCGTTGGTGGCTTCTACGGAAAATGGATTTAATTTTTCTGATGGGAGTAGTTTTAGTGCTACCAATCCAGAAGCACCGCCGTTGTTGGCGATTAATGTGACTCCGGGGATTCAGTGGGGAACTTCTGAGCCTCAAGCAGAAATTGTTAATCAGGGGAATTTAACCACTGGGCAAGACCTGAATTTAGTAGGAAGTAGTCTCACTTTGTCGGGTCAGTTACAGGCGGGGAGGGATTTAAACCTTCTGGCAACGGATACAGCCAAGTTGCACGATAATGTAACCAATCCAGCTATTGCCACGTCGGGTAGAAATCTGACGATGCAAGGAAATCAAGCAATTGATATTTTTACCCTCAATCACCCTAACTCACAGCTAGGGAGTGGGGGGGATTTTACTTTGATTAGTGATGGAGATATTTCCGGGGATGCTCACTTTGTCAGTGGTGGTAATCTCTCCATGCAAACATTGGCAGGAACACCGGGGGATTTTATCAGTTGGTATGACCCGATTATTCGGGTAAATGGAGATGTGGAGTTTGGGAACTATACAGGTGTTGCTCTGAAGGTGGAGGCGACGGGTAGTATTAAGGGTGGGAATATTCAGATTACCGGACCTGATGCCACAATTCCGGTAGATGATCCAGATTATGCGACTCTGACACAAAAGCCATCGGTGATTTTACGGGCAGGGTTAGATGCCGTGACTAATCCTAATCTGCCTCAAAATGGGGGAGGTACGAGTTTCATACCTCCTGCTTTAGGGATACCATTGGGGATTACTGTTGGTAATATTGATACTGGTGTTTTTGGTGATGATGCAAATGGAGGGGATATCATCCTCTCTGCTGCTAACGGTAGTATTAATACTGGCAATTTGAATTCTAGCTCGTTCTCTGATAGTGGCAATGCAGGTAATGGAGGAGCGATTAGCTTAATTGCCAACAACGATATCAATATCACTGGTAATTTGGACTCTCGCTCTTCCTCAACTAATGGCAATGGAAGGAATGGAGGGGCGATTAGCTTAATTGCCAACAACAATATCAAGCTCACTGGCAATTTGAATTCTAGCTCTTCCTCAACTAATGGCAATGAAGGAAATGGAGGAGCAATTAGCTTAATTGCCAACAACAATATCAAGCTCACTGGCAATTTGAATTCTAGCTCGTCCTCAACTAGTGGCAATGTAGAGAATGGAGGGGCGATTAGCTTACATGCCAACAACGATATCAATATCACTGGTAATTTGGACTCTAGCTCGTTCTCACTTAATGGCAATGTAGGGAATGGAGGGGCGATTAGCCTCCATACCAACGATATCAATATCACTGGCAAATTAGACTCATTTTCGTTCTCAAGCAAACGCAATGCAGGGAATGGAGGGGCGATTAGCTTCCATGCCAACGGCAGCATTACTGCGGGTGATTTGGACTCTAGCTCGATCTCAATTTCAGGCAATGCAGGGAATGGAGGGGCGATTAGCTTAAATGCCAACAATGATATCAACCTCACTGGCAATTTAGACTCATTTTCAAATTCCACATTGGGTAGTAGTGGGACTGGAGGAGCAATTTCCCTCAACGCCAGAAATGGGAATATTGAAGGAAGTCCCGACACCACTCGCTCTTCATCCCTTAACTCATTTTCTATCTCTGATATAGGAGTAATCGCAGGAGATGGTGGTCACATTACTCTAGAAGCACAAAAAACTGTGAGCAATCTAGATATATTAACCCTCTCTTCTGGGACAGAATCCAGAGCCGGAAATGTTCAAGTAGAAGGAAGGGAAGATTTATTGATTAGCAATACTAACATTCTGACCAGTGGGCAGATGACAGTGGAAGTTCCATTTCTAGGACTAATCAGTACTTTAGCTGTTGGGCAAACAGAGGTAGGTCAATCAGGAGATATCACTATCAACAGCTTAGGAAACCTCACATTCAACAATACTCTGATTGCAAGCGACACTAAAGGCAGTGCCTCAGCAGGGAATGTGGCAATAACTAGCCCCAGTTTAGTCACCTTTAATAATAGTCAAATTATCAGTAACACTAGCAGTACAGGACAGGCAGGAAGTATCACTGTCTCCGCCCCAGAAATCAGGCTTCTTGATGCTGATAGTATTGTGTCTGCCCGAACCAGCAGTAGCGGACGTGCGGGAAATATTAACTTGCGACCTGACTCGGATGGACAAACATTATCTATTCTATTCCAGGATGAAGCAGACATATCAGCCTCCAGCACTAGCACAGGGCTAGGTGGTAACATTTTCGTCACAGCACCCCAGTCTGTGACCTTGAGTGGTAATGGCAAGTTGTCTTCAGAAACCAGTGGTTCCGGTATTGCAGGCAATGTGGAAATTACCACCCCAACCTTGAATATTAACGGTGGAGCGCAAGTTTCCACCACCACTACCTCCACCGAGAATACAGGGATAGGTGGTAGTCTTACCGTCAGAGCTAATACCCTCAACCTCTCTGGTGCTGACAGTGGTCTGTTTGCCGAAACCAAAGGAGCTGCTAATGCTGGAAACCTAGAGATTACAGCTAACCAACTGACCCTTCAAGATAGTGCTAGTGCCACCGTCAGTAGTACGGGTGAGGGCAGGGCAGGAAACCTCACGATTAATGCCCCTTTCGTAGTTTTAGATAACCAAGCTAGATTAACCGCAACCACCGAGACAGGTGAAGGTGGTGATATTCAATTACTGAATTTAAGCTCTCTACGATTACGCGATCGCAGTGAGATATCCGCTTCTACCCAAACCGGTCAAGCTGGTAGTATTAACCTCAACCAAGCAGATAATCCAGCTGCCTCAGTCAGCCTCAATAACAGCATTATCTCTGCCCAAGCTGATAGGGAAGGAGGTAACGCAGGGGGCATTAATCTCCATACCTCTCAACTGAGTTTAGAAAATGCTGCTGAAATTTTAGCCAGTAATGTGTCAGCTAATCAAGGCGGAGACATCAACTTACGAGCCCTAGATAAATTATTTGTAACTGAGAGCTTAATTTCTACCTCTACTGAAACTGGTCAAGCAGGAAATGTTACCGTAGAAGCCTCCGATTCGGTTAACTTGAGTGCCACTCTAACAAATGGTAGTGGTGGTATCCTAGCAGAAGCCAGCAATGGCGGTAGTGCTGGCAATGTGGAAATTACCGCCCCTCAGGTGAATATTCAAGACGGCGCACAGGTCACCGTTAGTAGTACCTCTGGACAAGCTGGTAATCTTTCTATCACCGCCGATAACCTGAATTTAAATCAGGGACAACTCACCGCTATCACCGGAGGTAATGGTTCACAACTTGGTGCCAATATTAACCTCGAATTAGCCGATGCTCTGTTTCTGAGGAACGAAAGCCTGATTTCTGCCGAAGCAATTGGAGAGGCTAACGGCGGTAACATTACTATTAATCTAAGCTCAGAGAGGGGAATCTTCGTTGCCTTCCCGTCAACTGGGGAAAATGGTAGTGATATCATTGCCAAAGCCGAAGGGGGAAATGGAGGACGTATCGACATCACATCCAACTTGGGTCTCTACGGTATCCAAGAAGGAAAAGCGATTGATGGTAATGGTGCTAATGATATAGATGCGAGTTCCGACTTCGGTATTTCTGGTCAAATTACCATTAATTCCCTGGCCATAGATCCTAGTCAAGGATTAAGCGAACTCCCCATAGACACCGTAGCCCCTCAACTAGACCAAACCTGCTCCCCAACAGGAAGCGGCAGGAATGAATTTACAGTAACAGGAAGGGATGGACTGCCTCCTAGCCCTACAGATATGCTCAGTTCACAAAGAGCGATCGCAGATTTAGGCACACCTGTTAACAGCACTGCCACTCAGCCAACCTCAACAACTAATCCTACCTCTTCTCCTGAACAACTGGTAGAAGCCCAAGGCTGGATTATCGATGAACAAGGTAACGTGCTCCTTACTGCCCATGTTCCAAGCAGCAATAACCAAGGGACATGGCAACCCCAAGCATCCTGTCAAGGAGGACGATAACATGTCCAAACAAAAACCAACACTCTATTTTTTCGATAATCAATTCTGATGCTGAAATCGTCAAATCTTCTTACTTTTCCCTGTTCCCTGTTCCCTGTTCCCTCACGACACAGGTCAATTTTAGACTTGGTGCAAGATCTGAGTTTTAGTAGAAGGCGAGTTGGCATCCCTTACCCAACTTTACAACTTTATAATCTTACTTTTACGACTGACAGAGCTGAGTTAAATGAATCAATATAGAAACAGTAAATAGACTAATTAAGATAAAACAATTAATTTTGTCCAAATTCTAATGCCAGGATAGTTGTTATTAATTGCACTATTGTCTACTCATTGGCTCATCTACTTAGAAAAATTAAATTTTTGAGGAGATTTTAATACCATTATGTATTTCACCAAAATGAGTGCACAAATTTTTCTGATGGTTGGGTTTTTTGTGCCGCCCTACACTAATCACTCGCCACTTAAAAAAGGTAAAAAAACTCACTACAAAAGCCTTCTCCGCTTCTGCCTCCTACCTCTTGTTCCCCTCCTGGGAGGGGTTAGGGGTGGGTTACTCCTGCCTCCTGCAAATGCTCAAATTATCCCCGATGCTACTTTACCAGGGGAAGATTCTCTGGTTATAGAAGGTGTAGATATTCAAGGTAGTTTAGGTGAACGTATCGAGGGTGGAGCACTGCGAGGGACAAACTTGTTCCATAGTTTTCTGGAGTTCAATGTCTTAGATGGACAAAGGGTTTATTTTGCCAATCCTGCCGGTATTGAGAATATCTTGAGTCGGGTTACTGGGAATAATGGTTCAGATATTTTAGGAACCTTGGGGGTATTGGGAAATGCTAATTTATTTTTGGTTAATCCCAATGGTATTTTCTTTGGCCCCAATGCTCAGTTGGATGTAGCAGGTTCGTTTGTGGCTTCTACGGAAAATGGATTTAATTTTTCTGATGGGAGTAGCTTTAGTGCCACCAATCCAGAAGCACCGCCGTTGTTGGCGATTAACGTAACTCCGGGGATACAGTGGGGGAATGCTCAGCCTCAAGCAGAAATTGTTAATCAAGGGAATTTAACCACCGGGCAAGACCTTACTTTAGTAGGAAGTAGTCTTGATTTGTCGGGTCAGTTGCAGGCGGGAAGGGATTTAAACCTTCTGGCAACGGATACAGCCAAGTTGCACGATAGTGTAACCAATCCAGCTATTGCCACGTCGGGTAGACATCTGACAATGCAAGGAAATCAAGCAATTGATATTTTTACCCTCAATCACCCTAACTCCCAGCTAGGAAGTGGGGGTGATTTTACTCTGATTAGTGATGGAGATATTTCCGGGGATGCTCACTTTTTCAGTGGTGGTAATCTCTCCATGCAGACATTGGCAGGAACACCGGGGGATTTTATCAGTTGGTATGACCCGATTATTCGGGTAAATGGGGATGTGGAGTTTGGGAACTATACAGGTGTTGCTCTGAAGGTGGAGGCGACGGGTAGTATTAAGGGTGGGAATATTCAGATTACCGGACCTGATGCCACAATTCCGGTAGATGATCCAGATTATGCGACTCTGACAGAAAAGCCATCGGTGATTTTACGGTCAGGGTTAGATTCAGTAACTAATCCTAATCTGCCTCAGAATGGAGGAGGTACGAGTTTTATACCTCCTGCTTTAGGGATACCATTGGGGATTACTGTTGGTAATATTGATACTTCTGTTGGTGGTTTTGATTTTGTTGGCGATCCTGGGAATGGAGGGGATATCATCCTCTCTGCTGCTAATGGCAGTATTACCACTGGCTTTTTGAACTCTAGCTCGTTCTCATTTGAAGGCAACGCAGGAAATGGAGGGGCAATTAGCTTTCATGCCAACAACGATATCAATATCACTGGCTTTTTGGACTCTAGCTCGTTCTCATTTTTTGGCAATGCAAGGAATGGAGGGGCGATTAGCTTTAATGCCAACGATATTATCGATATCACTGGCAATTTGAATTCTAGCTCGTTCTCTGATAGTGGCAATGCAGGAAATGGAGGGGCGATTAGCTTTAATGCCAACTATATTATCAATATCAATGGTAATTTGGACTCTCGCTCACGCTCAATTAATGGCAATGCAGGAAATGGAGGGGCGATTAGCTTTAATGCCAACGATATTATCGATATCACTGGCAATTTGAATTCTAGCTCGTTCTCTGATAGTGGCAATGCAGGAAATGGAGGGGCGATTAGCTTTAATGCCAACTATATTATCAATATCAATGGTAATTTGGACTCTCGCTCACGCTCAATTAATGGCAATGCAGGAAATGGAGGGGCGATTAACTTTAATGCCAACGATATCAATATCGGAGGCTATTTGGTCTCTGGCTCGATCTCAGAGAAAGGTAATGGGGGGAATGGAGGGGCGATTAACTTTAATGCCAACGATATCGATATCTATGGTAATTTGGACTCTAGCTCACGCTCAACTAATGGCAATGCAGGGAATGGAGGGGCGATTAGCTTTAATGCCAACAATATCAATATCACTGATCATTTGAACTCTGGATTATTGTCTGGCTCGTTCTCAGAGAAAGGCAATGCAGGAAATGGAGGGGCGATTAGCTTTAATGCCAACGATATCAATATCACTGGTAATTTGGACTCTGGCTCGACCTCAACTAATGGCAATGCAGGGAATGGAGGGGCGATTAGCTTACATGCCAACGATATCAATATCACTGGCTATTGGTTCTCTGGAGCATGGTCTAGGTCGACCTCAATTAATGGCAATACAGGAAATGGAGGGGCGATTAGCTTAATTGCCAACAATATCAATATCACTGGTGGTTTGTTCTCTCCCTCGGACTCAATTGATGGCAATGCAGGAAATGGAGGGGCGATTAGCTTAATTGCCAACGATAATATCAATATCACTAGTAGTTTGCTCTCTGTTTCGCACTCAATTAATGGCAATGCAGGTAATGGAGGGTCGATTAGCCTAATTGCCAACAATGATATCATTATTACTAGAGATTTGAACTCATTTTCGTATTCAAAATCGGGTAGTAGTGGAACTGGAGGAGCAATTTCCCTCAGCTCCATAGATGGGAATATTGAAGGAAGTCCCGACACCATATTGCTTAACTCCTTTTCTATCTCCGAGGCAGGAAGAAATGCAGGAGATGGTGGTAAAGTTACTCTAGAAGCGCAAAACACTGTGAGCAATCTCGATATATTAACCCTCTCTTCTTGGGCAGAATCTAAAGCTGGGAATGTTCAAGTAGAAGGAAGGGGAGATTTATTGATTGCCGATACCAACATTCTGACCAGTGGGCAGGTGACAGTGAAAAACCCATTACGGGTTGAACCAATCACTTTGAATGTTGGTGAAGCAGGTCAATCAGGAGATATCACTATCAACAGCTTAGGAAACCTTACATTCAACAATAGTAGGATTGAAAGCGACACTAAAGGTCGTGCCTCAGCAGGGAATGTCGCCCTAACTAGCCCTGGTCTAGTCACCTTTAATAATAGTCAAATTATCAGTAACACTAGCAATACAGGACAGGCAGGAGGTATCAGTATATCTGCACCAGAAATTAGACTTCTTGATGCTGCTAGTGCTTTGTCTGCCCAAACCAGCAGTAGCGGAAGTGCGGGAAATATTAACTTGCGACCTTACACGGATGGACAAACATTGTCCATTTTATTCCAGGATGGAGCGGAGATATCAACTTCCAGCACTAGTAAAGGGCTAGGTGGTAACATTTTCGTCACAGCACCCCAGTCTGTAACCTTGAGTGGTAATGGTAAGTTGTCTTCAGAAACCAGTAGCTCAGGTATTGCAGGCAATGTGGAAATTACCACCCCAACCTTGAATCTTAACGGTGGAGCGCAAGTTTCCACAACTACTACCTCAACCACTAACACCGGGACAGGTGGTAATCTTACTGTCAGAGCTAATACCCTCAACCTCTCTGGTGCTAAAACTGGTTTGTTTGCCGAAACACAAGGAGTTGCTAATGCAGGTAATCTGAGGTTAAATCCCCATAGCGGCAATGACTTGCAAGTCAATTTTACTGAAGGTGCTAGAATCTCAGCTTCTACCTCGGGCATGGGTACGGGGGGAAACTTGAGAGTCAACGCCAACAACTCTGTCACCTTTAGTGGAGATGGGCAGTTATCAGCAGAAGCCAGCAATGGGGGTAATGCAGGCGGCGTCGAAATTAATACTCAACAATTATCGATTGAGCAAGGAACCCAAGTAGCCGTTAGTAGTAACAATGGTGAAGGTATTGCCGGTGATGTCAATATTAATGCCAGCCGCGTTAACCTCAATAATGGTCGTATCAGTGCGGAAACCGATGGTGGAGGCAATACCAACCCTGCCAATATCAGCCTCAACAACGTCAATAGCTTAAACCTAACTAATAATAGCAGTATCTCAGCATCAACTCAAACCGGTCAAGCTGGTAGTATCAACCTCAACCAAGCAGACACAGTTGCCCTCAACAATAGTAGTATCTCTGCCCAAGCTAATGGGGAAGGAGGTAATGCAGGGGGTATCAATCTCCACACCTCTCAACTAAGTTTAGAAGATGCTGCCCAAATCTTAGCGAGTAATGTTTCTGCTAACCAAGGTGGAGATATCAACTTAAGAGGACTAGAGCAATTAGAGGTAACTGAGAGCTTAATTTCTACCTCTACTCAAACTGGTCAAGCCGGAAATGTTACTGTAGAAGCCTCCGAATCAGTTAACTTGAGTGGAACCTTAACTGATGGTAGTGGCGGTATTGTCGCAGAAGCCAGCAATGGGGGTAACGCAGGTGGTGTCGAAATTAATACTCAACAATTGTCTATCCAAGAAGGAGCAGAAGTAGCTGTTAGTAGTGACAATGGTGAGGGTATCGCCGGTGATATCAAGCTCAATGCTAGCCGCGTTAACCTCAATAATGGTCGTATCAGTGCGGAAACCGATGGTGGAGGCTCTACCGACCCCGCCAATATCAGCCTCAACAATGTCAATAGCTTAAACCTAACGAATAATAGCAGTATCTCAGCATCGACTCAAACTGGTCAAGCCGGTAGTATTAACCTAAACCAACAAGGCAATCGAGCCGCCTCAGTTATCCTCAACAATAGCAGTATCTCTGCCCAAGCTAATGGGGAAAGAGGTAATGCAGGGGGCATCAATCTTCAAACCTCTCAACTAAGTTTAGAAGATGCTGCCCAAATCTTAGCCAGTAATGTTTCGGCAAACCAAGGTGGAGACATTAACTTAAGAGGACTAGAGCAATTAGAGGTAACTGAGAGTTTAATTTCTACCTCTACTCAAACTGGTCAAGCGGGAAATGTTACTGTAGGAGCCTCCGATTCCGTTAACTTGAGTGGAACCTTAACAGATGGTAGTGGCGGTATTGTCGCAGAAGCCAGCAATGGAGGTAACGCAGGTGGTGTCGAAATTAATACCCAACAATTGTTTATTCAGGAAGGAGCACAAGTAGCCGTTAGTAGTAACAATGGTGATGGTATCGCCGGTGATATCAAGCTCAATGCTAGCCGCGTTAACCTCGATTATGGTCATATTAGTGCGGAAACCGATGGAGGAGGCTCTACCGACCCTGCCAATATCAGCCTCAATAACGTCAATAGCTTAAACCTGACTGATAATAGCAGTATCTCAGCTTCAACTAAAACCGGTCAAGCCGGTAGTATTAACCTCAATCAGGCAGACACAGTTGCCCTCAACAATAGTAGTATCTCTGCCCAAGCCCAAGGGGAAGGGGGTAATGCAGGGGGTATCAATCTTCAAACCTCTCAACTAAGTTTAGAAGATGCTGCCCAAATCTTAGCCAGTAATGTTTCGGCAAACCAAGGTGGAGACATTAACTTAAGAGGACTAGAGCAATTAGAGGTAACTGAGAGTTTAATTTCTACCTCTACTCAAACTGGTCAAGCGGGAAATGTTACTGTAGGAGCCTCCGATTCCGTTAACTTGAGTGGAACCTTAACAGATGGTAGTGGCGGTATTGTCGCAGAAGCCAGCAATGGAGGTAACGCAGG
>JAAHFP010000023.1:0-22483 GCA_010672925.1 Symploca sp. SIO1C2 | reverse complement strand
CCTCTACTCAAACTGGTCAAGCGGGAAATGTTACTGTAGGAGCCTCCGATTCCGTTAACTTGAGTGGAACCTTAACAGATGGTAGTGGCGGTATTGTCGCAGAAGCCAGCAATGGAGGTAACGCAGGCGGCGTCGAAATTAATACCCAACAATTATCTATCCAAGAAGGAGCACAAGTAGCCGTTAGTAGTAACAATGGTGATGGTATTGCTGGTGATATCAAGCTCAGTGCTAGCCGCGTTAACCTCGATTATGGTCGTATCAGTGCGGAAACCGATGGTGGAGGCTCTACTGACCCCGCCAATATCAGCTTGAACAGCATCAATAGCTTAAACCTAAGTAATGACAGCAGTATCTCAGCATCGACTAAAACTGGTCAAGCTGGTAGTATCAACCTCAATCAGGCAGACAAAGTTGCCCTCAACAATAGTAGTATCTCTGCCCAAGCTAATGGGGAAGGAGGTAACGCAGGGGGTATCAATCTCCACACCTCTCAACTGAGTTTAGAAGATGCTGCCCAAATATTAGCGAGTAACGTTTCGGCTAACCAAGGTGGAGATATCAACTTAAGAGGACTAGAGCAATTAGAGGTAACTGAGAGTTTAATTTCTACCTCTACTCAAACTGGTCAAGCGGGAAATGTTACTGTAGGAGCCTCCGAATCAGTTAACTTGAGTGGAACCTTAACAGATGGTAGTGGCGGTATTGTCGCAGAAGCCAGCAATGGGGGTAACGCAGGCGGCGTCGAAATTAATACCCAACAATTATCTATCCAAGAAGGAGCACAAGTAGCCGTTAGTAGTAACAATGGTGATGGTATCGCCGGTGATATCAAGCTCAATGCTAGCCGCGTTAACCTCGATTATGGTCATATCAGTGCGGAAACCGATGGTGGAGGTAGTACTAATCCCGCCAATATCAGCCTCAACAACGTCAATAGCTTAAACCTGACTGATAATAGCAGTATTTCAGCTTCAACTCAAACTGGTCAAGCCGGTAGTATTAACCTCAACCAAGCAGACAATCCAGCTGCCTCAGTCAGCCTCAATAACAGCAGTATCTCCGCCCAAGCTAATGGGGAAAAAGGTAATGCAGGGGGCATTAATCTCCATACATCTCAACTGAATTTAGCCAATGCTGCTGAAATCTCAGCTAGTAATCTTTCTGCTAACCAGGGTGGAGATATTAACTTACGAGGATTAGATACATTACAGGTAACTGAGAGCTTAATTTCCACCTCGACTCAAACCGGTCAAGCCGGTAGTGTTACCATCAAAGCCTCCGATTCCGTTAACTTGAGCGGTATCTTAACAGATGGTAGTGGTGGTATTCTCGCACAAGCAACTGATGGCGGTAGTGCTGGCAATGTGGAAATTACCGCCCCTCTGGTGAACATTCAAGAGGGCGCACAAGTCACCGTCAGTAGCCCCTCTGGACAAGCTGGTAATCTCTCTATCACCGCCGATATCCTGAATTTAAATCAGGGACAACTCACGGCTATCACTGGAGGTAATGGTTCACAACTTGGTGCCAATATTAACCTCGAATTAGCCGATGCTCTGTTTCTGAGTAATGAAAGCCTGATTTCTGCTGAAGCAATTGGAGAGGCTAACGGCGGTAACATTACCATTAACCTCACCTCAGATCAAGGTATCTTCGTTGCCTTCCCGTCAACGGGAGAAAATGGTAGTGATATCATTGCCAAAGCCGAAGGGGGAAGTGGAGGACGTATCGACATTACTTCCAACCTGGGTCTCTACGGTATCCAAGAAGGAAAAGCGATTGATGGTAATGGTACTAACGATATAGATGCGAGTTCCGACTTTGGTATTTCTGGTCAAATCACCATCAATTCCCTGGCCATAGATCCTAGTCAAGGATTAAGCGAACTCCCCATCGACACGGTAGCCCCTCAATTAGACCAAACCTGCTCCCCTACAGGAAGCGGCAGGAATGAATTTACAGTAACAGGAAGGGACGGATTGCCCCCTAGCCCTACGGATATGCTCAGTTCACAAAGAGCGATCGCAGATTTAGGTACACCTACCAATCCTACCGTCACCCAGCCAACCTCAACAACTAATCCTACCTCTTCTCCTGAACAACTGGTAGAAGCCCAAGGCTGGATTATCGATGAACAAGGTAACGTGTTCCTTACTGCCCATGTTCCAAGCAGCAATAACCAAGGGGCATGGCAACCCCAACCATCTTGTCAAGCTGATTTTTCCGGGAAGTCCTAAAATCTAGTCAGACCAAATCCGGTTCTCAGATCAGGGTAAAAATAATTCAAAGTCCCCCAGAATTGGGGGATTTAGGGGGCGAAAGAATACCTTTTTTAACTGGATTTGAGATCAGACTCCCATGAACTTTCGTTCACAACGTGAGGGTAAAAATCTCTCTTTCTCGGCGTCCGGTGCGTCTATTTTTAGATTAAGCGATCGCATCTTTCCAGATAGCAACCGTTATGACAGGCAAGATGCCTGTTCCACAAATTGCCTATGTCCTATTCTCTTTAAGGATTGAGTTGAATAATCTCAGCCTCAGCCAATTCTTCTAGTTCAAAATATGCCAACATATCCGTCCAATCATCTGAATGAATAGAGCGATGCTGAGCAAGCAAAGTTAGTGCTTCCTGGGAGATGCCATGCTCTGCAAAAGCAAGATATTGCTCAGATTCCGGTAAATTTTCCAGCTGCTGAACTAGCTGAGGATGAGTTTCTACTCGCTCAACCAAACCCGATAACCATGGGTTTCTCGACCGTTCCAACTCATCACAAATAACGGAAAAATGCCAGGTATATCGTTTGTCTACTTCCAAGGACTGTTCAGTTTCTGGAAGTTTCACACTAACAATTCCTGGAGCATCTGGTAATTCCACCATCTTTTGTGCGATGACGCTGCTTTGATTTTCATCAAACAGTACGAAACGTGCTTGTGTAACTTTCTCTGAACGACCTAAGGGTAAGTAAAACCAAAAGGTAGGATGGGCAGCAATAGTTGTCCCCTGGTTATCTTCCGGGACTAGAGCCATAAAGGGTTTGCTGTCAGGAGAAACACAGGATTCATCTCTAATCGCTCCCCCCCGCGATCGCCCAGAAGCTCTTCCTTGTTGGCGCTCCCGGCGCAACATATTCCGAATTCCTTCTCCCAAAAATCCCGCCTGAGCTTGGGGAGTATAAACGGAGAGTAACGGAACAGAAAGCACAGTACTTAGGCTGAAAATGAAAATGCTTTTGCGATAGTTTGATAGCCAGTTCATATCAATTAGCTCCTAATATCAATTTCTTAATTAAGGTCATTTAGTCTATTATAATAATCCTAGTTAATTTGTAACAAAAAAATAACAAAAACTCCCAAATATTACATTTTTTAATTATCAAAAACAAACAAATTATTTTTTTCTACTATAGTTTATTTTTCGAGAGCATCCCAGAGTTGCAAATTAACATTACCAGCTATCAGCTTTTTGGCTGACAGCTGAATGCTAATTAGAGAGACTACGCACTATATGTGCCAAAATGGGGTGCTCCCTATTTTTCCTTGATTAGATGTTTTTCTTAATTCCTTTGTTACTCCTGGAGTAAGAGGGGGTGACTAACGGGTGAGCAAAATAGACATAATCACCTTCGACAAACAAAGCACTACCGCAGTTGGGGTCTAATTTCTGAGGCTCCCCAGTACCATCTACTTTACGCCGCCACAATTCATTGCGCTCAAAGCCACCAGCAAAATAGACACAATTACTATCGACAAACAAAGCGCTACCGCAGTGTTGAATAATTGTTTCAGCAACATTTCAATTATCATAGAAATCGAAGGTAAAAACATAACCTTCACATTTATACCTCCATTCTTCTCGTATAAGTTTCGTCATTGCTTTATTTGAATCAGCAAGAGATTCAAAAGAAAATCGTTTGATTTTTTTGTATTTAGGTACAAGTTTTCGAGAGTTAGAATGCAGATTATGCAAGGCTTTTAATGCTTGTGGAAGATTTGAGTATTTAAATCCTTTAAGTTACTCAACTTTTCTTGATCATGACTCACGTTACCTAACTATGTCAGTCAGAAAAGTCATATCATAAAGTTGAAAAAGTCGGGTATTTAATAACTTTGGCACAAGGATATATAGCAGTCGCCAGGGCGGTTAAGACATTTCTCAAGTAAGGCAAGTTAGTTAACAAGGGGCTTAAGCCCCTTGTCTTTGTCCTAATCGCCTTGGCGGTTGCTATAATCCCAAATCAGGGTTAATAACCCTCGTTTTGAACAAATCGCGAAACCCTGTAGAGAAATTGCAGGCAACTTTTCTACAGGGTAGGAAATAAAGGAGGTATCTATGCCAGATTTGTTATGAATTCTGAACCGACTTCCACTTAATTCTTACTCATTGAATTCGGAGAAAATAGATTGTTTTATGTTTGTCGCAGCCGATAGGTTAGATAACCGACACCAACTCCAGTAACGACTACAGCAATAGCCGGAGGAACCAACGGCAACCAACCCCCCTGGCTAACAAGAACGAGGTAACAGGCACCATACAAACCAACTAAAACACCAACAGCACTGACAGCCGATTGCCCCAAGGAGCGAGTACCCCACCAGATAACCAAACCCCCGACGGTAGACCAGCCAAAAATCCACAAAATTTCACCCCCAAGGGGTAACCACCAAATTAAGGGACGCTGATCTAATACTGTACTGATGATTTGGCTGGCCATCTGAGCTTGCAGAATCACTCCCGCCAGATCACCGTAGGACGTGTTCCAAAGATCAGCACTTTTATCTGCGGTGTCGGTGTAGCCAATAACGATAATCCGGTCTCGAATGTCCTCAGCAGATACTTCGCCATTGAGAAGTTCTTGGAAACTAACGGTTGGCGCAAACTTGCTGGGGTCACCTTGGTAAGCACGGTAGTTGAGGAGAGTTTGATAGCCTGCTAGTTTATCTCCTATATCTCGGTAAGGACTGCCATTACCCCAAAGTGGGGGAATTACAGTATCGCCAAACTGAATATCTCGCACATAGTAGCCTTTGTCATTTAGGGGAGAAGTATAGGAAATTCCTTGTGCTTCTAGGTACTTACGAGCTAGAACAAAGCTAAATGACTCTTCAGTGGCACAAAATTCCGGATCCGGTGCTTGTAAGAGCAATTGACGGCGGATCATAAGCTCACCATCCTCAGAGAGGTCATTAAATCCAATGCGCTGCATCGGTATTTCCTTTGGTGGAATATAGCCTTGCCGAATATTACCCTGTTCATCTTCGTAACTGGCTTTACAAAGAGCAATCAGCTTCTGAGTTTCTCGAAAACGCTGAGCTAATTCTGGCTGTGCCTTAAAGTCTCGGTAAAAATCTAAGGCGATAAATTGGGGCTGATGGACCAATAACTTTTCTAGGACTTGATCTAGGGCTTTGTCTGGGATTGTCCCTATTCCAGGCTCATAACGCCCCTCAATTATGTCTTGTCGGAGTGCTTCACTACTAACGGCATCTACCTCGACAATTAAGAAGCGCTCATCCTGGGATTCACTGGGGCGTAAGCGCATTAACTGGTCATAGACTCTCAATTCAGCGGGTTCCATCCACCCCAAAAACCGAGCAATCACCACCAACACTGTAACCACAGTACTAGTCAAAACTACCGAACGTCGTTTAATTTTGCGATAAGGAAGTTCTCGGCTGGCAGTGAGGTACTCCAATTGCAGTTTATTGGGTTTAGGTTGCTTCTCTGCTGATTCCTGCAACCATTGCTCGGAAGTGACTAAATCTTTCCCCCGCAGCAAAAAGCTATCATCCCGTTTCTCTTGTTCCCACTCCATCGCCTTCACCAGTAACCGAGTATGAGCACTGGTATAGTCAGGGTCACTATCCAAAGTACGGATTAATTCGGCGAAATTAACAAAAAAGTCTCCTCGATTTTGTTGGAAGTCAATCCACTGAATACTCTCTAACTCAGAGCCTAGGGCTTCCTTCGGTATCTCTTGATGCACAATCCCAATAATCCGCTTATTCAGCTTTTGAGCGTACTCGACTTGCGGAATACATTCGGGGGAGGAGATAGCAATTGGAGAAATAACGAACAGAATGTTATCAGAACTTTCAATTCCTTGCTCAACTTCTTGCTGAAAGTCTTCACTAGAAGCAAGATTTTCCTGATCAAACCAGGTTGTCTTCCCCTGCATTTGCAAGGCATCATTGAGATTCCGAGCAAAATCGTTATTGGCACTGGAGTACACAATAAAAGTATCCACAGAAATTACCGGTGGTTGTCGCAAACTTTCTGCGATAAATTCCTCGTGTAATGGAGTAGGTGAATACAAGGCTTTCTGCTGTGCCAGTTTTAACCAAGCTTGGGCATAACGTAGGTTATACCCCCGCAGCAAAATGCTAGAATTGCGTTGCTGCCGTTCCCACCTCAGAGCTTTTACCAACAACATCTTATGTTGCTGATGGTACTCTTCGTCCTGACGCAGGATCTTCAAAAGTTGACTTTCATTTTGGTAGTAGTTTTCTTCGTTGCTATTATCCGTAAAGTCGATATATTGCAAAGAACGTAGCGCCTTCGGTATCTCCTTGGGGTCAGTTTCTTGTATCAGCACAGGGATAATGCGCTTGTTGAGGGATAATGCATAGTTCAACTCATACTGACAGTACTTGGAGACTAGGGAGTCAGGGGAGAGCAAAAAGATAAAATTATCGGCTTGTTCAATTCCCCGATTTATGGCATCTTCAAAATCTTCTGATGTTTGAATATCAGTTGTGTTTGTCCAGGCGGTGAAGCAGTCTCGCATTAGGCGGCGACGAAAGCCTTCCATTGTAGCCTTATTGGTTTGGGCATAGGAAAGGAACACCTGAGTCATCAAGTTATTGGCATTCTTGATACTCTCGGTAATATATTCACAGTGTCTCTCACTCGGAATACAGGGCGCTTGCTCATTCTCAAATCGCACATTGAGCCATGCCTCTGCCTGCTGCCTTTCCTCACCAATGAGTAGGTAGGAAGACTGCTTCTGATGACGCTCCCATTCCAGTGCCTTGGTTAAAAAGTACGTATGTTGATACACATATGCCTTGTGTCGTTCAAAAAGTTCCAGCAGCCCCAAGAACGATTTTTCAAAATCATCAATTCCTTCCCGAAAGTAAACCCAGTTAATCTTGCCAATTTCTGGGTGCATATTCGGAAAGCTTGAATGTAATCCTTTAGTTTTGTAAGCTTCCCACTCCTCATCTGTACCATGGGGAAATCTCTGCTGCCAAGTTTCCCGATTAATTTGCTCAACGTGTAATAAAGGAATAATTGGTTTATGGCACTGAAGCGCTAACTCAATTTCTTTGCCGCAATAGGGTGAATTTATTGAATGGGGTGCAATGATAAATAGGAAATTATGGGCTTTTTCGATACCATCATCAATTTGATTTTGGAAATTCACTCCCAGTGGAATATCATTTTGATCGAACCAAACCTTTAAACCTGTTTCTGAAAGTCTTTGGTGAAGATAAGTTGCGAAGGCTTTACTATCCGCTCGTCCGTAGGAAATAAAACCATCTTGGAAGTCGTTCATACATCTATATCAACATTATGATCTTTGGTAGACGACCACAGAAGAATTTGAGTGACTGAGATTATTCATTTTGTCCACTTCTGGACATCATCATATCTGACAAATTGCCAATTTGCCCATCCCAATTTGTTTTTACTTGATTTGAGTCCAAGTTATGCTCGGCTTCTTAGGTTGTATCAATCTCCAATATTTTCTTCTAATCTGTACTGATTTCTGGCGATGTTCTTTTCTTGTTTTTCTATGACAATAAAAAATAATCTAGCAGTGTTAAATACTAACTTTTCTTGATTATAGACTATATCGCTTAACTTGATTAGTCGGAAAAGTCGGATTCAAAAGTTAGAAAAGTAGGATGTGTGATAAGACTATAGCAAAGTTATTAATTTGGAAATAATATTTAGCGACAATATTTTATTAAAATCCAACAAAAAAACTATATTTAAGTTAACCAGTTTATAATCAGATTTTATAATTCAAAATAGCAATAAATCTGCCAAATAAATTAGCCCTAAATAATCGCAAAAAGTATAATATTTTCTGAGCTTGAGAATAGAAATTCAAATATAGTGCTTTATATAAGACAAAAATATTTCATCCCTCTAAAGGTAGAGATTTTCACAACAAAAGTAGCCGTAAAATACATACTTCCACTTTAATAATAAGATTTAATACAACAAAATCTTATTTCACAGAAATTTCACATGAATTTTTATTATGAGTGGAAACACTTAAGTCAGGTTGTGATTTATCACTCCTAGTGTTTTTTATCAATAGAGAAAATTGAAAATGACACTCATACAAAAATGTGTTGCAGAATGCATTGGTACATTTTGGCTCGTGCTTGGAGGTTGCGGAAGTGCTGTGCTAGCAGCAGCTTACACGGCAAATAGTGCGAAAATTGGTGAAGATACAATGTTCCCTTTGGGGATTGGTTTAGTCGGGGTATCCATCGCCTTTGGTTTGACAGTCTTGACCATGGCTTATGGGATTGGGCATATTTCTGGTTGTCACCTCAATCCAGCCGTTTCCTTCGGACTTTGGGCTGCCAAGCGCTTTCCAGGTTCCCAGCTGCTTCCCTATATTGTGGCACAAGTAATCGGCGCGATCGCTGGTGCTGCGGTAGTCTATCTGATAGCTAGCGGTCAAGCAAGCTTTACTTTAGAAGGGTCAAATCCTCTAGCGACTAATGGTTTTGGAGACCACTCTCCTGGCGGTTATCCCCTGCTAACATGTTTAATTACTGAAATCGTGATGACCTTCATGTTCTTGATTGTCATTCTTGGTGCGACCGATATCCGTGCTCCTCAGGGATTTGCTCCTATTGCTATTGGTTTAGCACTGACGCTGATTCACCTCATTAGTATTCCCGTTACCAATACTTCGGTCAATCCTGCCCGTAGTACAGGACCTGCTTTATTTGCTGGAGTGGAACTTTTCAGCCAGGTTTGGCTTTTTTGGATTGCTCCGATTATTGGCGCTTTACTAGCAGGGTTTCTTTACTCTAAGTTCTGGGAAGAAACACAACCAATTAACGAATCTGCTAGGGAAGAAAGTGTTGTTAGTTGAGGTTAAGTTACACCTCTCAATTATACAATTCTTGGCTTGTAGAGACCATTGGTGTCAACTTAAGCCACAACCATTGCCAATTGATGCTTTAGAGACGTTCTACTTCAACTGAGCGGATAGCGTTACCTTACCTGATTAACAGTAAAAAGAGCCAGTGACAGGAGCATTCTCTTGCTCCCCCAGCTCCCCCAGCTCCCTCAGCTCCTCAGCTTCAAGCGCTTTTCACCTTAAGTTTACACCAATGGTAGAGACGCGCCATAGCGCGTCTCTACATTTAGCGGGATAACGAAAAATCATACAGTTCCATAACTTTAGTAATCGAGAGACGGGATTGAACTCCTAGAGTGAGAGGAGAAATATGTCCTCGGTTAAGATGCTCCGCTGCAGCACAGCCAATCATTGCCCCATTATCTGTGCAAAACTTGAGGGGAGGGAAAATCACTCGTAAATTGTGACTGGCTCCAGCGGCTTGTAAATGCTTTCTCAATCCACTATTAGCCGCAACCCCACCCCCAACGGCAATGGTGTTCAAACCATAGTCTAGAGCACAGGCAATTGCCCTTTTTGTAAGCGATCGCACTACAGTATCCTGGAAGCTGGCGGCTAGATCCCTCACTGGCAGGTCAGGGTTGTCCTGCTCTAGTTTTTGTACCAACCGCAGTACTGCTGTTTTTAGGCCACTAAAACTGGAATCGTAGGGGTGATATCCTCCATTGGGAAGAGAGATTTTCCCTTCTGGTAAAGGAAAGGCTTTAGAGTTACCCTCTTTTGCTAGACGGTCAATCGCTGGGCCTCCGGGATAACCTAAATGTAACAATCGAGCTACCTTATCAAAGGCTTCACCTGCCGCATCGTCACGAGTTCCCCCCAGCATCTCATAGTCACCACAGTTTTTTACGTAAATCAAGCTGGTGTGACCCCCAGAGACCAACAAGCACAAAAAAGGCGGTTCCAACTCCGGTTCACTGAGATAGGTCGCGTAAATGTGACCTTCTAGGTGATGGACTCCCAGAAAAGGTTTTTGGTGAACAATTGCCAAGGTTTTGGCAGCAGTCAAACCAACCATCAACGACCCTACTAAGCCAGGGGCACAGGTAGCCGCCACTCCATCAATAGCATCCCAGTCCAATTGAGCTTCCACCAAAGCCTGAGCGATGGTTTCATTAATAGTTTCGACATGAGTACGGGAAGCTACCTCTGGTACCACACCCCCATATCGGCGGTGAACGGGAATTTGAGAAGCTACGACATTACTACAGCAGCGGCGATTATTGACAACCGCTACTGCTGTTTCATCACAACTAGTTTCTATTGCTAATACACAAGCCATAGGAATAAGTAGGGTTTGGGAGACAAGGAGGACAAGGGAGACAAGGAGGATAAGGGGGACAATCGTGAGGCTACATTCTCAATTCCCCATTCTCAATTCGACCTTCTTTTAAGCTATGTTAAGTTTTCTGCCAATTCCGAGGATGAGGTACATAGCTAAGGTTATAAAAAGTTCAGTTCTTGATGGAAGTCTATTAAACGATGAATTTAGGTATCGTAGCACCGATCGCCTATGGCATCCTCGCTTTAGTTGGGGGAATCATAGGTTATCTGCAAGCTAAGAGCAAAATCTCACTGATCTCTGGTATAACTAGTGGTCTGTTACTAATTATTGCTGGGATCCTGCAACTCCAGGGACAAACATGGGGATTAACCCTGGCAGCAGTAGTAGCCGCACTACTGATTGTTGTCTTTATCATCCGGCTTGCTAAAACTCGCAAATTTATGCCTGCTGGTTTGATGATCATTGGAGGTGTGTTGGCTTTAGGAGCAATGTTGTATCCCTTGATTGCCTAATGAACAAGGTAACACTCAACAAGAAGACAAGGAATATAAGAGAGATATGTACACTTACCAATTCGACCTTCTCCATTCCTTATTCCCGAAAGTAATTTATCTAGTTTATTTAATTAAAACTTTACTCTTGTTGACCCGTCAGAGTAAGATTGCTTTGGTATACGAGGTGTACAAATAGCTTCATTCTTTTGTACACAAAACTTTTTGTTCTGTAACAAAAGGAAACAAACCTTATGAGAAGATTGTTGGCATTAGTTTTTGCCGTTGTTTTGTGGTTTAGTTGTGCAACTGCTGCCTCTGCTGAAGGTGTGGCGGGGCTTACTCCTTGCAAGGATTCTCCTGCTTTTCAGGAACGGGCAGAGGATGCTGTTAATACCACTGGTGACCCTGAATCAGGGAAAAAGCGATTTGAGCGTTATTCTGAAGCTCTTTGTGGTGAGGAAGGCTTACCTCACTTAATTGTAGATGGTCGTTTAAGTCATGCTGGTGACTTCATAATTCCTAGCCTTCTTTTCCTGTATATCACAGGTTGGATTGGTTGGGTTGGTCGCAGCTATCTACAAACCATTAAAGAGGGCAAAAACCCAGAAGAAAAAGAAATCGTTATCGATGTACCCCTAGCAATCAGTAAAATGCTCTTTGGCTTTTCTTGGCCATTAGCTGCTTTCGGAGAATACACCTCCGGTAAGATGTTTGCTAAAGACGACGAGATCCCTATTTCACCACGCTAGTTTTAAGGAGAATGTTCCATGGGAGATTTACTTAAGTATCTTTCAACTGCACCAGTATTAATGTTTGCTTTGCTGACTTTTACCGCAGGCATTTTGATTGAATTTAACCGCTTTTACCCTGATCTGCTTTTCCATCCTATGTAGTCAGGTTTACCCAAAAGCTTGAAGATTGATTGTTGACTAGAAATTAGCGATTTGATTAACCATCCCAACCTCATTAAACGTTGTGATGGGTAGGGTCAAATAAATGTTCTATAGTTAAGTCGTGAATTAGTTGTTCAACAAAATCCCGTCCCCATTGTCAGAGTGAGGACGGGGTTAATTTTGATAAATTAAGGTACAAATTTTTTAACTATTGTGGGTAACTCCTGACGGGGTGATGACCAAGCAGACAAGGTAGACTGGGTGTAGGGTGTGGGTTGTGCCAAACCTTAGACCTTACACCCCAAACCCCTCATCAGCTTTTTGATAGTTGTTGAAACTGTTAACAAGGTTACAATATCCTAGGCGATGTGCTGCTGCATCTCACGGCAAGCTAGTCCATCTGCCTTAATTTGAACCAAAGTTGTGAGCAAACAAGACAGCTAATTCATGAGAAATCTGGCGCTGCTGAGTGTATCTGATAAAACGGGACTAATTGACTTTGCCCGTCAGCTAGTTGAAGAATTTGAGTTTGATTTGATTAGCAGCGGCGGAACGGCTGCAGCACTTCAAGCAGCAGGATTACCGGTAACTAAGGTATCTGATTACACTGGATTCCCTGAGATTTTAGGGGGTAGAGTCAAAACCCTGCATCCCTTAATTCATGGTGGTATTATGGCTCGTAGAGACTTACCAGAAGATGTGGCGGACATAGAGAAGCACAACCTACGTCTGATCGATTTGGTGGTAGTGAATCTCTATCCTTTTGAACAGACTATAGCTCGTCCAGGGGTGAAGTTGGCTGAGGCGATCGAAAATATTGATATCGGTGGTCCAACTATGCTGACAGCAGCAGCGAAGAACTACGCTCATCTAACCGTGTTGTGCAAATCTAGTCAATACCATTGTTATTTAGAGGAGTTGCGTCAGCACGAAGACAAGCCATCTCTAGAATTTCGTCAAACCTGTGCTATTGAAGCTTTTTCCCACACTGCTGTTTACGACCAAGCGATCGCTTCCTACCTCGCACAGCAAGCAGCAACTTCTTCTGGTTCTTCCCCAAAAGGAGGAATGCTACCCCAACAGTTTACTCTGTCTGGACAACAGGTACAACCCCTACGCTACGGAGAAAATCCCCATCAACCAGCTTCTTGGTATCAAACGGGAACAGTATCCATTGGTTGGGCAGCAGCTACCCAACTCCAAGGTAAAGAACTAAGTTACAACAATATAGTCGATTTGGAAGCGGCACGGCGCATTATTGCGGAATTTACCGATGCTCCAGCGGCGGTAGTTATCAAGCATACCAATCCCTGTGGTATTGCCATGGGCAGCAATCTTGCTCAAGCCTATGAGAAGGCCTTTGCAGCAGACTCGATTTCTGCCTTTGGTGGAATTGTTGCCTTAAACCAAGACATTGATGCTGCTACAGCTACTGCCTTAACTAAAACCTTTTTAGAATGCGTAGTGGCACCTGGATGTGCTCCTGATGCCTTGGGAATTCTCAGTACTAAGCCTAAATTAAGAGTACTCCTATTACCAGACTTGCAAACAGGACCAAAACAAGCAGTAAAGGTAATTGCTGGAGGATTTTTAGTACAAGGGGTTGATGAATCGGTAGACTCTCCCGATAACTGGCAGGTGGTGACACAAAAGCAACCAACCCCAGAACAACTAGCAGAACTCTTATTTGCTTGGAAAGCTGCCAAACATGTCAAATCTAATGCCATTGTAGTAACTCGCGATCGCACAACTTTAGGTATTGGTGCTGGTCAAATGAATCGCGTTGGTGCGGTTAAAATTGCTCTAGAACAAGCAGGGGAGCACGCCAAGGGTGGGGCACTGGCTAGTGATGGTTTTTTCCCCTTTGACGACTCCGTGCGCACTGCTGCAGCCGCTGGGATTGAGGCAGTGATCCAACCTGGTGGTAGCTTGCGAGACAAAGATTCGATACAAGCCGCTGATGAACTGGGTTTAGTAATGGTGTTGACAGGTATTCGTCACTTTTTGCATTAAGTTATAGCAAAAGGCAGAAGGCAGAGGGCAGAGGGCAGAAGGGAAAAGGTTAACAGGTAAAGATTGTAGCATTTGGCATTTTCCTGACCGCTTTGGCAGTTACTATGAATACGGCTCAAACTCTTACAAATGACAAATGACAAATAACAAATAACAAACGACAAATGACAATCTCATCCCTATTCCGATTCTGTGCCTCTCAGTTGGCAATAGCTGGCATCTTGGCTATGGTAATTCCTCCTAAACCGGCGGTTAGCTCAAATGAATTTAACACTTGTGCAGCTGAACTACTGAGAGCTAATATTTCTCGCAACCTAGCGGCAGATGTCTGTGCAGAGGCACTTTATCCGGAGGATTTGTCTTTGTGTGTCCTAACAATTAAGGCACAAACACCGATTGTTGCCGATGAAGCCCTCTATGGTTGTCAACGAGTACGACGTCCTCTAGAGTTGGCAAGTTGCATAGTTGAAATTAACCATCATACTTCTAACCCAGAGGTACTCTTAGCTTTTGATCGCTGTCGTCGTAGTCTGTTACCTCTCCGCTTTTCAGAATGTGTCATCGGCTTGAGTCAGGAAATTGACTTTTCTTCTACCCAAGCGATAGAAACTTGTATTACGGCTGAGGATTAGGAGAATTTAGAATTTAGAATTTAGAATTTAGAAATGAAACACTTATGTAATTCGTTCTTCATTCTACCTTTGTTGGCTGCAACTACAGTGAACTGTTCTAACCAAGAGCCCATATCTCCTACTACCACTCTGACAGAAGCTGTGGTTACTCAAACAACACCCACCAAGTTGACTGCCCAAAACCCAGAAATAGTTAACTTTACGGAAACCCCAGGGTGGCAGAAAAATTTGCTGGTGGATGATGTTCCTTATGACCTCTATATTCCGCCAGACTATGGTAGTAATACCTCTCTCCCCTGTTTGCTGGTGCTTCCCGGCTGGGATTTCTCCCGTAGCAGTTGGGTAGAAAATGCTCCTTTAGTTGAATATGCCGACCGCTACGGATATGCTTTAATCTTGCCAGAAATGGACAAGACCCTCTATGAGAGTCAATATTATCCAGAAACTCAGCCTGCATATAAGTGGAATTCAACTCCCGGTGGTCAATTTATTAAGGAAAAACTGATTCCTCATATCCAAAAAAACCACGACCTCCTCCAACCTGGCCAACACAATACCATGCTAGGGCTTTCTACAGGGGGTCGAGGAGTGGCACTCATTGCCTTGGAAAATCCCGAATTATTCGTTGCCGGAGCCAGCCTTTCTGGAGATTTCAGTCAAGAGAATATGACTGATGATAAATTGATGACTGGGGTGTATGGTTCCTTTAATCAATTTCGCGATCGCTGGTTAGGAAGAGACAATCCCCAAGCAAGAGCCGATGAGTGGAAAATGCCGCTTTATCTAGCCCATGGAACTGCCGATAGTATTGTACCAGAATCCCAAAGTCGTTTATTCTACGATACTTTGAGTAAGTTTCATGGTCAAAGTATTCCCTTAGTATACGACCCAGTTACTGGGGCTGGACACGACTACAAATTTTGGGGTGGGCAATTAGAAGCAGTGTTTGAGTTTTTGCAAAAAAACAACCACGAAACTAATCCTAACTAATTTAGTACTCTATCAAATTTGACTTGACGGGTTGAGATAGACACGGGGACGCGGAGACGCGGAGAGAGTTTATTCATTATTTATTGATTGACATAATACTAGAAACGCTACAGTTTTTCAATCTCTTCTCTAGTCAATCCTGTTGCTACTGCAATAGTATCAAAATCAGTTCCTTGCTGTTTTAAAATTATGGCGATGTTAATCTTTTCCTGCTGTTTGCCTTGCTCCATCCCTTGTTTGATACCTTTTTCTATACCTTTTTCCATTCCTTCTTCCCAGCCCTCCAATCTTCCTTCAGAGCGAGACCCTTCGATTATACTGATTTCATAACGCCTATTCTCCATATATCTCAGGTAATTTGCTCTTTCTTCTTCACTCAAGCTATCTAACAGTAAATTCTCCTTCGCTTCCGTTAGACCTTGGGCTGTAAATTCCTCTTTGATTTGGCTCTTTTTCAGGAAATAGATCCATTCATCCAATGTATTCTGCGCTACATCGTTAAAATTGTTCACTTTGATTACATAATACTCAGGATAAATCTCATATACTTCTTGAATCTTAAACAACTTCTCCTGATTGATTGATGGTTTTAAAGTATCTTCTAAGTGCAAACCTCGAAACTCTAACCTTCCTTGGTAAATATAATCATCACCCTGTCCCAGAGAAAAGTAGACTACATTCACCGAATAGACTTTTTTGACTTTACCGTAAGGCTCTCCTTTTTCCAAGAAGTCGGTAATCAATTTTGCTGTGCCGTAGAGCATCCGATGAAAATAATCTTGCTCTGTTGAGTTTTGTACTTCGATGAGGATTAATTCACCCTGGTCATTTTCTGCCACAATATCGACTCGATTGAGCTTTTCATCCTCTGTTTGCTGGTTATCGACCCTTTCGAGTATGGATTGTATCTTAATTTGTTTGCCCAATAACTCACTGAGGAAACCTTCCAAAACTACATGGTTCGCTTTGTTTCTCAGTAATTTCTTAATCGCCCAATCAAATCTGATGTGTGTTTGGGGCATAACAGTCTTGTTGAGAGTCTCTACTTATTAAATCCTAATAGATTTAGCTGGTTGTATCAAGCATTGTGAGGATGCAGGTATTAAGGGTGCAAATATTGAGGGCACACCGACATGTGCCCCTACTTTATAGAGGAATACACTAAACTTAATAAGCACACAAAAGCTACAATTATTCACAATAGCGATAATGAGCAAAGATTTAGATATGCTGTTGTCACCAGTTGAAGAAAAAATGTGGGACAAGTCCCCTACAATATCCTCCACTAAGATATCTGATGCTGAGATTAATGAAAGATATGAATCAAGAGATAAAAGAATACTCACCGAGATTAATCGTGAAAAACTTCCAAGTTTTGCGGAATCTCTGAAAAAACAAAAGTATATGGACTTGCAACCCTTTTACCAGAGAAGATCCCGTTGGGATGCTCAGATGAAATCGCGACTTATTGAATCATTTCTGGTTAATATCCCTATTCCCCCTATTATTCTTTTTGAAAGAGATTATAATTATTATGAAGTAATGGATGGTCAACAAAGGATTACTTCGATTCATGAATTTTATGAAAACAAGTTCAAGCTAACTGGTCTCAAAATCTGGTCTGAACTAAATGGCTATACTTATAACAAACTACCTTCAAAAATTAAAGCAGGAATTGATCGGCGTTCTATATCATCTATAGTAATTATAGCAGAATCAAGCTCCGATGATGAAGACGCTCTATTCTTGAGGCAAGAAACATTCGAGCGATTAAATACTGGAGGTATAGATTTAAGTCGTCAAGAAGTGCGAAATTGCCTATATTACGGAGAATTTAACAAGCTAATTCTCGAATTGTCACGCCATCCAATATTTGCTGAAGCTTGGGGTATTCCTACAGATACAGATGAAACAAACTCAGAACTCTTAAATAACAGTCTTTATAAAAGAATGGAGGATGTAGAATTAGTTCTACGTTTCTTTGCCCTCAGAAATGTAGAACATTTTCGTAGAGGCATGGAAGGATTCCTCAATCTATACATGATTAAAAGTTTAGATTTTGCTAATGAAGATGTTGAGTTTCTGAAAGGTATTTTTTTGAAAACTATTCAACTTGCTCACAGTATTTATGGAGAGCATTTATTCAAGCCTTTCGAGCCTGAATCTGGAACCTGGAAGGAACGATCTTATAAAGCTTATTATGATGCTGTTATGGTCGGACTTAGTAATTATTTGCCGCAAGCAGAAGTGTTAATTGATAAGAAGTATAGAATCATACAAGAAACAGAGATACTTTTTCAAAAGCCAGAATCTAGACTTTTAACAGGAGGTGGTAAAAGCAAGGCTGAGATTCAAGAAAGGATTAGAATTTTTAGCGAAATGCTTTCGCGAGTTATCGGAGAATAATTCGTGATGTTTGATGAACTATTGAAATCAATGAATACAGATGTTAATACTATCAGTTCTATATGTCATGGAATAGATATAGTCCAGTAGATTAAAGATTGTATTTATTCAGGTTTAGTATAAAAATTAACACCTAACACTTATTATTATGCATAAAAGTAATCAAAACTTAGATACTGTCTATGCTCAAGACTTGCAGAGTAAAAAGACATGGTATTCTTCAGCAGTAAGGGCATATGATCGGACAAGACCCAGCTATCCCCAGGAAATAATCACTCGTGTTGTAGAGTTAGCTGATCTTTCTCCCGATGGACGTATCCTAGAAATAGGGTGTGGCCCCGGTAATGCTACAGTGTCATTTGCCCAGATGGGTTTTTCTTTGCTGTGCTTGGAGCCAAATCCAGATTTTTGTTGGTTAGCGCGTCAGAATTGTCAGCAGTATCCTAACGTAGAAATTCTCAATACCTCATTCGAGGAATGGTCAGGGAAAGCTGAAGCATTTGATGCTATTTTAGCAGCTACAGCGATACATTGGGTCTCATCAGAAATAGCCTATCCTAAAGCAGCCAGTGTTGTTAAAGAAAATGGTTCTCTAATCCTTCTGTGGAATGTGATTCCTGAACCTAGTCCGAGTAGATATAACTCAGCAAGAGAAATTTATCAAACTTATGCTCCTGCCATTACAGCTTATGAAAGTAAAGCATTTCAACAGGCAAAGCTGAAGGGAATTGAAGAAGTAGTAATCAACTCAGGAAAGTTTGCTGATTTAGTATCTGGTGATATTGATTGTCAAGCTGTATACACCATTGATAACTATTTAGCATTGCTCAGTACTCTTTCTCCCTATATAAAGTTAGAACAATATAACCGGGAGCTTCTATTCAAATATTTAAGAGAGAGTATGGAGCAAGATATTGAGGAAAACATAAATGTGTCCTACCTGTCAGCTTTTCAAGTTGCACGTAAGTAGGACTTGCTGAATAAGTATTCAAAGGGAATAGGAAGTTATAGCAAAAGGCTCCAGGGTAGAAGGCAGTTCTGCAAGGGTGAGCGAAAAAAAGGGTGGGGAGCTGAGGGAGCTGAGGGAGCTGAGGAAGCTGGGGGAGAAGAGAGAACTTATAATGTTTGGGCACAAAGCTCAAGAAATCCCACCCAAAATTTCGTTCACCCGTTCTGCAAAGCCGTTGCCGCAGGCTAGGCAGAAGGAAAGGGATTGACAGGTAAAGGTTTCAGCATTTGGTGTTCTCCTAACCGCCTTGGCGATTGCTATAGAATAATTATGGCAATAAGGTTGAAATAGCAACATGGGAAACGACTACTCCCGGCGCAAATTTCTCAAAAATGCTGCAATGATGACCGGGTCAGTAGCAGCAACCAGCGTATTCGCAAGAAATAATGGTAATGCTCAGCCCCCAACAACACTCCCGAATATCCTGTGGCTCACCTGCGAAGATATGGGTCCTCACTTAGGATGCTTCGGGGACAAAGATAGCGAGACACCGGCTCTTGATGCACTCGCCCTCGAAGGAGTGAAATATACGAATGCGTGTTGCGTGGCAGGAGTTTGTGCCCCTAGCCGAGCCGGGATCATTACGGCTATGTACCCCTCCTCAATTGGGGCAAGTAATATGCGAGTACGGAACTCGACACCTCAAGAGGATTTCCTGCACGGATTCCCTTTCTACCTTCGTGAAGCTGGCTACTACTGCTCAAACAACTTCAAGACCGATTACCAACTGGCTGTTAGCGAGACAGAGCCCTGGGATGAGTCGGGGCATGAGGCACATTGGAACAAGCGACCAAACGGCAAGAATTTCTTCGCCGTATTCAATTACGTCGAGACCCACGAGTCCCGGTACCAATCACCCTCAAGCCGCGTCCGCGAAATTGCATCCTACCCTCCCTACTACCCAGATACAAAACGTGCAAAAAGTGTGTGGACAGAGTATTACTCTAAAATTAGAGGCATGGACGCATGGGCAAAAGAGCACATTAACGAGCTGAAAAAAGCTGGTTTGTACGAGGAGACAATAATTGTATTCTTCTCAGACCATGGGGTTGGGCTCCCTCGCGCTAAACGCTGGGTCTACAACGCTGGTATTCAAGTTCCCATGATCATCCGGATTCCTGAAAAATTCAGGATTGCCCAGCAGGGTATCCCGAACTCAACTTCAACAGACCTCGTCAGTATGATTGACATGGGCCCAACAACTTTGAACCTTGTCGGCGTCCCGCTCCCATCCCACTTTCAGGGAATCCCCTTTCTCGGAGAGAATCTTCCTCCCAAAAGAACACACCTGTTTGCCGCTCGTGACCGCATCGATAATCGTTACGATTTTGTTAGGTCAGTTCGTGATCAGCGGTTCATATACATCAAGAATTTCACACCCTGGAAACCTTACGCCCAGCACATTGAATACTGCGAGAAGGGCGCCATGATGCAGGAGCTCCGGAGTGCTCACGAAAAGGGAACACTGTCGGAAGCTGGTGAGCTATTCATGGCGGCGCACCGCCCTGTAGAAGAGTTATACGATCTTCAGGCAGACCCCCACGAAATCAACAACCTGGCATCATCTCCAGAACATCGCTCTCGCATTATAGACATGCGCAAGCGTCTAGAGGCTTGGATGACCGAGATTCGGGACGTAGGATGCGTACCTGAATGGATGATGATTTCTCGGACGCGAACTGATGGGTCAATTTGGCGTTCTATGCGCAAAGGAACATCGAATCCTCTCCACCGTTACCTCCCGGTAGTCAACCTCCTTTCTGAAGGCGATGGAGCACTAGATGAGTTGGGATTTCTGCTCGATGATCCCGATCCGGTAGTCCGCTACTGGGCAGCAATCGGCGTGGGAAATATTTGGGACAACAATGCAAGTTACGAAACCCGTCTCAGTGAAATGCTATCCGATCCCGAAGAGTATGTCCGTCAGGCATCAGCTCGCGCCCTATGTTTCATGGGCAAGAATGTCTTGTCTGCACTGGACATACTTGACGGGGCGCTTAAAGCTGACGAAATGCCTGTTGCGTTGCACGCGGGAAATATTGTGGACGATCTCGGAGCGATCGCCAAACCCCTTGATTCAACAATCCGATCACTGATCGAAGCTCACGAGTATATCGGGAAAATCAATAGGCGTACATTGGAGACTATCAACGACCCTCCTACCTATCCTGTTATCAGAAAGACTGCTACCTAATTTAATTTATTTTTTCAGTAAGCCCTATTGAGTTGTCTTGATTTCTTGGCTTTTGAGGAAAACACTGTATCGACAACTGTTACCACTAATAAAGTTACTACAGCAATAGCGATGAATAGTGACTTAAATACCACATCATAGAGTTTTTTAATTGCTAAAAAATTTCTAGAGGGTCGAATAAAAACTTCATCTTTGGCAAGAGGAGGCTTTGGCTTAGTTGCGTAGTAGCTATAGGGGATATAATCGCCTACAATTAATCTTTTGTTACTACTATAACTTCGGTAAATAGCACAATCGCCAATCATGTTCATATCTCCTTGATCATGAAATTTAGACCGGTAGATTTTGTTCTTATCTTCCATGTATTTGGGGGCTGGTTTTTACCTATTTACTTAAGAAAGGATTGTAAAATACTTTATTCCCAATTATATACAGAATTTTACAAAAATTAATATTTTTTAATTTACTGACAGTAGTGGGAAATTTATTCTTTTGGTAGTTATTTAGCATCAATCGCTCCTACGCCCCACGTCTTAACCCGTAGGGTAAGCGTGGGATGAATGGCGAACAGTGACAATCGATGTATACAGAATATTAATTTTCGGAAATGGTAGAATATCAAGGGAGGTGATGAGCCATGAGAACAGCCTATCAATATAGATTGCGTCCATCTCGGCAACAAGCAGCTGAAATTGACAGATGGTTATCAATGTTGTGCGCTCAATACAATTATCTACTGGCTGATAGATTTAACTGGTATGAGCAAAATCGCTCACCGGTTAATGCTTGTCCTTTGGTATGTCACCTACCAGAACTCAGGGTTAATCCCAACTACTACTCTCAAAAGAAAACTTTACCTCAGCTAAAAAAAAATAGACCTTGGTACAAAGATATTTATTCTCAAGTTTTACAGGATGTAGTTAAGAGAGTTAAACTAACCTTTAACAGATTTTTGAAGGGTGGCAGTAACGGTAAAAGAAGTGGTAAACCTAGGTTCAAGCCACTTAGCCGTTACAGAACCTTTACTTATCCTCAAGCTAAGCAAGATTGCCTACAGGGTAAGAAAATCAACCTTCCCAAGTTGGGCAAGATAAAGGTCATAGTTCACCGTCCCATACCTGAGGGGTTCAAAATCAAGACGGTTTCTATCAGTAAAAAAGCGGACGGTTTTTACGTCACACTGTCACTGGAAGACCAGAGAGTACCGGAAATTAAGACAGATATCAATCCTCAATCAATAACTGGAATTGATATGGGTTTAAAGGACTTCTTGACAACTTCCAATGGTGAAACAGTCGCAATTCCTCAACACTACCGTAAAGCTCAAAAAAGATTACGACTTATTCAGAAAAGGGTGTCGCGACGCCAAAAGGGTGGTAGTCGTAGGCTCAAGG
>JAAHFP010000229.1 GCA_010672925.1 Symploca sp. SIO1C2 | reverse complement strand
TGAAAAGATTAATTGGTGTGATGGGGTTACTCCTCACTGTAGGATTAGCAACGAATGGATTAACTTCAGAAAAGACAGATTCTGAACAACTAGAGGCCAAGGGTGATTCCAAGGGAATAGTGATGCCATTTGGGTTTGCACCATCATGGTCTGATAATCCGAGTGAGGGGGTAGGTGAAGAAAAACAGGAGTTAGTCAACGAGTCAGCAGACGCGATAGGCACCTTACACGAAGACGGGGAGAATGAAAATCCCACACAAAATTTTGTTTATCCTGAGGAGTTAGCTAGTTTCCCAGAACCAGCTAAAATAACAGAATTTCTAGAAGAGCAGATTCCTCAGGAAGAAGTCCCAGCTATCACTACTAAATTAGAAGTCATAGATGTTCCGACTCAGGAAGAAGTAGTTGTTAACGAGGAGCCAACGCCAGAGTTTGCAACAGAAGAGTTAGAAGCAAAGCCTAACTCCCCAATACAGGAGCTAGATACTAAGGTGGAGCAAGCAGCAATTCAGGAGCCCTCACTTCAGGAACCCTCACTTCCTAATGGTACTTACCTCTATGGTCAGTCTTCACAACCGGAGCAGATTGGTCAGGAGTATCTAGTTTTTGAAGTCCATCAAGGCGAGGTAGTTGGTGCTTTATATATGCCTAGCTCCGAGTTCAGCTGCTTTCAAGGTACATGGGACTCAAATCACCTAAATTTACAGGTTGTTAATCCTTACGATCAAACAGCTATTTCTCATATAATTGCTCGTGCTAAACCTTCTCCCATTGCAGCAGCTGGTGGTCAGCTAAACTTGGAGAGTGCCTACGACTCCCTGACTTATCCTCACGCAGTCGGACTGGAAGGATATCAACAGATTAGTGAAGTTAGCGATAATGATCACCGTATTCTGAGCATGTGTCGCAATCACGACCAAGGGCAAATCTAGACCTTTGCTCTAAAATTAACGACAAAAGAAGGGGCGGCTATCAGCTGCCCCTTCTTGATCAGCAATAATGATTATCATTATTTTTTAGGGTATTTTTTATTTCCAGGAAGTCCCTTATAATTAGAATCTGCTAAATAGGCGTTTCCGAGTTATGGAATTTAGGGTGTTGTATTGCTCAATTAGTATGC
>JAAHFP010000228.1 GCA_010672925.1 Symploca sp. SIO1C2 | reverse complement strand
TAGGACATCTGGGAAGAATTAGATCCCTCCCACGATACATTAGCTGTATTTTTCTTAATATTGGTGATAGTGCTTACTTAGGGAGTTTATATATCAAAATTTATAGCAGTCAATAGGGCAGTTAATACATTCTCAGGTAAGGGAAAAAAATGGGCTTAAGCCCCTTGTCATAATCACCTTGGCGGTTGCTATACTAGACTGGAGGTTAAAATTAAGAAAATCCCTATTGTGCTAACTAAGGTATAAAGTATGTAGCGCTATAGATTGTAACGAAATGCTTTTAGTGTGCAATTTAAAAATTGTCACATGACTAGCTAGACAAAAAGCACGGTAAATAGTCATTGACCATCAACATACCTGAATTGTTCCCATCCACTTAAAAAACTGTCATCTCCAACTCTCTTGCCTCAACTGGTATCAATATTATGAAGTTATGAATCATGAGAATCAATTAATTTGCTAATTTCAGTGGAGGTAGAAAGGTGATGCAACAACCAGTAAGTAACCAAAGCCATAGTACAGGTTGGGTTGTTCAAGCTTGGACTTCCTTTATTATTTCTATTGCTGCTCTCACAATTGGCATTATACATCTTCCTGTAGACAGCTGGGTCAAAGGCTATATGGGCATGGGTTTAGCCTTCACTGTTGGTTCTACCATCAATGTTTCAAAAACTACCAGAGATCTGCACGAATCTAAAAGATTAACTTCTCGATTGGATGAGGCGAGAGTTGAGAAAATCCTCAATGAACACCACCCTCTCAAGTAAAGGTGTTAGGTGTTAGGCAATGGTGACAAGTTAAAAGGTCGTGCGTTTTGTCAAGTACCATATGTAGTGTTTGATAACTCAAAAAACACTATATAAGGAAAAGCCAAAGAGCAAAAAAATCTATATTCCCAATTCTCCATTCTCCATTCTCCATTCTCCATTCCCTTGACAACGACACTTTTTCCTTAACTTGTCACCAATGGGTGTTAGGTGTTAGCTGTGCCACGCTACTAGGTAACAAAGCTACCCAGAGCCATCACTGCATTTTGTCCTCCAAACCCAAAACTAAAATTAAGCACCTGCTGCACTTCACATTGACGTGGTGTAAGCACTAAATCCAAATCAAAATCTGATTCCTGCAATCCTACACAG
>JAAHFP010000227.1 GCA_010672925.1 Symploca sp. SIO1C2 | reverse complement strand
TCCCTTCCTGCACCACCATCGAAGTAATCTACACCAGCACCACCATAAAGTTGATCAGTCCCTTCGCCACCGAAGAGGGTATCGCTGCCATTACCACCAAAAAGTTGATCATTTCCCGCACCACCATCAAGGTTGTCACTACCATCATCCCCATTGAGAAGATCATTTCCTGCCTCTCCCAACAGAAAATCATCTCCTAGACCTCCACTGAGGTTATCATTGCCAACGCCTCCAAACAGAAAATCGTGTCCCTGGTTTCCTCGGAGTACATCATTACCTCCGAAACCCAGGATTTTATCGATTCCTAAAGTCCCCTCCAGGATGTCATCACCGGCAGTACCATTGATGATTGTGGGCAAATTACGCTCCATGATTGTTCCCTAAAAGTCTACAGTTGTCGAGTTTTGGTAGAAGGGGTGATTATTTTTCCCTCTGTAGAGTTAATAGGGAAGCAAAAATCAAGTTATGCAGTTGAGTGGGGAAAACAAGGGAATTTTGTTACAAGTCTTCACAATTAAACTAACAAACTATACATAATCACAATATGTGGTAGGGGCGGGTTCACCTAAAACCTTTCGGTTCAACCAGCCAATGACCTAAACCCGCCCCGGTGGGAAAATCGGTGTCTGAGCAGCCGGGGCGGGTTTGGCTAAATTATTCCTCTTATTGTCCAGTTTCTGGCGAACCCGCCCCTACATATTTACTTTGATAACCCAGTTTCTTAAGAATGCTAGAAAGCGAAAATATCACTGTTGGTGAGAGCAACTCCAACTGCAAGCTGTGCAAACTGAATTTGTGCTATAGCTCCCGTGCCATCGGGGTCAAAGAACAATGCACCGGTGGTATCATCATAGATAAAGCGATCGCTTGCCTGAGTAGCTGCTGAACCGATGGTAAACTCTTCAGCATCCAGTACACCTACGGTAAGTCCCCCACCAAAGTTCTTGGCAGATACTCTAATTTGGTCTCCTTGGATGGAGTTAAAATCAGTAATGGTATCAATTCCTTGGTTGGACGAGCCGAAGTTAAAGTTATCTGCATCAGCACCACCAGTGAGTAGATCATCTCCTTGTAAGCCCCATAAGGTATTGTTAGCGGCATCGCCAATCAAATGATCATCAAAGTTACTACCAGTAAGGCTTTCGATATTCACTAAGGTGTCAACTT
>JAAHFP010000226.1 GCA_010672925.1 Symploca sp. SIO1C2 | reverse complement strand
TATTTGAGCACAGCGATCGCTAAAAAGTTCCACTCATATCAACTCCGGCTACATTGGGATAATATTCGTGATGTAGGGGCGCAAAGCTTGCCAGATGTAGAATGCCTCTTTTCCATCAATTGGCAAGAGTTGTGACTTAAGTTGACACTAATGGGTCAGGAAGCACAACTCAACACAGCAATCGCATAATTTGTGAGAAATTATGGTAGAGGCAATTCATGAATTGCCTCTACGTTCGAGCGCTTTTCACTTAAGTTGACACGGGTGAAAGCTTGCGCCCTCCAATATAGCAATCGCCAAGGCGGTTAGGACAATTGCCTTATGCTAAAACCTTTACCTGTTAACCTCTTCCCTTCTGCCTTGGAGCCCTCTGCCTTCTGCCTTCTGCCTTTTGCTATATCTATGTTTTCTAACCAGAAAGCCAGATTTTTAATCATTCCGATGCAACCGGAATTGATATCACAGCCAATTTCCCACTAATACATAGGTTGCCCAGATATGAGGAGTAGAGTAACCATATTCATTCAACAAAGCTAGTTGCGCCTGATGGGTAGCTTGAGCCTTAGTTACTCCTGGCTTCGACAACTCCTCATAAAACCGCACCATAAATTCAGTGTTGGGTGCATCTTTAGCAACCCATAAGGTTGACAGTACACTACGTGTTCCGGTTCGCACAGCAATTCCTGCGAGTCCTAGCACCGCGCGGTCATCTCCTTGAGCGGTTTCACAGGCACTGAGTACCAGTAATTCTAATGGCTCGGCTCCCTTTTGGCTACTAGTCTGAATTAAGCGGTTTAAATCTTGAGCTTTGATCCTTTCTCCATAAGCAACAATATAAGTTTCTTCGGGATCGGAACTGAAGACTCCGTGAGTTTTCCAGTGAATGGCACTAAAGCGATCGCTTTGCAGTTGTTGTTCGATCTTGATTTTGGTAAACTCTTCGTTTAACAGGGGTTTGCTAACAGTTGTTTGCTCGGCAATGCGCTCTAGTTCTTCTGTTAATTTCTCAATTTTGGGAAAGGATTTACCGTCAATTGACTGGGGAATGCCTACTCCACCGGCAAATACATTTAATTCTTGCTGGGAAGACTGAGGACTAAACAATTGTAGTTGGGGAGCGATCGCAACTGCATAGTCTTTTTCGATAAGATACTGTTCACCGTCGTAGAGGACTGCCATTGGTACATTGCGTAAAGCACCATCGAGGATAAATACT
>JAAHFP010000225.1 GCA_010672925.1 Symploca sp. SIO1C2 | reverse complement strand
AAATTCAAGAAAAACAGCATCTAATTCGCTTATTTCTTCTTCTTTTTTTTCCTGCCTCCTCCTGGCCTTCTTTGTTTGCCCTCTGGGATTTCCAACAACAGTGAAGGCTTGGCCAACTCTTTTATCTTTCGCTCTAAGGTAGAATCAAGGAGATGGAAAGACATCTTCTATTTTTCGCAAATCAGGTGCTAAAATAGTAGTCAACAAATCCCCTAAAATAGCTTTACCTCTTTTGCGGGTGTTGAAAAGGAATTCGAAGAAGCCCAAATAGATAGGCAACTTTTCTTGGCTGATGCCCCGATGAGGTCGAACCCATGAACGCAACACAGACCAAACACCCTCTTGGGTATTTACGTGCACTTCATGAAATCCGTCTTCGTCCTCATCTCGTGCATATTCGCCCTTTGAATGACAAACTGTTTTGTGTTCGAAGCCCCATTCTTTGAGGCGATTATAAATATTATATTCGTCACTATAAATAAGCGTGTCGGGCTCAATGCACTGCTCAAAAACTGGTTTGATGGTTTTTTGTTGAACATTTTGAAGCATCCGTAGGACTAAAAAACCACCTCTTTGAATCAGTCCTAAGATAGGCGGTCTTTCTGTCTCCAATGTTCCCCGACCTCGTGCACCCTTGAGGCGACGGCGACGGGGAGGACGACCTGCTTTTCTAACTTTGTCCGGTTGACCTTTATGTCCACAAACTATGTAGGCTTCATCGGTCTCAACCACGCCATTAAGCTTGATATCAGGCTTTTTTTTACAATACCTTGTCGCAACACAGTTGTCATTTCTTGTGCGGTCTTTTCAGCCATTTCCAATTCTTTGGCTATCTGAAGGTTAGAAAGATTTAAGCCCATTAGATATAGGCAGACCAGCCAGGTTTTCAATGGTTTTTTACTACCGGCAAAGACTGTATCGGTTAAATCATCAAAGCGTTTCCCACAATTACAACATTCATATCTCTGACGATTTGAATGAGTATTATGAAAACCTGCTTTTTTTGTTTCAAGGTGATTGCAATGTGGGCATTGAACACCATCAGCCCAACGAATTTCTCGTAACAGCTGATAACAGGCATGGTCATCCATCAATTTCAACAAATTTATCTGCATCTTTTTGCCGATAAGTTAAAGCTATTTTTCAACTCCTTGATTCTACCTAAGAGCGTTTAAAAGATTGCCAAAAGGCGGGCACTTTCACATCAATGCCAACATTGACCGATTTAA
>JAAHFP010000224.1 GCA_010672925.1 Symploca sp. SIO1C2 | reverse complement strand
TGATTGACTGACATTTTTTGGTGGTCTTCCTAAACGTGGACCACTCATTCTTATTCCTCTTTCTTTGCAATATGCTCTGTTCTGTCGAGTTCTATAAATTTTATCTACATGCACTGATTCTGGATAACATCCTGTGTAGCTTTTATAAGCTTCGATTTGGTCTTTTAAATCTACTGATTCATTGAAGTTATCCCAACTTATACGGTATACCAACGCATATTCATCTAGACAACTTACCAATATTTTTGCTCCAAATTCTACTGATGTTCCGGCTTTCCCTCTCACAATTGGACGAATATGAGGTTGGCTTATACTTACTATTCTATCATCAATTCTCTGGCTTTTCTTCTGATACATTACTTGTTGCTGACGGTAGACCTCATTAATCACAAGTAACTTCTTATATTGAGCAGCGCTCAATCCCTCAAGCAACGCCCCTGCTTGCATTAGCTGCTCTATGTGTCCCAGATTCCTTCTCAGATATTGCAGTTGTTTTTTAATTGCTTTTTTTCTTTGTTTTGTTCTTGGCTTTCTTTTTTTTGCTACTTTTAAATAATCTTTCCTCGCTAGTTTTCTATACGTTTTTGGCTTTTTATTAACTTTTTCTCTCACCGCTTCGTAAAGGGTATCTATTATTTCTTCACTACCAACTCTTGCTTCATTTAATATTCCCAAATCATTCGGATACCTAATATCTCCTGGGACACAGCTTGCATCTGATAGCAATTGTCCTCTATTTTCTGATTCGCTTTTTTCTTCTCCTTCATTTTCTTCTTCTACTTCATTCTCTTTTTTTTTAGCGCTTCTTCTACCATTTTTTCATTTATTTGGTTGACTAAAGAAGCTGCTATCCTTTCCCTAAATTTTACCAATAGTGACGCATCAAATGGCGCTTCATTACTGTAATTTCTTTGTCCTATGAAATATTGTAGATAGGGATTTTCTTTGATCTGTTCTACTGTCTCCCTATCACTTATTCCTAATTTCTCTTTAATTATTAATGCTCCTAATGCCATCCTGAATGGTAAGGCTGGTGCTCCCATTTCTTCGGTAAAATTCTTGGCATATTCCCCTTCAAATTCCGACCACGGTACTAAAGATGCCATGATTACCCATCTGTTATCAGATGATAACTTTCCCAGATGAGGGAACTCAAAATCTTCTGTTGAGTTGGGGGTTGATGCAGCTTTTCGGTACATTGTCCCGTCAGGGTGGTGCAAGGATTTTGA
>JAAHFP010000223.1 GCA_010672925.1 Symploca sp. SIO1C2 | reverse complement strand
TCTGCGCGGCGATATGCGGCGCGGACAACTGGGTGGCGATCGAGTTGTTTGCCAAGTCGAAGGAGGCGTGGTTCAAAAAGTTTCTGGCGCTGCCGAACGGGATACCGTCACACGATACACTGGGGCGTCTTTTCGCGGCGTTAGATCCAAACGGGTTTCGCGACTGTTTTGTCTCCTGGGTACAGGGACTCCGTGGCGTGATGCAAGGCGAAGTTGTAGCGATCGACGGAAAGACGTTACGTCGGTCCTTTGATGCGAACACGTCCAAAGCGGCTATCCACATGGTGAACGCATGGGCATCATCGACGGGTATTTCGTTGGGACAGTTGGCGACGGACGCCAAGTCAAACGAGATCACAGCGGTCCCAAAACTGCTGGATATACTGGCGATAAAGGGCTGCGTTGTGACCATTGATGCGATGGGGTGTCAAAAGGATATCGCTGCAAAGATAGTGGCCAAAGAGGCGGATTACGTTTTGGCGCTCAAAGGGAACCAAGGCACCTTGCACAAGGAAGTCGAAAAGTTTTTCGAGTGGGCACGCACAGGCGATGCGGATGCTCCGGTGCTGTCCTTTGATGAGACCGTGGATGGCGAGCACGGTCGAGTGGAAATCCGGAGGTGTTGGACTACAAACGATGTCGGCTGGTTCGCCGACAAATCGTCATGGAAAAAACTCACAAGCTTCGCGATGGTCGAGTCCGAGCGCACAGTGTCCGGCAACACATCGCTCGAGCGCCGTTATTACATCTCCAGTCTTTGTGGCGACGACGCCTCAAGCATGGCACGCGCCATCCGCGCCCATTGGGGCGTCGAAAATTCGCTCCACTGGGTTCTCGATGTCGCCTTTCGTGAAGATGACTCCCGTATCCGCACCGGTCACGCTGCTGAAAACTTCGGCGTCATACGCCAAATCGCCCTCAATCTCCTCAAGCAGGACAAGTCCGTAAAAGTCGGAATCGCCAACAAGAGGCTCCACGCAGGCTGGGATCACGACTACTTGCTCAAAATACTCGGGATTTAAGACGCGATTGCCCTGCATCCAGAAGAATCCGGTCACCAGGAAACCAACCATCGGCGGCAGCCCAATTGCGCGCGCCACCGTACCCAACGCGAACGCGACGGATATCGAGGCGACGTCACCCAGGGCAATCGCTATCCACTGAAAGTCAAACATGGGTGGGCTTAACCGGGGATGACAAGGGCAATCGAACGTAGTTTGACAGAAAACGATGGCCCAGCGCCAACCCGAC
>JAAHFP010000222.1 GCA_010672925.1 Symploca sp. SIO1C2 | reverse complement strand
CAATCATAGTGTAGAGACGTTGCATGCAACGTCTCTACACGATCAATCCATAGAAAATGATTGCAACAAACCTATGGCTGTGTACAAAGGCAAATATCGGGTTAAATCAACCCGGTTGCCCAACAGGGACTATGGAGCAAACGGGTGGTATTTCGTCACAATTTGTACCCGCAATCAAAACTCATTTTTCGGAGAAGTCATAGAAGGTCAAATAAAATTATCAGCAATCGGAAAAATAGCACAGCAATTTTGGGCAGAAATTCCCGATCATTTTGAAGACGTGTATATTGATGCCTATGTCATCATGCCTAATCACATACATGGAATTGTAATTATTGATAAATCTAATTCACCTAGTAGAGATGTTGCATGCAACGTCTCTACTATTTCTTATGAGGATGATGTCTACCGTGCAAGGTCACAAATGTCTCCTAAAGCTGGTTCTCTGAGTGTTATAATAAGGTCTTATAAAGCAGCGGTTAGTAGATGGTGTAAAACAAACGGTTATTCCTCCTTTTCTTGGCAACCTAGATTCTATGACCATATTATTCGTACTGATGGTTCTTTAGACAGGATTCGGGAATATATTGTTAATAATCCTGCTAAATGGGAAGAAGATAAAAAACTTCCAGCAAACTTATGGATGTGAGGGAGAAAACACAGTCAATTGCGAAATACTGTAGAGACGTTGCATGCAACGTCTCTACAGGGTAGGATTTAATGAATCTATCCAAACCCACTACTTTTCCTTTTGATCACCCTACCGGCTAAATCCTTAGACACACAGAAGTTTATAACCTTATGGTCGGTATTGAGAAATTTACATGATAGACGCATTATTATCGAAAAGTATTAGATACAATGTTGGGAACACAAAAACATCGTGCATCTGTACATTTTTTGGTTAATATGCTCGAAGCATACTATTTTGCTTATGCTGAGGCAATCAACAGGGTGTTAGGAACCTCTTTCTCTGATTATCCGGGAGATGTGGAGACTATCCCCCATCCTAAAGGTAAATTGAAAGAGGAGCTGAAAAAACAGTCGCGTAACTTTAACGAGATTCAAGACGGCGGGCAAATCCTTGATCTTCTTGATATTGAACAAGTTTTGGCTCAACCTGATACCTGTGCTTCACTTAGAACTCTGTTTGCATGGTGTTTAAAGGTTTTAGAGCAATACCCAAGTCAAGGGTATTTAGATCAATCAGTAATGAATAAGTATAGGCTTAACGATGGAATATTGAGCCCAATAACAAGTCCACAG
>JAAHFP010000221.1 GCA_010672925.1 Symploca sp. SIO1C2 | reverse complement strand
CGCACCACAAGTGGAAAATTCCCTAAAACCTAATACCTAAAACCTTACCTAACACCTAACACCTAACACCTAACACCTACCTCAACCCGAAAGTTACGACTTATTCAGCAAGCCCTACTTACACTTCCGTGGCAATAAGGTTCCAAGGTAGAACCCACCCCTAACCCCTCCCAGGAGGGGAACTGGATGCTCCAAGGAAAGAAAGAAAGTTGCAAGGTAGAAGGTAATTATAACTGTTTATCCGAACTTGATATAAGGAGTTAGGGTCGTTTAGTAGTTCATTAGTACTTATTAAGGATAAAGGGATTTAACAGAATTAAGAATTTTGCTCAGAAGGAACAATGAGGCTGTAAAGTTATTGCTGAATTATCTGAAACTCCAATAGCAACTAAATCTGATACATCTGATGCAAATACCCTGGCAAACTGCTAAAACCTACGAAGATATCCTCTATCATAAAACTGACGGTATTGCCAAAATCACTATCAATCGTCCTCACAAACGCAATGCCTTTCGTCCTCAAACCGTCTTTGAACTTTACGATGCCTTCTGTGATGCTCGTGAAGACTCACAAATTGGCGTTATCTTACTTACCGGAGCAGGACCCCATACAGATGGGAAATACGCCTTCTGTTCCGGTGGCGATCAATCGGTGCGGGGTAAGGCTGGATATATAGATAATGAAGGCACTCCTCGCTTAAATGTGCTGGATTTACAGCGCTTGATTCGCTCTATGCCCAAAGTAGTGATTGCTCTGGTAGCTGGTTATGCTATTGGAGGGGGTCATGTCTTACATGTGATTTGTGACCTAACTATTGCTGCGGATAATGCTATTTTTGGTCAAACTGGACCTAAAGTTGGCAGCTTCGATGGCGGGTTTGGCGCTAGTTATCTCGCCAGAATTGTCGGTCAAAAAAAGGCGCGAGAAATTTGGTTCCTGTGCCGTCAGTATACAGCAGCCCAAGCTTTGGACATGGGATTAGTTAACTGTGTTGTACCTGTAGAACAGTTGGAAGCAGAAGGTATCCAATGGGCTCAGGAAATTTTAACCAAGAGCCCGATTGCTATCCGTTGCTTGAAAGCCGCCTTTAACGCTGATTGCGACGGTCAAGCAGGTCTTCAAGAACTGGCGGGCAATGCGACTTTACTCTACTACATGACGGAAGAAGGAGCAGAAGGCAAACAAGCTTTCCTAGAAAAACGCCCACCCGATTTTCGTCAATATCCCTGGCTGCCTTAGGTGGATGGGGAGTTGGGGAGATGAAAGA
>JAAHFP010000220.1 GCA_010672925.1 Symploca sp. SIO1C2 | reverse complement strand
GCCTCGACCCAACCTACATTTTTAGGTGTGCCATGCCACTAGGCAGCTAACTCTGATGGTTGAGGTTTGATAGTTACTGGTGCTATCTCAACAGTCGCCTTTTGGGGTTGAGAAATTGGCACTTGCTCCAAAACTTCGACTTCTATATTGACTGCTATTAAATAAGAACCAGCATCATCTCCAACAGCTTGGGTAATTAAGCTGTTAAAATCTGGGCGTTCTGCGGTAATCGGGTCGCGTAAGATGCACTGCTCCCAGTCGTACTGGGCATGGGGATTGATGCTGAGGATATAGTGCTTCTTCATGGGGTAATAACCTTTATTTTCTTGGGTTTCGGAAGTCAGCCGACGGTTAAATTCCTCTTTTGTCCTTATTATAGTACATTTGTTCTTAAGCGGCAAGGACTCTTTGAGCACCCAACGGACGCGAAAGCATCCGCAACAGATGAAAGAAACAAGCAAAACCCTCTTCCCTCCTTTCCTTCTTCCCTTCTGCCCTGGAGCCCTCTGCCTTCTGCCTTGTTTCTGAAGAGTTGAGTGCCAAATACCATATGCCATACTATAACTGGGTTGTGGTGAGGATGGTTTTGCCAATCAAGAAACCAATGTCGGACAACAGCAGTTCTGCTAAAAAGTTTTCCATTATGGGTTTAGTCCAATTGCAACAGAAGTGGGTGTTGACTTTTCAGGGATGGTTACTCCTTCTCCTGTGCTTGACTGCTGTATTGGTGTTTTGTGTCACTCATATACACCCTTTTCTGGCTTTAAATGCTCCGATTAAAGCAGATGCTTTGGTGGTTGAAGGTTGGATTAAAGACCATTCAATTGAAAAAGCGATCGCGGAATTTGAACGGGGTAATTACCAAATGTTGATTACCACAGGCTCACCTTTGTCGAAAGGCTCTTATCTTGCTGAGTATAATAATTTTGCCGAGCTTGCTGCTGCAACATTGAAGACCTTGGGTTTTGACCAAGATAAACTAGTCGCTGTGCCTGCACCACCAGTTCAAAAGGATCGTACTGTAGCAGCAGCCATCGCTTTACGCCAATGGATCTCGGCTTCTAATTCGCCGATTAAGTCAATCAATGTTTATACTGATGATACTCATGCCCGCCGCAGTTGGCTTATCTATAAACAGGGACTGGCTCCCGATATTGAAGTGGGAGTAATTGCGATTAACTCTATTGACTACAACCCCAAATATTGGTGGACTTACAGTACAGGTGTACGGAATATAATTTCAGAGTTAATTGCTTATTTGTATGCCCGGTTAGTAA
>JAAHFP010000022.1 GCA_010672925.1 Symploca sp. SIO1C2 | reverse complement strand
AAGCTTATCCCTGGATGCAACAACCCAGGTCTGTATTGCGACAAGTATAAGGGCTACCTAATTTATTTACTTGTGGGCATAACCCTTATACTTGTCTCAGGCGAGGCGCTTATCTTAGTGCCATTCGCTGGTCGATGCTAGAAAAAACATTAAAGCACTTGCAATATGCTCGCGATCGCGGTTTAGAAGTTTGTTTTGCGGCAGAGGATGCCAGCCGTGCAGATTTTGATTTTTTAACTCAGTGCATTTCTAGATTTGAGCCTTATGTCGGACTATTTTTCCTCTGCGATACGGTGGGATGTCTAACCCCAGAAAAGAGCTATGTTTGGCTGCGTAATCTTTTAGAAGTGACTAATGGTGCTGCCCTAGGGGTACACTTTCATAATGACATGGGTTTAGCTCTGGAAAATACTCTCCAGGCGATCCATGCAGGTGCTATCGGTGTTTCTGGAACCTTTTCGGGAATTGGAGAACGTGCAGGGAATGTGGCTCTAGAGCAGGTTTTACATGGATTAAGAATGCGTTGGGGTTGGGAAGTAGAAGGAATTGATTATAGTGCTTTGGCAGCTGTTACAGAGGCTTTAGCTGGTCTTGGGGTCCGAGCCAATCCTCCCTACTCTCCTAAAGCTCACAGTCATGAAACAGGTGTCCATGTCCACACATTGTTGCGTGATCGCCATAGCTATAGTATCTTTCCTCATGAGGAACCAGAAATCTGGTTTGGTAAGTGTAGTGGAGCGAGTAATTTCAAATATCTCTTTGAACACCATTTAAATCAATTACTTCCCCAACAGTACTACGAACAACTCCGTACTAGGATCAAAGAGTTATCCATTAAAAAACAGCGTAGTTATTCGACATCGGAGGTGTTGAGTTTGCTAGACCAAGATCTCCTACCGATGTTTAGTTCAGCGAATGACCCTGTGGCAGAGAGTCAATGTCTAAAAGATGCTAATTTGATTAGGTTTCAAGTTGAACAAATTAGTCAAATGTCTCAGGCAATGCTTAATGCACTAGTAGACGTGTTCAATCAGTTTGGTTGCATTATCATCGCCTGCGATCGCATTTCTCACTTTCGTCAAAACTTGCTGGCTTTAGGCTCACATTTTGGTCAGGTTATGCTCCACCGTAGTTCTGATGGTGATGGCATTGCCACTGTAACACCCACGCCTGGGGCAAATTACACTGCTTTAACCGGTCAACCCTTTGACTTTCATACCGATGGGAGTTTTATGCCAGTTCCTCCCCAAGTTGTTGCCTTGCAGTGCATCGTTGCTGCCGAGACTGGGGGAGAGTCTCAAATGGTTCAAGCCGAAACTCTCTATAATTTCCTCCAAGAAAAGGATCCCATTGGACTTCAAGCGCTCTTTGAACCCGATGCGGTGGTAACGACAACCGTTAATGGTGAAGTTTACCGAGGTCCGGTTTTTGTACGGAAAAACAACCAGGTGATGTTGACTTATCGACCCAGTGATCATCAGGTTACAGTGCAAGCCAAACCAGAAGTAGCTCAAGCTTACAACCTGATTAAAACTTACCTGGAGAATGGAGCTGACAAGTTACAGTACAAACTTCAGCCGGGAGAAATTCTGGTTATGGATAATACCCGAATCTTGCACACCCGCACCCCATTCCAGGAAAATCAAGGTGCAAAGCGTAAGTTTCATCGTTTATGGCTTGACGGCAAACCCGATTCTGAAAAATTGGCAGACAATCAACTAAAGTTTGGTTTTCGGATGTCGGGCTAAGCATCGTTATAAACTTGTTTTGAGTAATTCCTAAAAGATGACTTTCTCTGATTTATATCACCGCAAAACCCAAGGCTATGTAAGGATGGTAGGGACAGGAGGAGTTGCTCGGAGCCTAACAACAGCGATCGCTAAAATGTTGGCTACTCAACCTTCAAAGCTCCCTAATCAACCAGGCTACTTATTTGATATCAGTTTAAATGAATCATTCTCCTGGGGAGAACAAAGAATTGCCCAGGGCTACGAACATCTGTTGCACCTCATCCAGCACCATGAATCTCAAGCTACTGCCACCGGACGAGATCTCCTTCAAATTCCCCTACAAGTTCTCAGCAAAAACAATAGCCATCATTTCAGCCAACAACAGTGGCAAAACTTTTTGGATCTGATTGATCTACAACTGCTCCAAATTCGGAACCCAGCACTTACTTTTGCCTCACAGGTTAGTACAACCCTGGATTTCATTCTCGACCGCTATATTCTAGAATCCCATCGTGCTCAATTAGAACTTGCTAAAAGCAGTGGTGACTTTTCCCAATTACCACTCACTGCCTTCAAAAGTGACCTACCACAGTCTTTTTGGGAACTGCTCAAAGAACAAAAAGCTAATAAAGCTAAAGATTTTGCCGACCCAGAATTTGACTCTAATTTTTTTAAGGTCAACTTTGCCATCCAGCGCTGTATCGATTACGAGCAAAAGCTAGAAATTTGGCAAGCAGCTAGACAAAAAGTTTCTCCAGAAGAGTTAGAGTATCAGGTTGCTGAACTTGGTTTTACTAGCTGGGATGCAATGATTGAACAGAGTAGCTTATTGCCTTGGTCACAACTCTACCAGCTGCCGAAGTTCCTACACGAACCCTTGGAAACCTACAGGACAGGATGGCAAGCAATCCCCAAAGTAATTCAAGCCTGCTCAGTGACTCAAACACCATTGATTTTGTTTGATGCAACAGATGCACAATTGTTCCCAGACCAGTTTTTACTAGCTGTACAGCAGGCTCTTGTTCTTCTGAGAATCTTACCCTCACCACTGCGAGAACCAAGCAACTTTTCTGCAGAAGATATCACACAGCTTAGCAGTCCAGCTTTCTCCAGAGCGTTGGATTTGAAGCAGCTACAGCAACCCTTAAAAAGTCCCATACCACTTGACCAATTACCAAAGTTTATTTGTCCCAGTCTTACCCAGGCATTCCAGATTTACCTGGATGTCTTGCTCAAGGGAGAAGAAACTATTTGGTTTCCCAAAATTGAGAATTTAGATCGATTGTTTAATTTTAAACTCTCTCATGGAAAAACGATTCTAGAAACTGATCCAGTTTATGCCTACAGCCGTGCAGTTGTTTATCAAATCAAACAGGGAAAAACTGAGTATGTAGAATTGATTCGTCATCAATATCCTGTGTTTGAGGCTTACTACGAACTGATAGACCAAGCTAGTTCGGGGTTTGCTGCTACGCAACAAGCTACGCTAGCGGAGTAAAGAAATAAAGCTGATTCTGTTATATTACACATTGTAGAGACGCGCCATGGCGCGTCTCTACAGGGTTTTCACTATTTGTAAAAACGGGGGTTTGAAAGGAAGATTTGGTATTACTCCTGCCTCCTGCCTCCTGCATCCTGCCTTCTGCCTCCTAATAAGCTAGCAAAAATTGAGGGATAAATCCCAATTTTGTGTACAACTAAGTAACTGAGCCAAACATTCCACAAAATCAAGGTAAACATAGTGGTGAAGGCAGCTCCAGCCAAACCAAAGAGGGGGATCATAATAGCATTGGCAACAAGATTAATCAGAGCGCAACTAGCAGAAGCAACTAAGGTATCATTTTGATGGCCAGTCATCATCATCAGATTACCCACAGAACCACAGATAGCACTCATAAGTTGTCCAAAAACTAAGATTCGTAGAGCCCAACTGCCACTGCTAAAGCCAGAACCAAATAATCCCAGAATAGGTTGTGCAAGTAAGATAAATACCAGAGAAATGATTAAAGAAGGCCAAAAAATCCACCAAGTGATTGCAGAAACAATTTTCTGCAAATCTGGTAGTTTTTTTTGTGTATATAAAGTCACAAAAGCTGGAGCAGCTAACAAATTGACACTCTTGAGAATCAGATTGACCCATAAAGCAGTTTTGCAAGCAGCATCATAAACTCCGACAGCAGAACTACCAAGGATTCCCCCTACCATCAAAGTATCACTTTCGGTCAAAATTTCTCGGAATGATTGAATTAGTAATAAAGGTAGTGCTACTTTTAACCACTGTCGAGGTTCATAAATGGCCTCGCTAGACAATATTTCCTGATCGAAGCGATTCCACAACAAGAGCAACTGTAAAGCTATGACAACGAGCAAAGCGATAAGGGCAAACTCAGTCATAGAAGTGCTGTCTAACGTATGCCGTTGTCGCTCCAAATAAAATCCTCCCAAAATTGCTAGAAGTGGCCATACAATTTTGGAGGGAGTATAGCCCCGAATAAGACTATTAGCTCCCCTCGACATCTCTTCGTGGAGCAGCATCAATGCCTGAAGAGGAACGAGCCAAATACCTATATAGAGGATATGTGTATAACTAATATTTTGGTAGTAGTCTAGTACTCCTATAATACCTGTACTGATTAGGCAGATGCAGAAGCTCATTCCTAGGGTAAATTGCCAACTTCCTTGTAAAATTCCTCGTAAGCGCCCCCAATCTTCCTGGACTCGATACTCAGCCATAAAACGTAAAACTGTTCGGGGAAAACCGAATCCACTAGGAATTGCTAACAGAGCTGAGAGGGCTAAAATAAAAGCATAGATTCCATACTCGACTTTTCCCATCCAACGGGCTAAAACAATCTGAGCGAGATAGGTTAATAGGACTCCCGAAATCTGCAAGCTTAAAGCTGTTATGGTTCCTTTGGCTAAGTCTTTGAGCCTAACTTGAGGACTTGTTTTTATCTGAGTTGATTGAATCATTAAGGTAGGCACAACTTGAGCTGCACTCATTTTAGCTTGATTGGTTTTGGGGAATGGAGAATAGGGAATAGGGAATAGGGAATAGGGAATGGGAGATGTACCTCACTAATGCTAGAACTGCTATCTATGGAGATACTTCCTTATTATCAAAAAATGCTGAGCAGCAATCTTCTTTTTAATCAAGGAGTTGTCTAATCTAATCTCGACCTAGTGATGCGATCGCTTTTTAATTGAACATATATAATAGTACAAAAGCACCAATCAATAATCTGTATATATACCTGCCTAATCTGTTTACAGAACCAATAGCCTGATCGCGCTATTGATGCATACCTAATATTAATATCAAAATTAGAGCAAATAGACAGATAAAACCAATTAAGATGATGAGTAATTGCCTATTTTGAACCTGGACTTGTTGCCAAATTTGTAAATAAGAAACTTCAGCATTCCCAATTTGGAAGAGGGCAAATTTTTGAAACCACATCGGGAATAATTTATTCAGGAAAACGAACGCTATAATTTTAGCGAAGAAAAGAATATTAGTTGCCCGTTTATTACCGCCAAACCCAATTTCAGACAACCGCGCGATCGCATCTGTATCTGGTTTCCGGATCATGGTGTAAGAGGGTAAAGCCACAGTCAAATCTCCTTGGGCTTGCGCCAAAGTCTCAGCAAAGATGCGGCAACTTTCCAGCGCTACATTGCACCCTTGCCCCAAGGAAGGCCACACCGAGTGCGCTGCATCTCCTAGAAGGACAACACCATCGCCTCCCTCAAACCCAGTGCAAATTGTAGTTACCCCTCCATATGCGGCCTTTTGTCCTAATAAATCTTGGGCAAATCCTGATGGTAAACCTTTCTGGTCTAATTCAGGAAAAATATCAGGAAACTTCTTGGCAAACAACTCTGCCACAGTTTCTTCTGTTTGAATTTGCTCGTAGGTTATCTCTCCCTCCTGAGGCAAAATCAAAACGCCATTGAGTGATCCATCAGTTTTGGGGGGAGCCAGCAATGTTATAGGTTGAACACTAGGCCAAGTGTGAAAACAACTTGCCCAAGTTTCCGTCGCACCTGGTAAATCTTTTGCCAATCCTAACTGACAAATTTTAAACATCATATTGTCTCGATTTTGCTGGACTTGAAATCCCTGTATTTGGGCTTCCATCGCACTCCTAACTGTACTGAAAACCCCATCTGCCCCAATCAGTAAATGAAATTCTTGTTGATGTTCTCCCAACTCTCCTTGGAAGAGGGCAATCTTTTCCTTCAAGTTAACCTGATGTAAGGTTTGCTGAAAGTGATACTGAATTTTGTGGGGGAAGCGATGTTTTCCTTCTTCAATTAAGGATTGAGCTAGGGTGTATCGATCAATTGACACCGAATTGGCAAACCCCTTACTTAAGGTTGTACCTTTGGGAGTATGCCGCACATTGCCTTGAAGAATCACTTGCTTTGCTGAAGGTAGCTCAACTCCAGCTTGTTGTAAGGCTTTGAGACCTCGCTCATTGAGTACAATATTGTATGAACGCCGAGAGGAAGGTTCAGGTTCAGCCCTTCGTCGTTCATAAACAGAAACTTGCCAGTCCATCTGGGCTAGGTATAACGCAATCAGAGTTCCAGTCGGACCTCCCCCTACTACCACTACCCTTTTTTTCTGGTTTGATAGTTGAGTCTGCACAGTTTGAGGCTGTTCCATGGTTAAGTTCCAAATCTGAGCCACTTTATCTTACAGAAGAAGCTGGGGACATCTAAACCTACCTTTACGAATGAAGACTAAAATCACGAATAAATCAGCTTCCTTTGGCTCTCAGGCAAACAATCTTTTAACCAAAAGATCGTAGCCATTCCCGCAACGCCAATTCTGCTTCCACCTCATCTTGCCTAGCGGTTGCTAAAAACTCATACAGCTTCACCTTAGGCACCAGCGAAAAAGTAGGACTTACTTCCACTTCCTGATACTCGCCGTCATGCAAGCTATAAATTCGCCAAACTTCGCCGTTGTACCGCCAAAATTCTGGGATTCCCAGAGCAGCGTAGAGCTGTAACTTGTTAATATCAGTGTGAGTGATATCAACTTCCACCACTAAATCCGGCGGTGGATCTCGCTCAAGATCCACATCCCTACCAGCAACCAAGGGTTGATTCTGAATGTAGTAAGCATCATCAGGTTCAGCTGACTTATCCAATTCTTCCTTATCCAAGGTAGTCGAACCCATCGTTTTCATCTTCATCCTAAGTTCCACTACCAAGATCCAAATGAACTTTTCAATTAATCGAGCCGAGAATTCATGGATTTCAAGGGGCATGGTAACTTCCAGTGTCCCGTGCATGTATATAAAACGAATATTGCGATCGCGGCTAAGGGTTTCCCGCAGCATTTGATAACGTTGCCAGTCAAGGGAGCGGAATAAAAATCGTTTTTCACCAACAGGTTGTGGAACCGGTTGCGAAATAATTGGGGCGACACTGACCATTATTAGGTATTAGGTGTTAGGTATTAGGTATTAGGTTTGGGGTTTGATTACTTTGCTATCAATGATTGGTAATGCTTTAGACAATTCTCCAGCCCTCAACACCCAATACCCAGTACCTAATATATTAGACCATTATACTGAATACATATTATGTCTAATACTCAAGATATCTTCTTTGCCGCTGTGGGTGATGTCCACGGCAATATGCACTCAATGGTAAGGGACTTAAAAGCTTGGGAGAAAAAACACAATCACCAGTTAGCATTTGTGCTGCAAGTGGGAGATTTTGAACCCCAGCGAGATGAAGCAGATTTAGTGACAACACCAGGACCGAAAAAGTATCGTAAGTTAGGTGATTTTCCTGACTTTTATACAGGTAAAGCGGTTTTTCCTTGGTCGATTTGGTTTATTGCGGGGAATCACGAACCTTATGGATTTTTGGAACAAATGCCTCAAGGAGGGGAAGTGGCTCATAACTGTTATTACCTTGGTCGTGTTGGCAGTGTAACCCTTTCTGGGTTGAAAATTGTCGGAGTTTCAGGAATTTATGAGCCAAAACAGTTTTATCAACAACGTCCAGATGTTTCCTTAATTAGTAAATCTTCCAATAAGAAATATGTAGGATTTACAGAAACAGAAATCCTGGAAGCGATCGCATTCTCATCTGCTGACATTCTTTTGCTTCATGACTGGCCTTCTGGTATTATTAGCTCAACTGAAGCCCAACGGTTTGGTTGGTCAAATGAAGTTGGTAATGAGTATGCTCGTTTGTTAGTGGAATCACTTCAACCGAAGCTAGTGCTATGTGGGCATATGCACCAAAGTTATCGAACTCAGCTGTCTTTGCCAAAAGCTGTTACAGATATTTGTTGTTTGGCAAATGTGAAACAGGGGATGCCGCAAGTAAGGGATGCGATCGCAATTTTTCACCTTTCCTCAGCAGGAAAGTTAGTGGAACTGAAAATAGACGCGGGGACACGGGGACGTGGGGACGCGGAGAAAGAGAGATTTTCATCCTAACGCTGTGAGGTGACAAGTTCATGGGAGTCTAACTTTTAAGTCGGCAACAGGTAATAGGGAAGAATCTACACTTTCTGATGAGTGGGTCAGCCATTCAGTTGGAAAACTTGATATAGTACATTAGTTCTGATACTAATTTAGGATTAAGCTCAAGGCGTCGCTGGAGATCGGCAAGATTACGGTAAAGACCATGCTTCAGGCGCTGTTGTACAATTGCTCTAGCGAGAAACAAGTCAATTGGTGGGATTTTGGTCAATTGTTCTACCGAAGCCACATTAGCATTGATTTGCTGAGGCAAGAGAAGAGTTTCGGTATCGTAGTAACAAAAATCCAAAATCGGTAGCAAAGGTTTCAGGCGTTCTACTGATACACTAAGAGCTGCGGCAATATCTTCGAGGCAGTAAAACTGAACACCGCTGCGAGTGAGTTCCGCCAGCAGTCGCGCCTGATGAATGGAAACCCCCGGTAGTCTTAACCAATCATCGACACTGGCTTGATTAACATCAATTTTGACACCCAAAGCTGCTGCGATCGCAATTTCTTGGGCTGATTGTAGTCGGTAGTAAGGGTCATTTTGAATCCGCACCCGAATTGGTTGTTGATTTGGGTGCAGTCTAGTTGTGGGAGAAAGCCAGTCAAATAGTGCCATATTTAAAGGTTTGTAGCTTATAGTCTGACCGGATTTAAGGTAAATGGACACAACTGGACTCGAACCAGTGACCCCTACGATGTCAAGGTTGATTAAGTTTACTTGGGACTTTCGCTGGGTATGGTTTTGGGACTTTTGTGGCCATTTGTATACCAATAGTATACCTAAAAGTCTGTAGCTAGTACAGAAGTTCTACTTGTAGAAAAATCAGCTACATATTGAGATTCTACAATCGTTACGGCATTTGAGCTAACCCATTGGGATACTCTATTCCAACCTTCCACTAAACTTGCTACACGGGCGTAGAAGGTTCCTGAACCAATATTCTCAAATCTAGCCTCTAAAGTTGCCACTTTTTGCCGATTCCCCCATGCTCCTGTACCTCGCTTAAACTCAACATAGTAAGCGGTGACAAATCCGTCGCGGTTTCCATCTGTCTTTAAGGCAAATTCCCAGGACACTAGTAAGGTGTAAGATTTGGAAGAGCCTTGGGTGATGACCAAAGCCGAAGCTGCAACTGCTCTTGGTAATGGTGCTACCCTGGGAGGTTTGTTAGCAGCTGGTAAGTTATCCAAAGTCCACCCGGCTTCGACTAGTGGATGTTTCTCCTCTGAGTAAATTTCCCCGGTAATTTCGTACATTACCGGATTGCCGGGGTCAGGAGCAACGCCAATTACCCGGTATTTGCGAAGTACAGAGGAAAAATCTTGTACTATCCAATTGGAATGGGTTAGGGGTACTGACGGTAAAGCAGAAGATAAATGGAGGACTGTATGAGTCCCCGGAGGGTTGACTAAATTCCTCTCTTGTACAGTCAGGTCAGGCATGGTCACAAATACCTTGAATCCAGTACCAATCAAAGAAACTGGTGAATCTACGGTGATGGAGGTAGTTGTTGCACTAGAGATTATGCCACCTTTTCTGGCCCTAATCCTTCTGTTATCAGCAATCATAATTACGTCTCCTGGCTGGCAGAAGACTGCGATCGCTCTAGCTTTGAAGCTTACCTGTTCTTGATCCAGTCGGCTTTTCAGCAAAGTTCTACGGCCAGCTCTTACTGCTTGGCCACGAGATGTGCATCCAAAGGCTGTAAAATCAACATAATGTACGCCGTATTTTTCAATCCCCTGTGGATCTTCTACGACTTCAACAGATCTTTCGTATTGTTCGTCGGGGTTATTCCAGGTTACCCGTGCCACTGTAGCAATTGATTTCCATTCACGGGATGTGTAAACAAATCTACCTTCTTCGACATCAGCATTGGTGAAGATTTTGGATAATGCGGTGGTTGGTCTATCTTGCCAGAAGCTGATAGTACTTCCATTCCAAAAGGGTTTGGCATCAAAGTTAGAGCAGATGGCGGTAATTACCTCCCAGGCATCCTGATTCCCTTGGATTACCCCATTGAAAAGATAGCGACGTTCAAGTAACCCGAATCCGTCGGGCACTGGTTGATTATTGTATTGAGAAGCAGAGTATAATGCCCATTTATCAACGTCTTCTGCTCCTAGCTGTCGGCCTAACCCAAAGCGAGGGTTGATAATTAGTTCATGAATAAGCCAACAGGGATCAGCTGGTGCGATCGCAGGGGTGTAAAATCCTCCTGTCCATCCTCCTGAATAATTTAGCCCTCCGTTAATGGGATCTACTGTTGCGTTGGTGGGGATTGGATATAGTAATCCTCCTAGTTCAAACTTTAGCGAGGGGACTGATTTGAATAATGAAGAGGGGAACTGCATCCAGACTAGGGCAGTGTTGGGATATTCAAATGAATCCCAAATTACTTCAGCGTAACTGAGGAACTGAACTTTTTTTACATCTGAAGTTTCTGTGGAGTCAGGGGTTAGTTTTTCAACTTTGACGCTGAAGGAATCTACAGTTCCATTGATTGTGTTAACAGGCAAAGTCCATTGAAAAACTGTTAAATTGGGAAACCTGCCAAAGATATCTTGCTCGGTTTTAATAATAAAAGCACCTGTACCTTCTTTGAGTAGAATACGGACTCGAACTGTGTTGGCAGAGACATTCCCACTGTCATCCTGAAATTGTAAATTAAAGCCTAACCTGAGGCGAATAGCATTGACTTGGTTGTTGATAATTGAACGGGTAATCGGGATGCTCGATTTTACTTCAACATTGACGGTGGTTTCGCTGCTGACTTCGTTGGCACTTGCTGGGATACTTTGATTCAATGTTCCAGGAACAAAGTTGTAGGTCATGTCCTGAAAGTTGAAAGTTCCGTCCTGATTTTGCAATGGGGTGTCATCAAGAAAAACTCCCTGAGCATTACCTTTGATGCCCTCAATTTGCCCTTCTCCAAGCGCCATCAGGACTTGGGCATAATCTGTCGAGATGCCTGTAGTTTCGGCAACGGTTGGTGACTCTTGCCTTTTTTTACCACCACCTGAGCCGGAAGGAGAATTTAACACAAATCAATCATATACTATAAGATAATGAGAGAATGCCACACGAGGTAGCAACTCTGTGGCTTGGTCAACCCTTCGATACCAAGGATCGACAATGACTAGTTTAACAGTTCAACAGCAAGAAGTATTTGAGCGAATCAAGCATATTGCAGAAGATGGCACAGAATTCTGGATGGCACGAGAATTGATGCCAGTCTTGGAATATACACAATGGCGACGTTTTAATGATGCCATCAACCGCTCAAAAATATCTTGTGAAATCGCAGGATTCAGCTTTGACAAGCATTTTACCCACTTGCCGGGGTCGGCAACTAGCAAAGGACGCTTTGGAGATAACTACCGATTATCCCGTTATGCCTGCTATTTGGTAGCAATGAATGGAGATGTTCGCAAACAAGCGATCGCTTTAGCCCAAGCCTATTTTGCCATTAAAACCCATGAAGCAGAAGTCAAAGTACCAGCCCAGTCAAAGCGTATACAAGAATTGGAACTTCAGCTTGCGATCGCACAAGCAAACAGGGACACTGTTTTATCTCAGGAACGCTTCTTATTAAGAAATGAGGCTATCTTTACCATGCATGGGGCAGGACAATTGGCACTTATTCAAGGACGCCCTGAGGCTGTGGTTACTGAAACAGAGATAGTTCGAGAGACTGTTATGGTTGACCAAAACTTCAGACCTGTTGCCACCTTCAATGGTATGGGAATTAGTGAAATTGCTCGAAAGCTGGGTTTTACTGGCAAGAATGCCACGGCGCAATGCAAAAACTGGCTTAAGTCTGTTGGTATCAAGGATGAGGATTGGGTGCAGGAGATGACGGCTCATGCCACACCTAAGCTACCGAGAGAGCGATTGCCTGAGTTGAAGCGGTTATGGGGAGAACGGAAAGGTAGTCGTCAACTGCTAATTGGTGAGTAGTTGTTGAGCTTTTTATCACAAACTTGAATTAAATTAAGTTACTAGCCCTGCATAATCTGTGGGGAATTTTTGTATCATATCATCTTCACCAAATAGCCCCTAGTGAAGATACCAGAGGCTAGATGAGAGGAAACGCTCTCTATTCAAGAGTTTTCCCAGCGAGTGGGAAGCTTGCAAAGCGCGAAACCATCCTCGAGCAGTATCGTTATGTTTCCATTCAAGTAGTTTTCCCAGCAAGTGGGAAGCTTGCATCAAGCTCGAAAAAAGCTTTGGCAATAGTGTTTCCATTCAAGTAGTTTTCCCAGCAAGTGGGAAGGCGAAGGTTACAAAATCGATGTCAGCACCTTCTCTCGTTTCCATTCAAGTAGTTTTCCCAGCAAGTGGGAAGAGTTCGTTCAGGGAGCCTTACCCAGTAAGGGTTTCAGCCGCTGAATCGACGCACCTCCAATTATAGCAGTACATCTTGCCAAAATTTGCCAAAAATATACCCCTCAAATCCTCTCGTAGCAAGGCATCGACGCACCTCAACGAAGGAATGCGGGTTTCAGCGATTTGGCGAGGTGCGTCGATAAGGGTTAGAAAATTGCCCTTAAGCCCAGATAGCATATAGCTTTGAGAAGGTTTGTGATGCTTTTTATTGCTAATGTTTGATATGCCTTACCAATAGAAAGTAACATTATGCGAGGGGGTCAGAAAATCGCTGAAATGCTGATTCTTGCGTAGACCTCCTCGCCTACTCTCCTGGCAAGGGTTTCAGCTATTTTTTTTAGAGGTGTTTGGGATATTTGTACTAACAAATCTATACCCCCAGACTAACGTCTCGCTTCGCTAACGCAAACTGCTCCTGGACTCTTTACTGGGTAAGGGTTTAAAATAGAGCCCTCCCCACTCGCTGGGGAAACTAATTGAATGGAAACATTTTGGGCATTTTGAAGGTCTTTGCCCTCCAGCTGCCTCCCCACTCGCTGGGGAAACTAATTGAATGGAAACTAAAATAACCGCCATCACAATATATAATATTGATATTACTCCCCACTCGCTGGGGAAACTAATTGAATGGAAACGGGTCTTTTGGGAAGGGATTAGATTGAGGGCGGAGATAAACTCCCCACTCGCTGGGGAAACTAATTGAATGGAAACAAAATATGGAAGCCAAACCTGTGGTATTTGCCCAAAACTCCCCACTCGCTGGGGAAACTACTTAAAGCCAAAAAGCTGACCCTCCCAGAAGGTCAGCTTTCTCATTAAAACCAGGGATTGCATCAACTGAATGTCGTACAACCGAATCTCTTCAGCAGCTACTGGTCAGTCTGCCGAGTAAGCACATTCTTTAGTCGTCACGCTAGAGCTACAATAAACAGAAAGGTGAGTACCAATGTTACCTAGGCTCAGCTCGGTTTCGAGAGAGGTGGCTTTGGGTAGGTATTATGGAACGGGAAGAAAATGACTCAAACAACGGTAAAATTGACCTTTGAGCAATATCTCGAATATGACGATGGTACTGATAACCGCTATGAATTATGCGATGGGGAACTGATACTAATGCCTCCAGAGTCAGGAGAAAACATCTGGATTGCCCTGTGGCTAAGAGATGAATTAGTCCAATTGATTGACCGACGTTTGGTTTTCCCTACCAATTGCTGTGAATTGCAAGTAATTGGTAAAACACAGAACCGCTTCCCTGACTTGGTAGTAATTAGAGAAGAACATCTTGAGCCAACAAAAAAGCGACAAACTATCACTCTCAATATGGCTCCCCCACAGTTAGTTGTTGAGGTGGTTAGTCCCTACCGCAATCAAAGAGATAATAACTATCAGCGCGATTACGTTGAAAAGCGACAACAGTATGAGCAACGGGGTATTCCTGAATATTGGATTATTGACCCTCAAGCAAAGGTTGTGATTGTACTGCTGTTAGTTAATGGTCAGTATCAGGCAACTGAATTCACTGGTAACCAACGGATTGTTTCTCGAACTTTCCCTGAACTGAAACTGACTGCTGAACAGGTTTTAGAGGCAGGTTAAAAAAGAGTAACCGCACTACGTTATTGCCGCAATATTGCAGATATCAGCATCACTGAGTAGTTACAGTGTTTCTGACTTTTTCCGCTGTTTTGGAATTGCGATTGCTTTCAGCACCAGCGAAGCTGATCGCAAATACTGTTGGCAATCTTACATCAAAATAGCCCCTAGCAGAGATGCTGGAGGCTAGATGAGAGAAAAGTTTCGCTCTCTATTCGACTAGTTTTCCCAGCGAGTGGGAAGGCTGGTGAGGCTGAGCAGCGGATCTACTACCGCGAGTTTCCATTCAATTAGTTTTCCCAGCAAGTGGGAAGTTGACAAAGGCTGTTGGCCTAACGACCGATTCGGCATGTTTCCATTCAATTAGTTTTCCCAGCAAGTGGGAAGAAAAAAAAAGGCGGATTCACCACGAGCGTAGGGTTTCCATTCAATTAGTTTTCCCAGCCAGTGGGAAGTTAATTTGGAATTTGAAGTTACAAAGCCCCAAAAGGGGTTTCCATTCAATTAGTTTTCCCAGCCAGTGGGAAGCAAAATCTATACACTGGAGATGGATTCCAGATTATAGAAGTGTTTCCATTCAAGTAGTTTTCCCAGCGAGTGGGAAGGTTAGTTATGAAAATTTACCCCTTAGTTTTTCTGGTTTCCATTCAAGTAGTTTTCCCAGCGAGTGGGAAGTTTTGTGCACCAGCCTTTTGTTGCACAAAGTGCTCACAATGTGTTTCCATTCAAGTAGTTTTCCCAGCGAGTGGGAAGTTTGACGGTGGCGAGCCTTACATCGACCTGTACTTTCGTTTCCATTCAAGTAGTTTTCCCAGCGAGTGGGAAGCGAACCAGTAGACTACAAGCCAAGGCAAACCAAAATGTTTCCATTCAAGTAGTTTTCCCAGCGAGTGGGAAGAGGTCGTTCAGGGAGCCTTACCCAGTAAGGGTTTCAGCCGCCAAATCGACGCACCTCTAATTATAGCAGTACATCTTGCCAAAATTTGCCAAAAATACACCCCTCAAACCCTTTCGTAGCAAGGCATCGACACACCTCAACGAAAGAATGCGGGTTTCAGCGATTTGGCGAGGTGCGTCGATAAGGGTTGGGAAATTGCCCTTAAGCCCAGATAGTATATAGCTTTGAGCAGAGTTAGTGGTTGAAAATAGAGAAGTCCCTACTCGCTTCAGTTGTACCTTTGAATTCCTACAAACCCACCAAAATGTCGAACATGACCATGATACCTTCGGCAGCTAGCCAAATCTTTTCCACAAGCCCGTTGTGTTGGATCTGATGTAGGATTACCGGCTAAATCATAGCTGATATGCCCTGGTGCTCGACAATTTTCATCCCCTAGCAACCATTGACAGCGTTTAAGATAAGCACGATTGGGTAAAGTGAGGCGTTCAAGGTCAAAGCCAGAGACACATTGAAACTCAATTTGATTCATGGGCTCCCAGGTGCGTTGGTTGATTCGCAGCTTAACTGGCCCTCTGAACTGAGTAGCATCTTGTCCTGGTTGCCCATCGAGAAACAATCTCCAGGTCTGAGTTGCTTCTAGTTTTGCCCCTAGTAACCCGCCATAAGCTTCTACTAAACCACCGAGAATCCCTTTGACATCGGAAGCCACTAAACTTGATCCTGGTACAGCCCCTTCGGAAGTGAGATTAAGCCATTCAAATTTGCAAGGAATTGGTTGGTAAGAGATTCCGGCAAAAACTACCCCGGAGATATTGGTAAAGTAGGTAGAAGGTATGCCTGTGTCCCAGATTCGGAATAAGTCAATGGGGGCTTCTAAGTCAAGGGATTGAACTGTCTGAAAAATACTGGTCACAGTTCAGCTATGTGATAATTAAAAGAAATAACTTACTTTATTATGACATGGCCAACCAAAGCTATACTGGGGCTTCTGGGACAACCCTATATCGAGAAGCAGACGGGACTGGCACAAATGGCGATCCACATCGTCCCTATTTTCAGAATCGAGGCATTGGCTTCACTTCTGACGGTGCAGCCACGAGTGATACAGGAAATTTTTCTCTGATTGCGCTATTCAAGAGATTGCTACAGCGTTGGACAACTTTTTTGGGCATTGTTGGCGCTACTGCTGATGCAGAATCTGCCACTGGTTCATTAATGGCGCGGCTACGCTATATTGCTAACCATCTCGGCAGTGGAGGTGGTGGTAGTGCGGCTTTGTCATTAGAACTAACTACAACTACTACTGCTAGCGTAGGGACTTCTTTGACAACGGTTCTTGAGGTAGACACCAGTGACTGGCACTTCTTGTCACTCAAGATTCAAAATACCGGATCAGAGGCTCTGACGGACTTTCAGACCCAAGGTTTTTACTCCTCTCAAACTCCCTTCAGCTATGCGTTGCTGGCATCTGCTGGAATAGTCAGCAGCTACGGGACAGGGATGGGCAAACAAAGTAATAATACCCTAATCCCGATTATTGATGCTTACAACCTGCCTGCTATGGGAGCAACTTCCGATGGGCAGTTGGAGATTAACTGCACTCGATATCAAAAAATTCGGTTGCAAGCCCAGGTTGCTTCAGGTACTACTTCGATTACGATTGATGGGATTCTCAAAAGATAATGGCAGTCCTTAGTTTAACTCCTCAATTTGGGGCAACACAGACTAATCAACCTGTAGAGTTTCAGACAAAATTGGGGGATGGATATCAGCTTAATGCTCGTGTATCTGGGAGCCAGAGGGAAGAGTGGCATGTTTCAGCACCCAAACTAACGGAAAGTGAGATGCTAGAGACTGTTGAGTTGTTAACTGCCTATTCGGGTTGGGTAAAATTTCAGTGGCGTCCTCTCCCTTCGTTGTCCTACAAAGATTACTATTTTGACACTCCCCACGGCTAGAAGCCGGGGGATTCTAGTTTCAACGACGTTTCTTGCCTCGACAGGTCTTGCGACCAACCGAAGTAGAGGAAACATCTCCACCAGCGTTAGTTTGGGGATGCCCTCCCCTACCGTTTACACGACTTAAAATTACTTTGGCAGCGTTCACATCCCTGTGTTCAATGTGTCCACATTTTGGGCAAGAATGAGTACGAGTACTTAGAGATTTCTGAACTCTTGCACCACAATTTGAACAATCCTGACTGGTGAAGTGTGGCGCTACTGTAATTATTTCTGTGCCAAATTTCTTACCAAAGTATTCGAGCCATTGACGGAAGTTATACCAAGATGCATCAACAATACTCTTGGCTAGCTTGTGATTCTTTACCAGTCCGCTTACATTTAAGTCTTCCAAGACAACCTTAGCGTTAGCTATGCATAAGTTACGCGCTAATTTTTTAGCGTGTTCATTCCTCTTTCTTGTTACTCTCAAATGCTTGCGGGCATAAATCCCACGAGCTTTTCTTCTGCCAGATGAACCTTTCTTCTTCTTGTAGATATTGCGCTGGGAACGTTTGATGTCCTGTTCAGCTTGACGTAAAAACCTGGGATTCTCCTCATGGTGACCGTTGCTATCTGAGTAGAAGTATTCAAGTCCGACATCGATACCAACTTGTGCATGGCTTATTGGGGCTATTGATTGATGCTCAACTTTGACACAAAACTGAACATAATAGCCATCAGCACGGCGTACAATCCGGACTCGCTTAATCAGCCTGACATCAAATGTATGTATGTCCCACTTCCCTAGTAGCTTCAGCTCACCAATACCCTTTTTGTCTAGAAAATTAATTCGACGCTTGGTAGGGTGAAGCTTCCAGCCCGACTGTTTATACTCAACAGAACGGGTATGTTTTTTAAACTTTGGATATCCCTTAGGGCCAGGTTTGTTGGACTTGCAATTAGCAAAAAATCGTTGAATTGCGCGTTCTACGTTCTCTACTGATGCTTGGCAAGCATGGGAGTTGAGTTCTTTGACAAAACTGTATTCTGCTCGGAGTTGAGTGTTGTACTGATAAAGTTCTTTTTTGCCAATGCCATGGTTATCCATCCAGTACCTCAAAACTTTGTTTCTGACAAACTTAGAAGTACGGATAGCTTCCTCGATAGCAATTGCTTGTGTTTTTTTGACCACAGCTTTATATTCCAGTACCAACACTTTTTTCATCACCTCCTTAATTTTATCTACTAAAGATAGTATATACTGTGCAAGAAAAAATACAATCAAAAAATTAAAAAATGTACATATTCTACATGATAAAAATAAATTAAAAGTAATAGTAATATTAACATATACTGCTTGGTAAAACATGAATAAATAAGCAGATCAGCGTGATATTAGTATTAGCAATTTGATAGAAAAATTTGCACGGGGAATAAATTCCCCACGGGCTTATCCCCATGAATAGAATTCAGGGGCTTGCGCCCTAAGATTTTTGGTCAGTCTTTGCAGGTGTCTCCGATTGGGGAATATTTCAGTTGCTCAGAAGGGGAATTGATCGCAGTAAAATCTCCACACCAAAAAGTATGGGCAGTCTTAATTCTAGAAACCAAGGTTGCTTTGTAGGTTTGCACTGGCACAGGCAACTCATTGGGAGCAGCGCTTACCCACCAAATCCAGGTGCTAGTTAGCCCAAATGCTGCTTCGATCTCAATATGGGTAATTACATCACCGGCTGGTGTGGCTAAGTCATTGTCGAGATCTTCAAACACAACCGCAGGTAATACTACTTCTTGCCAATCAGCTTTCTCAAGTACCCGATGGTACTTAATACCATTGACGGTTACTGCTATCCAGGCACTAGTGTCATTGCCAACATGCTTGAGGTAAAGCCTTAGGGGGAACTTGGTCACAGCCCCAATCAAGACTAACCCGGCTCCTGCATAACCTTGACTAACATACCCCTCAACGTCAATTTTCCACACCTGCCTAGGGATACCTTCAATGATGTCACTAATTCTCGCGATCGCAACGCTACTTCTACCTCCTTGATAAGTATAGATAGGGTTATCAGCTATGTGAGGATGCCAGGAGGTTTTCGTTGTATCCCATAACAAGAATTCCTGTGGGACAAAAATACGACCTATGGGTATTCCTAATCCAGGAACCGGTAATCGAGCAATATAGTAAAGGCTAAAATCAAACGGGTCTTTGGATAGCGAAAGTACTACCTCTAATTCCGTGGCCTCACTGCCCGCTGCCTCCACATAGACTGTAGACTCACGCGCCATGTATACTGCTACGGCAAAGTTTTGTAGTTCAATGGAAGGGTAAGGATTGGCATCTGCTGCTACATCAACTTGCAACCAATTGAGTTTATCTCCTAGGGCTACTCGTGAAGCGGTGTAGGCACGAGTATCGGGGACTGGGATAACTTGGGAGCCAGGGTAGGAGAAAGGATTGGGAGAATCTTCTTTTTTGTACCAAGAGGATGGGTTAATAACCGTAGCGGCGATAACTTCGCTGTAAACTGTGGCGTTGTAGGCATCTAGGAAACGTGAGGCTCCCGTTAGTTGGTACAACAGGGTGTAAGCATCTGCTGACCAGGGGAATACATCGATAGCTGCTAGCGCCTCCCCTACTCTCAGTCGCCGCCACATGGGATAGGGTTCAAACAGTTCGTTAACGTAGATAACTCCACCAGAGTAAGTAGAGTATACTACCTTGGCTTGTCCTGTAAAAGGTGTTGCCAAGACGATAGTCCCTGTGGGTTCATTGGTAGGAGTAGGGACTCTTCCTCCTGGGGATTCCGAATCTCCATATTGGCGAGAAACAATGCCTTCCAGCATGACATTGGTTACCCAGTAGTCGAGAGGATAACTAAATCCCCCAATCGGCTGAGCAAAAACATTCTGCCACAGCAGTTTGTCCGTGGCGGGATAGACGCGGTAAACATTGGCTACCAAGTCTCCCCAATGGGGATGGCCAGCAGGAATTTGGGCAATTCCATTAACAAAGTCCAGTACTAGATCAAAATGCCCCATATTAAGAGGATCTTCTGCGATCGCTCCTTTGGCAACAAACGGGGCTTTGATATTGATTAACCAATGAGGAACCCTAATGCCATCAGCGGTAGTCCATCCGGAAGTAATAGGAACCACGTAAAAATATGCCAGTAGTGCATCTCCTGTGGCAATAGCCAAGTTGAGCCATGCTTGATTGCCCGTAGCTAGATAGGCAACACAGCAGGCACGACTAATCACAGCTTGGGCTTCAGTGGGGCCAGCGGATGGAGGAAAATACCCACCGCGTCCTAATACTGTGTGGAAGGAATTGACCAGTAAGTACTGGGAGTTGAGAATTAGGGGATATTCGTCACGGGTGTAAGTTGTCAGCCAGTTAAGGGAACCATCTAGCTTCTCGTCTAAGTCGGCAAACGTAGCGTTGATTACTGCAATAATCTCGTTGCGATTGCTATAAAAATCGAATAGCTCCTTAATCAGCAAAACATCTGACTTGCGGAATGGCTGGACATTGCGTTTAAATTCCGCTGACCATTCCCACCATCCGTTACCCAGATACTTTCTTTGCCAGGAAAGACAATGGTAAATTTGTCCTGACTGGTTGGGTACTAATCTAAATTCAAAGCTGCTACCGCATCTATCCTTTAGAAATGTTAGTAATTCCATCGATGCATCTGTATTCAGTGGCGCTTTGATAGACCAGCTATTAGTGGTAGCGTTCATCCCAAAACTACCACGGTGTTCAACTCCACCGGCAAGGCGAGGGCCTAAGTATTTGGCTTGGAATGATTGATTTGAGCCGTAGTAGAGGTTGATGGGGATTAGGGGATGGTCAGTAACTTCATCTACTGGACGTAGTAGGCATTCATCAATTACCCAGTGGTCAGTGCGTTGGATGGTTATGTTGATTCCCCATAAGTCCTGTCCTAGGGGGTGTTCCCTCCAATTGTCGCACAGATAATTTTCGTAATCATCCTCTGGCAAGAAACGCCATTGAAAGGAGGAAGCACCGGAAAGCGATCGCAATTTCTCGATTAACTCATTTTTCTCTTCTGTGGAGATTGCCGGGGTGGACAATTCCCAGGATTCGTTGATAACACGACCACAAGGTAGGCTTAGTTGGTCAAAGCCATCTCCTAAATTTCCCAATGATGACTCTATTTGGAAGGATTGTGTAGCGCCTTCAATTAGGATGGGGAATTCTAGGGTTGCCATAGGAGAAGTAACCCAGAAATGGTTAAGTACATCTACTACTATTTCAAATATACCAAGTTTGTGTTAATTGTATTTAATCAAGTAACCCCAGTTTTTCAAGTAACTCCTTATTTGAGATACTAAGAGCGATCGCAACCTCTTCTATCTCATCAACAGCAAGTTGTCTTTCCCCTCTTTCGAGTCTTCCCCAAGCTTGATAACTCCAATAGGGATTGCGCCTAACCACCTCATCGCGACTTAATCCCTTCTCTTCCCTTAGGTCTTGAATGATTGCGCCTTTGTTCAAAAAATGAATTCAATAATCGAACAACACCCAATATTCTAGCAAGATTTACCAGATACTTGATTTATGATACTTGGGTCAAACGCTGAATTGAGGTTTCCTGTGGTAAGTCAGACAAAAATATCTGACCCCGAAACAGGGAACCCAGTTTTAGCAACCACTGAACTCAAAGTCCAGGCATCTCTCAATCGTTTGCCTCAAGGGAAAACACCAGGCTCAACCCAGGATGAGATACCAGGAGTTAACCCTACTGATGTTTTTCTCCAGGGACGTGCCATAAATCCCCAAACCCTGCCACCACAGTTGCTTAGAGGAGGTACAGGAACCATCGAAATCACAGACCCCGTATCCGGTAGCAAGTTAAAAGGAGATTTTTTGCTTTTAGCAACTGTTCCTTCTAAATATGCCCTGGTTACACAGTTACTTGGTCACCCCATTGAAGGTTATATGCAGAATGCGAGGATCGGATGAGTTGGAAGCTGGACTGGAAACCGCCAATGGCCAACGGCAAGCTGAAAATTGACTCGACAATGGGTCAATATTCTTGGTCTGCTTCCTATGCCAAGCTTGTGTTGCCTACGGCTCAATATTCTTGGTCAGCGCCTTATGCTGCACAAGTCCACGAGGGGGCAACATTACGCAGTGGTCGCATACTTCCCGCTAGACCCTGGACAACTGTGGCAACAGAAGAGTATGACCATCCTCGCCAGTTTATTTTTCACTATCAAAAACTTGGTAGCCTCGCGAAAGCATTTAAGGCCACTGCTATGGAGTTTGGTGGAGTTATGCAGGATGCCATTACCTCTCCGATATGGGAGTGGGACCGGATCACTGTTAGGTCTACAGGGGAAATAGCGGATAGTCCCCGTAATATTGTGGATACTGGTAAGTTACGGGATTCCTATGAGGTTAGGTTTATAGCGCTACGCGCAATTCAAAATTCAAAATTCAAAATTCAAAAATAGGCCATGACTGGGTTTCAGGCTTTATTAATGTCCTAACCTAAATGCGTAGTGCTATATAGCAAAAAGTGGTGGTGGGTTTACAGATTGATAGAGAGGGGAATAATCACAAATACCTAAAACCTAACACCTAAAACCTAAAACCTAACACCTAAAACCTAACACCAGCACTATACCTGATGGAACTACTATACTTGCGATCGCGGCTAGCAGATATTCTCGCTTCTGATTTGGGGAAATATCCAGGGGGTATTCCAGCGATTTGGGTAACTCCTCCTGAACCACCGGGAATGCCAGAAGGTTTGCAATGTATTATTCAGCGTGTCTCGGAAGGTTCCCTAGAGTTACTGAATGCAGGACAGAGATTGCACCATCGAGATTATATCGTTACTTTGACCAATTTTGATAAAAAGAATAGCTTGCTTCAAGCATTGAACAAGGTTTTTCAACATTTCTCAGTCAAAAGATATAGCTATCTGCCGATAACTGAACAAACTTATGAGCAAGCCAGAATATTAATCTTTGACCCAATTGTTTTTAATGGAGTTTGATTAATGCCAAGACCAACAGGGGAAACTCAGCTCAAAAACACAACCTTGGAATTAATGCTATTGCCTGCCAATAGTAGAGTGGTTAGTTCCGTTAATCTGACGATTGCCGCAGCGGGTATTATTGAAGATACTACTCTTTCTTTAACCTCTGCTGAACTGGTAACTATCAAAGCTGGTACAGGATTATCTTTTCTAGATGGAACCGTTCGGAAGCATGTTTTAATCATTGAAGATGCTAGCGTCTCAGGTACAGTTCAAGTTCAGATTAGCCCTTTGACGGAAACCTTGTCAGCGGGAGCTGTAGCACCTCTGATTTCTGGATTAGAGCCCCTTTTTGGGATTCAAGAGTTTTCTTATCAAACTCAGCCCCAAGAGGTGGATACCACCAATCTGCAATCTGGGATTGGCATGGAAAGCGCTTTAGTTCGCTCTGACAAAACTTGGGATGTTAGTGGTATTCAAATCCCTGGTGATCGAGCCTTAGGGAATATAGTTAAGAAAGTTGCTGAAGATGACGCTTTCTTTGGTCGCGAGGTCTACTTTAATTGCACTACACCGGATGGTGAAGTTCGTAGAGCAGCGGCCAAAATTAAGAATTACTCAGAATCTGGTGGTAACCAAAACGAGGTTAAAAAATACTCCTTCCAGTTACAAGCTCAAGGAGCTTCTTTTGTTCGCTTATCTCCTTTTTAATTGAAACTATGATAACATTAGAACTTACAAGACCAAAAGCAACTACTACCAATGAGGTGGATGCGGTTCTCGTTCCCGGCACTATCGTGGAAACCGATACCAGTAGTGAGGAATCTTTCTTTATTCCCATTAATTTTGGGGGTCAAGATCCAGCCTCTTTTACTGTTGCTAATTGTACTACTACCATCAGTACAACTGTGAGGTCAGTTAATAACTTTACGTCCGCTGGAGTGCAAGCAGGGGATGTAGTTACTGGTACTGGTATACCAGCTTCGACCACAGTCTTGTCAGTTGCTGGGGATGGCTTGTCGTTAGAGTTATCCCAAGGGGCAACAGCGGTGGGTACGGTTACTTTGACCTTTGATCCACCCTCGTTTACCGTTGCTGATGCGACGACAACGGATACCAATACCACTGTTACCACTACCAACAACTTCGCCACAGCAGGGGTAAGAGTTGGGGATGTAGTCACGGGAACCGGTATTCCTGCATCAACAACGGTAGCTTCCATTGCCGGTGACGGTTTGTCCTTGGAATTATCCCAGGCGGCTAATGCTAGTGGGACAGTAACCCTCACCTTTGATACCCCAAGTTTTACGGTGGATGATAGTGAAACCACCAATACCGGGACAAAAGTCACTAGCACCAATAACTTCACCACGGCAGGAGTTGAGGCGGGAGTACCGGTTTCTGGTACTGGAATTGCTCCATCAACCACTGTAGCCTCCATCGCTGGTGACGGTTTGTCCTTGGAATTATCCCAAGCAGCCACTGCTAGTGGTACAAACACACTAACTTTTGACCCCACTGCTTTGATCAACCCGCCTTTATTTACCGTTGCTGACTGCACTACTGTTAACGGAGGCACAGCAGTCACAACTACCAACAATTTTCATGATGCAGGGGTTAAGGTAGGAGATCCGGTAACAGGAACCGGGATTCAAGCTTCGACCACGGTGGTGTCTGTCGCCACGGATGGATTGTCCTTGGAACTTTCCCAGCCTGCCAATGCAGCGGGTACAGTGGCACTAAGTTTTGACCCTCCAGCCATCTCGCAAGCTACGGTTTATGCCCTCAAGGTGACTCATGCAAAACTGGCTAATAGCTTCAGTATGAATGTGGCACTTTATACCTACGATGGGTCTTTGGCTAATACACCAGGAACAGCGGAAAATGCCAGCCAGACTATTACTCTCGCCCCTGTCACCGGTTCAGCCCAAGTGGATATGGATGCATTTCTGACCAATCTTCGTATTCCTCGCACTGCTTAAGTAGGTGGACAAAGTTAACTATAGAAAGAGACCTAACCCCCTAACCCCCTTCCCACCCCCCTCTATCCCCCCTAAGAGGAGGGATGGCAGAGGATGAAGATTTTTGTTCACGGAAGGGGGAATACTCCCCTCTCCTGGTAGGAGAGGGGTTGGGGGAGAGGTTTTACAAGAATTGTGCCTAATATCAAGTTCAGATAATCACCTATAATTCCCTTCTGCCCTTCTGCCCTCTGCCTTCTGCCTTCTGCCTTCTTGCAACCAAAGTGTAAGTATTCAACCTAACTTGATCTAAGTGCTTAATGTTGGAATTGCTGACAGACAAAACTGGGGTGTTGGCAGTATTAATTGGAGTCACACCTCAACCAGGCTTTCTCTTCTGTGGGTTGGCTTACTTTATGGGGGGTCTGAAAGGAGCAATAGAAGTCAGCGATGGTAACCAAACTTACCGTATCCAAGTACCTGAAGCCGTAGCTTTGGTGAGCAACCCAATTACCTTCAGCCACCCCAATGATTTATACCCAATTGAGTTAGATGCAAATTCCACTTCTCAAACAGAAACAGCCTTCAATAGTACCCATCGGGTCTGAGGAAACAGGTTATATTTATCTTCAAAAGCGTCACCATTGTGTATCTGGTGAACGGATGGAAATTGATGAGTATGAAATCAAGCAGATGCAGGGTCAGGTAGTACTTGACCGCTTGGCGAGAAAAATATGTGAAGACAAAGGAGTTAACAGGGATTATGCCATGTCCCTGATTTTTCCTCAAGAAGATGAAGTTGCGACTCAAGCAGAAGATGAGCAAAACATTTTGCTGCAATACCCGGAAGAAATGGAGCAGCTTGTATCTTTGCGCATTCCTGCTAATAAGCTGAAGGCGGTAGTTGCCACAGTATTTATCTCCAGACGAGTGGCTTATCCAGTTCTATTAGTAAAAGCAGCAAAACTTGATACAACTGAGTTAGCGATCGCGTCTGCATCTTATTATATTAAAGAAGGGGCTGTGATTAAATTTGGTTCTTGTTTGGCTACTGCTGTTGGTAATCACGATATAGGAGCAGAAACTTTATCGGTTGCACCAATTAGCGAGAGTTTAGCTGCTGATACTATCGGTTTTTTGTATAATCCCACCACTAAAGGGGAAATTGTCGGTGCTCCTGAGTGGACATGGGAACAAACTAACGACCTCGATGAGAACTTGATTGAGCTAATTTATGAGTTCTACCAACGGGAAAAAGCCCGACTCCCAGAAACTCCTTTACTTGCTGAATCACCAGAATTGGAGGGAAAGGAACAGGGGACATTAACTGGGAAGAAATCCAGGAAGCAAAAGCAATTGAATGGGGGCAACTCTTCTGGCGCATCCAATCTTACCGCATCCCAGACCCCCGATTCTCTAGTTGGGAGTCCTTCTTAGAACAACCGGATTGGTTGATTTTGGAATGTTTGGAGTTTTTCGAGAAAGAGAAGCGGCATGAGGCTAACTTAGCTGCCTATACCCAGGCTATTGGTTGGTCTGGTTTATTCAATGGCTTTGCTGGGGAAAAAACTAGCCCTGCTGATTTGCTGCCATTTGGTCAAGAATTAAAGGAACAGGAGAAGTTGATAAGCTCCCCCACTCTCCGTATCCTCAAAAAGCTATTTGCTAACAACGCCCTCAAGCCCCAGGTAATGGGAGCGCTGGCAAGGTATCTTGATGATTAATTGATAATTGATAATTGGTTAATTGCGATTCGCAATTACTGTTGGCAATCTTACATCAAAATAGCCCCTAGCTGAGATGCTGGAGGCTAGATGAGAAGAAAAAGTTTTGCTCTCTATTCAAGTGGTTTTCCCAGCGAGTGGGAAGTTCTTGCGGACAAGTTTTTTCCAGAAGAATGCTGGGAGTTTCCATTCAAGTAGTTTTCCCAGCGAGTGGGAAGTGCAACCTACCTCACCTCTTCCGTTGCTCATATCAACAACGTTTCCATTCAAGTAGTTTTCCCAGCGAGTGGGAAGCCAGTGTGGTAATTATGTTATATGGCTTAGAGCCAGAGTTTCCATTCAAGTAGTTTTCCCAGCGAGTGGGAAGAAAAACAATTTTAGGCTCCGTGACTGGATGAAGGTTTCCATTCAAGTAGTTTTCCCAGCGAGTGGGAAGCCAAATTGGTACGCCAATACCTAAACGAACAAATAGGGTTTCCATTCAAGTAGTTTTCCCAGCGAGTGGGAAGAGTTCGCTCAGGGAGCCTTGCCCCGTAAGGGTTTCAGCCGCCGAATCTACACACCTCCAATTATAGCAGTACATTCTGTCAAAATTCGCCAAAAATACACCCCTCAAATCCTCTCGTAGCAAGGCATCGACACACCTCAACGAAAGAATGCGGGTTTCAGCGATTTGGCGAGGTGTGTAGATGAGGGTTGGTAAATTGCCCTCAAAACCAGATAGTATATAGCTTTGACAAGGGTTGGCAGGCTTTCCATTGCTAATGTTGGATGTGCTTTACCAATAGCAAAGTAACATTATGCGAGGGGGTCAGAAAATCGCTGAAATGCTGATTCTTGCCTAGACCCCCTCGCCGTCTTGTCTGATAAAGGTTTCAGAGATTTTTTAACAAGTGTTTTGGGAGATTTGTACTAACAAAACCATACCCCCTCGCAAAGCACCTCTAGACACCTTACTGGGCAAGGGTTTAAAATGGAGCCCTCCCCACTCGCTGGGGAAACTAATTGAATGGAAACAACGCAGATACGCGCAGCAGCGCCCCCTCGAGCTCGCGCTCCCCACTCGCTGGGGAAACTAATTGAATGGAAACCAGCTAGAAACGAACACGCTCTCCATCGTGTTTAACATTAACTCCCCACTCACTGGGGAAACTAATTAAAGCCAAAAAGCTGACCCTCCCAGAAGGTCAGCTTTCTCATTAGAAACAGTGATTGCGTCTACTGATTAAAACCGAATCTCTTCAGCAGCTACTGGTCAGTCTGCGAAGTAAGGGCATTCTTTAGTCGTTCGTCAGCTAGAGCTACAATAAACAGAAAGTGAGCACCAATGTTACCTAGGCTCAACTTGGTTTCGAGAGAGGTGGCTTTGGGTAGGTATTATGGAACCCGAAGAAAATGACCCAAACACCGGTAAAACTGACCTTTGAGCAATATCTCGAATATGACGATGGCACAGATAACCGCTATGAATTATGCGATGGGGAGTTAATACCAGTGCCACCAGAATCAGGAATCAATGGCTGGATTGCCTTATGGCTAATGTATCAGTTAGCCCAATTTGTTAATCCACAACTAATTAGACCCAATGCCTACGAATTGCAAGTTCCTGGAAATCCCCAAAACCGCTATCCAGACTTAATAGTACTCAGAGAAGAACACCTTGCCCAAACCGCAAACCGGCAAACTATCACTCTGAATATGGCTCCCTCACAGTTTGTTGCTGAAGTCGTTAGTCCTTACAGAAACCACGATGATGAGAACTATCAACGAGACTATATTGATAAGCGACAACAGTATGAAAGAAGGGGTATTCCTGAATATTGGATTATTGACCCTCAAGCACAGTTAGTCACGGTACTGTTGTTAGTGAATGGTAGTTATCAAGCAACTGAATTTACTGATAAGCAACGGATTGTTTCTCGAACTTTCTCTGAACTGAAACTGACTGCTGAACAGGTTTTAGAGGCAGGTTAAAAAGAGTAACCGCACTACATTATTGCCGCAATATTGCAGACATCCGCATCACTGAGTAGTTACAGCGTTTCTGACTTTTTCCGCTGGTTTGGAATTGCGATCGCTTTCAGCACCAGCGAAGCTGATCGCAAATACTGTTGGCAATCTTACATCAAAATAGCCTCTAGCTGAGATGCTGGAGGCTAGATGAGAGAAAAGCTTTGCTCTCTATTTAGTTAATTTCCCAGCGAGTGGGAAGTACTTTACCACAGCCAGAACCCAATGGGCTGTATATGCCGTTTCCATTCAAGTAGTTTTCCCAGCAAGTGGGAAGCTACCAAGGCGCTGACAGCGATGGCATTGTTCTCTTGTTTCCATTCAAGTAGTTTTCCCAGCAAGTGGGAAGTGTTTTGTGAATTAGAGCAAACACCATGTTTGAACTAGAGTTTCCATTCAAGTAGTTTTCCCAGCTAGTGGGAAGTTTATATGGAAGAGATCAAGCATCTTCGTTTAGGGTTTCCATTCAAGTAGTTTTCCCAGCTAGTGGGAAGGGAAAGTTAGAACCATTTGAGTATGCTCAAGTCCCGTGTTTCCATTCAAGTAGTTTTCCCAGCTAGTGGGAAGTTGAAATAGTTAATACTGGTAACATTACCAGTACATACAGAGTTTCCATTCAAGTAGTTTTCCCAGCTAGTGGGAAGTACTGCTGCTGTTGTCGTTTTAGGAGTAGTTAATTAAAGTTTCCATTCAAGTAGTTTTCCCAGCTAGTGGGAAGAGGTCGTTGAGGGAGCCTTGCCCCGTAAGGGTTTCAGCCGCCAAATCGACACACCTCCAATTATAGCAGTACATCTTGCCAAAATTCGCCAAAAATACACCCCTCAAATCCTCTCGTAGCAAGGCATCGACACACCTCAACGAAAGAATGCGGGTTTCAGCGATTTGGCGAGGTGTGTAGATGAGGATTGCTAAATTGCCCTCAAAACCAGATAGTATATAGCTTTGACAAGACTTGGCAGGCTTTCCATTGCTAATGTTGGATGTGCCTTACCAATAGCAAAGTAACATTATGCGACGTTCTCCGAAAATCGCTGAAATGTTCATTCCTTCGTTCTGAACCGGACTAACGTCCCGCTTCGCTAACGCTCCCTTGCCCTGTAAAGATTTCAGCCATTTTTAATGGGGGGTGCTGAGTACTTTGTAGTAACAAAATCGCTGAACGTCGCAAACCGCCTCTGGACTCCTTACTGGGTAAGGGTTTAAAATGGAGCCCTCCCCACTAGCTGGGGAAACTACTTGAATGGAAACCCTAACTTAAAGTCGATTGCCCTGGCAAAGTTGCGTATAAAACTCCCCACTCGCTGGGGAAACTAATTGAATGGAAACATAATTGGAGAATTGGGACCAGTCGCAAACTGCAAAACTCCCCACTCGCTGGAGAAACGAATTAAAACCAAAAAGCTGACCCTCCCAGAAGGTCAGCTTTCTTATTAAAACCAGGTCTTGCGCTTACTGAATTTCAGCCTGGGTAATTGTAACAAATCAGCCATATACTAAAAAGACTAAAATAAGGGAGAAGCGGCGCGAGGTGGGAATCCGCAGCGCCGTCAACCTGGCGTATCGGTCAAAACAATTCAAAATTCAAAAAATGGTCAACAGGACTAGTGTAGCTAGGCATATGGCAACCACCAGGGTGGTTAGGACAACCCAAAATGCTGAAACCTTGACCTGTCAATCTCTTCCCTTCTGCCCAGCCTGCGGCAACGGCTTTGCCGAACTGCCCTCTGCCTTCTGCCTTTTGCTATAACCATGAACCTAGGCTCCCTTGTACTTGATTTTGCTGGCAATAGTTAGTAAAAGTATAGTCAAATATAGACAGACTAAATTTCATTTCAGAAATTCCCTTCACTTTCACTTTGAGAGATTAATTCTCCTGGGGTGAACTACGCACCTCTGTATCCCATAGCGAGTAAACGCATTTGGGAATGCTTTTCTGAGAATATTGTAGGAACCCATGACATCGGCTTGACAGAGAAATCCTCCATCTGTACGGTATAAACCTCGCTTGATTCTTTTTCCAGAAAACACTGGTTTTTCTGTTATCTGCCCATAAACTGGGAGAGGATCATTATTGAAAAAGTTAGAAGAACTAGTATAAGATTCTTCAGTAAGAACCACATTTATCCCTACCAATTGACATTTGTAAGTAATCATGTCAATTAATCGAGCATGGGGAATAGCCACAAATTTTTGGTTATTGACTTTTCCTAAATTTACCTCTTGTTTCCATCCGAGATTCTTACCAATGACTAAAGTGGTAATTTGTTCCTGGGCTAAGAAATTCACTAAATAACGACTAGCTTTGTGAAGATAATTATCTACTTTCTGATTTCGACAGCGAATTAGACGGCTAATTCTGTGAGAACTTTGACGATTACCTTTTAAGAGAGATTGTAAGAAAGCACGACGTTGGTTATAAAATTGGTTCAGGCTTTTTAACGGTCTGCCATTAATCAACAAAGGAGTAAAATCTGGTTGATTTGAAGTTACAGCCATCAAATTATCTACACCCAAATCTATTGCTGCTATCTTGTAATTAGGGGCTAAGAACTGTTTATTTTTTTCATAAATCACCTCGATTACATAACAATCACATTGGGGAACAATTCTCACCTCAGCTATCCAAGAAGCTACTCTAGTCGTTAACTCGATTGAAGTCCCCGATAGTTTGACCAAACCTTTTCTTAGGGCAACTTTACTTATAGCTTGAATCGTATAAACTAAAATATTTCTACCCTTTTTTTTATCTTTGTAACCGGGGATTTTCGGTTGACCCAGAAACTTATGGGGATTAGTCTTAAATTCTGATGAAGCTTGAAAAAATGATTTCCAGTTACGGTCTAATCCTCTTAATATTTGCTGTGACACTTTAGCGGGTAAGGCTCGATATTGTTCACTATTTTTCATCAAGGAAGCCATCTGATTATAAGTCAAATAGCCGTGACCATAAATGAAGTTTTGACGAATTAGATAATTAGCACAGTTGTAAAGATTTTTGGACTGCCAAGATAAATTATCTATCTGTGTCCAAAATCGATGCCCTTTCTTAATAATGTGTCTTTCTGCTAGTAACATTACTGTCCGTTAGGCTCTAGCTGTAGCATATTGAGAAGGCTTCATGTGTACATGATAGCATAGATGACTAGGTTTGACTATATTTTTAGTGAAACTTTACGATACCACTGATTTAGAGCATTCATTTCGTGAGATGAGGCGGCAAGCCCAATCTGTGGCACGGGACATTGACAGGACAATTAACGGGGTTAACGGCAAGGGAATCAAGATTAAGGTTGACTTGTCAGAATTTGAGGCATTGAAGGCTAAACAAAGGCAGTATTCCTCTTCTGCTACTTCCAGACCAATAACCCCACCATCTCAGAAACAAGACCTCAAAGTCAATATAGATACTTCTGGCATTGAAGCAGCAGTTGGGTCAATGGGGAAGTCCAGTACTTTAGGGAAAATTGGTAGCACCCTGGCTGCACCCTTTAAAGCAGCTGGGCAAATGGCTAACCAAGTACTTGTTGGTGCTTTGGAAGGGGTAGGAACACCCATTGGTAGAGACATTGGTGATGGTATTCAAGAGGGTATTCAAAGAGAAACCGGAGATATTGTCGGCAGTTTTCGATTGGTTTCTCGTGAAGTTGGGGCAGAGTTTTCTCAGGCAATTGTAGATAGCTTAGGGGAAGATGCAGATACTCTTAAGGCCATATTTGCCGGGGTACTAGGGAAAGAAACTATAGCGATTGAGGCAGCAGCTAAAAGACAAGTTGCTGGGCAACAACGTAGAACTTCACAAAGACAAGCTTCAGCCCAGATTCAGCGAGAATTCGAGTTTGTTCGGGCTAATCTGCCAGAAATAAAAGCAAGGGGGCAAGCCTTACAATCCCAAAGAGAAGAATTGGGGAGGAAAAATCAAGTTCTACAGTCCAAGATTGCTACTGCTGCGGAAGCAATGGGGGCTAAGCAGCTAGAACAAAGACTCGAAGCTATGCAGCAAGAAAGGCAGCAAATTATTGAAGCAATGGCTGGGGCCGAAGATGCAACGGCCATTGAAATTTACCAAGCTCAATTACAAAAACTTACTGACTCCTACCATAACACACAAGATTCTCTGGAAAAGCTCAACCAACGAGCTGCTAATCGGTATCAGCTGCTGGCGGATCAGTTATCAGCAACCAACGACCAGTTACGACAACAGGAAAGAGCTTTTGCTAAAGTAATTTCTCCTATAGAAAATATTGATTTCGTTGCACCGGTTAAGCCAAATCAACATATCGCCAATAAGATTAGCAGTCACAACAATTCCAAATTATCAATTCAAAATTCCCAATTAAAGACAGTTAGTGGGTACAATTCCCCAGTAACTCCTAATCTGCCTAGCACTTATCGCCATATAGCGGAAGAAGTACTGAAGGCATCTGGTACTAGGGCAGACACTAATCTATTACCCCAATTAGTTGCCTCCGCTAAGATGCCTCAAGGTTCCTTTGGTTTATACAGACCAGGGCAAAATCAAATTGAAGTACCACCAGAGATGATGGAGGCGATTCAAGCAGGAAATCTGACCGCTAAACAAGTTGAAACTCTTGTCCATGAATTACGCCATGCTGTACAATTTGGTTTTGGACAGGGGGATGTACAAGCTATTAGAAAAGGGGCAAAAACTGCTGAGGTGGAATTGCTCAAGCCTAATCCCCAAGAACTGAAGCAATTTCGCTTAAATATTGAAGGTTCCGTTAGACAAGAAGAACCTCAGTATCAAGCTATTGCCAGGAAAATTGAGGCAGATGCTTATGCTTTTGCTGCCAGAAATGCGGCTTCTATTCAAGCAAAAGTTACCCATACTAACCGGGTTTCAGGCTTCCAGGAGTCCGTAGGGATAGGTGGTGCTAAGGCAGAAAGATTATTCAAACAGTCCCAACTACAAGCTCTGAAAAAGTTACAAGGTATTAAAGGCATGGTAGCTGAGCTTGGTTTAGATGAAGGCTTAGTGCAATCATTAGAAACTAATTTTACAGAAACTGTCCATGCTATTTATGGTCTGGACAAGCATCTCGAAACAGTTTTAGAAGAAGCAGCTGAAATTGAATTACTGCCTATTGAGGAAATTGACTCCCTGGAGAAAAGACTGTTAGAGCAAGTGGCTCAACTCAACCAAGTAGCTAATCAGTATGCTCAAGACTTTTTTGAGCAAGTCAAGAATGCCAAACAGTCGCCACCAGCTAGCCCGGAACCAGAAGCAGGATTATCTTTCGCTGATACTCTCAGAGAAGAATTTACCACCAAAGGACTAAGAGAAGTTGCGGGAAAGTTAAATATTGGAGGACTAGGTAGCGCCAACAAAGAAAGATTAGTGCAAGCGATCGCAGTAGTCAGAGAACACCACCAAGAGCGAGTTGAGCAACTATTAAAACAGTTGGGAGACAGTATTCGGAAGCAAAAGAGCGCCACTGGCCAAACCAGGTCTTTACCAAGGCTGGAAAATTTTGCGGAGATTAAATCCTCTCTACAACAAACGGGCAAAGAAATTGCTCAAGCAATGGAGATGCTGGCATCAGCCCAAGGTCAAGAAAGGAGACAGCTACTAGAAGCAATTGTGACGGAAATTGACCAACAAACGGCTTGGATTGATCAACTGACCAATACCTTGGAAGTCACTGGCAAGGAAAAACAATCTCTAACGGCCTATCGCAATCTTTTTGTTTCAGCCAGAGGCAAGCCTAATGCGGAGTTGATGAATATTCAAAGCGCTGAACTTAACCAGTTAAGCAATCAAGGCAGGAACAAAACTGGGGTAGTACAAGGGGTTAATACCATAAGGGGCAACAGCTTTGATGCCTATCATTCCGTTGCCAATATCCAAAACGAGATTGACCAGCTATTGGCATCGGCTATGGGTAATTATCAACCCAACCCAGTGGCCTATCATTCGGTGGCTGATATTCAAGAAGAAATTAACAATTTAGTGGCAGGACTGTTACTAAGACTCAGAAAGAATAGTCCCCATCCTCCAACTATAAGTGAAGCTGAAGGTAATTTATCGTTAGCCAGTATTGATTTACTATTGACGCAGCTGAAAGCCCTGCCGCTAAGCCAGCAGGGATGAAAGCGAGGTAGCGCTTCTCCTGCGCCGTGTGCTACAATATTATCATGAGTTAAACATAATAAATGTTAGTCTACGAAGCCAAGTTAAAAGGTAAACAATATCAGTATGAACGGCTAAATGAAGCCATTCGTACTGGTCTATTTATCCGTAACTCTTGCCTTCGTTATTGGGAAGATGGCCACGCCAAAAGCCGTAATGACCTATACAAATACGTCACCCTCTTAGCAAAAAATAGTGATTTCCCTTGGGCTAGTAGGCTAAACTCCCAAGCTCGTCAAGCTATGGCAGAACGTACCTGGGCCGCAATTTCTCGATTCTTTGATAACTGCAAGCGTCAGATACCAGGAAAGAAAGGATACCCCAAGTACAAGAGAAATCGAGCTAACCACGGTTCTGTAGAGTACAAAGTGACGGGTTGGAAGCTATCTAAAAACCGAGACAGAATAACCTTCACTGACGGCTTTAAGGCGGGTTCGTTTAGACTCTATGGCAGTCGAGACTTAAACTACTACCAACTTGAGCAAATTAAGCGGGTTAGGGTAGTACGTAGAGCTGATGGTTATTATGCTCAGTTTTGCATCAACTATGACCGTGTTGAGGATAAGCCAACGACAGGTAAAACCATAGGTCTTGATGTTGGCATTTCAGCTTTCTACACAGACTCTGATGGCAACAAGGTTGTTAATCCCAAATACCTGAGGAAATCAGAAAAAGCTCTCAAGCGACTACAGAAACGAGTGTCTCGAAGACTCAACAGAGGTCAGCCACAATCAAGCAACTACAGCAAGGCTAAGCAAAAGCTAGCCAAAAAGCACCTGAAAGTAAGTAGGCAGCGTAAAGACTTTGCAGTGAAGACAGCATTGTGCGTAGTCCGGTCTAACGACTTGGTAGCCTATGAGGACTTGAAAGTGCGTAATTTGGTCAAGAACCACAAGCTAGCTAAATCAATATCAGATGCTAGTTGGACAATGTTTAGGGAATGGGTAGAGTATTTCGGGAAAGTATTTGGCACAGTAACTGTTGCCGTACCTCCCCACTATACATCTCAAAACTGTTCTAATTGTGGCGCTACAGTCAAGAAATCTCTTAGCACTCGTACCCACAAGTGTAAATGTGGAACCGTGCTAGACAGAGATGAAAATGCCGCAAAAAACATTCTGAAATTAGGACTACGTACCGTGGGGCACACGGGAACATTTCAGTCGGAGTACTGGATAAACGCTTCTGGACAGATGAGCCTATGGTGTATTGATGAAAATCTGTACACTAAGTTCGCTGATTGAAAGAAGAATCCCCGTACATGCAAGGTCGGGGAGTGTCAACGCCACTCAACAAATGATGTCCAAAGGAGTTATTAGTTCCGAGGAATTAAGGCAACAGTTGGGTGAATCTTTACCCGGTACTTTTCAAATATCTCTCTTCTGTCACTCTGGAACATTTATACGAATTTCCGCCATTACAGCCGACGACAAATCAACGTTTCAACCCGGTTTGACAGAAGAGAAATATAGCAATCGCCAAGGCGGTTAGGACAATACAAAATGCTGAAACCTTTACCTGTCAATCTCTTCCCTTCTGCCTTCTGCCCTCTGCCTTCTGCCTTTTGCTATAGCTGCTCGTGCAATGGGAGTAACCACCCAGGAATTATCTAAAATGTTGGAGCAAGGGCAAGTTTTGAGTGAAGACTTTCTACCCAAGTTTGCCCAACAGTTGTCAGCAGAAACCGCTAACGGTGTGGCGGGTGCAGCAAATTCCTCTGTAAGTGCTGTTACTGCCTTTAACAATGCCGTCTTTGAGACTCAAGCAGCTTTAGGCAAAGGGCTACTGCCTAGCCGCAACCTGGGACTGAAGGTAATAGCAGAAGCCTTAAAGTTAGTTAATAACAACGCGCAAATCTTGCTAAAAATCTTCAGCTTCCTATCCCTACTCCTGGGAGGCATCGCCCTTAAGTCCGTAATGGGGATGATTGGGGGATTAAAGTTAATGGGGGCAGCATCTTTATTGAGTGTAGCGGGTTTGCAAGCAATGGCTCAAGCGATCGCGCCCCTTCTCCTCAAATTCGCCCTTTTCACTGCTATTACTGATACCATCACCATCATTGGTAAAGCCTTCCAAGATGCCGGTGGGCAGGCACGGGAGTTTGCCAATAGCGCCGTTTCTGGCATGGAGAAGTACAGACAGTCTCTAGGGGAAGCTCGTCAAGAACAGGTTAAACTGGGTAGCAATCTTCCTCAAACCGCAAGGGATGTTCCGGGAGAGTCGATACTGGAAAACACTTTTATTGGCTCCCTTATCGGCAAAAGGGCTAGCCGATTTATTGAACGAACCCCTCAGAAACTGCTAGGACTGCGTACCTATCAACAGAAGAAAACCGATGACCGAGTGATAGCGGAAGGGGAACTAATCGGAGCTTCCAACGAGGCCATTAGTCAAGTTTATGGTTTCTTGGGAACATCAGGGAAGGGTTCACAGGAACTTGCTGTTATCAAAGAAATCGACAAGCAGCTTGCTGAGTTACAGATCAAACGCCGAGGCTTGATTGCAACATCCCCTAATGACATCAGGGGAGTTAAAGCATTGCAAGCCCAAGAAGGGGAATTACTTAAGCAGCGAGAGAAGGCATTCAAGCCATTGGGTGTACTGCAAGGCAATATTAACACTCAAATCGATGGGATCAAGAAGCAGATTGCTGACTATGAAGAGTTGGCAGCAGAAGGGCAGATTGACCAGGAGACTTATACCAAACAGGTGACTCTACTCAAAAACACCCTCTCCTCCGCCGAGAAAGCCCAGGATCAGTTTACCCGCTCTATCGGAGAAAACGCCACCGCCTTACAGCAACTACAGAAAAATTTGGCTTTAGTGGCAGACAGGCTAGCGGATGCTAATCAAGTAGCCCACATATCCTCTAACCAAACTCGTGCTGGCATTTTGAACCAACAAGCCGCTGGCAACCTGACCCAAGACCAAGCAGGCTTTGCCCTCAACGCTGTGGATGAGCAACTGCTGGCGTCTCAGTTAACGGAACAACTGCTGGCATTACAGGAACAACAAGCTTTACTGGATACGGACCAAAACCGCAATATTTTGGCAAGTTACGGCGTTACCGACAACCAGGGAACCGCTGGACTTAGTAGATTAGCAGATAAGGCTGGTGAGGGAACACCGGAGAAGGTGCTGTTTGAGCAACTGGCATCGATGAAAGAGCAGGAATTGCAAGTCTCGGAATTGGAAGCTCAATTAGCCCAACGTAGGGCAGATACCCAACAGCAACTGATTGATTTGAATAAACAAGTACAGGAGTATTACCGAGGCATTGAACGGCAGTCTCAGGAACTAGCCCTGGAAGCTCAACAGGCGGCTATCCAACTAGAGTATCAGTCACAAGCCAACAAACTGAAAAATGCCCTCTTGGGGACTCAAGACAATATTGTTAGCCAATTTGTGGACTCCCTAATTGAAGCCTCCGGCAAAATGGCGGACTCTTCTAGCAGTGCCTTGGATGCTCAATCCCAAATTCTAGCCAACCAATTCCAACTGGAGGATACGATCCGTTCCGGGGTTGAACTTCAGCGTCAGTTACCCACCAATCTCCCCAAGATACCAGTAGAGTTAGACTTTTCCGGTATCCCTACTGATCATAACTTGTCTCAGCTCCATACAGAAGTTGCTAGGGCAGTGGACAGTACGGAAGAATTGAGTCGGGTAACCCAAGGGTACAGCCAAGAACTAGGATATGCAGAAAACGCGATCGCGGCCAACGTCTCTTCCGTCGAAAAACTAGACCGCATGACAGACAAGGCAGCGGATAGGGTTTCTGGGCTAGAAAATAACTTAGGAAGAAGCGATCGCGCTATCCAAAATAATATCAGTTCCGCTGGGGAATTAGTCTCTGGCTTGGATACGGGTACTTTCTCCGCAGCAGGGTTAGGACTACAAATTGATGCCAATAATGTCTCTTTGGCAGGAACAAATCTGGCAGTTCAGACCGTTGATACTTCCTTAGGGAAAACTATTGCCAGCACTGGGCTTGTTAAGGGACAAACTGATGCATGGCTAGGTAGTAGCTACCAAGTTAATGCGGCTATTCATGGTGAAATTAACCCAGGTTTAGCAGCTACCGATGCTGTTATTATACAACTAATTAATAAAACTGTCGAGTGGTTCCAGACCTGGGCTAAAAATGTCGGAATTTTTAATACCATCAGTGGTATTTTTAGTAGTTGGGGACAAACACTTTCCGGTATTGGGCAAAGCATTGCTGGGGCTGTCAGTGGAGTAGTGGGAGGGGTGGCCAATTTTGTCACTGGTGGCTCGGCTCAAGCATCAACCAGTCTCAGTGCCGGGGCGGTTAATAACGGTCAATTTGGTTATGCTTCTCCCTCCACAACGATGAATTGGCAACAACTGATGAGGAAAAAAGTCAGTTCAGGTCAAGACTTTTTTGCTCCCCGTGGAGGTGGTCGCATTCATCATGCCATTGATTTTGGTGGTGGTTTTGGGCTAGGAGGTAAAGCACCTTTAAACAACATTTTTCCTGGGGAAGTTGTTTCTACTACTGCATGGGGGAGAGGCTACGCTGATAGAGGAGCTTCTGGCAATTCAAACGCTATTAAAGTTAAATCCGCATTACCTGGAGGGGGTCATTTTTATGCGGTTTATGGCCATGCCAAGCAAGAATCCTTTCAAGTTAAACCAGGTCAGCAGATAAAAGCTGGTCAACGTTTAGGTAAATTATCTAATAATGATGTTGCCAGTAGTGGTGGTCACCTCGACTTAGTAATTGAAGTTCCCAGAGCAACTGCTCAGCGGCAAGGGTTTACTTCAGGTTCTCCAGGAAGAGCACCAGGGACTGTTAGGGTTAAACCCAAAGAATTTATGGCATGGTATCAAAAACAAGTTGACGCCATGCCCAAAGCGGATAATCCACCACCATCCCCGAAAGCGGTGGACGGCAACCCCGCTACGGCCAATCTTCCGACCCCGAAACCGACAAGAACCGGGGGATTACTTTGGGGCAAAGCGACTAACTACAGCCCCTCCGACTTATCCGGATTAACGACCTATGGACGGAAAATGATGGCGTATTTAAAATATCCTCAAGTCAGGGCAGCTTTAGATGCGATCGCGGTGGCAGAAGTTGGGGAAGAAGGGGAAAGAAGAGGTGGTTATGGTTATTGGATTGGTGATGTGGGGAAAAAGGAGACTTTTGATCCCAATACTTTAATGAAGCACCCTAGAAGAGTTCGGCATAACTCTACCGCTACTGGCAGATACCAAACAATGGATTTTGTTTGGGATGAAGAGTGGCAAAAACTGGGACTCAAAGATATGAAGCCTCAGTCTCAAGAGATTTTAGCCATTGCTCGTCGGATAATCACCTATAATTCCCTTCTACCTTGCAACCTTCTTTCTTCCCTTCTGCCCTCTGCCTTATTGTCACCCAAGTGTAACTATTCTACCGGATTTGATATGATACGTGAACTTCAGGAGCAGAAACGAGACTTGGAGGCACGGATTCAATCAGCCCAAAAGTCCCTCGCCAGCGATGCTTCCATTCTTGACCCCCAGGCCAGAGGACAGCTACAGCAGGCTTTGTCCCAGTCCCAATCCGAACTTCAAAAGATAGATAGCGCCTTGGGTGAAGCGGCTAAGGGTAGAGAAGATGCCATGAAGTTTGCCCAAGAATCCTTTGCAAGAGAGGAGCAGCTGAGGAGAATTGGTGCTACCCGTGATCTCAAGAAAGCTCAAATAGCCGAATGGCAGACTCAGCTGGAACTTGCCCGTCAAGCCACCCAGGTTAATCCCAGTGACCTATCCCAGGGGGACCCGGTTAAACTGCAATCAACTATTGAATCTCTCCAAAGGCAAATTGAACTAGAGGAACAGATTGAACAAATTGAACAACAGAAGCGCCAGGGAGAAAAGCCTACTGATTTAGCTAACCAAGAAATTGCTCAATTGAAGCAAAACCTAGAGTTACAAGAGCAACTTACTGCCACAATAGCAAAACGTGGTGTAGCCGAAAGAGATATAGCGATCGCTCGTCGTCAGTTTGAAGATAAATCCCGTAAAGTTGAGCTGGAGAATCTTGCCCTAGAAGCCAAGGCCAAAGCCATTGAGTTAGGGCAAGCCCAAGGAGACCCGATTGCCCTCCGGAATCAAATTCAGCAAAGCAATGAACAGCTCAATTGGGAGCGCCAACAACTTGAACTGAAGGAATTAGGGCTCAATGCCGGTTTAAGTGCCGAGGAAGTAGCCAAGTTATCGGCACAATACCAGGAACTTAACCAAACCAGCCTTGCTAACCTAGAAGCAGAGTCAAAACGGGCAGTAAAAGACCGCAATCTTCAGCTAAGCCAGAAACTCAATGAAGTCCAAAGTCAGCTATCGGAACAGCGGATTAAAGCATCTGAGTTGGGGCTAAGCAAGGGTGATCCTCTCCAAATGCGGTACGATATTCAGCAAACAGCTCAACAGCAAGGGAGCCAGCAGCAGATTCGAGAAATGGAACGTTGGGCTCAGTCTCTAGGTATCAGCCAAGAAAAAGTTGACCAGCTGCGTAAGTCTTATGAGGAATTGAACCAAGTCTCTCTGGCTAATCTCAAAGCCGAATATGACCAGTCAGTGCAAAACCGCAACCTGGCAATCAAGGCTCAAATGGTCAATTCAGAAGTGTCGTTATTGCAAACGCGATCGCAAGGACTATCTCAGATGGGGCTAGGCTTTCAAGCCAAGCAGCTAGACCAACAAGCAGCATTGTTGCAACAAGACCTGAACCTCCAGCAGCAATCAGCGGACTTAGAAAGCTTTATCCAGCAAAATCAGTTAGCAGGGGATGCAGCGGCCAGACTCAGGGATAATTTAAAGCAGGTTAATGAAGTTACCCTGGTTGACACTCCCCGGCCTAAAGGCGCGGGGATTCTAAGTTCTTCGTAGCCACTTGCTCTACCAGGGTTGCCCCAAGTAGCGTAGAGGCAGCTACTCCCTTAGCGTTACTTTGGGTATGCCCTACCCTAGATTTTGCCTTGTGCAAAATATTGATTGCCGCATTTGTATCGCGATGAAGCCGACACCCGCACTGGCAGACATGAGTCCTAGTGCTCAGGGACTTTTTGACTACCCGTCCGCACTGACTGCATTCTTGTGACGTGTACTGAGGTGGGACAGCAACAGCTAGTTTTCCAAACTTGTTGGCAAAATACTCTATCCACTGTCTGAACTGATACCAACTAGCATCAGCAATTGATTTAGCCAAGCAGTGATTTTTGAGCATATTGCTTACCCTTAAGTCTTCATAGGCGACTAAGTCGTTAGACTTGCATAAGTTACGTGCCAGTCTCTTGGCATGTTCATTCCTTTGCCTACTTACCCTTAAGTGTTTCCTGGAATATCTAGCTCTTGCCTTACGGCGTCGAGCTGAACCTTTTTGCTTCTTATAGATGCGACGTTGAGCTTGTTTGATGTCAGGTTCAGCTTTTCTTAGAAATCTGGGGTTAGGCTCTTGATAACCATTAGAATCGGTATAGAACGACTCTATACCGACATCTAACCCAATCTCGTTACTAGTTGCTGACTGAATATCAGAGGACACAAAATCAACACAAAACTGGCAGTAATAACCATCAGCTCTACACAGTAAACGTACTCGCTTGATAGATGTAATTGGATAGGTATGAATATCCCACTTGCCTAAAAGTTTCAGTTCACCAATACCTTTTTTGTCAGTAATAGTGAGACGTCGCTTAGTTTTATGGAGCGACCAACCTGTAGTTTTGTACTCAACTGAACGGTTGTTTTTCTGAAAACGGGGAAAGCCTTTATTTCCTGGTTTATGGGACTTGCAGTTATCGTAGAAACGACTAATAGCCAACCATATTCGTTCCGCAGATGCCTGACAAGCCATTGAATTGAGGTCTTTGACGAATGCAAATTCACTGCGTAGTTCCGTGGAATACTTGTTTAAGTCAAAACGCTTGATGTTAGCTTCCCTTGGAGCATCTATCCAGTAACGCAAGCATTTATTGCGGATAAACTGAACCGTCTTGATTGCTTCATCAATTGCTCGATATTGAGCTGGTTTAGCCTTGATTTTGTACTCGATAACTAGCATTGATTCGACCACCTATCAATGTTAGTATTGTACCATGTTTCTCACTCGTTAAAATCAGAAATATTTAGGCACTTAAAAGTGCTACCTTGCCTTCTCTACGAGAGGCTTCGCCAACATCCCTGCTCGCTCAGAGACAGGGTTTTCGGCTGCGTCGATAATAATATTCGCAAGCAGTTTGACCCCTTAACCGAAGTTATGATGGGAGTACAAGGGTCATTCCAAACCTTCGACCGTGACTTGATTTCCGGCTCCACATCTATCAAGGATGCCTTTAATGGGCTAGTATAGCAACCGCCAGGGGGGTTAGGACAACCCAAAATGCTGAAACCTTTACCTGTCAATCTCTTCCCTTCTGCCTTCTGCCTTCTGCTTTCTGCCTTTTGCTACAACCTGGCTAACCTGGCCTCCCAATGGTTGACCAATGAACTATTCGGTTCTCTCTTGGGTGGGGAAGGTATGGGTATTGGTTCAACTAATGGTTTCTTTGGAGGTGGAGGAGGGAGTGGTCTGGGAGGATTAGCCAGTAGCATACTGAGTATTTTTGGTGGAGGTTTTGCCGACGGTGGCATTGTGGGGATGGATGGCAGGGCCTCGCGCTCACTTGCCGAAGCTATTGCCCGTGAAGGTGCAGGTGCTCAAGTGGTCGTAGCGCAACGTGGGGAGTTAATTTTACCTACTGAAACTACGCGGAGGTTTTACCAGCTGGGACTTGATCGGGTGCTGAACTTTAACCAAGGGGGTATAGTCGGTGGTGGTAGTGTACCTAGTTTTTCTGGTGTTAGCGGTGGTGGGAATATTTCCGTATCCAGTCCAGTTACTATTAACGTGAACTCGGAATCAGAGGTTGATTCGGCTCGGTTTAAAGCAGTCCATGAGGCGATGACCAGGCAGTTGATTCGACAGGAGATGAAGCCAGGGGGAAGTTTGCGCAGAAGGTAGAAAGTTTTCCACCTAAGTATTTTGGAATGTTGCATGGCGCTATATGCGGGTTTTTGTTAGACAAAAATCCCCTATCGACACCACTCGGCAAATCGCTGAAACCCGATATTTCTCGTTGACTGGTGTCGATGCCTTACGGGGCAGTGGTTTCAGGGGTGTGTTTTGTCCGATTTTTGGGTAGGTGTGGTATGATTTTTGGAGTGGTGTCGATTCGGCGTCTGAAACCCTTACGGGGTAAGGCTCCCTCAACGACCTCTTCCCACTCGCTGGGAAAACTATTTGAATGGAAACTTGGACAACTGCTTGCAAGCTCTTCGCCAAATTTACTCTTCCCACTCGCTGGGAAAACTATTTGAATGGAAACTTGCCCATGGCCATTTTTTGCTCTGGGCTTACATTAGCTTCCCACTCGCTGGGAAAACTATTTGAATGGAAACAACCGCAACATCTCCCTTTAATACCAAGGAAGAACTTCCCACTCGCTGGGAAAACTATTTGAATGGAAACCAGAGATACCCGAGGCCAGAAAATCGTATTAATGCTTCCCACTTGCTGGGAAAACTACTTGAATGGAAACTTAATTTAATCAAAACGTATGCTACTTATTGGCGGCGGCGGCGTTCTTTGCTTCCCACTTGCTGGGAAAACTACTTGAATGGAAACCCTAGAGAAAGCAAGCGGATACTTCCTGTGCCTTCACTTCCCACTTGCTGGGAAAACTACTTGAATGGAAACCTGGTTCGTAAAACGTCAAGTAGCCAGAAAATGTCCTTCCCACTTGCTGGGAAAACTACTTGAATGGAAACGGCAGTGGCGAACCACTGGAACATATGCAACAGGAACTTCCCACTTGCTGGGAAAACTACTTGAATGGAAACTGGATAATCATGCCTATCACACCTGTTGGAGTCTAAAACTCTTCCCACTTGCTGGGAAAACTACTTGAATGGAAACTCTCCCTCGCCAGAGATTTCGGGCAGGCCAGCAGCCCCCCCGCTTCCCACTAGCTGGGAAAACTACTTGAATGGAAACTATTTTGGACTGCATGATCGAAAGAACTTGCATTCTTCCCACTAGCTGGGAAAACTACTTGAATGGAAACAACGGTGCTACTTTGTCGTACTCACCATCAGATGCTTCCCACTAGCTGGGAAAACTAATTGAATAGAGAAAGTTTTCTCTCACCTAGCCTCTGGCATCTTTGCTAGAGGCTATTTGATGGAAACCATCCTGTTACACATCAAAAATTGTTGACCTTGTAAGTCAGCCACAAAACTAGCCCCAACAACAGGCATAACAGGAAGATAGAGTAATAGACAAAGAGAAAATTGAAAAAGCTTTGGTATTCCATTAAGATGTTGTCGCGGTTTAAGCCAAAGTCCTGTATCCGCCTTGCCAACGAATTTTAAATTCCCCTTCAGAAATTTTGCTGTAACTACCATTGGTATCGGAATAGCCAGACTCAAGAGTTCCATAAGGGTCGTGGCAAATTAGATCCGCTCCTTTCTGACCAATTAAAGTAATTACATGTCCCCCACGAGGGGCGCTGGTTGAACCACGATGAATTGAGTTCTCCCCGCTTTAAAAAGACGGGGATTCTAAGCGGTTGTTCGGAGCGTGGTTAAAACCACGCTCCTCACTTTGCTTACGATATGATTTGGATAAATTTGTTACATCATATCGTTTTGGCAGACTCAAAACTGCCCTACGCACCTTGACTAAAGATAACTTTAGCTGTGAGCTTACCTTTCTTAGAATATTGGCTGCACCATTGCAGTCACTGTTAATTGTTGCTCCTTCTTCTGTTTGATATTGTCCCCGTCCTAATTCATCTCCTTTTTTACCTCTTTTTCCTGAGGGTTTCCACTGGTTGGGTTTTTCACCAAATTTAGGCAGAACATCCTTGTCTAAAAAAGAGGCTTTGGAAGTGTAAGATTCTTCGGTTTCAATAAATTTTAAACCATATTGGGTAGCTAATTGCTCGATTCTATCTTTTAACCTAGCTGTGGGAATCATGACAAACTCTTGGTTGTTTTTGTGACCAATATTAATCGAGTCTTTATTTCTTTTATTCCAGCCAAAAACAATCACACCTACGTCATTCTTGAAGCACCAATTAATAATAAAACGTGCTGCTTTATTAATATTGTCTCTCATCTGACGATTACGCTTTTCCGTTATAAGCGCTAGTTCTGAGTCCCAATAATCTTGATTTTTACCCTTCTTGAGAGCTGCTAGTCTTTTATTATACCATTGATTTTGAGACTTGACTTTTTTGCCATCAATAATAAAAGATTTTCCTGTAGTTGAAACACAAGTTAACCAATTATTTAATCCTGGATCTATCCCCAAAGCATTACCATAATTGACCACGGCTTTAGTTGGGTTAATTTGATAAATAAATTCCGCATAGAAACAATTATTTCTTGGTAATATTCTGATTTCTTTTATCTTGTTAAAATCTAAATTGCTGGGCAGAGGAATAGTAATATTATCTAGACCAAACCAGGCTTTGACTTGCCTCCCTAAACCTAATCTAATTTTATTGCCTAAACATTTCACAAAACGGGCTGGATAAACCGCTACTCTAGACCACCTTTTTTGCGGTAATTAGGTAATCTTGGCTTGTTATCTAATTCTCCTGCCCACCATTTTTTGATTAAAGCTTGATACCCTTTAAATGAATCATATATTTTGTGTAATGCTTGTTGAGCTACATTGGCTCTGAGAGCTTTAAAATGCCAGTTACTTTTTAGCTCTTTATCTAGGGTATATTTACCAATAAATCTCTGGGTTTTAAAATATAGCTGACGGGCATAATAAATTCCACAGTTGGTCAGCTTATTGACTTCCGAGCAAATAAATTCTAACACGGCTTGAGTTTCTTTATTTGGGTGTAGCAAAACTTGTTGGCAGCCGTACATTAAACTCAAAAATTACTTGTTACTTGATATGTTTATTCTACTTTCTTTTATTCAAAAAAACAACAATCAATCAATAGGTCAACTCTTCACCAAATATCTGAAAAATACATATAGGAAATGATACAGGGGGTTAAAACCCCCGTTCGCTCCACTGCCCCCCGTTAAAACGAGGGGCTATCTCTCGCTCACGGTTTTTTTCTGTATGTTGACAACGACAGGGAATCCCACCCGAATTAATCCTTGGATAAAAACATAATCTCTGTCCGTCATCCATTTCGTTTCAAAGCCATATTTTCTGATTGCTTTTGTCTGATGCTGATGGTATGTGGTCTAGCCCTAGTTAATGTTGAGGGAGCAATCAAATCCTTGGGGATTGCCACGGGGGTTATCGGAGGTATCAACACCATTGCCACGGGAATTGATCGCCAGCATCGCTTCAAAGAAATTGGCAATCGTTACCGCATAACCTCTGAGGAAATTAAAGGGCACATCCGTCTTTTAGAGGCAGACTTAATCGATTTTGTGGAATTTTCAAGGCGGTATGAGGCAACTAAGAAGAAAGATCTAGAACTATTCAAAGAAGATGCTGAGGAGATGAATGTCGCTTAATTTCACATCTTGTACTATGCATCTTGGGAGAAGGTAGGTCAAGAGCAAAAGGCAGAGGGCAGAAGGCAGAAGGCAGAAGGCAGAAGGCAGAGGGCAGAAGGGAAGAGATTGATACCAAATCCGGTCGCTATGCCCACATTGTAGAGACGCGCCATGGCGCGTCTCTACAGGATTTCGCAGTTTGCTCAAAACGGCTCTGTTGTAACCGGATTTGGTATGACAGGTAACGGTTTCCGCATTTTGGGTTATCCTAACCGCCCTGGCAGTTGCTATAAAATTGCGTTTAACAGACTGCCCATAAAGCAGTTGCCACTTCTTCCCATGTTTCAGTTCCATTGCCCAATTTTCATTATGGTGCTTAAGTTTCTTCCCTCAAAGCCTTTTGCTAGTGTTTCGACATTAGTAAACCTTGGTCGCTTGCCTTACTTACTCGTAGCTGCTGTTACCTTAACCTGTGGGCAGCCCATTGCCCTAACCCAACCATTACCTGTCACTCCCGCTGCTAAAGATGCCCACTGCGCTAATCGTAGCTATGCAATGTTCCTCAATTCCCTGGCGATTAGCCCTGATGGTAAAACTGCCTTCAGCAGCATTTTTGACTCTGCGATTTATCGGTGGGATCTCACAACTGACAAACCAGGTCAAATCCTTGCCAACCATCAGGAGATGGTCTACGCATTAGCTTTGAGCCCGGATGGTAGCCGCTTAGTCAGTGGGGGAAGTGATGGGGTGATTCGGGTTTGGCAGACGGCGGATGGCAAGTTACTCCAGACAATGCCAGCATCTGACATCGTTAAAGCCCTGAAAATTAGCCCCGATGGTAAAACTTTGGTTAGTGGCGACAGCAATAAAGACATTAAGATCTGGCAAATGGAAACGGGAAAACTGCTGCAAACCCTGCAAGGGCATGATCGAGAAGTCGTGTCTCTAGCCTTTACACCAGATAGCAAAACCCTCGCCAGTGGCTCCTTTGAAACCGTTAAGCTGTGGGATATGGCGACTGGTCAAAACCTACGAACACTAACCTGGCGCGATCCTCGCATCAGCAGCGGCTTTGCGCTAGTTGCCATTACACCCGATGGAAAAACAGTTATTGCTGGATCGTCTTTAACCCAGTTGGGGACTGGACAAAACGCAATCTACAGTTGGGAGTTAGCAACCGGCAAACCGCGCACTCATCTGGCTCCCCAAATCGATGATTGGGTCTATGGAATCGCCATTACGCCAGATGGCAAAACCCTGGTAACTGGCAATTTTGGCCTCACGACTTGGGATCTGACCACAGGTGAGATTACTTCTCGGCAATTTCGGGAAAACAATGTAGTGAGTTTGGCGATGGCGGCTGATGGCAAAACCCTATTGCTGGCTACGATTCGTAAAGGGCTTAAGCTTTGGGATTTAGCAAGCCGCAAGGTAACACGGGTGCTATTAGACGACTGTCCCGAACCCAAGTTTTAACCGTTAGCAATTAACCATTAGCAATTAACAATTAACAATTAACCATTAGCAATTAGCAATTAACCATTAGCCATTAACCAGCCACATAGTTAGTAAAAGTATAGTCAAATATAGACAGACTGGATTTCATTTCAGAAATCCCTTTCACTTTCACTTTGAGAGATTAATTCTCCTGGGGTGAACTACGCACCTCTCTATCCCATAGCGAGTAAACGCATTTGGGAATGCTTTTCTGAGAATATTGTAGGAACCCATGACATCGGCTTGACAGAGAAATCCTCCATCTGTACGGTATAAACCTCGCTTGATTCTTTTTCCTGAAAACACTGGTTTTTCAGTTATCTGCCCATAAACTGGGAGAGGATCATTATTGAAAAAGTTAGAAGAACTAGTATAAGATTCTTCTTGAAGAATTACCTTTATTCCTACTAATTGACATTTGTAAGTAATCATGTCGATTAATCGAGCATGGGGAATAGCCACAAATTTTTGGTTATTGACTTTCCCTAAATTTACCTCTTGTTTCCAACCAAGATTATTACCAATTACTAAGGTAGTAATTTGTTCCTGGGCTAAGAGATTCACTAAATAACGACTAGCTTTGTGAAGATAATCATCTACTTTCTGATTTCGACAGCGAGTGAGACGGCTAATTCTTTGAGAACTTTGACGATTACCAAGTAATCTAGATTGTAAGAAAGCACGACGTTGATTATACAATTGGTTCAGGCTTTTTAACGGTCTGCCATTAATCAACAAAGGAGTAAAATCTGGTTGATTTGAAGTTACAGCCATCAAATTATCTACACCCAAATCTATTGCTGCTATCTTGTCATTAGGGGCTAAGAACTGTTCATTTTTCTCATAAATTACCTCGATTACATAACAATCACATTTAGGAACAATTCTTACTTCAGCTATCCAAGAAGCTACTCTAGTCGTTAACTCGATTGAAGTCCTCGATAGTTTGACTAAACCTTTTCTTATGGCAACTTTACTTATAGCTTGAATTGTATAAACTAAAATATTTCTACCCTTTTTTTTATCTTTATAACCGGGGATTTTAGGTTGACCCAGAAACTTATCGGGATTAGTCTTAAATTCTGATGAAGCTTGAAAAAATGACTTCCAGTTACGGTCTAATCCTCTTAATACTTGCTGTGACACCTTGGCGGGTAAGGCTCGATATTGCTCGTTATTTTTCATCAAGGAAGCCATCTGATTATAAGTCAAATAGCCATGGCCATAAATAAAATTTTGACGGATGCTATAATTAGCACAGTTATAAAGATTTTTTGACTGCCAAGATAAATTGTCTATCTCTGTCCAAAATCGATGTCCTTTCTTAATAATGTGTCTTTCTGTTAGTAACATTACTATCGGTTATCTGTTAATTTGGCTAGGAGCTTCTCCGTTTTCTTGAACCTTATAAGGTGTTAATATTATAACATAAATAACCAAGTTTTACTATGTTTTTGGACTTTACAATACTTCTGCCTCTGGGAATGGCTGGGCATGGGACTTGATTGTTTCTCTAATAAAATCTGTCAACATAGACTTATTGTGAAGAGCGCTTAAGCATTTAATGATGAACAATGTTATCCCCACTGACATTGTTCCACAAGTTGTAGATAGCTTGAGCCAATCAGAAGAATTGCTCAAGGATGGTTTATCTAAAGCGTTTCAAGGGAAAATCCCAGACTAGTGAAAAACTTTGCTAGCTTACGTGCTCTTCGAGTTGAGCCAAAAATCAAAGCAAGACAGGGAAATCGCCAAAAGGACTGTTTATTTTCCTTCTGTCCCAAGCCTGGTGGTCAGACTGAGTTCTACAATCTGGTTATGTCTAGCTCCTTCCCTCGTGCTGTGGATCTTATTGGAGGCATAGGCTCAGGAAAGTCCTATGCAGGGGCATGGTATGCTTGCATGAAAGCTAAGCAAGACCCCCAAAGTAGGGGATTAATATCAGCTAATGAGTACGGACAATTAGAACAGTCAACAATTATTGCACTAGCCGAATTTTGCGATCGCTTTGGTGTTCCCCTTTCTCCTGTTGCAGAAACTCCAGAGGAAACTGCCCGACTTATCGCCTCCCGTCGCCTCTGCACAATCTACAATGCCCCTGTCCTCGTCCTTTCTGCCAACAAATTTGGAGGGACAACCACCAGGGCAAAGCAAGGTGCGCGTGGCTTGCAAGTCAGATGGGCTTGGCTGGATGAATGGGCTTATGCTGATAAGTCCGCCTGGGAAACATTAAACGGTCGTTTGGGACGTGGTGAGGGGAGTATTCCTGGTCAAGCTGTAATTACCTCGTCAATTAATCGGAATCACCCATTTAATTGGGTGTACGAGACATTTTCTGACCCTGACCGTAGAGAGGAGCTAAAGAAGCTCTATGTAGCAATCCGCTGCCTAACTGCTGACAATGACTCCCTAGATCCAGATTACTTGCGATCGCTTGAGGCTAGCTACACCCCAGAACTTGCTGCCCTAGAATTACGCGGTGAGTATGTAGTTACCACGGAAGGGCTAATCTTTCGCTATTTTAAACGCACTCAACATCTTGATGGCGGCATGGCTTACAACCCCAAATTGCCCCTGCATCTATCGTTTGATTTTAACCATAGTCCTGCTTGTGCGATCGCTTCTCAGGTTTATGGTGATACGGTATTTATGCTCAAGGAATGGTATTTGCTCAACTCAGATACTTTTGAACTAGCCAAAGCTGTGGTGAAATGGGTTAAGGAAAGGCAGCCAGTGCCAAAGAGAATACTAGTCTATGGGGACGCTAGTGGATCTGCCAAAACTGCTAATAGCAAGACAACCAACTGGGCGATCGTGATTAAGGAACTAGAGGGACTACGCTGGTTACAGCAGTGGGGTAGTAGCAATCCTTCAGTGACGGACTCTATCCACAGCTGCAATGCACTGTTTCACCAAAATCGTGTGTTTATCCATCCTGATTGCAAGGAGTTGGTCAAAGACTTGGAATCTCTGAAGTTTGATAAAAATGGAAATATTGATAAGTCTGATTTGATGCGATCGCATTTAGGAGATTGCCTTCGCTATATGCTACATACCCTGTTCCCGTTACCGGATGCTCATCGACAGTGGAGAGAAGGTGTGGCTACTTGGGGTTGACTTTTCCTTTCAATAACTCCCTCAAAGACATTTTTTTCTGCTTCCGTTTTTCCCAAGGTCGCCCTGCTAGGCAACCACAGGATTTAGTCTTTCTTGATGTCAGCGAGGAAGAACGAATTTCCGTTCTACCACCACACAACATGCAGCGACAAGCCCATATTACATCTCCCTTGCCCTTCCGTGGAACTCTTCCCAATACCAAGAGGGCTCCATATTGCTGATTAGGTCGAACTTTGGTCGGGAATGTTTTCCCTTTAGTAGGCGAAACTCTCCCCTTTGTAGACTTGCGATCGCATCCACAGTGGGTAATCTTTCCCTTGCGCAGCTTTGTTCCTTCAACTTCTCTGTAATTACCACACTCGCACTGGCATAACCATTTTGCCTTAGATTGCGTAGTCGATGGAACTCGCTGGATAACAGTCAGTTTGCCGTAAACATTGCCCGTTTCATCAATAAAACTCTTCTGTTTATTAAGACAGCCACAAGAGCGTGTCTTACCTTGTCTTAGCGCATTCCCTTGTACCACTTTTTTGTTACCACATTCGCACTCGCATAACCAAGTAGCAGAGCGATCAGTATCTGTACCTGCCCGTTCAATTACCGTCAGCAATCCGTATTTGTTACCTGTTTCATTGAAAAAATGGGTCTGAAACCCCGTCCTAGCCTTCGGCAACGCTGCGCGAACTAGGACGGCTTTAAATTGTGCTAAAATGTATGGGTACTGAAAGCGAAAATCAAACGTTCAGTAAATGCACCTTGAAAACTGGATATATAGGGTTCTGTACGGAAAAGCTTGTACAGGTAAAATATCCAAGCAGCAAGTACGAGTCTTGTAACGACACCGTACCGCAGGGCTTGCGGAATCGGATTCTCTGCAATGGGAATGAAAGTCTGTGGACTCTGTGTAAGACAGTACATGGTTTTGAACTGTGGTATGCGACGGTGAATGAAACAGAAACCTAAATCGTGAGGTTTAGGAATCACCGCACTTTTAGGGCGGTGAGGATGTCAACAATTAGCTCCTGCCACACATCAACCTCCCGTATTGGCAAAAACTCCTTGCTCCGTCACCCAAAGTCTTCCTATGACTTCTCCCTCCTCTTGCTCTCCATAAGGTTGAGTCTTGAATTTGTTTGAGTGAACCCCTTCCCAGTACTTATCAAAAAACTGCTCTCTACTTCTAGAACTTGACACTAAATGCTCATGCCCATACTCTGCCAAAACCTCAATTATCTGTTCCTCCTGATGTTCCTGCCATTCCTCGTACCAGCCCTCAGTGCTATCACCTTGCCCATACCGCTCACCTCGCCGGTACTCTGAGCTACCATCAAACAATGTGTCGTAGAGAAGCTTGGGCATATATCCACACCCTGGAAAGTCTTGAATTGTGACAGAGTAAGAGTCTACCGACCACTCAACCCCATCTTTAACAACTAATTCCTCTTGGGGGTAACAGTCCCCAGTGTCCCAATCAACGTGGTCAACGACCATCTCTTCTAAAGTCTCTGCCATAAACAGAGCCCCCAGGAAGTCGAAATCCTGTATTGGGTTTGGTCTACGGGCATTGCGATCGCCTCTTAGATCCTCTTCCCCTGGTCTGGGTCGTGGGGTAAACTTGAATAACCGAAATTCATCTCGTAGTTCATAACGGTAGCTACGCAATTTCTTTTCTGAAATGGCATAGCCCCAAAGGTTTTTCATCAGGTCACAAGCTCCCTGGATTGTCAGAGAGATGTCTTTGACCCCGTTTTTAACCATATTGATCAAAGAGTCCCTGTTGAGCCCGTTGTACCCTTGCTTCGTTTCCCCTTCCTTGTTCTTGTACTGTTTCCTCTGGCGAACAACCGCCTCGCAGGTACGAGCAGCGCGATAGATCAGCATGTTCAGATATGCCAACATCTCACATTGTTTTTGCTTGCTCCAGCGACGGAGGGCTATTTTGGCCTCGTAATCCTCCCTCATCTTCTGAATCTCGTTTGGGTAAGGGAGACGGAATGCAAAACCCAGGTTGTAGCGATAAAGGCGGTGGTGGGAGCGTGGCAGCTGGTAAGAAGAATGTGATATCATTTAGCTAACTTATTTAATGATCGAGTCCAAAACGGCTGCAAGATTTGGTAGCTGTTTTTTTATATTTTATCACAATTCAAGTATTTGAGATTTGAGAAAAAATACTTATGCTGGCTAAAGCATAGATAACGAATACAGCCGCTTTCCCTGGATATAATCTGGATCTCCCGGATCACCACAGTCGGAACATTTGGATCGTGTTTGCCGGAATGTTGCGCTATGGGAATTTTCTCCTGTTGGTTAGCCAATCCAGCGGGCACTGTTATTGTCTATGCTTTAGCCGGACAAAGCAAGAATACTTACGGTAGGATTACAGTTACAGAAGACTTGGTTTGTGATGGGATAGACTGATATTAGGTCGATTTGTGGAACCTTAATGCTTTTACTCAACAGGCTAATCCATCATCTCAAAGTTCCTCCTGCTCAAGTTGAGGAGTTGAAATTTGCGTTAAATGGCTTGGAGCAATTCGATACCAAAAACGGAACTCAATATCGCGATCGCTTAATACAGATTCTTCAGGACTTAGAACATTTTAGCAATCAGCCTCCATCACAGCTACAAGGGACTGAAGGAATACTGAAGCTCCCTCAACAAGGAGTGAAGAAATTTGTTGATGGTGATTTTGAGATTGAATTCAAAGAACTTGAGTATGAGCGACGGGATGAAAACTCTCAGCAAGCAGCCAGAGCAGAAATTTTAAGGATACTGGCTGATTTTGGATTTTTTGCCCAGGCTCAGGGGGTTTTGTATCGGAGTTAGCATGACAGTAACAGTACAGCGCCAAGATCTTAACGGTGGGACGGCAAACCCTCAGGTACTTAAACCTGAATATTACGACCCTGATTTGCCTTGCTACCATCACCCCAGTCTGATATCTCTATTACCAATCCTGAATGAAGTAGAGGATTGCTACACGGGTATTACCACCTGGTTTAAAGGAGGAAGGATTATTGATGGGTACAAGGCGAGTTGCTACTTGCCCCAAGCAGAGAAGGAGCCTGATACAGCTTACCTTAATCGACTGAAGCGATCGCGTTGGGTCAACTTTTTTCGTCGTACTATTGATGGATTCTCTGGGTTATTGACGGATTTTGAATTATCCTCTGACAATCCAAAATCAACCCAAGACAATCTAGAAGATGTGGACATGCAGGGAGCCTCTTTGAGGGCTTTCTTGTCAACGGCTGATGAAATTGCCCTCAGAGATGGATTCTGTGGAATACTTGTGGAATACCCTAAGCGTCCTGAAATCACCTCAGCTGCGGATGAGTTGGCATACCCTTTGCGTCCCTACTTTTGTCTGATTGAACGCCGGGATATTGTTAACTGGTCAGTGGTGAATAATCGGCTGGAGTCACTGGTGGTTCGCAGATGTACTACTGAACCGGAGGGTAGATATTCAACGAAGGAAGTTGAACAGTTTTGGGTAATGTCCCCTGGCTACTATCAGGTTTTTGAGGTTAGAGAAGTTGACCAGGAAAACAGAGTAGTGATTTTGGTCGATGAAGTAGAATTGCGATCGCCTAATGGAGAAGTCTTCTCTGAGATACCCATTGTCTTCTACCCGATCAACACCATCAACCCTTTTACCTCATTACCACCACTGCATGATTTGGCCCTGGATAACATCGCTCATTATCAGGAATGGTCAGATTATCGTGAGGTGCGCTATAAATGCAACCTTCCCGTGCCAGTGAGGGAAGGAATGATTTCTGAGCCCCCTGCTCCTTTAACCATTGGGCCTAATACGGTAGTAGACTTACCGATGGGAGGAAAATTCTATTTTGCTGAACCCACCGGAGTCGCGATCGCTTCTACCAGGCAAGCTATTATTGACCTAGAAGCTGAGATGCTGCGGCGGTCATTATCCTTTTTTGGTAACAACCTCAATATGACTGCCACAGAGGTTGAGTTGAGGTCAGCTCAAACCAAATCCGGCTTATTTCAAATGGCGGCGGATAAAGAGTCCGCTGTTCAGTCTTTGTTCAGACTCTGGACAAACTGGACTGGTGAGGAAAACATCGGTGGCATTAGTGTAAATCGTTCCATACTAAAAGCGCCCCTATCTCCTCAAGCAGTGCAAGTATTCGCTAATTTGGTGGTTGGTGGGTTACTAGACCATCAGACTTTCTGGGAAATCCTCAATGAAGGTGGAGTGTTGCCAGAGTCGGCGACAGTGCAGGATCTGGTGAAGCGAAGTGTACCAGAAGGGGAGGATAGAGACGCGGGGACGCGGGGACACGGAGATGCGGAGACAGAAAGATTTTGAGCCTACTCCTGCGGAAAATGCTGTGCAAACGTTATTAACGAGATGACTTCTGCCCTCTGCCTTCTGCCCTCTGCCTTCTGCCATCTACCTTCTGCCCTCTGCCTTCTCTTCAATCATTCCGCATCAGATTGCAGTAGATGCAAGCCCCAATCATAGAGCGATCGCAACAGGGGTTTTTCGGGAATTTTCCAATCTGGATGACAAACTAACTTAAGTGTCTGGCTTAGGAGTTGCATAATATCAGTCTGATTATCTTGGCTGAAGTTTGACCAAAGTCTTTGGATATCTTCTAGGGTTAGAGGCTGGGCATGATAGACAATATAATTCCGTTGTTGGCGAATACCATGCAAAAACTCAGAGATTTGATGGTCTTGCCCTGATTGATTGACTTGACACCAGGCATTAATCAGTGAATAGAAGCTGGGTATCTGCTCATTACTTCTGGTTTTGGCTATGCCTTTAGTTACCCAATCATCTTGTTGAGCATGAAGAAAGAGTAACCTTTCTAGAGTTTGAGCAAACTGCATAAATGCCGTAGTGTAGTTACGACGAATCAATTGGAGATAAATTAAAAAATGAGCTTCCCAGGCTTGAGCAAAGTCACTGTTTTGGGTAGTTTTGACTTGCTGTTTCCAGGCTTCAATTTGTTCTGCTTCAGCAAAGTTATTGAGGGTTGCTGATTGCAACCAAGTCTCTATTCCTTGTTCTGTGTCGTGCAGGAAATTAGAGATTTCCCAATTAGTAGAGAGGGCTAATTGACTAGCGAGTTGATAGAGGAGTCTTTCATACTGACGCTGATGGGAGGTTAACCAAATTTCTGCTTCCCGAAAATCACCTCGTTCCCAGGCAGAAATGACTCGTTGTCGTTCTAAAGGCCAGAAATAATCACCTACGGAGATAAACTTATATTCTTGAGCGGTTTGAGCAGTTATTGTATCATTTTTCCTCTGTTGATAAAGGGGTTTGGGTTCAATAGGTTTGATATTGAGTACCTGACATTGCCTCACTAAAGCAGCAGCACAAATTTCTAAACCGTTGGCAATATCTGGCGCACAGCCTGTGTTTTCAATAGCCAGGACAAATTGATTATTGACGGCTACTTGGGAAGGCAATGGGAGAGCAGCGGGTAGAATATTAGTTTCTAGTTCTCGACGAATGGTTTCATTATCTTTCACGCCGACAACGGGAGATTTAACCGTCACTTTTCCCTGAAGTTCTGGGAAGGTTTGTTGAATTTTACCCGCCATAAGTTGGGCAGAGAACAGGGTATCACCCCGTCGGAAATTCCAAGGAACGGTTTCCGGTTGGTTAGTTGCCCACAAAATGATCTGTTTTAAACCACAGGTGAGGCAATCAGCAATAATTTTATGGTCTAATAGCAGTTCAACTCGACTAAAATCTCCCAAATGTTGGCAGTATAAATAGAGTCGTTGGGCTAAATCTCGCACACCCCAGCGATATTCCGGTTTGTTTTCCTGGTGATAGCCCCGTTCGATGTTCAGTTCTGTCTGATAAAGTTGATCAATGTGGGGAGGCGCACCGCGATCGCCATCTGCACCAAGACAGCGAACTACAGTATCATGGCAGTGCCAGCCGACTTGACGAGTACCAACGGTGATGATTAGGGTATCGATGCGGGTGAGTTGAGAAGTTTTCATAATTAACAAGGCAGTCCCTATGAAAAGTGTTTTCATCACTCTTGTACTGCACTTTAACCTGAATAAAGGGAGAGATGCTAGGGATTAGGCAATAGTGAAGTTGTTTTTTTATAAGAGCTAAAACGGTTATTTATCAAGCTATTGGGATGCTGGAAGAGTAGCGGATAAATAGTGGCTTTTGACTTGACTTTTGATTATTGAGTCTTTCAATAATGATTGTCCCCCGGCATCATTAATTTCCAGGCGGTATAACGATCGCGTCCCGTGTATCTCCCAGAAATGTATTGGTTGCAATTGTAATTACTTTTTGCTATTATTATGGATGGTGGAATAGGTGTGCGCATATAAACTGTTACCCACAATAACCAGTTGATAAGAAAGCGATCTGCCTACAGCACCAAAGAAGCTGATCGCCTTGTCCCTGTTAAGCTATAGCAATCGCCAAGGCGGTTAGGACAATTGTCTTATGCAGCAAACCTTTACCTGTCAACCTCTTCCCTTCTGCCTTCTGCCTTCTGCCTAGCCTGCGGCAACGGCTTTGCCGAACTGCCCTCTGCCTTTTGCTATAAATAACGTGCGGCTAAAGCTTGAACTTCTTGGCGGTGTTTAGTCACTAGTTCCTCTGGAGCAAGAAATTGGGCAGTACTCATATGGCGGTAAACCCAGCGGCTGAATTCGTTGAAGGAACGTTGGGGCAGCTTAACTTGGTAATCGACGTAAGTATAGTTGCCGTTACTGTCTTGGGAACCAGGAGACAATTTTTGATTGGGGTGGCGGCGGTTTCCTTCTAGAATAAAGTGGGTTGAGGGGGGGAAAAATCTTACCTTGACTAGTTGTGGGAGTAATTTCCCCAGACGTTCGAGTTGTTGTTCTTCCGGTTTTCCCAGGAAAATTCCCCAGCCTGTATTCATCAATTTCTGTGCTAGTTTGAGACTTTCTCGCTGGATGGCTTGTCCTCTTCCTGATTCTTGTAGAATCTGATAGTGGCTTTTGAAGCGGTCTAGACGTTCGACTTCTAAGTGCTGAATTTGGTTGGGTTTGTATAAATGAGGGGTTTCTGCTTCTTCATAGAGGAGATACCAGGCAATATCATGGTAAAACAGCTGCAAAGGGTAAATTTTCAGGTAGCCAGTTTGCCGTTGGTAGGGTTCTTGGTGACGGTACAATTCGATTAACTGCCCTTTTGCGATCGCAACTTCTAATCTGTCTAGAGATTGAAACAGAGTTTGGCGGAATTTGCCCTTAGCTCTCATCTCTTCTGGATCTGTGTCGATAATGGGACGATTGAGGTAGGCACGGACTGGGTAAAAGAAATCCCCCTTAGTTTCTAAATCTAGACCCTTCAATCGCTGTTTGAGAGTGTGGTAAATTTGCCGGACTTGGGGGTCTCCTTGGTAGAGAGCATGGGAATGCAGGGCATTGAAGGCGACTTTTAACTCTTCTCGACTCATGACACCAGTGCCCAGGTAGTAACCCCAGCGGTACATGCGGCGCTCCAGAATGTGGTAATCTCGCAGGGTTTGCAAGTCTTTGCGGATGGTGGCCAGGGCGGGATAGTCTGGTGGTAGCACTATGCCTAGAGATTGAGCTAACTGTTGCAGTTGAGTTTGTAGGGGTTCTAGGGCATTGTGGTGCTGTGTTTTATCTGACTTTTCCAGAGGGTCAGGACTGCCGATGCCTGGGTATTGGATCAGGGTGGCAATCAATAGTAGAAGTCTCTCAAAAGAAAGGCGATCCGCATAGGGGTGGAGTTGAGGTTTTTTTGCCATAAGGGAGGAGAGCTTACGAATTTAGAATTTAGAATTTAGAATTTAGAAAAAAATCATGACAACATCTAAAATACGGGCTTGTGCTTAGCTTACTCTTTTGCCGGTTGGTTGTATTCTTCGTTATTTTTTGATATTATTTATTTCATAATGGATAAGGTGTGCGCTTATATATAAAGGTGTTAGATATATAGGTGTTAAGGAAAGAGAGAAGATATTAGGGATTACGGGTACAGAAAAACCATTAATCCAGCACCTGACCATCCATCTCATTGGTTTTTAAGGAAGAAGCAGATCCGCAGCATCATTAGTTTTGGCATGGTAAATTTTTCTCAGGGCTTTCTTGGCACGACAGGCTTTTTGGCGCAACGTTGACTCGCTTTTGGCGAACCCATCCTCTTTCACTAATTGTTCGTAAACCTCCTTCCAGGAAAGCCCTTTAGCTCTTAAGCGCAGCAATCTTGCTCCTTCGGGTTCGGTTTCTCCAAGGATTTTGAGTGAATTCATAAGTGCTTGCCACTGATTATCAATAATTTCAGGGGAAACGACATTTTCTGCGATTGGTCTTAAAGAGGGAATCAAATCTACCAATTCAGGGTCTATTGAGGGTTCCCTTTTCTGTTTACGGCTGAGTTCTCGGATAATATTAAGGGAAGTACTCTTTAACCAGGAATGAGGATTGCGGATGATTCTCCCAGACTGCGTGAATTCTTTTCCCCGCAAGTAGGCATCATTGAGGATTTCGTGAGGTTCAAACTGGGTGGCTAGATGGAATTGTCTCAGGCATCTGTGGATAAACGAAATGGTCGAATAGGCATGAGGATTATCTTTTCCTAGTACTTCGATTACTGCTGCATCCAAAGTATCTTCTGGGGAAGACGAAGCTCTAGGGGGTTCAGAGTCTGTCATAGCATACAGGAAAAAGTACTCACAACCATTAGTGACGATTTGTAATTAATGTGACAGTGATGGTGAGTGTGGGGAGTGTGGGAAGCTTCATCCCTCCTGACTTGAAAGAGACGCGGGGACGCGGGGACGCGGAGACACGGAGAGAGGGACTTTCTGGATGGTGGCGAAAAAATTTTTTCATCAGGACTGCCTCCTGCCTTCTGCCTCCTGCCTTCTGCCTCCTCTTGAGCAATCTTTACCAAATTTTTAACCAAAACCGTGTCACGAAGAATGATCTCGAAACACTAATCACTACTGGACTGATTTGAAGGAAAGGGCGATACCAAGAGCCAATGGTTCTGATTCCGTCTGGATAACAACCTGATTTCCTTTCTAAGTCTATCAGCACTAGCTGCTGAGAACACTGTACCCGCTAGATGAGCTTGCGATTAAGCGATTACGACAATTATGGGAACGCCAAGTGATGAACAACTAATGGATGATTTTGAAGTACTCGTCCGGGAGTCTGTGAAATACAAACAGATAGTCTATGAGTATTGTGCGTTAGCATTACAGCCAACGTTAACACAACAGCAAGCTGAGCGAATTGAGGAAATACTACAAAAAGCACAGTTAGACTCCTGGTTGGATTTTTTGCTGGATGAGGCTGACCATATTTTGGCTCATGAATTAGGGTTGATTAAAGAGGAAATTATTCAGCACCAACTACAGGAGCTGAAAACATCTTTAGACCGTTTTTGGTGTGAACAAGTCCTTCAGGAGATACGCAAACAAAATCGCTCTAAAGAAATTCAAAAGTATTTGCAAGATAAGGGGTTGTACAATGGTGCGATAGATGGTGATATTGGTCCAATAACCGAAAGAGCAATAGAGCTATATAAGCAGGAATTTCAGATAAGTTATGAAGGAAGCGATTCTTTTGATTTCAAAACAGGGGTAATGAGTAATAAGCGCCTAACGGCGAATTAAGAATGAAGAATTAAGAATTCATTAATTGAATCGCTGAAAAAAGGCTAGAAACTAATCATATCAAAGCTTCTAGACCTAAATCAGTATTTTTTAGTTTCAGCAAGAGTAATGAGTAATGAGTTAGAAGAAATTGGTGTTGAGCCTAATCATTTGAAATCCAAGGCAGGTTAGGTTATCCAACTAGCCAACTATATCTAAGCTTAAATTGACACCAATGGTTATAAGGTAAGGCGTCGTTCATCAGGGACGGCGTTTTTTTGTAAGGCTTGTCACAAAAATTGGAAACTTTCACTAAATTAGTGAGCAATAAAATTAGTCATTAGTCAAAGTTTATAGCAGCCGCCAGAGCGATTAGGACGATGTCAAATGTTGAAACCTTTACCTGTCAATTTCTTACCTTCTGCCTAGCCTTCGGCAACGGCTTCGCCGAACTGCCTTCTGCCCTCTGCCTTTTGCTATACAAAGGACAAATGACTAATGACCAACAACAAACAACAAACAACAAACAATGTTACGAAGTTTCGCCCTAATGTTGGTTTTGGGGACAGTAATTGAGCTTCGGTGTACTTGCAAGGAGTTAAAATCCCCCTCGGATTCTCAAAAACAGACCGAAGTAACTCAACCTCAAGAGCAGGCAAGTCCTACTACAACTCCTACCGTTAACAGTGCAGTAGCAACAGTACCTGAATCGGCAACAGAAGCAGAAACCTCGGCAACTGCTTCACCGGACACTTCAACGGCAAATTTACCTGATTGTGTCAACCAAGACTGTAATTGCAGTGATTTTAGCCATCAAAAGGAAGCCCAAGAAATATTGGATGCATTTCCCGATGATCCTCACGGTTTGGATAGAAACAAAGATGGCATAGCTTGTGAAAATTTACCAGATTGAAAGGTGGTAGGAGGCAGGTGGCAGGTGGCAGGTGGCAGGTGGCAGAAGGCAGGAGGTTTTTACACGTAATGATGCCAGTTTTAAACCGACAAAGAACAAATAACCAATAACAAACAACAAACAACAAATGACAAATCGTGCAGCGAAATTACGCAATATTTTGGTGTCTGTGGCTAACGGCAGCATTACTCTGATTATTTTGTTGATTGCTCCCTTGGGATTAGCAGCGGTGATTGTTAATACCCTGCTGGTAATGGCAGCAACTTATGGAGTGAGTACGGTGGCTGACCGGGTAATGGCATGGCTGCAACCGAGTAGTGAGGCAGAGTTACTTTCTGAGTATAATTCTCATCGAGGGAGCATTAGTCGTCAGCACCATGCTGTTAAACCCTGGAGGCGGCATTAATGAGAACTTTATATGTTTCCCAGCAGGGTTGTTATGTGCTTCTGAAGCAGGAAACTTTGATTGTTAAGCAGGGTGAGGTAGTTTATGGTCAGGTGCAGTTACCACTGACGGAACAGATTCTAATTTTTGGCAAGTCTCAAGTCACAACCCAGGCAATTCGCGCTTGTCTGTGGCGGAATATTCCTATTGCTTACCTCTCCCGGATGGGTTACTGTTACGGGCGAGTGATGTCGATTGAGCAGGGATATCGTTATTTAGCCAATTATCAGCGGCAGTTGACTTTAGGCGATCGCTTAAAAACTGCTAGAGCGATCATAGAAGGGAAGTTGAAGAATAGTCGTACTCTACTACGGCGGCAGTTAAGGCGCAACCAGTCAGCGTTACTTGAACAAGTTATTCAGAGTTTAGAGCATTTGGCAACTCAGGCAACTCAAGCTGATTCGATTGAGCGGTTGATGGGGTTTGAGGGTGCGGGTGCAGCACAGTATTTCTCAGCTTTTGGGGAATGTTTACGGCATTCGGAGTTGGTGTTTACAGGACGTAGCCGTCGTCCCCCAGGAAATCCGGTAAATGCGATGCTGAGTTTTGGCTATCAGATTTTGTGGAATCACCTGCTGGCGTTGATTGAAATTCAGGGATTAGATCCTTATCAAGCTTCTTTGCATCAGGGAAGTGAGCGCCATGCAGCGTTGGCTAGTGATTTAGTAGAGGAGTTTCGCGCACCGTTGGTGGATTCTTTGGTGCTATGGTTAGTCAACAAGAATACTATGGATATCAGAAGAGATTTTGTCTATAAGGACAGTGGGTGTTATCTGAACGAATCTGGGCGCAAAACGTTTCTCAAATTGTTTGTACACCGAATGGAGGAGGTTATCAAGACTAATTCAGAGGACAAACAGCCGAGATGGGACTTACTCAACCAGCAGGTGAAGGCTTACAAACAGTTTGTCTACAACCCTAGCCAAGATTATCAGCCGTATCAGATTTACTAGGGAATGCTGTTTTATGTAGTTGCCTATGATATTCCTGATGATAAACGCCGTAAAAAGGTATCAGATTTATTGGAGGGATATGGCAAGCGGGTTCAATATTCCGTGTTTGAGTGCCAGCTTTCTCAAGTCAAAATTGACGAATTGCGGTCTAGACTTCGCCAGCGGGTTAAATTATCGGAGGATAGCGTTAGGTTTTATCCTTTGTCACGGCACACCTTAGGGCAAGTTGAAATCTGGGGAGAACCTCCTCTAACGGAGGTATCTAGTTCAATTGTTATTTAGGGCTTGCGTGATCGATCTGAAAAATGGCTGAAATAACGATAATTCGTTGGATCGGTCGTTCCTTTATCTGGTAAGGGTTTCAGCGATTTTTTCGGGGTTGTGTTGAGTACTTTGTACTTAAAAAAAAATATCGGTCGAAAACGGCCTCTGGACTTCTTACTGGGCAAGGGTTTAAAATTGAGCTCTCCCCACTCGCTGGGGAAACTAATTGAATGGAAACATTTCTCCTGTTTTCAGAACTTTGTGGTCTGTAACTTCTCCCCACTCGCTGGGGAAACTAATTGAATGGAAACATGTTTCGATTTTCCTCATTGCTGAGTCTGAGAATTCGCTCCCCACTCGCTGGGGAAACTAATTGAATGGAAACCTTGTTATTAAGTAGGCCAGCTTCAGCCATAAAACACTCCCCACTCGCTGGGGAAACTAATTGAATGGAAACTGTAACTTGTTGCTCGGTCAGCAAAACAGAGAAAACTCCCCACTCGCTGGGGAAACTAATTGAATGGAAACATCCTTCTTGGAAAAACGAGTGGCGAAGGAATAAACTCCCCACTCGCTGGGGAAACTAATTGAATGGAAACAAGGTATCTTTTTTGTGGCGTGTTGCACGATAACATCTCCCCACTCGCTGGGGAAACTAATTGAATGGAAACTCTATAAACTCCTCTGTCTATCCATCCCATCTGTACCGACTCTCCCCACTCGCTGGGGAAACTAATTGAATGGAAACCCCCGTAAATCGTGTCACCGCCACCATTGCCGTTGACTCTCCCCACTCGCTGGGGAAACTAATTGAATGGAAACCTGTTACCTGCAGAACCAGCAACCCAGACTCGCGTAAACTCCCCACTCGCTGGGGAAACTAATTGAATGGAAACGTTAACAACATAAGTCGTTATGTTATTTACCTCATTAATTCTCCCCACTCGCTGGGGAAACTAATTGAATGGAAACCATACAAAGCCAAGGTGACCCAGAAAAAGCAAGCGACTCCCCACTCGCTGGGGAAACTAATTGAATGGAAACTAGTGCAATATTCTTGCACTGCCTTCCAGCTTTTAGACTCCCCACTCGCTGGGGAAACTAATTGAATGGAAACAATAAGATATGATAGTTGACTGTAGATTAATTATCTGTGACTCCCCACTCGCTGGGGAAACTAATTGAATGGAAACTCTAACTCGAATTCATCTTCTGCGTAGACTATTTTCTCCCCACTCGCTGGGGAAACTAATTGAATGGAAACGTCATACTGAAAGAAATCCAGGTGACGCCAGACTCGCTTCTTCTCCCCACTCGCTGGGGAAACTAATTGAATGGAAACGAGTTTGATACTCCTAGGCTGCTTGACTATTAAACAAACTCCCCACTCGCTGGGGAAACTAATTGAATGGAAACGTTTTAGCTCCAATCCTGAATCCTAGTAGGAAGCTCAACTCCCCACTCGCTGGGGAAACTAATTGAATGGAAACTCCAAAAAATCTACCATGTCGATACCAGGATATATGGCCTCCCCACTCGCTGGGGAAACTAATTGAATGGAAACTTGCTTGCTTTTCTGCCCCATACTTTGCTATATCTGGACTCCCCACTCGCTGGGGAAACTAATTGAATGGAAACCATTAAAACGGTTAGCCCAAACATCAAATAGTACATACTCCCCACTCGCTGGGGAAACTAATTGAATAGAAACAAAGAAGGCTTGGGACTCAATTCTTCCTTACCTCCTGAACTCCTTGTTTCTCGATAGTAATGAGTTTTCAGGGAAGATCGTCGTTCATTAGGAACGGCGTTTTTTTTAGTAAAGTTTGTCACAAAAATAGTAACTTTTCACTTAATTAGTAAGTAATCGAATTCCCCATGTAAGTCATGAAAACGGAAGGTTACACTCTAATTGAGTTGATAGCTGTCTTATTTTTGATAGGATTACTTTCAGTAATAGCCTTTCCCTTCTGGTTAGGATTCTTACAACGACAGCAGATACGCAGTGCAGCGGCTCAACTCCGGTCTGTTTTAGGACTGGCTTCATCCCAAGCAACTAAAGACTCAATTCGTTATGCAGTTACTGTCTGCTCTAGTCCTTCTGATTCTGAGGAAATTAACTCGATTAAATACAGTATTCATCCTTATTCTAAGAGTCCTGTGAGTTTTACCACAATTGAAAAACTCCTGATTGTCAAATCTACTGTAAGGCCTTCACCTACCAGGTACAATTTGCAAGATTTAAATAATGGTGATTGCTATACCACTTACTTAGGATTGTTTCCGGGAAATGGCTATGCTTTAGGATTTTTCTACCTATCGTTACCTAAACACAAGTATGTTTATCGAGTTGGGTATAACACTCTTATCGGCAACATTGCGAGTTGTCCTGTAATTTCAACAGAGAAAACTCAATGTCACCGAAAAAAATTCTGAATGATAAATGATGAATGATAAACGGTAAAGGTGCAAGCCAATAATTTAAGGATTATGACTTTCGCGAAAGTCCCAACCGCATTCCGCGTTATCTGGTCTGAAGCCCCCGGCTTTAGACATGGGGTTATTCATCATTCACAATCGCGCTTAACCTTTTTTTAGCTCAACGTCAAGTCAAAAGCCAATATCAATAATTATCTTTTCTCAGCACCTACAACCCTTGTATCTCAAGGATTCTCCCACCACAAAAAAAAGCTGAGCAATAGAGGGAAATATCTAGCGTAACATAGATAACACTTGTTAAAGTGCTCTATAGAAACAACACAAGGAAATATCTGTGTGCGAAGCATTCTGGCAAGCCAAAATCTGGGGATTGCTCAACGAGCCTGCACTAAAAACCCTGTACAATCGCAGTGGAGAGGAAGAAACTAGCTTCTGGTTAGATCTAGAAGTGATGCAAAAGTGGCAGGAAAAGGGCTGGAATCCTGAAACTACGATTAGTGACATTTTTCAACATCTCCACCTTGCTGACTCAATTATCTCAGCAAGCGATCGCGCAGCAATTAGTAGCTTCCCTGATAACTACGCCTGTGGAGAGCAAGGTGTAGAGATTTCTCACCTTTTATCAGGAGCAAACCTCCATTTAAAAGTTCCGCAGCAGCAAAAAAATCTGCTCGATATCATACCAGACGGGGTTAAAACTGACATCAAATGCCTATATTGGTGGCTGTGGCGCTGTCTTCCTCAAGTAACCTGTGACCAATTTAAGAATGATTCCCTACTGTTGATGCCAGCACAAACTAGTCTTCCTGACAGTTCTGTATGGAATTATGCTAGTTTAAGAGCGGCTTTTGCTGGAGCATTGGCAGGGTATGACTTGACAACTGCTGACTTGGAGAAGCAAGGAGCATCAGACAAACCCCTCTCTCATCCTTACCTCGTTACCTTTACCTTTTGCCCGGTACAAGAACTAATTAAAGCTAGTCGCAAAATGCGCGACTTTTGGGCAGGTTCCTGGATTTTACACTATCTCTCGGCCAAAATATGCTGGCGACTTGCCCAGCAGTACGGACCTGATAGCCTGTTATATCCTAGTCTCTACCAGCAACCGTTAATCGACCATTGGTTATTGCAGGAATGGCCAGAAGCATTTAAGCCGTGGGTTAAAAAAGTTGAACAACGTCCTCTACTCACCGCTGGATTTCCTAATGTCTTGGTGTTAATACTACCCAAAGATAAAGTATCAGCTGCGATGCAAACTGCTAAGCAAACCCTGATAGAAACTTGGCGGGATTTGGGTAAGAAAGTCTATCAGGAACTCCACAGCAAGCGGCGCTGGATGCCTCAATTACAACTAAATTCTCACAGTTGGAATGGTTGGATTGAAGTCCAGTGGCAAGATTATTGGAGTGCTGTTCCTATTGGTGTCGATCAATATAATAGCCAGAACCAGAAAATACCCCTGGAAAACGAGGCGATAGCCCAACAGGAATTAGCCCCCTGGGTAGAGGTACAAAATTCAGCCTATAACCTCACCAAGAACAAACAAAAACTCTTTCCAGCAGAAGAACTGAACTTTATTCGCACCGCCTATCAAGAACAAGAACCAGACCAAAAAGTTAGGGTTAACGTTGGTTCCTGGTGGCCTTATATTTTTGACCAAACTCGACTAGCACTTGCTGCTACAAAAAACGCCCGAAATTGGCAAATTCCGACGGCCTTTGGTCCCCGTTCAACTATCTCTGGTATCGGTCCGGTGGTGCATCCTGGAGCCGATTGGGTAACAGAAGGGGATACGAAAAAACATTGGCGGCGTCATGCAGGGTTATTTGATGGTACAGAACAGCTCAATGCTACGGAAACCATCAAGCGGGGACTAGAAAAGATTTTACCCAAGTTATTAGCAGATGAGAGTACTGAATTTTCTGAAAGTATTGCCGCCTCTTACCCCGACTTAACCGCTGGAGTAGCTGGGTATCTTAAAGTTAGCGCTGATGCCGAAATCAATCATCGAGCTTCTTTTCATGCTGCCTGCGATGCTATTGTTAAGAAATTCTCTTGGGCAGAGAACGTCATCAAAGAAATGCGAGGCAAGTGGGGAATTCCCTTAGTCGATGAGAGCTCAGCACCGAAAAAATATCACCCACGATTACTCAATGCAGGTTGGTTAGTGGAAGATGCAGAAACAGATGAATTGGAGAAACTTCAGCAGGAGTTAAACCGAGAAAATGATCCTATCAAAATCGATAGTTTGAATCGCCAGATAAAAAAGCTTAAAGAGGGCTATAAAGAAGGAATCCAAGATATTATTGATAATTACTATCCCAGCAACAACCCTACAAGTTGGTATGTCTTAGCCGCTGGTGACGGTGATGGTATGAGTGAGTGGCTCAAGGGTAAAAAACTCAAAAACTATCGAGATTATATCGCCCCCAATTTATCCATACCCGACTCCCTCCAGGAAACCTTTGAGCAATTTCTGGATTTACCCAAACGCATGGGACCATCAACTCACAGTGCATTGAGCCGTGCCTTGCTAGACTTTTCTAATCAACTGGTTCCCTACCTCACCCAACAGCGTTATGCCGGACGTTTAATTTACGCTGGGGGTGATGATGTTTTAGCCTATACCAACCTCTGGGAATGGGATAAGTGGTTGTGGGATATTCGCCAATGCTTCCGAGGGGATAAAGACAAACAGTTTGATAATCGGGGGGATTATTGGCTTGGCACTGATCTTACATTGCCAGAACATCTGCGCAAACGTCCTTTCTTCACGATGGGGCGTCAGGCAACAATTAGCTTCGGTATCGTTATTGCCCATCATTCAGTCCCCTTAGCCATTGCCCTAGAAAACCTCTGGGATGCGGAGAAAGAGGGAGGTAAGAAGCATAAATCACCAGACGGCAAGCAAAAAGATGCAGTACAAATTCGCGTTATCTACAGCAACGGTAATATCTTAAAAGCCACTGCCAAATTCGATGTATTCCACCTTTGGCAACAGCTACTAGAGGTTAACTCTCAAGCTGGAAGTGCGATTTTTGAAGGAGCAGCAACCCTTTGGAGTCAGCATCCTGCCCCAATTGTTGATGCTCTTGAAGCGTGGACAAAAACCTTTTGCGATCGCCGGGATTTATTCAAAAGTAACGATCAAGATAACGATACTGCTAAAAATGAATTCCAGCAACACCTAAAAGAGTTTCTCGAAGCCCTCTGGCAAACTACACCAGAAAAGGAACTGGATCAAGAAGTTAAGTTCTGGCTGAAATTAGCGGCATTTGTTCTGCGTAACCGTGAAATCAAGATTAACCCGGAGAAACTCTCATGATGCACTGGTACACACTCACCCCCCTGGACGTAATGTTATTCAGAGATGCCAAACCCTTTACCCCAGGGGAAAGGGCTTGGGCAGGGAGTGTATTTCCCCCCAATGGTCATACCATAGCTGGGGCTTTGCGGGGACTGTTGGATGAAGAAGTCCAATTTCAACTTAAAGGTCCCTTCTTCTGCCGAATTGTTACCGAAGAAAATTCGCCCCGTCTCTACCTACCTCGTCCTTTAGGATTTGTCGGTGCTAGCCCACTGATTCCTCTGGCTTGGCAGGAAACGTTACCCCTCAACCACGCTTTGTGGAATCAGACTCAACCTTGTCCATTGTGTGCGCTGCCCCAATCTTCTAATAATACCGATGAGGAAGAGGAAGAGGCTGATAGCGAGGAAAAATACCGCCAGTATCTCCCCAGTGATGTAGTGGAGAAGTACTTAGATCAAAATCAAACGATTGACCCTGAGGATTGGCTGCTTCAACACAAGGGAGAAGACCAACCCTGGATAGATGAAACTCGCCCTCATAATACTATCCCACCAGGAACACGCCAAGTTAAAGACGCTGATGGTTATTTTGTCGAAAATACCATTCGTTTGCAGCCGGAATGGAGTTTAGCTATTGGTATTGAGTTAATCGATTCAGGCAAACAAGTTCCGGAATTAGCAACCCTGCGCTTAGGAGGAGAAAGTCATCGGGTGATATTGAGTCGGTGTGAGGCATTGGATAGTCAGTGGCAGAAGCTGTGGGAGTTATCAGAAACCAATCGTCAAAACAAAAAGCGATCACTAGCTTACCTGATCACCCCTGGTATCTTTGAAAGGACTCAAAACCAAGACCAAGCTATATGTCAAGCATGGCCTTGGGAGTGGAAATTAGCCCACAAGGTTAACAACAATCAAACACAAGGGTCATTAGTCAGTGTAGCAACGGAAAGGGCTGTCCCGATTGGTTGCCGGATTCGGGAAAAAGCGAAACCAGGAGAAGAAAAGCTTAAAGCTAATCAGCGGGATAGTATCCCGGCCCCCCAGGTATTTGCTGCCCCTCCCGGTAGTGTCTACTACCTCAATCAACCGGAACCGCTGTTTGCTGATAATCCTGACTCTAAAACAGGTAAAGCCCTAGAAAGGGCTAAACGCTTCCGGCAGTTAGGTTACTCAGAAATTCTATGGATATCTTACAAGGACAATAAGAATGCAAATTAACTACGTCTATTTATACCTAATATCTCCCCTACATACAGGTGGCACGACTCAGGAAGGAAACTTATTAGGGATTGCTCGTGAGTCCCATACTGATTTACCCTATATTCCATCAAGTACAATTAGAGGTAGGTTACGGTCTTTTGTAGATAATAAAGGCTTACGCGATCGCTTATTTGGTACTGACCTCAAAGAATCTTCCCAACTCGAACAAGGGGCAATTTGGGTAGGGGATGGTGCTTTATTATGGTTACCTGTTCCTTCCCTAAGTCATGGTGTTGTTTGGGTTAGTAGTCCCATGCTATTGCGCCGTTGGTTACGGTTTAACGGAACTAAAACTAATCCTCCCCCAGAATATAGTTGCAATATCAAGAAAGGTAACTCATCTGTATATCTTAAAGATGCTATCCTCAAAGCCGATGAATTGCAGGATTGGTCTAACTGGAAAGAATTTGTTCCCCAAACACTAGAAGCCAGTGCCATTGAACGAGTGATGGTATTACCAGACCAACATTGTGCCACATTGATTCAGATGAGTTTATGGCGTCAGGTGAAGGTGAAATTAGATGGGACAAAATCAGTTGATGGTGGGTTCCGTTATGAGGAAGCAATTCCCCCAGATACTTTGATGTATTTCTCTTGGGGCATTACCAGTCAAGCTAATGGTAAAGCCAATCAGTCTGATACCGCTGAAACACCGGATAAAGCTAGCAATTCCTCCACAGATTTCCAGAACTTATTAACCAACAATTCTATTATGCAAATTGGCGGACAGGAAAGTTTGGGACGAGGGTTTGTTTCTTTAAGGATGAATGATGAATGATGAATGATGAATGATGAGTTTTTGAAGGGAGGAAGAATGATGGTATTTGACCCGCGCACGATTGGCGAACCTGTTTATAAAGCTTTAACTCGATTAAGAGAGCCCTATGAACAGCTTTGGCATAATGCGGAAAAAGATGAGCAAAAGAAAACTTACTACAACCACCTCAAGGAGCAGAAAAGCCAAGCTGTTGAACTGTATACTTACCTTTCAACTTGGGGGTTACTGCGGTTGAGGGCGGAAGAAATTGCCTTGGATAAGAGGAAACTCGGAGAACCAAAAAAGCAACTGAGTCCTGAAGAAAAAGCCAATAAGAAGAACCAACAAGGAAAACGAGAGGTACTTCAAGAGTATTTTGGATGCCTTGAGACCCTCTCAGATGAAAAAAATATTACCTTAGATAACCTCAAAAATTTAGATTCAGACAAGTATTTAGGTTTGATGGGATTGGGATTATCAATAGCCCAAGAGTTTAGCTTTTGGGCGAATGTGGTTTATCATGATATTTCGGGAGACGATTAGAGTAAATGATAAATTATGAATGATGAGTCATGAATGGGGAATATAGTTTTTCTGAATAATTTGTAACCCTGGGTTGTCGTTTTTTCTAAAAAAACTTTGTATTCATCTTCCTGTTCCCTATTCCCTTTTACACATCATTGGAGTGTTGATTACCCATTAATTTCACGAAATTACTATGGTATTTGAACGACCCAAAAAACTGGGAAAACCACAGCCAAAACGACCCGCTACCCCTCCTAAACGGAATATCGATAAACCTAAAAATGGGGGTAGAAATGGCGGCAATGGCGATCCTCCTCCCTCTCCCTGGTTAAACTGTGATGACGAACCAAACCCCACACCTACGGCTAGTTTTGTTGAATATCTGCGTTGGATGCGGGAACCAGATAGCGACTATAAAGACCCTACCAAAGTCCAGATTCTACAAATGGCTCAGGAAGGGGCAAATTATTCAGTCCGTCTGACTCAGTTAAACAAACGAACAGAATTAATTGCCGGGAAAGGGAATAGTTTCCAGGTTAAATGTCCCTGGCGAATTCGAGTAGGAGGACACCGGGGACCAGAGAATATTTTACTGCCTGCTTTTGATGCCTTGGGGATGCCTTATATCCCGTCGTCTACGCTGCGGGGTGTGGCGAGGAATCAGGCAATTCGGGAAGTTATGAAACAGGAGAAGCTAGACTGGAAAGAAGCGGAAAAACACCCCAAAATTGCCAAGCACTTTGGTTCCTTAGAGGCAGAAGATGCTGCTAATCGTGAAGGTAAAGTTATTTTCCTCGATGCCTATCCTTTACCGAATCAAGGGGAACTAGTGGCAATGGATATGGCAAATAATATCTGGAATTGGGAGGGAAAGACCCTTGACTATAATCCTAATCCGAATCCCTTTTTATCTTTAAAAGAACCCACCTTTCTCATTGGTTTACGTCTTACCAGTAGGTGTGAGGATACGGAAATCCTCCGACAAGTTAGAGAATGGTTAATTGCCGGGTTGCAATCCGGTATCGGTTCTCAGGTGAATACAGGCTATGGGCAACTGATTAAAGCGGGGAAAGTTACACCCAAGGATGAGTTTTACCGCTTAGAGTTTACCTTAGAAGGGCAACTGATTCACGGACGCCAGAAGTTTACCCGCTGGAATTGGAGTGATAGTCGTCACCAGTGGCAAACGCGGGGACTAGCGGAGGCAGAAGTGCGTCCAGTGGCGTTTAAATCCATGCTACGCTACTGGTTTCGGATGTTTGCACTGGGGGTATTAGAACCTTCTCAAGCACAAGACTGGGAAGCTAAACTTTTTGGTGCGATTAATCCTAAGCAGCGAAGAGGTTGGGTAAAGGTTAGCATTCTGAATGGAAGAGTAACCCAAAGGGAACCCCGCTCCAACTATCAAGGGAAAGATGATGATTGTGGGGAACAACAGGGTATTCTCACTCTGGCATTTTCTGAGGAAGCAGCAGAGAATGATCGAGATGCGATCGCTAAATTATTCAAAACCTTAACTTGGATGATGTTCCATTTAGGGGGTATTGGTCAAGGAGCAAGGCGTCCTTGTTATTCTCGCAAGAATCGCGATCGCGCTCCGTGGTATCGTGGATCAACGTTAATTCCGGAAAGCGATGAGGAGTTTTGGGAGTTACCGGATACAGTTACCGAGTTTCGGCAGTTATTTCAGCGACGGTTACAGGAATTTTACACAGCATTAGGAAGGTTATTTGATTCTCCGATTAACTACCATTCCCCCAAATCTGCTGGTAATGTCCGTCAGGATACATGGATAGAAGCAGTAGATAGTAACTGTAAAATTGTGGTTTGTGCTGGGAAGGAAGACTTTGGCAAACCCTATGCCTTAGCAGTTTTGCACAGCAAGGATTTAAAAGTTCCTGATAGGCGGGGAAAGCAGGATTACGATGGTAATCTTTGCGGCACAGTTAGCAGAAAGGTTAAACCTTCTCCAGTGTGGATTGTTGATTTAGGGGATTACCAAGTGGTAACAGTATTTGGTGCTACTCAAAATCCTCGGAAACGATATCTGGAGGAGTTGAGGCGTCGCACTTCTCGTGCCAATTATGACGAAATTTGGCGAATTCAAAGATGAATTATGAGTTATGAATTATGAATTATGAATTAAATTTTACATATCGTAGGGGCGGGTTTAGCGACAATCTAGGCTATTTTACCCAAATATTCGGATCAAAACCCGCCCAACACCATCCCCAAGTTAGTGCAACCAATCCCCAACTAACTGCTGATTGTTAAATTTTCAGTCACTATCCTCATGTTACAGGAATATCAACTTACTAACTTTAAAGCTTTTGCTGGGCCAGAAACCATTCCCATTAAGCCAATTACTTTGATTTATGGTCCCAACTCTTCTGGCAAAAGCTCAATTTTGCAGTCGCTGTTACTACTCAAGCAAACCCTCCAAGAGGCAGAAAGTACAGAAACGCTTTTGCTTCCTCAAGGTACTTTTACCAACTTGGGTAGCTATCGTGAGTTTATTCACCGTCACGATATCAGTCAACCCTTTTCATTTAAAGTACTGTTTAACACCGAACTACAAGAAGCTTTAATTCCAGTTGACAGCCTTTTAGCTGAACAGGTTGAATCGTCAGACGAAACACTGCTTTTAGGATTGCGAATTGCTTTTGCCTATGATGAAGAGGCATTAAACGCTGTTTTTTCAGCCGTTGAGGTATTTGTGGGCAACGAATCCTCTCCAGCATTTGTATATAAGCCTGAAAAAAATTCAGATACAGCACTAAAACTAGATCAAATTAATCCCAACCACAGTCTTTGGCAAGCTTGGTGGGAAAAACACAAAAATTCGATTACCAAGAATTTCCGAAAACAAGTTATAGATTGCTTAAAACAGCTTAAAGATGCCTATCCTTTATCTGTCGTAGAAAAAATTACAGCAAAAACTGGAAAAAATAAGCTGAAGGAATCACTCCAGAAAGCCTCTGCCTATTTAAAAGAGCAGCAATTGCAGATGGAAAAGGAGAAAGAGGAGGACAATAAAAACAATCAAGAAAATGAAGAAAAGGAAGACCAGGAGTATGAAGAGGTATCAGGCAGACGCGATGAAATTATTGAGTTACAAAGATTGTGGGAAAGATTCGATAAATACACCTTAGATAAAGCTGTAGAAGATTTCTCAAAAGTCATTCAATATTCATCGTCTGTTTCTCTGCGAAACTTTCTCCCCATTGGGATAGAAGGAATTTACCTAGAAGAACCTCCTCTAGAAATCAATTACTTATCTAAAGTATACGGCGGTTTGGGAACAGCAGCATATATTTGGGAGTTAACTGAACCTGTTTGTTTTCTACTTCAGAAGTTTTTGGTAAATACTGTTTATATCGGTCCCTTACGAGACTATCCAGAGCGTCTCTACGTCTTAAGCAACAATTCAAGCCAGCAGGTTGGACAATCAGGGAAACTAGTCCCGGAACTTTTATATAAAAACTCCACTCTTTTGCAGAAAGTAAACCAACAACTGGAAAAGTTGGAGCTGGAGTACAAACTCAAAATCACCTCATTCATTGACCAGGATAATAACCAGCCTAGTGAAATATTTGCACTTCGGTTAGAGAAAAAGAATACTGATATAAATGTTAGCCTTCTAGATGTAGGCTTTGGCATCAGTCAAGTTATACCAGTAATTGTCCAAAGTATGTTCTCAGAAAATAAAACTATTTTGATAGAACAGCCTGAAATTCATTTACACCCAAAACTTCAAGCCGAACTAGGAGATATCTTTATTGAATCAGCTTTAGGAGAACCAAAAAATACTGTCATCTTGGAGACTCATAGCGAACATTTATTGCTTCGTATTATGAGGCGGATGAGAGAAACCTATGATGACGACTTACCCCAAAATTTCCCCTCGGTAAGACCAGAAGATGTTTCAGTGCTGTTTGTCGAACCTTATGGTAAATCAAGTATAGTTCGAGAAATGTCCTTGAATAAACGTGGGGAATTGGTAAAAGCATGGCCTGGAGGATTTTTTGAGCAAGAACTAAAGGAGATTTTCTAATGAGTTTATTGTCTGAATATGCAATTAATCCAGACGTATTTGATATTGATTGCTATGGTAAATCTAGCTATAGTTGCGATTCTAACAGAGAAATTTGTGGTGTTTACTTAAAAACGATACTAGGAATTATACGACAAGAAGCTTTATTAAGAGACCTTCATAACGGTGAATGGAAAAACTTCGTTAAAAAAATCAAAAATAGCCATCCTAACACCAAATATATACTTAAAGATTTGGTCAAGCAAAGGCGACTACGCCCCGCCCAAAAAGCTCTTAAAAATTGTCCATCAACTTACAGTGAATGGTGTCATGAGGCATTAGAATCTCATAAGCAGGAACCTCTTGACGGCATTATAACAACCAAAGAAGTTGCCAAAGAATTTAGTGGAGATTTAGTAGTAAGCTCTATTGAAAGACTTGAGAAAGTTAATTGGTGGAATAATCGTAGTTCATCAGTCCGTCTTTACAGAACTACCAGTGACTATATAAATCATCTAAAACTGATTTTTTGCCATGCTAATTCACTAATGTTTATTGACCCCTATCTTGACCCAGTTAAACATAACTATCGAGAATTTAGCAAGATACTAGCGGCAATTCCTTTGCGTGATACTCCACCAGCTATTGAAATTCATCTCTGTCATCTTGAAGAATCTTTAACAGCTAAAGAGTATGAAAGTGATTTCCGTAATAAATTATCTGATACTATTCATTCCCGCAAGCTTGAAGTAAAAGTTTTTATTTGGGATAAAATTCATGACCGTTATCTAATTAGTGACATAATTGGCATTAACTTAAATCAGGGTTTTGATATCAGTGATCTACCTAATGAGAAAACAACCTGGACAAGATTAGGTCGTTCAACTAGAGATGATATACAGCGTGAATTTGACCCAGCTAGTAAACAGCACAAGTTACAACATAAATTTGAGGTTAAGTAAAAAAACACCATGAAGTATATTCTAGTTGCTACTATTGGCACAAGAGATTTGATGTTTCAAATCAAATCTGGAGAGTGGTATAATATTGGCGATGACCAGCTGCAGGATGGCGAAATTATTGGTGAACAAGCTGAAGTTATTGCTGACCTGACTGTTGAAAGCCCCATTAGTTATCGAGAGTTAACTGAGTACTTACTCGACCATATTAAAACTTATCGCCGACGCATCAAACCGATCATTATTGGCCAACTCATTACTGAGAAAGTCGCTGATCTTGAAAAAATCTACCTAATTGCCACTGACCAAAAACCAGAAGTACGACAACGCAACAAAGACTCCATTCATGCAGCTGAATTGATTAAAGATTGGGTCATCCATGAGTTTGACTCACTCAAGGCAGAAGATGTTGAAATTATATCCCTCGGTAAAGATGGGACAAATCCTTCAATTTTCGAGGAAATGTTTCGCTGGTTCCGACAAGTCTGGCTACACCAAATTCCTCAACCATCAGGAGGGCTTTGGGTATGTTTAAAAGGGGGAGTAGGTCAAGCTTCTTCGGCGGCGCGGATTTCTGGACTTAGTCTTTATGGCGATCGCATTCAGTTTTTCGAGTTTAAACAGAACATCAAAGCTAATCGTCAAGGTATTCCCTCAGATTACAGTGGTCCATTCCTGGGTACTAATTATATTTGGGACAGAACCCAGCAGCAAGTATTAAAATTACTCAGGCGCTACGACTATGCTGAAGTGGGTGATGTACTGCAACCTTATTTTACACAAGACCCCAAGGGGTTTAGCTCATTGCCTAATCTAATCAAAGCAGGCAAAGCTTGGAATCAGGGGGAATTTGACACATTTTTATCCCTGGTTAAAAGTTCTTTCACACCAGCTGAACAAAGACAAACTGGATGGTGGTGGAAAGCATACGAACAAGCACAACTAGGTTTTGTTCGTCTTGAACAGGAAAACACGACTGAAGCCATGTTACACAGTTATCGCTCGATTGAGGGAGCGTTATATTTATGGGCGAAAGAGTCGTTTCCTAATGATGTTGAGGAAAGACCTGATAAATTTCCCTTGCTTGATCATTCTATTACCCATAAGTATGATTCTTTGAGAACTCGATTTATGGATGACCAAAACGTTGAACTAAAGGGGTGGGTATTGCGAAATTTATTAGCAGCGGCTATTCCTGAAGCAGAAACAAGTGAGGATTTCAAGGCATTTTGGAACTCTGCACGAGAAATGCGGAACAATTTATCCCATCGTTTGGGGGGTTTGGAAGAAAAGAAGTTGTTTCAAGCATGGGGTAAAGATATTAAAGATGCCGAACAATGGCAGCACCGAATCCTCAATTGCCTGAATTTACTCACAGGACAGACCTTTAAATCCCTATCTCAGGCTAGCCTATTTAGCAAGATTCATTATCGGGTTGTGAATGCGATCGCTAATTACGAACTCAAAATGTAGTAGCACTTCTCCTGTTACTACTTCCGTAGCAGTAGAGGAATTTGATAAAGCGATCGCCTACAGAAACAGCGTACAGACCTTTGAACATGAAAACTGCAAAGCTGACTGCTAAGCTGCCAAGCAATAACCTATACTATTCTCCAAGCAACCAATTTTCCAAATCAACTCCCTCAACTCTTGATAAATCCGAGTCATTGGAAACTAAAATTAAACCTTTTGCTATTGCTGTTGCCGCTATAAAAATATCAGCATCTTGTATCGGTCTACCTTTCTGCTTGAGATCAGCATATATTACTGCGGCTTGTTCGAGAATGTCTAAATCATCTAATAATAAAATATGAACTAATTGCAAAAATAGCTCAAAATTAGCCATTTGCCTAGTAGCATTAACTGCTAATAGCCCTCTTCTAATCTCGTAGTAGCTAATGCAACTGATAAAAACTTCCTGCTCTTGAGCAACTACCTCTTGAAATTTCTGATTAAGTGTGAGATTTCTTTTCAAAAATGCTGAGACAATATTTGTATCTAACAGATAGCCCATAACAACTATCTACCTTCTACTACTGTATCAAAAACTTCAATTTGAGCTGGCGTTAACTCGTTCAGTGTACCAGAGACTGCTTCAAGAATCATTATTTTTTCAATTCTGCTAGTTAAATCTTGATTATTAAGAGCACCAATCTCTTCTGAAGTAAAGATTTTTTGAAAAAGATTGATCAGCAATTCGATAATGACACCCCGCTCTAACCTTTCTTGAAATATCTTCTGATGTGGCATCAATTTGTCCACTATTTCAGAGACGCGCTTCATCAATTGTTCTTGTTCCACTGGCAGCTTTTTCATATCTGCTTAAGTTGTTCTTTTGAAGAAATCTGTACCTAAATTATAGCGTTTTACAACAACTCAGCTAGTTTGTGGGCAGCTTGATGGTGATTATACGGAGACCAAACAGTATAGGTTGCTCCAGGTTGCAAAAATGTATCTTCTATGTGGTGCGATCGCTTAGTATACAGTACCCAAAATCTAAACCATCACATTAGCTATACCATGCTACTTGGAGATATGCGATCGCTCTACTATTGAAGCCTGAATCTACTGCAATCTCAATCTAAGCAAACTGGATACTAATCCAACAAATAAGTCAACCGACTAAATGTAGATAATTGCACCAAAAAACTGTCCAATTTACCAATCGACGCATCTCGACAAATCGCTGAAACCCTATATTTCTCGTTGAGATGCGTCGATGCCTTACAGGGAAAGGATTTGAGGTATGCGTTTTACTCAATTTTTAGGAGGAGATGGTACAATTTTCAGAGATGCGTCGATTTGGCGTCTGAAACCCTTACGGGGTAAGCCTCCCTCAACGACCTCTTCCCACTTGCTGGGAAAACTACTTGAATGGAAACGTTGCTACTTGCGATGGATTTTTTCACTTTATGCTTCCCACTTGCTGGGAAAACTACTTGAATGGAAACTCAAGGCTACATGAATAAAAAGGGAGCATAATATATAACTTCCCACTTGCTGGGAAAACTACTTGAATGGAAACATGATCGGCCCACCAAATGGATTATCTATAGCAACATCGACTTCCCACTTGCTGGGAAAACTACTTGAATGGAAACCCCTGAGGCATGAATAACCCGTTTGCCTCTGCTTGAGGCTTCCCACTCCTTGAAAAATCAAGTTGAATAGAGAACGAAGCTTCTTCTCTCATCTAGCCTCTAGCAAAGATGCCAGAGGCTAGTCTTCTACGAGGGGTTCTTCTTCCCAAGGCTGAAAATAATCCTCAGCTTCTAGAGTCACCATTTCTACTACAGCTATGGCATTTTGTACGGTTTAACCCCGAACCCACGCTGTTAACCAACCATCCTTACCCTAGGTTGCTTCGTCTCGTCTAGAATAAATCTAATGTCACAGTATTGAACTATGTCACAAGGAAGCACTCAAGGAGATACCCCAGAAACTCCCATCGAATCTGAAGGACAACAACAGCCCCCTCCAGCAACAGTTGATGATTCGGGTTACAAAAAAACGATTCAGGCTCTCAGGAATGAGCGGGATCAGCTGGCGGCAACAATCGAAAAAAACCAGGAAGAGTTAGCAGCATTCAAGAAGCAGTTTGAAGGAATTGATCCGCAGAAGTTTGCGGAATTTAAACAACAAGTTGAGGAAGCCGAAGAGCAACGGCAGAAAACAGTTGAAGAACAAGCCCAGATTATTAATTCCGAAAAACAACGGGCTGAACAATTAAACCAAGAAGTTGCCAACTTGAAAAAGCAGCTAGAACAAGAAAGACGGATTGCAATTGTCCGGCAAGCTTTCTTTGATGCGGGGGGTAAACGTAGTGGCAGTGATAGTTCCAATGCTGCCTTTGTTGATTTTATCCTTCCCCATGCTTTGCAGAGAATTGAGCGTGATGAGGCAGGTAACTTTGTAGTTTTACAGAAAGGTACTAGATTAATTGACTATGACGCTCCCACAGGTAAAGCGAAAGATCTTGCTATGTTGATGACAGAGTTTGCCTCTGATCCAGTGCTAGGAGCCGCTTTTGAGCCCCGCTCCCAAGCTTCTGGTGGTGGCTTTGTTCCCGGCATTCGAGGGCAAAACACAGGATTATCTGTAGAAGAAAAAATGAAAATGACCCCTTCTGAACGAGCTAGGTTTGGTCGGGAAATGAAGAAGAGAGGAGGGGGAAGTTGAATCAACCTTTGGGTAATTGAACGCAGCACTGAAGAAGTCGAAAGTTTTTCCTTGTATTAATTGTTTTTACCACAAAAAAAAGCCCCTGTTGTCGGGGGATTTTTTTATATCTATAGCTCCTCAGGTGAAATTATACGATTGATTTGTGATAACCTAAAAACAGGAAACCAGTAGCTATGAGAAAAGCTACTTATCTCGGCGCGGGATGCAAGGAGATAGAGAGACTCGGTTCCTAGCTCAAGTCTTGGCAGTAAAGAGCTGCTTATCTCAGAGCGAGATGCAAAGAGATAGAGGGATTCATTTCTTGAAGCTTGGTTGCTTAACAAAAACTTTGAATCCTCTACTTTGCAATGGGAATAAGCTTAATAGAAGCCTCAAAGCGCTACTCTTCAATGGGGCAAGACTGGGAGTCTGCGATCGTGCAGCAATTTGCTGACTCTTCACCAGTGTTGGACAACCTGACTTTTAGAACCATCCAAGGTAACGCACTTCGTTACAACCGGCAAGAAAAAATGCCAGGAGTGGGTTTTCGTGGCCTCAATGAAAGCTTTGAGGAAAGTACAGGTGTAATGAATCCTCAGGTGGAGACCCTAGCGATCGCTGGTGGATATCTGGATGTAGACTTAAGCTTGATGCGATCGTTTGGCGAAGGCATTAGGTCTGATGAAGAGCTGAATAAAGTTGATAGCCTTGCCTTGTCTTGGACTAGAACCTTTTTTAAAGGGGATAGTAGTATTAATCCTCGTGAATTTGATGGCCTTCAAAGACGCTTAACGGGTACACAAGTTATTGATGCGGGTAACTCTTCAGGGGGTGACCCCCTTTCTTTAAGGGCACTTGATCGAACAATTTCACGAGTGCGGCGACGCCGTAGAAGTCGAGGTGACGATGATCTGCGCCTGTTTATGAATCTTGAGATGAAGTTACAGATGCAGGCAGCAATTAGGGATACCGCTGTTGCTGGTTTTATCACTCTAATCCCTGATGACTTTGGCAGAGAGGTAATGCGTTACCAGGGCATCATAATTGAGGCTTTAGAGCAAGATAATAACGGAGAGGATATACTACCTTTCGCCGAGGCTAATCCTGGGGGTGGCACACCAGCTTCTACTTCAATCTATTGTGTTTGTTTTGGAGATCTTATGGTTGAGGGACTTCAAAACATGGAAATTGAAGTACGGGACTTGGGAGAATTGCAATCCAAACCCTGTATGCGTACCGTCGTGGAATGGGAAGCAGGGGTTGCGGTTATGGATGGTCGCGCCGCTGCACGTCTCCAAGGAGTGATTGACGCACCAATAGTAGCTTAAGAGAAAGATTTAAACAAAATGGCTGAGCATTTTTCGACAATCGCTGACCGCAGAAAATGCGGAACACTGGATGCATTACTAATGATGCGAGATCCAGCAGATGGGGCAATCAGTGCGACAACATCAACAACTGCAATTGAGTTTAACTCTCGGAAAGTCGATCACTTTCGAGGCATTTTAACCCACCAAGCGATCGCTTCTGTCACTCCCGGTACGGCAGAATGGACTGTAGCAATTGAAGTGTCAGATACCCAAACGGGAACTTTTACTGAGATTGCCTCTCAAATATTGGGGGCTGACGCTACTGAGTATGAATTTGGCTTCACCGGAGCTGAAATTGAAGACCAAGCCCCTACCGCTGCTTGGATGCGCCTGACGGCAACCAAGGCAGGGGGCGTAGGAGACTTGAGCTTTGGGGGGTGGCTAACACCGTGAAAGTCTATAAAGATGGGAAGACTCGGACCATCCATCCCATTGATGCTCAGGGGTGGATTGCTGACGGCTGGTCTACTCAGACTCCAGTTGTAGACCAAGATCAGCCAAATCCTCAAACAACAAAGGACAAGCCAGACCGACTTACTGAACTTAAAGCTATGTCTTGGCAAGAGTTGCAATCTTTGGCGGAAAAGTATTCCTTGGAAAAGCCAGAGGGTGTACCTTGGAAAGTTTTTGCAGAGGAAATTGCCAAACATGAGCAGACTCTTCCTGTGCAAACCCAAGCTGGTTGATCTTACCTAGATTTCCAGCAAGACTTGATGCTGCTTGCTGGAGAATTGTTTTTTGACTATGCCCACTATTACTACAGATACAAACTACACAGACATTGCTGCCACCTATGTCTCTGGGGAAACAATTGACATCAATAATGGAGCTATTTTTACCATAAATACACAGCCAGCTAGTGGAGTGTATTTCGGAGACATCAATATTAATGAAGGTAAATTTTTGATTGATGGGACTAACGTTGTCAGTCTGCAATTATTTTTTGAAGACTACAAAAGAATGTTATGTTATCGCTTAGGGGAATTCAAAATAACTGGTAAGTATTACGAGTTGGGTGTAAGCGACGGTACAGCCAACCAAACTTTTAATCTACCCTTTTCTTCCTTGATCTCCCACTGTGAAGTTGAAACTGGAGTGGGGACTGGTGTTTATGAAGTTTGGGGAAATTTGCTTGACCTAGACTTTTCCGAGGTAGGTGGTAACAGTATGGGCGTCATGGGGTACGCCTGCAAACAGACTGAAGGATCATCTAGCTTACTTTTTGGGGACGGAATTAACGGTAGCATTCCTCCCAACGGGGCTAAAATCAGAATTTATAACCTTCTAGTAGCGTCAACTGATCCTAATATCCCTGGAGTTCAAAGTATTCAGGGGAATGAGAGCGATCGATACGAAATGGAAGCTCCTGGAGGAACTTTTGATTTCTTTAATGTTTATATTTCTTATACATACTTAGACTTACTGTTTTCTTACGCATTACCAATTAATGACACTGGGATCATAGGAGAGGCTCGGATTACTGGAGTCATACTACCTTTGAGTTTTAACAAAGTCGTCTTTGCGGGTCTTGGCTCATTGGTAGAAGACATACAAATCTCTACCTGTGTATTGGATTGGGTGGACTGCGTGAAGTTTGGCAAGTTTGAGCTAAGTCTTCAATCAACTTCCGGAGTCATAACAGGGGGGAGGTACGTCGTTGTCGATCGACTGATTCAAGTCTGGGACGTTCACTATGTCATAAGATTCCAATTTTGCCAAAATTTTACCATAGATAGCAGTTATATTCTTGGGCATGGATTTTACCTAGGTTCGAGTAGTGATATCTATATCAACAACATATTCTTCTCTGATTCTGTCAATGGGGTATATATTTCCGAAAGTCAAACGAGAGGGGGCTCTTTTTTGTATATAGAGAGCTCAGCAAACATTTCTGTCAGCAACTTAAGAGTTTTGCCCTACAGTACGTTCGGTCGAGTTTCCTTGGTTCAAGCTATAAGAATTCGGGGTTTAGAGCTAAAGAATTGGGGGAGTTTCTCCGCCCCCTTAGATTTTTTGTCTCAACCAACTAAATTTTTTGAAACCCCATATTTCCAGGGGATTTGGGAAGATATTAGCATCAAGGAAGTGTTTTGCGAAAATACTTTTCTAAATCTCTCACAGTTTGCCTTAGTAGTTAGTCCTGTACAAAACTTTATTGAGATAGAAAACCTGAGGATTGGATATGATTTTGAATTGCCGGTTTTTGGTAACAATCAAATAATCAAAGGCGGACAGGGAAAGGCTGTTTTTGACAATGGTGGTATTCCGACTAATTTTGAACTCAATGGAACTCATTTTTACGACATATTTGATTCTGATACAACTGGAGCCATCGGCATCTTATTTACCGAAAAAAGTGACGCGGCATTAAGCCAGTCAGCTTTTGTTGCCATTCCAGCCAACCCCGAAAATCCGATAGTCTTTAATGGAGCAGGGCGTGTTTATCTCAAACAGGTGGGAGATAGTATTACATATACTAGAAGTTATTTTGTTTTAGGATACAGTGGCTTTTCCGGTCATTCCATTTCTTCCTCTGGTAGCTTTACTATTGAATACGATCTAGATACAGGAAATGGATTTTCAGGTATTTGGAAAGATATTAGCAATATTATTAATGAAACAGTAAGTCCAACTGGGGGTTTCAAAGACAAAATCTCTTGTTAAGTATTTTTGTACTGGTGCAAGATGTGAGTAAAAGAACTTGTGCCGATGGGAGGATATTCCCATCGGCTTTTTTCAAGGTATTTAGTGTGCTACAAATTGCTGATTTAGTATCACGCTCTTATTTTTCTTCTTTAGGAAATATGCACTTCACCTTAATTTTTACGTTGCAATCAGTGTTGCCCGTAGCAATGTAAGGAATACCTGTCATTGCGCCCATATTGACCCCAAATTCAAGGGTGACTTCGCTGATTTCAGCAGCGGCTAGATTTTTGAAGGAGTTGATGAGACTGATGGTATAGGCACGAACAGTTTTTTCAATGCCTTGAAAGCTTTTAGCTACTTGTTTTTGAGGGTTGAAGTCCCTATCTGCTGTCTCTTGGGGGGCTTTAGTTAAAAAATCTAACTTGTCCGTGGATTTCTCCTCTTGGTTACTAGGTGTAACTGCTTCAGGACTAGGAATGCTGACATTTTCTGAAGCTTGGATGTAGATTACAGTTCCGTCTTCTAGCTCAATGGGAGTGAGTTGGGGCATACAGTAAGCTCTTAATGAAGTTGTTAGATCGAGATTAAACTAATAAGTCAATTAACATCCAGATCACTACAAATTTGACGCTCACTCTCACTAACATTATGATTGTTTCTCAGATAGTCCTGCAACCAATGACAACCCCTTGTCAGTAGTTCATCCAAGCCTTGAGGCTGCCATAGCAGAACTGTTCCGTCTGCTCCTATAACAATGATCTGCTTCGCATCTGGGCTAAACTGCACGCCAGTGACTGTACCTTGATTACTAATGAACTGAGCTATTTGTTGCCCTGATAAAGTCCAGAGTCGAACAGTTCCATCTTCTCCTCCTGTGGCAATATGCTGTCCATTCGGGCTAAAACTCACGCTAGTGACTGTACCTTGACTCCCAAATTGAGCAATCTGTGCCCCTGATAAGTTCCAAATTCTAGCTGTGCCATCTGTTGCCGCTGTAGCAATACGCTGCCCATTCGGGCTAAAACTTACACTGGTAATGCTACTGCTTTCCTTGAAGGTTCTTATTTCTTTCCCCTCTATATTCCAAAGCTTCGCTGTCCCATCTAAACTGGAAGTGGCAATTGTTTGACCATCAGGACTGAAAGTCACAGTAGTAACGCTATCAGAATGGCCTTTTAGAATTGTGATTAATTTACCGTCAATAATATTCAAAAGATTCACAGTACCATCAACATTTGAAATAGCAATATACTTACCATTAGGACTAAAACTGACACTCGTATTTGCTTTCTCTCCAGCAGCAAACGTCTTCATCAATTGCCCTGATAAATTCCAGAGTTGGGCGTCGCCACTGACATTCACGATAGCAATCAACTGACCATCTGGGCTGAAACTTACGTCCGTAATTGGCTGCTGACTTTGGAAACTAGCAACTATTGTCCCTGTCTTTAGATTCCAAAGCCGAGCTGTGCCATCTATACCTACGGTAGCAATGTACTTACCATCTGGGCTGAAACTTGCTTGCTCAATACCACTCTGAACACCAGCAAACAGAACAGTTTGCTTTGCCGATACATTCCAAAGTCTTACTATACTGTCGTCCCCTGCCGTGACTAGATGTTTTCCGTCTGGACTAAAGCTAACTCCCCAAACTCGACCTTGATGCCCTCTTAAATCAGCAACTTGCCGTCCTGATAAATCCCAAAGTCGCGCCGTACTATCTGTCCCCACAGTAGCTATTCTCCTTCCATTTGGGTTGAAACTTACTCCTGTCACTGCTCCCTGGCTACTGGTAAACTGAAGCAGTTGGTTTCCTGACAAATCCCAAAGTCGAGCTGTGCCATCAGACCCCACAGTAGCAATGTACTTACCATCCGGGCTAATGCTAACGTTCAAAATTCTATCTTGCCCTTTCCCTTGAAAGATCGAAATAAGATTGCCTTGAATATCCCATAACCGCACTGTTCCATCTGCACTGGCTGAAGCCAAGAGCTTACCATCTGGACTAAAGGCAACGGCATTGACGGAACCTTGATGACCATGAAAAGTCAAAATAGGCTTACCTTGCCTATTCCACAACCGCACTGTTCCATCTGCACCGGCTGAAGCCAAGGTCTGACCATCTGGACTAAAGCTTAAGCTAAGAATCCTATCTTCATTCCCTTGGAAGGGTTTACCAAGCGATTCGCCTTGAATATTCCACAATCGCACTGTCTTGTCTGCACTGGCAGAAGCTAAGGTCTGACCATCTGGGCTAAAACTTATACTGCTGACTAGACCTTGATGTCCTTCAAGTGTTGTTAGGAGAGTCCCATCTCGCTTCCAGATTTTAACAGTGCCGTCTACTCCTGCTGTGGTAAGCATCTGACCATTCGGGCTAAAACTTATACTCCTAATCCCACCTTGGTTACTGTTAAACCGATTCTGTTCGCGGATATTATCGAGAATTTTCTGTAAAGTAACTACAGGTGTGAGGGATGGATAATCTTGAAGAGAAGAACTATCTTGGAGCAAAGTTTTTAAATCTCGTCCATTCTTTATCGCTAAAACTAAAGCATCTATTTCTCCTCCCCCAGATGTAAACTGACGTAAAGCATCAACGCCTGTCTGTTCTAGTGTTGTAATTTTTGTTGCTATTTGTTGTCGCCGAATAGCTATATTTGCAAACAATACAGAGAACAATGCCCCGGTAACTGATAGGACCAGGATAGCTGAACCAATGTAAATCCGCCGATTAGCTTTTTGTTGCGCTTTAGCCAAGATCTGGTTCGCTTGGCTTTCTGCTTCCAAAGCAATTTGAACATCTCGCTTATCTAATTCCTGGCTGGCAGCTAAAAACCGATAATCTTCATTGCTTAAAGTCTTATCTGCTGCCCATGTTAGAGCTTCATACAACGTCTGACCCCTTAATAGTCGGCTTTCATCTTGATAGTGGGAAGCAACCCAAGCTTTCAATAGTTCAGCATAAGGGCGCAAATTAGATAATTGATCTTCGACCCAACTCAGGTTGAAAACACGTTGGTATATGAGGTTATAGACTTTTAGTTTTCCTTCCTGACTAGTGACCAATCCCGATAATCGTAATTTTATTTCTTCAAAGCTAGCATCAGATGGCACTTCACCTTGGTGTAAAATTTGTCGATACAGTCCTAATAATTGACTAGCATTTTGTTCATTATAGAGGAGTCTATTTCGGATAGTTCTCAAATGTTCTGGTTCATCCTGAAATTCCCAATTGTCTATAATTCTATGCCACACTATGCTTTTTACTAACTCTGCTTCCTTCCCTGTAGCAATCGAGTATCCAGATTTGAGGATGAGTTGGCAAACTTTTTGTGTTAGAAAAGGCTGTCCCCCTGTCCAATTCAAAATCTCTTGCAGCAAAGCCTCAGGATTTTCAGCGATTGATGCTAAGCCCCTAGCTAATGGCTGAATTTCATTCAATCTAAAACCAGTTAAGTTAATGGCACGACCAATATTAAAAGGTGTACGCGACTTGTCTTGAATTAACTCTGAAGGAGTTGCTACCCCAATTATGGCAAACGTTAGTCTATTGTAATCTCGATTAACAAACCGCTTATTATAAAGGGTACGGATGAGAGAGAAAAAATCATCGATGGGAAAATTAAGAGAGAGAATGCTGTCAATTTCATCACAAAAAATTACAATTTGATTATGGATAAATTTCAATACAATTTCTTCAATAAATTCATAAAATTTATAAATTGGTGACAAAAGTTCTCGCTCATACCACCAAGTTTTAAAATTCAATTTTTCATCAAGATTCAAACTGCGAGATAATCCTCTAATTATCTGCCCATACCACTGTTCTGGAGTAATGCTACCTGCACTTATTGTTGTCAAATCAATTTCAGCACAAGCAATCCCTTCTACTTGCAGTCTACGCATAACTTGTACCCGCAAGCTAGATTTACCCATTTGCCGTGAGTTTAATACATAGCAAAATTCTCCATATTTTAGTGCTTCATATAATTCCTGATCTGCTCGTCGTGTTACATAAGTTACAGCATCAGCTGGTAAAGTACCACCTACTAGATATTCGTTTCGATATTGAGTCTCATATTTCCTAACTGATTGCAGTTTTGCTATTTCGTTGGCAACCCAATTTTCATTAAAAATAGCTTGGTATATTAGATTGCTTACTTTTAACTTTTCTTCCTGTTTTAAAACTAATCCAGATAACCTTAACTCCATCTTTTCAGAAGTATCTTTAGCTGCTAAATTCTTCTTTTTTAAAATCTTGCTGTAAAGATTTAGGAGTTCAAATATCTGCTGACGATTTTTAAATAAACGTTCAACAATTGTTTCAAAATGTTTTTTTTCGTCTTCTAATTGCCATTTATCAATAACCTGAGATTTCACAATATTCGTGACAAATCTTGCTTCCTCTCCCTCCGCAATTACTTCTTCCGATTTGAGAATAAGATTACAAACTCTCTGGGTTAGAAAAGGTTGACCTCCTGTCCATCTCAAAATCTCTTGAAGTACAGAATTTGGTTTACTGACTTTTCCTTGTAAGCCTTTGGCTAAAGGTTCAATATCTTGAAGTTGTAATCCTTGTAAATCAATCGAATGACCAATATTAAAAGGTGTACGCTTTTCATCTTTAATTAAATCGGAAGGAGTCGCAACTCCAAGTAAGACAAAAGTAAGACGCTTATAGTCTGGATAATCAACACGTCGGTTATAACAAGCTCTAATAAAAGCAAAAAAGTCATTCATTGAAAAATTGAGACTGAGAATACTGTCAATTTCATCAATGAATATAACAATATTTTTTTTAACTTCTTTTAATAAAAATTCATAAATAAATTTCCCCAGCCATTTAATTGGGGATAGATTATCTTGGTATTTCTTCAGCCAGCTATCTAATTCAAATTTATCCTCAAGCGTGAAACCCTCTACTAAACTATCAATTATTCCCGCATACCAAGTTTCTGGGGTAACATCAAGGCTGCCAATTTCAGTTAAATCAATAGTGGCACAAGCAAATCCATCTTCTTCTTGCAAGCGTTTCATGACCTGCACTCGCAAGCTAGATTTACCCATTTGCCTAGAGTTGAGCACATAACAAAATTCGCCAGCTTTCAAATATTTATAAAGTTCAGCATCAGCTTGTCGCTTTACATATGAAGGTGCATCAGCAGCTAAAGTGCCGCCAACTTTATATTCGTAAGCTAAACTTTGTGCTGAACTCATAAGAATTTATCAATATCAATTTTCTAGTCTATCTCGAAAATAGAGGCGATATAAATTACAAAGCGGGACAACTTCATTCCCTCGTGATACGACTAGTCCCATACTGCGTAATTTAAAAGCTTGGACAGGCTCTAATCTTACGGGAAAGTCACTAGCAACCACCTGCTGCATCGCGGATTTGAGACTGTCATTTGCTTCCAAAACTAAGAAATGGCAGTAGAGATGATCGGCATATAGTCCTTCCTCTGTCGGTGCAATCTGCAAAAATTGTTCTAAAGTTACTTGCTCTGTTGCAATCTGATAAAGAGCTGCTCGTAAAAGGTAGGGATGTCCACTAACCATTTTCATGAGTTGTTCAATTTCAATGTCCGACCAATTTAACCTGTGTCGTTTGACTAAATCTTTTACCTGTGCTTGACTAAACTCCCCTAATTCAATTGATAATCCTACATTAAACGGTGAATGATTCGCATCCATATTAATGTAAACCTCCTTGGAATGAGCAATTATCAGTCGCATTTTTTTCCAGATCTCTTCATTTTGACCTCGTTCGTGCCAAGCCCGCAGTAGTTTAAAGAATTCTTCCGCAATTGCGGTATATTGGAAAATTTGATCGACATCATCTAAACCTAAAACAATTGGTGTGGAAATTTCTTTTAATAAATGTTTCCTAAAGTAGTTAGTACAATTTTTTTGACTACCAAGAATTTTTTTCCAATGTTTATCGATTTTCTCCTCTACATCCAATTCTTCACTAAGACTAGCACAAAACCATTGCAAAAATTTATCGATGCTAGTCAAAAAATCTGTATCCCATAAATTGAGAAATGCAGTCTTATAGCCTTGCTTCGCTGCATGAGCGAGTATGCGACTCATTAATGAAGTTTTTCCCATTTTTCGAGGGGATTTAATTCTGATTAATGCCCCAGGTTTCAAAATGCTGCTGTAACAGTTTGATACAATCGAAGGATGTTCGATATAAAATGTAGAATTTAGAGGAACTTGACTATCTATGTCGTCAAATTTTATTGTTGATTCTGCTCTATCTTGTGCTGTTTCTGAGGGTAGAATAGATACTTTTTCTGTTTTGTAACGTATGTGTGTTTTCTCTATACTTTTTTTTATAACTGGGGTTAAATACTCAGGAATATCCTCCATTTCAATGGCATTGCACCCCAATGCATAAGCACTGTTAATCGATTCACCTGCAAACAAGGTATCGTAAAAACCCATGGCAAATTGTTTAGCTGCTTCATCTCCAATTTTCTTTTTCATTCCCACTACATAATCAACGTAGAGATAAATTTTTTCAGCTTGAACTTCTGAATAACAAGCATTTAGGAGAACACATTTGATTTTAAATATTTCTTTCAACGCCTTGAAAAGCCGAGCCAGCGCGTCAGGTTTCACCAAAAGAGCTTCTCCATCATCTCTCATAAATACCAACCCATGTTCACCGCCACCATGCCCTGAAAAATGAACAATATCCGGCTTATGCTCCAGCAAAGACAGACGTAGTTCCCTCGGACGAACTGCCTCTTCCACGATAATTTCAAACTGATTACGCCTTTGAGAACGTTCCCATGCAGTTTTAATTTCTCGTACTTCCTCACTTAATCGTAAAGGCTTCGTATTAGTGGGATTGGCAGTCAGGATTAAAATTTTCTCGACTGTACTACTCATCTATAATCTTTCAAAGTGATTACTCTCTCTCTATTTTCCACATACTTGAGCGTCTAACGGGACTTAAAAAAAATCAAGCCCAGATAAAGCCCAAACTCACTTGGTAAGCAGCAAACACTTCTTTTCCCTCTGGTAATGAGTTCGCTTGCTGATATAACTCGATGTTTAATGGTAAGCTTTTTTTCCATCATGAGAACAGTAACGTGACCATTGAAGATACGATAAGTCCTACAGATTGCCTGCCAACCGCTCCCTAAGCGTGGTATTGCGGTTTAAGACGCGGTTAGTCTGCACCGCAATTTGTAATGGCTTCTCTTCCCCTACAATCACCACCAGTTTCTTCCCGCGAGTCACTCCTGTGTAATAAAGGTTTCGTTGTAACATCATGTACTGCTGCATGGATACTGGGAGAATCACCACAGGAAACTCACTGCCTTGGGAGCGATGCACTGAAATACTGTATGCCAGCATCACATCTTTGAGATCGGATAATTGATATTCAATAAAGCGATCATTACCATCAAAATCCGGGTAGCAAATTAAGGCAATATTCTCCTCTTTGTCGATTTCTACAATATTTCCGATATCTCCATTGAATACCAGCTTATTGTAGTCATTACGGGTCTGGATAACACGATCGCCTTCTCTAAATATTCCACAGTTTGATTGGATGGGATATTTCGGATTCCATGCTTGTTGAATTAGCTTGTTAAGTTCAATATTTCCCACATCTCCTTTGTGCATAGGGGAAAGGCACTGAATATCATCTTCTTCGTACCCCATATTTAAAAGCTTGTCATTAACTAGCCACTCAATAGCCTCTGGAATTTGTCCTTGAGAGCAGGGAATCCACAGTGCATCTGTCTTGGGCTCAGAATCACGCCCCAATTTTTCTAGGCTGGGGAAATAGCCTTCATTGATAGCTTGTGATGCTTGAATAATCTTACTCTTAGCAATTTGGCGAAAAATCTCAGTTAGTCTGACCACTGGAATCTCTTCGGAATCGATAATATCTCGAAGGACATTGCCAGCACCTACTGATGGTAACTGATTTACATCTCCCACGATCACAACGGTTGCATGGGGAGGAATCGCATCAAACAAAGCATGAGCTAATTTAAGGTCAATCATTGACCCTTCATCAATCAAGAAAGCGTCAGCATCAAGAGGATTATCTTTGTCGTGCAGAAAGCTGTAACCTGTCCAACCTAATAGCCTGTGGATCGTACTAGCGTCTGGGAAATCTGCTACTTCACGGATTCTTTGTGCAGCTTTTCCCGTTGGTGCTATTGCTACCACTCTCTTTTTCTGGCTATGCCAATAGCTCAAAATAGCTTTGGATATTGTGGATTTTCCTACTCCTGCTCCACCCGTGATCACCATTAAGTTATTTGAGGCAGCCAGCTTAACTGCTTCTCTTTGTTGAGTTGCTAATTGAATTTCATTTTCTATCTCGTAATCAATTAGCCAATCTTCTAAATCTTCACACTCCAACTCTAGCTTTCCACATAATGACCGAAGTGTTGCTGATAATTCCAGTTCAGCTTGGTGGTAAGAGCGCAGGTAGATTCTACCATTCTCTTCTACAAGTACTCCCTTGATACTAAGGGTGCTCACATGTTGTACAATTTCTTGATCACAGGGTTGATAATCAGGTAGAGTTAGTGATGCTTTCGCAGAGAATAGAAGATCGTTTAATGGCAAAAAGCAATGCCCATTTCTGTTGGCTGCTTCTTTTAAGTTGTGGAAAATCGCTGCTGTAATGCGTACTGAGGCATCAACACCAATCCCTAATCCCCTGGCAACTTCATCTGCTCTCTTAAACCCAAAGCCTCTGACTTCCTCCGCTAACAAATAAGGATTGGCTTTAATGCATCCGATGGCATTGTCGCCGTATTCCTCATAAATGCGCTTAGCATAGCTAGCTGATACTCCAAGCTCATGAAGGAATCCAATTAACCGACTTAATTCTTTCTTTTCCTGGAATGATTCTAGTATTTTGGGCAGAGTTTTCTTTCCAATTCCTGGTATTTCCAACAAGCGAGTGCTATCTTCGGAGAAGACTCTAAAAGTATTCTCCCCAAAGTACTCTACAATCTTTTGAGCCTTTGATTCCCCTAACCCATCAAGGCAGGACAGGAAAGCAACCATCCCTTCCTCCTGTGTTGGTTCTGGCATATGGTAGGAGAGAACTTTAAATTGCTGTCCCCACTTAGGATGGCGAACCCACTCCCCGTTTAACTCAATATCGAGTCCTTGTTGAGCATCAGGGATGATACCTACTGCTGTGACAACCTCGAATTCAGGAGTCTGTATTTTGAGTACCGCATACCCAGAGTCTTCCGCTTTAAAAGTTATACGACAGATACTGCCGCAAAGTTTTTCAGTTTGTTGTGATTGCTGTGCTAACATCGTGCAAGTTCTCCAATTCTGTTAGCGCCCCTGACTTCAAGCGCTAGCGGCGCTAACAATCAATCAATTATGGTGAATCTTGATAGGCATAATCAAGTAAGTCATTTTCAAGCCACCCAGAGGGGTTAAAATGACAGGTGTACTGGCTTCGTTAACAAGCATCTGAATTTCATCTGTAGAAAGCGTCTTCAGTCCTTCTATTAGATACTTGAAGTTAAAACCAATTTCCAAGCTATCACCAGATATTTGTGCCGATACTGACTCTTGTCCACTACTCAACTGAGTGTCTACAGATAGGTTAATCTGTTGTTGAACGCTATCAATATTAAACTTGATCACCTTCTTTTCTTTATCCGCCAATACCGCAATCCTTTCCACCGCACTGAGTAGTTGACGCCGCTCAATTGTGAGCTGGCGTATAAAAGAGTCCGGAATTAGCTTACGGTAAGCGGGGTATTGTCCTTCCAGAGTACGGCTGGTTAAGTGGTGTCCCCCTCCTTTGAAGACAATTTGACCCTGCTCAAAGTGAAGAGCAACAGTGTCATTAGGTTGACTCATCCCTAGCATTCGTTCCAGTTCTCGTAGGGCTGTAGCTGGTAAAGTTAACTCCAATGGGGAAGTCTCCGATGCTTCTGCTACAGCTGCTGCATCGCTTTCGTCACTCCCAGGAGGGGATGGTAGGTTGTTAGTAGTTTGCACTACCGCTAACCGATGACCATCTGTAGCGGCAAATTCTAGGTTTTCTTGCTGTATTTTCAGATGAACCCCTGTCAATACCTGCTTAGTTTCATCAGTACTGGTGGCAAACAAAGAACCCCGCACCCCTGTCATTAAGGCTTCTACTGGTAGTTCAACTGCGACTCCATCTTCAATTTGTGGGAGTGAGGGAAACTCTTCAGCACTCATGCCTTGCATTTGATAGCGTCCTGATGTAGAAGTCAAGGTTATCTTGATGCTATTTTCTTCAGCTTCAGTGTCTACTATCGTGCTCTCACTGGTGAGGGTAATTTCTCCTTCTGGCAGACGGGAAACAATGTCGTTGAGTAGTTTGGCAGGAATCGCAATTTTTCCATCTGTTTCTACCACAGCATTAAAGCTAGTCTGAATACCCAAACTCAAATCAAACGCTGTCAATTGTACTTGTTGAGTTTTTGAGTCTGCCACTAACAAGATATTCTTGCAGATGGGGTGATGGGGCTTATCTGGGACAACTCTTTTCACCAATGAGAGGTTGGTATTGAGGTCACTTTGAGTGGAAGTAAGTTTTAGAATGTGGGATTGCGGTTGCACTGATACAGACTTTCTTTTCTTCAGCGCAATGAGTACTGTAGATACCGATGTACCTGATTCTTTGAAAGAATCATCTGGTAGTTTCTCCCATGATCCATTGTCAGAAACAAAATTTCTAAATTCTGTGGATCTCTTGTCTTTGGCGAATGTAAATGATAAAGGAGCGATCGCTATCAAGCTCCCTTCTTCATTTAAAAGAGACCACGCCTTTTGTATGTGGTCAATGTAAGCCCCTCGTGGATGACTGAAAGGTGGGTTCATCAAGATACAGTCTACCGGTTCAAGGGCAAGATTCAAAAAATCGCCTGCTTCGACTGAATATCCTTGAAGCATAAGTTCTTTAGCCCTATCCTTGTCTATTTCTACAAGGTGGAGATAAGAGTTTGGATACTTTTTTCGTATTTCGCTAGCAATTGCCCCATTGCCAGCGGAAGGTTCCAGAAAGCTCCTTGGTTGATTGCCAACAAATCTCAGCATTTGCTCCACGATCAGTTGTGGTGTTTCAAAAAACGAATGTGGATTTTTCTCAGGCTTTTTCCCGTTACTCAGAATTTCTTCCAATGCTGCTTGAATATCAACAGATTTAGGAAAAATATGGACTTTTTCCTTTCTGTTCCACTTTCCTCCCATTCGGATTAATACGTCATCCACCTGTTTGTAAATCTTTCTATCTAGCTGGTCAGGTGGCAGAATTAAGCGGTTACATTGTATTGTTGAATTTGTTAGTACTTCCAATACATTTTCAGGAATGATTGAAGCCATTCTTTAACTCCTCACTCAATTGAATTATTCGCAAAACTTGCTAACACTTCTGGATCATCCGTACCGGCGTTTTTTACCAACTCTTTGTACGATTAAACCAGTGAGTTGTATGCTTGTTGTTGCTGAAAGTCTAGTGGTGACTTGGACTCTTTTGTCTTTAGCAAGCGTTGACCTTGGGGCGAGTTAATGTTGATCCCCATGTGACAATCTTGACAGAGAATCCATGCATCTTTGACAATGAAATTCCAGTGTCCACAAATAACTTTTTTCATTAGTTTTAAATAGTCCCTGTTTGTTAACCCAGGGACTGACTATTGGTCTTATTTGCTGCCAGCAGAAGAATCTGCTTCTGCTTTGATCGCAGCTTGTTCTATTTGTTGAGGCAAGGCCGCAAACGCTTGTGCTGCTTCACCGAGTAAGATTGGTTGGTTCTGGCTAGCAATTAGTTTTTTGAACTTGCGTTTTTCTTCAGGTTCAAGAGTATCCAAGTTGAGTAATCCTGGATCTATTTCATACTCAAGTTCAATCGGGTTTGTGCCAAACTCCTGATACATTTTGATAATTCGACTTTGAGTTTCTAGTTGACGCTCCCCTTCTGGCATACTCCACTCCCATTTAAGAGCAGAGTAGTTACCATGTTTATTTGACTTGCCCACGAATTCCGGCGTCCAGACAACAAGCTGCCACGCTTGAAGCTCTGGAATATTCAGTTCATCCAGTAAGTCGTCTAGTTTGACTTCATTGCGAGTGGTTTTACAAGCAGCGGAAAAAGTATTTAAATGTCGCCCTCGCTTGAACATTTGACAAACAGTGCGATCGCTGACTTTACTGTACAATTTATTATCTGCTTTGATGCCCTCAGTGGGAACAAAGAGTAGTTGAGTCCAAAAGTCTGATTGAGGAACTTTTCCTTGTTCTGGATCGCCTTTGTCCCACTTTGGTAATCCATACCAGAGGTTGGTTTTGAGGACAAAACAGGAAAAGTTATCCCCTAGTTTTTCGTCATCAACCCCTCGTATTCCACCAGAACCGGCAAGAGATACTAAAACATTAAATGGCTCATCATCAAAAATGATAGGGCGCAATTTTTTGGTCTGTTCAGTCTTTTTTGTCGTCATTGCTGTGTCTGTTTTAGATTTACTTGTGGTAGCCAACAAACCCAACCACTCATGCAGGTTGCGCAAAAATCCTTAGTCGTGAATCAAATCAAAATAAGCGGTAGTTCTGTCGGACAACCATTCATAAAATACTTGGCGGACTTCTTGAACAGAGAGCTTAGTTGGTAGTTCAACGACTTCTTCTTCCCCTCTCTCGCAAAATCGCCATTTTGTTACGCTATTGGCTTGACTAGGCTTTGTCGCAACCACCCGTTGCTCTATTTCGTAAACCGCTGCTTCAATAATGCAATTAACAATATTTTCGATTTCGCTATGATTATCTGCATTGAGACCGTGATTGTTTGAAATCTGAAAATAATGAACAAGTAATTCTTTGGCTTTATCTGCTGAATTAATCATCCTTTTTCTCCTCAAGCTAATTGACTTCCAAAACTTACTACTGCTGACAAATACTCGATAACCTCATCCACCCCCTCGTACCTCAAAATTCCTGGCTTTCTTGGTTCAGTTAGGAACCAGAGTTGCTCATCCTCGTCAAACCATATTTCCCCTACACAGGAACCAGTCATTTTGTCTTGCACCTGGTACTTACCATCCACAACTGAGACAGTAAGCCCATATTTAGCTGCACGTTCTATCCACTGATTCTCTTGATGTGCCATCGCAGCTGATAGATGACAACAGGGAGTTGTGCGGTACTCGCTGTAGATACAATCACAAACTTGACTTGTGATATTAACCTTATACCAAAGCCCTGTCTCGCTGCTACTAGCTACTAAGTACCAATTGGGGCTTGTGGATTGAACCACCTCTAATGGCTTCCATGCTGTTAGTTCACAGAGGTATTCCCATAGGACTGCTTTTGTTAACTGGCGACCTTGGGCTATTTCGTAGAGGCGGTCAACGTCAAAGTTTGGATGGTTTTCGAGTTGTTGGATGAGTTCTGATTTACGCATTGGTACTCTCCTCAAAATTGGGAATACCAAAGGATATAATTAACTTCATATCCTTTGTCATATTTAAAATTTACTCCTACTTCCCATGCACTAACCAGCTAACTGTTTGATTGACAGGCTCATCACGCCACGCAGCGATCGCTTTCAACCCCCTTTGACTCGGAAGTTGTTTGAGATCTCCCTCTTTCCAGGCACGTAGCATTTCGGTAGAAACTTTCACTCCAGCGTTTACGCTTAAAACTTGAGCAAAGTCTTGCAAGTTCATACTGTAAAAGTGTAGTTCTTGCTCGATCCATTGCTTTAGATGCCGCTTAAAATTATTCTTTTGTGACATTTTGGCGTGTTTATTTTCTGTCACATTTAGGTTATATTTGTGCTGATAAACTGTATCTTGTTGGATTTGTTCCTCCAATGCAGCTATCCTTTCGGACAATTCTTGAATTTGCTGATCAAGTGCTACAGTTGGCACTGGTTCAAGTATAGACTTCGATAAATCTGATAGGTCGTTAACACCCGCCAGTTCATCAATAATTGCCTGCATTCCCTTTTTAGAAGCTTTGTTAAGCATGTCTATGCATTTGTTTCTGGTTTCCACAGAACATTGCTCTGAATGGGCGTAGAAAGTAGCAAGCTTGCAGAGGTTATCTCCCTGAAATCCTGCAAAGAGGATGTCATTCTCTTCTCTGTCGGTAAAAACTTTTCCAATTTTGATCAATAAAGCTACAGTGTGGTAATTCAAGCCCAGTATTTTTGCTGCTTTCCTTGCCGTTAATCCAGCATGACCGTCGCCGCCTATGATGAATCCTTCTTTGTTTGCCTTGGCCATATTCTTTACTCCTAACTAAGACTGGAAATTATGTACAAAACTACGAACCAAAGTATTACTTCAATCGTTAAATGAATCACTGTAGACACCTCCTAAAAGCTATCCAAACACGGGGCTTCACCAGCATTGCATCCAGGGCATTGGTGAGTTTCTCCCAAATCTGATTGGCAGGCTTGCCCCATTGGTGTATCTTGAACTTGTTGTGCTGAAGAACCTCTCTAACCTGCTCAATCCCTTGCTGGATTTTGGCCATAAGTTTTTTAGTCTTCCCTACTTTTTTGCTCACCTTGCATGGAGAGAGATGCGTCAACTCACAACAAAGAGGTTCATTTTTGTCTAGTTGTGGTGTAGTAGGTATTTCACGCTTTTCTGTATTACTGGAAGAATCTACCCGCACTTCCCGTGGAGAGGAAGGGGCATTGGCTTCAATCTCTGCTTTATGTCTGACGGCTTCTGCTTCTTGCTGAACAGCGTTTTTAACTGCTGAGAGCGCAATTTTGGTGTACTTTTGAAATAGCTGTTGAAAATACTCTCGCTTGAGAGTGTATAGCTTGTTATTTGTCTTGATAAGGACTGTGGAGATAATTTCCCCGTCTAAATCTATATGATGGGGTTCAAAGGTGATTACTTCGCTAAGAGCTACATCGTTTCCATGAACTTCTTTGATGATGGCTTGAACAATCAGCTTTTCATCGTCATCCAAGCGAGACAATTCTTTGGCCATGATAATATTTTGTGTAGATTTCTGGTATTAATGCACCCGGTCAAATGACTGGATTAGTTCAAGTTTGTGGCAAAGATGCTCGTCAAAGTTCTGTATCATCCATTGTCCAGCAAGGATCGTGGTAGCCATTCTCAGCTACTGGGAATGTGGCGATTTCCTTGCCTGAGGGTTCAATGAATTCTCCAAAAATGGCGTTAGGGTTGCTTCCGATTGCTTCTGTGAGCGAGCTATCAATTCCTAGGTGTAGTTCTTGAGTATTAGTGGCATGGATGATTTCATCCATCTCTCGTTCGCTTTCCATCACCTCTTGAGCTTCAATCTCAACAATCTGCTCCATCTGTTTGTTGATTGAAGCGCGTTGGGCATCCAGTATACTTCTGAACATATACCGGCTGATTGGCCATGAGCCTTGGGTGAGTTTTACCCATACTATTTCACCATCAATTCGGATGGCTTCAATCTCATCAGGGCTGAAGGTTTTGCCGATTGAGTCCCAGGTTAGTACAGAGGCAATGGTTACGCGATCTGCATAGGATAGGGCTTCGGTTGTTTGTGTGCTTTGGGTTAGTGTTGATGTCATAATTTAATTAGGTTTAACTAATTGGGTTTAACCTGTAATCCCTCGTCAGTAGTTTTCCAGGCTGTTTGGCGAGGGTTTTGCTTTGTTAATAACTCACGCTTTATACTTATGTCTCGGTTTTAGTCTGAGTATGGAGGCTTCGAGTAGGTAGTTGGTCTTGCGGGTTTGCGCCGCTCTCTCTGCTGTTCATGTTTTAAATGTACACTACTAGTTTCTGGCTTGTCAACTATTAGTTTTTAGTGTACACTCAGGTTAGTACTCAAACTAGTAACTAAAGGTTTACTCTATGTATGGAGGTGGCTGTGTGTTAACAACAAAGATGCGGATCAGACTGATAAAAGAGATTGAGGTCAACAACTTGGGTCAACGTATTAAACAAGCTCGTCTAGACTCAGACAAGTCTCTGGAACAAATATGTCAAGAAGTAAAAATGTCCCGCACCTATTGGTACGACATAGAAAAAGAGACTCTAAAAGGGGCACTCTCGCTAGAAAACCTTCGCAAGATAGAAGAAGTACTGGGGATTGACTTTGGGGTGAAACTTAAATTTGAAGGCGAACAGAGTGAAGAGGAGGCGGTTGGCAATGATTAACCCAACAACCATCAACCCCCTAACTCTCCCCTCAGTGCCACTCAGTAAGCGATCGCAGCTCCCCACCACGCCCTCCATATACTTTGTGATTGATACTCAGGGTGTGGTTCAGTATATAGGGCATTCCATTAACCCAAGGCAAAGGTGGGTAAGTCACCACCATTTTTATGAACTTAGTAACATTGGTGGCGTCAAGATTGCCTGGTTGGAAGTCAGCCCGCAATGGACAACTGATAAATGTTTCTCGCAAGAAATTTTGAACAAGGTCAAAACGCTGTATTTTGCTTTGTGGGTAGAAACCAGGATTGCGACCACCGAACAAATGGCAGAATTTTATGAAGTGCCAAAAGATACTGTAAAGTCAACTGTTAAAAACAACAAGGAAGAGCTGGAGTCAGATGGGCTAGATGTTTTGACGGGTCAGCAGTTGAAGGATGTTGGGTCAATTGTTGACCTAAGATCAAAATCACCTTCATTAACTATTTGGACACCTCGTACTGCGTTAAGATTAGGGATGCTGCTACGGGATTCGGAAGTGGCTAAAGCTGTAAGAACCTCACTTTTGGATGTAGCAGAAAAATCTAATCCCATAAGACCTCAGCTACCAGCACCGAAAGAGATTGCAGAAGCGATCGCAAACTCTTTAAAATTTTTGTCCCTCCAATAGCAGCTTGAGTGACAAGCGTTTTGCCTTCGCTCAACCTATATTGCTTTTGATTAGTATGTGATAAAAGGAAAAGTCGCCACGAGTCGTTACCTTTGGGGTGCGGCAAACCCTTAATCAGGAAGGATTTACATGAACGATCTTATCATTCAAAAAGCACTTCGCCATGAAGTTTCACTAGGGAGCGTCAAAACACAAGCAGTAATGTTAATATACCCAGATTGCCTCCGAAATCAAGCAGCTAAACAGTACATCGAAATAACCCGCTCTAAGGTGGCTAAGACCATTGCTATATCATGATTCCAAGTCCATCGAAAATTCAAAGTTGCACACAATCATACGGCCAAAGGAAAAGAGCAAAAGGTAGATTTGTTACCCGTCGATCAGCTAGTCCCTACACCTAGCCAGTCAAACAGTTTTCCCAGCGAGTGGGAAGGCAAGAATCCACACCAACCCAAAAATATGAGCCAGAGTTTCTATTCAAGTAGTTTTCCCAGCAAGTGGGAAGTCACGGTTGAGTTTACCTACCAAGGAACTCCAGGGTTTCCATTCAAGTAGTTTTCCCAGCAAGTGGGAAGGCAGATGTTCAAAGCCAACGACAATGGTACAAAGATGTTTCCATTCAAGTAGTTTTCCCAGCAAGTGGGAAGAGGTCGTTGAGGGAGCCTTACCCAGTAAGGGTTTCAGCCGCCAAATCGACACCACTCCAAAAATCTTACCATATCCTCTCTAAAATTGCTCAAAACACACCCCTCAAACCCTCTCCCTGTAAGGCATCGACACCACTCAACGAGAAGTCAATGGTTTCAGCGATTTGCCGGGTGGTGTCGATGATGGTTGAAAAATTGCCCTCAAACTCAGATGGTATATAGCTTTAACAAGAGTTTGGCGGCTTTCCCTCGCTAATGTTGGATGTGCCTTCCATACCTCTGCACTCTTCCCACTTTGGGTTCAAAATAGATAAATGTAGGCTTGGAGCAGTTCGATGACCCAAACACCAGTAAAACTGACCTTTGAGCAATACCTCGAATATTACGATGGCACAGATAACCGCTATGAACTATGCAATGGAGAGTTAGCCAAAGTGCCACCAGAAAGTGGAGAAAATACCTGTAGAACCCTACGTTTGATGTACGAATTAGCAAAAATCATTAACTTTTTGCTGATACGTCAGTGTACCTGTGAGTTACAAGTTTTAGGTAAGACTCAAAACCGCTTCCCTGACTTGGTGGTATTGAGAGAGGAACACCTTGAACTAACCAGGAAGCGGCAAACTATCACCCTCGGTATGCCTCCCCCACGGTTAGTTGTTGAGGTGGTTAGCCCCTACCGTAACCAAAATGATGACAACTACAAACGTGATTACATTGAGAAGCGACAGCAGTATGAGCAACGGGGCATTCCTGAATACTGGATTATTGACCCACAAGCAAAAGTTGTGATTGTACTGCTGTTAGTGAATGGTAGTTATCAAGCAACTGAGTTTTCCGGCAATCAGCGAATTATTTCTCGGACTTTTCCTAAGTTGAAACTGACTGCTGAACAGGTTTTGGAGGCAGGTTAAAAACAGGAAATGTATCTTGAATATGATAAGTAAAAATACTCAGTCCGGCTAAAGCATAGACCAATAACAGCGCCCGCTGGATTGGTTAGCCAAAGTCAGAGTAATCCGATAAACGAAATATCTCGGTAAACGCGATCCGAAGATCCCGACTGTGGCGATCCGAAACACCCAATTTTAACCAATGAGTGTGCCACATCAATTATCTATGCTTTAGCCAGCACAAGTATTTTTACTCAAAATCTGTAGTTTTCCACAATCACGATTTTCCGGTAGTTTCAGGGTTTCTGTATCTTCCAGCTGGGTTGGTATTTTTATCACAACGATGGCATCAGTAGTAAAGAGTCCCCACTCGCTGCGGAAACTAATTGAATGGAAACAACTCCTCGTGAAGTTCAGCCATAGCACCAACCTGCTTCCCCAATCCCTGAGGACACTACCTGACCTCAAAAAGCTAACTCCCAACAAAGGTCAGCTTTTTGCACTAGAACCAGGGAATGCAATCAATCCAAGCGTTACAGACAAACCTCCTCAGCTAATACATGCCTTACTGAATTTTTTAGTCAAAATTCACTCAACTAACTATTTCGAGTAAATATAACCAGCAGTTAGATTTAGGTCGCCCTGGGAAAAAGCCAAATTTCATTGATGTGTCTTCCACACCTCTGTACTCTTCCCACTTTGGGTTCAAAATAGATCAATGTAGGCTTGGAGTAGTTCGATGACCCAAACACCAGTCAAGCTAACCTTTGAGCAATACCTTGAATATGACGATGGTACTGATAACCGTTATGAACTATGCGATGGGGAACTAATACCAGTGCCATCGGAAACTGATAACAACGATTGGATAGCCGTCTGGCTAATGTATAAGTTAGCCCAGTTTGTTAACCCGCGTTTAGTTAGATGCCATACCTGTGAGCTGCAAGTAATTGGCAAAACACAAAATCGCTTCCCTGACTTAGTAGTACGGAGAGAGGAGCATCTTTCAAGACCAGACAAGCGGCTAACTATCACTCTCGACATGCCTCCCCCACAGTTAGTGGTTGAAGTAGTCAGCCCCTACAAAAGCCAAAGGGATAATAACTACAAACGCGATTACATTGAGAAGCGACAACAGTATGAGCAGCGAGGCATTTGGGAATACTGGATTGTAGATCCACAAGCAAGGGTTGTAATGTTACTGGTGTTGGTCAATGGTAGTTATCAAGCAACTGAGTTCACTGGCAATCAGCAGATTATTTCTCCAACTTTTCCTGAGCTGAAACTGACTGCTGAACAGGTTTTGGAGGAAGATTGAAAACAGGTAATATGTCTTGAATATGATAAGTAAAAATACTCAGTCGAGCTAAAGCATACGTTGAATCGGTCGTTCCCTTGCTCCGTAAGGATTTCAGCTATTTTTAATGGAGGGGACTGAGTACTTTGTACTTAAAAAAAATATCGATTTCTCATTAGAACCAAAGATTGCAATCACCCCAATCGGTACAAGCAAACCTCCTCAGCTCATACCGGCCTTGCTGAATTTTGAATTAAAATTCACTAAACTAATTATCATGTGACATAAAATAATAGAGAGAATGCCACACGAGTCACTAGCTCTGTGGCGTGGCAAACCTATATAGCAGGTCTACACATGGATCTTACAACTTTCAAGTCAGAAGACGGAATTGAAATCTTAATCAATACCGAAACAGGAGAGTCTTTTTGCTCAGTCAGTGGATATGCACGGATGAGTGGAAAGGCAAAATCGAGCATTCACGACAGACTTAAAACCGTTCAGAAAGAAGAGGAAAATAGCGCAAAAATCCCCACCAGTAAAGGGACACGAACCGTTCGACTCGTAACAGAAGATTTGATTACTGACTGGATTGTTGACGACAACCCAAAAATAGCAAAGCAACTTCTCAAGGCTGGGGTTCGGATGTTTCTACATAAGCTTGCTGGCTACCAAGTCACCAGTACCGCCATCCAAAAGCCACTTTCCACTATCGAACTGTTTGAGCAGTCGCTAGCGATCGCAAAACAACACGAACAACGCTTAGCCAACCTTGAGGAAGAAAATTTCGCACTCAAGCAGCAATTGACAGAGCAACAGCATCTATTGGAAGCTGTGGACATGGAGACTCAGGCTAATGCTACAGAGCTAGAGCGTTTCAAGAACGGGCATGGTTACTGGTATTCAATCGCTGGCTACTGTAACCTCAAAGGTGTTAAGGAAAGCATCCAATGGATGAAGTCACAAGGACGCAAAGCAAGCGCCCTGTGCCGACAGAAAGGCATTTCTCCTCAGAAAGTGAATGACCCGCGATTTGGTGTAGTAGGAACATATCCAGACAGCATCCTTGAAGAGCTGGTTTGGTAAGCCGTATTTGACACTTTCCCTGAACCAAATCAAAGCCATTTCCCCTTGCATAACCTGTGGGGGATTTTTTGTGCGACAAAAACCCGTATATTACCGACATTGAACATAAGTAAAAATGCTTAGTCCGGCTAAAGCATAGATAACTACAATCGGCAGATTGGATTGGTTGATTAGCAGAAGAAGACTCCCGTAATCAGATCTTCAGGCAAGCACGATCAATTAATCCGCAAATCCAGATCTTCTAAGTGCAAGCGTCCATATCAATAATCTATGCTTTAGCCAGCATAAGTATATTTACTCAAAGACTATAGTTTTCCACAACAACCATTTTTCAGTAGTTCCAGCGTTTCTGGCTCTTGCCACTGGGTTGGTATTGTTATCACAAATACTGCTTGTAATCTCCCATCAAAATAGCCCCTAGCAAAGATGCCAGAGGCGAGACGAGAGAAAACGCTCTCTATTCAATTAGTTTTCCCTGCGAGTGGGAAGTCATCAAACCGCTGAATTGGATCCCGATGGAGTCGATGAGTTTCCATTCAAGTAGTTTTCCCAGCGAGTGGGAAGCATCGAAAACCTCTGAGACCGAAATGCCTCAGGAACAACATGGTTTCCATTCAAGTAGTTTTCCCAGCGAGTGGGAAGAGGTCGTTGAGGGAGCCTTACCCAGTAAGGGTTTCAGACGCAAAATCGACACCACTCCAAAAATCTTACCACATCCACCCAAAAATTGAGAAAAACACACCCCTCAAACTCTCTCCCTGTAAGGCATCGACACCACTCAACGAGAAATCAATGGTTTCAGCGATTTGGCGAGTGGTGTCGATGATGGTTGCTCAATTGCCCTAAAACCCAGATAGTATATAGCTTTGACAAGATTTTGGTCCTTTTCGTTGCTCGGAGTTCACCCCCTAAGCACTTTTCTCATTCTGTTCCCCAACATTTTTACTATCTTTACTCCCCTTAACTTCCTTGATAAGCTGTTTCAGTGCAGCTTCCAACTCTGCCTTAACCCCAATGTGGACATCTTCAACTGTCCCTTCCAGGTATAGCTCAGCTAGTTGTCTGCCTGGTCTGTCTAGTACAGAGCTTTGAACGATCTCCTCAAAGGAGATTCCAGCTTCTTGTGCTGTAATTGCGATCGCGGGTAGAACAACCGATTCTTCCTTGACAGCTTCAGCTAGTACATTTGCCCCTGCTTGGACTACCTGTGCCACATCTTCAGGTTTAGCCTGTTTGAGCCAAGCTAAGATTTTCCCTAATTCTTTGTCAGGTTTTGGAAAATCATCTCCCCATAGCCATTGACGGGTGACTTCAATATTTGCGTCCCCCCTGTATTTGGAGATTGCCAAGATAGACTTTTCCGAAATTTCGTTTTTGACCTGCCCCTTAATCCAACATTGAAGGCCACCGTAAGAGATTTTAACTCCTGTCTCTCTAATAACTTTTTCAATAAAATCCCTGTAGCTCAGGTTAGATTCATTTATGGCTTCTTGAGTCCAGGTTTGTAAGCGTCTTCTGTATCCTTCTGATACTCGACGTTGGGAGCGTTGTTTCCCCATAGGTCACATATCTTGCTGATGATGCATAAATCTTATCACTTTTAACAAAATATGCTATCATAGTTCAATAATGTGTTATTTTGTGCCGTGAACAACTATAAATAACAAACAAAAGCCAAGCCCGACAGTTACTGTTGGAAAAACTGAAAGCACTTCCTAAACAAGAAAAAGCTGTTGAGCCTTGTTCACTTTGTCAATATTGTCATTTCTGGGTTGAGAGAAAATTCTTTGGAGTGCCTCTACTGTGCCAATTTCACCATAATAGCTGGGATTGGTAAAAGCAAGCCTGTAGCGATTGGGATGGTAAAGGTGACCAAAGGGACATTAGTTGAGTTTGACTTTGTTGACACCAAGGAAGCAGCTGAACTTTTGAAGTGTCACAGAAATACAATTAACAAGCAACGCCAACAGTGGGTAAAAGGAATTCACTTTGTATCTTTTGGTGGTCGCTATTTTTATAATCGTTTGCTACTCCTAAATTTGGTGCAATGTAGTGGAGAAGTAAACAGCGAAGAACATCAAAGAGCGATCGCATTCTATTTGGCAAATCGATTAGACAATCAGCCTTTACCAAGGAGAAAGCGTTGACGCCAAAGATGTAGTTCTAAGTTTTATACAACTCTGGCAGTTTTGGACGTGATTGGATACTTCCAGCATAGTGCTCGTAGAGCGCTCTCACATTGTGCCCCGTCAATTCTGCTACATCAACAGGATTCATTCCTGCATCTAAAGCATGGCTAACGAAAGTAGCACGGCAAGCATAAGGCTTTCGGTACTCAATATTTAGCTGATTTAGTATTTTTTTCCAAGCCCTGTTGCGAAAATTGTGATCATCGATGGGGTTACCTTGTGGCGTGGTAAATACCAAGTCCTCAGCTTGAGCCGAATCATCTTTCCTGTTTAGCAAAACTTGTGTCAGGTGAGGAGTAAGAGGAAGGTAGCGATCGCGTCCTGTTTTTGTCTCTTTGCGTATTCCTCTGGTCAAAGTTTCTGAGCTCCAACATCCAGTGCAATCAGGCTTGCACTGCTTCCATCTTAAGCCAATAGCCTCGCTGATTCGACAACCTGTCCCCAGCAAAAACTCTACGTAGTCGGCATAGTAGTTATATTTAGGGTGATTTCTAAACCCGTTGAGGATAGCAGCTACTTCCTTTCTAGAAAATGGATTTGGGCGTTGTTTAGGGGGAACCCTAACTGTGATATCTTCCCAAGGGTTCTCTGTAACAAGTTTTTGTTTTAGTCCCCAGTCATAGCAAGCTTTAAGCAGTCCCACTCTCTCCTTGACAGTTGTAGGGGTTAAAGCTTCCCCAAGCCAATCTGCAAAATTTTCCGCATCCCTTTCTTTAACAAGGTTTGCAGATTTATTTCCAAAAAATGACTGAATATGTTTAGCTAAGCCCTTGTACTTGTTCAATGTTCGGCTGTAGACCTTTTTTGCCTTGTACTCAGTGACGTACCTACACTTCTGGAACGAGTAAGTGTAGGCTTCTCAGAGACTCTTCATTGAAGACATTATCTGAGCTTTAAGACCGTGCGCCCCACGGTTCTTGATGTTTATAGCTGCATTCAAGTCCCTGCATAAACTGGTATGACAGACCGGACAATTATGCATTCTTTGGGATAGGAGCTTTTTGACTTTGTGACCACAGCTAGAACATTCTTGGCTTGTGCCATTTGGATTTACAGCTATTACTTTCAAGCCAGCATTT
>JAAHFP010000219.1 GCA_010672925.1 Symploca sp. SIO1C2 | reverse complement strand
TGTTTGAAACCACTCTACACAGGAAAGGAATCTCCAAGCTCAAGCAGTTCATGAGTACAAGGGTTGACTCATTCCGGATTCCCTACGCTCGAACAGTCAAGTCCTTTGAGCGCCACAGTGTAATCGTCGGTTCAACCAACGAGCCAGAATTTCTGAATGACCCATCAGGCGATCGCAGGTACTGGGTTATCCCTGTCAAGGGTATGATAGATATCCAGAAAGTCGAATCAATGCGGAATGCTATCTGGGCAGCGGCGGTTGCAGCTTACCGAGCCGGTGAGCCGTGGTGGTTAACTGAGCAAGAAATAGAATGGGCTATTCAAGCGAACGAACCATTCAGGCTCAGTGACACCTGGGAAGATTTTATTTCCGAGTACCTTGAAGGGCGGCGGTTTGTAACCATTGCCGAAGTCCTGGAGAAGGCGCTGGATATGGAAGCCAGCAAACAGGATAAAAAGAGCCAGATGAGGGCAGCGGCGATTTTAAGGCGCTTCGGATGGCAGAAAGCAAAGCGCTGGCGTGGCGGAACCTGGAAGCGTGGGTGGGAATTACCAGAACGATCCACAGAGCCACCCTCTGACGAGGTGGATCTAGGGGTAGGTCAGAGTCATAAAGCTAATGAAATCAAGGATTCCAGCTACACCGATCCTCCCGATCCTCCCATTGACCCAACTTTCACTAAAAATCAGTCTCTACCTGAAACACCCGCTGATAATACGGTAAAAAATCCGAATGAGAATATTGGGGAAAGTTTAGAAACAAGTGGATCAGTGTCCGAGGTAGTTCGGGAGAAGAATGTAGTCACAGCAGATGTTGTGGCGACTGAACAACCTACCCCGACCGCTCCTAAGGAAGTCACTGAAACAACAGCAGTAGTTGAACTCCTCAATAATGAAGAGTTTTCCGCTCTCGATACAGAAGAATCCCAACAGCAACCCCCAGCTGAGACAGAAGAAGACGCCAGGGTAGAATTAACAGCCCATGAGATTCAACGGATAGCCCGTCGCATTACTGTTTGTCTCTGGCACATGGAGTCAAACGATAACAAGGAAGCAGCTCGATTGCTCTCCAAGATTAAAGCCGAGGTTGGGGCAAAAGCTTACCAGCTGGCTGTTGAGTGCTTAAAGCCTGATGACTTCCATCAGCTCTCTTTACTTAGAACTTGGGCGCGAGGGTAATGGTTTTTCTTTCCCCCTAACCTCTAACGCCCAATACCTAATACAAGAGTCTTTCAGTCATGAAATCAAATAAAGCTCCAACAGCAGTAATCTTGTTTGCT
>JAAHFP010000218.1 GCA_010672925.1 Symploca sp. SIO1C2 | reverse complement strand
CTAGACATCTGAGTAATCACTTTGCTGCCCAAGCTAAAGATTATCATCCTTTGGTCTATTGCTGGCGAGGGGGACAACGCTCTAATAGTCTGGCAATGGTATTGAATCAGATTGGTTGGCAAGTTACTGTCCTTCAAGGTGGCTACAAAACTTACCGTAGTTATGTGCGCCAACAACTTGACCAGTTGCCAGCAGAGTTTAGCTATAAGATCTTATCGGGACTAACCGGCAGTGGGAAAACCCATATCTTGCGACAACTGGCCAAGCGAGATGTGCAAGTACTGGATTTGGAGAGTATAGCAAATCATCGTGGTTCTTTACTTGGTCAAGAGTGGGAGATGGTGAAGGGAGGGGAAGATGGGGCAATTATTACACCTCAACCCTCACAAAAGCACTTTGAATCTCTGCTGCTGAAAACCTTGCAAAGCTTTGATACTAGTAAGGTACTGTGGGTAGAAGCAGAAAGTAACAAAATTGGTCAGCTTCATCTACCGCCATCCCTGTGGGAGAATATGAAACAGGCTGGTTGTGTGGAAGTGCAACTGTCCCAAGCTGCGAGAGTTGAATGGCTGCTACGAGAATATCCTCATTTAGCTACTCACCCTGAATTGCTCAAAGATAAGCTAGAGTATCTGAAGTCTCGTTACGGCAGGAAAAAAATCGACGAGTGGTATCACCTGATTGATCTGAAACAGGGACAGGCGCTGGTAGGAGACTTGCTCGAAAACCATTATGACCCAGCTTACAGGCGATCGATGGGTAAGTGCTATAACCGTATAGAATGCCAACTTGCGATCGCAGATTTATCAGAGAGTAGTGTGGAAGCTTTAGTTGATGAGTTGTTGAACTTGGGAAATTATAGCAGAAGGCAGAAGGCAGAAGGCAGAAGGCAGAGGGAAGAAGGCAGAAGGCAAAAGATTGACTGGTAAGGGTTTGCTGCATTTTGCTTTGTCCTAATCGCCTTGGCGACTGCTATAACTAAAATAGGGTTAAATTTGGGATTAGCGATCGCAGTCTAATTTCAACTCTAGCAATTATGCTATACTTTAAATAGTAGTACCCTTGCATACTAAACGGTAAAGGCAAATGTAGTTCCTCGCCTCAATCAAATGCACTTCAAGAGACCTTAAGTGAAAGCATCTGAGACAACATGCTAAATGGTCTCTAATAGTCCCGTAACTATTTGATTGCCAGGTATCGAGGTCAAAGTAATGGAACAAATCTATAAATATCCCCGTACCCATCACATCCAGGGTTCGCGGTTACAGCCTGGGGATGAAGATTT
>JAAHFP010000217.1 GCA_010672925.1 Symploca sp. SIO1C2 | reverse complement strand
GGTTCTTCAGGACATATTATGCTAAACTATCAGGTATATGCCAAAATAATAGAGCTCTTTTTTGAAAATTATCAAAACTTCTAAACCCGAAAGCACAACGTTTAATAACCTTTAATCTATTATTAATTCCTTCAACTAGCCCATTGGTGGTTTTTTGCTCAAAATAACCAACTATTTCAGTAAACCAGTTTTTTATAGTTTTGACTGTTTTTGGAAAGAATATTTCAGCCTTAATCAGCCATTCTGTTAACTGAATAGTTCCTTCTCCTAAATTTTGGCTATTTTCAAAAATCTCAGTAAATTCTTCTTTAAGTGTATGCATTACTCCAAGCAGAGGAGAAGCTTGTTTAATCTGCGCTAACTTATCTTTTGATTTTTCTTTAAGTTCTTTTTCTCTTTTTAGTAATACATATTTCCCACCTTTTAGCGTTGAAAATATTTTTTCTCTCGCTTTGATTGCTAAATCATTAGCTGTTTTTTTCTGGTCAATTCTACCCTGGTTTAGCTCTTGATGTAATAATTTGCTTACATGAAATCTATCTGCTGTTATCACGGCATTGGGGCAAAGCTTATTAAAAACGGTTTTATACATTTTCAATAAATCCATACTGACTTCTTTTATTTGTTCTAAAATTTCCTGGCTCCAAGATTTTAAAAATGCTTCTATCGTTTCTGATTTTCTTTCTTTGATTAAAGCTATTAATTGGCCAGTGTCTAAGTCCACTAAAACCACAATAAATTTTCCTTGACCTTTAACTAGACTTATTTCATCTATCCCTACTCTTGTGACTTCTTTAAGATTAATTGGTAAAACTTTCTGACTAATTTGATTAATCATTGCTTCTACCTCAGATTCGGTTAAGTTATTCTTCTTGGCAACATTAAGTAAATTACTATTGAGGACTTGTTCTGTAATCGATTTGGCATATCGGTCAGTATATTTCTTTCTTTTGCCAACAAAACTTAAATCTTCACTAAATATTTTTTGACAATGACCGCATTTAAATTGCCGTCGATTAATTTTTAAAAATACTTCTTTTTCTCCCCAAGGCAAATCTTTAATTAAATGGCAATGGTTTTGATGAAGGCGATGACTAGATTGCTGACATTGAGGACAAATGGCGGTTTTAGATTGACATTCAACTTCCAAGATTAGGGATTGTTCAATTTCTTTTTTGGATTTAACTATTACCCCTGGTAAATTGAGAATTTCTGTATATTGCTTTTTCATTTTTATTTGCTATTATTGAGTTAATAACTAATAGTTTAGCATAATATGTCCTGAAGAACC
>JAAHFP010000216.1 GCA_010672925.1 Symploca sp. SIO1C2 | reverse complement strand
AAAACATTCGGTTTGTCTTGAAAAGAGTAGCCTTGACTCTCCGAAGAAAGCTCCGAGCCAAGACTAAAGCTAAGGAGTCTTCAGTGCTTTTATAAATAAAACTTATCACCCTAACTACTGGAGAGCCGGCTGCTGCTCTTAGCTGAATTCTACAGGCTTTTCAAAAAACATTCGATTTGCCTTGAAAAGAGTAGCCTTGACTCTCCGAAGAAAGCTCCGAGCCAAGACTAAAACCAAGGAGTCTTCAGCACTTTTATAAATAAAAATTATCACCCTAACTACTGGAGAGCCGGTAAGATTGGACTGAGTCTGCTTAATCAAGTCCCGAGTCAACTCTAGCAGAGTGGTAGTTTTTCCAGAACCCGGTTCTCCTAGGATCAGTAGGGTTCTTCCGATTCCCATTTCCTCAAATTTGTCCAGGAGGCGAGTACCAGAAGGTAGGGGCTGTTGGGGTGTCTGGGAACTTTCCCATGTCAGACCCCAAGGGCTTTCTACGGCATCTATTCGTTCTTCTAGCCCTAGTTCAATTAATACTCTGCCACGCAAAGAGGTTTCCAAGACACCTTTAACCCAGTAATTTTTCACTTTATTGAGTAAAATCTGGCGATTCCGATATTCTTGCTGACTGAGGGGACTTTCTTGTGAGTTATGCTGTGGAGCAACAGATGGGGCACTTAACCGAGTGGGAGCCAATGATTTGTCCTCCTCAGGAGACCCATTGACTGGTAGCAACTGTTCATTTCGATTTGAAGGGGGAGGAGGAGATGGCATAGGCACAGTCGGAGTATGGGGACTGATGAGCCTTGCGGAAGTATGCAGTTGCTCGACTGCTGCTAGAGTTTCCGTAGCACTCTGGTAACGCTGACGATAGTCATAGCGCACCATTCTATCGAGAATTGCCGCAAAATCAGGACTAACCGGAGCGATATTCCGGCAGGCAGCACAACAAAATTCCCCACTAGCATCAGTCGGTATTTCTTGTGTTCCCGGAGATAATCCGGTTAAGGCTTGCAGGCACATCATCCCCACAGCATAGATATCACTACTCAAGTGAGGCTTTCCAGCTACTTGCTCACTAGGCATATAACCAGGGGAACCAACAGCAACAGTAAGGCTAGTTTGTCCCGTAGAAGCGGTTGTTGGAGTTCTCACCCGTTTCACTGCACCAAAATCAATCAGTACAATTTTGCCATCCAAGCTAGGCTCTCCCGGATCTATGTTGATAAACTTTATTTATATATACTCCCCAATTCTTTGGTTTTAGTCTTGGCTCGGAGCGATAGTGGAGAGTCAAGACTAGGCTCTCTTAGTGCAACTTTTTCAGGATT
>JAAHFP010000215.1 GCA_010672925.1 Symploca sp. SIO1C2 | reverse complement strand
CCGATGAGATTTATCTTGATAGTAATTGCCATTAATTGTATCCTTAAGAAGGAGGTGATGAAACCATGAGGATAGCCTATCAATACAAATTGCGTCCATCTAGGCAACAAATGGCTGAAATTGACAGATGGTTATCAATGTTGTGCGCTCAATACAATTATTTACTGGCGGATAGATTTAACTGGTATGAGCAAAATCGCTCACCAGTCAACGCTTGTCCTTTGGTGTGTCACCTACCGGAACTCAGGGTTAATCCCGATTACTACTCTCAAAAGAAAACCTTACCTCAGTTAAAGAAAGATAGACCTTGGTACAAAAATATTCATTCTCAAGTTTTACAGGATGTAGTCAAGAGAGTTAAGTTAACCTTTAAGAGATTTTTGAAGGGAGATAGTAACGGAAAAAGAAGTGGTAGACCTAGGTTCAAGCCACTTAGCCGTTACAGAACCTTTACTTATCCTCAAGCTAAGCAAGACTGCCTAAAGGGTAATAAAATCAACCTTCCCAAGCTGGGCAAGATAAAGCTCATAGTACACCGTCCCATACCTGAAGGTTTCAAAATCAAGACTGTTTCTATCAGTAAAAAAGCTGACGGTTTTTACGCCATACTGTCACTGGAAGACAATACGATACCGGCAATTAAGACGGATATCAATCCTCAATCAATAACTGGGATTGATGTAGGCTTGAAAGATTTTTTAACAACTTCTAATAATGAGAAAGTTTCTATTCCTAAACACTACCGTAAAGCACAAAAAAAGTTGCGACTTATTCAAAAAAAGGTGTCGCGACGGAAGAAAGGTGGTAATCGTAGACTCAAAGCCATTAAGCTGTTAGCCAAGCAGCACAAAAAAGTAGCTGATAAACGTAAAGACTTCCATTTCAAAACAGCCAATCAATTGCTGTCAAAATATGATGTGATTGCTCATGAAGATTTAAACATCAAAGGTCTTGCTCGTACCAAGCTTGCCTTATCTGTGTTGGTTTGCGCAGCATGGTGCGATAGCAGCATTGCTGGGTGGTCAAGCTTTCTGTCGATATTAACAAACAAAGCCGAGAAAGCTGGTTTGTTGGTTGTCCCAGTAAGTGCCCACAATACGACACAAGAGTGCTCAAGTTGTGGAGAGAAAGTACCAAAAAAACTGCATATTCGCTGGCACAATTGCCCTAATTGTGGGTGCAGCCTAGATCGGGATCATAATGCAGCTATCAACATCAAAAATAGAGCGGTGGGGCATCCCGTTCTTAAAGCTCAGTTAATGTCCGACGGGTTACCGGGAGTCGCTGAGAAGCCCACACTTACCCGATAGGGAAGTGTGGGAGTATGTCAC
>JAAHFP010000214.1 GCA_010672925.1 Symploca sp. SIO1C2 | reverse complement strand
GTGACATACTCCCACACTTCCCTATCGGGTAAGTGTGGGCTTCTCAGTGACTCCCGGTATCCCGTCGGACATTAACTGAGCTTTAAGAACGGGATGCCCCACCGCTCTATTTTTGACATTTATCGCTGCATTGTGATCGCGCCCTAGACTGCATCCACAATTAGGACAGTTGTGCCAACGGATATGCAGCTTCTTAGGTACTTTCTCTCCACAACTGGAGCAGTCTTGCGAGGTATTATGAGCACTTACTGGGACAACCAACAAACCAGCATTTTCGGCTTTGTTTGTCAGTATCGACAGGAAGCTTGACCACCCAGCATCCAACACAGACTTAGCCAATTTGGTACGAGTAAGTCCTTTAACGTTCAAAGCTTCATGAGCAATAACGTCATACTTTGACAGCAGATGATTAGCTGTCTTGAAATGGAAATCTTTGCGTTTATCAGCTACCTTTTTGTGCTGTTTGGCTAATAGCTTAATAGCTTTTAATCTACGACTACTACCCTTTTGACATCGCGACACCTTTTTCTGAATAAGTCGCAATTTTTTTTGAGCTTTACGGTAGTGTTGAGGAATTGAAACTGTTTCACCATTGGAAGTGGTCAAAAAGTCCTTTAAACCCACATCAATCCCAGTTATTGAGTGAGGATTAATATCTGTCTTAATTTCAGGAACAGTCTGGTTTTCCAGTGAAAGTGTTACATAAAGCCCATCAGCTTTTTGACTAATAGAAACCGTCTTGATTTTATATCCTTCAGGTATTTGACGATGCAAGACAAGTTTAATCTTACCTAGTTTGGGTAAGTCAATTCGATTACCTTGCAAGCAGTCTTGCTTGATTTGAGGATAGGTAAAGGTTCTGTAACTGTTGAGTGTCTTAAACCTAGGTCTACCACTTCGTCTCCTGTTACTATCTCCCTTCAAAAATCTGTCAAAAGTTACTTTAACTCTCTTGACTACATCCTGTAAAACTTGAGAATGAATATCCTTGTACCAAGGTCTATCTTTCTTGAGCTGAGGCAAAGTCTTCTTTTGAGAGTAGTAATCTGGATTAACCCTGAGTTCTGGTAGGTGACAAACCAAAGGACAGGCATTAACGGGTGAGCGATTTTGCTCATACCAGTTAAATCTATCAGCCAGTAAGTAATTGTATTGAGCGCACAACATTGATAACCATTTATCGATTGTGGCTGTTTGTTTACGAGTTGGACGCAACTTGTACTGATAGGCTGTCCTCATGAAAAAATCACCTCTTTTTTATATTATAAAAGCAATATGATGACTATCAGGATAAATCTTGGATCGGCTGTCCGCCATTCATCCCACGCTCACCCTACGGGTTGAGACGTGGG
>JAAHFP010000213.1 GCA_010672925.1 Symploca sp. SIO1C2 | reverse complement strand
GCAACATGACTATCGCGCCACAACCACCGACAATTCATAGAAGTATCGCCGGAAAAAACTTTCGACCATATAAAAAAACAATGCTTATTGCCAAATTAAGGTTTGGTCAGTCAATAGCTAGTCTAGCCCCCTTGACCATTCCATTATTCGGGTCTAAAATTTTTGGCAAGCATTTGCCACATCGCAGCCAGATCATTCAACCGCTGTATACCCCGCCATAAAGTCTTTACTCCTGGCTCCCCATCACTCTTACGTCCCAAAAAACCTCCCAGTTGAGCAATCCAACGCACACACTCATTCTAGGGTTGGTGAACTATCCGGGGGAATGGGAGTTTTATGGATGGTGCAGGGCAAGCGCCTGCCACTCATGAGTAGACAATATTCCTTCAGCTTCCTTGTCTGGATTGACTCGTGCTGCCATTTGTTAGCCATAATAACCTCCAGGCAACAATCCCATAAGTCGCTATTGCCCGTTGGATACGATCCGCTGTCTCCAGTTGCAGCTCTTCAAGATGACAGCCACTCTTTAACACATAATGAAAGCGTTCAATTAACCACCGATAGGAGTACCACAACAGACATCTTGACGCTTCCGACAAACTGTTGACACTCAAAGTGGTCAATAACAACCAACACACTGCTTTTTCCCCGATGGGCGGGTTTTCCTCAATCGCTAAAATCGCTTGCACCTTGAGCGGCTGTAAATTCTCTGATTTCCGACGACTTTTTGGTGGTTGCAAAAATACCGTTGCTACACGCGGATTCTGAGAGAAATCATACAACCCTTGCAGAGCCGCATTATCTCTGACTGCTTGAGGGATGCTGGCATTAGGAGCTGCCGCCAAGTCCTCCACAATTTTAACCAAACGCTGATTGCGCCGCTTGTCCCCTAAATCAGCTTTCCTCTAATTCTTCACTTGCCCAACTCATTATCTCTTACTCTCCCTCTTTCCCTTCGACTTTTGTTCTGTTGTCTTCTTATGGGTAGCTTAAGTCACTTGACTATTGATATTTCGGGACAAAGATTGAGATATGGATAGTCAACATTTTCTGTCTTTGTTTACTTTTTTGTCTTTGTCCGGAGGTGATTCAAACTTTCTTTACTTTTTTGTCTTTGTCCTTTTATCGCATCTTTTGTAACAATTCCCCAACTTCGGGACTTCCCACTCCCCTCATAATCACGGAGGCTGTAATCACGCTCCGAGAACGCTCCGAGCACACTCCGATCGCAACCATCCCAAAAGTTGACACACTCGCAGGACAACTACTTTTATACTACTTCTAATCCCCTATTTTTCAAGGGCTACAGCTTCAGGAGATCACCCGACCATACACCCACAACCACATAGAAATTTCTCTCCTTAAGCCAGTCCCATTTTTGGACAATTGAAG
>JAAHFP010000212.1 GCA_010672925.1 Symploca sp. SIO1C2 | reverse complement strand
GGTAGTCTTCATTCTTTTTGAGTTGTTTGAGAGCTTGCTTAGCCTGCTCCCGTTCCACCTCCGATGTTTGGAGGTATGCTCTAGCATTCTCCAGTTCCTGGAAGGATTGTTGGATTAGTTGAGCTTTTTTCATCCGGTAGCACCCAGGAATTCCCAATGGTTTGGCTACCTTATCCCTGATTTGCTTGGATGTCATCTGTGTCAGCTCATCATAAGTCAAAGGGAGTAAGTCAGCAATGGTATCGAGCAGGTTGGTCAATCTGATAGTGGCTTGCATGGCGTTATACTTTTAGCGCTTCCCCTAAAGCATAACAGTATAAAATGGACAGTTGTGAATGTATAACAAATATAAGGGTAGTCAAGTGGGTATAATCGGAATCACTTATCAATAGTCATAAGGGTATTGCTATGGGTAGTTAATGTGGTTAAGCTAAGGATAGTTGAGATGGAGTTAACGGACTATGCCACGCAAGACACCAGCTTGGAAAGACGCAATGCCAGAATTCAATGAAGCTATAGCTTCTGCTAAGAGTGAAAAGCAGATAAAAGTAGCCTGCTTACAAATTAAGCAAGCTGTATTTGATTCCTATCCTGATACCCCGCCGAGCCGTCGCAATCCGATGTCTTTTGTTAGGAAGTCTGTCAGAGAGAAGTACCCCGCCCAGAGTGGAAAAAGTCCCCATGAAGACGTTCCCTTCCCCTACTATTTCACTGATACTGGCAAGGGTAGCGTTGAGCGCTGGGAGCATTTGGCCATCAAATACTTGGTAGAAGATTGGAATTTGAAAGATGATTTATCAGATACTATTACCCCAGAACCCTCTTCTCTTGAGCAACCAGAAAATATCCACTCATCCCCCAAAACTGAAACCAGCATTGATATCTTCACAGAAGTTGGTCTGGAGGGTGAGGAGTTGACAGTAGTCAAGCAAGCTCTAGGTGATGCTGATATCAATGAATGGGTCAAACTTGCTTTACTCCAGCGTGCCAAAGCGATTAATGCTCTCCATGAGCGGCTCAATGAGGATTTGAGTATGGTCAAGAGTGATGAATTGATGAATGACAAGAGGTATAGAACTAACCCCAATGCCTCACGAGAGTTAGCCAGTCGAGCCGTCAGAGCGATTAAGGACTGGAATTACAGTCAGCCAGAGCATAAGTGGTGTATCACCAACAAGCTGATTAGTGAGCTAACTGGGGTGACTCCAAAAGCAATAGCCAAGGTTGTAGAGGGAATGGGGATCGAGGATTACAACCAGATGCAGGGACTGACCCCAGTTGTTAATCGCAGTAGGAAAGCTGCTGTAGGAAGCATTTCTGATGTGGTCAGCATAGCTGATATGCTGGGGATTGATTAGGGGAAAGAGCGGGGTTCAGTAACATCTGATCGTTACAGAA
>JAAHFP010000211.1 GCA_010672925.1 Symploca sp. SIO1C2 | reverse complement strand
GATATTGAAGTGGGAGTAATTGCGATTAACTCTATTGACTACAACCCCAAATATTGGTGGACTTACAGTACAGGTGTACGGAATATAATTTCAGAGTTAATTGCTTATTTGTATGCCCGGTTAGTAAGTTGGCAAGCTTAGGGGAATGTAAGTTAGATATTCTGCTACTGCGCTCTCAACTAAAAAATAAAATTAATGCATCTACTGAATAGCTTTTTTATTAAGAGTTCTTAACCCATGCTTAATAATCCAATTAGTTTCTTTAGTTGGTGATTCTTCTTGCCAGCGCATACAAGTATTAATCACCCAGTCTGGACGAGATTTACTGGCATCATTTAACCAGTTACCGACCGAACGCTGTACATACTTACTGGAGTCAGAACGAACAAATTCTAAAAGGGTTAAACCATGTTCGGGGTTTTTTTTCAAAGTCGGAATATGCTTACACCAAACACCCCGAGGTCGAGTAGCTTCTACCGCGCAACGTCGGATATTAGGATCTTGGCCTTGAACCCAGGGAATAAGTAACTGAAAGCTTGTCGTTAAATCTTCAACTAAATACGGTCGAAGAGAAAGCCAAGCACATTCTCTAACCGACATACTCGAATCTTCAGCAAATCTCCGCATTATTTCTAGTCGATCAGATAAGTAAAGATGATGATTAGCAGCAATATAAAAAGCCATCCAACCTCTCACCATATCTGATGGATGATTTACTAAAGTTTCAAATATTGTGAAACAGTATTCATCATTTTCAAATGCGTTAAATAAGAGTTCACCAATACCCTTTAATCGCTTCATTACTCCTTCATTTTTAAGTTTTAGAGATTGATGATATAAAGTTTGAACTTGATTCTCTAAACCTATTTCTGTTAAAACATTATGGAGTAAGATTGGCATATCAATTGCCAACCACTCTACAAGATTAATTGACTCAATTTTACCTTGATTCAGAGCATCAAGAACTTCATTTTGAATTTCTGAGCTTCGTCTTGCTCCCTTTCTTGTTTCAAGTTTTTTCAATCTCGTTTGAGATAAGTTTTTATCCATCATCCTCTGATACCAAATCCGGTTTAGTTAACCCCGTTTTGAGAAAACCGCTTTCATCCTGTAGAGACGTTGCATGCAACGTCTCTACCAGGTGAGATATAAAGGCTCTATTGTAGCCAGATTTGGTATGAAGTAAAAAATAGTCTCATACCAAAAATCTCAAATGAATACACTCGAATTCAAACTGCTAAGAGTTAAGCTCAGTATTTATTGATGGCTCAGTTGTTATTATTGTTGTTGTCGTTGTTATTGTTGTCATTGTTGTCATCTCCAAAACCTTCAGAGAAGCCCCGGAAGATATCAAATATGCTAAATAGGGAGTCGAGGGGGTCTAAGATCTGACCGACTGTATCTG
>JAAHFP010000210.1 GCA_010672925.1 Symploca sp. SIO1C2 | reverse complement strand
ACTACTTATAGCAAGTATCTCGACATTGGAGTTTATTGTGTTTTTTGATATAAAGAAGCTCAATTGGATAAATTCCCACACTTCCAGAGGAGCTGCCCATGTCATCACCGCTAGACTCTCTCCTAAAATTGCCAGGAGTAACAGTAGAAGCGCACTCTCAAGTCGAAGGTTATATCTGCGTTCATCTGAAAATACTAGCTACTGAAATTACTTGTCCTCATTGCAGAAATCTGGTGCAAGAACTCCACCAAGTACGACCAATTTTAGTCAGGGACTTACCGACCTTTGGTCAACCTGTATACCTGAGAGTCCCACGCCAACAGTTTTACTGTCGTCAGTGCCAGAAGTATGTAACACAACAGCTAGATTTTCTTTCTTGGCGACGACGGTACACTCAAAGATATGAATCTTATATTTACCAGAGAGTTTTGATGAGCAATATGACACAAGTAAGTCGAGAAGAAAACTTAACTTATGAAGAAGTATTAGGTATTTTTAATTTTGTCAGCAATCAAAAAAAAAAGACTGGAGTAAAGTCAAGCGTTTAAGTATAGATGAAGTTAGCAAACGCAAGGGTACTAGGGAATTCGTGACTGTAGTGAGTGATATTGAAGAGTCTTGCCTCCTAGAAGTTATCGACAGCCATAAGCAACAAGATATTATTGAAGCTCGCTTAGCAGCAACCTATTGAAGTGAGGGAGCAAGTCACGGAAGTCAGTGTTGATATGTGGGCAGGATTTGCGAAAGTCATTGAGGAAGTCTTTCCCAATGCCGTGGTGGTCATTGATAGATTTCATGTAATGTTCGCGTAGCGTTGCCGAAGGCTAGCTAGTTAATGATACCTTAAACAAAATTCGTCGCTGTGTGGGAGTGACGGTGAAGGGCAGTAAATATTTACTTCTAAAGAATAATCAAGACTTAACAAAAACTGACAAAGAGCAGCTTGAACAAATTTTAAATCAGTCAGTCTGCTTAAGATTAGCCTACGAAATGAAAGAAGAATTTCGAGACATTTATGAAACTTCTCCGACTGTCAAATATGGTATAAAAAGAATGAAGAAGTGGCTAGTTCAAGCTCAGATATTTTACGGAAAAACAGCTAAGACTATTCGCAAACACCTGCTAGGAATATGTAACTACTTTATTAGTGGCACAACTAGTGGAGTGATGGAAGGCATTAATAATAAAATTAAATTAGTTATGCGCTTAAGTTATGGCTTAAACAACTTTGATAACTTGCGTTCTCGCTTGCTAGGCTGCTGCTCTTAGCCGAATTATACAGGCTTGTCAAAAAACATTCGGTTTGTCTTGAAAAGAGTAGCCTTGACTCTCCGAAGAAAGCTCCGAGCCAAGACTAAAGCTAAGGAGTCTTCAGTGCTTTTATAAATAAAACTTATCACCCTAACTACTGGAGAGCC
>JAAHFP010000021.1 GCA_010672925.1 Symploca sp. SIO1C2 | reverse complement strand
AAAACATTCGGTTTGTCTTGAAAAGAGTAGCCTTGACTCTCCGAAGAAAGCTCCGAGCCAAGACTAAAGCTAAGGAGTCTTCAGTGCTTTTATAAATAAAACTTATCACCCTAACTACTGGAGAGCCGCAGTAAGACTTGTTCAAACTGTGGAACTAAAAAAGAAACACTCTCACTATCCGAAAGAGTGTTTGAGTGTGACCATTGCGGGTTTGCCTGCGATCGCGATTTGAACGCTTCAATTAATTTGGCAAAGGCGGTGAGTTCCACCGTGTCAGCCTGTGGACTGGATAGTGCCGACACTACCAGAGTGTTAGCGCAGCGGACGCAGCGTTAGCGAGTAAGCAGGAAGAAAATGTTAGCAATTGTTAGCGTTTTTGGAACGGTCGGCTATCATCTGTTCAAGAATGGGTTACTCCCTACAAGCATTCCTCACTGTTAGATTAGGAGACATTATAAATGGCGATCGCAACTCACCATCACCATCATTCTCTTCACTGTCAAAACCATAATCCTCTTCACTGCATTGTTCCTTCCTATATTTTGCAGGAGTTGGCACAACAGGGTAGTCCCATACAAAGAGAAAGAGCACAAAATGCCTTAAGTGTTTCAGATCAAACTCGGACGGAGCGCCAAATAATTGCTGATGAGGTTCCTCGTCGTCTTCTTAGATTAGCAGGAGTCGTCAAACAGCGCACTATTTATGACGCAGGGTTTGAAACCCAACTCCCTGGACGCCCGGTGCGTACAGAAGGAGACCCTCCCACGGGAGATCCAGCGGTAGACGAAGCTTATGATGGTTCAGGAGAAACCTTTAATCTTTTTCACGAAGTTTACCAACGAAACTCCATAGACGACCAAGGACTGCATTTAAAATCAACTGTGCATTATGGCCAAGGCTATGACAACGCCTTTTGGAATGGTAAGCAGATGAGTTATGGTGATGGAGACGAAGACTTACCTGAAGACGAAAGAATATTTAATCGTTTTACCACTGCGATTGATATCATTGCTCATGAGTTAACCCACGGAGTTGTTCAATACGAAGCTGGACTTATTTATCAAGACCAGCCTGGGGCTCTCAACGAGTCTTTTGCTGATGTCTTTGGTTGCCTAGTCAAACAGCGCAAACTTAACCAAACAGTTGATGAAGCTGATTGGATAATTGGAGAAGGTTTGTTCACTCCAAATGTTAATGCTCAGGGCATCCGTTCAATGAAAGCACCAGGAACTGCTTATAATGATCCCAGACTGGGTAAAGACCGTCAACCTGGCCACATGAGAGATATATACAAGGGTTCAGACGATAAAGGTGGTGTTCATATCAACTCAGGTATTCCCAACCGGGCATTTTACCTAGCGGCAACGGAGATGGGTGGTTGTGCCTGGGAAAAAGCAGGTCGCATCTGGTACATTACTTTAAGAGATAAACTCAACCGCACATCAGATTTTCAGGAAGCTGCCCAACAAACCCTACAGGTAGCAGCAGAACTTTTTGGTGTTGGGAGCCTAGAACAACAGGCTGTACGCCAAAGTTGGTCTGAAGTAGGAATTGATGTTGAAACTCCATTCCTAGCACAACCTGAACCTACTGGATGTATGCTAGCACCAGCAGCAATTTTCCGATTTTTGTTTAATCTGAAATAGGGAATAGGCAACAGTAATAAGCTTAATTAGGGTCTGCAGAATAAGTCAGACAAGGGAGACAAGGGAGACAAGGGAGACAAGGGAGACAAGGAGGACAAGGGGGATAATAGTTGTAAAGAGCGCAATATGTTCATCACTTGTGCAAGGAAAATAAGCCTATCGATACAAAAAACTTGCACTTATTGAGCAACAAAATGCTTAAAAGCTATGCCATACAAGGCTTACACATTTATACAGCAAACCCTAATTATCTAATTTCATTCCCAATTAGCCATTAGCCATTAGCCATTAGCCATTAGCCATTCCCAATTCTAATCAAGATTAGTCAAATTCATCTTGTTCTGTTGACTTTGATACAAACTCTTAACCCCTTGTAACTTCTGTAAAACCTCTTCAGTTAATTTAACAAAAGCTCTAGCTCCTGGGGCGTTAGGAGTAGCGATAACTACCGGTTTAAAACTATCCACTGCTTTAGCAACATTAACATCCATCGGAATGCGAGTTTGAAACAGTTGAGTAGGAATAAAATCTTCTGTAACTCGCTTCATAACTTGCTTGTAATACCGGCCAATCAGTCCTCCGGACAAGATGAAAACAATTCCTAGTAATTGTAACTTGAGAGGAGTTCCATCCTTATGACTTTCTTTGAGCTGCGCAATTCGTCTTTCTAGTAATTGAATACCTACTACCGATAAAGGTTCAGGTCTTGCTGGTAGTAAATAAAAATCGCTGGCAACAATACCGCTACGGGTTAACAAGTTATAGCCAGGGGCACAATCTAAAATAATTAAGTCATATTTGTCAATCACCGGTTCTAAGGTACTTCTGATTAAAAATCTCTCAAAATTATTCCAAATGTCACCAAAGTTACGCTTCTCTTCCTTAACTGCTTGATGATGAAGCATTTCTGATACTAAATATTCATCATACAAGTCAATATCTCCCGGTAACAAATCTAGCCCCTTAATACCACAAATATAGGGTTGGATAATATCTTCAATAGTGAGCTTACTGCGATTTTCTGGTTTGATGGCTTTGTAGATTAACCGACCTAATGTGCGCCTTTCTCTCCTCAGTTTGGCAAACTCTTGGGGGGAAATGAGACTAAGGGTAGCGCTAATTTGGGTATCTAAATCTACAACTAAAACCCGCTGGTTGTGATTCTTGGCTAAGCTGGTAGCCAAGTTGACTGTGAGAGTCGTCTTCCCAACACCACCTTTCATATTAACGGTGGCAATGACAATTCCCATTATTTAGAATCCTCCTCCAAAAAGTTGACTTGCTTCGGACTAACCACATTAGATTATCATTGTATCTAACTAGTTTGATTTCTTGTTTGCTATCTTAGAAAATTTTTCTAAGAATTCTTTGGCTAGCTCAGTAAAGGCTTTAGCACCAGTAGAGCGAGGTTCTGTTAGCAGCACTGGCTTAAATTCATCAACTGCTTTGGCGATAGCAACGTTCATGGGAATTTCTATATTAAATACTTGCTCTTCTCCAAATTCAGCCGCAACCCTACTTTTGACTTGGAGAGCCATATTGGTGGAATGACCAAGGGAAGAAAAGACAATGCCAATAAGACCTATTTTAGAGCGATTTTTTTCTCTAAGTTGATTGATATGACCTTCTAATATCCCCATACCAACCACGGATAAAGGTTCTGGTCTTGCCGGAATTAAATAAAAATCACTAGCAATAATTCCACTACGAGTAAGTAGATAATCTCCTGGGGGAAAATCTAACAAAATAAAGTCATAATCTTGGATAATTGGCTGGATAATAGATTTCAATAAATAATCTTCCAAATTATTCCAACTTTTTTCAAATTCTAGTTGGTTTTTACTAGCATGAGAATAGATCAGTGCAGCCAATAAAAAATCATTGTAAAGCTCGATGTCTCCCGGTAATAAGTCAAATCCGGACATCTGGCAAATATTGGGGACAATTACCTGCTTAAGAGAAAGAGGGGAATCGTTATCTGGTTTAAAGACTTGACTGATTAATTGCTTTAAGGTGCGGTTGTCTTGTTTCAATTTAGCAAACTGTAGGGGCGGCATCAGGCTAAGAGTCGCGTTAACCTGCATATCAAGGTCAACTACCAATACCCGCATTCCGTAATCTTTGACGAGACTAGCTGCTAAGTTAACGGTGAGGGTGGTTTTGCCGACACCCCCTTTCATGTTGACGATTGAAATAACGTATCCCATCAAGGTTGCTCAGTAGAGACTGTTCCATAATAGTCTCATTTCTGGTATTTCTTCTGAAGTTAAAAATAAGGATAAGTAAATATCTTTGATTAATCCTTAGCTTATACCGGATGCTGACCGTAAAAAGGCAGTGCTTCTGACCAGTGAGGGCGCTTTCCTTGTTGCCAAAGACCATATGCAAGGTCTAACACACTTGCTGCATTAGTTCCCAAATCCCTGGGGACATCAACTAACTGGTAAGGCATCTGGAGGGATTCCAGAGATTGCTGCCAAGTTTCCGGGGTCATTACTGAGTCTGGCAATACTTGGGTAAGCACCCTAGCTTCTAAAGAGCCTCCTCCTAAGAAGGGAAAAAACAAGCCAAATCCTCTTCCCTCCTGCCTCCTGCCTCCTGCCTCCTGCCTTTTTTCTTGAAAGGATACCTGATAGACAGCGGTAAATAACTGGTTACGCTGGGCAGGCATTTGCAAAGCTAGGGTGGGTGGAGAAGTGAATTGCTCAAATTGCTCTGAATCCTTGACTACTTGAAACCAACCCATTGCTGCCAAGGTGGAAATTGCCAATAGGGGAATATCCAGCTGCTGTGCTAGGGTACGGGCAGTAACAATACCAATGCGAGTACTTGTAAAGCTACCTGGGCCTTTGGCTACGGCAATAAACTCCAAGTCTACCCAAGTCTGAGGTTTGATAAACTCGGCTAAATGCTGCTGTAAATAGGTAGACAAATCTCGCCCTAAGTCCCAAGTTTGACTACGGGTGTCACCAGCAAAGTTGCTGATTGCTAACCCTAGTTGAGGACTAGTCGTATGTAAGGCAAGACCATATTTGTTGTTTGTCATTGGTTATTTGTTGTTTGTTGTTTGTTGTTTGTTGTTTGTCATTGGTCATTTGTTATTCCTCTGCCCGGTCGCCTTTTGCTATATAATGTGCGATATCTGTTGATTGTGCGATCGCGCATGGTTCAATTGGAAAAATTATCAATTTCCCAGCAATCGTACCGTCGAACTAAGGGTGATATCAATTCCGGCTACATTAGGATAATATTCGTGATGTAGGGGCGCAAAGCTTGCGCCCTTGGTGTATCTATGTTTTCTAACCAGAAAGCCAGATTTTTAATCATTCCGATGCAACCAGAATTGAGATGAAGTATTCAGGTGTGTTTTCCAACTGTCGGAGGGTGTAGCATTTGGATTGTACAACTTGGGTTTTACCGATAAGTTATCGCTCAAATGCTTCGCCCCTACATACATATCGCCACAATTATCCACCTACCACCTACTACCTAACACCTACCACCTACCACCTACTACCTACCACCTAACACCTACCACCTAACACCTACTCACCTTTCTCAATTTCCCAGAGTCGTACCTGTAGAATCGGATCTAACTTCACGTTAGCTAATTCTGGTTTAGCGAAGGCATATTCTTTGGGTTGCGATAGGGGAATTATCGGAACATCTTGAGCTAGTAGGGTTTGTATTTCTGCAAAAATCTTTTGTCGTGCTTGTGGATCTTGTTCAATCCGCTGCTGTTCGATCAATTTATTCATGCGCTCATTATAGTAAAATGAACCCTGACTTTGGCTAGCCCCCTCCTCACAGCCGTCGGCTTCTGAGCCTTTGGTACAACTAACTAAAGGATGAATAAAGTTGTCGGCGTCGGAAAAATCGGGATACCAATTTACTAGAGCACTCTGATATACTCCCTGACTTATTTGCTTCCAATAACTACTCGAATCTACTGTTTGAGGTTCGATTACCACTAGTCCTTCTAGTTGTTGTGCGGCATATTCTTTTAAGGTACTAGCAACTTGCTCTCTTGTCGCTGAACCGGATGGATACCAAATCTCAAAGGTTAAGGGTTTGTCTGGAGTAAATCCTGCTTCGGTGAGTAATTCTTTGGCTTGAGTGATATCACCGTCACCATAAGCAGTTTGAAAAGTTGGCACTGAGAATTCAAAACCACTGGGAATGATACTATAGGCTGGGGTGGCTTGACTTCTGAGGACACGCTCATTGATTAATTTGCGATCGATTAAGGCTGCAATCGCTTGTCTAGTTTCTGGCTGATCAAAAGGTGCTAATTTGGTATTGAGTACCATATAGCTGATATTATTGCTCGGAGATTCGATTACTTGCCAACCTGCTGAAGCTGCTTTATCTTTCAAACTCAAAATCTGGTCTGGATCAAAAGTTTGATAAGCAATATCCACAGCACCAGTAGTGAAAGAGTTGAACAAATTTACTGAACTGGTTAGGATTTGAAAGGTCAGTCCTGGATTTGGGGGTTTCTCTCCCCAGTAATCGGCAAACACATCTAACTTAATGGTATTAGCACCAAACTCGGTTAATTTATAAGGACCAGTTCCCACAAATTGCTTCGGCTGGAATTTACCACTACCAATTTCATAAGCTTCCGGGGAAACAGCACACATTCCGGAGAAGGCTAACAGTGAGGGGAAGGGAGCAAAACTATTTTTGAGCTTGATTGTCAATTCATAATCCCCAGATGCCTCCACCGAATCCACCACATCTACCAGTAAGGAGGAAGGTTTACCACCGTTTTGGATAAACCGATTGAGGGAAAAAGCCATTGCTTCCCCATTGAAAGGAGTTCCATCATGGAATGTGACTCCCTCCCTTAGGGGAATAATGTAGGTGATACCATCCTCGCTGACTTGAGGTAATTCCGTTGCCAGTTGGGGTACTAATTCTGAGCTACCGGATTGGTAAGTATAGAGGCGATCGCATAGACTATTGAGAATGTTACTTGCTGATAACTCGTAAGCATCAGCCGGGTCTAGGGTTCTTGGTTTGAGGGTTGTTCCAACTACTAGCCTACCACTACCAGCCGTGTTGGAACTGGGAGGAGTGCCACCGCAACTAATAACCAGTAAGCAGCAACATACAGACAATGCCAGAAACTTACCGGTTGACCAACAGCGCTTAGGGAACCGAGGAAACCAGTTGATGCCACTCATAAAATTAGGTGTTAGAGGTTAGTGCTCTATCTTCCCATACTCCCTGGCGATCGCTAAAGTTTTCACACAACATACAGCAGTCTTTAAGGAGATAGAGATACAGCATAAGTCTTAGACAAGAGTAAAGGAAATTTATAGTTGGCTAGATAGCAAACTATATTTTAAAGTAACAGAATAGCATCGCTAATCAATAGGAGAAACCTCTTGACAACTCTGACCGACATTGGCCAACTAATTGCGCAGGATCGCTATAGTGATCGTCCAGTAATTAAAGGAACTCGAACATCTGTTCGACGGATTGCTGGGCTATATAATCAAGGCAACAGTGCTGAAGATATAGCTAGACGATTAAATCACTTAACAATTACTCAAATTTATGCAGCATTAACTTATTATCACGCTAATCGTCAGGAGATCGACCAAGATCTCATAGCAGAGCAAACTGCTTATGAAGAACTCGCCAAGCAACATTATCAGTCAACCCTATCCTCAAAATGACAAAAATTCGTCTTTATTTAGCTGACTTCTTTTTCTTCCTGCCTCCTGCCTTCTAATGCTTATTTCTTCTCCTTCACTTGCTCCTCATCAACCCTAGTAGCAGCTGTCTCAAACTGTTGCAGATGAATTTTGTTGACTTCGAGGATGAAATTTTCGATAGATAATTTCAATTTTTTACGGCGTTCTTCATCACTTGCTTCCATCGCAAAAGCACGGTAAGGTTGAGTTATTCCCAAGATAAACTTCTCCTGTTCCGCTTCCAATTTTTCCACAACCCGATTGGCATTCACCCAACGCTCTTGAAAAGGGAAAGAAGTTGAGACACTGGTAACCACCGCAGCTATAGCAGGAAAAATTACAGGTAGCCATTGTATGTAAGGCACATCCACTTGTTTATCGACTAAGACTAGGATTGGTGTAATACCAGACAAAACGATGGTTGAAAGTTGGAAAATATAGTAGAAGTTCCTAGATGTTTTACGAACCCTTACGTAATCTTGAATTAAATTTTGACAGTATTCTAAAGCTTGTTCTCTAGATTCGCTGAACCCATCAGGTAAATCATCAGGAGCATCCTTTTTCGGCAGTAAGTTGGCATAAAGCGCAGCTTTCTGTTTAAGATTAAAGCCAGCCATTTTTCTCAAATCAGCAAACTGACTACTGATGAGAAACAGAAAAATTAGTCCAGCAAGCAATCCGGCATCATAGATGAGAAGAAGATTGTAGGCTCCAGGAATGAGAAAAGTTGCGATCGCGCAAAAAACTAAAGCCGCCACACCTAATGATTGCAGCGTTTTCAGCAGGAGGAAAAAGCCGGGACTAGCGACAAAGGACTGTTGTTTCTCAGCTTCAGATGCCACAACAGTTTGAGAATCTGTCATAATATTATTTACTAAGCCGTTTATGGTTATAGGCTACAACATTACAAGGGAAGTTGCCCCATAGCAAGTATCTTGCCCGTAAACTAGTGCAGCGGGCAGGAAAATAACCTACCCTACCAGTTGGAAATCTGTATAATTCTCACTCTATTTGTTACTTGTTACTTATTATTTATTACTTATTCAACAAGCCCTAGTTATGAGTTTGTTAGGAATAGTCGTAGGAATACAGTCAAGAATGCACAACTGAAAGGTAGGGAAATTGATAAGAGATTGGCCACTAACTTGGTATCCAGGTTGTTCTTTTCAGAGAAAATGAGGGTGAGCATACTAGGAGGCATTGAAGAACCGACGATGATCGCCGCTCTCTCTACACCTGTAAAACCAAAGATCATGGCAGCTAGCCACCCTAGTCCAATACCACAGAAGGTTTTGGCGAGAGTGATGATTAAACACAATTTAAATGAAGACAATTGAAAATTAACTTTCAAACTTAGTAAGATTAATATCAGAAACAAGAAGCTATTTTCTAAAGGGGTAAGAAAACTGATTAACAAAGAATCATTGAACTCGAATAACCTTAAAGTTAGAGACGAAATTATTGCCCAAATTACCGGTGTCTTGAAAATAGTTACAATTCCATCTTTTAAGTGAAATTTACTTTGACCAAATCGACAAGCAAGAAAATTGATTACAGTAAATAAAAAAATGACCTGAGCTAGGTCAAATAAAACAATTCTGCTTACTCCTATTTCTCCAAAAGCTAACAGCATAAAAGGAAATCCAATTCCTCCTGTCTCCCAGCTAGAGAATGTGATAATTAAAGAGCCTTTTCTGATGCGCTCAAATTTGAAGAATCGCAGACTAAAAAAAATGATCAAGGTTAAAGATAAAATTACAGATAGTCCAGCGACGGGCAAATAAATCAAATCCGCTTCTATTTGGGCTATGTATAGGGCTTTAAAAACAACTGCTGGCAAAACTAAATTGGTTAAGAGCTTACCAATAACTTGACTATCTTGTAATTCTAGTACTTTTAGCTTCCTCAGAAGTAATCCTATTAAAAAGATGATAACCAGAGGCAGTATTTTCTCAAACATGAACTTGTACAATAGACTCAAAGTCTATATATATCAGTTTTGCTGTTGATGTATTACAAGGAAGCCATTGCGATGACTCTCAAAGAGCTGAAACAACATCAGGGTTTGGGTAATACTTGGCAAGGAATCGAGAAAACTCCTGGTGTTTGTGGAGGAGATGCTCGCATCGCCAGTACTCGAATTCCTATTTGGGTTCTTGTAGAAGCTCTTCGCCTTGGATATAGTGATCATGACCTCCTGAAAAGTTATCCAACCATCTGTGCTAGTGATCTAGCTAATGCTTGGGCTTACGCACAAGCTTACCCTGATGAAATTGAATGTGCTATCCAACGCAATGAGGTGGCATAGTTCATAGCACGTTTTTATACTGATGAGCAATTTCTTTTCCCTAAAGTCAGTTTTATGGATGTGTGGGTCATTGGCTTGTCCCTCCTTTACCGTTGCTTGGATACTGATTCCGGAGATATTGTAAGATTTCAGTCATCACAGCTCTATCAGCTTCTGCTTGTTGTACTGAAATCTGCTGAGTTTGAAGTACTTGAGTGGCAATTAATTGCAACTCAGCTATATCCCTAGTATTTCTGTCTATATTTTGCTGGATAGTATTAAATCGTTCATCTTGTAGTAGTATTCTCTCCCGAAAAACATCTAGACGCATTTCGTTAAAAGCTATACGTTCTCGGTCAGCTTCTCTGTCTCTACGAGACTCTGTGATAAAGTCGTTTAAATTTCTTGTCAGACTTTCTATGGCTTGGTCATTGACAATAATTTCATCTAACAGAGTGTTAGCTTTTTTAGCAAAATCTTGGTCACTAGCTTCTAGTTCCTGAATGCGTTGTCTTATTTCTGCTAGCTGTTCGTTAGTCATTCCCCTTTTTCCTGTTTGTAGATTGAGCAAGCAATTCTTCAGCCTAGTTTTGGTGAGCTTTCATCCATGGTAGTAAAGCACTCAAGACTACAGCACTAAAACCCAACAGACGAGTTTTGGTTGAATGACATTTAGTTATCGCCATAATTCACAGTTTTTTTAGCGATATATCTTATTTTACTCAAAAAACTGTTTTTGAGCGCAATCAAGACTGTTATCTAATTGTGGTGTTTGGTTGGGAAGAGCACCGCTATGAACACGGCGGCACAATCCACATTGATATTATTGGTGATAACTGGAGTTTAGACTAGTTAAGAGTGCAAAACTCCAGTTTTTACTTCAAAACCAACTTCAAAACCACATTTTTATCTGTGCCACGCCACTAAGCTGCGTATGCTAATTTGTACTTCTCTGAGAATTCACCTCCTTTCAATAAGTAAGCAAAGTAGGTTTGGAGCAAGCCAGAATCAACTGCTGGACAAATGGCGTTAGTTCCCGCTAATCCTGCTAAAGTATTTTGGTAGTCAAATGCCTGAGATACCAAAGCAGCTGTCTCTAGATAAGGTCGTTCGTTGCCAGTTACCCAATCTGTAAACAAGAACAGCAGGGGACTTAGAGCATTATCTGCTTGGGCGCTAGCCACCTTTAGTAGCTTCGCTTGCCACTGCTCATAGTCACTCCACTGAATAAAGTAACCAAACTCCTGGATTGATTTTACAAGCTCACGGAAGTGTAAGGCGTGAGGACTAACTATGTGAAAAGCTTTGCCGAAGGATGCTGGCTGTTGAGATAAATGGACAATCGCGCGGCTAACATAGTCCACAGGAGTTAGACTCAACTTCATGTCCAAGTTAGGAGCACAGCCTAGTTGAATCAAGCCTTTGATCAATCGGGTGATTAAGTCATCTACGGAAGAAGCACCGCTTTGACTGTGACCTGTAATCATACTAGGTCTATAGATACAACCTGGAATTCCCCTGGCATGAGCTGCCATCACCAATTGTTCACCTACCCATTTACTCTGAGCATAGCCATCAGATAGTCCTTCGCACCCAAGGCTGATATCTTCTGAAATTACATCCATCCCCGCATAGTAAGGAGATTGGAAGACATCAAGAGTAGAGATGAAATGAACAGGTTTGACTTTGATTTGGCTAGCTAATTTGAGAATTTCCTTAGTTCCCAGCACATTAGCTGTTTGCAGGGCAGTATAAGGATAGATTAAATTAACGAACGCCCCATTATGATAGATCGAGTCAATCTCTGTCGCTAACTTGTGAAACTGCTGTCCCGAAAGCCCCAACATCGGTTTGGTTAAATCCCCAGGCACTGGTACGATACGGTGCTCGAAACTCTCATCGGGAAGTAAATAACGCTTCAGGTTGCTGCGGAGTTTCTGTTTGCCTGCCTCAAGGCTAGGGCAACGGACTAAACAATGAATAGTAGCTTCGGTTTGTTGGAGAAGTTCGTGTAGTAAAAAAGCTCCCAAAAAACCGGTTGCTCCTGTCAAGAAGATGTGTTGAGGCTCAGTTCCAGAGTTAGTATAGGGTAATTCTGGATAGATACTTGGTTCCAAAATCGCATCCGTTCGTAACTCCTCAACTGTCGTGCTGGTTTGCGGTGAATTAGACTGGGAATTTTGAACTACTGCAATTTCCTGAGCCAATTTAGCAATTGTGGGAGCTTCAAATAGAGATAGCAAAGGCAGTTCTACTTGGAAGGTTTTTCGTATCTGGGATAGTAGCTGAGCAGTGAGGAGAGAATGTCCTCCCAATTCAAAGAAGCTTTCATGAATACCCACTCGCTTAATTTTCAGAACCTCGATCCAGATTTGAACTAACTGTTGTTCAAGGGGATTGGTGGGGGGCACAAACTCTTCCATTAAAACTAGTTTGGCTTGGTTTGGTGCTGGTAGTGCTTTGCGGTCTACTTTGAGATTGGGTGTTAATGGTAGAGTATCCAATAACACGAAAGCTGAGGGCATCATATAGTCAGGCAGTTTCTCCTTCAGAAACGAGCGCAAGTGAGCCAAGGATAATCCTTGGGTTTCGATGAGATAGTCCATGCTCTGAGGAATTCGCTCTACATTGAGGTCGGTTAACAAATAGGCTACTAGGCGCTTTTCTCCGAGATCTTCCTCTACTGCTGTTACCACTGTCTCTTGAATACCAGGGTGCTGGTAGAGAGCTGATTCAATTTCTCCCAACTCAATACGGAAGCCACGAATTTTCACCTGATGGTCGATGCGACCTAGACATTCGATAGTACCGTCTGGTAAGTAACGTGCTAAGTCTCCCGTGCGATAGAGACGAGCTCCAGGCTCATTGCTGAAGGGGTCTGGAATAAACTTTTCTTCAGTCAGTTCCAGTCGGTTGAGGTAACCCCGCGCCAAACCGACTCCACCAATAAGTAACTCTCCTGGCTCTCCCACAGGGACTAGCTTTAGCTGGTTATCCTTTTGGCGTTGCTCTGGATCAACTAGATGGATTTGGGTATTGGCAATTGGTTGTCCAATGGGAACAGCAGTATCACCAGATTCTACCTGGTATACTGCTGACCAAATTGTAGTTTCAGTGGGGCCGTACATGTTCCAAACTGAGCCACTTCTAGCAAGAAGTTGATTAGCTAACTCCCTTGACATAGCTTCCCCTCCACAGAGAATTTTGAGAGTAGAATCGCCTTGCCAGCCTGCGGCTAAGAGCATTCGCCAAGTGGCGGGAGTTGCTTGCATAACGGTTGCACCGGATTGCTCTAGGACTTTGATTAACTGGGGAGCATCCGAGGCAACTTCTCGCGTCACCAACACCACGCGAGCTCCCAATATCATGGGCAAGTACAGTTCTAAACCAGCAATATCGAAGGAGATAGTAGTAACAGCAAGTAAGACATCTTCCTGGGTGAGTCCAGGTGATTGGCTCATGGATGTGAGGAAATTGACCAGCGCTTGATGACTAATTTGTACACCTTTCGGTTTACCTGTAGAGCCAGAGGTATAGATAGTGTAAGCCAAGTTGTCTGGCGTGACTCCACTTTCCAGGTTCTCCTTACTATATTGAGCAATTGTCTCCCAATCATTATCTAGACATACGACTTTACCTTGATGATCTGGTAGCCTCGTTAGCTGTTTACTATTACTCAGTAGTACTCTACATTGGGAATCTTCCATCATGAAAGCCAAGCGCTCTTGGGGATAGCTCGGGTCTAGAGGCACATAGGCTCCACCAGCTTTGAGAATCCCCAACAATCCAATCACCATATCTAGCGATCGCTCTACACAAATTCCCACCAGTGCATCAGGTTCGACTCCCAGTGTCTGCAAGTAGCGAGCTAGTTGATTTGCCCTATTATTAAGTTCTCGGTAGGTCAGAGAGCTGTTTTCCAAACTGATGGCGATACTGTCGGGAGTACGTTTTACCTGAGACTCAACTAGCTGATGAATGCACTGATTGGGATCATCAGTTTGAGTGTTATTCGAGTTTACCAGTAGATTTTGAGTAATCAAATTCATAGTTGTTCAGTAGCATGATGGTTTACAGTAGTGTTCCCCTCTAGAACAAATGGCCATTGCACGAAACCAGCCAAAATATAGCGATTAAAATGGATACAGTTTTGGTGGTGATGCCACTTAGAAGGTTAATTGTTGACATCTAGCTTGCTGCACAGCTATAGGAACAGATAAAATGTCTATTTTGATTATTGTCAATAGTCTCACTCTTCAAGTTTTGATTGAATCAACTCAGGGTGGAAGTAGAAGTGCTGAGCTAATTTGTATGACAAAACCTTAGACAAATAATGTTCCCAGAATGTTTCCCATGTGAGAATAAATATCTGAAGCTATAACATTAGTATTTCGCAATAATTATATTCAGATATTTTGTCTCAAAAATTATGTAAGATAACTGGTACTAAGCAACTTAGATAAATAGACAATAAATTGCCTTAGCTTGAGTATTTGACGAGACAAGCCAGTCAGAAGCAGAAATTCAATTTTTAAGTTGCCTACCCTTGTTCTGCTAACACTTCTAAGTTATTTCAGAGTAATTCTTAAGGTCATAAGGCATGATTGTAGGGAAATATATCAACCTTGATGAAGTCAAAAAAACTGCGTTAGTACTTTGATACACATTGCTAATCATAGAGCAATCCTTCAATTATCAGAAAAATCAAGAGTCAGAATAGAAATTGTCTCCATCTTTAGATTTATGATTGTCTTCATACAAGATACTGGATACTTTGTCATTTATATTATTTTTTTATAAAAAATTTCTAATTGCTTAGTTCGCGGTACAAAACTTCAAAGTCTGACAATCCGTAAGATAAAAAATCCATTAATTCGGTCGGTGGTGTCCCAAAAGTGCGTGCGGCTGATCGCTAATAGAGCATGTGACGCGATTCAAACAAAAATGTTGTTTACTCCTGCAAGTATCATGTTGTCTGGTGTCCCAAATATCGCCGTCCTGTACTGGTTGATGAAGTAGAAAAACGACTAAAAGAGTTGTTATTTGAGATTGCGGAAAAAATTCAAGTAGAAATAATCGAACTTGAAACTATGCCCGACCATGTTCATATTTTATTTGAGTGTGACCCACAATTCGGAGTACACAAAGTAGTTAAAATATTCAAAGGAGCAACCAGTCGATATTTACGACAAGAATTTCCACATCTGAAAAGTCGTATTCCTACTTTGTGGACTAACTCTTACTTTGTCTCGACTGTTGGCGGCGCTCCATTGGAAGTTATTAAGCAATATGTAGCCAACCAAAAAGAAGTCTAACGGGGAATAAATTCCCCACGGGCTTATCCCCACGAATAGAATTCGGGGGCTTGTGCCCTCCGATTTTTGGTCAAACGTAGGGGCGCACCGACGTGCATCGGTGTCAACTTAAGCCACAACCATTGCCAATTGATGCTTTAGAGACGTTCTACTTCAACTGAACGGGTAGTGTTACTCTACCTGATTAACAGTAAAAATATCCAGCGGCAGAAGCATTCTTTTGCTCCCCCAGCTCCCTCAGCTTCCTCAGCTCCCTCAGCTCACTAACTTCAAGCGCTTTTCACTTTAAGTTGACACCAATGACCGACGTGCGCCCTAACGCAATTATAGTTAGGGTTTGCTGAATAAGTTAAATGGGAGCATTGGAGGAAGTAAAAAGTAACAAGCTTTGAGAAAAATGCTTGGAATATCTGTCTGGTCTAGCTTTCCCACTCATAGAACAAGCCCTAATTAACCCTGACGTCGTCTTTGTGATTGCAATTTCATCTTCAGTGCTGCCATTTCCTCCGGTGCTTGAGCAACTAATCGATTGCGGCTATAGAAGCAGAAGTAGAGAAGTGCCACAACTAGGACAATCGAAATTCCCAAAATACCGGGTTGATAGTCAGGTACAGAGATACAAGCAACCAGGGCAAAAATGGCTAAGCTACCTCCAATCACTGCACCCCACATCCCCAGGGGACTGGTGTAGGGTCTGGGTAAATCAGGATTACTGATTTTAAGCTTGAGGTAACTAAGCATCACCAACAAGTAGGAAATCAATGCCCCAAATACAGCCATGTTCAAAATTATGGCATCCACTGAAAAGAATTGATCTTCAGCGGCATTAGTACCTGCATTGATGAGCATGACGCAGATAAACCCAATCGTCGCACCCAGGATTAATGCCCTGTAAGGGGTATGATTTTTGCTAGTTACAGAGAACCAACGGGGTAGATATCCAGCACGGGAAAGGGAGAAAATAATACGTCCATAGGCGAACATATTACCGTGAAGGCTGGCAATCAAGCCACAAATTAGCGCTAAGGTTGTAACAACTGTACTAGTAGCTCCCTCACCAAAATAAGCTTCTAAACCATCTCCTAAAGGAACACCGGTTTCACCAATAGCAACAGCACCACCACCAACACCAGAGTTGAGCAGCAGGGTAAAAACCGAAAGGATAATTAGGGTAAACATCCCTAAAATCATGCCTGTGGGCATATTCTTCGGCACATCGCCAGTTTCCTCCGCTGTCATAGGAAGTTGCTCAATCGCGAGGTACAACCAGATAGCAAAAGGAATTGCGGCAAACACACCATTCCAACCTTTCGGTAGCCAGTTTGCCGATTGTCCGGGATCTGCAGGAACATTAAACAGTAATTCTGGCTGAAAAACACCGGATACTAACATACTTATGTAGAATACTCCCAATACCATAATTGCTACTAGAGTGATCCACAGACACACATTCAAGCTTAATTCCAGACTCCAGATATTCATCGTCAGGAAAGTAGCATAGGCAAACAACCACACCAGATATATCGGCACACCAGGAATCACACCTTGGAGGTATTGGCTTAAAGCAAATACGACTGCCGCATTAGCCAGTACATACTCAATACTGACAGTTATACCAGCTATATAGCCCCAAAATGGCCCTAAAGCACTGCGAGTAAATGAATAAAAGCCACCGGCATGGGGAAATGTTGCTGTCAGTTCAGCAGTACTGTACACCATGCACAAATACATAATTGCCATGAGGATAGTTGCGATCGCCATTCCCCAAAAGCCACCTACGACTAAACCATAATTCCAACCATAGAAATCACCGGAAATGACAGCGCCGACACCTAAACCCCATAAAAGGAACCAATTAGCACTTCCTTTAAGTCGCCGCTGCCTTAAATAACTTTCGTGAACATTTTCGTAGGAAACAATTCCGTTAGATTTTTTTACGGACATAATTTATTTCCAATTTATTTTTTCTATTATGAATGTCCATATTACTGTTACTAACATCCGGATTAAAATCTTAAGGTAAACCTATTTATAACCTAAGAAAGATATGGGTTTTACGTCATTTGTTAGAAATAATTGACAAGACTAATATGTTACATTTATATCACTTGCTTTTGGGGAATAGGGAATAGGAGCGCCAAAATTGGATGTACCTCACGGATACAAAAACTGCTATATCTCAAGAAATTTGGGTGAAGTTTCTTCTCTCTCCTGCCTTTTCGTTAGCTCCTATTCAACGATCACTACGACTGGTAAAGTGAAGACGACCAGAACCTAAGTACAAACCGGGACTATTTTCTCCGACAGAAAAGGCTGTGACTCCAAAAATATAAACACCACCAGAACTAGGATTTCTCCTAGCTCGAATTGACACTGTTACCTTATTACCAGGAGTTACTGGTTCCTCGAAAAAAATAGTTACTTCGCTGGGATTAGTCGGCTTACTCTCTACTTGAGCTAGGGGTATGGAAGAGCCACCCTTCAAACCCTCACCAAAGAAGGCTCTACTCTTACTCAGCTCAAAACGAATCCGCTCTAAATTAGGCTTCTGGACAATAGAAACCGCTTGCAGAGGTTCTCCTGCATCCTCAGGTAGCAAAATTGTGAATAGATACTCTGATGGTGTACTGGGAGAGTTGAAAGTAGCAACGGAGTTAATTAAACGAGGAGGTTTGTCAAAGAAAGTTCGTCCGTCTCCTAAATCAATGGCATTGGTAGGCAATTGAGATAGAGTAATAGGTAGCAAAGCACTCAATACTACAGCACTAAAGCCCAACAGACGAGTTTTGGTTAAATGAAATTTAGTCATCGCCATAATTCACCGTTTTTTCAAGGAGCTTTAATCAAATCATGCCTGCACGGGATACTTACCATAATACTGTCAAACAAGCCTTAATTAAAGATGGCTGGACTATTACTGATGACCCGCTGCATTTGAAGTGGGGTCGTAAAGATATGTATATTGATTTGGGAGCATCTCAACTGCTTACAGCACAAAAAGAAGAGCATAAAATAGCAGTAGAGGTCAAAACCTTTAGTGGTCGTTCTGAGATGGATGACTTGGAAAAAGCCCTAGGGCAATATGTTCTTTACTTTGATGTTCTAGCAGAGTTACAGCCAAAGCGGTTACTATATCTGGCATTGCCTGTCTGGGCTTATGAAAGCTTGTTTGAAGAACCCCTCGGTCAGTTATTGCTGAAAAATAAGCGCTTACGTTTGATTGTTTTTGAACCTATGCAGGAGTCAATTGAGCAATGGATACCTTCAGTTTAGAGCATTGGAGAGATATAATAGAGCGAGTGTTGCTGGATTATGCGGCAATTGCTTATTCCTACAGCGAGGTTAAGAAGGAGACTGTTTTTGATCGCAAGCAAGACCGTTATCTGATTGTAATCCTTGGTTGGGAAGGACACCGCTACGAACACGGCTGCACAATCCACATTGATATTATTGGTGATAAGGTCTGGATTCAGCGAGACGGGACTGAAGAGGGAATTGCATTAGATTTGGAAAATGCAGGAATCCCGAAAAACCATATTGTCTTGGGTTTTAAACCTCCTGAAATACGTCCGATGACCGGGTATGCAGTTGCTTAGGCGATTGGATAAAAATGATTAATTGTAACCGCAACGTGGTGCGTTGCGCTGCGCTCTAAGGTAATACTCTTCTCAGATAAAAATGACGGGTTTAGCAGTACTTCTGACTTCATTAACAACAGAGGTGATCATGAATACTCGACGGCAGATCCAGAAAAGAGATCCCTTAAGACCCAATTCGCTAAAAACACGAAAGACTAGCCAAGCTGGTTATAGCTTAGTTCAACTAATCATTGTTCTATTTATAGTTGGTATCTTATCCTCAATTGCCGTTGTTACAGGAATGGGCTTTGTTAAAGACACTACAGAAAAGAATATCCTTATCAAAGCAGAGGCTTATGTAACTGGATGGAAAATAAATAATGGTTACTATCCAAATGACATGACTTCCTCTGAAAGTCAATCAGGACAAGCTCCAGGAGAGTTAGACAATAGTGCCAGTCAGCCAAGTGCTATGTGGCCAAAAGATATTCCTGCTGATAGAATCTTAGACTATGATCACTGGCCAATCGTTGGTAGTCGTTGCTACGTTCAGGTGGCACTCCGGGGAAAAGGTAGAGATCCAGATTACCAAGACCAAATGTCTAGGGAAATTTCTAAATCGGGATTTAAAAAAATCGGAAGAGATATAGTACGGGGAATTGCTACTTGCCAATGTCCATGTACCAAAAATATTAAAAAGTGTCGGGATCAGGGTAAGACATGGGAATGTTAACAGAGGAGGATTATCTGCTCTATCTTTCCACTTAATTTTTGTTCCTTAGCCAAGCCTCCCTTTGTTTCTACACTCTTTAACCGATTCGTGAATGCTTCAGTCGCATTTATAAACATCAATTCCCAGTACTATATCATCTCCAATTGCTCTTATTGTTCCCGGTTGAGTAACTTCTTGTGACAAAGGATAATCTCGCTTTCCATTTTTGCCTAAAGATGCAACATGGACGTAGCAAAAACCATTTTCAAGTGGCCAGTGATCGTAGTCTATATTAGACGGAATATCATCAGGCCAATAATCAATACGATCACCTGGCGCTCCTGGAGGTGTTCCTAAGTTTATTTCATTTGTGCCAATATCATCAGGGTACTGACCATTGCGGTTTTTCCAATTCTGCACTGATGCTGCTATATTCTTCAAAATTGATTCTACTTCTTGAGAAGTTTCCGGAAGTTTTTCAGGAGGTTCAGTCTTTGGAAATAGTGAAGAAGTCGGAACTGGTTCAGGAGTTGGAGATGGTAATGCAGTTGGTTTAAGAGGATATATAAGAGTTTCATCAAGATCTGCTTTCAAGTTTATTCTGCGAGACAAATTTTGAAATCCTTTCTTCCTTATCACAAAATCGATATAATCCCGCTTGGGGATACTAATACTAACATATCCATCATCATTAGTGTATCTGGGTGCAGGAGCACCATCGAAAATAAACTGGACTTCAGCTTTACTTATCGGCTCATCGTCAACATCCGATAATATAATAAAACTGACTTTATAATATCCAGTAGTTGGAGATGGCTTTATTGGTTGATTGACAGTCAATTGTCCTAAATCGATAACTCCTATTATCGATAAACCTAGTAGGAATAAAATCAAAAATGCTTTGGCTGATTGCGGTAAATTTATCCAAAAGTTTTTCATGACTTTGGGAACTTGCTTCCTCATGTGTGATGCATCCCCTTAACTACACCAGCAGAGGTACACATTCCAGAAGAATAGGAGCGTTGGCGGCAATTGTGCTACAGTCCAAACTACTGACTCGGTACACCTAAAATGCTGGAATAGATGTAGTGCGAGCATCTTGCTCGCTTTTTATATACTCCTAGCGAGAGAGACGTTTGTGGTACGCACACGCTAGGCGAACGCACTACCAAAAATCCGAACTACCATTTTAGTGCGTCATGCCGCTACTGGCGTGATACACCTAACAATTTAGGATAGGGGATTGTGTTGGGTCTCGTTGCCTCGACCCAACCTACATTGATTTCATCATTTTAGCCGTACCACGCCACTAAATCGCTACTGCAAGTTCTTGGAAAATTGGCAAGAGTAGATCAACATCCAGTAAAAATACTGTTAATGGTGTTGTTTCCTGAGGAATAACCGCAACGTGACTGGCAACATCTAAGGTATCAGCACGACGATAAGACTCAGGAAGAAGGCGGATTTGAGATAAGGGAACTTCTACTAATGAGGGAGTATGAGCAACCGGAATACCATAAAGTTCACCAGTTGTATTTTTCACAATCACTAGATAACGATTTGAGTTAGATACATCGGTTTGACTAGACTTAAAAAATCGCCGATGTAAGTCTACAACTGTCACTTCACTATCACCTAGGTGAGTGACTCCTACCGGTTGAACTCCGCTACCATAAACTGGCGTATGTTTTAATACTTTGTGAACAGACTTAATAGGTAAAGCGAGATTGAGGTTGCCTATACCAAAAACTAGTAATTTAAATAATGATGTTGTCATTTGTTGTTTGTCGTTTGTCATTTGTTATTTGTTATTTGTCATTTGTTGTTTGGGAAGGGGGAATATATAATTGGGAATGAATGCATCATTTTGGTTAGATTAACCTACCACCTAATACCTACCACCTAACACCTATCACCTACCACCTACCACCTAACACCTACCACCTACCACCTAACACCTAACACCTAACACCTACTACCTAACACCTAACACCTAATAATCTGCTTGAGTTCTGCAACAAACTCTTGTTCTAAATAAGGCTTGGTAAAGTAAGCGGTAGCACCTAAGTGCTTTGCTAGCCATTGATGCTTTTCACTACTGCGGGAAGTGAGCATTACTACAGGAATTTTGGAGAGTTGGGGGTCTTGGCGACGATGGCTGAGAAAGTCAAAGCCATTCATATTGGGCATTTCGATATCACAAACCACCAGGTTAACGGATGAGCTTTTTTGTAACTGTTCGATAGCTTCTTTTCCATCTCGTGCCTGCAAAACTCGAAAACCAGCCTTTTCTAAAGTTAAAGCTAGGGTGCGTCGCAGGGTAACAGCATCATCCACTATTAGCACTGTCGATGCTTGAGCTGTTCTGATGCTTGAAGCCTGGTTAAAGGAAGAATCTTGCTGGGGCGCTGATATATTATGAATTCTGTTGGTAATCCCAGTGGCTCCGATATGGTTACTCAGAGCTAACTCAAGCAAAATACTAGCGTCGATTACAGGAATCAGAGTACCATCCCCTAGGATCGTACAACCGTAAGCATAACTCGGAGGTGCGATCGCAGAACCAAAAGGTTTGATTACCAATTCTTGCTCAGTGCCTAAACTATCAATTTCCAGGGCAAACATTTGCTGTTCTCCTCCCATGACTAACATCGGAGCAGCCCAATCTTCAGGAGAGGCAACTCCGAGTGAGGCTTGACTTAGGGGTATTTCTGGCAAGGGACAGGTATAGTTTAGTAGCTCCGCCAGTCGATAAACTGGGATAATACTTTGGTGCCAGTACAAAAACCGTTGGGCTCCTGATACTTTAATTTGGTTAGGTTCAGGCACGATAATTTCTTCAATACTGTCCGAAGGCAGTGCTAGGTTAGTAGTGCCGACTAAGCAAACTAGTAAATTAGCGATTGTTAGAGTTAACGGCAGGGTTAAAGTAAAAGTTGTTCCTCTTCCAGGGGATGAATTTACTGTAAAAGTCCCCTTGAGTGATCGCAATTGCGATCGCACTACATCTAATCCTACTCCCCTTCCAGAAAGTTCACTAACCTGACTAGCAGTGGAAAATCCAGGCTGAAAAATAAATTCCCTCAAGCGACTCTCAGAAATTTTCCCAAGCTCTTCTGTAGATAACCATCCCAATTCCAGGGCACGATGAGCAATTCTTTCTAAATTCAGACCTTGACCATCATCACTCACCTCAATTATGGTTTGACTACCCCTGTGGTAAGCGCGAATTTCAATTTGACCAGTGTCTGGTTTAGAGTGTTGCCTTCTGATATCTGGGGGTTCGATGCCATGATCAAAGGCATTCCGGAGTAAATGTACCAGGGGATCGTAAAGTTTTTCCAAAATTGCCTTGTCCACCAATACTCCTGTACCACTCATTTTTAGTTTGACCGGTTTGTTGTGAGTGGTAGAAAGATCCCGCAATACCCTAGGAAAACGGTTGAGTATTTCACTCAAGGGCAACATCCGAGCCCACATGAGCTCATCCCGCAGGTGAGTCTGCATTTGCCGCTGTTGTTCGAGAGTTTGATCCGACTGCTTAGCAAATAGTGCAATATCATCAACCGCTTCTTCCAGCTGTACCATTTCTTCAAGGATACTTTGTAACTGGAAGTGCAAAACTCCGTAGCTATCCATTTCTAAGGAGTCAAAATCGGAAATGCTCGTTGTCCATTGTCCACTTTTTGCTGTCTGCCAGCTACCAACCGTGGTGTTCTCCACTGACAACTGATGGTTAAATGCTGACGAACCAACTACCATCTGATCTGATAGTTCCCGTAACTGACCTACCAGGTTCCCAAATTGAGAAAATCGATTCAGCAGTCCCTTTACCGAACCCTGTAGTTGCTGATTTTGCAGGGAAAGGCTATTGCGGTTAATCGCAAATTCACCGATGAGATTATTCATTCTCTCTAATCGATCTAAATTAACTCGCACCGACAGTTGGGCAGTGGGGGCTGCCTCAGCTGGAGTAGTTGGAGTCGTTACCGGGTTAAGTTCCTGGGGAGGTTCAGCAGATGTGTTGGTGGGAGATATCTCCCTAGAAGTCAGTGGAACTAAACTACTCGCCTGGGAGCCAGCTGGAATATCTGTAAGAGCTAATTCAGATGTATCTTCGAGAGATGGTAAGCTCTCAAAAATCTCCCCAATAGATTGAAGAGCTTCCTCTAGGTTGGCTGGTGCTTCTGTAATTGAGGTAAGGTAATAACCTGGTTCATTTTCCTGCGGTTCATTCTGTAGGGATGGAGTAGGAGTAGCTTCAATTGTCTCAACTATCTCAACCTCAGCAGCAATAGCGGGACTATTCTCTAGATCCACCTCCAAATCGGCAGCAAGAGAACTAAATACTTCCTCCAAAGAAAGGAATTGTTGTTTGTTGTTTGTTGTTTGTTGTTGGTTGTTTGTTGTTTGTTGTTGGTTGTTTGTTGTTAGGAAATTGGGAATTTCTTTGCTTTCTCTCTCCTCCCCGCGTCCCCGCGTCTCCGCGTCTCCGCGTCTCTCCTCCTTTTCCTCGCATAAAGCCAATAACTCAACAGAGGGATTTCCTCCTTGAGTAGAGTCTCCTGCCAAAACAGCTTCTCTACCTGCGATAAAATCAGCTAAGGCCAGTTGAGTAATTTCTACCGAACGTTCTGGATGAATATCTAAAGCCTGGTGAGCAGTTTGCGCGATCGCAGCAAATCCTGGTAAATTGAGTAACTCAGCGAACCCAGCAAATACCTCAGCTTGAGCTTTTAATTCTCCAGCTACCTCGTAGTCAGAGGGATTAGCCACAACCGCAGCAAGGCGTTCAATACCTTCAGCCACATCTACTTCAAAAATTGACAAAGCCATATTAACCCCCAACTCCGAAGAGCTAGGGATGTAATTATCTGCCTGGGTCAGGGCATCTCTAAGTTGTTCTTCTATCTGGGTAAAGATCGGTTCAGCGACAGCTAAGGCTTGTTTGGCATCAAAGTGACCAGAGTTAATCTGCTCCATCAAAGGCAAACGCAGACAATCGAAAGCTAGAAGTATTTGGCTTTCGAGGTCAATATTAATGGCTACGGATTCATTGTAGAGAGCTTTAAAGATATTTTCTAAGCGGTGAGCAAGGGTTTTGATTGCTTCTAATTCAACACTCGCAGCTCCGCCTTTAAGAGAGTGAGCAGCTCGCATTAAATCATGAATTTTAGCAGTACTGCGCTCCACAGAAAGAGTTAGTAAACCATGTTCAATGATCTGCAATAACTCAGGAGCTTCTTCAATAAAGAATTGATATGCTTGATCGCGAATATCGGGACTGATGGCCATGATTTGTTATTTGTTGTTGGTCATTGGTCATTGGTCATTTGTTGTTAATCATTTGTTGTTGTTTATTTGTTATTAGTCATTTGTTATTGATAACTTGTCAGGGTATAACAATGTCCAGTAAATTGGTTATTAGTGCAAAAGACAAAGGACAAATTAAATGTCGAGTAAGAAGTTCCAGGATTTGACTGTTTACCGATTGACGGAAAGATTAGCTGATGAAATTTGGAAAATTGTCAATGATTGGCAGCCGTTGGCACAAAATACTGTTGGACGACAGATTATTCGCTCAGCAGATAGTATCGGAGCTAACATCGCAGAAGGAGCGGGACGGGGTAGTTTTCAAGACAATCGACGATTTGTTAGGATAGCTAGAGGTTCTTTGAACGAAACTCAACACTGGCTCAGACGAGCTTACAGCCGAAATTTGCTAACAGTTGAGCAGGTAGATACTCTCAAGCCAATCATTAACGAATTAGCACCCAAATTGAACTCTTACTTAAAATCCATTGGCAATACCTCCAAAAACTAAATAGAAACAACAAATGACCAATAACAAATGACCAATGACAATTAACTAACCTTAAATTGACCGACCTCTTCTTGTAGCAATTGAGCTACCTGACGCAGTTCTTCAAAAGAAGAGGAAACTGTGTTAGCTTCACTGGAAGTTCTGGAAGCAATGATCGCCACATCACTCATGGTTTTAGTAACAGCTTCAGAAGCAGTTGATTGTATCGCTGCTGCTTGAGCAATCGCTTCGACTAAGTGATTAATTTCAGCAGAAGCAACGGTCATTTTGTAAAGACTCTGCCTGGTTTCATCCACCAGTTTGGTTCCAGCTACGACTTGCTCCGTACCAGCTTCCATTGCTGCTACTACCTCGTTGGTTTCTGTTTGGATACTAGCGACAAGCTTTTCAATTTCGGCTGTAGCTTCTGCTGACTGCCGTGAGAGCGAGCGCACTTCATCCGCAACTACAGCAAAACCTCGACCCCCTTCTCCAGCATGAGCTGCCTCAATGGAAGCGTTGAGGGCTAGCAAGTTGGTTTGTTCAGTAAAGCTACTAATTAGATTGACCACTTGAGAGATCTTTTGGGAAGATTCCCCAAGACGTTTAACTTTCTTGGCAGTGTCTGCTACAGTTTCCCGAATCGTCATAATTCCTTCCACCGTTCGATTCATCGCATCGTCCCCTTCTTCTACTGTCTGAGATGCTTGTTGAACAACTGCTTCTGCTTGTTGAGCGTTGGAAGCAACCAGTTGCACGGCCTGAGCCATTTCTTGTGCTTGCTCCAGTGCTGTGGTAATTTCCTCTGCTTGACGCAAGGCTTCTTGGGATAGGGATTGGACTACTTGTTCGTTGCTGTTAGTAGTTTCGGCTACTTGATTAGCAGCTGCTTGTACTTGAGTAACAATTTTTCGCAAGTTACCAACTGTAGCATTGTAAGAGTCTGCGATCGTGCCAATTTCATCTTCGGTTACCTTGGCTCGGATGGTGAGATCTCCCTGACTAATGGGGTCTACTTCCATCAGCAATTCCAAAGCACGCTTTTGTAAGGTTTCTTTGAGCTGACGTTGTTTTTCCTGGAGTCGGCGCTGCTCTTCTGCCAAGGATTCCGCTGCTTGTCGTGCTCCCTCTTCTTCCGATTTTTGACGAACTAGTTGCTCTTTTTGGCGAATCTCTTCGAGGTTAGCCTCAATATTGTCAGCCATTTCGTTAAAAGTGCTGGCTAATTGACCTGTTTCATCTGTAGTTAAAACCTCTGCCCGTATTTGATAATTACCTTGGGAGAATTCCTCGGTGATATGCTGTAACTGTTTGAGCGGTTCAGCAATGATCTTCCCTAGTGCTAACGCTAAAGCCACTACTACTGCCAAGACTACTACTGACAAACCAATTTCTATCAGCAAACTCTTCCTGATAATCTGATTGGTAGCTACCTCAGGATCTCCGTAAGCCAAAATAGCTACAGGCTCCCCAGCAAAATTAGGCAAGGCTTTGGCGACTACAGTATAAGTATGGTTGTCTATTGGTAAACGAGTGTTAACTATTTTCCCACCTGCTTTTGCCGCTTCTGCTAAAACCGATGTATCAGACAAAGGTATATTAACCTCTACTTCCTCAGAGAGAGTTTTGTCTACAGATGTAGCTAAGGTATATTCTCCTGTAGTTTGGCGTAAGTAGATAGCGCTGTATCCCCCATCAACAAAAGCATCTACTGTGTTTTTAACAATATTTAACTTGCCATTAACTATGTCCCCGGCAACTAAAGCTGCGAGCACTTTTCCTGTGTCTGGATCATTAACTGGTGTTACAGTGTAACGAATTAGAGCATTTTTGTCAGTAAATCCTGCTGGTAGTGGTGGAGACTCTTGAGAAAGTTCAGACCAACTAACAATCTCAGTACTTTTAATTGGCTGAGAGTCTTGAAAAACTTGACTAACTAAATTGTTTGGGTCGAAAGTTTGTCCTGTTCTATCTGCATTAGCATTGATAATAATACGCAAATTTTTGTCAACTAAAGTAGCATATTCTATTTCACGAGAATTGACTTCATTCTGGAGAATTCCTTTTACCTGATTTTGTAACTCCTGAGTTAACTGTTCACCTTGAGCATTAGCCTTAGCAGCGTCAATAATAGCAGAGTTATCAGATTGACCCCGGAAGCCCAATGTCATTTGATCAATTTTGAGATTGTAGTTGATCTCGGCAACAGCTAACTCCGATTTCGCTTGGTTGACCAACTGGCTACGCAAACTGACAACTAATTCTAACGCACTGAAACCTACAACTCCTGCTATAGAAGTTAAACTTAACCAAGCAAATAACTGACTTTTGCGGCCAATAGAAAGGTTAGAAATAGCTTGTAGTATACCTGACTGGGGTTGTTGGGTAAGTACAAAGCTAGCAGATTTAGTTGCTAATTCTGATTCTGGTTTTTGGGTATCAGTGATAGATGCTTCATTAGTACCATTAACTTCAGCTTCTACATCACTATTACTAGACAAACTAGACTTATACTCATCTAGAGTATAATCAGTAGCAGCATTCTTATAATCTTTATTAAGAGAAGAATTATTCATAACCAAATACTAATGTATCAAAACAAACAATAAATAACAAGAAACTAACAACTAGTGCAGTGGAGATGAAAATAACCCGCCAGTTAAACAAGATGAAAAAGCTTCCCTTCCAAACTTTCTTTCCTTCTGCCTCCTGCCTCCTGCCTCCTGCCTTCAAAGCACTAACTCAACTTAAATCGACCAACTTCTGCCTGAAGCAATTGAGCAACTGCCTGAAGTTGTTCAAAGGAAGAAGAAACACTACTGGCTTCTAAGGAAGTTTTGGTAGCAATTTTGGCCACATCGGTCATGCTTGTAGTCACTGATTCAGAAGCAACTGATTGCAAAACTGTTGCCTGGGCAATGGCCTCAACCAAGGTACTAATCTCAGTAGAAGTCAGAGTAATTTTGTTAAGACTATGACGAGTTTCCTCTACCAATCTGGTACCTGTTGCTACTTGTTCAGTACCAGCTTCCATTACTGCTACCACCTCATGGGTTTCTGCCTGAATACCTGCCACCAGTTGTTTAATTTCTGCTGAGGCTTCTGCTGATTGCCGCGCTAGCGATCGCACTTGGTTAGCAACAACAGCAAAACCTCGACCCTCTTCTCCGGCTCTAGCTGCTTCCATTGAAGCATTGAGCGCTAACAAGTTAGTTTGAGCAGCAAAGGTATTAATTAGTTTCACTACTGCCGAAATCTTTTGAGAAGATTCTCCTAGAAGTTTGACTTTTTTAGCTGCTTCTGATATCGTTCCTTGGACTTCTAGAATGCCCTCCACTGTCTGGTTCATAATAGCATCCCCTTCTTCCACGATCTGAGAAGCTTCTTGAACCGCGACTTGTGCTTGCTGAGCATTAACAGCTACTAATTGCATCGATTGGTTCATTTCTTGTGTCCGGTTCAAAGCCATAGCAATTTCCTCCGTTTGCCGCAAGGCTTCTTTGGATAGTGCTCGGACTACAGGCTCATTGCTACTGGTAGTTTTGGTTACCTGGCTGGCAGTGGCTTGCACCTGGAGCACAATTTGCCGCAAGTTTTCGACGGTGGCATTGTAAGAGTCGGCAATTGTACCGATTTCATCTTCTGTGACGTTAGCCCGGATGGTAAGGTCTCCCTTTCCCACTGGCTCTACTTCTTCGAGTAGTTCCAAAGCTCGCTGTTGCAATTTTTCTTTAAGCTGCTGCTGCTCTTGAGCTAGTTTTTCCGTCTGCTCTAGGAGAATCACCCGGTCTAAGGAAAACTCTAGCTGAGTAGCCAATTGCTGGAGGAAAGCAATTTCTGATGCTTGCCAATCGTGGGGAGCTAAACAATGGTGAATACTCAATAGACTAAATAGTTGACCTTCATGGAGAATTGGTACTTCTATACGGGCTTTGATGGCGAAACTCTCGATTAATGGCAGTTGTTCCATAGTCAAATCTGCCATCATCAGATCATTGTGGGGAACAACAAGACCCTTGCGGTAAGTGTTGAGGAGTTCCTGGGAAATCGGGGGATACTGAAATTTATCGTCGAAAACTGAAGGCAAATCAGATGCTACTGATTCTGCGATAACCTCTCCATGAGAGTCCGAGTGAAAGCGATAAATGAGTACCCGGTCTGCTTTTAAGAGTTTGCGGACTCCTTTTACCGTTGTGTTAAAGATTTCTTGTAAGGCTTGGCTACCAAGGGAACGAGCACTGTTCACTTCCGCTAATAACTGTGCTTGCTTGGTTGCCAGTGCTTGTTCCTGCACGAAACTTTTGAGCTGAGCAGCCATATTATTGATGTTCACTCCCAATACAGCAAGTTCGTCTTTCCCTTGAACTGCCAACTGAGTGTCCAATTCTCCTTGACCAATTTTCTCTACTGCATCTGCAGCAGCTAGGAGAGGACGGGTAGCTCGATTAGCAATGGTAGTGGCGATGGCACTAACCAGCAACGCCGTCAGCAATGTTCCCAAAGCTATGGTTAACAGTAATTGTCTTTGGGGTGCAAAGGCAGTTGCTAAGTCGCTGGCAATTAATACCCCAAAATCTAGTTCTTCCAAGCCAGCTAAGTTTTCCAGAGGTGCGTAGGTTAACAGTTGCAAAGAGCCATCATCAAGGTTAACGTCTATCACCGAGTCCAGCTGGTTTGCTGCCTTGAGTTGAGCATACCTAGCAAAATGTTCTTGGGCTGGTTTATTGATTCTCTCCTGAGAGCCAGAAGCAAGAAAGTACTTGCCTGCATTATCAATGACATAGTAGCTGTCTCCTTGAGTGCTGTAGTCTTGAGCTATTTTGTCTAAACCTTGTACTGGCAGCTGGAAGCGCACCATGCCGGTAATATTTCCCGTACCTATTTCCTTAACCGGTGAAGCAATGTGCATACTCAAGGTTCCGGTAGTTCTGGAGAGTGAGGGTGGGTTAATGGTCGGCTGACCGGTTTTCATGATGCGCTCATAGTAGTCTCGAGTTTTGTGGTTGGGTACTGGATTGCCTTGAGCTTGTACAACAGTGTCTCCATTGAGATCGAACAGAGCGACACTATTATAGACTCCGTAAAGTTTGACATAGCGGTCTAATAAAGCTACCTTTTCCTCAACAGAGGTAGCCTGGAATATCTGAGAGTTAGTGAAAATGGGCAGTTGTCCGAGTACCTGAATATCTGCGAATCGGTCACTCATGAAGACATTGATTTTATTAGCAAGTTGAACAGCACGTTGTTGCTTTTCTTTTTTAATTTGCTCAGTGATGGATTGGTTAGCAAAGTAATAGGCGATTGAACCAATTGCCAACACTGGAGTAATACCGATGACAATGGCTAAACCTGTGGCTTTAGCTCTGACACTGATTCGTTGCCACCAACGAACTGGTTCTTGTCGAATAGAAGTTTGCAGATTCTGTACTTCCGGCTCTATTTCTTCTGGAACAAGGATTTGGGGTGTTTTTACGGGAGAGGACTGCTGCCAAGCAGAGGAGGAAGAGAAATCGTCGCTAGCCGTTTGACTTTCAACTTGAATGTTTTCAGATGTTGATGTGTCAGTATTGGTAAAGTTTTTGCTGATAAATTTGGAAGGTATCTGAGTCATGTCAGTTAATTGATAATTGGTAATTGTTAATTAGAAATGTCTTTTTATCTCCCTCATCTCCGCATCTTCTCGTCTCTGTATCCCCGCGTCAGAACCAATTCACAATTTTTCAGGCACAAAGCTTACTGTTCATGGCTTGGCATCGCTCTCATAATGGCTTGTCCGTCTAAAACTGTTAAAATGTCGCCGTTAGTTTTCAGCCAGTAGCCACGCAAAAAAGGAACTAATTCAGCAGTTACTGTGGATGATGGTGGAGATTGAATTGCATCTGGATTACACCACTCAATATCTTCTATCTGCTTAACAACTAACCCTAGCATCTGGCTCTTCTCTTTGGTAGAGCTAGTACTAGCGCGATTAACACGTAGTACAACGGCTTTATGAGTTGAAGCACTACTAGTCTTTTGATACCAGGGAGTGAGTCCGACTAAATGACCTAAATCAACCATCCAGAGAACCTCACCTCGCCAGTTGTAGACACCCATTACCCAAGGTTTCATGTGGGGAATAGGCACAATCTGACCGATAGGAATAGTTAGTACCTCCGTCAGTTGTTGCAGTGGTAGTAGTGCTGTCGTATTAAGCGCAAGATGTAACCGCAAAAATTGTTCTCTTACGATTTGATGTTTGTCATTTGTCATTTGTTGTTTGTTGTTTGATGTTTGTCATTTGTCATTTGTTGTTTGTTGTTTGTTATTTGTCCTTCGTGGGCTTTGACAATGACCAATGAACAATGACCAATGACCAATGACTAATGACTAATAACAAAATTAAATTTTGATTAAGTTTTTCACAGTGCGTACCAATTCTTCCTGGTCAATTGGTTTCGGTAAGTAAGCATCTGCTCCCTGCTTCATGCCCCAAAATTTATCCATCTCACCTTTTTTTGTGGAGCACATAACAATGGGAATACTACTAGTGTTATTGTCTGCTTTTAGTTCGCGACAAAGCTCAAAGCCACTGCAACCAGGTAGAACAATGTCTAAAATGATGACATCAGGTGTATAACTAGTAATTTTGGAGAGGGCTTCTTCTCCACTTTGAGCAATTAAAACATTTATTCCTCCTCGCTGTAGGCAACTGGAGAGAATTTTCACATCTGTTAAGGAATCTTCAACAACTAGGGCAGTACCCATAAAATTCACCTCATTAATAAAAAAATGGTTATTGGTTATTGGTCATTAGTCATTGGTCATTGGCTATTGTCAAAGCTAATGAAAGACAAATAACAAATTGGAGTTTAGACTAACTAAACAAATCAGCTATATGTCCAGTAGGCAGCAGGGAACAGACAATAGGCAAAAGCAATAAAATTTGAACGTTTCAGTATTGGAATTGATTTTCTGATTGACATTAATAAGTATTCTTGTACTAGTGCAAGATGTGAGAATGACAAACGACTAATGACTAATGACTAATGACAGCATCCTGCTTTAGGTGTTTGTCAATTACGTCTAGCACTGTTTTAGTATCGAATGGTTTGCTGACAAAATCTGAAGCTCCAGCAAAATTAGAGCGGAGTCGGTTAGCAAAACCATCGTTTCCAGTTAAAATCACGATTGGAGTATCACGAAAACTAGAAAGCTTGCGTAACTGAGTGCAAATTTCGTAGCCGTTAGTGTTTGGCATTACCAAGTCTAAAAAAATGAAATCTGGCTTGCGGGTTAACAGAATGCCAAGTGATCGCACACCATCTTCCACACCTAAAAACTGATAACCTGCTGTTGTGAGTAGCTTTTCCATCGTTTGACGCACCTGCAAACTGTCATCTACACAGGCTACTAATACTCTGGTAGAGTCTTTTTTGGGTGGTGTTGGTAACTTTTCTCCACTAACTGGAGTCGGTAAATCAGGGATGGTAATTAACTCCACCCACCCCAATTGAATATAGGGCAAGATTAAATGGGTTAATGCCACCACATCTCGCTTAGTTTGCACCGCCAAATCTCGTAAACTGTGTTGTCCATCTAATAATTTGGTGATGGTTTGGTAGATGTCTGTAGAACTGCGTTCCTGAAGTTTTTTTGCTTGCTTTATGACAGGAGCCTGGTTGGGGGAATAATGAATAATCTTAGGCTCTTGCCAAGCTTGCCATTGCTGTTCCACTTGTTTGATTGCTTCATCTACATCAATCAGGGGAAGTTGGCTAGATAAGGAGTTATCTGGCTTGATTTGATGAGTTACATTGCTTACTTTTGCTATATCAAACAAAACTTCTGCGATACCAGAACGGATGACTTGAGCTACTTGTACCTGAGTAATGTCTCGTCTTGCTATCCATATACACAACAGCTGATATTCCCAGCAGTTAGTGAAGTCTGTAGTATTGATACCTGCCAAAATATCTCGCCAAGCTGATGTATTAGCAAGCATTTGAGAGCAGTGAACAGCTAAATTTCGATGCCACCGTCTGACTGTATGAATTCCACCTGTGGCGTACATAATACTTCCTCGGTAGAGATAAAATAGCCATTCTTCTCCTTGGGAACCTGTCAGCACTAATTGACCACTGAACTGAAGTCTTTTTAAAGTTTTGAGAAAGCGAACAGGTTTCAATGTAGTCAAAAAGTTCATAGAGATAACAGGTGTGATTTGTTTGGCAGACATAGTTACCTCTTTCAATCCCTGAGCAACGGGTAAAATTTTCATAGCTGAAGCAACGCCATTTCCCCTAGACGTAGAAGAAAATTGTTCCATTAAGCTTTTTTTGCCGAAAAATTTAAATTATTAGATGCACCAATATAGCTAAAATAGCTGTGTTTTAAAATTAAACATGAAAAATTAAATACCCTTAACTTGCTCACTCTTGAGCACAAGAGTAAGAATAGTTTCTAATGTTTTTGGAACTATTATTATTTACTGTAGTTGCGCCTTGATGAAAGGGTAATGCATGTTTGACGAATGTTATACCAAATTAACTTACTATCATCTATACTGTCTATCTGAACTTATCCATTAAAAGGAGAATGAAAGAAGAAGTTATTACTTTCCTTGGGAAGAAGGCAAAAAGAGAGCAATTCTAACTTTTGTAAGAAGTCTATGAGTTATTGAGCATTTGTCCTGTGTCAGATGTGTAACCAATGAAACTTGACACAAGACTTTCTTCGCGAGTAATCATCCCTCTTATGGCAAATCTGGTTACCATAGGATAGTTACAAAAATTAACAAATCTGTTTTGTGAAAGAATAATGTGTTGGGAATTATATACTTAGGGTTTGAGGAAGGTTTTAATACAGTTTAGCTACGTTTTACGTAATTTTACGGAAGACCAACTACGAACAGTTTTACGTAATTTTACGGAAGACAAACAAGGAGCAAAAAAATTAAATAAAGGGCAAAAAACGGAAACACTCAGAAAGTCAAAAGATCTGATTGTTTCCGTACTAAAATTGATTGCCCTCAAAGAAGAAATTAAGTATTTATGTACTGGTGCAAGATGTGAGCATATGCTTGTAGTTACCCCTTCAGGCTTCAGGGGATAAGATCAACAATTCCGAAATCCTGTAGAAACGTTGCATGCAACGTCTCTACAATCTTCTCAATTTCAAGATTGGAAGCTAGGTACTTCAGGTCATATTCAGTAATACTTTTAATACACCCCGACGCTGAGCATGTTCAAAGGCTGTAAGACCTTCGCTCAAAGGGTAGCGAGCCTGAATAAGTCTTTCTACATCTACTTTGCCCTCTGCCAGCAATTGGAGGGCTGCGGGAAAGGGACCACAGCGGGAACCAATTACTGTGATTTCATCAACTACTATAGAAGAAGCATCAATAGTTAGCTTACCTGCGTAGGTACTTTTGAGTACTAGGGTTCCCCGTGGACGTAAAGCTTGAAGAGCGATCGCAAATCCTTCTTGATTACCAGTACATTCCACCGAAATGTCGAAACTTCTGCCAACGACAGCATCAGCAAAACCGGTTTTAATACCCCGTGCCTCCAAGTTGGCTAACTTCTCCCGATGACGCCCCACTGCCAGTAATTCGCAACCAGTGATAGCTAACGTTTGCGCCACCAGCTGTCCCAATTTCCCATCTCCAATTACTAGTACTCGCTTATCTGAATCCACAGACACCTGTTGCTGGATTTCTAGGGCTGCTGCTAAAGGTTCGGTAAAGGTTGCAGCATCTGTACTTATCGATTCAGGGACAAGATGAAGATTCTCTATGGGTAAGCTGAGATAGTTGGCAAAGGCTCCATCGCGATTAATGATACCCAAAACAGTACGATTTTCGCAATGTGTTGGTTGCCCTTTCTTACAAAAGTAGCATTGACCACAGGCAGCGTTGATTTCTCCAACTACTCTCTGGTCTAGCAGTTCTTGTGGTCCTTGTTCAACAACTCCGACGAACTCATGACCTATAATCCCAGTGTAGGGGTAGTAACCTCTAATTAATTCTAAGTCGGTGTTACAAACACCAGCTTGCAAGACACGTACTAGGGCTTCACCGGAAGCTGGTTCAGGTGTAGGGAGGTCAGTGCGTAATTGCAGTTTCTTGTTTTCTAGCCAGAGCCCTTCCATGAATTTTGAGGGAGAAATCTTTGATTAAAAGTATTTTTAGGATATTAGATCAAATCTACTTCATATTTGCTTAACCTACAACCAAGATCATGTCCGGTTAAATGCTTACACTTTGGTGACAATAAGGCAGAAGGCAGAAGGCAGAGGGCAGAAGGAAAGGAAGAAGGTTGCAAGATAGAAAAGAATTATCATTGTTTATCCGTCTAATTGCTTACGATAAAAATTCTCCGCGTCCCCGCGTCCTCGTGTCTCCGCGTCAGCTTTAATGATAAGTATTCAATCGGACATGGTATCAGTCGATATTCTGTAATAACCAAAAACCGGTGTAAGTCATTCCTGAATCATCCGGTTGCACCAACAAAAAATGTAAACCTTGACTTTGCTGCTGACGCTGTTGATATTTCTTTGCTGCTGCTGCTACCTCTTGATCCTCAAAAGTAGCAACTACCCACCGATCAACTAACCCAGCTTCTAAGATTAACCCATCTGGCGCACCAGGGATATAGTTTAGGGCAACAGGTTGAGCATCCTGAAGCCAAAGTGCTAGATTCATTGACTGGCGTCCCCCATCAATCACTATTCCTGGTACTGGTACAGTGGATGCCAGACCTAAATTTAGGGGCAAGAGAGATTCTGGCATTTGTAAAATTGGAATGGGGCGATCGCGGAATGCTTCTACTATATTACCTGCGGGGAGAGTCGCAAAGCGCCAGCGATCGCCCCAAAGATTTTCGGGCAGGGGTACTGGTGGTAGCTTGTCAAGAGCAAGGGGGTTATAAGCCTCACCGGTGTAATTATCTTGCTGAGAGTATTGGGCAGCACTTTCGAGTAACTTGTGCTTGAGAGCAATAGTATGTCTAGTTCCTGTCACTGGGATACCCAATTGTTTCCCCGCAGTGGCGAGTAAATTCAGGGACTGGGGGCGAAATGCTTGAATAACTTCCGGTAATCCGTGTACTGTTGAAGCTTGATGCAACTGCTCCACTAACCAATCCGTACTAATTAACTGCTGGGGACAAAAGGCAGAGTAGGTAAAACTCCCCCTCGAGTCACAAATCAACAATTCCCACAGTACTTGCTGCTGAGCATCTTGCAGTGGACGCCGGTAAAAATCAGCCTGCCAAACATCCATAATTATTTGTATGTGTTCTCACTCGCAACCGAACTTCTTTAACAATACAATTATGTCAGTATGATTGTACGATTTTTTACTTCTATAGCAACCGCCAGGGAGGTTAGGACAAAACCAAATCCTGAAACCTTTACCTGTCAACTGTTTTCCTTCTGCCCTCTGCCTTCTGCCTTTTGCTATACTACGATCCATTTCCAATCAGAATAAATGGAGCCCAGTAGTAGGGGTGAGAAAAACCAGCAGTACTGCTATTGGGAGTTCCCGAAGTTGAGACAGAGGTAATGGATGCTCTGTCGTCAGTATTGTCTGTGGTTGAGGTATTATCATTTAGCATACTCAACTGAGCTTGACGCAGTGCTTGAGCTTTGGTCATTGGTGCAGTAGCAGTTTTGTTGGCTAAGTTACCGTAGAATTGTTGCATCAGTTGGCTAGTGCTGGCATCGTTGACTAGCCAGAGGGACGCCATTACTGCCTTGGCTCCATTAGAGAGGAAATAGTAGCTGATGCCATTAATCTCAACTCCATCTTCTCCAGTGCCACCAAGAGCAGTTTCACAAGCCGACAGTACCACCAAATGCACATCGCTCAACTGTCGATAGAGTCTGGAAATATCAGCAATTGCCAACTTCTCGCCAGTACCTAATAATATGTACGACTCCTTAGGACGTCCCGGCACAAATTCGCCGTGGGTAGCTAAGTGCAATATCTGACGCCCCCGCAAATTTTTTCTCAATGTCTCTAAGTTAAACTCTTGGTTGAGAAACTGACTACCGGAATATACTCCTCGTGAGTCTTGTTCATCTACCAGGACAATAACATCTAGCTCAGGGGGGACATTAGGCAAGGGGTTGAATCCTTCTACAGCATCCGAGAGTCCCATCGCTAGTACGGAAGTGTTTTGGGGGTTGGAAGGGAGACGAGCTTCTGTGTCGGTCAATTTAGCAGATAATACTGTGGAAACGGTGTAGTTTTCGATTAAGTATTGTTCTCCATCAAATAAAGCACTCATCGGAATGTAACGAGTGGCGCGGTCAAGGGAGAAGACCAAATTTTGAATATCATTGGCTTGTAGTTCTTCTTCTAGGGGTTTAATTAGCCAGTCATAGAGTTGTTTTCCTGTAGTCTGAAGTGCCGTAATCTCAGAGTAGGGGTCTTGTAGCTGTTCACGGAACTTTAAGACGGTTTCCGATAGTTGTTGCTGTCCCACCTCTGTAAAGTCAGTGGTTTGGACAATACCCCCTGCGGATGACCACAACAGCCAGATTTTGTCATCTAGTACAAAAGGATAAATTAGCACAGTGTGGGGTTGAGCTTTGACGATTTCTTGAGCTTTGCGGAGGAAATCTTCGGTATCAAGGAAGGCGCGGTCTTTCTCGCGGCGGTTTTGCACCTTTTCTTCAATAACTTGAACTGTCTGATTAAATTGGACGATTAAGGCATCAAGCTGTTGTTCCAGTTGATCAAGTTCATTGCAGGCAGGCTTGGCTTCGCACTCAACCACTTTTTGACCAAAAGCAATAAGAGTTCCATATTCTTCTTTAATCTGTTCCTCTGTATGAGTCAATGAAACTTTCGGCTTCTCTCCCCCGGCACTTCTATTCCCTGTGAAATCCCTTAATTCTTGTACCTTCAGGAGTTCTAAGACCTGCTGTGCTTCTCGGATACGTCCTTGGGAGAGTAACAAGTCCGCTAAGTCACGGTAAAAATCCGCCCGCGTAAACCCATCAAAATCCCAAATAGCTTGTAGGAAAGACTCTTGTAAATTAGTTGATAGTCCACTGATATTACTACGAACTTGTTCAATTTCATTGACAGCTTGTTTATAGTAGGTAATGGCAGTAACAGGCATATTAAGATCTCGATAGACTTGTGCCAGACCTGCTAGAGCATTCATTCGAGTGGCATCGTCCTGACTCTTTTGAGCAATTGCTAATGCCTCTTGGTAGGCCGCAAGTGCCTGCTGTTTTTGTCCGGCTCTCCTGTAAACACCACCTAGATGGTTGAATGCTGTTCTTTCAAACTGACTATCTTGCAGTTCTTGAGCAATTGCTAAACTTCGCTGAGACATTTCAATTGCTTTTTCGTAGTCCTTCAATTCACCATAAGCTACGCTTGAAACTAGCAGCGCGAAGCCCTCTGCCAACTGACTCTCGTTTTGCTCTACAATTGCTAGACTCTGCTGAGCAAGTTCAATTGTTTTTTGAGTGTCTCCTTGGTAGAAATAAGCCATGCCCAGGACATTGAGAAAAATTGCTTCTAGTTGAGGATTTTGGCTCTCCCGTGCAGTTTTAAGACTTCGTTGGGAAACTTCTACAAGTTTTTGGTAGTCTCCTAGAGACTCATAAATAACAGAGAGACTTATCAATGCCATCATCAAAGCTTGAGGGTTTTTAATTTCTTGTGCAATTACCCAGCCTTGTTCGGCAAGCTCAATTGCTTGCTCATAATCATTGAGTGAGCTGTAAATATTGCTCAGATTACTGAGAGCCTGCACTTCAAGACGATGATTTTGGCTTTCTCTTCCAATTGCTAAGCTCTGTTGCAACAAATCAATTGCTTTTTGATAATCATCCAGTTGATTATAATTGCTGCTTAGGTTGAGCAGAGCAATCCCTTCCTGACTATGATTTTCAATTTCTTGAGCAATCTTCAAGCTTCGTTGTAAAAATTTAATTGATTTTTCATATTGACCTAGTGAATTATAGGCTCTACCTAGGGTATCTAAAGCAAGCATTTGAGACCAACTGCTTTCAATCTCTTGGGCAATTGTTAAGCTTTGCTGCCCATACTCAATTGCCTGCAAATGATCTCCTATAGAATAGTAGGCATCACCTAGGGTAATTAAGTTCCATGATTCAATAGCAGGATACTCACTTTCCTGGGCAATTGCCAAACTTTGCTCAGCATATTCAATGGCTTTCCTGATCTCTCCTCGTAAATTATGAGCATCACCTAAGTGTCCCAACGCTCGCGCTTCAAGCCAGGTATGTTCAATTTTTTGAGCAGCGAGCAAACCTTGCTGAGCATATTCGATAACTTTTTGATAGTTTTCCAGGGAATTATGGGCTCTGCTAAGGATATCAAAAGCACCGGTTTCTAGCAAACCATTTTTAGTTTCTTGGGCAACCACTAAAGCTTGCTGAGCATAGTCAATTCCCTGCTGATAGTTTTCTAAAGAAACAGAAGCCTCACCTAAGTATATTAGAGCTCGCCCTTCTAGAAAGGTATGTTCAATTTTTTGAGCAGTGAGCAAAGCTTGCTGAGCATACTCAATGACCTTGGCAGGTTCTCCCAATGCATGATATATTACCATTAAATTATTTAAGGCGATTTGCTCCAACTCATGACTTGCGATTTCCCGTGCGATCACTAAGGCTTGCCGATAGTACTCAATCGCCTTCGCTGAGTCCCCTAACTCCTTATAAGCAAGTCCCAAATTATTGAGAGCTCTTGCTTCTAAATCCCGGTCTTGAAGCTCCTGTGCGATCGCTAAAGCCTGTTGCTGATAATCAATAGCTTTGGCATACTCTTTCAGGGCAGAGTAAGTATTGCCGATATTTTTCAGAACTTGCCCCTCTCCCTGACGGTTTTTCAGTTCTTGATAGATAGCTAGTGCCTGTTGAAAAAGCTGTAATGCAGCTTCCGGTTGGCTGTTATCGAGCTGTTCAATACCTTGCTCTAAAAGTTGGTCTGCTTCTATCTGGCGCTCTTGAGTTGTCTGTGCTTGTGCTAGTCTGTGGGAAATACGAAGTGTAACTCCTGTTAGTTCTAAAGGAGGAGCTATGGAAAGCAGCAGGGTGGCAACTACAATACTGAGAGACTTCAATGGTCGATTTATCAGAGGAAGCTTCATGACTAATTCAGGTCAAACTCGATAATTGCGAGGTAACTGTATTACTAATCGCTTTTTTGCTGAACATTTACGCAAAGATTAATGGCCGTCAATCCAGTTATACCGAGATTTTATGGCTCAAAAGTCTAAGTTACTCAAACTAACGCCCAAAATCCTTGCTGAGTAAGGGTTTTGGGCGTCGTCTGGGGCAATTTAGCATAACAGGGTACAAGAGCCAAATTCCACAGCTTTTAAACTGTGGAAAAGTTTCTTTGAGGTGATTTCCAGGAAAAAATGTACCTATCATAGTGGCGTGACACAGCTAAAATGGTTCATTAGGCAAATGGCTCAAATACCTGAATTTACAAGGAAAACGGTGGATTTTCTATTGCACAGTTTTAGCTGTGTCACGCCAGTAGGGTGTGTTAGCGCAGCGTAACGCACCAAATTATGGGTACAATCATTTTTAAAAATCGCCTTAAAAGAAGCTAGGCTGGTGACGAATCAAGTTAAGGAATTCTTCACGACTTTTTTGTTCATCATGAAAAATACCTAACATGGCACTGGTAACTGTCCAGGAACCGGGTTTTTGGACACCCCGCATTACCATACACATATGAGTAGCTTCCATGACCACCGCCACACCTTGCGGTTCCAAAATAGTTTGAATTGCTTCGGCAATCTGGCGAGTCAGACGTTCCTGAACTTGCAACCGCCTTGCATACATTTCCACTATACGAGCCAGCTTACTTAGTCCCACAACTTTATCATTGGGGACATATGCGACATGAGCCCTACCCATAAACGGTAGCATGTGGTGTTCACACAGGCTAAAGAAATTGATGTCCCGGATGAGAACCATTTCATTGTGACCCTCATCAAAAATAGCTCCATTAACCAGTTCTTCTAAGGATTGATTGTAGCCACTAGTCAGGAACTGCATTGCCTCCGTCACTCGCTTAGGAGTTTTGAGAAGGCCCTCCCTTTCTGGGTCTTCGCCAACCCCTAACAGCATTGTCCGCACAGCCCTCATCATTTCCTCGTTCATGTCTTCCGTCGGTCGTTGCAACTTTGGTTGCTGACCATTCTGGGTGTTGCGATCCGGTCGTGTTTTTAAATTACTGGTGGAGTCTAATTTAAAATTAGACTCAGCAAGATTGGAACCATTGGAAGAGGCAATAGTCATAAAATGAGAGAGATGTAAACAATTGTTACAGTGACAATTATATCACCTGAGAAAACTGAGAGCCTGGTAACTTGGCAGGAAAAGTGGCTTTGGAGTTGGTTAACATCAATCTCCAAATTGTTTTTTCAAGTAGTTTTTTCTCAACAGCGTTCAGTAGAAAGTTCGGTAAAGACGCCGATGTTACGGAACTTATGATAGCGCAAGTCTTGGCGCTGTTGGCCTGTCAGTTGAGAAAGTTCTTCCAGATTTTGTAGCAGTGCATTCTTCAGGATAGAAGCTGCTTCTAGGGGATTGGAATGAGCGCCACCTAATGGTTCTGGCAAAATGTGGTCAATAATCCCTAGTTCTTTGAGATCCTTAGCCGTAATCCTTAAAGCAGCAGCAGCTTGTTGGGATTGTGCAGCATCTTTCCACAGAATCGCAGCACAGGCTTCAGGACTAGCTACAGTGTAAACAGAATGTTCAAACATCAACAGTCGATCACCAACACCGATGCCCAAAGCTCCTCCAGAACCCCCTTCACCAATAACTGTACAGAGAATTGGGACATCCAAGCTAAACATCTCTCGGAGATTGTAAGCGATCGCTTCTCCTTGACCCAACTTTTCTCCTTCTACACCAGGCCAAGCTCCTGGGGTATCAATAAAGGTCAAAATTGGCATACTAAATCGGTTGGCATGTTCCATTAGCCGCATTGCCTTACGGTAACCCCCAGGAGATGCCATACCAAAGTTTCGAGCTACATTATCCTTAGTATCCCGACCTTTTTGATGACCTAGTATGACAACGGAACGACCATTCAAGCTGCCGATGCCACTAACCAAGGCAGGATCATCAGAACCACCGCGATCACCATGGAGTTCAATCCAGTGATCACTAATGGCCTGAATATAGTCTAGGGTACTCGGACGCCTAGGGTGACGGGCTAACTGTAGGCGCTGTCCTGGTGATAAACTACTAAAGATTTCTTGGCGTAATTGGGTTGCTCTGGCTTCGAGTTGCCGAATTTGGTCAGAAACATCAACCTTATTTTCTTTCGCAAGTTCACGGATTTGCTCAATTCGTTTTTCTAACTCAACCAGCGGTTTTTCAAAGTCAAGCTGAAAAGTTCTTTGTTCTGGCATTTGTCCTTTGTCATTTGTCCTTTGTCATTGGTCAATTTTATTAGTTTTTGGTAATTTTTAATTACTAATTTCTAATTTTATTTTAAATAACTGCAATATTTACCCAATCATTTATAAAATCTTCTTGTTTAGAAAACTTTTGATGAATCCTTACTACATATAGACAATTTTCTTGTCTGGTAGATGTGGTATGTTTTTGCTCAGTGATAGGATACCATTCTATTGGAAAACATTCACGGCTGTATAGACTGAAATAAACATCATAGTTTTTGAGAAGTAAAGCATCTAGTTTAAATTGCAAAACTTCTCCTATCTTAATAGCACCAAAATAAAACTTAGTTTCTGGATTAGGTACAGGTAAAAATACTCTTCTAACAAAGTCTTGAGGTAACCACTGCTTAAATCGCAGTAAGTTAAATACATAATAATTCAAGCATATGTGAATGATTTTTTTTCTTTTGATTAGGTCGTAGTAAAAATTATTGATATTAGCAGGAGCTTCAATGGTTTGAGCTGCAACAACTTCCACACCGTCTGCTTTAACGGCGGGAAATTCCACTGTTTCTGACCAGTGATAATATCTTAATCCTAGTAAGTATTTACCAGGCTTGAGCTGCAAGGATTGCCATTGCTCTTTTTCAGAGACAGTGAGGGAGCTGATACTGGTAATCGTGTTCAAGTTTGGTGCAGTATAAACAACTACCGTCCAGGATTTAGCAGATTTGTTGGCTGAATTAATATCTATGCTTAGGGATTCTTTAACTTCAATCGCACCAACAATGGCAACAATTGCATGGAGGTTCCAACGAGCTTTAGTCATTGCCCATAGTAACTTGATGTCTTTTTTGAAAAACTCTGCACAAACAAGTTCCCATTCAAGATTTTTTTGGCTAGAACTAGTATAAAACCCGCTTAGGGCTTGCATGACAAACCTGAGTACTCTGGAAAATAGGAAAGATAAGCCTGATAAGGGAATTTCCCAGATAATTTCAAAAAACGACATAAATTGTTTCCTTCCTTTGTTCTCTTTGTGTCTTTGTGGTTAATAGTCGGAGAAACTGGGTTTGGAGAATTAGCGATCGTAAAAATTGCTCGCCGCTTCAGCAATTAAATCAGCGATCGCTTGGGGAGCATCAATATGGAGGTTATGTCCTCCGGAGAGAAATACTCGCTTTGCTTGTGGCATAGCTGCTTGCTGTTCAGATAAATCATTGGCTCTATTGACATTACTGGTATCTCCATAGATTAAGGTAATCGGTACTTGAATTCGCCGCAGTAATTCGAGATATCTAGCTTTGGGGAAAGAATTACCATTGAAGCCGATGCCAGTGCGATTACGCAATATTGGATCCCACCGCCAACGCACACCACCATCATAGGGTTCGGTAATTCGGCTAGCTAGTTTGAGAGCTAGGGTTTCTGACATAGTGGGAGTTCCTCGGCGCAGGCGAGCAGCAGCAGTAGCTACATCAGGAAATATAGAATGTTGAGGAGGAGAGGCAAGATACTCTAAGTGAGTGGCTAGCTGCTCTGCAACTTCGTTATTGTTACCATCAGAAGGGAGGACTGTATCTACTAAGACTAAGGCTCCTACCTTCTGCAATAATGAAGCGCTGTTGCCAGTAGATCTTACACTAGCATACATGGCTGCTATTACTGAACCAAGGGAATGCCCTACTAGGATCAATGGTTTATCGGTAAGTTCGGTAACAATTGCATCCACATCTCCCAAAAAGTCTACTAAATGAGCAGAGTTTCCTGTACCAATATGAGAAGAGCGTCCATGTCCTCGCAAGTCAGGAGCAACTACACGGTAACCCATTTTGGCTAAGGGTACGGCAACTTCTTCCCAAGCAGCTCCTTGTTCAAGGATACCGTGGAGACACAGCACTAGAGGTCCGGCTTCCGGTCCCCAGGTACAGAGGCACAATCGGTGAGAGCGAACATCTAGGTAGAATTCTCCCATGATTGGGAATTGTTGTTGGTCGTTTGTTGTTGGTTGTTTGTTATTGGTTGTTTGGGAATGAGGAATTGTCTCCGCGTCCCCGCGTTCCCTCGTCTCCGTATCTCTTACTAATTCGTACTTTAACTGGGTAGCTAGGCGTTGGGTAGACTCTCCTAGCTGATGAGGGAGTTGGATCGTTTTCCACGTTTCCCCTAGGGATGGATCAATACTGTTATGTTTGAGAAAGTTAGGATCGTTAATTGGTGCAGAGTTAGAGTGAACACCATCGGTCATGCGATTGCCTTCGTAGGGTTGTAAGAGTTCCTCTTTAAAAGGAATGCCGATAAACTCGCACAAACTTTCCATAACCTGAGCAGGATTTTTAACTAGCTCTTCATAATGAACTTGGTAATGACGTTCTGGTTCTAGCTGCTGGAATAAATTGAGGATGTTTTGATTACTATTGCTCCAGACTTGTTCTGCTAACTGGTAGGGATTAGCATCACCTTTGCCTACTAACTTATCCATGCGTAGACGAACAAATGATTCAATCATGGAGTAGGGATGACGCACCAAATGAATGTATTTGGCTCCAGTGAATAATTGCTCTGCTCGTGCCAATGTCTCCTGGCTCATGGCGTAGGTAGGGGATTTGTCTACTAGCAGGCGCTTACCTGCTAGTTCCTGAAGTTTGGCGTAGACTTGCTGAATTGATAAGTTCTGGGATTCGAGATCCTCTACCAAAGCTTGGCTAGCAGCGGCATCAATCCCCATTATTTCCATAAAGGATCGCTGAAGTCCCTCTCCTAAATAGGACAAAGCTAGTTCCTTCTGTCGCTCTTTCATCGTGCTAAAGGGCAACAGGTGTAGTTCCGGTGGAGAGAAGAGGTCTGGATGACCAGCTAGCATAACTCTAAGTAGAGTGGAACCGGAACGAGGACTGGACAGTAAAAAGATGATACCGGGAAGCTTGTCGTTTGTTATTTGTTGTTTGTTGTTTGTTGTTTGTTGTTTGTTAAGTGATAACTTTTCTCTAATAACTGGTAACTGTGTACTGGTGGTTGGACTATGGACTCGCTGGAATTCGGTAGCAAGATATTTAGCTAAAGTGTCAATTCTGGGTCGCTCATAAAATTCTCTGGGGTATAAAATAAGTTGAAGGTCTTGCTTGAGGTAATTAATGGCCTCCATTACCATCAGGGAGTCCATTCCCAGTTCAAGAAGATTGTGCGAGAGAGAAAGTTGCGATCGCTGAAGTTGAAGTACCTGAGCAATCTGTTGTTGGAGGTAGGATAGTAAGAACTCTTCCCTTTGGATAGCTGACATTGCCAGCAGTTGCTCAAAGATAATTGTTTCTTGCTTTTCAGACTCTTGATGAACAGTATCTTGCTGGGTTAGTCTAGATTTTACTTCCTGGGTAATCTCAGTGAGGTAAGGAAATTCTACGCCAACGGGTAGAGTTGCCAGGAAATCTGACCACCTGACGGGCACAACTCCAATTTGAACTGGGTTTGCGGTTAGTAACTGAGCCAAGATTTGCAATCCTTGCTCCGGAGCGATCATATCTACTCCCTTAAGCTTCATCCGCTCACCTGTTTGGCGTTTGGTTGCGACTCCTATATTTGACCAAATTCCCCAGTTGATGCTCATTCCTGGTAATCCTTGAGCACGACGATAATGAGCTAAAGCATCAAGAAAAGCGTTTGCTGCTCCGTAGTTTGATTGTCCAGGAGAACCCAACAAAGCAGCGGCGGAAGAGAAGAGGATGAAGAAATCCAAGGGCTGATTTTGGGTTAAATTGTGTAGATGCCAAGCTCCTTGTACTTTGGGAGCCATAACTCGGCGAAAGCGCTCCCAAGTTTGTTGCAACAAGATGCCATCATCTATAATTCCGGCAGCATGGATAACTCCTCGTAAGGGTGGTAGGGATTGTTCTATTTGTGCAAGAACTTTAGCCACTTGCTCTGCCTCAGATACATCCGCTTGGGCAACTACTACCTCAGCGCCTCCTTGTTCTAGCTCTTTTATCTGTTCCTTCGCCGCTTCTTTTGGATTGCTACGTCCTACTAATAGTAGATGCCGTGCTCCCTGTTCTACCATCCATTTAGACACCAGTAAACCTAAACCACCTAAGCCACCGGTAATCAGGTAAGTACCATCTTCACGGAAAGACGGGATATCTTTAGCTAAAGTATCTCGATCTTGACAACGGTGTATCAGTCTCGCTACTTGACGTATACCGTTACGGAAAGCTACTTGATCTTCTAATATTTTGAGGTTTCCGACTTCTTGTTTCTGTGACCAGATTTCCTCAAATAATTCTTGTACCTCGTTGCTAGTTGCGCCCGGGTCTAAGTCTATCCGAACACAGTTGAGTTCTGGGTGTTCTAAGGCAATAACTTTTCCCATTCCCCATAAAGGAGAAGCACTCACTCCTAGAACTTTAGGTTCTTTCCCGACTGGCTGGACTCCTCGCGTTACTAACCAAAGAGCAGGAGGTTGAACAAACTTTGTCTTGACTAAAGCTTGGACTAAGTGCAGAGTAGTGCTACATCCTTGTTGGATAGAATCATTTAAACTAGTTTCTGTCAAGTCTTGAGTCTTTACTTGATCCAAGCTCCACAAATGCACTACTCCCCGTAAAGGATGCTGAGGGGCTTGCACTGCCTCCAGTAGGCTTTGAAAGTCAGCAGGATGAGCTGGGTTAAGGCGGAACTCTTGTTCCGGTAACTGCTGATACTCTTTGCCTGGGAAGACGATGGTACATGTTTCTCCCTTGGCTGTCAGTATCTTTGCCAACTGCTGACCAATCCCTTGGGTATCAGCTAGGATTAACCAACTGCCTGATGAGATTTTTTGTTCCTTGGGAGCTGCATTTACAGCCTGTTGAGATAAAACACCTGTACCATTCTGCTCAGCAGTACTTGTTGGGGGAGCAAGCAAATACTCCTTACTTTGAAGTGTTTGGGGTTGCCACTCTACTTCATAAAGCCAATTTGTTGTTGGTAGTTGGTTGTCTGGGAATGGAAAATGGCTCTCTTGGTTGTTCTCCACCCAATACCGTTGTCGTTGGAAAGGGTAGGTTGGCAACAGTACTCGACGACGGGGATAATCTTGGTCAAAGCCTGACCAATTTACTCGTATTCCCCGTAAGTAGAGAGTTGTCAGACTCCGGAGTATTTGTTGCCAATCCGACTTTCCTTGACGCAGACTGGGTAAAAAGGCAACATTTCGTGTTTCTACATCTGATAAGCAATCACGAGCCATTCCCAATAATGTTGGTTTAGGACCGATTTCCACCAATATCTCATAACCTTGGCTTCGGAGGGTTTCCATGCTGGCGGCAAATTTCACCGACTCCCGCACATGACGACACCAATATTCTGGAGTAGTGATTTCTGTAGTTGCTAGTTCTCCTGTGAGATTAGAAATCAAATCTATTTGTGGAGATGAATAGGTAACTTCTGAGGCAACCTGTTCAAAATCCTTGAGCATTGGCTCCATCAAGGGGGAGTGGAAGGCGTGAGAAACTTGCAATTTCTTGGTTTTAACCCCTTTGGCTTCCAGTGCCGCAACAACAGCCGCGATCGCTTGCTCTTCTCCAGAAATAACTATATTCTCTGGAGAGTTAATTGCTGCGATTGCACAAATATTGGCGTAGGGTTGAATCACAGCACGGGTAACTGCTTCCGAGGCAAACACCACCACCATCTCGCCAGTCTTCGGTAGAGCTTGCATTAAACGCGCTCTTTCGGCAATCAGTTTCAAACCATCTTCTAAGCTAAATACCCCAGCGACACAGGCAGCAACATATTCTCCAACACTGTGACCCAGGACTACTGTTGGTTCTACACCCCAAGACCGCCATAACTGGGCGAGAGCATATTCTAGAGCAAATAAGGCTGGTTGAGTATAAGTAGTTTGGTCTAGAAGAACGGGTAATCTATAGCTATTTCCATTCTGTTTATCTTCTATCTGGGGATAGAGAATTTCTAGTAAAGGTTTTTCGAGATAGGGATGTAGAATTTCAGCACAATGGTCGATTGCTTGGCGGAAGGTAGGCTGGGTTTCGTAGAGTTTTCTTCCCATGCCTAGATACTGAGAACCCTGACCAGTGAAAAGAAAAGCTAGTTTTGGGTATTTTGTATTATGAACTTCTCCCGTCAATAGTTGCCTAGTTTTTTTCCTTGTAGCAAAATTAGTCAACTGCTCTTGCAATTGCGCGGTAGATTCCGCAATGATGGCAAGGCGATACTCAAAATGCGTCCGGGCTGTATTGGCAGTAAAGCAAATATCTGCTAAGGAGGCGGTAGTGTCTTGCAGTTCAGTTGTATAAGCTTGTGCTAGTTCTGCCAAAGCTTGCTCACTTTTAGCAGAAAGGGTCAATAGGTGTTTCGGACGTTCAATTTCTGCTGCACTAACTACTGGTGCGGTAACTTCCTCCAGGATTATATGGGCATTAGTACCTCCAAAACCAAAAGAACTTACACCAGCGATGCGGCGTTTTTGACTAATTTGCCATTCTTGGAGCTTAGTAGGAATAGCTAAGGGGGTATTTTCGAGGTCAATATGGGGGTTTAGCTGCTGTAAATGTAAGTGAGGGGGAATTTTTGCATGTTGTAGAGAAAGCACTACTTTGATTAAACCGGCAATCCCCGCAGCGGCTTCTAAATGACCGATATTAGTTTTGACGGAACCAAGCCAACAAGGTTGCTCTAGAGTACGTCCCTTCATTAATACCTCTTTGAGGGAATTGACCTCAATGGGGTCTCCGAGGGATGTACCGGTGCCATGAGCCTCACAATAACTAACTTCTGCCGGTTTTACTCCAGCATTTTCTAAAGCTTGAGTGATTACAGCTTGCTGGGCTGGTCCATTGGGAGCAGTAAGTCCATTGCTGCGACCATCCTGATTTACTGCTGTGCCTTTGATCAGAGCTAGTACATTGTCTCCTTCTCTGAGGGCATCAGAAAGACGCTTAAGGACGACTATACCACAGCCTTCTCCCCGTACATAACCATCAGCATTGTCACTAAAAGTCTTACAGCGACCATCTGCTGCCATCATACCTGCTTGGGCAAAGGTTATGCTCAACTCAGGGGACAACATCAGATTGACCCCACCTGCCAGGGCTAAATGGCATTCTCCCTGTTGCAGACTCTGTGTCGCTTGGTGAACTGCCACTAAAGATGAGGAGCAAGCTGTATCTACAGACCAACTAGGTCCCCGTAAATCTAGGAGATAGGACAGGCGGTTAGCGGCAATACTTAGGGCATTACCTGTACCAGAATAGGGGTCATCGGGGAACTGTAGCCGGGAATAATCATAGTTGCTAATACCAATAAATACCCCTGTTCTACTACCAGCCAACTTCTCAGGAGCAATTCCTGCATTTTCTAACGCTTCCCAGCTAACCTCCATTAGCAGCCGCTGCTGGGGATCCATACTCTGAGCCTCTCTGGGAGTAATCCCGAAAAACTGGGGGTCGAACTGATCTACTTGTTCGAGAAAACCACCCCACTTGGGGATTGGTTGTTTAGCTTCTTGGTACCAGCGATTGGCAGGTACTTCTGTAATCGCATCCACTCCATTGCGCAAAAGCTGCCAGAAGGCTTGTAGGTTTTTAGCTCCCGGCAAACGGCAGCCGATACCAACAATGGCAATCAATTCATCAGAAGTCTTAGCCCTGTTAGTATTTTGTTGTCCTCTTTCAATAGAGTTAGTTGGTTCTACAAGAGCTTCCTTACTTAGATGACGAGCCAGAGCTTCAATAGTAGGGTAATCATAGGCTAAAGTGGGAGCCAACTTCCGTCCTAACCATTCTTCTAGCTCTCCTGAAAGCCTTACCGCTGCCACCGAATCTAAGCCATAGCGGGCAAAAGGTTCCCGAATATCGATTTCCTGAGGTTCTAAACCCAACTGTTCAGCTATTTGTTTGATTAACCAGGTTTGAATAGTTGTTGTTGGTTGTTGGTTGGTGGTTGTTGGTTGGTGGTTGGTGGTTGGTGGTTGGTGGTTGGTGGTTGTTTGTTGAACTTCTCTCCATTCTCCGACTACATCTAAACTATTTTCTCTAAAACCAGCTCTACAGGCATAGCGTTGAATCTTACCACTGGAGGTTTTGGGGATACTGTTGGTCTTAAGTAGCAGAATGGCAAAAGGTTGTAGAGCATGTTCTTGAACTATTTCTTGACGAATAGCTCCAATTACTTCATCTACTTTTAACTTCCGCAGATAACGCCGCTCAACCTCTTGGGCAATTACTAGTCGTTCTGAACCTTGGAACTCTACAGTAAATGCTGCACCACAATCAAATCGCAGTGCCGGGTGGCTCTTTTGAACCGTCAGCTCAATATCCTGGGGATAATGGTTTTGTCCCCGGATAATCATCACATCCTTGATGCGCCCCGTAACAAACAGCTCACCATCCAGTACAAATCCCAGATCTCCCGTGCGCAGAAAAGGCCCTTCTCCGGTATCTGCTAAACGAGCCCGAAAGGTTTGCTCGGTTTGCTCTATCCGCCTCCAATAACCCTGGGCGACACTTTCTCCAGAAACCCAAATCTCTCCAACTTCTGTGTTGTTACACTCAGTTAAAGATTCAGGGTTGACAATGGCTACTTTTTGATCCAAGCAACTACTACCGCAACCGACAATTTCCTGGGAATCTCTATGAGTATCAATGGTAGAAACAACTCTATTTTGTAATAGTTCATTGCTATCAACAAATTGAATAATTGGCGCTTTAGCTTTTAGCCCTCCAGATACTAATAAGGTAGTTTCTGCCATACCATAGCAGGGGTAAAATGCCTGTTTACGAAAACCACAATCAGCAAAAGTTTGAGCAAACCGCTCTAGTGTTTGCATACGGATAGGTTCAGCACCAGTAAAAGCGACTTCCCAACTGCTCAAGTCAAGTTCTGCTAGTTGTTCTGGCTTGATTTTATTAACACAAAATTCATAGGCAAAATTAGGTCCACCACTGGTAGTTGCTTTGTCGCGGGAAATTGCTTGCAGCCAGCGTATAGGTTTTTGGAGAAAAGCTACCGGAGGCATTAAGGTCACAGGAAAACCACCGTAAATTGGCTGTAGCACCCCACCAATTAACCCCATATCGTGGTATAATGGCAGCCAAATGACACCCCGACTGTTGGGTGTATGCTCAAAACACCTGTGGATCAAAGATAAATTGTGCAGCAGGTTCCCATGAGAAACCATCACCCCTTTTGGTGTTCCTGTGGAACCGGAAGTGTATTGCAGGAATGCCAAAGTCTCAGTTTCTATTGACAAAGGTTGCCAATCATTACCTTGGTTACTGTCAATCTCGTCCGTAACAATGCAGCACAACGTGGCTAATGTGAGATTTTCTGGTAATGTTTGATCAAAATTGCTCAGAATCGATGTAGTTGTGAGGACAATTGTTGCTTGGGCATCAGTGACAATTCCTTGTAATCGATTACTGTGATAGTTACGTTTGGGTGGGTATACCGGGACGGCAATAACTCCTGCATACAAACAGCCAAAGAAGGCAGTAACGAACTCCAAACCTGGTGGATAGAGCAGCAACGCTCGCTCACCAGTAGACCCTTGCTGCTGAAGTACAGCGGCAATCCCTCGTGCTTTTTGATCTAATTCTTGATAAGTTAAGCTTATGCCTGATGTTTCCCCATCCGGCAAAAAAGTATAAGCAATGCGGTCAGGTTGGTGTAGTGATCGGTAACGCAGCAGGTCTACTAAAGTCGAAAATTGGTGCTTGTACCCGTTCAAGTAATCAAAACTATCGGTCATTCCCTGCTCCCTTAGTCCTCCTTACAGCCAAACGTCTTTTGAATCTCCTGAGCAAAAATCACAAACCAGTTGTCAAAAGCCAGAAAATAGGCAGTAGCTCACTAGATAAAGAATATGCCACAGATATTAAAAGCATAGAATCAAATCAGTAGAAATGCCTAAACTACTAGAGAAAAACCACAACCCAACCTACTATTGAGGGTATTACTAGATTCCACCAAGGATTGTACAACTTCCCATTCCCTATTCCCAATCAAGCTACACTAGATATCTTGCCAAAGTATCTCACTACCCTTCCTGACTCAGAGAAGTCAAGAGAGTCTGCCGTAAATCATACCGTTATTACAGTAGGCGATCGCTTTTCTCGCTCAAGGGAATAGGGAAAAAGAGCGATCGTTGCCTTCAAACAGTATTTATTTTATCTGATTAGCATTTTTGATTGTAGGGGTGCGCCGATGTATATTGGTGTCAACTTAAGTCACAACCATTGCCAATTAATAGTGCCAGAGAAGTTCTACTTCAACTGAGCCGGTAGCCTTACCCGGGTGAGCGAAAAAAAGGGTGGGGAGTGGAGGAGCAGAGGAGCAGAGGAGCAGAGGAGCAGAGGAGCGGAGGAGCGGAGGAAGAAGGGAGAACTGATAATTTTTGGATACAAAGCTCAAGAAATCCCACCCAAAATTTCGTTCACCCGCCTTACCCTACCTGATTAACAGAAGAAAGAGTCAGCGACAGGAGCATTCTCAAGCTCCCCCAGCCCCCTCAGCTTCCTCAACTCCCTCAGCTCCCTCAGCTCCCCCAGCCCCCTCAGCCCCCTCAGCTCCCCCAGCCCCCTCAGCCCCCTCAGCTCCCTCAGCTTCCTCAACTCCCTCAGCTTCCTCAACTCCCTCAACTCCCTCAGCTCCCCCAGATTCAAGCGCTTTTCAGGTTAAGTTGACACCAATGACCTCTGTGTGGCCTCCACTAAGATAGAAATAGAGAGATTGGCACTACCGAATACCTTGGTCATGGAAATCCCCAAAATTGGTAAAGTGAAGCGACCTTTTTCTTGGCTGATCGGGCTAATTACCGCTGGAATCTTGGTGGTGATTGGTGCAGGTTACTTCATCATGGCGGCAAGACCAAGCAAAATTAACCTTGATGAACTTACTGTGCCAGTGGAGACCCAAGACTTCACCCTGCGGATTGCTAGTAGTGGTGAAGTAGAAGCAATTAAAAATGTTAACCTCTCTCCCAAAACTGCTGGTATTTTGGAAAAGCTTTATGTGGAGCAAGGAGACAGAATAGAGCAGGGACAAGAGTTGGCACGGATGGAGAGTGAGCAGCTGCAAGCACAGTTGTTAAGAGCTCAAGCTGAGCTTAAACAAACTCAAGCACGTCTGGCTCAAGCTCAAGCTGGCAATCGCACGGAAGAAATTAACCAAGCCGAAGCACGTCTAACTCAAGCTCAAGCACGTCTTAATGAGGCTCTCGCCGGTAATCCCAAAGAAATTGAACAAGCTAAAGCCCAAGTGGAAATTGCTCGCTCCCAGCTAAATTTGGCTCAAGGAAGGGTCAAGCGCAATCGCTCTTTGTCTGAGCAAGGAGCTATTTCCCAGGATCAATTTGATCAGGTAACAACAGAGGCTCGTAATGCTCAAGCAACTTTGACTGAGGCTCAGCAACGCCTAGAGCAAATACAAAATACCAAAAACAGCGACTCTCCAGCAATTGAACAACTCCAAGCTTCGGTGCAAGAGGCAGCATTTGCCCTACAACAGCTACGCAATGGTACGAGAAGAGAAGAAATTACCCAGCAACAAGCTGCCGTTGAAGCTGCTCAAGCTCAAGTGCGAATAGTGCAAGTTCAGTTAGAAGAAACGGTAATTAAAGCACCATTTTCGGGAATTGTGAGCCAGGAATATGCTGTAGAAGGAGCTTTCGTGACTCCAACGACAGAAGCTGCCGCAACACAAGAGGGAAATTCCAGTGCCATTGTTGAGATATCTCAGGGACTGAAAGTTGTTGCTAAAGTAACAGAGGTAGATGTAGGGCAAATTAAACCAGGGCAATCTGTGGAGATTATCGCTGATGCGTTTCCTGATCAAGTTTTTCAGGGTAATGTCAAGCGGATACCATCAGCGGCAGTTGAAGACAACAGTGGAGTGATTTCTTTTGAAGTGCAAGTAGCCCTTTCACCGGAAGCTCAACAAGAATTGCTTTCAGGTATGAAAGTTGACCTCACTTTTTTGGGAGAAAAGGTTAGTAACGCTCTGCTGATTCCCATTGGTGCGGTTGTTACCGAAGGTGGTCAAACTGGTGTTATGATTCCTAATGAGGATAACCAGCCCCAGTTTAAGTCAGTCACCATTGGCTCAACCATTCAAGACCAAATTGAGATTTTAGAAGGATTAGAGCCGGGAGAACGGGTGTTCATTGCTTTACCAAAAGGCTTTAGGAATTAGGTGGTATAGTAATCGTAGGGTTTGTTAGCGCAGCGTAACGTACCGCAGTAACCCACCGTAGTAGCTAATCTAAAAGCGATCGCATCCCTTGCCCTTGTAATCACGCTTATTTTTTGCTACTATTACAAATAATGGAATAGGTGTGCACATATAAACTATTTCTCTCCCCATCCTCCATTTCCTAAGAGCGAACAAGATGCCCACACTACTGACTTAGGTAATTTCTAGGAAAAAATGTACCTGTTGTTCACTCAAATGCCCATAGCCTTGAACTATACTGGAGATATAGATGCAGCAGACATGCAGCACGCATGACATCCCGTTACCTAAGAAGGTCGAGGAATTCCGGTAAAGACGTTCTGAATACCAACAATCTGAGTTTGACTGAGATCTTGGATTCCTGTCGAAATTGACTTGTGAAAATAGGCAAAAAGCAAAAGTAAGAAGATTTGACCCTAGCAATCAAACTTTCTGATTAACCGACGCGATCGCAACTACTAAGACATAATCTCCAGGGAGAAAGGTAATTTATGCTTATGTTGACCTATTTCCGTGCGATCGCACTCACCTTAACACCCATAGGATCAACAGATTGTCAACAGCCTCAATTTAGCCGCGCTAATTTTTTAGTCATCAAGCCACTTTCCCTAAATCCCTCTAACCTCAATATTTCCCATCTTTGCCACGCTATTATCAGGGTTGTAGGGCTTAAGCGGCCTATTTTAGGAAAAAAAGTTACAAGAATGCATAACTACTATATTTATATCATTTCTCGTTTTTTAATTCAAGTGCTGAAACGACCTAATCTCCTAAAAATTCCAGCACCACAATCATCAACTATTTTTTGAACTTGCAGCCAGTATGATTGAAATTACTTAACTTAAGGTGGAAACAAGTTAGACTGGAGATGGTAAACGCGATCGTATGTCGGTTGAGTAATTTCAAATTCGGATAAACGGTGGTAATTCTCTTCTGCCCGGTCACCTTTCGATAATTGGTATTAGATCTGTTATATAGCGTTTCTCTGAGATCTTGCACCCTTGCATCACAAATACTTAATAGAGTCAGTTACAACAATCAATTCCAATGCTGAAATTGTCAAATATTATTACTGTTCCCTATTCCCTACCTTCACCGGTAGATTTTCGACAGGCGTGCAAGATTTAAGTTTCTCATATAAACCAAAATGAAAATGACCCACACACCTGTAAAATTGACCTTTGAACAATATCTCCAATATGACGATGGGACAGATAACTGTTATGAACTATGGGATGGGGAGCTAATACCAGTGCCACCAGAAAGTGAAGAAAATGGCTGGATAGTTGAATGGTTACGGGATGAGTTCGTTCAATCCATCAAGCGCCGCTTAGTTAAGATTCTCCCCTACGAATTGCAAGTCCTAGGCAATCCACAAAACCGATTTCCTGACCTAGTAGTCTTGAGAGAAGAACACATTAAATTAACCAAAAAGCGGCGTACTATCACCCTCGATATGCCGCCCCCACAGTTAGTCGTTGAGGTAGTTAGCCCCTACCGTAATCAAAAAGATGACAACTACAAACGTGATTACATTAAAAAGCGAGAGCAGTATGAAAAGCGGGGTATTCCTGAATACTGGATTATTGACCCTCAAGCACGGGTTGTAATTGTACTACTGTTGGTCAATGGTAGTTATCAGGAAACTGAGTTCTCTGGGAATAAGCAGATTGTTTCTCAGACTTTTCCTCAACTGGGGCTGACTGCTGCACAGATTCTGGAGGCAAGATAATTTAGGGTTTGCTGAAACGACATAATCTCCTAAAAATTCAGCACCACAATCATCCATTATTTTTGTATAGCACTACGCACTTAGGTTAAGACATTAATAAAGCCTGAAACCTAGTCATGGTATATTTTTGAATTTTGAATTGCGCGTAGTGCTATAACTTAAAGCCAGTATGATTGAAATTACTTAACTCAAGGTGGAAACAAGTTAGACTGGAGATGGTAAACGCGATCGCATCGTTTCCTCAGTACTTCCGGTCGCTGGGAGAGAGGAACTTGATGCATCTCCCAACTAAATAGGTATTAGAAACAGGTAGGGGAGATAGGCTATTCCCCATTCTCCATTCCCTATTCCCCAATTATAAAGACCTATCGGCCACCAATTCTCACAACATCGCCATCAAAGGTTGGTACTGACAAGACAAAGGGGTCTGTTGGATAAGTCAATGCTTGTTCTTCAAGAATACCAATGGCAATTTGCTCTCCCATGCGAATACTGTCGTAGTAGTCGGTGAAGTAGTGGACTCCTGCCATGTTTCGAGCAATGGAAATATTGGCGGCTAGTTTATTGAGTTCACCTTCAAGAGTTAGAGCCTCAGAAATGTCATCAATTTTGCTTTCTTCCAAGGTACTACCGCAATTACCTGCTCGAAAAGCAACCAACTGATCGCTTTTCTCCATACGTTTGAATTGATAATCCTGGTTACAATTCTTGACCAGCACTGCACTAGTATCAAAAAATGCCTTGAGAATAGTTACACAAGCACCAGCAACGGTAGCATGTCCTGCCCCATAAGCAGGGTGCATAGGAGAGCCTTCAGGAAATGCCATTGGTAGCAGATAACTATCATCAGCTATGGCACAAATCTCGTCCAGAGTACTCAGTTGACACTGTCCTTTATTTGCTGTCAGCTTATCGATGAACACCTGAACATATTGGCTCAACGCCTTTGGTATCTCTTCTTCTATCTGACAGTCATTTTTCCGACGCACCAAGTCAACTCGTGCTGCTAGGGCTTCTGGTCGCAAGCGAAGATGATTGTTAAACTTTTGGAAACGAACAGCCTTGAGTGCCCTGGTTGCCACCTCAGTCACCAAGGTCAAAATGTGGGGACCGCCATAAAGAGCAAAACCATTAGCATGGCGGCGAGTTTGGGGATCTCCTGCTGCTACACCGCCTCCAGAGAGATGATCGAAACCAGGATCGAAAGGAGTTCCCATTCCCAACAGAATCAGACAAGCATTGAGATAAGCCTGATAAAGGGCATCATAGTGGACATAGGTTGCTAAGTCCCGGGGTGTGTAAATAAAGCGAAGTCCTGCATCGTATGCTTCTCGTGGCTGTTGAATTCCCCGCTGGACATCAACATAATCGTCCAATTTGGTCATATAGTCTAGCTTGGGTTTGGCTATGGGAACTTTTTGGTTGATTTCCAAAACACCATAGGTAATTTTCCCATCCTGGACATTCAATTCTCCGTTGATGCTTTTGTTACCAATCAACAGGAATTGAGACAGATAAGGCCCCACTTCTACCCCCGGAGAAGACCCACGAAATACCGTCTGAGCATCAAGTTCTCCTTCCGGGTTAACTTTTCGCGGTCTTCCGTTTTGTTCCTTGATGTAATCGAGTTGATTGAGGCGCTCAATTGACCCTTGCAACTTAGCATCTGCTGTACCATTGTTCTCAAAACTATTCAGAGGTAAGTCGCGAATAATCGCTAGTTCATATACCTCCGCCATCTCAAAAATTAGTTCTGGGTTGGTGTTGCCAGTGGCATCTAACAGTGGCGGTGCAGGAGGCATGGTGACCCCTTGTGGATCAGGTCCTTCTAATTCATGTACAACCCCTGCGGTGGGAGCTTCCCACTGTCTGAAATTTGCGAGTTTATCTGGATCTTTCTCTTCTTTAATCCTATCATTAACAACCTGATACTTAGCACCATGACGAACTCTATCGGTAAAAGGATCAATAAAGCCATCATCGATCGCTCGGCGAAATTCTACAAAGTCTCTTGGATCCTGTAATAATCCTGTTTGGTCGTTATGGATTAAACCTTTGGTAAAGGACATGAAATACTTATCCCCTCCTGCGTAGCGCTGTTCATCCCCATTAGCTTGATGGCTGGGATATTGGCGACTTTTGGCTAATTCAGCTGCCTCAACGCGAACAGAAAAAGATTTTTGACGACGCTCCTTCATAGAGTTTTTTTGTTTCTACCTCTATCACTTTGTACAACTCTTTGATAACCAACTCTCTAATTGTCGAACCAACTCAGGAAATATAGCATTCCCTGAAGATCCAATATGCCTATAAGTAGATGAGTTAGTTGCTTATCTCTGTTTTAGTCTCGTTCACCCTATAACTATGTCTAGCATAAGGTAGATTTTATACAAGCAACGGCTACAGTTAAATTATCTTTACCTTCAATAAATGTCTTGGTGACACTAGCAGCAATTACCTCAGTAAAAATAACTAGAAAAGTATTCCCTAACTTTGGTATTGCTTCTGTTCAACAGTGAGGAAAAAAGTATTTATTTGGGAAATTTTGCCACCTTACAGTTTTTTATTCAGTGAAATTACGTAGTTCCCTAGTGTGAAAAACTAACCTAGAGCGTAATATAGAACTAATTCACAATTTTTTACAAACAACAAATAACAAATGACAGTAGATTTTGTTGAAAGCATCACCATGGCTTCCACCACGCTAATTGCCAATAAACTGCGCAGTGGACTAACAATGTTGGGTATTATTATTGGCAATGCTTCAGTAATTGCCATGGTAGGTATTGGACAAGGTGCTCAGAAACTAGCATCGGAGCAGTTTGAAGCTTTAGGGCCAAATGTGCTATTCGTAATTCCTGGTTCTAACGAAACTCGCAGGTCAAGTTTTGCAACTCCTAAAACTTTGGTTTTTGCAGATGCTAAAGCGATTGCATCTCAAGTACGAGCCGTTGCTGAAGTGGCTCCTGAGATTAGAGCTCAGCAATTAATTACCTACCGCAATAAAAATACCCAATCTGCAGTGGTAGGAACGACACCAGAGTTTCTTTCAGTACGTAGTTTTGAAGTAACTAAAGGGCGATTTATTACCGAATTAGACCTCAAGCGCAACAATCAGATTGCGGTACTAGGACCTGAATTAGCAGAACAATTGTTTGGTGCGGAAAATCCGATTGGGAAACAGTTACGGATTAAAAATGGCAGCTTTCAGATTGTGGGAGTAATGAAAGCTAAAGGGACTAGTTTGGGCACTAACCAAGATGTTCGTGCTTATGTACCTTTAACCACAATGTCTAACCGACTGGTGGGCAATACTTCTCCTTACGGTATGCAAGTCAGTTTGATTTCTGTTTCTGCCAAAGACGAAGGTAACCCTGGAGAAGCTCAGTTTCAGATAGAAAATCTCCTGCGGCTGCGCCACAAAATTACTGACGAAGATGATTTTTTTGTCCGTACTCAAAAAGATATTTTGTCTATTGTTAATACTATCACAGGAGCATTAACCCTAATGCTAGGAGCGATCGCTAGTATATCTCTTCTTGTGGGAGGTATTGGGGTGATGAATATTATGTTGGTATCGGTAACAGAGCGTACCTCAGAAATTGGACTTCGTAAAGCTATTGGTGCGACAGAACAAGATATTCTGGTTCAGTTTATGATCGAAGCGGTGATTCTCTCAGCAGCGGGTGGTATTGTAGGTACTCTAATTGGTGTTGGTGGTGTTTTACTGATTGGTGCGGTAACTCCTTTATCCACTAGTATCTCCACTGGAGCAATCCTACTCGCTGTCAGTGTCTCTGGTGGCATTGGCTTATTCTTTGGTGTTGTACCTGCAAGGCGTGCAGCTAAACTTGACCCAATTGTCGCTTTGAGAAGTGCTTGAAATTGTTGTTTGTTATTTGTTGTTTGTTGTTTGTTGTTTGTTATTGGTTGTTTGGGAGAGTGGGCTGCGTTGGGTTTCACTTTGTTTCACCCAACCTACATTTTCTGCTACTGTCTTCGACCTTCGACTTTAATCTATCAATTAAATTACACCTATCGTAGGGGCGGGTTTAGGGAAAATTTAGGCCATTGAGCCCGAATATTACCATCAAAACCCGCCCTGCTGTAACCCTCCCCAGTTAACCCAATTAATCCCCAATTACCAGTTTTATTTTCCAGGTTATCGGTTTGCGCGGGTTTTGTACCAAAATTGCCGTAAATTGCGTTAACGGCGACCCTAAACCCGCCCCTACAAATGACGGAATTTTGTTCCTAATTCTTAATTGCCAATTTCACAAATAACAGGGTTGCGATCGCACTCTATTTGCTGTACTATTTTGCATAATGAGAAAGTTGTGCACCTGTAGCTTCTATGTGGAACAAGCTGACTGCCTGTTTTCGTTGCTGCATCGGCAAGATGCTACATTTATACACTGGCAAGATGCCAGTTCCACTAACCATTTTTTCTAAAATCTAAATTCCATATTTTATCCCAATCCTTAATTACCAATTCCACAAATAACAAGGTTGCGATCGCGTCATATTTGTTGTATTATTTTCCATGATGGAAAAGTTGTGCGCCTGTATCCCGTAGGAGCGGGTTTAGAGAAAGTCTAAGCCATTTAACCCGAATATTAGGATCAAAACCCGCCCTTCTGTCACCCTCCCCAGTTAACGCAATTAATCCCCAATTACCAGTTTTATTTGCCAGGTTATCGATTGGGCGGGTTTTGTACCAAAGTTGTCGTAAATTCCGTTAACGGCGACCCTAAACCCGCCCCTACAAATGACGGAATTTTTTCTAAAATCTAAAATCTAAATTCCTCTTCGCAAATTTCCTCATTTTTTCATCCGAGTCATTTTCGGCTCTGTCCTGTAACAGGGGTAGAATATCAGGATGGTTGGGATAGTGCTTGATGATGAGCTCAAGGGCGACTTGCCGAGGGTTGTCTTCCCACTTACTTTGCCGCTTAAAGGGGTCATTGAGTACGCGATCGCTTAAAAACTCTAACATCCAAGGCTCATCTTGCCAATTTTGAGCTAAATATTCTATTGCTAATTGTCGCATGAACCAATCATCATCTAGTTGAGCAAGGGATTTGAACCAGGGTATAGCTTGTTGAGTTTCTGTCCAGTCTTTGGTTAACTCTTCGATGGTTGCTTGCTCTATATCTAAGGAATTATCAGTCACTGCCAAATTTTTGAGCCAATTGACAATTTCAGGATTATCTTTCCATCCCTTGGCTAGTTGTTGCACTGCTTCACGTCGCACAAACTTATTATCGTCAGATTGAGCGCATTGTTGGAGAAGAGGTAAAGTATCAGGATCATCTTTCCATCTTTCAGCTAAAGTTGTCATCGCTACTCCTCGTACCAACCAATGATTATCATACTGAGCATAAAATTTCACCAGGGGTAAGGTCTCAGGTTCATTTTTCCATCCTTTAGCTAACTCTTGTATAGCAGTTCCTCGTACAAACCAATACTCTTTCAATTGAATACGTTGTTTTAACCAGGGTAAGGTATCGGGTTCATCCTTCCAGCCACGGGCGATTTCTTCCACTGCTGCTTCTAGTACATATGGATGTTCTTTCAATTGAATACGTTGTTTGAGCAGGGGTAAGGTATCGGGTTCATCCTTCCAGCCACGGGCGATTTCTTCCACTGCTACACATCGTACATTGCTATTTTCATCAGATTGAGCTCGTTGTTTGATTAGGGTTAAGGTATCAGGGTCATCTTTCCAAACCTTAGCTAATTCTCTTACTGCTGCGCATCGCACATCACTATTTTCATCAGATTGTGCCCATTGTTTGATTAAGGTTAAGGTTTTAGGGTCATTTTTCCAGCCCTTGGCTAATGCTTCCACTGCTGCACGTCGCACATTACTATTGTTATCAGATTGTGCTCGTTGTTTGATTAGGGTTAAGGTTTCAGAGTCATCTTTCCAGCCTTTGGCTAATTCTCGAACTGCTGCACGTTGCACAGCCCAGTCTTTATCAGATTGCGTCCATTGTTTGAGCAAGGGTAAAGTATCAGGCTTATCCTTCCAGCCACGGGCGATTTCTTCCACGGCAGCTTGTCGTACCTCAATATTTTCATGAGATTGCGCCCATTGTTTGAGCAAGGGTAAAGTATCAGGCTCATCCTTCCAGCCACGGGCGATTTCTTCCACGGCAGCTTGTCGTACCTCAATATTTTCATGAGATTGCACCCATTGTTTGAGCAAGGGTAAGGTATCCGGTTTATCCCTCCAGCCGTTGGCTAATGCTTCGACTGCTGCACGTCGCACCCAACTATCCTCATCAGATTGGACTTGTTGTTTGATTAGGGCTAAGGTTTCGGGGTCATCTTTCCAGCCCTTAGCTAATGCTTCGACTGCTGCACGTCGCACCCAACTATCCTCATCAGATTGGACTTGTTGTTTGATTAGGGCTAAGGTTTCGGGGTCATCTTTCCAGTCCTTGGCTAATGCTTCGACTGCTGCACGTCGCACCCACATATCCTCATCAGATTGTGCCCGTTGTTTGAGCAGGGGTAAGGTTTCAGGGTCATCTTTCCAGCCTTTGGCTAATGCTTCGACTGCTGCACGTCGCGCACCCGAATGTTTATTAGATTGGGCTCGTTGTTTGATTAGGGTTAAGGTTTCGGGGTCATCTTTCCAGCCTTTGGCTAATGCTTCGACTGCTGCATATTGCACAACCCTATATTTATCAAATTGCACCCATTGTTTAAGCAGGGGTAAGGTATCCGGTTCATCTTTCCAGCCACGAGCTATTTCTTGTACTGCCGCTTGTCGCACAAGCCAATTGTCATCAGATTGTGCCCGTTGTTGGATTAGGGGTAAAGTATCCGGCTCATCCTTCCAACCCTTGGCTAATTCTCGCACTGCCGCTTGTCGCACATTACTATTGTTATCAGATTGCGCCCATTGTTTGAGCAAGGGTAAAGTATCAGGGTCATCTTTCCAATGTTGAGCGATCGCTTTGACAGCAGATTCTGGTATAAAAGAACTTAGATTATCAAGCTGAACACAGGATTTCAGCCACTTCAACATTTGTGGAGCATCTTGCCAAACTGTAGCGATCGCATTCACAATTACACTAGCCGCTTCAGCATCGAATTTATAAGGATATTCTTGTTCCAGCTCTTTGATAAGCAATGCTTGCAGTCGAGTAGAAATCGGAACAATCGCATTTTTGTTTCTTACTTCCCCAAGGCAGTTGGCTGCTAAGAGCAGCTTTTTTACTCCTTCAGCTTTCAATCGTCTATATTTATCAAGAAAATCTCGCTTATCGATTTTCTGCTCTATCAGGTATTCAATAATTTGCCCCACAAACTTGGCATCAATCATCCCAGCTATCAGCTGTAGGACTTCCTGCCAAGACTCATCCTGCCAATGCTTACCAAATACTTCGGTTTTCAATTGTTCAATAGAGAGGGTTTGCGTCTGTTGAAACTGCCAGACATATTCCCAAGCACAGAAATATTCTAAAAATGTCCGATGGACAAAAGCATAAACATCTCCCCCCAGAAAGCATAAAATAAAATTGCGACTCCGCAGTTGTTCAATCAGTAACCGAGCAATGGTTCTGGCATTGCCGACTTTGAGACTTTCTATATAGTCAAAGAGAAGCCCTTCTAAATTATTCCCCCGAATCAGATTACCTGCCAAACCCTTATCTGCTCCTTGCATAAAGTAGGCAATCTGCCGCAGCATCGCTTGCTTATCCTTATAATCGATAGTTACCGCATTTAGCTGGGGGTCGGCTAACAGTTTTTGCTCTACATCCCATTGATGCAGCAATACTCGCGAGGCTTGGAGATAAAGTTCCGGTCGGTCTCTGGGTAATTCTTGATTACGATTAAGTATGGCCATCATGGTCAGCAACAGGGGATTTTCTGCTAACTCCCTAATCGCTTTCGAGGTATCGATAGCCCGCTGTAAACGCTCCCGCTTTCTCAGTTTATCAGCCTCATCGGTAAAAGTTAACTGATGCCAACGGTGGATAAAGTCCTGAATTTGCCTTGAGTCTAAATCTTGCAGCAGGAAGTGACGAAATTCAGCATCTCGCAGCCGTTGAGGTTTGTAACCAATAATGCGAGAAGTGACGATTACCCGAACTTTGGGATACTCATTAGTAAACCGATGGATATCGGTAATTACCTTTTCCCGTTGCCTAGGCTCAAATACCTCATCCAAGCCATCAAACATCACCAAAACCTTACCCGCTTTTAATCTTTCTTGGAGTCGATGGGGATTGAGGCGACAGATCACATTACCCTTGTCCAAAAAGTCTAATAAATCCTTGCACCCTCCAGTATTGCGGTCAAGAATATAAGTCCGCAGTTCAATTAACAGAGGAATCCGCAATTCAATGGCATTATCCAGAGGACTCCTAGCCCAGTTCAATGCCAAATATTGCAATAACATGGACTTACCGGAACCCGGGTCTCCCAAAATTACCAGATACCGATAGCTGTCATCAGACCAGATTTCACTAACCACCTCCAAAATCTGTCTGATGGGCTGCTGATAATAAATCTCTTTATACCGTTCCCAAGCTGCTGGGTCAACTTCTGCCTCTAGTTGATCACTCTGCCGTAATTGTCTTTGATGTTCCTTAGGAATTTCGTAAACTTGGGGTAAAAATTCCTGACATTGCCGCACATACTGTGGTACAAATACCTGCCAGACCTTCAGTTTTTCCCGATAGTCATAGACACTAGCATCCAAACTATCTAAATTGAGATTAGCATAGCGCTCTTTAAGTCCTTCTTGATAAGCTGCCAGGTTAAAATCTGTAGGAATACCAGCAATTGCTTGAGTCTGCTCCGCTACCACTTGCAGTGTTTCTAATTCCAGAATTTCCCTCAATTCCGGTAACTGCTTAATTAAATCTTTAACTACTTCCACATATTTAGTCGCAACCCGATGCCAATTAAAACCAGCTGGCATTGCTGGGGGATAATGCTGTCTCCAGATTAAGGCCAATTGTTTACCATTTATTTCATGGTAATCATAGCCAAAAGCACTCCCCAACAGGGATTTAACCTGCTCATTCTTAAGAAATCCCTTAATTCTGACTTGGTAATTGTCTCTAATTTCTGCACCAGAAAGGTCACATTTATATTCCAACTCCAATTCGATTAATTTTACAAACTGCTGTAGAGTTTTACCCAGCGCCTGTTGCAAAACGCTATTGTTAGCTGAGGGAATCTTACCTTTAATAAAATCCTTGAAGAAGTCTTTAACGTAATCTTCCAGTGCTCCTTTGCCTAACTCCGGTAGAATCTCTTTCAATACCAAACTTCCCAGGACAGAAACTCCCAAAGTTGTTAAAGGCTCTACCATAGCAATGGAGAATGGAGAATGGAGAATGGAGAATTAAGAATGGAGAACTTTGCTTATAGACTGTTTCCAGCTTTTTACTGGCAGGATGCCAGTTCCACAGGAGGAAAATTGATGATTTTGCACTTCAAGATATCATTGTGCTTTATCTATAAGCGCACACTTTCTCCATTATCCCTAATAATAGTCAAAAGATAATGGTCAATGCAACAAACTCATCGAGATTAATATTTAAGAATTGTTAGAACAGTGGAACAGGCTTCTAGCCTGTTTCAAACTCTGTACTGGCAGGATGCCAGTTCCACAGGAAAAAAGTTTTAGAATTAGGAGTTGGAAAATAAGATTATGAAATCTGCTGCTTCGTCTAGTCCGGCTCATCAACCGGTAATTATTCGCCTGGAAGCAATTTCTAAGGTTTACGGTTCAGATAATACAGAAGTTAAGGCATTGGATAATGTTAACCTCATTGTTGAACAAGGGGAATACTGTGCAATTATGGGTCCTTCTGGTTCAGGAAAGTCTACAGCGATGAATGTTATTGGTTGTCTTGACAGACCGACAGATGGATGCTATTACCTAGATGGTTTGGATGTTGCCCATTTGGGAGACACTGATTTAGCGGGGATTCGTAATCTCAAAATTGGGTTTATTTTTCAGCAATTCCATCTGTTGCCCCAACTAACAGCATTGGAAAATGTCATATTGCCCATGATCTATGCGGGAATTCCTGCTAGGGTGCGACGAGACCTAGCGACGGAAGCTTTGCACCGGGTGGGGTTAGCTAACCGGATGCATAATAAACCCAACCAACTTTCTGGGGGACAACAACAACGAGTCGCGATCGCTCGTGCTATTGTCAATAAACCAGTCTTATTGTTAGCAGATGAACCAACGGGAGCTTTGGATTCTCGGACGACTGCGGAGGTAATGGATATCTTTACTGAGCTTAATGCTACTGGTATCACGGTGGTGATGGTTACTCATGAACCAGAAGTGGCTCGTTTAACCAGGCGTATTGTCTGGTTTTTAGATGGTAAGGTGGTCTATTCTCACTTAACTCCAGAGGAAATAACTCAGGTGGCACTTTAGTGCTTGGAAGGCAGAAGGCAGAAGGCAGAAGGCAGGAGGCAGGAGGCAGGAGGCAGGAGGCAGAAACCCACCCCTAACCCCTCCTTGGAGCAGGGCTAATTCATTGTGATGAGAGAAAATTAGGACAGCCAGAAAAAGTGCGTAAACTATCGATTGAACGAATATGTGGAACTCTCGGACAAATCAGCCATAGCTCCGACTGGTTGTGCGATCGCTAACCTCAAAAGCTGCCATAGCTCCGACTGGTTGTGCGATCGCTAACCTCGAAAGCTGCCATGACTCCGACTGGTTGTGCGATCACTAACCTCAAAAGCTGCCATGACTCCGACTGGTTGTGCGATCACTAACCTCAAAAGCTGCCATGACTCCGACTGGTTGTGCGATCGCTAACCTCAAAAGCTGCCATGACTCCGACTGGTTGTGCGATCGCTGATCGCTAACCTCAAAAGCCGCCATAGCTCATCCAAGAGAAAGCGATTGCTTGGGTTCGCCCGTGAGAGCGCTCGCTAGCTCTTTTGAGTCCCAATTAGCAGCAAAATCTTCTCTAGATCATGAGCAATCGACCGAATTGCTGTGGTCATAGAAGAGTAGCCATGGTAGCGTAAAATGGCCATGACTAAACTACGAATCATTGAGAGATTAGCAGGAGCATTACCCAATTGTATTCTGGAGCGATCTTCATACAGAAACTACTGAAACGAAGTCTTGATAAGCTTGAGCATAATTATTCAATGTTCCTTTGATACTCTTGCCATCAACTCCTAGCCAATCACCCTCTTGGGTTGGCATCCTATCCCTAATCCAGTTCGTCAAAACTTGGGCTAATTGAGTAAAATCAATACTCATCATTACTCTGCGAAAAGTCGAGTCTGAGGGAAAACCCACTGGTGGTAACTCTAAACTTTCCCGCAAGGCTTGGTGATGACGACGAGCAAAATCTTCCAAGGCTCGATAACCATAGCAATCACTCATCGTTGCCATAATCACCAGCAGCAAAATTAACCATAAGGGATAGCGTTTTCCTCTGGGAGCACGACAATCTGGGAGTTGAGCTAAAGTATCAAGAAGATTGGTTTTCATTCCTGGAGAAGTGAGAGAGTTTCACATATTCGTTCAATCGATAGTTTACGCACTTTTTCTGGCTGTCCTAATTTTCTCTCATCACAATGAATTAGCCCTGCTTAATAAGGGGGAAGCCAGAGGATACTTTGCTTTTGCTTCCATGGGAGACTGTGAATTATTTTTCCCCTGATATGAGAACCGGATTTGGTATAACTCACATCTTGCACTCTTTTCAAAAATACTGAATATCCTGACTGATAACAATCAATTTCAGTACTGAAATCGTCAAATCTTATCACTGTTCCCTATTCCCTATTCCCTATTCCCTATTCCCTAACTTCACAGGTCAATGTTCAACTTGGTGCAAGATCTGAGTATAAATCTGTCTTTGAAGTGGCGAGACCCAGCTAAAGTCCTCCTGTGGAACAGGCTTCTAGCCTGTAGCAACAGTCTCCATCAAATCATAGTTTCGGCCACTGGCAAGATGTCAGTTCCACCAACTAACTATACTAGTGCGATCACACTTTTAATGATATGATTAATAATAAATTGAGGCTTTGTAGCACAGATGACTATAGCTACGCAATCTCTATCTCTAGAGCAGTTCTTAAAATTCCCAGAAACCAAACCTGCTTCAGAGTTTATTAACAACGAGATTATTCAAAAACCAATCCCACAAGGAGAGCATAGTCTGCTACAAGTTGAACTGTGTGAAGCAATTAACCGAGTAGCTAAACCCCAAAAAATTGCTAGAGCATTTCCTGAACTACGCTGTACTTTTGGTGGAGACTCGGTTATCCCGGATATTTCGGTGTTTCGGTAGGCAAGAATTCCGGTTACTCCTTCTGGGAAAATTGCTAATCGCTTTGAGATTCATCCTGATTGGTCTATTGAAATCTTATCTCCAGACCAGAGTCAAACCAAAGTACTAGAAAAATTACTGCACTGTTCTGAGCATGGTACAGAATTAGGGTGGTTAATGGAGCCAAAAAATGAGAGTATTTTAGCCGTGTTCCCAGAGCAACGAGTAAAATTATTCAAGGGGACGGCTCAGTTACCTATTATTAGCGGTATTGAACTAGAGCTAACGGTTGAGCAGGTTTTTAATTGGTTAAAGCTCTAAGAGAATAATACAATAAGGCAAGAACTACCAATATTGGTGTCAACTTAACGTACAATTCATACCCCACAAGGAACTTAAGTTCCTTGCTAATAGCTCAAGTCATCTTTAGATGACTCAATCTTACCAAAAATATTCAGTCTACTTAAGTGGACTTTAGCTATTAGCCCAGAGTTTAAACTCTGGGTGAGTGTAGAAACTAAGCGTTAAGCTAAAGATAGCTTATGTTAACCACCTCTACTTCGATTAAGATTAATTGACCAGATATGAGATGGATCCAGAAACTTTGGGTATTGCTCAACTGAATTCTCTGCTAAAACAGGCTGAATTAGACTTAGATGCTCAACAAATTGCCGATATCCTCTGGTTAGCTGTTCAAATCCGTGAGATTGAGGAAACTTCCCCAAAGGAAACAGCTGTTAGATCCACATTTGGTGAAGGATTTCAAAGCACAAGCTCAAATTTCGTGGATAACATTGATGCTATCCCGCTTCAAGACCATCAGACTGCTATTAATACCGAAACTAAAACACCTCCTGATGCTCCATTAACACCACCGATAAAAACTACATCTAATCCACCCGCCGCCTCTGCTTATCTTCCCGATTCCCCAGAGAATCAGTTACCAAAGAAAATACCAAAGAAAACGGTATCTGAAGGTATCCCTTTTCAAGCACCTGCTGCCCCAGCATTACGTCAACCTCTGGCTTTAGCAAGGGCACTGCGTCCCCTGATGCGGAAAGTTCCTTCTCCAACTCAGACGGTTATTGATGAAGAAGAAACTGTTACCCAAATTTCTGAAAAAGGGATTTGGACACCTGTACTCAAGCCAGCACCGGAACGTTGGTTAGAATTGGCACTGGTGGTGGAAGAATCTGGTTCAACAGTAATTTGGCAAGAAATAATTGCTGAGTTTCAGAGACTGACTGAACTCCAAGGTGCTTTTCGAGATGTTCGCACTTGGGGCTTAAAAACTGATCATAATGGGGTAATCAAGCTAATTCCTAAAGGTAACTTTTCTGCCAAAAAGCAACGTTCCCGCAGTTTTAAAGAATTATTAGACCCTACAGGTAGGCGCTTAATCTTGCTGATTAGCGACTGTATTTCTCCTATTTGGCGTCAAGGTAAGGTTTATCAAATTTTAAAGCATTGGTCAAATCATGGCCCAGTAGCGATTTTACAACTTTTGCCAGAGCGCATCTGGGGACGAACAGCTTTAGGTGCTGGGTTTCCTATTCAATTAAGTTCTTTAGTCCCAGGTGTTGCTAATAGTCAACTAGTGGTTGAGGGATTACCGGTTTGGGAAGAAGTGAATCTTGCTAATGCCGTCAATTTACCTGTAATTACCTTAGAACCTGATTCTCTCAAACAATGGTCACGAGTGGTGGCTGGGGCAGGGAATACCCAAACCACTGGGATTTTGTGGGATTTATCTTTATTACCCCAAGCTTCGGCAGCAACTCAAGAGCAACTATCTGCGGTAGATTTGGTAAAGCGATTTCGGACAACAGCATCACCGATAGCAAGGCGTTTAGCTGGATTGATGGCAGCAGTTCCTGTGAGTTTGCCTGTAGTTTATCTTATCCAGGAAACTTTGTTGCCAGAGTCTAGGCAGGTTCATGTTGCTGAAGTTTTTATGAGTGGTCTTTTGCAACCTCAATCTGATGTAGGAGGTGTAGGGGCGAAGCATTTGGGGGATAATTTATCGCAGAAACCCAAGGTATACAATCCAAATGCTTCGCCCTCCGACAGCTGGGAGACAAATCCTGGCTCTGACCAGATTGTACAGTACGAGTTTGTTGAGGGAGTCAGAAATTTACTGGTAGACTCTGTTCCAATTCCAGATGTTGATGCGGTGCTAGAGAAAGTCTCCCAGTATATTGCTCGCCGCGCTGGTTTATCGATGAATAATTTTGCTGCTCTACTATCTCCCCATGCTAAGTGGGATAAAGCTACAGAAAAGGAAGTAATGCCTTTTGCTCGGATTGCCACCCAGGTTTTGCACCGCTTGGGAGGAGAGTATGCTGCTTTAGCTGAACAGTTGGAAGGCCAGTCTTCTGATACATCAACCCCAGAAATTAAGCTAGAACCTTTTGATTTTGACGTAGCAACCATTGAGTTAGAAGCAACAAAACTAACCATCCATCGTCGCCAACAACAAGCTCATTGTTTTACTGAAGACTTAGGGAATGGAATTGAGTTAGAGATGATTGCTATTCCTTCAGGAAGCTTTCTCATGGGTTCTCCAAAAGACGAACCTGAACGGCGTAGTTCTGAATCTCCCCAACATAGGGTAACAGTTAAATCCTTCCTCATGGGTAAATACGCAATTACCCAGGCACAATGGCAAGTCGTAGCTGCTTTGCCACCAGTTAAGACTAAACTTCAAGCCAATCTATCCCGTTTTCAAGGTGAAGACCGTCCTGTAGAGGGAGTCTCTTGGTATGATGCTGTAGAGTTTTGTGATCGCCTCTCTCTAAAAACTGGGCGACAGTATCGGCTACCCAGTGAAGCTGAATGGGAGTATGCTTGTCGGGCAGGTACAACTACTCCGTTTCATTTTGGGGAGACGATTACAACCAACTTAGCTCACTATGATGACAACTATATTTATGGTTCTGGTTCCCAAGGTAAATATCGTGGGAAAACAACTCCAGTGGGTAGCTTTAAGGTAGCGAATGACTTTGGACTCTACGATATGCATGGGAATGTCTGGGAGTGGTGTGCAGACCATTGGCATAATAATTATGAAGGTGCGCCGAAAGATAGTAATGCGTGGGTGGATAGGGGTGATCATGAGAATCTTTGTCGGCTGTTGCGGGGCGGTTCCTGGTTCGACTATCCTAAGGTTTGCCGTTCTGCGTCTCGCCTCAACTATGTTCCAAGCTACTCACACGTAGACCTTATCGGTTTTCGTGTAGTGTGTGAGGCAGCGTGGACTCTGTAACCCTTTACTCTTTTGCCCTCTTGGTGACTGGCAAGATGCTAATTCCACAGAGAATAGTCTGTTGAGGTAGGGAAGCGATCGCGTCTTGTATTATCTAAAATAACTAATCAGGTTCATCATCATCTGCCAATGTTTCCATCTCCTGAGCAATGAGTGTTTGGAACTCTTCCTCGCAGTGGACATTCAAATGAATTGTAGCAGCCAGCAATTCAGCTAAAATTTCTGCTTGTTGCCTATCACTCAGGTGAGGTGACTGAAGCTGATAGATTAGGGCAGTAACATTTTCACACTCTGAGCCTAACTCTGTAATTAATGTACTCAGAGTAGGATTGGCGACAGGAAGAGAGCGATGCTGAGTTTGCATAGTTTATTTTCCTAATCTTTTGAGTGCTTGTTGAATGCCTTTGGAGAAGGCAAGAACTTTTGTCTCCCAGTGTCTGAGCAACAAGGGGCTTAAGCCCCTTGTTAAGCCTATAGATGCCAGTTCCACATACAAAATTCAACCCAAAGTATACATAAATCCATCCTTAGAACAAATTCTAATCAAGCCATCCCAAACAACAGGGGTAGATTCAAAAGAGACCCCCGGTAGAAACCTACCTACTTGTTGCACTACTAAACGCCAAGGCTTTCCCTGAGCATTAAGCAAAGTATTAGGTGTACCAGGTTGAGCTGGTTCAAAATTAAGCTGAAACAGATAAACCCCATCATATCCTGCGGTTACTAGTCGATTGCCATCAGTAAAAATTGGTGTCGAAATAGATGGCCCTACCCTTTGTTTAAAGACAATAAAAGGTGTATCGTAAGACTTTTGTAGCAATGGCCCTCGTACTTTAGCACCAGTAATCATGGTTTGAGAACCAATATACAGATTACCGTCTATGGCATTAGTCGCAAACAAAGCAGGTAATTCCTCGGAGCGATACTCATCATTCAAAGCTACTGAGCCAATAATTCCTCCTCTCCAATTAGCAAATCTGATACTACTAGTAGGTAAAAACCAGTCTACTGCTTCTGCTGGAGGCTTATTGGGGTCGAGTTTAAGCACACCACCATTACCGGGAATATACTGCTTCTCCACTGCACAAAAGAGCTTTCCATCTTTCGATATGGCAATAGTTCCATCTAAATCAGAGCCAACATAAAAGTCCCAAACAATTTGACGACTAGCAATACTAATGCCATAAAAATGTCCAGAACCCGCAGCCACAAAAATCCGGTCATTTAATCTCGCTGGTGATGATTCTGCTACCAGATTGCCCCGATGCCTCAGCACATCTTCGGGTCGATACAGCTGGACTTCCCCAAGGACTTGTGGCTGTATCATGTTTTCCTTGGTTTGAGCCGCACCAGTATAACTATTGAGAAAATAACCAATAGCATTCTCCCCTACATTAAAGATCTGGCCATTGCCCAAATATAAAGCACTACTATCATTATCTCGGCTATAACTATCGGTTTTCCTGATATTCATACGCCACAGTTCTTGCCCAGTCCTGAAGGAAATGGCTCTGAAGCTAGGCACTGGCTGATTTGATTGTAGTACACTGTTTAAACCTAACCTGCTTCCTTGTAAAACCACTACTTGATTGGCTTCACTCGCTCCTGGTTGGAGATAAACAGTAGATGAGCCTTTAATCACATCATCAAATTTATACCGCCAAACCTCCTGATTTGTTGCTAAGTCAATTTTCCTTAAATGATGATCATAGGAGCCAATAATTAAGTAGAGTTTATCTTGATCTTTGATAATAGTTGGTTGTCCTGTCCACCCGGCACCACTCCAGACTTGAATGGAACCAAAAACATTGGTTCTGCCACTACCCAAATTGAATTTATGAATCAGATTTAATCCTTGAGGTGTACCTCTACCGTAAAATCTCCTCTGAGCATTACCTAAGTAGCTAGGAACTAATAGTTCAGTTACTGGAGGTAGAGTGGTATCTATTTTGTTGATAAAGTCAAGATTTTGGGCTTTTTCTACTGGAACTGTCTCTTCTCCAAACCGCCAACGTACTTCCTTGATTAACACAGGAGACAGGGAACTACTCAGCAGTAGCACAGCACTATTTTTAGTGAAAATTCTGCGGGAGAATTTCATAGATAATTATGAGAAGTTAAGGAAATAAATTGGTATATAGCATTTCCTACTGGCTCATAATACTTTATTCGGTGTTTTTTGGGAATGAGGAATCGGTTTGTCCAGGAAATTGTATCTTGTGGCTCAATTTACTTACACCTTAGCGTGTAAAATTACTAACACCTATTTACCTAAAACCCTACCTAACACCTAACACCTAACACCTAACACCTATAATCGTGAGTTAAACTCATATCTATTCCGCTTAGCTTATGGTCTCGGCTTATGCTTTCACAAATCGTGCGCCCTATGGTTCACACCCAACTTCGTCTGTTGGCTAACTCTCAAGCAACCCGTACTACCCTAATTTCAACGGTGGCTCAATGGTTAAGTTTCCTGGGTGTGAAGGCTGAAGTCACCCATTTAGATGTTTGTGATCAGCACAATATTCGCATTTCTCTAACTGTAGGTAAACCAGAAGCCTGTGACTCCCAGGATTGGCGCAAAATTGTCACCAACCTCAACGGCAGTAACAGTGATGCCAATATTTCACAACTAGTTCAGCCTCAAATTACACCAAAACAGCAGAGTAAACTCCAACGGTTGCTAGCCTACCTCATCCAAGTAGGGGAACCGGAAGTCGCAGTCAACTGGGATGCCATCTATCCCCAACTAAAAGCTTTAGGTTTAGATGAACCAATGCTACTAGGCATTAGATCTGCTCTTAAGGTTCCCCAATCTCTGGAAAACCTTTTAGAAGGACTAGAACCAGATATTGCTGCGATTGCTCTTCCTAAAGCAGTCAGTATTGCCATGCTTGATCGACAGGTTAACCCCGATGAAGACCAAGCTTTGACATCTCTGTTACAGGTGATGAAGCAAGCTTAGCTTGTTAGGTGGTAGGTAGTAGGTGGTAGGTAGTAGGTGGTAGGCGATTTCCTACTCTCTATTCTTCTCTATGCCAAAGGACTAACGACCAATGACCAATGTAAAATTATTCATCCTCTAGCATATCGTCATCATCATCATAGGTGGCATCATCAACGTCCATCAGTTCCGAGATTTCCTCTTCACCATCTACTAAATTTTCGTCTTGGGGTTCACGGGCCAAAAGACGACCTTGAGATTCTAACCATTTTAACAGGGAGGTATGCTGGTTAAGAGGAATGACTTCAGCTTGGTGATCACGAGGTTGTTCACGTAAAGAAGGATTGTACATGGCAAGATTTTGCTGGCAATTCTAGAATTCCTATACAGCTAGAATAACATTTGCTATTTGTTGTTTGTTGTTTGTTGTTTGTACAATCAATCCTAAGAAGCAATGACCAATAACCAATAACCAATAACCAATAACCAAATATGATTAATAAAGCAGAATTATTAGAAGCGATTGCAGGCAAGAATCGCGGCTTGCTGGCAACGGAAACAGAGAAAGTTGCCATTCTCTCAGCAATTGCCCAGTTGGAAGACCGCAACCCTACTCCTGAGCCTCTGGCAGCAACTGAACTGCTGGAAGGCAACTGGCGTCTACTTTATACGACCAGTAAAGCTCTCTTGAACCTAGACCAGTTTCCTTTAGCCAAACTCGGCTCTATTTACCAATGTGTTCGTACCTCAGATGCCAAAATTTACAATATTGCCGAATTTTTGGCTCCCCCTTATCTCGAAGGCTTAGTTAGCGTTGCTGCTCGATTTGAGGCAGTCTCTCAGAAGCGGGTTAATGTGAAATTTGAGCGTTCTATCGCTGGTTTACAACGCTTAATCGGCTATCAGTCTCCCAATGATTTTATTGTGCAAATTGAAGCAGGCAAGAAGTTTCTTGCCCTTGACTTTGGTATTGAGAATCGTAATCAACAAGGTTGGCTAGATATTACTTATCTCGACCAAGATCTACGTCTTGGGCGTGGTAATGAAGGAAGTGTGTTTGTTTTGAGCAAAAATTAGGTGGTAGGTTTTAGGTGGTAGGTGGTAGGTTATGAATCAGGAATTGTCTTTAGTTCGTTTATCTCAGGGTCAGCTAAACCTGCTTAAAGCCTGTCCCCGTAAATTTCAACATATTTACCTGGAACAACTCGGAACCCACGTATCTCCGGAACAACAAGAACATCTGACTTGGGGTAGTCGCTTTCACCTAGTAATGCAGCAAAGGGAACTAGGGTTACCAGTGGAATCTCTGGTAGAGGAAGATACTCAGCTGCAACATTGGGTTACTGCTTTAGTGGATGCAGCCCCAGAAATTTTAACCAAAACGCCTCAAACTTTCCGCGAATCAGAGCACTGTCGTACCTTGAGTTTCCAAGGTTATTTACTAACTGTTATCTATGATTTGTTGATTGAAGACAAAAACTGCGCACAAATTCTTGACTGGAAAACCTATCCTCAACCAAAAGACCGTCAACGGTTAGCCCAAGACTGGCAGACAAGGCTATATCTATATATTTTGGCCGAAACCAGCGATTACTTGCCAGAACAAATTTCGATGAGTTACTGGTTTGTTAAGTCCCAATCGGGTCCCCAAACCCTCAAGTTCACCTACAGCCAACTACAACATGAACAAACTCGACAGGATTTAACAAAGCAGTTAATCAAATTAACTCAGTGGCGACAACACTATCAGACAGGAAAGCAATTTCCCCAAGTAGAAGTATCCACTGGGAGATGCCGTGACTGTAACTTTGCAATTCGTTGTCAGCGAATTTCAGAAGGTTCCATGACTAACAACAAAGATTCGCTATTACATTTGGCTGAAATCCCAGAAGTATCTCTTTAGAGCTTCTCTCATTATACCAAAAATTTAAAGTCTTAATATACATCAAAATTGCGAAACCCAGTTTATCTGGCCATGTTTTTTTGATAAGTGTTAGATAGACAATGTCTCAAAAAGAAGCTGAAACAAGTCAGCTTCCCTTCCTCGCCTCGGAGCCTCGGAGCCTCGGAGCCTCCTGCCTTCTGTCTCCTTCCTCTTGCTCTCCCTAAATACTTACTCAGCAAGCCTTAAGTATATTCCACAATCTTCATATTCCTACTTTCCCCCTCTATCCCTTGTGTTGCTGAGTTGATAGTAATATTTTATACTTTAGTTATAGCTAAACGTGGCTGATTGAGGTATCATTTTAGTTCCGAAGATATATGCCTCCGGATGGCTGTAACTTGGCGCGAAAGTAATAGCATACGCCGAGAACAGGGAAATGCACTACAATCTTCGGTTTTTGGTGCAACTAAGGATTATTGAACTTTTTTGTCGTTGGGTGTAACTGTCGCTAACACATCAGTGAGTGCTAAACGCAGGGTGATAGCAAATCCATATTGATGGAACTTTTTGAATCTAGGTAACTGACAATCATCAGCCAAATCAATCTACCTCTATCTGAGGGAAGAATAATTTAAAGACTCTATTCGTAGGGTGTAATAGAGTCTTTGCCAAATTTTTACATCATATGTGGTTTGGTGAGGTAAGTGTTGTAAGCAACTGATACAAAAGCTCTCAAAGGGTGACAAGCTACTGAAACAGTAGGAAGAGCTTGGAGTATCGGGAAAATTGGACTTCCTTTCTTCAGCTCAAAAATGATGGAGAGAAAGTAACAGTAACTTTCTGGAAAGTTTTCTAGTTTCCCTCATTCCTAAAGTCAGGAAAGACTTGAGAGGAATTATATTTGCTATTCAGGAATTGATTTCTACTATCTTTTACACAGTTTTTAATCTAAACAGGATGCAAAAAAACAAACATATTGAGCAAAGAAAAAGGGATAAATCCCTAATGATGAAACTTAACATTTGGGCGCTATTTATTCTCTATGTAATTTATGCCACCATCAGTTTGCATCTATTTTTCTCGACTTCTGGTGGTTGGGTTACATTTTTTGTATTCGCATTGATTGTGGGAGCATACTATATTGCTAGCGGGATTGGTTTGCTTTTACGTGGAATTGTTCGTACCCAAAGTAGAAGAACTAAGGTTAGACTAAAGAAAGGCTTAATTCCTTATATTGTTGGCTTACAATTGTTTGTTGTTTTGTTCAATTATGATATTTGTGGAGACAGTATCTGTTACCAAGGTTTTTTACCCAATATTTTGATAGACAACGGTATTCCTGTATTCCTTGATCCACCTTTCGTTCTAGTCTTGTTTGCTCTAATTTTGTACCTTGGTATCTTAGGTTTGTTCTTATTAGAACTAGAGGGAAAGTGAACTGGTGTTTGCTGTTCTTCGAGGCGAGGCGGGTTCTTCGGTTAGTCAAGCCTTCGAGGGAATGCAGAAAATATCCCGGGCACTAACCTTTCTAAGAGCTAATCTTCAAAATAGTCAACAAACAGGAGTTGGTAAGTTAGTTGCATTTACCATTATTTGTTGATAGTATTATTTTATAGTGGGAAAAGTGTGCACCTATATATAAAGATGGTACATAAGTTGGTATTGCTAACCTTAGACTGAATAACCAACCAAGAAAAATGATAACTACTTTAGCCACTCCTGATTCCACCTTAGCTGCGATTGAAGCTGCCTTACCCATTGACCCCCAACCTTATACTGTAGGCGATCGCTCTACTGGTTTAGTTATTGTAGATGTGATTAACGGCTTCTGCACTGTTGGCCATGGTTCTTTAGCACCAGCAGAACCCAACGAACAAATAGAGACGATGGTGGCACAGACGAACCGTTTGGCTCAAACTTTTACTGCTATAGGTTTACCAGTATTGGCCTTTTTGGATACCCACGAACCAGGTAAACCAGAACCACCATATCCCAAGCATTGTGAGCAGGGAACAGGGGAAGAAAAGCTAGTTCCGCAACTGGAATGGCTAGAAGATAATCCCCATACCACCTTAATTGAAAAAGACTGTATCAATGGTTTTATTGGCGCGATCGCACCAGATACTGGTAATAATACTTTAGTACAATGGGTTAACCAATATAAACTAGAAGCTTTAGTCGTTGTGGGAATTTGCACCGATATCTGCGTGATGGATTTCGTGGTTACTCTGCTATCGGCACGCAATCACAATCTAGTACCCACCTTAAAAGATATTGTTGTCTATACCGAAGGCTGTGCTACTTACGATATGACCCCAGAAATGGTAGCTAAATTTGGTTTACCGAAAACAGCGATTCATCCCCAGAAAGTAACTCATCATATGGGTTTGTACACCATGGAGAAGAGGGGAGCAATGCTTGCTGCTGAAATCTTGCTTTAAGTTTAAGCTTATCTCCCTGGGTGAACGAAATTTTGGGTGGGATTTCTTGAGCTTTGTATCCAATAGCTATAAGTTCTCTCTTGTCCTCCAGCTTCCTCAGCTTCCTCAGCTCCCTCAGCTTCCTCAGCTCCCTCAGCTCCTCACACCCCCACACCTTTTTTCGCTCACCCCCTGCCTCCTGCCTTCTGCCTCCTGCCTCCTGCCTCCAAAGTAAGCTATAACACATTTAAATTGTATAATTTGGACACCAAAATTTTGAATATAACCTAGCTCAGGTTAAAAAACTAGATGTGTGGCAGCTTAATGGCATCTCCAAAAATTCTCCCCCAATTCGATATCCTGGTAGTAGGTAGTGGTGCAGCAGGACTCTATGCCTCTCTCTGCTTACCGACTCATTTACAAGTAGGCTTAATTACCAAAGATACTCTCAAAACTGGCTCCAGTAGCTGGGCACAAGGAGGAATTGCTGCTGCCATTGACCCATCGGACGCACCGGAGTTACATTTGGCGGATACCCTCAAAGCTGGTGCTGGTCTTTGTGAACCAGAAGCGGTAAAGTTTTTAGTGGAAAATGCCTCTGCTGGGATTAAATCCCTCTTAGAGATGGGAGTAGCCTTTGATCGCCAAGGGGAAAAGCTAGCCATGACTCTAGAGGCAGCTCATTCTCGTCCTCGTGTTCTCCATTCTGCGGATACCACAGGAAGAGCTATCATTGATACTCTCACTGAGCAAGTATTGCACCGCCCTAATATCCAAGTTATTTCCCCAGCATTTGCTTTGAGCTTGTGGCTTAATGACTTAACTGGTCATTGTCAGGGAATTAGTATACTTTACCAAGAGCAAATTAGCTGGCTCAGAGCATCTGCCGTTATCCTCGCAACTGGTGGTGGCGGTCAAGTATTTTCCCAAACCACGAATCCAACAGTAAGTACCGGAGACGGAGTAGCACTAGCTTGGCGTGCAGGAGCAATTGTCCGAGATTTAGAGTTTTTCCAATTTCATCCTACTGCTTTAACCAAACCAGGAGCACCTCGTTTTCTGATTAGTGAAGCAGTTAGAGGAGAAGGAGCCCATTTAGTAGACTCTCAAGGACAGCGTTTTGCCTTTAATTATCATTCTGATGGAGAACTAGCACCAAGAGATGTCGTCAGTCGAGCAATTTTTCGTCACTTAGAGCAAACAGCACCAGAACCCTACTGTGTCTACTTAGATTTAAACCCCATCCCCCCTGAGCAAATTCGTCACCGTTTCCCCAATATCATCAAAGTTTGTCAACAGTGGGGTATTGATGTCTTTTCTGAACCGATTCCCGTGGCTCCAGCTGCTCACTATTGGATGGGAGGCATTGTTACTGATGTACACAGTGAAACTTCTATTAAGGGATTATATGCCATCGGCGAAACCGCCAGTACTGGGGTTCACGGAGCAAATCGTTTAGCAAGTAACTCTTTACTAGAATGTATCGTTTTTGCCGCTGAATTGTCACGGCTGGACATTGAACCTAATGGGACATCGGTAGAGCCTGCTTCTGTTATCACCGAGTCAAGAGATTGGGAAGCAGAAATGGAATTGATTAGTTCTATGCGGCAAAATTTACCCCAACTGATGTGGCACAGTGCGGGAATTTGTCGTTCTCAAGAAGCATTGGAGGAAGCGATCGCTCAAGTTAGTGATTGGCGTTGTGAACTAACTGCTTTAGAAGTAACCCAATGCTTACTCCAGCTTACACCAAACCAAACAGTGCAATTAACTTCAGCCAAGGCTCAACAGCAACTCCGAACTTGTGCCGAAGCCCTCAATCTACTTGATATTGCCTACTTAATCCTCAAAAGTGCTGCTTGGCGCACAGAAAGTCGAGGGGGACATTACCGCAGCGATTATCTGCAAACTTCTCCCGATTGGCAAGTCCATACTTTAGTACAGGGGGAAAGTTGGAGCAAATCACCGGTTGTTCAACTTGCTCAGATGAATTCCAATACTGCTGATGGCAATTTAATCAAATTTAATAGAGCCAAAACAGAGAAGAACTTCCATCTTTTGCCAGAATAAATGTTGAAAAGTCAGTCCTCCGGTTCTATTCCTGCTGCTCGAAGCTGTGCCCGTAACCGCTGAGCCCGCTCTATCCCCCAGAGCAATAGATTTCCCTGTGCATCCCACCACCTTAACCAGTAACCTGTCCGATTTTCCCTTTCACCTTGCCAAACCCCTAAGAATAACTGCATGGAATCGATCCAATACAACCCGTTTTCGGCCATGATTTGAAGGGAGTAGTTACCATCCTCCTGAAGCTGATATACTTCTAAATCTCCGGAGGTTGGCTCGAAAATTGCATAGTATGGCACTTGCAATACTGCTTCATAGTAAAACCATTTGCCTGGGGGATAGGTAGGTTTACTGGAATATTCTTCTCCCGGTGTTTCAGAGAGGAATTCCATCACAATACTTGGAACATCACCCTGTAAATGGGGTGTGTAACTGCGTTCAATCTCTGCCCTAGGGACTGTTATCTGAGCAACAAAAGCCCAGTCAGGCGCTTTCACCACAGTTTGTTCATTAACCGTGGCACAGATCCCATAATTAGTCATAGTAAAAGAAGCATCTGCTATTAGCCCTGCTTGGTTCAAACTATCTGTGAGGGCAGCAGCAAGAACAGGTTGATTAACGTTATCAACAGGATCATCAGGTAGCTTAAAATTGTCTGGCAGCTTCTTCCATGCAACCGTTAGGGAAAGGGTTTGTGGGGTTAGAGATTGAGCAATAACCATAGGGATGATGAAAAGCTTCTATAGATAAATTTTACCTTAACTTCATCTAAAATCCTGACTTCTTGCTAAAAAATTTATCAATTTAGCTAGATAAAGTTGTTATTGTATTAAATACTTTCTAATTAGATATAGCAGTTACCTGGGCGGTTAATATATTCCCAGGCAAGGTAAGTTAACAAGGGGTTTAAGCCTCTTGTCCTAATCGTCTTGGCAGTTGCTATAACTATAAGATATTTATCATAAATTACACCAGAAAAGATGCCAGGAACTACCTATAAATCTGTAAATTCAATACCTTCTCTCCTTATCTCGGTTATAGAAGAAGGAAAATTGTTAGTTAGCTTCAATATTACTGAAGCCAAGCAGGGAGAAATAATGTGGTCAAAGAATAAGGCTTATGCTTTGCGCTGCCAAATTCGGGGTAAAATTTACTCTTTTGAGCGAGAACATCTCAACATTTTGAGCCAAAACGAACGAAGAACCCTTTTCGACTGGCTAAAAGTTGATGGTAGTGAGCTAAATTGGGATTTGGCTTGAAAGTTATTTGTTGTTGGTTATTGGTTGTTTGTCGTTTGTTGTTTGTAAAAAAAATAAACAAGCAGCGGGCGACGATCTCTCCCATCAGGATTTTTCGTTTGTAGAGACGCGCCGACAGCCCTACGGGTATCCTTCGGCAGGCGCGTCTCTACATCTGGCAATTCTATCGAAATCTGAAGTCAAATGCACTAAAGTATCAGACTGCGTTACCATCCAAAATGTAGTCAGCATCACATTGATACTATGGAGCTAGATTCTGTACCAGCAGAGCTTATTTTGACGAACCCGCGTCAATCCTTAGGGAATATCCAACTTGATTGGACACCACAACCGGGTAACTATCTAGACTATCAAGGCAAAACCTACGCAGTTTTAGAACGCCGCCATCGCTATCATCTAAAATTCGGAAGCTATCGATTACACAAAGTAGCACTTTACGTTAAAGCCGCCCAACGCCCCAAGGAAAAAAGTCTTATCGCAGGTCGTTGGGTAATTGGAGATGCTAGTTGCCACTTTAATGCTAACTCTGAACTAATTCGTTGCGCCGTTAATCCAGAAGGACCTTGTGATACTTGCCGCTTCTATGAACCTTCAGTAGTGAGCATCTGACGATGTGAGGAAGGTCAATTGGGAATTGGGAATTGGGAATTGGGAATTGGATAAAATTCCATATTGAAAAAGAAGATAAAAGACAAGTCAACTTCTCTCAGAACCTTGGAGCAATAGGCTTGTACTGATTCAATTCTAAAATCTAAAATCTAAAATCTAAAATCTAAAATCTCATCTCCTAACCATTTCCCAAAACTTCTCCCGCAGCCAAACGCATTCCATTAACCCAATCCCAAGCCGACTGAACCCGCTTACCTGCCAGCTGCACTTCTCGCAAGAGCAACAATCCCTCGCCAGTTTGCACCAAAGGACCAATTCCTTTAATAATTTTCATTATTTCTCCAGGACGACCAGAATGAGCTACTAGAGAGGAAAATTCCTGCTCAGATATACTTAACTCTGGAGGCAACTGGGATAAGTAAGCTGCACTCAAGGGAGCAGTAAGGATAATTTTGAGGGATTTGTCTCGAAATGACGCTACACAGTTAGGAGCAAATCCTCTAATTTGATTATGTAAAGCGATCGCAGCCTTTGACCAATCTATAGCATAATCGGGCTTTTGAATCAGTGGTGCATAAGTTGCCTGGGATTCATCTTGAGGAATTGGTTGAATTTCTTGACTCTCTAACTTTAGAAGTGTCTCCACTAATAAATCTGCTCCGGAATTAGTTAGAGTCTGGGCCAACTGTTGAGCATGATCGAATAACCCAATTGGTGTATAAGCCTTCAGTAGCATTGCTCCAGTATCCATCCCCGCATCCATCTGCATGGTAGTAATGCCAGTTTCTGTTTCCCCATGGTACAAACACCACTGGATGGGAGCAGCACCTCGATATTTAGGCAAAATTGAACCATGAACATTGACACAACCAAACTTGGGCATATCTAGAATTTCTTGGGAGAGGATTTGCCCATAGGCAACCACCACAAAAACATCTGCCATCAAATGTTTGAGTTCAGTCAGAGTTGGGAGATCCTTTTTTATTCGTTGTGGCTGCCAGACTGGTAGTTGAGATTCTAGAGCAACTGCTTTTACTGGAGAGTATGTAACCTTACTACCCCTGCCCCGACGTTTATCCGGCTGGGTAACTACACCAAGCACTTCAAATTCAGGATGGTTTAACAGTCGCTCTAAACAGGTTACAGCAAATTGGGGAGTACCGAAGAAGATTATTTTCATTGGGAATTGGGAATTGGGAATTGGGCGATCGTATTTTGTTTTAAAATGATGGTACCCGTTATGCGGTGCGTTACGCTGCGCTAACACACCCTACTGCCGTGACCCAGCTAAAATGGTTCATTAGAAACGGGTTGTGAAGTAAAAAGTAACAAGTAAAAAGTAACAAGTAAGAAGGAACTAGAAACCAAAATCTATTGCACAGTTTTAGGTGGGTCACGCTACTACGATAAGTACATTCTTATTGTTTTTCTAATCAACAACAGCAATTTCAATACGACGATTGCGCTGTTGGTTAGCAGCATTATCATTGGCCACAAGAGGCAGAGTTTCCCCATAGCCAACAACTAACCAACGGTATTCATCCCCCAAAGCATTAGCAAGATATTGCTCAAGAGATTTGGCACGGCGAAAGGACAACTCTCGATTGTCTGCCGCTTCCTTAGTGCCATCAGTATAAGCAGCAATGCGAATAGTTGTCGAAGGATAATCTCGCAAATCAGCAATAATTTTGTCTAACAGCAAACCTGCTTCTGGTCGCAAAATGCTATTATCCAGTTCAAACAGGGCATCACTGGGTAAAGTTACCTTTAACTTGTCCGCCGATAAGACAGATTCTGAAGAGTTGGTAGTTTGATTTGTACTAACATTAGCCGCCGAAGCTTCAGTGCTAGGAGCCACTCCTGCTTGAATTTGCTGGGAAAGGCTTTGCAGTCGTATTTCTAATGTTTCCGTGGGGTTACTAATACCCACCTGGGTTTCCAAAGTGGTAACAGCATCCTGCAAAGACTGCTGCTGGTCTTGTAACTTAGTTAATTCAGCCTGTGCTTGTTGTTTTTGTTCTGCAGTCAGCTGTAGTGGTGAATTAGCAGTATCGGTTCCAGGAGTTGAGCCGGAATTACGAGCAATAACCGGTACTCCCTTACCCCAACTATCTGTAACTTGGAGTAGCAAGGGTTTGTTAGCACTAGCACTGGGGTAAAAATTAGCAAGGATAATTCCCAAAATGATGGCTAAACCACTCCCTACTCCCAGCAGCAGGAGTCGAAAAACCAAGGTTACTAGCCAAGAAAGTCTACCCTTCGATTCTTTCGGAGCAGTTTGAGCTTCTGAATTAGCCGATTGGATCACCGATTTCTCCGAATTTTATCCACACAAAGAACAAGGACTACAAAAAATTTAGATAGCACTAATTTAATTAAAAAGTAAACTATATCACAAATGAAATGAAATGAAATAAAGATTTGTAAAGTAGAGTACAAACTTTCGTAAAAGAGTGAGTTAAGGAATTCTGTTATTGATATAGCTTATATTTAAATTTCTAAGAAATAGTCCTTGGCATGATGCAAATAGGAGTGCAAGTTGACCCCCTTAATAGTCCCCATCCTGTTCCTTGGAGTTGGGTTTTGGCGACTCAGGCTGAAGTTAGCAGGAATGGGCATGTTAGGGTGCGGTACTATCGCAGCCATTCATTAATTTCTCCGGATGGTCAGTATGCTACCTATAGTCGCATTAAGATTAAGGGGCAATCGGAACCGCACCGCAGCCGCATCACTAGTGTGATGTTCGTGGAAAATTTACAGACTGGGGCTTTGCGCACCATCACAGCATCCTCTCCCTTCGCTGATAATCCTTTAGCTAGTTGTGAAGAAGCTCATTTACCAGGAGCATTCTCAATTGTGCTGCCAATTTCTTGGTCAAACTCCAGCGATCGCGTTTTAGCACGGCAATTTGAAGGACGACTCGGCACATCCGATGCTTCTGATTATGCTTTAGTCTGGGATTGTCAGCAAAATTGCTCTAGTACAATAGCACCAGAAGGAATTAATTACAATTACGCCATTCTACTAGGCTGGAGTAAAAATAACCCAGAGCAGGTCCTCTTTCGTGCTGGTGAATTTGGTGAAGAGAATTGGTCAATGGGTCGTGTTGCTCTCAATGGTAAAACTACTTTGGCTGCTGAAGACAAACCAATGGTTTTTGGTCAAGTAGTCAACCACGTTTGGGCAGGTCCTCAGGGGTGAGCGAAAAAAAGGGTGGGGAGCGGAGGAGCAGAGGAGCGGAGGAGCAGAGGAGCAGAGGAGCAGAGGAGCAGAGGAAGAAGAGAGAACTGATAATGTTGGGATACAAAGCTCAAGAAATCCCACCCAAAATTTCACCTCACCCGGTCCTCAGGGAATTAAGAATTAATAGTTAATAATTAAGAATGTTTATGGAGTAATGATTCTATTGACTCGAACTGGTGGGTTATTTCCATGCCCACTGTACTAGAAGCCGGTTCCACAGTGTTATTGCTACAGTAGATATATGATAATTTTCAGTAGGCAAGGTTTAAAATCTAAAATCTAAAATCTAAAATCTAAAATCTAAAATCGTTTTTAAAAGAAAGTGGTAACTAATCCTACCCTACCAACAGAAAAAATAACCTTAGATGTCACGGGAATGAAATGTGCTGGCTGTGTCAGTGCTGTGGAACGGCAACTGAACGGCTATTCTGGTGTTATTGAAGCTCAAGTTAATCTCTTAACCGAGGTAGCTGTTGTAGATTGTCAAGCTAATACCGTTGATCCAGTAGCCCTAGCTGAGCAACTAACCGCTAAAGGTTTTCCCTCTCAACCTCGTGCCTCTGTTGCCGGTACATCACTACCTACTTCAGAGTCTACCCTAACTCCAGCCCAGAGACAGGAACAAGAAGCCAGGGAGCAAGTCCGGCGATTGGTGATTGCTGGTATCCTCATCCTTCTCTCAACTTTAGGGCATATTGGTCATTGGCTTCATGGACCAATGCTACCGGTATTGAGTAATATCTGGTTTCACTGGGGACTGGCAACTGTGACACTTTTGGTGCCAGGGCGTCCAATTTTGATAGATGGTTGGCGCAGCTTATGGCAGCAATCGCCAAATATGAACAGTTTGGTAGGGCTAGGAGCATTTACAGCTTATACTGCTAGCTGTGTCGCTTTATTCTTTCCTCAATTAGGCTGGGAATGCTTCTTTGATGAACCGGTGATGATGTTGGGTTTCATCCTCTTAGGGCGTACCTTAGAGCAAAGAGCTAGGCGTCAGGCATCAGCATCTTTTGAGTCCTTGTTAGCATTACAGCCCCAGATAGCTCGTTTGATTGGCACCTCAGCAGAAGTAACGAACAAAGAAGAGGTAACGGAGCAAGCAGGAATCGAAATTCCTTTAGAGCAAGTCCGAGTGGGTGAGTGGTTACGAGTCTTACCAGGGGAAAAAGTTCCAGCAGATGGAGAAGTGGTTGCTGGTAAGTCATTAGTGGATGAGTCGATGCTAACGGGGGAACCACTACCAGTATCTAAGCAAGTAGGAGACAAGGTTACTGGTGGCACATTGAATCAGTCAGGGGTAATTGTCCTTAAAGTAACCCGTACCGGTTCTGAGACAACCCTGGCACAGATTGTGGCATTAATTGAGTCAGCCCAAACCCGTAAGGCTCCCATACAGCAGTTAGCAGATACAGTAGCAGGATACTTCAGCTATGGTGTTTTAGCGATCGCTTCGGTAACTTTCCTATTTTGGTATCTTCTGGGCACCAAAATCTGGCCTGAGGTTTTATTACCAATGAAGGAGGGATTGGCTCACAGTATGCCAATGCCCACTTTTCCCTTACTTCTGAGCATCAAACTCGCGATCTCAGTTTTGGTAATCGCCTGTCCCTGTGCCCTAGGACTAGCCACACCTACAGCAATTCTCGTTGGGACTAGCCTTGGTGCGGAGCGAGGTTTATTAATCAAGGGTGGTGATATTTTAGAACAGATTCACAAACTCGATACCATCATTTTTGATAAGACAGGTACTCTCACTACTGGTCAACCCACTGTTACCGATTGTCTGCCCCTAGCAACATCCAGTCAAATTGGGGAATTGACTTCCAACCAACTGCTGCAACTAGCAGCAGCAGCAGAAAGTGGTACATCTCACCCCCTAGCTTTAGCAATTTGTAATCAAGCCCAACAACAAAAACTACCAAGATTAACTGCTCAAGATTTTTACACCGAAGCAGGACTAGGAATATCAGCTTTGGTAGAAAATCAACGGGTGTTTTTAGGAAATGCTGAATGGTTGAGCAAACAAGGAGTGAGGATTAGTGATGCAGTCCTTGCTCAGGTTCAGGACTTGGTAGATGCCGGAAAAACATTGGTTTATCTGGCAGTAGAAGGTATACTTGCTGGAGTAATTGCAGTACAAGATGTTCCCAGATCGGAAGCCAAAGAGACAGTCAAACTCTTAAAAAACATGGGTTTCCGGGTGATGTTACTAACTGGAGATCAACCAAATGCCGCTGCTGCTCTTGCTCAAAATCTGTTAATTGCTCCCAAGGATGTGATTGCTGGAGTACGCCCCAACGATAAAGCCGCCGCCATCACCCAGCTACAAAACCAGGGATGCCAGGTAGCAATGGTTGGGGATGGTATTAATGATGGTCCGGCTTTAGCACAGGCAGATGTCGGTATTTCTCTCAATGGGGGTACGGATGTGGCGGTGGAAACTGCCGGAATAATCCTCATGCGTAACTCAGTGTTAGATGTCGTTGAGTCGATTCAGCTTTCCCAGGCTACCTTTAAAAAAATTCGCCAAAATCTCTTCTGGGCTTTTAGCTATAATGCTTTGGCTATCCCGGCTGCCTGTGGTATCCTGCTGCCGGGATTTGGTATTGCCCTCTCTCCTTCTGCTGCTGGTGCTTTGATGGCTTTCAGTTCCGTGAGCGTAGTTACCAACTCTCTTTTACTACGGCGTAGTAAGCAAATGAGATTGGAGATTGGAGCTGTCAAAGTTAACTGAACTGATGTGCCAAAATGGGGAATGGCGAGTTATAAATAATGAAAGCAGGAATCAGAGTAACCAAATATTTTGATATCTCTTCGGCGTCAGGAAAACTGTTACCTGGGAGTCTACACCATTGACTCCGACAATGCTAAGAGTTATTTAAAAAGGTAACGCCTGGTGAATTATGGGTAAACCAGGGAGACCCTGCCCAAGAGTTGAGGAAAGCTAACTTACCTGGTGTACCAATGTAAATAAGCAAGAGCATTTTTCAGCAACTGACTGCATTCTCTACTACTTTTTTTTCGATGGCTACACAATCAGATCACAAAAATGTATTAATTATTGAAGACGACAAGGGACGTACAGAATACCCCTTGGAAGAGAACGTGTACTCCATCGGCAGAGACCAAAAATCAGATATCCGCCTGTTCTCACAGTTTGTTTCTCGCCAACATGCAACTTTGGTGAGGCACGAACGTGGGGATGGTAGCCAATATTACCGAATTGTCGATGGTAATGCTAAGGGCAAACCGAGTGCCAACGGACTCTTTATTAACGGGCGCAAAACAAAAACCCACGATCTTGAAGATGGAGACAAAATTGAGTTTGGTCCGAATGTGACTGCTAAATATTTACAGTTCAAGCGTGAGACGAGCCCAACAGGACCAATAGATGAATTTGACATTACTCTGATTAGCCCTGGTTCTCTTGGGCTAGAAGAGGATGGGGATATGCTTGAATGAAGGGTAAATTGGGCAATTTGGCTCTGACTTTGGTTACAGCCAAAAATTAGCTAGCAACGTTTTCGTTTTCTATGAGCTGACAAGACTCATTTTGAGCAATCGCTGACTGCACAACCTGAAACATTTGATAGCAATGGTTGTCCAACTGAAGGGGTAACTCCTCATTTTTGATGACAAAGTGCATTTGCACTTCTTGAGGAGTAGTTACAGATTTGTCAATTAAGACTTCTACTGTCACCAGCTTAGCAAAGGTGACGCGACCTGGAATTTCCCGTGCCATTAAGTAGTCCCCAGTATCGTAGATGATGTCGAAATTGCACGATTGCAACACTTCAATCAGTGACGGCTGAAGACGCTCAAGGGAAATACTAACGTTGAAGGAACAAGTATAGCGAGCCATATATAACTCTGAAAGTTAGTATAGTTAGACCCTCTTATCTTATCGAACCTCTGTTCAGGTTAATGATCAAGACTGTAACTTGATGAAATTTTGGGTAAAAGTATTTTATGAGCCGTAGTGATCATGATTGGGTAAGACAGGGTAAATTGATTGTATTTGAAGGAGTTGAAGGAGGGGGCAAAACTACTCAACTACAGTGGTGCTCCGACTGGCTCCAAGAAACTGGTGGTTGGCTTGAGGGTAAAGATAGTACCAGTGAAAAAAAACCTCTGGTGATAACTACTAGAGAGCCAGGGGGAACCTCTTTCGGTGCAAAAGTACGGGAGCTGTTGCTAGGAGAAAGTGAACATCAGAGTACTGCTCCCAAGACGAGAACAGAACTATTACTTTTCGCCGCTGACAGAGCTCAACATGTGGAAGAATTTATTAAGCCTAAGCTAGCACAGGGAGCGATTATTTTGTGCGATCGCTATACTGATTCCACTATTGCCTACCAAGGTTACGGACGGGGACTTGACCTAAAATTGATCGAACAGCTTAACCAAATTGCGACTGGTGGCTTGGAAAGTGATTTGACCCTGTGGCTGGATGTAGATTTGGAAGTTGGATTAAAGCGAGCTAGAACCAGGGGAAAAACTGACCGCATCGAGCAAGCTGATATCGCATTTCATCAGCGAGTGCAGTCAGGCTTTCGCTCATTGTATCAACAAAATCCCCATCGGATTGTACAAGTGGATGCTAATGGCAGTGAGCAACAGGTACATGCCTCTATCCAGGAGATTTTACGTCAACGGTTTAGTCAATGGTCAAACAAGCTTTCTCAAACCTCATAGGGCAGGGTCAGGCAATTACTTTATTACAAGGAGCGATCGCGACTAACCGGATTGCTCCTGCCTATTTGTTTGCTGGCCCCCCTGGTGTTGGACGAAGTATCGCGGCACGGGCTTTTATTGAATTATTGTTCTGTCAGGGTATCCCTGTTGAGAAGCAACCTCTAATCAAAAGGCGATTAGAGCAAGGTAACCATCCGGACTTGTTGTTGATAGAGCCAACCTATCTCCATAATGGCAATCTCCTATCTACTCAGGAAGCATTGGAAAAGGGGCTCAAGCGCAGGGCTCCCCCTCAAATCCGATTGGAGCAAATTCGCGAAATTGCCCAATTTCTCAGTCGTTCCTCTCTAGAAGCTCCTCGCAAGGTCGTGGTTTTAGAACAGGCAGAAACCATGGCAGAAGCTGCTGCCAATGGCTTGCTCAAGACTTTGGAAGAACCGGGGGTAGCAACGTTAATTTTGATTGCCCCTAGCACCGAATCTCTTCTACCAACCCTAGTTTCTCGCTGCCAAAGGATTCCTTTCTATCGGCTAGCGCTATCCGATATGGAAGTAGTACTCAAGCAAGCAGGTTATGAAGAACTTCTCCAAGAGTCATCAGTACTCGCAATGGCTCAAGGAAGTCCGGGGCAAGCAATCGCTTCTTTCCAGCAACTTCAAGCCATTCCTGATAATTTACTTGCCCAACTCACTCAAATACCCAAAAAACCTCGCAGAGCCCTAGAACTAGCAAAGGAAATTGATAAAACCCTTGACACAGAAGCACAGTTATGGTTAACAGATTATTTACAGCACTGTTATTGGCAAAGTCAACATCAGTCTGTAATTATCCAAAAATTAGAGCAAGCTCGACAATACCTCCTCAGCTACGCCCAACCACGACTTGTTTGGGAGGTAACGCTTTTAAAATTGAGAATGGAATAGTTTAGCCTTCTGCTTTAGCATTATTAATGCTAGAGCAAGTGGCTACCGTGAACTGAGAATCCCTTTTGATGAAAGCGCGGGAAGTGTCAAAGACAATAAAATAGTACAAAGGTTCTTGCTTACCATTTGATAGAGGAGTAAAACGGATGAAAACACTTGATAAATTGGCAAAACCAGCAGCTTTATTAGTTTCAATCTCTATTGCAATGGGAGTTGTACCTGCTACCATTGCAGCATCAACGGCACCAGAAACTGACAAATTTTCCCAATCCAGAGTTTTCAACCCCTTACCTACGGGAAGTTCTTGGGAAATAGCAGCTGATCCTAAAGATCCCAAGTGTCGCCGAGTAATCAATTCTAGAACAAAGAAGGATGGAGTATCTGGTATTCCTGTTTATGCTGTAGGCAATGCAGAAAATCTCACTACTGATTCAGAGCCCACAGGTTTCTTTCCTTTAGGTGAGCAGATTACCTTATCCGAGCCCTATGAAGAGAAACGTTTGCCTTCTGAGAATAACACGGACACCATTTACGTTGCCATTGCCCTGGAAAATAACAAAGCTTGGGTACCAGTAACTATGGCTCCTCGCGGTACTGCCTTACCAAACAGCAATAGTACTTTGGGAGCTTGTATTGGTAGTGGCCCAATTCGTGGACTGTGGTAGATAAACAAGTTGATGAAGTTAGATTTTATACTTCGCTGTGGGCTTCAGTCCACAGGTTTTTAGCGCAAGTCCATGATGGACTGACATTGTGAGATAGTAAATATTTAGTCCACAAAGCATGACTGTACAGATAACAAATAAAAGTCTATCCCGAAGCTTGATGCTGTTTTGCTCCAGTGCAGCGTTCCTTTTGCTGTGGACTCAACCCAAAACAGCAAGGTCTAATCCCTTACCACCAGAATCAACAATTGTCAATCAAACAATTGTAGAAGCCCCACCCCCGATTAATATTCCAGAAGAGGACAATAGTAATCAAATTATTCGAGAAGCTCCACCTCTAAACAGTACCTCAGAAGGGGACACTGACAATCCAATCTTGCTGGAAACACCGCCTCCGAATAGTACCTCAACGGGAGCAACTGACAACCAAACAATCCTAGAAATAGAATCTCCTGCTGCTATTCCCACAGCGGCAACTGAGAGCACAACCAACTTGGATAGAGAATCTCTAACTATAGAAGAACTATCATTAGCATTGCCAACACTGGGAATTCCCTCAATCTATCTACCCGAAATATCCAAGGATATTCGTTTAGTACTCAAGTTGAGCGAACGTAAAGTTTATGTCTATCAGGGTGAGCAAGAAAAAGCTAGTTATCCAGTTGCCATCGGCAAATCCAGCACTCCAACCCCCACAGGCACTTATCAAGTGTTTCAAATGGTTGTAGATCCTGTTTGGAAAAGTCCCTGGACAGGAGAAGTATTTCCTCCTGGAGCCAATAGTGCTCTGGGATTGAGGTGGATTGGTTTTGCCGAATTACCTAATGGTATAATTGGATTTCATGGTACCCCTACTATATCTTCTATTGGCAAAGCAGCTTCCAACGGTTGTGTCCGGATGCACAATGAACATGTAGTAGAGCTATTTGAGAAAGTAAAGATGGGTACACCTGTCACAGTAGAGAATTAATTTTCTGTCCAAAAAGCGTGGAATTGAGCTATAAAATGCTTGGGAAAGTAATGATACCAAATCCGGTATCGATATACCCACTATTCCCAAATTGTAGAGACGTTTCATGAAACGTCCCTACAGGATGAAAGCAGTTTGCTCAAAACGGTTCTGTTGTAACCGGATTTGGTATGTTTTAAAAGCGGTTTGAATGACAAAGAAAGGGAGGTCTTCTTCTGACAAGAATTGGACTTCCCTTCTCTGTATTGTAAATGAGTTTATCGAAGCACTAATTAACGCCTAGGTAGATAGGCCATCGGATTTACCGCCCCACGTCCACTGGGATGAACTTCAAAATGTAAGTGGGGGCCAGTGCTGTAACCAGTACTACCCATCTCAGAAATTTGTTGACCCTGAGCAACCTGTTGTCCACGCTTTACCAAAATGCGGTTGTTGTGGGCATAGAGGGTTTGGCTGCCATCAGGGTGTTGAATTTCTACTAACTTGCCGTAGCCACCGCTATTCCAACCAGCAGTAACAACTACACCAGGTGCAGCTGCCACAATTGGTGTACCAATAGGAGCAGCGATGTCAAGTCCCTTGTGCATCCTTCCCCAACGCATACCATAGCCTGAAGTAATTACACCTTTACTTGGCCAGATATAACCATTAAATCGAGCAGGACTATCCGGTAGGTAAGTACCGGGTGGTGACAGGGGTGGTAGTTGAGGAGCAACTGTTTCCCCTGGTTGTGGGTAAAGGCTCCCATTATAGATTTGCCCTGGTACAGGAGCTGTTGCCAACAATCCTTCTTGTGTCCTAGAAGCTGCTCTTTCTGGTGGAGGTACAGTAATGGAAACAGAAGCTTGCTGTTGTGCAGGAGTCCGTCGTTGCGGTTGTACAGTAACCCGTCGTTGCTGCTGCCTCGGTTGCTGCTGTAACTCAGGGGGCGGTACAGCGATAGGAATAGCATTGAACCGCTGTTCAGGCTGATTTATCTGTATGCTTTCGTTGTAAGCGTTAGGATTGAACTCTGGATTGATTCTGGAAGGTTTAGACTGATTGTTCAAACTTTCAGCAACCGGCACTTGAATCGTCTGTGCGACAACCTGACCATCAGTTCTCTGATTTTTGTACTCTGCCCGCATCTCTTCAATCTCAGCCATCAATCTTTGAAGATGGGGAGGATACTGAGATTCATCAGACTCACTCTGCTCAGTCTCAATCTTATTTGTTGAGTTTGCTGGCTCATCATCTACAGAGATAGATTGAGCCAAGACTGGACTGGTTAGCGTTTGTGATGTGCTCGGTACGGTAGGTGTCCCAATTCTTGGTTGCTGTTCTCTAGTACTTCCAATGTTTGGGTTGGTTCTAATTCCGGGTAGTAACGTAACGGCTTCAGAAGGAACATCCGCTGGCTGAACTTGAGGAATTTTCAGCTTTTGATCAATTTGAATCACATGAGGATTATCGAGTTTATTGACCTCGATTAGTTCCGAAGAAGTCAGATTGTAATTACGGGCAATCTCTTCAATTGTATCTCCCGGTTTAACCTGATAGACAGTAGCGGTATTTCCTCTGTCCAGGGTTTCCATCACTACTGGCTGGGGAGCTAGGGGCTCAGCAGGAATTTTTGAGATTGTTCGTGGCTCAATTACCAGATCAGTGGTTTCTGTAACTTCCGGCTCCACAGTGGGAGAAACAGCCACTTCTGGTGTCGGTACTGGAATAACTAATGGCTCGTTAAGTACTCTTACTCCTGACTTGGGAGGTGTAACTTCCGGCTCCACAGTGGGTGAAACAGCTACTTCTGGTGTCGGTGCTGGGGTAGCTACTGGCTCGTTAAGTACTCTTACCCCTGGCTTGGAAGAGTTAATTTCCGGCTCCACAGTGGGAGAAACAGCCACTTCCGGTGTCGGTACTGGGATAACTACTGGCTCGTTAAGTACTCTTACCCCTGGCTTGGGAGATGTAACTTCCCGTTCTAGAGTAGGTGAGACAGCCACTTCCGGTGTCGGTACTGGAATAACTACTGGCTCATTAGGTACTGTCAACTCTAGCTGGGGAGAGTTAATTTCCGGCTCCACAGTGGGTGAGACAGCTACTTCCGGTGTCGGTACTGGAATAACTACTGGCTCACTAGGTAATGTCACCTTAGGCTGGGGAGAGTTAATTTCCCGCTCTACAGTAGGTGAGACAGCTACTTCTGGTGTCGGTACTGTAATAACTGTTGGTTTGGTAGAGCTAGGTGTATTTTCCTCAGATTGAAAACCTAAAGTGGAACTAGGTACTGTTACTAGTTCATCTAGCTCCTGCTTCTCCTCAGACCTCAACTCCGCCAAACTTTCACTTAAACGGTTCTGCTGCTCCTTTAATCGGTTCAGTGAAACTTCTTGCCTTACCTTTAAAAGCTCATCCACATTGCCAGAGACTGCGACAGCTTCACCTGCTGGCAGCTGACTCGATTCTGAAACGGATGCAGATATCTGTAACTGTGTTGGCTCTACTCTGTAAGACTCAGAAATAGTTTCAACAGTTTCACCTGCTTGAACCTGGTGAACAATGCCGTTCTCTGTCGGAATTTTCAGCTTCTCACCAGCCGAAAGCGTAGCATCAGGTTGGACTCTATTAGAAGCAGCGATCGCTTGTGGCTGAATCTCATAATTCTTAGATACTTCCCACAGAGTCTCCCCTTGCTTGACCTGATGTTCAATTACAGGTGCTAGGGCAGTTTTCGAGTCCACTGCCGCTTGTGGTTTCACGGTAACCGACGGCTTAGAGGCAGCAGTAACCACTTTTGGCTCTACTACTGGTGAACTGGAAACGTTCGTACTCTTCTCAACTGGAAGATTAGTAACATTTTGTTCAGGAGCAATGGGCTCAACAGCCATTGCCTTATCACCTTTTTGGGGAAGCAATAAGCTAGAAGCACCCATCGAAATTGCCAAGCCAATCATGGCGGCAGAGGTGCGAGCTTTACGGTTAACTTCGGTTGGTATTGGTGTTTCAACCGAATGTTTCTCTACAGAAAGCTTCAGTAGGGCATCAGAATTATCTGGTGCACCGGTTGGAACATGTTTTAGCTTCTGTGTAAGTGTTCGTTTCAACAACGACCTCCTGGTGTGTGAAGAGTGCTTAACAATTCCTGATAAGTTTTTTCCCAGTCAATGAAGCAGATCACCCATAATTGTGATTTGGATCACACTTATTTGTTATGCTTAGGCAAGAGTAACCTGCTTTTTGGATTTAGACAAGTTTACATGACTGAGTAAAAATTTATACCTTTAACGGCAACTATTTTCGATCCACCCTTAGAAGGAGCAATAAGTGAGTGACTCTAGTAAAGCATGTTCATTCACGAGAGACACTGCCGGTGATAGTTAAGGCCGTTGCCAAGCCTTACTTTTTATCATCTACTCATATTATGGTCTTTCCTCCGGAAGAAGTTTATAGGTTGGAACAAAACTCCTTTCGGCTTGTTGGAAATTGTTTTTCCATCTTCGCAAGAACATAGCCTCAAAGCTGATTACTCACAGTACCGAACTCTACGTCATTCCTACCAAGGTAACAACCGTAAAATCTTACAGCCTAAACCATAATATTGCCAACCATTATGAGTTTTTCAAAAACCAAAAATCTTTGTTTTTCCTTGCCAATAGAAGGTTGTAGACTTTACAACTAATTTACTGAGGATGATTAAAATCTATCAATCAATCACCAGCTTTGTCCAGTTTTTTTAATAGGAATTTCTTATATTATTTGCACTGTTCAGTATTGTATGTAACTAAACCCAGGTTCATCTCTTGACACTGGGAGCAAAATGCAAGTCCAACAGTCAACTTAAAACTGATTTGAAGTTACATACATTTATCTACATATGCGGATAAATTTATCTACTTATGTAAGGTTTGCGGGCAACGCTTACTCCAAATAGCCTAACTGACGCCTAGCCTCCAATAAACCAATTGCTACACTGACAGAAAGATTTAAGCTACGAACCCCTGATTGGCTCATGGGGATGTAAACAACCCGATCACAAGCATCTAAGACTTGGGCTGGCAAACCGGTAGTTTCACTACCAAACAATAGCCAATCATCCTTTTGAAACTGGAACTTAACATAACTACATTTTCCACCAGTGCTGAAACCAATCCAACGTCCACCTTGCTTCTGGTGAATATGGTTAAATTCTTGGAGGGAGTCATGATAGTGAAGAGTGACGTAAGACCAGTAATCTAGCCCTGCTCTTTTCAGATAGCGATCGCTAAGTTCAAAGCCTATAGGACCTACCAAATGTAGCTCTGTAGTCATGGCAGCGCAGGTTCTGGCAATATTACCAGTATTCGGTGGAATTTGAGGATGAACCAACACAACCCTTACCATGAGCAGCTAGATTCAATTTCAGTATTACAAAATTGCGCTGTATGCATTTATCTGCCTTTAGATAGCTATAGTATATGTTTTCTTAATGTCCGGTGGTCTGGAACAATTGATTAGATATTTTAATTGACAAATCAGACTCCCATGAACTTTCACCTCACAAAGAAGGATGAAAATCTCTCTTTCTCCGCGTCTGGTACATCTCGCGTCTCTGAGCCTATTTTCAGATTAGGATTCCGTGGTCAGTATTAGACGGCCATTAACTGGCACAATTTGTCTTCGAGTTCTTGTTCGAGATCTGCCATAGCCTGAATCTCCTGAACCAGAATCTGACGGCTATCAAGACCAATGGCTTGGAGTTGTAACCATTGCTGAGCCTTATTACCTTCCCGCAGAATTTTCTTGACTGGGGAAAGAAAGCAACTAAAACCCTGTTTTTTGGCAACAGGCCACACTTCTTGATATATTTCCTCAATCCAATCCCTTGCAGAAATCTTTCTGCCATCTTGCCAGTGCTGGAGTTGGGCATTCAAGCTGGATTTCGCGGCAGCAGCTTCATTGGCATCTGTCAGAGCAATCAGGTCATCCGAAGGTAATTTACTGATTTCTAGAGGGTCAAGTGTCGGTTCTTTGAGTAACTGAGTTAGGCGTGCTTCCAACAGTGCCATGATTGATAGGAGGGCAATGGGGTCGCTCACTAAATCACAAATTCTCAGTTCCAAGCGGTTGAGATCATAGGGGCGTCGATTGCCATTAGGTCGCACAGATGACCAGAGGTGACGAACATTACGCATGGTTCCTGCCCTCAGTTGCTCTTGAGTCCAGTTAATAAAGTGGGAGTGACTCTCAAATAAAGGAACATAAGTAGGAGTTTTGGGAAAGACTTGCCATCGGGTAGAGTGATAGCCTGTAGGTTGTCCATCCAGAAAAGGCGAAGAGGCACTTAGGGCAAGATAGAGAGGAGCCTCTAGACGTATAAGACGACAAGCTCGCATCAAAAGTTCCGGGTCGGAGATGCCTACATTAATATGGACACTAGCAGTGACAACATTAGTACCGTAGCTTTGCTCAATATATCTGTAGTAAGGATTATGGGGGTCAGAGTAATGGAAGCGATCACTTCCTCCTAGAGATAAAGTACTTCCAGGAATCAGAGTGTAATTCCCTAGGCTTTTTAGATACTGCCGCAATTGCTTACGAGGGCGCAATAGAGCACATAAGAGACGGTCATAGCAGCATAGAGGAGCAGTTGTATATTCCACATTGCGGCTGTCTGGTTCCCTGACAAATCCGTCTAGGGCAGCCACAATCTTGTCAGAGAGTCCGACGATATCCCCTTGGGGTGTGCCGGTATACATCTCTATTTCAAAGCCTTTGGATAGCACTGTTGTTTCTCCTGGATGGGAATTGGTTATTGGTCATTTCCGGTTTATCTTGAGGTACATTGTATTGATAAAGACCAAATTATTCGTATTTCTTATATTGTGACATTAAAGGCAGATTTGTTAAAACAATACAGTTGTTGATTGGGTTATCAACCTACCACCTAACACCTAACACCTAAAGCCGATACTGACGATAGACCTCATTCGCAGCACGATGAAGAAAAGAATGTCGATAAACCAAGCTATCAAGGTCGTAGGCGTAACCACCACCAATTACACTGGCAACAGGATAACCGGCAGCTAAACAAGTGCTTAAAACCTGCATCTCGCGGCGGTAAATACCAGCATCAGTTAGGGCTAATTTGCCCAAGCGATCGCTAATATGAGGATCAACTCCAGCATCGTAGAGGACTAAATCTGGTTGGAACCCAGATAGTAAATCAGGGAGATATTTAGCCAAAGTTTGTAGGTAAGCATCATCATCCAACCCCTCCGGTAGAGGTACGTCTAGGTCACTTTTTTGTTTGGTTCCAGGAAAATTTACTTCGCAGTGCATAGAAAAAGTAAATACGCTTGGGTCATTTTGGAAAATAAAAGCAGTGCCGTCTCCTTGATGAACATCAAGATCCAGGATCAGAATTTTATGAGCAAATCCTAATTTTTGCAGAACCCGGGCAGCAACAGCTAAGTCATTAAAAATACAAAAACCCGACCCATAACTGGGAAAAGCGTGATGGGTTCCTCCAGCAGTGTTACAGGCTAAACCGTAAGTTAGAGCTAGTTGAGCAGTGAGAATAGTGCCCCCTAATGCAGTGCAGGTACGCTGGGCTAAAGCTGGACTCCAAGGTAATCCAATGCGCCGCTGAGCTTTGGGGTTGAGAGTCCCTTGGCAGTAGGCTTGGACATATTCAGGAGTATGAACCAGTTCTATCCACTCTGTGGGAGGAAGTTCGGGAAGGTGAAATTGTTGGGGAGTAGCCAAGCGATCGCGCAGAAGCAATTCGTAGAGTTTCCCAAATTTGGGCATGGGAAAGCGATGTTCTTCAGGGAGGGGTGCAACGTAATCAGGATGGTAAATGATTGGCAAGTCCATATTTATTGATTGTGGAACTGGCATCTTGCCAGTTGTACTCTGAAGAAACACTCTGGCTAATGGCTAATGGTTAATGGCTAATGGCTAATGGTTAATTGCTAATTGCTAATTGCTAGTTGCCTTCAAGGAACTCCGAGTCAGGAGGGAAGAAGGAAAGAAACACTCTCTATCTCTTGGGTTAGGCGTAGCATTGGGATGGATATATATACTTGGGACTATCTGCTTAAATGATCGCCCAAATGCTACGCCCCTAAAGGCTCTGATAGCTGACTGAACAGCTGAGCAACTTTGTCTAAATCTTTATCTCCAGGTGATCGCTCGACACCACTAGATAAATCAATACCATTGGGTTGCAGCAGTTTGAGGGCGTCTAAGATGTTATCTGGGGTTAAACCACCAGCCAGTAACCAAGGGCAGTTAGGGTTAAATTGCTCTAAGGTGAACCAATCTAAGGTTTTACCAGTGCCTCCCAGAATTTGAGGGTGGTAAGCATCTAGCAGCAGAGTATCAATGTGAGCTGTATAATTAAATACCTGATTTAGGCAATCTGGTGTCCTCACTCTCAAAGCCTTGATAATTTCCACCTCTGGCAAAAACTGACGCAGCTGAGTACAAAATTCTGGTGACTCATTACCATGTAGCTGTACCACATTTAAATTAGCTGCCGTAACGATGTGGCTAATTGCCTCAACCGTAGCATCGGCAAACACTCCTACTCTGTCCACAGTTACTGTCAGCTGCTCTACTACGAGCCGGATTTGCTCTGGTGTCACATAACGGGGGGATGCACTGACGCAGATAAATCCTAGGGCAGTTGCTCCTAAATTAGCGATCGCTTGACCTTGTTCTGGTTTAGTAATGCCACAAATCTTGACTCGCATGGTTATAGTTCTCAGATATCAACTTTTAGCGCAAGCTGCTGTTGTTGGCAATCGCGTTTTTTGATGAGTGATCGCATTTCTGGATTAGCTATAGAGCATTATGCTCCACAACATCCGGTAGTTCATCCTCAACTAACCGCAGGCGAGGAATCTGATAGGCGGCCACTGTTGCTACGATGATGAAGGCTCCCACTAGAATAAATAAGAGCCCAATGCCACGTCCTGGTCCAACACCGATGAATTCTCCAACGGTGTTACTTAGTGCTCCCCCTGTCATTAAAAGTGGTCCGAAAACATTGTCCGCTAAAGGACCAGCCACTAGATAGGCAAGGGGAAAAGATGACCAAGCGATCGCTCCTCGCATAGCAAAGACGCGACCCTGTACATCAGGGGCAACTTTGACTTGCCAAATGGCATTACTCGAACCAGTGATCAGGGGGACACTGAAAAAGCCAGTAAAAGCAGCGATCGTAATCAGGATAGCATTTGGTCTTAACCCGATGAGCAAGATACTGATTCCCAGCAGGATTTCAAAGCCGAATACTCCTATTACTCGTCGCTTCGGACCACCCCAAGTACTCATCAGGATGCTGCCAAACAGCCAGCCACTACCACCAAGGGACATGATCTTGCCTAGTACTTCAGCGTTAGCAAAGGCTAACACCATCGGTGTAATCAAGACTTGAGCCATGCCAATGGTGAAGTTGGTAATGATAAAGAACATCAGCATCATTAATAGTCCGGGTCGCGCTACAATGTAGTTCCAACCAAAAGCAGCTTCTCCCCACAGAGAACCTTGATGTGCCTTGCTTTCACTGCTCCTTTCCAGTTGGGGAAATCGCACAATTAGCAGAGTACAAACAGCAAAGAGAAAAGTGGCGAAGTCGATCAGAATTACCCCCTGAATTTGGATAATCCCCACTAGTATTCCTGCCAACGCAGGAGGGAACAATTTTCCGGCGGCTTGACCAAGTTGAATCATCCCGTTGGCGCGACCGAAATGTTTCTTGGGAAGAAGTATAGTAAGAGTGGTATAGTAGGTTGGCTCTTGGAAACCTTTGCAGATGGAGCTCACTGCCATTGTTAGATAAATATGCCAGATTTCTAGCTGGCCTGACCATAGCAACAGAACAATAACAAAAGTACTAAGACCAGAACCAAGATCACTGAGGAGCATCACCCAGCGTCGATCCCAACGGTCTGCGATCACACCAGCAATAGGGGCAATTATAATAGCTGGTAATTCAGTAAATAAATATATCAGGGAAAACTGTGTCGCTGATCCAGTGGTTTGGTACACCCATACCCCCAAAGCAAAGCCTGTTAGACCAGAACCAATCAGGGATATAACTTGTCCAAACCAAATGAGAAGAAAAGTTTGCATTACATAGATAAAGGAAACAGGAGAACAGGGAATGGGGAATAGGGAATGGGGAATAGGGAATGGGGAATAGGGAGTATTTCTTCAGTACTCAGTACTTATTACTCTATCCCTTGATATGACTAGTTTATAACCTTCTTTTTCGGCGTCTGTTGCCTATTGCCTATTGCCTATTGCCTATTGCCCATTGGTGACAAGTTAAAAGGTCGTGCATTTTGTCAACTCCCATATATGGCGTAGTGATTCTCAAAAAAAACTATATATGGAAATATTCCAAGGGTTAAGGAAAATTGTCTTCTTCTTCCTCCGCTCCTCCGCTCCTCTGCTCCCTTGACAACGACACTTTTTCCTTAACTTGTCACCAATGCCTATTGCCTATTGCCTGCTCCGTTAGGCGCTTATTACTGATCGCCTTCCAATCTGGCTGCCAGCTTTCACCTGTACCTCAAGATTATTAGCTGAATCTCGAATCAGGTCGTCATCAAATGCGATCGCACCAGGCTCGAATAGTAGCACAACGGTGGAGCCTCCATACTGGAAATATCCTTTCTCTTGACCTTTTTTGACTACACCAGGAGTATAAGTCTGAACAATGCTAGCTACAGTAATAGCGCCTATCTCTATATAAGCTATTCTCCCAAAATGTTTTGAATCAAACTCCGTCACGGCACGTTTATTGCGGCAGAATAGATCTGGAACCTTGGTCAGAGCTATGGGGTTAACCGAGTGATACTCTCCCTTAATCTGTCTTGCTGGACTTGCTTCTCCATCATCGGGGAAGTGGAAACGATGATAATCGTAGGGAGCAAGACGGACAATAAGCGCCATACCACCTTGATAAGTTTGTGCTGCTGTGGTGGAGGCTAGTAGGGATGCTATAGCAATAGAGGCTCCCTTGATGGGGATTTTGGTTTCAGCTGTCAATTTGGGGAACACTAAGACTTTACCATCTCCAGGGGCACAGAAGACATCAGGGCTAGTGACAAAGGGTCTAGCTTCTTTTTTGAGTCGGCGAGAAAAAAAGGCGTTAAAACTGAGGTAATCCTGCAAAGGGAGTTCTACTTCGTCAAGGTTAATTCCATATTGAGCGACGAATTCCGGAATTTTCTGACGAGTTATCGGTAATTCTTGCAACTTGCCATATAGCCAGCAAAAAGCTGGGTTATTGAGGGCGTAGTTAAACACCGTAAAACCAAGAGGATTTTCGTAGAACCAACGCAATGTATTTTCGGCAAAGATAGTTTCCGTAACTATGCTATCTGTTTGGCGATCGCGGTAGCAAACTTCAGTTTTTTGGGAAGTAGTAGTACTCATGAAAAGGTTTTAGGTTTTAGGTTTTACTCACATCTTGTACTAATACATAAATACTTAATCAGACCAGTTAGAACAATCAATTCCAATGCTGAAATAGTCAAGTTTTATCACTGTTGCTTTATTTCTTAAAAGCCCCCCACTGACGTGATTGCATCCGTTATGGATGTAAGAAACAAGGTGAAATCCTCTTCCCTTCTGCCTTCTGCCTCCTGCCCTCTGCCTTGTGTTTCTTAGGAGCAATTAGCCATTAGCAATTAGCCATTAGCAATTAGCCATTAGCCAGAGTGTTTCTCAAAAGTTATATCCCCACAGCGATTGCCCAACCATAGACTGCGGTAAGGGCTAGTGCTCCTAAGGCGAATATTCCGTACCAAATGCCACGGATTTTGAGCATTTTGAAATCTATGATCATCGCTATGGCTAGGAGTAAATAAAGTCCGTTCATCACTAACTTCATGGTGGAGTTAGACAAGACGAAACTAGCGGTAAAAGTGAGGGGTATAAACATAGCTGCGTAGGTAACAGGCAGTCCTGTAAAATACTCTTCACCCTCTGACTCAGATAAACCTGTGCTATTGAAATAAGCCAGTCTCAAGGCATTCATTCCTATATAGAAGATCAGCACAGCGATGGATAAGGGGTCTTGTAGTCCAAAGCAGTAAGCAAAAATAGCGGGAGCAAAGCCAAAAGAGCAAACATCGACAATGCTATCAAGTTGCTTGCCTACCTTGGACTGCAATTCAGTACGCTGAGTTTGACGAGCGACAACACCGTCTAACATATCCGTTAAACCGGCATAAATCATACAGATTATTGCCGCACAAAACTGTTCTTGTATGGCAAATATTACTGAGAGCAAGCTGAGCATCAGCCCGCTTAAGGTGAAAGCATTAGGAAGATCGACTTGGCGCAGAATGGGACTTGACATCAATTTTTTTGATTATTTCAAAGATTTGTTGTTGTATATAAGGGTCTTTGTAAATAGCGTTTTTACAAGCGTGTGTTAGTATTTTTTGTTTGGTAACGCTAGAATTGGTTGTGTTGGCGACTAAGATAGGAGTGCCATCAGCATTATATCCATAGGACTGCTCTTGTTGATCAGAATAAGTTGAGGGGTTTGGGCAGAATAACTCCCCACTTTTCGAGGCATTCAAAGGTATGCCCAGTCGATAATTAGTTCCTGGTAATTTCCAGGACTCGATATTCCGAGGTAGGGATGGATTTTGTGTCCACCTGTTATAAAAGTAGTTGACATTTTCCGGAACTTCCTTGGTTGTTCTTTGTCCTAACTTATTTACAGAGTCAATAATTCCCAGAAAATCTATTTTTCTTGGCCTAACCCTTGCGGCTACTTCCAGGATAGCATCACCACCAAGACTCTCACCAATCAATATAATTGGTCTTTCTGACTTGATAGTAGGAATTACCAACTCCACCATCTGTTGGATAAACTTGGTATCAGTGAATGTCAAATAAACTGATCTGCGTCTTAAATATATATCATTCCAGTCAAGGTCATAAACTGATATGCTCTGTAATTGAAGCTTTTTATGTAAAATACGAGTGATACAAGGGGCACAACCTCCGAAACCATTTACTAAAAAAACTACAGGGCTACTTCCTGCTTGAAGTTCCTGTAAATTGATTTTTGTGCCTACATTATCTGGTGATGACAACTCTGTTTCAATCATTTTAACCGTATAATCCCTAATTTAATCTTGACTTATTACTTATCACTTATTACTTATTACTTATTACTTATTACTCTCAAGAAACTCAAAATGACAACGGCATGTCTGAATCCTTCGATATGATTATTGTCTGACTTCTTTTTCGGCGATTAAATCAATGAATTCTTAATTCTTAATTCTTAATTCGCCGTTAGGCGCTTATTACTTACTACTTCAAAACCAGAATCAATCAAATTATTCAACAAGCCCTGGTTAAATTAAATGGTAGCTGAACAGCATATAAAATATTGGTGCAACAAAAAAAAGATTATCAAATCGGTCTAAAATTCCCCCATGTCCTGGCAAGATATTGCTAAAGTCTTTGATTTCTAATTTTCTTTTAAAACTAGAAAGCAATAAATCTCCTAAGTTACCGAAAATTAGGATACAGAGAAAAATGATTATGTCTTTGTAAAACGGCTCTGCTGATAAAACCGGTATATATGTGTGCAGTAACAAAATACCCAAAATTATGCCTATCCCTCCGCACAAATATCCTTCTAGAGTCTTGTTGGGACTAATGGTTTTAAATAGAGGTGTTTTGCCCAGTTGCTTGCCAAATAAATATCCAAAGGAATCATTTAATTGCAGCAGCAGTAAGATCATAATAATTGTGCTGCTGTTGATTTTCATTAATTCAATCACAAAAATGGAGCAGGGAATTAGAAAGCAGGAGGAAAAAGCAAATAAATATGGCGGACTTTTGATTGTATCTTGACGACCGATAAAAGTGAGTATACTGATAATAGTAAACCAAATTAAAGCCAACTGAATAACTGGCAGATCGTTATGGTATAGGGAAACAACAAATAAAATTATGCTACCCAAACCAAACAAGATGCGATTGGTTTGGTAATGAGCAGATAATTCATATAAGCTTAATGCTAAAAGACCTGTAATCAACAGAGTAAAAGCTAATGTCCCCTGCCATACTGCCAAACAAATAACCTGCAAGATTCCCATAAGAGTTAATACCCTAAGGATTGTTTCTTGTTTTTTCTGGATTAAAGCAAGTCCCAGTATGAACAAAAGTAAAGACAAGCAAAAAATATAAAAATGTAGCAACATTACTCAATTATGAACTCCTGTAACTTCTATTTGCTGACTTCTTTTTGAACTGAAGTCCTACTACTGTTCATTACTTATTACTTATTACTTATTACTTATTCCGCCAGCCCTAGAGACTCCACTGCTGAACGTAGTTGTTCGGTCAGACGGGTTTCCAATGCCCATCCTTCCTCATCTTTGGGTGGTAAAATGGGTTTGCCAAAGATAATTTGAAGAGGACGACGTTGAAGCCGCTTACAGTCAAAGAAACTTGGTAGCTTGCGATGGGGGGGAAAAATGTCGTAAGCGCCAATTATTCGGACTGGAATCAGAGGAACACCAGTAGCGATCGCTAATTTAGCAGGACCGCGATGGAAAGGCAACAGTGTACCAGTCCTTGTCCGTGTTCCCTCAGGATGGATCAGGAGGGATTGTTGGGCTGATAAAGCTTTAGCAGCAGTGCGGAGAGCAGGCAAGGCATCTCCTTGACGATTAACTGGGATGCCACCAACAAGACTGGCAAATAGTCGGGTTGTTAACCGCTCAAAATGCTCTTGCTTGGCCAGACAACAGAAGCTATATCTTAGGGATGGTGGCAAATAAGAGGAGATCCACAAACTATCAAAGTGTGATTCGTGGTTCGGTGTGAGAATAAATGGACCGCTTTTGGGAACATGCTCGATACCACTCACCTCAATATGCCAAATGAAGCGGGAGATTATGCCAAAAAGCCAGATAGCAATACGAGCTATTATCCCTCGTGGTGGTGGCAGGGGTTCACTGGGATTTCCATACAAAAGATTATCATTGAATGAAGGTGTATCGTTGTTGATGGTTTTTTTCTCGACGGATGCTGGAAGATTGAGTTCACTGGGTAGGTGACGTGCTAAAGATTCAATGGTGGGAAAATCCCAAAATAATGTAGGATTCAGGGAATGTCCCAGCCAGTTTTCTAACTCTTGAGCTAACTCCATCGCCCCTAGGGAATCGAGACCGTAATCCACCAGAGATTTACTGGCATCAATGGCTGTGGCTTCGAGGTTCAATTTTTTAACTAACCAATCTACGATCCAGTTTTGGATTGACTCTACATTATCCCTCTTGAAAATAGACGCGGGGACGGGAGGATATGGGGACGGTTCGAGATTGATTTTCTTGCATGGTGGTGAAATTTTTGTTGTTGGGACTGCCTTCTCTCCTTGGGAGAACAAAGGAGGGGTTTGCCTGGTATTAACGGTTTGGTCAGAGGAAGTTGAAGATTGGGGATTGAGAGTAGCTGTCTTAAACCAATACTGCTGTCGCTGGAAGGGATAAGTGGGCAATTGAAGACGGCTACGGGGATAATCCCGGTCAAACCCTGACCAGTCTACTTTTACTCCACGGAGGTATAATTGTGCTAAAGTTTGCAGGAGTTGTGGCCAAGGGGATTGCCCTTGCTGCATACTGGGTAAGTAAATTCCCATTCCTTCCGGTAGACATTGGCGACTCAGATCCCATGGGCTGGATCGCGACCCTATTTCCACAAACAGTTGACAACCATTGTTTTTCAGGCTTTCCATCGAATCGGCAAGTATCACTGGTGGTTGCCGATGACCTTCCCTGTATTGAGGAGTTCCCATTTCTGCGGTAGCCAGATCTCCGGTAACATTGGAAATTAACTGGAGTGGCGATGATTCTCCTAAACTTCCTCTGTTCACCATCAGCTTTAGACCAGCTTCTAAGCTGAATACTCCAGCAACACAAGCCGCAACATATTCCCCCACACCGCAACCCATCACTGCATCTGGTGCAATACCCCAGGATTGCCATAACTGGGCGAGGGCATATTCTAGGGAAAATAAGGTAGGTTTATCTATTGGTGAAGTTTCACCAGGTTCAGCATCTAGGAATGATAGCAGGGGCTGAGCTAGATAGGGACGAAGAATTTCATCACAAAGATCTAGGGTTTGCCGGAAGGTGGATTGGGTTTCGTACAGTTGGCGTCCCATGTCAATATATTGTCCACCTTGATCAGTAAATAAAAATGCGATCTTTGGGGATTTCTTGCTAGTTACTTTATTCCAAGTTGCATTCAGAAGTAGCACATTCATTTTCTCCGCGTCCCCGCGTCCCCACGTCTCCGTGTCTGTCTGAACTACTATCTTTGAACGCAACTGCGTATTAGTACTTATCACTCCCGGTGTTTCTGTTCCAGTAGCAAAAGCTTTTAGCTGTTCACGCAACTGCACAGTAGATTCAGCAACTATGGCAAGACGGTGCTCAAAATGCGTCCGCCCTGTATTAGTAGTAAAACAGATATCTGCGATCGATGCAGTGGAATTATTCTCTAAAAATTCTTGATAACGTTGTGATAAATCTTGTAGAGCCTGCTCGCATTTAGCAGACAAAGTGAAGATATGGCAAGGACGCTCACAGAAGTCTTCACTTTTAACTCTAACAGGTGCTTCCTCTAGAATGACATGGGCATTTGTACCGCCGATACCAAAGGAATTGACACCAGCCAACCGTGGTGCTTGAAGATCTGGCCATTTCTGCGAGACAGTGGGAATCGATAATGGGGTATTGTTGATCCGGATATATGGATTCAACTGCTTCAGGTGCAGGTGAGGTGCAATGTTTTTGTTTTGCATTTGTAACACCACCTTGATTAAACCAGCAATCCCACTAGCAGCTTCTAGGTGACCGATATTGGTTTTAACTGAGCCAATCCAACAGGGCTGGGAAGGTTTACGACCCTCCATCAGCACTGATTTTAGTGATTTAGCCTCGATTGCATCTCCCATCGGGGTACCAACAGCATGAGCTTCTACATAGCTAATTTCTGCTGGTGCTACCTCTGCATTTTCCAAAGCCCGACGCATCACTGCTTGTTGGGAAGGACCATTAGGTGCAGTGAGTCCATTAGTTAGCCCATCTTGATTAACTGCTGAACCTCTAATAATTGCCAGAATATTGTCTCCATCCCTCTTAGCATCAGCAAGACGTTTGAGAATTACTACCCCACATCCCTCCCCCCGAACAAAACCATCAGCAGAGGCATCAAAAGTTTTACAATGTCCATCCTCTGCTATCAAGCCTGCTAGAGAACAACCAATAGTTACTTCTGGGGATAGAATCAAGTTCACCCCTCCGACTAGAGCAAGATTCGACTCTTGGCACTGTAGACTCTGGCAAGCATAGTGGACTGCAACTAGGGAGGAAGAGCAAGTAGTATCTATGGCTATACTTGGTCCTTGGCAATCGAGTATATAAGATAGACGGTTGGCAACTATGGCAAAGGAGTTGCCAACGTTATCGTATGGGGTTATTCCAGATAATTCTCTGCTTAAAAGCCGATGATAGTCGCTGTTGCTAATGCCGACAAATACTCCCGTGCGGCTACCTCGCAGTTTTTCTGGCACTATTCCGGCATCTTCCAAGGCTTCCCAAGCTATCTCCAAGAACAGTCTTTGTTGGGGATCTATGCGTTTTGCTTCCTGGGGAGCAATCCTAAAAAAACTAGGATCGAACCAATCTACTTTTTCCAGAAAGCCACCCCAACGAGTATTGATTTTTCCCTGTGTTGCTGGTGTCGGTTGATCAATTGCTTCAGCATCCCATCGCTTTGAGGGCACCTCGCTAATGGTATCTATACCTTCGAGGAGTAGCTTCCAGAATTCCTCTGGGTTTTTAGCCTGGGGAAAGCGACAGGCCATGCCTATAATTGCTATTGATTCCATTTTATTTTCGATCTGCCTTAAAAACACTAACCAATTACTTGCACGGTTTATCAATACGGCGCATCATAATTCGCGCTAGGTTAATATTTCCAGTGTGGAAACCAATAATGCAAAACTTGAGATATTTTTCGTAACGGGCAACTACTTCGGAACCAACAAGATTGACAGCAGCGGTACGATTTGCCTTTAGTCTTGCCAACCAAGCTTTGCAGGTAAGTTCGTAGTCTAGGCGGTCATTCCTAATTGTCACAATCTCGAAAAGTCTTTGGCTGGCTTTCACTAGCTCTGCTAGGTTAGCATGATCTGACTCTGGGAAAACTTCAGTAGTAAGAAACTCATTGAAGTTTTCTGGACGCATGTTCTCGTATACTATAGTTTGCAAAGACAGACAACTTCCAGGCTTCAGCCATTGGTGGCAGCACTCGAAGAAATGACGATAGGCTTTAACTTTTTCGGCTTCAGATAACCCTACCTGGGCAACATGTTCCAGCACTTCTATCGCCAAAATAGCATCATAAGGTTCTTCGGGATCATGATCTGCCCAGTTTTCCCAATAACTCTCAATCCTGGAGTTTTTCCAAGATTGAACCAACTCAGCTTGAGCTTTACTCAAGGTTAAACCAACTGCTTTCTCAACACCATGTACTTCTACCAAGCGTTTCAAAAGCGGACCCCAACCGCAACCAATATCTAAAACTCGTTTAGCGCCCTTGGCTTTTGCTTGGTTAATATGGAAATCCAACTTCCGGATTTGGGCTGTTTCTAATGCTTCATACCCTTCACCTGGTTCCCACAGGGCACAAGTATAGGCCATAGTATTATCTAACCAGAGTTGGAAAAAATCATTGCCATCATCGTAGTGATACTGGATAGCCTCTGTAGATGTACCTTGGTAATCTGGCTTAATAGCTTGAGTTGAAACCTCGAAATTTTCAGTTGTTAATTTATTCATATTAATTATCCTTTCAAGAAACAATTTTAGATTTTAGATTTTAGATTTTAGATTTGAATCTGTCTTTCATAACAGATACTACTGTCCCAGTGGGACTGCTTTGAAGAAACCAGGCAACAGGCAACAGGGAAGAAAGGAAGAAAGAGGATTTGACAAAAGTTTCTTTCATTTGTAGTGGTTGGGGCAGCATTGGGATTGATATGGCTACGTCTATATACGAAAAATTGTTGCCCAAATATTATGCCCCTAAATATCTGCACAATTCTTCCCTTCATAGCGGGTGATGCTACATCAGTAGGACTATTACTAAGAAAATTACTGGCTTTCGTCAGGTGACATACTCCCACACTTCCCTATCGGGTAAGTGTGGGCTTCTCAGCGACTCCCGGTAACCCGTCGGACATTAACTGAGCTTTAAGAACGGGATGCCCCACCGCTCTATTTTTGATGTTGATAGCT
>JAAHFP010000209.1 GCA_010672925.1 Symploca sp. SIO1C2 | reverse complement strand
AGCCCGTCAATGGATATTCAGGTGAGCTCTAATTTTGAGCGCGCTCTATTTGATGCGCTTGGGCGCGATGGTGAGAAACTGCGCGGTCTGATGAGCGGGCTACAGGCGGGTGGTTTTGAGCTGCCCTCCGATATCCTTGCAAATCTACGCGCGCATTTTGATGCGGGGCGGGTTGATGAGGAGGAAACCCTTGCAACCATCAAAAGATGGCAGGAAAAGACGCAAGAGTTACTCTGCCCCCATACGGCCGTTGGGGTTGCTGTGGCAGAGGCTCAGCGGGATCCATCCGTGCCGATGATCACTTTGGCCACCGCCCATCCGGCGAAGTTTCCGGCCGCGGTGGAACGGGCAACCGGGCTTCATCCCCCCTTGCCAGCCCATATGGCGGACCTGTATGAGCGGGCGGAACATATCACCGAAGTGCCCAATGATCTGCGGGCACTTCAGGCGCTTATTGGGGAACGGGCTCGCCTTGACGGTTAATCTTACAACGCTGGACAATGGGTTTCGCATTGTCTCTGAGCATATGCCAGGGTTGCAATCGACCTCTGTCGGGGTTTGGGTTTTGGCGGGCGCGCGCCATGAAACGGCCTCGCAAAACGGGATTGCGCATTTTCTGGAACATATGGCTTTTAAGGGCACGCAAAGCCGTTCTGCCTTGCAAATTGCCGAAGCCATCGAAGATGTGGGCGGCTATATCAATGCCTATACCAGCCGGGAAGTCACGGCCTATTACGCGCGTGTGTTGCAGGCAGATGTGCCCCTTGCCGTAGATGTGATTGCGGATATTTTGCAAAATTCGGTGTTTGACCCGGATGAGATAGAGCTTGAACGCGGTGTGATCTTGCAAGAAATCGGGCAAGCGCTTGATACGCCAGACGATGTCATCTTTGACTGGCTTCAAGAGCAGGCCTATCCCGATCATCCTTTGGGCCGCACGATCCTTGGTGCGCCAGAGCGGGTAAAAAACTTTCAGCAAGCGGATTTGCGGGAATTTGTGGCGGCTCATTACCAGCCGCAGCAAATGATCTTGTCGGCAGCTGGGGCGGTGGATCACGAGGCCCTCGTTCGGCAAGCAGAGGATTTATTTGCCCAATTTGAGAGGGGTCATGATCATCAGGCGCGCCCGGCGAGTTTTCAGGGGGGCGAGTATGCAAAAGACCGGGCGTTAGAACAGGCCCATTTCACCTTAGGGTTTGCGGCACCTGGATATTGTCATGACGATATTTATGCGGCGCAGATTTATTCCTCTGTATTGGGGGGCGGCATGTCATCACGGCTGTTCCAAGAGATGCGCGAAAAGCGCGGGCTGTGCTATTCGATCTATGCGCAGACGGGCGCCTATGCAGAGACAGGCATGCTCACGATTTATGCCGGCACCTCTGCTGCGCAGTTGAGCGATCTGGCCCATATCACCATCGATGAGA
>JAAHFP010000208.1 GCA_010672925.1 Symploca sp. SIO1C2 | reverse complement strand
TTTGTTTGCGGCTGTTCGATCTACTTCGCCTTTGATGATCAATTCCTTGGTGTATTTCTTTTTTCTATACCAGTGGATGTAGCTAAAAGCACAACCTAAAGCGTTGAATACCGAAACTCACTAGCGTCCAGTTAAGAGAGGCTTTCAGGTTCGTAAGTTAATGATATTCATAGTGAAAAGCCAGTTTACTTGTGTCACGCATTTGAATCAGATTCCATTCGGATTGGCCCTTATTGAGACTGGCTGGCATGAATGTTGGCCGTCTTGTTTTCACTCAGATCTGCGATTCCATCGACAGAAAGCAGTTCCAGCGTTGCGTATCCAAATACCCGATGCCTCGATCGAGCAGGAGCTTCACCGCGAGGGACCAGTTCCTTTGCATGGCCTTTGCTCAGCTCACCTTCAGGGAAAGTCTGCGCGACATCGAGGCCTGCCTCGGATCCCAGGCCAAGCTGCTCTACGCCATGGGCATCCGCGGGTCGGTGACGCGAACCAGTCTCGCGTACGCCAACGAGCATCGAAGCTGGAAGGTCTACTTCGAGCTCGCCCAGATTCTCATCCGCAAGGCCCGCAAGCTGTATTCCTCGGATCGATACATCTTGGATCTCGACGAGGTCGCCTACGCCATCGACGCTTCCACGATAGACCTGTGCATGAACCTCTTTCCTTGGGCTCGCTTTCGAAAGAGCAAGTCCGCGATCAAGCTCCACGCCATGATCGACCTGAGCGGCTCGATCCCCGTGTTCATCGCGATCACGGACGGGAAGGTCCACGACGTCAACGCCTTGGATTGGATCGTTTTCGAAGCTGGAGCCTTCTACGTATTGGATCGCGGATACGTCGATTTCCTCCGATTGGCGGCCATCCATTCGGCTCGGGCCTTCTTCGTCACCAGGGCCAAGTCCAACATGAGCTTCTACGTCCGCGAGTCCCGCGAAGTGGACAAGTCTACCGGGCTCAGATCCGACCAGACCGTCCGCCTCAACGGAACGAAGACCAAGAAGCACTTCCCTCACGACTTGGGGCGGGTGAGTTTCTGGGACGCGGAATCGGGAAGGCTGCTGGTCTTCATAACCAACAACTTCGAGATCGATGCCTTGGCCGTTGCGAGGATCTACAAGGCCCGCTGGCAAATCGAGCTCTTCTTCAAGTGGATCAAGCAAAACCTTCGCGTGAAGTCGTTTTTCGGGCTGAGCGAGAACGCCGTGAAGACGCAAATCTGGATCGCAGTCTGCATATACCTCATGGTCGCCATTCTCAATAAGACCTTGCAGATCGAGCAAAGTATGAGCCGCATTCTGCAAGTGGTCAGCGTCAATATATTCTCCAAAGACCCTATCCATCAGCTACTTACGAAAAAGGATACAAGAGACTCAGGTTTTGATAATTCTAAACAGTTGATGTTCAAAGACTTTTAACTGGACGCTAGTGAGCGTA
>JAAHFP010000207.1 GCA_010672925.1 Symploca sp. SIO1C2 | reverse complement strand
TACCCGCTGGATCTTATTTTTTGACCGATTTTTAGCTGAGTTAGGCTGTCCAAGTTTCTTTTTTTGGCGGCGAGGAGCAGGTTGACTCATGATTCTATATTAATTTTTAACTCTACTTTAGCTTAAGACCAAGTGTGACTGTGGTTTGTGAGTGCTACAAAGCAGAAGGCAGGAGGCAGAAGGCAGGAGGCAGGAGGCAGGAGGCAGGAGGTAGTCCCGGTGAACAAATTTTTTTACCACCATGCATAGAAAATTCCTGTCTCTGCGTCTAGGGTGAACGAAATTTTGGGTGGGATTTCTTGAGCTTTGTGTCCAAAAATTATAAGTTCTCTCTTCTCCCCCAGCTCCCCCAGCTCCCCCAGCTTCCTCAGCTTCCTCAGCTCCCTCAGCTCCCCCAGCTTCCTCAGCTTCCTCAGCTCCCTCAGCTCCCTCAGCTTCCTCAGCTCCCCACCCTTTTTTTCGCTCACCCCTGCGTCTATTTTCAGATTAGGTGCGATCGCAACTTTAGTTCAAATGCCCCAAAATTTGGTCACCCGCACATAAAACTCAGGAATCTTGTGCCAATCTTGGCGATCGCTTATTATGGTTTCTTCTGAGACCATTGTTACCTCAAAACTCCAACCATCCTGGTCTGTATAACTTCCCTTACCAGGTAAATTATCCTTATTTTTGACCAGAATAGGCTGCCAACCACAGCAGAGGAATTTGAGGGGAGCCATACCAAATTTTCTGTGCAGAATTTTTTCTACCTCTGCTGCATCGGCACCTCGCACAACATAGGAAGCGGTCAAACCGACCCCTGGGGGAATTTTGACTTTTTTGCAGTCGGTAAACTCTAACTGTGCTGGTTTTTCTCCCCATCTTGCCAGAAAATCTTCACAGGTATGAGTTGTCCTTTTGGTTAGGGAATGACAAGATACTGAGAACAGCATTACAGCAAACATCATGATTATTAATTTGCCATATCCCATTTTTAATCTATCCTTAGAGTGCGATCGCTAGTTTTTTTGCTAGTATTATTTTACGGTGGGGAAAGTATACGCCCATACAGTAAGCTGTTGTACATTTAAATTGTGAATTAGTACTGACACGGGGACGCGGGGACGCGGAGACGCGGAGATTAGGACAAACCAATTTAAATGGGTCTTAGCCTAAAAAATAATAGTTGATACGGTACTGCTACAAAAATGATAGTTTCCAAGTTTGGTGTAGGGTGGTAAATGAAGAAAAATTCCGAATATCTCTTAAGTAAAAAACAAGCTCAACAAAAAATCGTAGCACTAACTTGTTATGATTACCCCACTGCTCTGCTAGAAGAGCAAGCTGGAGTAGATATGCTGTTTGTAGGAGATAGTGTAGGGACTAATATTCTCGGTTATCAAGATGAAACGGAAGTAACGATGGATGATATCGTCCATCACCTGAAAGCTGTCCGAC
>JAAHFP010000206.1 GCA_010672925.1 Symploca sp. SIO1C2 | reverse complement strand
TCTCTGACCCGGTAGAAAAAACCTTGTGTGTTCAGTCAAACTAGAGCCAAACACAACAAGGCCAAAAAATGTCTAGATCTAGAGTGCCAAATCGTGCACAAATTCTCAAGGAAAAATTTAGGCTTTCTGTGGGGCTACCATTCCGAGAATTCCTACCGCAAGCTTATCTTGAGCAACAACTTACTGAACTATCAATTAAGTACCGAAATCGGTTGTTTAACCCAATAGTGACATTATGGGCATTTTTATCACAAGTGCTAGATGTGGATAAAAGTTGCCATCATGCCCTATCGAGAGTTATTGCCTGGTTATCTACAGAAAACGTCGAAATCCCTTCAACTTCTACCAGCGCCTACTGTCAAGCGAGGAAAAGATTGCCAGAAAAGTTTTTAGAAAATCTCTTTAGAGACAGTGGCAAAAATTTGTCAGCCCAAGTTAATCCAAGCTCTTTATGGTGTGGTCGTCATATAATAATTCTTGATTGTTCCACGGTATCAATGCCAGACACTCAAGCCAATCAAAAAGCTTACCCTCAGTCAGGTCAGCAAAAAAAAGGTTGTGGTTTTCCCATCGCCAAAATTGGCGTACTCTTCAGTCTAGCTACTGGTGCTGCCATAGCTGTAGTCATTGATATTCTTAACAGTAACGATATTAAATTGGCACGAAAACTATATCAATTTTTGCAGCCACTTGATGTACTTCTGGGAGATAGCGCTTTTTGCTCCTATGCGGATTTTTTCTGGCTTCGACAGCGTGGTTGTGATACTGTCATCAGAAAGCACAAGGGTCGATGTCAGCAATTAAAAGGTGGTTTCATCATCGCCAATAATGACAAAATAGTTACTTGGCGCAAGCCCAAAACTTGTCCTAGAGGGTTAACTAAAACCGAATTTTCAGCTTTACCTGAGACACAGAAAATTCGCGAAGTTTTTTATTCAATTGAGCAACCTGGCTTCCGTACTCAATCGGTCAGCGTGCTCACCACTCTCTTAGATATTGACGCTTTTTCTACCGCAGCCTTGACACAGCTTTATCGCTCTCGTTGGGATGTAGAACTCAATATCAAACACCTGAAAACTTCTTTGGGCATGGACGTTTTACGCTGCCAAACTCCTGATATGGTTCGCAAAGAAATTTATGCTTTTTTGCTGGTTTACAACTTACTACGTAGTCTGATGTGGGATGCTGGCATTACTTATAGTACTCCTCCTTTAAGATTATCTTTACAAGGTACCCGTCAAAAGTTTGATAACTTTATTCCTCAGTTTTTATCTGTTTGTTCTGATAGAGTATATAGAGTTTATCAAACCTTACTCAAAGTTATTGTCCACAAAACCGTACCATCACGTCCCGGACGTGTTGAGCCCAGAGTGGTCAAGCGTCGCCCCAAAGCTTATCCCTGGATGCACCAACCTAGGTCTGTATTGCGACAAGTATAAGGGCTACCTAATTTATTTACTTGTGG
>JAAHFP010000205.1 GCA_010672925.1 Symploca sp. SIO1C2 | reverse complement strand
GTAATCGTTTGTTAGGAGTTTTAATTAACGATATTCCCAACGAGCAACTGTCAATGGTTCAAACAACCATGCGCCCTTTTTTGGAACAACAAGGTATTTCCGTTTTGGGCATGTTACCCAGTAACGAGCTATTGCGCAGTGTCACCGTGCGAGAATTAGTCAGTCAGTTGCAAGCAGAAGTACTTTGCAGTTCTGAGCGATTGGATTTAATGGTACAAAGCTTGACAATTGGAGCGATGAATGTTAATTCTGCCTTAGAATACTTGCGTAAAGGCATCAATATGGCAGTGGTAACGGGAGGCGATCGCACGGATATTCAAATGGCAGCCCTAGAAACCTCGACTCATTGTTTGATTCTTACCGGTCATTTGCCTCCACAACCTTTTATCCTCCACCGTGCCGAAGAGGTAGAAATCCCGATCCTGTCCGTTGACTTAGATACTCTGAGCACAGTTGAGATTATAGATGATGCTTTTGGTCATGTACGTCTCCACGAACCAATTAAGGTACAGTGTATTCAGCAACTCATGGCAGAGCATTTTGACTTTGAGCGATTGACAAGTCAGCTAGGATTGAAAGCTGCTGTAACGGCTGGTTGAATTAGGTGGTAGGGGTTGGGCGTATGCAATACGCCCCTACGGTTCCTGCCGAATAATGCATTCCTAAACAAAATAAGTGACACTTTCCATCGGAGTTGAGTATGTCTTTTCAACCCCGTTTTTTTAACTATTTTCGTCTCAAACCTCTCAAATTTAGTCACAGCAATAATTAAACACCCCACAGATGTATTGATATCATCAGAAAACGTGCTCGTAGCATTGAAGTTCATCAACTTCCAACAGCAGCGATAAAGTTAGTCTTGAAGTGAGTGTCATTGTTGCCAAAACTCGGAGACAGTTTCATCGGGAACGGTAATAATGAATAATGAGTAGACCTCTGGCATAAATCCCGTCAGGGCTTAAGTATTGGCGGAATTCCCAATTCTAAATTCTAAATTCTAAATTCTAAATTATTCATGTCCAAATCTATCCCAACCTTCATCCTCGCCTCAGCTTCACCAGCCCGCAAACGCCTATTGCACACCGTAGGTATTGAACCAGTAATTTTTAAGAGCAACTTTGATGAATCTCAAGTTCAGTTAAACGATCCTGTGTCTTTGGTGGAAACTCTAGCATTGCACAAGGCAGAAACTGTTGCTGCTCAATTTAGCAAGGCTTTGGTACTAGGTTGTGATTCAGTATTGATGGTTGGGGGGGAAATTCAGGGTAAACCAGCTAATCCCCAAGAAGCGATTGCTCGTTGGCAGCAAATGCGAGGTACTGTAGGGGAAATATACACCGGTCATGCATTATTGGACTTATCTGGCAACCAAACTATAGTACGCTGTGGCATTACCAAAGTATACTTTGCCCAGGTGAACGATCGCATAATTTCTGAGTATGTTGCGACAGGAGAACCTCTCAAATGTGCTGGTAGCTTTGCTTTAGAGGGTCGAGGAGGATTTTTAGTTGACCAAATTGAAGGCTGTCACAGCAATGTTATTGGT
>JAAHFP010000204.1 GCA_010672925.1 Symploca sp. SIO1C2 | reverse complement strand
CGAATGGCACTAAGATAAGCGCCTCGCCTGAGACAAGTATAAGGGTTATGCCCACAAGTAAATAAATTAGGTAGCCCTTATACTTGTCGCAATACAGACCTGGGTTGTTGCATCCAGGGATAAGCTTTGGGGCGACGCTTGACAACTCTGGGTTCAACACGTCCAGGACGCTGAGGCACTGTTTTATGGACAATAACTTTGAGTAAAGTTTGATAAATTTGAGATACTCTGTAAGGACAAACAGATAAAAACTGAGGAATAAAGTTATTAAACTTTTGACGAGTACCTTGTAAAGATAATCTTAAAGGAGGAGTACTATAAGTAGTGCCAGCATCCCACATCAAACTACGTAGTAAGTTATAAACCAGCAAAAAAGCGTAAATTTCTTTGCGAATCATGTCGGGAGTTTTGCAACGTAAAATGTCCATGCCCAAAGATGTTTTCAGATGTTTGATATTTAATTCGACATTCCAACGAGAGCGATAAAGCTGTGTTAAGGATAAGGTAGAAAAAGCATCAATATCTAATAAAGTAGTGAGCAAGCTGACAGATTGAGTCCGAAAACCAGGTTGCTCAATTGAATAAAACACTTCCCGAACTTTCTGTGTCTTAGGTAAAGCAGCAAATTCGGCTTTGGTTAACCCTCTAGGGCAAGTTTTGGGTTTGCGCCAAGTAACTATTTTGTCATTGTTGGCGATGATGAAACCACCTTTTAATTGCTGACACCGACCCTTGTGCTTTCTGATTACAGTATCACAACTACGTTGTCTAATCCAGAAAAAATCTGCATAGGAACAAAAAGCACTATCTCCTAAGAGTACATCAAGTGGCCGTAAAAATTGATATAATTTTCGTGCTATTTTGATATCATTAGTGTTGAGAATATCAATCGCTACAGCTGTGGCAGCACCAGTAGCTAAACTGAAAAATACGCCAATTTTGGCGATGGGAAAACCACAACCTTTTTTTTGCTGACCTGACTGAGGGTAAGCTTGTTGATTGGCTTGAGTGTCTGGCATTGATACTGTGGAACAATCAAGAATTATTACTTGACGACCACACCATAAAGAGCTTAGCTTAACTCGATCTGACAAATTCTTTCCACTGTCTTTAAATAAGTTTTCTAAGAGCTTTTCTGGTAATCTTTTTCTCGCTTGAGAGTATGCACTGGTAGAAGTTGAAGGGATTTCGACATTTTCCGTAGATAACCAGGCGATAACTCTTGATACGGCATGATGACAACTTTTATCCGCATCTAGCACCTGTGATAAAAATGTCCATAATGTTACTACTGGATTGAACAACCGATTTCGGTATTTAATTGATAGTTTCTTGAGCTGTTGTTCAATATGGGCTTGTGGTAATAATTCTCGGAATGGCAACCCCGCAGAAATACTCAATTTATCAAGAGAGAATTTGCGCACGATTTGGCACTCTAGATCTAGACATTTTTTTGACCTTGTTGTGTGGTGGTTCTAGTTTGACTGAACACGCAAGGTTTTTTCTACTGGGTCAGAGAATTTACTTTGAGCGCGATCGCTCTTTGGGGTTTCGCGATCGCTCTTTG
>JAAHFP010000203.1 GCA_010672925.1 Symploca sp. SIO1C2 | reverse complement strand
GCAGGGCTAATTCATTGTGATGAGAGAAAATTAGGACAGCCAGAAAAAGTGCGTAAACTATTCTCAGTGAACGAATATGTGGAACTCTCTTACTTCTCCAGGAATGAAAACTAATCTTCTTGAAGCTTTAGCCGGACTCCCAGATTTTCGTGCTCCGAGAGGAAAACGTTATCCCTTGTGGTTAATTTTGCTGCTGGTGATTATGGCAACGATGAGTGATTGCTATGGTTATCGAGCCTTGGAAGATTTTGCTCGTCGTCATCACCAAGCTTTGCTGGAAAGTTTAGAGTTACCACCAATGGGTTTTCCCTCAGACTCGACTTTTTGCAGAGTAATGATGAGTATTGATTTTACTCAATTAGCCCAAGTTTTGACAAACTGGATTAGGGATGGGATGCCAACCCAAGAGGGTGATTGGCTAGGAGTTGATGGCAAGAGTATCAAAGGAACAGTGAATAATTATGCTCAAGCTTATCAAGACTTCGTCTCGATAGTTTCTGTTTTCAGCAGTCGCTGTGGAGTGGCTATAGCCCTCGAACAATTTCGTAATAAAGAAAGTAGTGAAATTGACGTTGTGCAGCTACTTTTAGCTAATTTAGGGCTTACTGGAGCTGTGTTTACCTTTGATGCTTTACACTGTCAAAAAAAACTGTCAAGCTAATTGTCGATAGTGGAAACGACTATGTGATTGCTGTTAAAGGTAATCAAAAAAATCTCTACAAACAAATAAAACTCAACACTCAACAAACCCTACCTATAAGTATTGATATAAGCCGGGAAAAGAGAAGTGACCGTCTTACCACTAGAACTGTATCTGTTTTTGATGACCTCAATGGTATCAGTGGCGAGTGGGCCGGTCTAGCATGTCTAGTAAAAGTAGAACGCATCGGAACAAGAGCAGGTAAACCCTACCAACAACTTGCTTACTATATTAGTAGTAAATGCCTCGATGCCGCACAATTTGCCCAAGGTATTCGTGGTCATTGGGGAATTGAGAATCGTTTACATTGGGTTAAGGACGTGGTACTTGATGAAGATCGTTCCAGGATACGATTGGGTAATGCTCCTGCCAATCTCTCAATAATCCGTAGCTTAGTCATTGCCATTTTACGCTATCATGGCTACTCTTCCATGACCACGGCACTTCGCTCGATTGCTCATGACCTACAAAAGATTTTGCTGCTAATTGAGATTCAAAAGGTCTAGCGCTCGCTCTGGCGTCTGAACTCAAGCAATCGCTTTCTCACGGATAAGCTATGGCGTCTCTTGAGACTAGCGCTCGCTCACCAAATCCGATTCATAGCGTCTCTTGAGGTTAGCGATCGCGCACCAAATCCAACTCATAGCGTCTCTTGAGGCTAGCGATCGCGCACCAAATCCGACTCATGGCGGCTCTTGAGGCTAGCGATCGCACACCAAATCCGACTCATGGCGGCTCTTGAGGCTAGCGATCGCACACCAAATCCGACTCATGGCTGATTTCTCCGATAGTTCCACATATTCGTTCACTGAGAATAGTTTACGCACTTTTTCTGGCTGTCCTAATTTTCTCTCATCACAATGAATTAGCCCTGCT
>JAAHFP010000202.1 GCA_010672925.1 Symploca sp. SIO1C2 | reverse complement strand
ATTCGATTTGGCGCGACTGGGTTGATTAAATCCTTGCGAGAAGTGCCCACATTCCTGTTGATGCGGCTGGCATTTGGGGCTGGGCTATGTCGCTTTGGGATGTTTCGGGCGGTGCGTGCCAAGTCCGGAGTGAGTGAGGTGTTGTCTACGAAAACTGGTGACAGGCTGGTGAAGTCAAACAATTGAAGATTGAAGATTGAAGATTAAAGATTTATGACCTAAATAAATTTAGGGGCTTGTGACCGTTTTATTCTTCAATCTAAAATCTAAAATCTAAAATCTAAAATTATCTCTAACCTTAGCGTCACAACGGAAAAAAAACCTATGCAACTCGAAGACTATTTCAACTTTCTTGCCCCCAACGACATCCGACTCAAAGGTTCGCGCATCGGCATAGAAACTATTTTGTACGAATACATCTATCGCGCCCGAACTTCTGAAGAAATTGCCAACATTTACACTTCTCTTACTTTAGAACAAGTCTACGCTACTATTCTCTATTACCTGCATAACAAAGAAGCGGTGAGTAAATACATAGCTGATTGGCTAGAGTGGGGACGCCAGCAACGGAAAGCCCAAGCAGCAAATCCTCATCCCGCAGTCGAACGACTTAGAAAACTCAAAGCAGAACTCGCAGCAAAAAATAAAGCTCATGACGCTGAAATACTTAATGGATGAAAATGTCGATCCAGTTTATGCCCAGCAATTGCGACGACGAGAACCGGACATTAGCATCAGAGTTGTGGGAGAACCTGATACCAGGAAAGACTTCCTGCATAAGCTATCAAGCCATATCGTTAGTGAAAACCAAACTATCGTTTTGGAAGATTTGAACGTGTCAGGTATGGTCAAAAACCGTAAATTGTCTAGAGCAATTAGTCAGCAAGGATGGCGAGAATTCCGGGTCTTGGTTGAGGCAAAGTCTGAAAAGTATGGACGCAAGTTTGTGGTTATCAGTCGATGGGAACCAACTAGCCAAACTTGCTCTGATTGTGGCTACAAATGGGGCAAGATTGATTTATCGGTGCGTTCCGTACTTTACCTCAACTGTGGCACAGAACACGACCGAGACGAGAACGCCTCGGTAAATATAAACAAAGTCGGGATAGGGCATTACCACGACTCTAAATGTACGTCGAGACAGAGTAAGACTACCTCGGTAGCGTCCGTCAATGAAGCGTAAAGAATCCCCGTCGCTCTACTCGCGGGGAGTATGTCAAAGTTTGGTAGTCCCCAATACCCAAATACTGAGAAGTTGATCAGGGAGTAATGCCCAGTTAATCCGTAAATTTGAGATACTTCCTCTGTCACTCTCGGAAAATTAGGATAAAATGATGGAAGGTGTTAATGGCTGAAAGCAGGATAAGGCAATGGATGTAGAGTTACAGATTCTGGAACATACGGCAAGATAACCCCAAGCAGCAAAAGGGCTCACTCACGCTTTGTGAAATCGAAATGCTGGCATAACCGACAAGTACTTCCCAAGAGCATCGGCTTATTTCCCCTAATATCCTCTCAGGACAGCTGAGTTAGTTTATCATTACCCTAGCTATAGGTGTAGCATCTAGCTGGTCTATGAGATACTAAAAGCTCAT
>JAAHFP010000201.1 GCA_010672925.1 Symploca sp. SIO1C2 | reverse complement strand
ATTTGGCATGTCCTAGCATGGTAAAAGCTTGGGAATTGTTCATCACCTGACGAAAGGGAACCCAATCATCAGCCACTAACTCCGATAGAGGGGTATCTAACTCAGCATGGTCAATATGGGTATCGGTTTCTACTCTGCCTAATCCAGGAAAATGCTTAATGGTACACTTAACCCCATATTCTTCCAGAGTTTGACAATACCACAAGGCGACCTTGGCGACTACTTCTTGATCTGTTGAAATTGCTCGTCGATAGATTTGAGAAAATTTATCTTGAGGATTGACTACTCCTTTATTCAAATCCACTACTGGGGCAAAATTAAGATTTACTCCAATTTCTGATAATTCCTGACCATGAATCCTAGCATACTTAATCACCGCAGCTTTGCTCTGTTCTATGGGTTGCTCTTCTGAAATAATGGTTGCTAAGGGAGGTAACTGAGTCAAGGGAGGAGATAGACGAGATACTATACCCCCCTCTTGGTCTACAGCAATCCACAAAGGGGATAAACCTTGCTGCTGACGAATAGCTTGCAAAGTACTAATTTGTTGTTGGATATCTGCTTTGCTTTGCTCCTTAATGTTTCTCGCAGTAATAAATACTCCACCAATGGCTCTATGCTCTACTAATTTTTTTAATCCCTCAAAATCTCGGTAACCGACAATAAAATGATTACCTAATTTCTCTAATCTAGTGGCATCTGTACTGAAAATCTGATGCTTAACGAGGTGGAATTTGGCTTCAGTTCCCAGGATACTAGAAAACCCGGCAAAGGAAAAAATTAATACTAATACACTCAGCATTTTGAACAGGGAACGGTGTTTCTTGATACCAATTACCGCTGAAATGATCAAACTCAAGCTGAGTCCCAACACCAGCCAAAATAACCATAACCGGAGATTGGCTAAAAAAGGCGATCGCAAATAATTAGCTACGAACAAAATTGCTAGGGCTACCAGCAATTGAACAATATTCCAGAGCAGATGGTAAACAGCTTGCATTGATCACATACTTTCTGAGGTTGGCTTAAAGGCGATGTGATTTGCTACCACAATAATCACCACTTACCGAAACTACGCTCAGGATGTGGTTGCTTACGACACAATCCTAGATGCTCACGGAGCTTACAGGCGCACAACTATCCCATTATATAAAAATACCACATTCACCAAGCTATTTCCACCCATATCAATATTTGATATCAACTCCCAGTTAAGCTGCTATCCTCAAAACCCCAATGACTGTACTGCTCTCCGTTTCGCTTCCTCTCCCCTCCGATCATACTTAGCAGTAGTTACCGGAGAGGCATGACCTGCTAACTTCTGCACCGTTACAATATCAATGCCAGCATCCAACAAGTCTGAACAGAATGTCCTCCTAAAATCATGGGGACTAAAGGACTCTACACCAGCTTGCTGCGCCCGCTTCTGGATAATCAGCAACAAGGCTTGGGGAGTCATTCGTCTTAACTGTACCTCACCACCTTTCCTCACTGGACACAGTAATGCTCCCGGTTGGTAACTCCGTACAGTTAGCCAGGAAGTAACAAAAGGAATCGCACTTTGGGGTAAATACACCATGCGGTCTTTCCCTCCCTTAGCATCAATTATCTGTAGCGCTCCCGTCTCCGAGTTAAAGTCCCTTATATTTAGCT
>JAAHFP010000200.1 GCA_010672925.1 Symploca sp. SIO1C2 | reverse complement strand
TTCAATCCCAATTACAACAGCAGAGTTACCCCATTGTCCATATTGCCACTCACGGTAAATTTGGTGCTGACCGCCAGACTACGTTTTTGGTAGGATATGACCAAAAGATTAGTATTGAAGCATTAGATAATTTATTGCGCTCACGTCGTCGGGGACAACCAGTCGAATTACTGACCCTGAGTGCCTGCCAAACTGCTGCCGGTGATGACCGTTCTACTTTAGGATTAGCTGGTGTCGCGGTTCGAGCTGGAGTCGGGAGTGCTTTAGCAACCCTATGGTACATCAATGATGAGTCCACAGTACCTCTGATTGAGGAATTTTACCAGCAACTAAGTCAACCTAATGTTACTAAAGCGGAAGCTTTAAGAACAGCCCAATTAAGGATGATTGCGGATCAAGAGTTTGACTACAACCATCCCGCAGTTTGGTCTCCGTTTATTCTCATCGGTAATTGGCTGTGAGAATAGGACATGGAGAATAAAATTTATGACTCTCTTACTCTTGCCAAAATTTGGTTGTACAAAGATTGAGAAACTCTAAACTTGGATGTAGCAATCAGGTTATCCATTAAAGGCTTAACAGCAGGAATCAATCCTCTATGCTTGGCTTCCACCAGCACCCCTAACAAGCCAGTAATCCGGATGCCTAGTTGATTTGCTTCTCTTCTGCCACGACGCTCATCAATGAGTAACAACTCTGCATTGATTTCCAGTGATAAAGCGATTGCTTCGGATTCTCCTAGGTCTAATTGCGCTATGTTTTGCAACTGCTCAACCATTCTGCGATCATTCACAGATAAAACCTCAATCCATTGAAGAGTTTTTACTTCAACTGTTCCAAAAACAGGGGGATCGACAGTCAATTCTTGATACACTGCTGTGGGTATTAAGATGTGCCCATAAAGCTGTTGAAGTAGGTACAGGTATCCGATTGCTGCCAGATTGGTAAAGACGGAAGTATCACTAATAACGATCACAAGCGACCTAGTTCTCGCAGGTTTTTTAGATCTAGCTCAAAATCTTCAACATCATAGCTATACAGAGGAATATGACGCTGTTTGAGTATTTCTCGGAAGGCATTAGGTGACATCTGAGCAAGGTGACTGGCATGACCAATTGTTAGTTTACCTACTTGAAATAACAACAAGGCAATTTCTTGCCTAAATTCGGTAGCTTCCATTTGGCAAGCGCGAAGAGTTTCGTCAGATATCAGGACACTCATAGTTAAAATATGGAAACCACTCAATACTGCTCTGTTGATCAAAATTATAACCGATTTTCTTTACCACAATGGGATGCTTCTGTTTTATCTGGAACGAAGCCAAAATCCCTTTTCTGTCGTCACCCTAGCTAATCTGCTATCCTGGTTTCATGACCGACGTTGAGCGAAACAGGAGACAAACAATGTCAGCTGAACTGCAAGTCAACCAAAAGAGTCTCTATGAAGCCGATTTTGTGCGTTGGATTGAGACGACAGTAGAACAATTACGTAATCAAAACTACACTTGCGTAGATTGGACTAACTTGCTCGAAGAACTGGATTGAAATCTTGTTAGGTATTGTAACAATGTTACCTGAAAACTTATAAAATTCAAGCTATCCTTCTAAGACGGGGTTTTAAACCCACTTCTTCGATAACCAACAATGAAATCACCTCGCCTGTTATCGCTTGTCACTCTAGTCTTTTCCCTGCTACC
>JAAHFP010000020.1 GCA_010672925.1 Symploca sp. SIO1C2 | reverse complement strand
AATCCTGAAAAAGTTGCACTAAGAGAGCCTAGTCTTGACTCTCCACTATCGCTCCGAGCCAAGACTAAAACCAAAGAATTGGGGAGTATATATAAATAAAGTTTATCAACATAGATCCGGGAGAGCCTTATAGACGAAGTACAAACTGGATTTTGTAGAACGGGTAAAGCTTTTTGGGGTTTTGAATCCCAGGATGTCAAACCTGATATTGTAACCTTAGCCAAGGGTATTGGTAATGGGGTGCCCCTTGCTGCTGTGGTAACCACACCCAAAATTGCCCAAGCATTTACTCAAAAGATGCATTTTAATACCTTTGCTGGCAACCCGGTGTCTTGCGCCGCCGGGAAAGCAGTCTTGGAGGCCATTGAAAGAGACAAACTACAACAAAATTGTTGTCTAATTGGAGATTATTTACTAGAATCTCTTCAGAATTTACAAAAAAAGTATGAATTTATTGGCGATGTTCGTGGTTCTGGCTTAATGATCGGTGTTGATCTAGTGCAAAATCGTCAAACAAAAGAGCCAAACTCCGAACTTGCTGCTCAAATTCATGAACTATCCAAAGATTTAGGGCTACTGATTGGTAAAGGGGGTTTACATCGTAATGTACTACGGATTAAGCCACCACTTTGTATTACCAGAGAAGATGCAGATTTTATTGTTCAAGTTTTGGACTTTGCCTTAAATTTTTATGAAATTTAAGGAAGAGATAAGTCTGGTTAACTGATACAAGCCAGAGATGGAGACCTTAAACCACTGACCAGCTAAAGGATTGAGGTTAAGCAATGTAGCATCGAAACTGAACTTGTAGCCAATGCACCACAATAGCAAGCTCTATATGCTAAGACTTAATAGGCTGCATTGAACTGATAGTACTAAAGGTAGGGTAATGATTAGATTACCATGCTATCTTTGAGCAATCACGACCGTCCCTGAGTGGGACAAATAGAGTACGTTATATTGTTCTTTGCATTTAACAGCGGTATCTCCGTTGTTTTGCAGGTTGGCCACAAACCACTATCGATGGAAAATCTTTAGATTGTAGGAGTAAAGTAAACTGGTGAACGAATCTCTTAACCTCACAGAAACCGTCGATATTCAAGTAGAAGACGATCGTACTGGTATGAGTGTGGAGACTCTCAAGCGAGCCTTCGCAGACAACCTCTTCTATGTCCAGGGAAAATCTGAGTCTATAGCCACACCCCACGATTACTATATGGCTCTTGCCTATACAGTGCGAGACCGACTCCTTCAACGTTGGCTCCAGACAGCGAAAACCTACTCAGACAAGAATGTCAAAAGTGTTTGTTACCTCTCAGCAGAGTTCCTCATGGGTCGCCATTTAGGCAATAATCTGCTCAACTTGGGTATCTCTGAAAAAATCCGTCAAGTAGTCACAGAAGCGGGATTGAACTTAGATGACCTGTTGGAACAAGAAGTAGACCCTGGTTTAGGGAATGGCGGCTTAGGAAGACTGGCAGCCTGTTTCCTAGATTCCCTAGCCACCCTAGAAATTCCGGCAGTCGGCTACGGAATTCGCTATGAGTTCGGTATCTTTCACCAGATAATTAAGGATGGCTGGCAAGTTGAACTCCCTGATAAGTGGTTGCGTTTAACTAATCCTTGGGAAATTGCCCGTCCTGAGGCTTGCGTCGATGTACAGTTTGGAGGCCACACAGAAACCTACAGTAAACATAAGGGTCATAGTAAGGTTTCTTGGATATCCGAGAGGACAGTAAAAGCGGTTCCTTACGATACTCCTGTACCGGGATACAACACCAATATGGTCAATCGCCTACGCCTCTGGAAGGCAGAAGCTAGTGATGAGTTTGACTTCGATGCTTTTAATGCTGGTTACTACGACCAAGCTGTCTCTGACAAAATGAGCTCAGAGACTATCTCCAAGGTGCTCTATCCCAACGATAATACTCCTCAGGGGCGACAACTCCGCTTAGAACAACAGTACTTTTTTGCTTCCGCCTCCCTCCAAGATATTATCCGTCATCACCTTCGACACAACGAAAATTTGGATAATCTCCATGAGCGGGTAGCAATTCAGCTTAATGATACCCACCCAGCTGTCAGCATTGCAGAGTTAATGCGGTTACTGGTGGATCAACATGAATTGTATTGGGATAAGGCTTGGGATATTACCCAAAAGACCTTTGCCTATACCAATCATACTCTATTGCCAGAATCTCTGGAACGTTGGCCGATAGACCTGTTTGGTAGCTTGTTACCCAGGCATCTAGAAATTATCTATGAAATCAATCACCGCTTCCTCGAAGATATCAGAACTTGGTATCCCGGTGATGAAGAACTAGCAGGCAAACTATCGATTATTGAGGAATATCCAGAAAGAGCGATTCGCATGGCAAACCTAGCTTGTGTTGGTAGTCATGCCGTCAATGGAGTAGCAGCACTTCATACAGAACTCCTGAAAAAAACTACACTGCGGGATTTTGCCTGGTTGTGGCCAGAAAAATTCTACAACAAGACTAATGGAGTTACACCACGCCGTTGGATCCTGTTGAGTAATCCAAAGCTGGCTGAACTGATGACCGAAAAAATTGGTGATGCTTGGCTCACTGATTTGGATAAACTCAGACAAATAGAAGAATTTGTTGAAGATCCCCAATTTCGTGCTCGCTGGCAGGAAATTAAACAAGAAAACAAACGTAATCTAGCCGCCTATATTTGGAAGCACAATAACATTGAAGTAGACCCCCATTCAATTTTCGATGTCCAAGTCAAGCGGATGCACGAGTATAAGCGTCAGCTGTTGAGTGTGCTGCACGTTATTGCACTTTACAATCAGATTAAACAGAATCCCAACTTAGATATCGTACCCCGAACTTTCATCTTTGCTGGTAAAGCAGCTCCTGGTTACTTTATGGCTAAATTGGTGATTAAGTTAATCAACTCAGTAGCAGAAGTAGTCAATAAAGATCCTGATGTTCGGAATCGCTTAAAAGTAGTATTTTTAGCCAACTTTAGCGTCTCTTTAGGACAACGGATTTACCCAGCAGCAGATCTCTCAGAGCAAATTTCTACCGCTGGTAAGGAAGCTTCAGGTACAGGCAATATGAAATTTGCCATGAATGGTGCTCTTACCATCGGCACTCTTGATGGTGCCAATATTGAGATCCGAGAAGAGGCAAGAGCAGAAAACTTCTTCCTTTTTGGCTTAACTGCTTCACAAGTACAGGAAATGAAAGCCAATGGGTACAATCCGATGGATTACTACAACGGTAATGGAGAACTCAAAAACGTTATCGACAATATTGCTAACGGTTACTTTTCCCACGGCAATACCGAAATATTTAAGCCAATTGTAGACTCCCTGCTCTATCAAGACCAATACATGCTCCTTGCTGACTACCAAGCTTACATGGATTGTCAGCACCGGGTAAGTCAAGCTTACCAAGATCAAGAGTATTGGACTCGCATGTCAATTATCAACTCCGCTAACATGGGTAAGTTCTCTTCGGATCGCACGATTCGGGAGTACTGTGAACAAATCTGGAAAGTCAAGCCAGTCAAAATTGAGTTGGAAGATTATGTTCAAGGCGGAGCATTTTTAAATGCAGGAGGGTAAATGAATTTAGAATTTAGAATTTAGAATTTAGAATTAAGAATGTAGGATTACTTACTCATTCTTAATTCTTTATTTTGAAAAGAAACACATTTTTAGTAAAAATCTCAAGTCCTTGCCAGGTAAGGGTTTCAAAATGTGTTAGTTAGGAGTAAAACCTAACACCTAACACCTACCACCTACCACCTATTCCAACCAGCAAATTACGACTTATTCAACAAGCCCTAATTCTCCTTCAGCGGTTTGAACAATATTTGTGAATTTCTCTGATAGTTGTACAGTGACTTTTTGTTTGGAGGAAGTTCTTCAATTGTTCCTTTGATAAATCCACGTTCCCGAAACCAGTCAGTGGTTTGGGTTGTTAAAACCAACAGCTTGGTTTTTCCCTGGGTTTGAGCTAGTTGAGCAACGTGTTTAAGCAGTTTGTTGCCACGGTTATTGCCCCGATAATGTGGTTGAACTGCAAAGCAGGAAAGTTCGGCAATCTGCGGGTTATCAGTGTTGTATAGGGCAGCACAGCCGATAATTTTCTGGTCGCGGATGATAATGTGGAAGTTGCTGATTTCCAACTCTAGCTGTTCACGGGAACGTTCAATCAGTATGCCAGCATTTTCCAGTGGACGAATTAGCTCCAAAATACCACTGATGTCACCAATATTAGCAGCTCGCAGCAGTTCAAATCTTTCAGCAGAGATCATGCTACCAATACCATCCCTTGTATAGAGTTCTAGCAAGAGAACCCCATTAATATTAGCGTTAAGCAGGTGGATACGCTCCACATGAGTTTCCGATACTTCGATGAGAGAAGACAGGAGTTCATTATCGGGAGTATGGGTTTTGGCTTCATCCAAAGTAAGTTCGCGCGGTAGGTTCAGGGGTTGGTGACTCAGGAAAATCAGTTTGTCTGCTTTGAGAGCATTAGCGGCGACAATGGCAACTTCCTCGTAGCGCAAATTGTAGGCTTCTCCTGTCGGAGAATAACCTATTGGTGAGAGTAAAACAATATTATGGGCATCAAGTTGTTGCTTAATGAGGTTGTGATTAATCTTACGGACTAGTCCGCTAAAACCGTAGTCGATGCCGTCATGAATGCCTAAGGGACGCGCCGTAATAAAATTACCAGATATGATACCAAGTCCATTGCTAGAAAGGGAGGGTTGATTGAGAGCATAGGTTAGCAGGTTTTCAATCCGGATACGCAGGAAACCGATAGCTTCTTTAGCAGCAAGTAAGGCAGGAGGATCCGTAATGCGGATACCTTTGTGCAGATAGATGGGGGTGTTGTTTTGATCTAGAAGTTTGTTGATTTGTGGTCGGGTTCCATGCACCAGCACCAGTCGTGCCCCCAGACTTGATATAATGGCAAGATCGTGTACGATTTGCTGGAATTGTTTGGTGGTAATCACTTCACCGGCAAAAGCGATGACGAAAGTTTTTCCACGATGACTATAAATATAGGGTGCTGCTTCACGAAAAAATGAGACCCGGTTGTAATTTTTTTCCTGCGCTGTTACGCCTTCCATAGAATGTCTTCCTTGGCAAAAATCCCAGACCAATTTAACACTGAGACAGTTTACACAGTCAATGTGGAGATTTTGGCTCGATTTTTTGATTGCTACGAAAGTTGGTAATTATATCAAGTTCGGTTGAATACTTACACTTTGGTGACAATGAGGCAGGAGGCAGGAGGCAGGAGGGGCTGAGTCACGCCAGCAGTGTGTTCATGTAGCGTGACCCCCAACCTACATTTTTAGCCGTACCACGCCATTAGATTAAATCTAAAATCTAAAATCTATTACACATTTTTATCTGTGTCATGCCACCACAACTAAATTGGTAAAGTTAACTGCTCACAGCCTCGCTGAGATATGGTACCGTTGGGCATAGTGGCTCGACAAAAATTGGCTCCACTTACGGAGGCTCCATTTAGGCTAGCACCGGTTAAATCTGCTTCTCTGAGGTCAGCGCCACTTAAGTTAGCACTACTCAAATTAGCTCCCCTTAAATTAGCACCTCTGAGTTGAGCCCTACTCAAGTCAGCACCTCTGAGATTAGTATTACTGGCACTAACCTCTGCATTTAAATTGCGATTAATACTTTGATTGATATTTCTTAAATCTGCACCAACTAATTTCGCTCCTGATAAATTAGTATTAATCAGACGAGCACCAGTCATTCTCGCAGAAGTAAGCTCAGCAGAAGTGAGAGTAGCTCCGGTTAAATCTGCATTATACAATGTTAAATAAGGGGCAAAACTATTATCTAATTTTGCATTTCTCAATTGAGCATTACTCATGTCTGCACTATACAAGCGAGCCTGAGTAAAGTTAGCATTATTCAAAATTGCTCGAGCAAAACTAACATAATCTAACTTAGCATCACTGAAATTGACTTCACTCAGGTCAGATACTCTTTGAGTGACATCTGCTCGTTGAACTGTCGTAACTGGACCGAGATCTACTCCAGTGAAATCGACCCCGCTTAAATTAGCACCTTTGAGATTAGCAGCTCTCAAATAACAACCGGCAAAACTTACTCTAGTTTTTTCGGGAAGATCATAAGCTGCTGCTCGTAAATAATCATAACTAGTTGTTTGAGTTGAACTAGCACTTCGGTTATAGCTAGCATTCTGGCACTGCTGCTGGAATTCTTGTTGAAAGTTCTCCTGAAATTGTGCTTTTACTGGTGAGGCTAAAGCAAGAAGGCAGAAGGCAAAACCCACCCCTAACCCCTCCAAGGAGGGGAACATAAGGCGGAACCCACCCCTAACCCCTCCAAGGAGGGGAAGAATGCTTGGAAGAGAAGCAGCTTTTTCTCCTTTTTTATGGGATAAATTTTTCATTACCTTGTTACTTGTTACTTGTTACTTCAAAACCCATTTCTCTCACCACCATTTTAGCGCTGCCACACCACCCGTTTAAGCGATCGCCTGACTGATTTCCTCTAGTTTTTGAGACACATCTCCACTAGTGAAGAGGGTTTCAGCTTGAGCAAGCCCCGTAGGTAAATCAGCACAGATGCCACAACGCCACAAATAAAATCCACTGTTCCAGATAACTGCTGGCATCAATGGGGAAGATTTTCCCTGTAACACCTTCTGCATCTCTACCAATAGCTTAGCAGTTGAATCAAAACTTACCTCTTTCTCGGCAAAACCATAATCAGAGGGATGTAGTAGCAGTCGTTCAAAGCCATCTTCGGCATCGGGATGACTAATAGCAATGATTGCAGTGCGATCGCAGGGCAAGTCACAGCTACCCTCTAATCCCTTCACTAGGGTAAAATTACTTACTCCCCGCAGTTTAAATGTTTCTCTGAACCGGACTTCTGTAGGGGGGTGAACATACCCAGCAACTAAATGGTTATCCCTAGCACAAGGAGACCAGATTAATTCTACTGTTGCCGCAGGTGGACGTTTCCCAATTTGTTCACGGTAAGTAACCAATTCCTGTGCTTCGGGAAATTGTTGTGGTAGATAAATAAAACCTAAACCAGTTTTCTCTAGTAAGGGCTCAACTTGTGGGAGAGTCAATTTAGAGAAGTCAACTCCCAATCCCTGCCAAATTTCGATGAGGGGAACCCCATACTTAGTAGGCATACAATTCCCCCCATGCATTACCACTGGCATCCCTGCAGTAGCCAAAACCAAGGCTGTCAAAGGAGTTACAGGAGAGGTACGAGAACGTCCATCATAGGGATTACCAAATACTGTTACTGGTTTAGTTGGTTGCAACTTTGGTCCAATTTCCTCGTAAGCATCCAACATTCCTGCTAGTTCTTCACTAGTAGGTCTTTTAATCCGATGAGCAATCATAAATGCTCCAATTTGCGCCGGTGTTGCTTCTTGCAACAACATCATTCGGGTAGCAGTTGCCGCTTCCTGACGACTCAAGTTTTTACTAGTGTGGGTACCACTGCCAACTTTTTTTAATAACTCCCTGAAAATATCGCTCATGCAATAAGTAAGTAACTAATAAGTAATAAGTAAAGAGATACTCCCAACCCAGGTGCTCAAATAGCACAAAGGTTTGGGTCTTGTGCTTCTCTGTTAGTTGGTACTTTCAACTGACGTACTAATTCACAGAAATACTTAATTGGGGGTATTTCCAGCCGGTCTTGAGTAGTTACTAATACTACCTGACGAGTAAGCTTAGCATCTATATTAGAGAGATTGCCTACAACATTGTTTGAGTTAGTTACTGGTTGGGGAAAGTTGGCAAGCGATCGCACGGCTAAGGTTGGGTCTTTCTGTGCTTCTATCAAGGCACTGTGGGGTAATAAAGTAATCATTTCTCCCTGGCGCACTACTCCTCGGAAAGCTTCCAGGGAATTCAATTCCATTACAGTCTTTAGGGTAGTTCCCAATCTAGCAAACCGGTCTTGCACTAACCGTTGCATTCCATACCCATCTTTAAACACCACTTGGGGATAGTGAACCAGTTTAGACCAGGGTACTTCTTCATATTGACTCAGGGGATGGTCAGCTGCCATCAACACTTCTACCGGTTCATTGTAGAGTACTTCCACCACCATTTCTGGACTAGCAGTTAAAAAGCGATTGTTCATAACGATCGCAATATCTACTAAACCATCTCGGAGCACTTTCAAAGCGCGATCGCTTCCCAAAGCAGTCACCCGCAGCTGCACTTCAGGATAGTTAGAACAAAATTGCTTGAGTATCGGGGGTAAGTAGTAGGAGCAAACAGAGTGAATTCCTGCAACACAGAGCTCTGGTTGCTTTCCTGCCACTAAATCGGTTAATTCTCTGGTTGCCTTTTGCCACTCCAGGCAAATTTTCCGGGCACGGGGTAAAAACAGTTCCCCTCCGACAGTTAGTTTAGTATGAGCTGTACGATGGAACAAGGGCAAACCTAAGTCAGTTTCCAGAGACTGAATTTGGCGACTGATGGTGGATTGGGTCACCCCGCATTTTCGCGCCGCTTGTCCAAAGTTTCCAGTTTCTGTCACTGCCAAAAAGGCTTGCAACTGCTCAATGCGCATAGTTTTTGTTAGCCAGATTATATCTGTTAATAACTGCTAGAGAATAACTGATCCATAAATTGAGTTCAGTAAGCTCTGATACAGCTGTTGTTTGTTGTTTGTTGTTTGTTATTTGTCATTGGTCATTTGGGAATAGGTGATTGTACATATTTCCCTTGTCTTCCTTATCTTCCTTGTCTCCCTTATCTTCCTTGTCTCCCTTGTCTCCCTTATCTTCCCATCTCCCCTGTCCCGATAGATAATGATTAGTTAGTGGATAACAGTAATAAAGTGAACCAAGAACTAGTAATTGGGACTGAAGATTACAGTTTATTAACTGATCTTTACCAGTTAACCATGATAGCCTGCTATACGGGGGAAGGTCTAGCAAAAACCCCGGCATCTTTTGAACTATTTGCGCGGCGCTTACCGTCTGGCTTTGGTTACTTGATTGCTATGGGACTAGAACAAGTACTGGAATATCTGGAAAAGTTGCGATTCACTTCCCCCCAGCTAGAAGCTTTGCAAGAAACAGGGATTTTTGCCGGAGCACCAAAAGAATTTTGGTCACTTTTGGCAGAAGGTCAGTTTTCTGGGGATATTTGGGCAGTGCCCGAAGGAACGGCAATGTTTCCTAATGAGCCCTTGTTGCGGGTAGATGCTCCCCTGTGGCAAGCACAGTTAGTAGAAACGTACCTGTTAAATACCATTAACTATCAAACCTTGATTGCTACCAAAGCAGCACGACTGCGAGATGTGGCAGGCTCCCAGGCTCAATTACTAGAATTTGGTACGAGGCGGGCTTTTAGTCCCCAAGGAGCAGTTTGGGCTGCACGAGCAGCTTTAGCGGGGGGATTGGATGCCACATCAAATGTGCTGGCAGCGCTTAAATTAGGGCAAAAGCCTAGCGGCACGATGGCTCATGCTTTAGTAATGGCGATTGCCGCAACCTCTGGTAGTGAGCAGGATGCTTTTACTACCTTTGGACGCTATTTTCCCCATGCCCCTTTATTAATTGATACCTACAATACCATCGCAGCAGCTGAGCAGTTAGCTGAACGGGTAAAATCTGGGGAAATAGAAGTAACAGGTATACGCCTGGATTCTGGAGATTTGGTGAAATTGTCCCAGAAAGTGCGATCGCTTCTGCCAAAGGTAAAGATTTTTGCTAGTGGCGATTTGGATGAATATGAAATCACCAAACTCCAAAGTGCTGGTGCTTGTATTGACGGCTATGGATTAGGAACGAAGTTGGTAACTGGTCATCCCGTCAATGGAGTATACAAGCTAGTGGAAATTGATGGTATTCCTACGATGAAACGTGCCAGTAACAAAGTAACCTATCCAGGGCGTAAGCAAATCTATCGCCAAGTTGTTGGGGGTCAAATTAGTCAAGACCGTTTGGGATTGGTATCGGAATCTTGTTTGGCAAATGAACAACCTTTACTGCAATTAGTAATGCAACAAGGTAAAAGGTTACAACCACCAGAACCATTAACAGAAATTGCCCAGCGTACAGCGGCATCTGTTGCTGCTCTTCCAGACTCAACCAGGGAAATTAACCAGCCAACACCACTGTTAGTGGAAATTTCCGATGCTCTAGAACAGCTGACTATAAGTACGCAAAGCAGTTGAGTTGGACAGGTGGTAGGTGGTAGGTTTTAGGTGGTAGGTTTTAGGTGGTAGGTGGTAGGTGGTAGGTGGTAGGTGGTAGGTGGAAAGAAGATCAATTCTCCATTCTCCATTCTCCATTCTCCATTCCCAATTCCCAATTCTCCATTCATGAATCAATAAACTTTCCTGCTTGATCAATCGTGCGATACTGCTTACCAATTGGTAAGATCCCTAGCAATTTATTTTTAATCTCAATTTTTGCTCGTCCTTCTGTAGAACTCCAAGCCTCATCAAATAACTGGGTTACTAATTCCCCTGTTGTGTCGATATAGCCGTACTTGCCCTCAATGGTAACTAGCGCCAACCCTTGGGAAAAGCTCCAAGCCTTCTCAAATTGAGGTTTGATAATCATTTTGCCTGCTTGGTCAATATAGCCATACCTATTATCAATGGTGACCAGAGCCAACCCTTCAGAAAAGCTCCAAGCCTTTTCAAATTGAGGTGGAATAACTACCTGCTTACTATTATTGATGTAGCCGTATCTTGAGCCAATCCTGATCCTTGCTAACCCTTCGCAAAAGCTACTTACCTCCTCAAATAATCTTTCTCCAGCTTGATTAATATAAGTAGAGCAGTTATCAATTTTGACCTTTGCTACTCCTCCAGCAAAACTCCCGGCTTTCTCAAATTGGGGTGGGATAACCATCTTACCTTTGGACTGGATGTAGCCATACTTGGAGCCCAGTTTAACTTCTGCTAAGCCTTCCGAAAATTTACCTGCCCGATCAAACTGAGGTGGAATAACAACTGCCCCAGTAGTGTCTTTGTAGCCATACTTGCCATCAATTTTAACTGGCTTGAGTAGCTCTTCTGGGGAGGATGGGAGTTCAGTCTCGGAGGGAGGAATCTGGAGATTGAGTTCTGCTAATGCCTCTATCGCCGAAGGGTAGCGATCGCTAAAATGATAGCGTACCATCTGGTTAAGAATGTTCCTTAATGCTTCGCTCACCTGAGCATTTTTTTCCCAGAGAATTTCACCCTTGTCATCCTCAGGAAGTTGGTTTGGTGCAATACCTGTCAAAGCTTGAATTGCTACCATTCCCACCGCATAAACATCGCTACTAAGTCGTGGCTTCCCTAAAGCTTGCTCACCAGGCATATAACCAAATGTACCAATGCCGATAGTGCGGTTTTCTGTATCTGAATCATGAGCAACTAAGGAACTAACTTGCTTAACTGCCCCAAAATCGATGAGAATTAGTTTGTCATCCCGGCGACGTCGCATAAGATTGGAGGGTTTGATATCTCGGTGAATCACATTATGCTGATGAACATAAGCCAAAATTTCCAACAGCTCTCGCAATAACTGAATCACCCGTGCTTCACTCCACGGTTTCCCTACAATAATTTCTTGACTCAAGTTATTTCCTTCGATAAGTTCTTGAACCAGATAAAATTCTTGATTTTCCTCAAAGTAGGCAAAAAGCTGAGGAATTTGGTCGTAGTCTTGTCCTAATTTGTAAAGAATTTCAGCTTCTGTCTGAAACAACCGTTGTGTATCGGAATCGATTGCTTTAGGGTGAAGTCGCTTGACGACACATTTTGGTTTAGGGGAAACTGGAATATCCAAATCGTCCGCCAGATAGGTTTCCCCTACCCCTCCAGATCCTAACTTATCGATAATTTGGTAACGCTGTCGTAATATTTGTCCAATCATTAATGCTGCTGTCACAGACCCACTTTAGTTGATCTTGGCACAATAGCCCTGATAACTGTCATATTAGATACAAGGAGTAAAATCTTATAGAGTTTCTCATTGGGATGAGGTGTAAAGTTCTTGGTTTTTGGGAATAGGGAATGGGGAATAGGGAATTAAGAATAAATTGGTCAAAGTTAACCGCACCTCACGGATGTGGGAACTGCTATAACTACAACAAATGACCAATGACCAATGACCAATGACAAAATATGTCTATTTTCTTCCATGAACGACTCCACAGGACACCAACATTGATGGGGCAGCTAAAGGACTTTTCGGTAACGGTGTGTGGCGCGGGAGCTTTGGGAGCAAATATTACCGAAAACCTGGCTCGTTCTGGCTTTGGTAAATTACGGGTAATCGATCGCGATCGCATTGAAGAACGGAATCTCTCTACCCAACCTTACTACAAGTCTGATGTGGGAGCCTACAAAGCTAAAATATTGACAAATAGTCTTTATCGTGCATTAGGAGTAGCTGTAGATGGACGTTCTAAAGAATTAACCGCCGCTAATGCTCCTCAACTACTGCAAGATGTCAGTCTGGTAATTGATACCTTTGATAATAGTGTGGCACGTCAAGCAGTGAAGGACTATTGCCAGGAGTCTCAGTTGCCTTGTCTCCATGTAGGATTAGAGCGTGACTATGCTGAAATCATCTGGAATGAGGATTATCGAGTTCCCTCACCTACCAATGATGATGTTTGCGACTATCCACTGGCCAGAAATTTAGTTATGCTGACAGTTGCCGTTGCTTGTGAGGTAATTATCACCTTTGTTGCCTCTGGTAAGCAATCAGGTTTCACGATCACCTTAGGGGATTTTGCTGTCAAACCAATTGATGATTAACGCCAAACCACCAACAACCAACAACAAACAACCAATTACAAACAACCAATTACAACTACTGGTAATTATTGGCTTCCTCATCATCGGTAGCTTGCTGCGACTACTATGGGCAGCTGATATGGAGTGGAAGAGTGAAGAACAGTGGATGTTTAACCAGGCGCAACAGATTGTTAATGGTACAATACCTCTTCCGATATCAGGAATACTGAGTTCGATTGGGATTCCTAATCCCGGTATGGGGGTTTGGTGCTTTGCTGCGATCGCTAAGTTTGCTGATGACCCAGTATCAATGGCTAGGGGAGTACAATTACTGAATATTGCCGCACTTTGGCTCTTCTTCGCTTTTGTCCTTCGGCAAATTGGCCAGGAAGAAAGGCATACTTGGTTGTGGGGTTTAGCGATCGCTAGTGTTAATCCTTTAGCTATTATCCTCTCTCGGAAAATCTGGATACCGGATCTCCTGGCTCCTTTTTGTTTTTTAATCTTTCTTGGTCACTGGTTTAGGCAGAAATTCTGGGGTAGTTTTTTGTGGGGAGTAGCTGGTATTTGCAGTGGACAAGTTCATATGGGGGGATTTTTTGTCGTTATCGGCATCTTTTGCTGGACTGTTTGGCATGATGGGAGAAAGAAAATACTCAGGAAAATAGCCTGGATGGGCTATATTTTGGGAAACGCGATAGGAAGCATTCCTCTTCTGCTGTGGTTATGGGAAGTTTTACCTCAATGGCAAGGTTCTCGCTCTTCCATTGTAGGTCTGTTAGTACCTAAATTCTACAGCCAATGGTTAACTACTGCCCTAGGAATTAATCTGAGCTATTCCCTCAAAGACTTTTTCTGGCAAGACTTTCTCCGGGAACCGTTAATTTTCGGTATTCCTACTTATCTGATGGTTCCTGCTCATTTATTTTTGGTAGGTATTGGCATCTATCCTTGCTATAGATGGTTGAAAAGAAGGAAGAAAGCAGAAGGCAGAAGGCAGAAGGCAGGAGGCAGGAGGCAGGAGGCAGAAGGCAGTTTTGATGAAAAAAATCTACCACCAGGCAATGAAAGTCAACTCTTCCCAATTCCCAATTCCCAATTCCCAATTCCCAATTCCCAATTCCCAATTCCCCACTCACAAGAACCGAAATTAAATTTATACCTTAAGTCTTTAGGATTTGGTGTCGGTGGAACTTTTACTTTACTAGCCGTTAATGTTCCTCCTTATTATATGGCTTTAGTTTTCCCCTTTACCTACATCTGGCTAGCTCAACTGTATCGCCATAAAACTAAGCTATTGCTAGCAATTGTACTAGTGCAGCTACTGATTAGCTTGACTTTCCTCATCTTTATTCATCGCACTGGCGGCATTCCTTTTGAGGGTTCTGGCTACGGTACTTCTTATCGTTTTCAGCTGCTTAATTAATTAGGTAGTAGGTTGTAGGTGGTAGGTGTTAGGTATTAGGGGATATCAAATCTGGTTGAGAAAAAGCGTGTTACTTCGCCCCCTAAATCCCCCAATTCTGGGGGACTTTGAATTATTTTTCACATACTCAACACCAACCGGATTTGGTATAATATAGAGTAAGGAAATTTTTGATAATAATTGTACCTGCGATATGGTGCGTTACGCTGCGCTAACACACCCTACGGCACTCTTCGCCATCTCCGGCACAATGAAAATAACTAAATCGATTACTAAAATCTCTAACTTGCAGTTCAATCCTCGGCTACAGCTGCTGACAGTTATTAGTTTCCTCCTCATTGGTAGTATACTCAGGCTAATCTGGGCAGCAGATATGGAGTGGAAATATGATGAGAAATCGATCTTTGAGCTAAGTCAACAAATTGCTAGTGGTAGTACACCTTGGCCTGTATCGGGATTTCCTAGTTCAGTCTTAGTACGCATTCCTGGCATGAGTGTTTGGTGCTTTGCGGTTATTGCCAAGTTTGCTCATGACCCCATTGCTATGGTTCGCTGGGTGCAATGGCTTAATGTAATCACAATTTGGCTATTCTTCGGCTTTATCCTCTGGCAAATTGCCAAGGAAGAAAGACATACTTGGCTATGGGGATTAGCGATCATGAGTGTTAATCCTCTAGCAATTTTACTATCTAGGAGAATTTGGCAACCGGATATCCTGGCTCCTTTTTGTTTCTTGGTCTTGTTAGGTCACTGGTTTCGACGCAAATTCTGGGGTAGTTTTCTCTGGGGATTTGTCGCTATTTTGACGGGACAGGTGCAGATGGGGGGCTTCTTTTTAGTTATAGGACTATTCCTCTGGACTGTTTGGCATGAGTATAAACAAAAAATTTTAAGAAAAACAGCTTGGGTTGGCTGGTTTTTGGGTACTGCTATTGGCTTTCTTCCCCTTATTCCCTGGCTGTGGGAAGTACTACCGCAAATGGAGAGTTACAGACGTTCGATAGTCGCTCTTCTTGTTCCCAAATTTTATAGTCAATGGGTAACGACAGCATTAGGTGTTAATCTCAGTTTCACTCTCAAAGATTTTTTCTGGCAGGATTTCCTCCGTGAACCTTCAGTTTTTGGTATACCTACTTATCTAATGATTCCGGCTCATCTGTTTTTGGTGGGAATCGGTTTGTATCCTCTCTACAGGTGGTTGAAAAAAAAGCAGAACCCACCCCTAACCCCTCCAAGGAGGGGAACCGGAAGTAGTCCCGATGAAAAAAATCCACCACCAGGTGATGAAAGTAGACTATTCCCAATTCCCGATTCCCGATTCCCGATTCCCGATTCCCGATTCCCAATTCCCGATTCCCGATTCCCAATTCCCCACTCACAAGAACCGAAATTAAGTTTTTACCTGAAAGCCTTGGGTTTTGGTGTTGGTGGTGCGTTCACTTTATCTCGAGTTAATGTCCATCCTTACTATATTGCGATCGCATTTCCCTTTATCTACTTGTGGCTAGCGGGACTATATCGCAACAAGATCAAAATACTATTAGCGATCGCTTTAGTGCAATTATTGATTAGCTTGACTTTCCTTGTCTATGTTCACCGCACTGGTGGAATGCCTTATTGTGGTGCTGGTTATGGTGTTTCCTATCGTTTTCAGGTAGAGAAGGGTATACCTTGCAATGAATAGGTTTTAGGCTAAATACCCACCTAAATAATATACTCTCTGTTTCCATCTCCCAATTCCCCATTCCCCATTCCCTAAAACCAAACACTTTGTACTTAATCAATCATGAGAAACGCTATAACTGATCTGGATCAACACCCAATTCCCTGAGTTTAGCAGCCAAGCGATCGCGTTCTTCTTGAGCTTGATCCCTTTCTTGAGCAAACCCACTCAAAGTCTTAAAAGGTTCTCCATTGGGATAGGATACCTCTAAACTATCCTCGAACATCTCAAAGCAAATCTTCAGCAGTGGAGAAATCCAAGGCAAATTGAGTTCAGTCACAAAATTCCAATTGTCTTCTGAGCGAGTAAATCCCCAGAAATTTTTGGTTTTCGGGTCATAAAAGTACATCTCTAGGACACCATACTTTTGGTAGAACCGTTGTTTTTCCGCCATCTCCAGATGGCTATTGCTGGGGGAAAGAATCTCAAACACCACTTGAGGTGCAATATTGTCCTCTTTCCATTGTTGATAGCTACCTCGATAATTATCAGGACGACCAAGAACAACCATGGCGTCTGGTGCTTGGCAGGGAACTTTTTGGGTTTCTTCTCCAGGAACTGACTCAACCTTGATAGGATACCAGAGCAAATCCCCTGCAACAAAAGCAGTTTGGTCTTGCAAAAGTCGCTTGAGGTTCTCCACTAGCATCACAATCCATTTATACTGCTCCGTGTTATCAGCCATCGGTTTACCATCTGAGTCGGGGTATAAGGTTTGAGGAGTGATGGGAGTTTGAACCATAATTGTGGTGGTTTGATAGATTTTAGATTTTAGATTTTAGATTTAACTTAATGCCGTGGCACACCTAAAATGATTAGAAAGCTGAGGGAGCTGAGGGAGCTGCGGAGATAGGGAAAAAATCTATATCTACTCATTACTCATTACTGACTACTCACTACTTCGTATTCCACCATTTTAACTGTGCCACAGCCAATCGCTAATGACCTCAAGCAGATTGTCCCGTCATCTCTTGTTCAGCTTGAGCTTCTGCTGCTAGGCGTCTTTCTTTGTCCAGCCTACGTTTTTTGGCATAAAGCTGAATCGATGCGGCCATCACAATAATCAGACCGAAAACTAACCAGGCACTGATATCTGTGGGAAAACTATTCTTGAATACTGCCAGCATCACTATTACTAATAGCAGGATAGTAGGTGCTTCATTGAGAGCACGGAACTGTTGACCACTCCAGTTACACTCTCCTGCTTCTAATTGTTTCATCAGCCGACCGCAGTAAAAATGATAAGCTAGCAAAGCTACTACGAAAGCTAGTTTAATGTGCATCCAGCCAGATTTTAACACTTCTGGTTCAGTGCTCAGTAGACCAATCGCCATTGCCACAGTCACTACCATTCCTGGCATGGTAATGATGTGATAAAGGCGTTTTTCCATAATTTGATATTGATTTTTTAAAATTGTTTGAGCAGGTTCTGGCTCTTGGGAAGCTTCTGCGTGATAAACAAAAAGACGCACCAGGTAAAACAACCCAGCAAACCAGACAACAACGCCAATTAGGTGAAAGGCTTTAAACCAGAAATAAGCCATGAAGTATTTCCTCTAGGTGATAATTTGAGTAGGATAGCCATTTTTGATCCTACTGGTTTTGTGTGGCAACTCTCTGGCTCCTGAACAAATTTATACAAAACTGAACAGGCGAGATTTTTTTTATGACTCATTTTGGTATTATCTGTCCTGCTGCTGCTGGTCATCTCAACCCGATGACAACTTTAGGCTACGAACTTAAACAACGGGGTCATCGTGTCACTGTAGTGGGAATAGAAGATGCTCAACAGAAGACTGTAGCAGCGGGGTTAGAATTTCAGGTAATCGGTGAGTCCGATTTTCCTAAGGGAGCAACCAAAGACTTATTTATCCAACTGGGTAAAATGAGCGGATTTGAGGCATTGCAGTATACCCTTCAGTGGATTACCGATGAAACACGAACGTGTTTTCGGGATGCCCCGGAAGTCATAAAAATGGTAGGGATAGAAGCACTATTAGTAGATCAAGTTTCTCAAGCAGGAGGAACTATAGCGGAATATTTAGATATTCCTTTCGTAAGTGTATGCAGTGCTATAATGATCAACCGGGAAATCACTGTTCCTCCTTTTAACACAACTTGGAATTATAATCTTTCATGGTGGGCACTTCTACGCAATCGACTGGGTTATGAAGTGCTGACTCGTGTTGGGAAATCTATTAGAGAAGTGATCAATTCCTATCGTCAGGAATGGAACTTATCTGAGAGAAGTAACAACCCCAATGAGAACTATTCCCAACTTGCTCAATTAAGTCAGCAGCCTGCTGAGTTTGAATTTCCCCGAAAAGAATTACCATCAACTTTCCATTTCACTGGTCCCTACAGTAATCCCATCAGTCGAGAACCTGCACCTTTCCCTTATGAAAAGTTAACTGGACAGCCACTGATTTATGCTTCTCTGGGGACTTTACAAAATCGCCTGCTATGGATTTTTGAAATGATTGCTGAAGCTTGCCTAGGTTTAGATGCTCAATTAGTCATTGCTTTAGGTGGTGGTGCTGCTCCAGAATCATTGCCAGAATTACCGGGAAATACCTTAGTTGTGGGCTATGCACCGCAATTAGAACTACTACAAAAAGCAACTCTTACCATTACTCACGCAGGAATGAATACTACCCTAGAATCTTTGAGTAATGGAGTACCGATGGTAGCTATTCCCATTACTAATGATCAGCCAGGAGTCGCAGCGAGGATAGCTTGGACAGGTACAGGAGAGGTTTTAACTCTGAAAGGTTTAAGTGTTTCTAGGCTTCGAGGTGCGATTAAGCAGGTACTGACGGAAGATTCCTACAGAAAGAATGCTTTGAGGCTACAAGAGGCGATTAGTAGAGCCGGGGGAGTGAAGCGAGCAGCTGATATTATTGAACAGGTTATTGCTACAGGAAAACCGGTTCCTTCTCTCACCACTATCGAGTAAATTGCTGTAAGTAAATAGGAAAATTCCCTAAGACCTCAAACCTTACCTACTACCTACCACCTACCACCTACCACCTATAACCTACCACCTACCACCTACCACCTAACACCTGCCACCTACTACCTACAATGCCAGAAATTAAACTTCCCAATGGAATGGAAATATTTTGCCTACAGGAAGAAGAAGTACCTGTTCTTTACGAACAGATTCAAGACTACGTTAAATATGGAATCGAACTGCATCAAGGAGATACAGTATTTGATGTAGGAGCTAACATTGGTTTGTTTGCCTTATGGACATATCAAAAGTGTCAGAAAGATGTGAATATTTACGCTTTTGAACCTATCCCCACCATTTTTAATGTACTACAGGCTAACGCTCAACGTTTTGATTCAGAGAAAATTAAAGTCTTTCCCTGTGGACTTTTTAAAGAATCTAAAAGTGTAGCATTCGCTTATCATCCCAATGCCACCATGTTATCTACTGCATATCCAGAAGATTTATCGGAGCTACAACAGCAACTGCAAGGGGCTATGATTCGCAATATTAAATATGCACCTAAATCCTTTCGTTGGCTGCGTTGGGCACCATCTTTCCTGCGCTCACTACTCATCACCAATAAATTACAAAGAGCTTTTCAAATTGAGTCGGTTACTTGTCAATTAAGAACTATCTCAGAGATTATAAGAGAACATAAGATTGAACAAATTGATTTGCTTAAGATAGATGTAGAGAAAAGTGAGTTGGATGTACTTTTAGGCATCGAAGCTCAGGATTGGCCAAAGCTCAAACAAATTGTTGTAGAAGTTCACAATATTGAGGATCGACTACAAAAAATTACGGCCTTACTCAAGGAACAAGGTTTTAGTGAAATTAAAGTTGAACAGGAAGCTATGCTAAATGGTTCTAATCTGTTCAATCTGTATGCTTGGCGACGATAATACCCAACGACAAGCGTGCAAAATCTCAGTTATACCAAGTTACTGAACCATGAAAAAGAATTATTTCCTTGTAACCTTAGCTTTGTTGACTTGCACGGTTACATCCCAGCAAGTTCTAGCGGATGAGGTTTGGACAACCGAAGAGTACAATGTGATATATCATGAAGACCGCAACAACACCGCTATCTGGCACTACGGTAAAGATGGAGTAATCTTTATCGATGGTTTAGCAGGAGTGTACACGGACAGAGGTTCCTACACCGGCTATTGGGTACAAAAGTCTTCATCAGTGCGTTGTGATACTTACAGGGAGGGAGCTAATGGGAGACCAACTCACTATTGGGGCAAATTTGAAATCACCTTTATCGACCCAGATTTTCCCTCCCGTTGGCAAGCTGACATTAGTCTTTGTGATCGTGACCCCTTTATTACCTTGAATGGCATACCTGTCACGCAATAAGTAGGGCTTGGGAGAATAAGTAATAATTGGTTCGGATAAGTGGTAGGTGGTAGGTGGTAGGTGTTGGAGAAAACTCTTGTTCCTCCTGCCTCCTGCCTCCTGCCTCCTGCCTTCTAAAGCAAACCCTTATTACTCCCACTCAATTGTACCGGGGGGTTTAGAAGTAATGTCATAAACCACCCGATTTACTCCCTTAACTTCGTTGACAATCCGGTTAGAAATTGTTTCCAATAAATCATAAGGAACACGAGACCAATCTGCGGTCATACCATCTTCACTGGAAACAAAGCGTAAAACAATTGGGTGAGCGTAAGTTCGTTGATCCCCCATAACACCAACACTCCTTACCGGCAGCAACACTGCAAAAGCTTGCCAAAGGTCATGATATATTCCCTGCCGATTAATTTCCTGGCGGACTACTAAATCTGCATCCCGCAAAATATTGAGTCGCTCAGCTGTTACTTCTCCAATGATCCGAATCGCTAACCCTGGTCCGGGAAAGGGGTGTCGTCGTACAATTTCCTCAGGTAAACCAATAGAACGACCCACTTTACGTACTTCATCTTTGAAGAGTTTGCGTAATGGTTCAACAAGTTTGAAGCAGAGGTCTTTCGGTAAGCCGCCAACATTGTGATGACTCTTGATTTTTACTGCCACTCGCTCCCCGGTTTTGGGATCAACATTGGTGTCAGCCGACTCAATAACATCAGGATAGAGGGTACCTTGGGCAAGATAATCAAAAGGTCCAAGGCGTTTTGACTCTTCTTCAAAGACGCGAATAAATTCGTGACCGATGCGGCGACGCTTTTCTTCTGGATCAAGAATACCCTCAAGCCGAGTCAGAAAGCGTTCCCGAGCATTGACATATTCCACTGGAATGTGAAATTCTTCTCCAAAGAGTTTCATCAAGCGCTCTGGTTCTCCTTTCCGCATGAAACCTTGGTCAATAAACATGCAAGTTAGTTGATCACCAATTGCCTCATGGAGTAAGAAGGCTAGGGTAGAAGAATCAACCCCACCAGAAAGAGCTAGCAGTACTCGTTTTTCTCCCACCTTGGCGCGAATTTCCCGAATTGTTTCTTCAACAAAAGCAGCAGTTGTCCAGGTGGGCTCACAATCACAGACATGGTAAACAAAGTTGCGGATTAGGGCAAGACCGTCAACAGAATGGACTACTTCAGGATGGAATTGTACACCATACAGCTTCTTTTCATGGTGCGCGATCGCAGCACAGGGGGTATTCTCGGTATGGGCTAGGGTTTCAAACTCCGGTGGCAAATTCTGACAAGAGTCTCCATGACTCATCCACATGGTTGATCCTTCTTCAACATTGGTCAGTAAATCAGTGGGATCATCAATATATAGAGCTGCTTTACCATATTCAGCTCGTTTCGCTCGCGTCACCTCTCCACCAAGTTGCTGTACCATCAACTGCATACCATAACACACTCCCAAGATCGGTATGCCGAGATGCCAAATTTCTGGATCACAGAGAGGCGCACCCTCATCATAGACAGAGTTTGGACCACCGGAGAGAATAATTCCCTGGGGATTAAGCTGTTGCAATTGTTGAGCAGTGGTGCGATAGGAAAGCACTTCCGAATAAACTTGAGTCTCACGGATACGACGGGCAATCAGCTCAGAATATTGAGAGCCAAAGTCCAAAATGACAATCATCTGGCGCACAAGTTGCTCTGGTACGGAAGTTGTCGATAAAGTCTCTAGATTTTGAGATGCGGGTTCTGTTGGTAGAGTAACTGATGTATCCGTCATGGCAATTAGGTGAGTTGGGAAAAAGTTCACTGCTCAAGGCAAGTACCTGAGCAGTGAGAATATATTGAAGAGAATAGATTGAGGTTGAGACTCTTTGGTTTCTTACAAATTAGACTTGTAGATATTCATTCAAAGTTAGCATAATTGGGAAAGCAACGTCTCACCGATTTTGCTGGTAACTATAATTTGGCGATCGCGATTAAACAGTACACAGCCAACATCCACTTCCTGCTCACTATGCTTGCGAATATAATCTTGGCAACGTCGGTCAATAGTAGAAGCGATCGCACCGTAAACTTGTTCTACCCAGTTACTGCCATCACTCTTGTCTAATTTTTGGAGATATTGCAGCGCTGCTTCTGCTGTTGAGCTAGCAAAAACTTCCCTTAGTGCCGCCGTTGGTAAACCCTGCTGAGCACAGTGAGCCGTCAGAATTTCTAATCTACCATCAGCGAGATGGTGGTGAGTATGAAAAATCCCCCCTGCCAGTTTAATGAGTTTACCGTGATAGCCAAACAGTAAAATTGCCGGTACTTGCTGCAATCCCGCTGTTACTAGCAGAGGGCCTAGCCAATTGGCTGTTTTCACCAACTGTTCTGGGTTAATACCCATTCTCTGTGCTATATCTAAACCGTTTTCCCCCACACAGAATACTAAGGTAGAAATGTGAGAGGATTCTCTAGCTTGAGCTAATTTGCTAGCCTTTAGTTGTAGTTCTTCTCGATAAGATGCCAATTGTCCAGGAGCGCTCAAGGGTTGGGCAATACCGGTAGTTCCCAGCAAAGACAGTCCTTCTACTACACCGAAAGCCTCATTGGAAGTACGTTGTGCTAGTAGGCGTCCTTCTGGCAGAATTATCCTCACCTGAATTTTTTCTGTTGGTGCTAGCAGGCGCTTCAGATTATTGTGCAACAATTGTTCAGCATAAGCATAAATTGCTGCTTTGCCATCAGCAGACAACTGTCGTCCAATACCTTCACCACCGATTAACTTTACCTGCTCAATTTGGTTGGGCTGTGCCCATTCTACTAATGACCAAATAGGAGTGTGGCGAGTAAGGTCAAGATTATCACCAGGTTGGGAGCGAGTCACCCCTAGCGCCATACCTTCCCGAATACCCGCTACCTGTTCAATAGTAATTGTTGCTGTTTCTGGAGGTTGAATTAAATCTACTGATACTGTTGCCACTGCTTGGGGTCGACGTAACCAATGAAGGGCAGCAACTGCAGCGGCACAGGCAAATACGGGTAAGGTATATCCAGACTGAGGCTGGGAAGTGGTCATTGCAGGAATGAGATTATTTCTCAATTAAGGTTATCCTTAAAACATGTAGATTGACAATTTGGGCGTGGTTAAGCAAAAAAACACAATAAAGTCAAAGTTCAGTCTAGAAGGACGGTTTGTTGGCTTTGTCGGTGACTTTGGGAAACAACCGAAGCGCATACTAGTGGCAACATCAGACGGAGAACGCAATATCAAACTCTTAAAAAAGCTGCGTGGCTCCGTAGTCGAGGTTTTAGAACCTGGAGACTGGGTACAAATTTCTGGTAAACAGAAGTACAAAAGGAAAACCGGTAAACTTAAGCTGAAGGCTCATCAGCTTCAATCAATGGCTCCTGTTCAGCCAAAGAAGGTATCTTCACCAAAAACTGCTGCGCCTAAACCTAAAACTAAAGCTTGTGTTATGGTTTGCCAAAAATCTTCCTGCCGCAAGCGGGGGGGTCGCAAAGTTAGCCAATCAGTAACAGAATATCTGCGAGATCGCGGTTGGGAAAACCAGGTCACTATCAAAGGTACTGGTTGCATGAAGCAGTGCAAGAAAGGTCCTTGTGTAGTCTTTATGCCAGATAAATCCCGTTACCTACATGTTGACCCTAAACAAGTGCCGACGCTGATGGAAAAGCATTTTTCTCAGAAGGTAGTGTCGTGACCCAGCTAAAGTGGTCGAACAAGCGTAGGTTGGGTCGAGGCAACAAGACCTAACCCACGTTTTTAGATGTGTCAGTCCACGACATCTATTTCCCAGATTTTTCATAAGCAGCAATAATTCTCTGAACCAGAGGATTGCGGATGACATCATTCTGAGTAAGATGACACAAGGCAATCCCTTCCACAGATTGCAGGATTTTCAGAGTAACTTCTAAACCAGAGCGTTGGTGCTCAGGTAAATCTGTTTGAGTAATGTCCCCTGTAACTACCATACGAGAGTGGAAGCCAAGGCGCGTTAGCACCATTTTCATTTGAGCTGGAGTGGTATTTTGAGCCTCATCAACAATCACAAAGGCATTTCTGAGGGTTCTTCCTCGCATATATGCTAGAGGCGCAACTTCAATAATGCCTCGTTCCATCAAACTAGCAATTTTTTCGGGGTCAATCAGCTCATACAAAGCGTCGTAAAGAGGTCGCAGAAAAGGATTGACCTTCTGCTGCAAGTCTCCAGGGAGGAAGCCTAGTTTTTCCCCCGCTTCTACTGCGGGTCTAGTGAGAATCAATCGTTCATATTCATTGGCTAAAAGCGCCTGTGCTGCTAGGACTACTGCTAGAAAAGTTTTACCAGTACCTGCTGGCCCCGTGCAAAAGGTAAGATCGTGGGAAAGAATTGCTTTGATGTATTGTTGCTGTCGGAAGGTTTTGGCACGAATCTCTTCCCCCCGCCTAGTACAAGCTAAAACATTTTTTTGTAAGTCTTTTAACTCATCTGGTCTGTGACTGTCTAAGGCATGGCAGGCAGTGAGGATATCTACTCTCGTAACCATCTTACCTTCGACCCAAAAGGGTTTTAGTGCGGATACTAGTGCCTGGACTCGTTCAAGTTGTTTTGGAGTTCCAGAAATTAGTAGTTCTTGACCTCGTATCACCAAAGTTGCGCCAGTTTGCCGCGATAAGGTTTTGATATTTTCTTCCCGACTACCAGCTAAGGCGATCGCGCTTTCGTTACTAGGCAGCTGAATTGTCTTAGATGCTTCATTCATTATGTTTCTAGTCAATCGTCAGTGGTTAGGGACGATGAGTGACCGTAATTGGACAACCTACTAACCACTGACATGTAGCAAAGCTCTACTGAGAGCGTAGTTTAGGAGCTGGCTTGGGGAGCGATGGTCGGGGACGAACTCTTCTTTTGACATCAACTCTACCACCAAAGTTTTTCTCTTTACTATTTTCTTTGGGGTGTGCACCGTCAGAATCATCGTAGATATCCAGATGGACAGATTGACCAGCTGCTTGAGCCACTGCTTTGATTACCGTGCGAATCGCCTGAATATTGCGACCACCTCGACCAAATACTCGTCCTTTGTCCTCTCCTTCAAAAGCTAGTCTAATCCAAACCCTCGCCTTGCTGGACTTCTCACAATCTATGCTTAAGGATGTTGATGACTCCAGAAATGGTTCTACCAAAAATCTGACGAGACCGACATAATTAGGGCTAACCTCCTCAGTAGAGGTAGATTGGGTGTTAGGCATTGATTTGTTCAAAAACATTGGCTTTATGCAGGATACTGCGTACTGTGTCAGTAGGCTGAGCGCCACTTTTGAGCCATTTGACAATTGCTGGGACATCCAGCCTAGTTTCGTTACTTCTAGGATTGTAGAAGCCCAGTTCTTCTAGGGGACGACCGTCACGGCGAGCACTACTGTTGATCGCTACAATCCGGTAGCTAACTTCACGCTTTTTGCCGTATCGCTTTAATCTCAGTTTGATCATGTCCAACAAATAATTCAAGTAATTCACCTGTATGATCTTAAGCCATCGTTGGTAATTGGGGAGACTCAGTGATGATTAAAAGCTCCCTACAGCTGTGGCAGCTCCCATCAGACAAGACTGCTCGGTTAAAAATGTGTGGGAGGTTGAGGGAGAAATATAGCTTTTTATCATTAGTTGACAGTAAATTTTCCCAATGTTAGCCTTGGGCTAATCAAAGATGTTTCAAAATACTTTTTAATCAAAGGTATAATTAAAATTAATAAAAAGCTTTTGTCGCGTCATACACATTGCTATTGGCAATTATAACTTAATAAAACATCTATCATTTATATAACTAGTATTTGTGCTAAAAATACACCTATTAGGAATATTATTGCCATAATATAGGTATTACAAAGTGAGCATTAGATACTAAATTTGATCATTCATGTTCCAGAAAGTGGTGTCATCACGTTGTAGTTAATGTAAGTGTTTCCAGGAGTATATATCTATGGTTACTTCAATTGAGGAATTTGATGCCAAGTATTGGGTAAAGGTACGTAGTTCATTAGATGCTACACCAACCTTTATCACCTGGAGTGGTTCAATCTATGCTTTTATACCAAATGAACCAAAAAAGCGTCTGTTCAAGATTGTGGGGATGAGTGTTAGCAGATGTATTGCTAACGAAGATAATAGCTGGGATTTTACATCTAGAGAATTAACTTACTATTTAGACCCAATCACCGGTGAGATTCTTCACAAATGGGAAAACCCTTGGACTGGGGAAATCCTTCCCGTAGTTCATGTTGCCAATAATCCAGTGCAGGGTCGCTTTGAAGGGACTATACCAGCAAAAATGGAAGGTGAGGTTACTACCTTTGCGTTTGATTTATTTTCCAGTTATCCTAATCCTCTAGCAGAAGATGAAAGATTTATCGAGTACAGCCCTAACCCTACTTATCAAGCCGCTGAGTTATTTAAACTGACAGTGCCTACCAAAGATTTGCTAGACCCTGAGCAAACTTCTATTTCTGAAATGATTTTGAGTTGGGATAGAATTGGACCCTGGGTACCCTGGATGAAGATGGGAAATAAGGCTGGTCAACTTATTTATAGTACTAGTGGTTTCAAGGTTAGCCGTTTGAATGACTTACCTCCGCTACTACAAGATGAAATCAATCAGCGTGTTCCTTTGTACAAGGATGCACCAAAATCCCCATTAGACAGAGAAAATATGACATCTTGGAAATACTTCAAACAGCACTTTGCCGCTTATCAAGCTGGTCATCAATTCCCATTGACGGTATAGCGCTACGCGCTAGGCAACGGGCAACAGGCAACAGGCAACAGGCAACAGTAAGGAATAACTGGGGAGTAGAGAGTTTAGGAATGTCCCAACCAATTATTCAATCTAAAATCTAAAATCTAAAATCTAAAATCTAAAATCTCTCTAAAAAAAGCGACTAGTTACACGACCCATAATTAGATGTGGCTCTACCCATCCAAAACTTCGGCTATCGGTACTCTGGGAAGGATTGTCCCCCTGGACAAAACAAGCTCCATTTTGCTTAACTGCAATCACCCGCTTGATTAGCCGAATATCTTGTCTATCCGGAGGTATAATGACGACCACATCATCTGAGGCAGGGAGCAATCGCCGATAAGCCCTTCTATCCACCAAGACTTCATCTCCTGGCAGTAGTAGAGGCAACATTGAAAGTCCGACGACTCGAAAGCGCTGCCGCTGCCTCAATAGCCAAAGCAATATATCCCAAAAATTACTGTTTCGGATTTGGGATACAGTCAAACTTGAAAGACCGTCAAGTTCAGCTGGCTGTGTACCAGGGAACATCTGTGCGACCTTTTGTAGCCCAGAATATTTCCTGAATCTCTTTGATGGCATCCATCAACTCTGTTGCATGTTGTAGGCTAACTTCAACCTTACAGGCAGAACATAGCTTACCCACATTCCAAAACTTGGTATGCAAATCTGGGTATTTCTCTAGATGCACAGGCTTGAAGTAATCTGTCCACAGAACCAGCAATTCTTTTTTAGTGAGTTGTGCTTGTTCTTCTTTGATTTGAATATAACGAGTGACGGTGTTTTCGTAGGCAGCCATTGCCTTAGCATCACCAGCAGGTGGAAGTTCCAGAGCCAGGATTTTCTTGGTCATTGATAGAACGGCTTCAGCTGCAATTCTGGCGGAAGCAGGATCATATACTCCACAAGGGCCATCGCAGTGAGCATGAACAGTGGGAGCAGGAAACCAGGTCTTAATTTGGTTAGCAATCTTCTTGAACAAAGACATGGCAGTAAGAGTTCTCCATTATTAACCTGATAAATAGTAGCATCAATCAGGAACATTTAGGAGCATAGCATTTGGGAATAATTTAAGTACAAATACTTACCTAACACCTACTATCCCTGCTGTTTTGCTAACAAAGGAGCAGCTTCTAAGAGTGTCTGAGTGTAGGGGTGTTGGGGATTAGTGAACAATTCGCCCGTTGAACCGATTTCCACAATTTGTCCACTGTTCATTACCGCAATGCGATCGCAAAAAAATCTGGCTACCCAGAGATCATGGGTGATAAACAAGTAAGTCAGGTTAAATTCTGCCTTTAACTCCTGCATTAATTCCAGTACTTGTGTTTGGACACTAGCGTCCAGCATACTAACTGGTTCATCACAAATTAACAGATTAGGGCGAGTAATCAAAGCCCGCGCGATCGCGACTCTTTGTTGTTGTCCTCCAGATAGTTCCCCTGGGTAACGATTATAGTAGTCATTTGTTGGTGTCAATCCCACTCGCTCTAACATTTCCTTTACCTGGCTTTTGGCTTGTGTGGTGTCAGCCAGATGATGTATAAATAAAGGGTCGGCAATACTTTCCCCCACCTTCATCAGGGGATTGAGGCAAGCATTAGGGTCTTGAAACACCATTTGGATTTGACGACGAATGCTTCTTAGGGATTGTCGATTTAGTTTAGTTAGCTCTTCTCCTAAAAATTCCACAGTTCCAGAAGTAGGACGCATTAATTGCAAGATAGTCCTCGAAAGAGTACTTTTGCCACAACCAGACTCTCCGACTAATCCCAGTACTTCACCGGGATAGAGGCTAAAACTTACATCATCTACAGCTTTGATAACTGTGCTTTCTTTCTTAAACAGTTGTTCAATAAAATTCCCTTCCAGAGTAAAATACTGCTTGACATTGCTTATTTTGAGTAAGGGATTGTTATTTGTTGTTGGTTGTTGGTTGTTTGTCGTTTGGGAATCGGGAATTGGTATATTTAAATTCTTCGCCTCTTCCTCAGCTTCCTCAGCTTCCTCACCTCCCTCATCTCCACCAATAGCTTGCAGATGCAGTGCTGCTTCCAAGAGAGATTGGGTATACTTATGGCTTGGTTGTCGCAGAATGGTTTCTACGGCTCCAGTTTCCACAATCTTGCCCTGATACATTACGGCTATCTTGCCGCAATATTCTCCTACCATTGCTAAGTCATGAGAAATGAGCAACAAGGCCATATCTCGTTCGCGGCAAAGTCGAGTAAGTTCCTGTAAAATCTGTGCAGCGACAGTAACATCTAAGCTAGTGGTGGGCTCATCTGCCACAATAAGTTTGGGGTTGAGCAATAGGGCTAGAGCAATTGCTACCCGTTGTCGCATTCCACCACTAAACTCGTGGGGGTATTGATCCCAACGGTTTTCCGGAATCTTGACAGCTTCTAGGGTTTCCATCGCCCGAACCTTACTCTGGCGTCGCGATAGCTGAGGTTGGTGTGCTCTTAAGGTTTCCAGACAATGCTCCCCGATTGACATCAGGGGATCGAGGCGAGTCATCGGGTCTTGAAATACCAGGGCAATTGCTTCCCCACGAAATTGGCGTAATTGGCTGGAGTTCAAATCAAAAACCGACTTTCCAGCAAACGTTACCCGTCCCTCAATTTGTGTAGCAGGGGGTAACAAACGCATTGCTGCTCTACCCAGAGTTGACTTACCACAACCAGATTCTCCTACTAACCCCAAGCGCTCCCCAGCATCCAAGGTGAAAGAAACATCATTTACCGCCCAGCTGAGCTTTTTCCCTAACTGGCTACTAGAATAGGCAACCCGCAAGTTTTCTACACAAAATAGGGATTCAGTCATTGGTTATGGTAAGTAGGTTTGGATAATTATAGCTAGCTAGTGAAGATCGTCATTTGTCCTTTGTCTTTTGTCATTGGTAAGAGTCTGACCTGTGTTTACTTTTCTTAACATAGTTCAGTTTTTCATACCAAACCTACTTAGTTCAATTATTCAATCATTAGGAGATTGCAGATTAACTGCAATTCGTCGCATCATATAGGCTACGCCAAAATCGCCATTGGGGTGTTGTTCGAGTTCCTCAGTCAGCTCAAATAGTCGTTGAGCTAGTGATGGTCCTAACTTTTTGATGGTTGCTTGACGCTCTTGGTCTAAAGATTGTTGCGATCGCATTTGTGTTTGCCACTCATGGGAAAATAATTGTTCAATTGTAGTGTGCAATCCCAACTGTTTGAGAACTTCCCATTCACCGTGATCACACCAAATTCCTCGACATTGTTGACACCGCTCTACATAGAAGGGTGTTTTGAGGTTGACTTTAGCACGGGATAGATAACGTCGGCACTCTGGACATAGAGCTGCTTTAGTATCATAGGGAGACTGTACAAAATCCACATTGAGTTTGCTGGAGAGTAAATCTGGGGTGACTGGATGATTGGGTTGTTCAGCCTGCCAGGTTTCGTATTCATCAGCAGGAATCCAAAAGCCTTTACACTCTTGGCAGTACTTCACACTCACTTTTTGGTCGAGGATGCCTTCCTCTAAGTTTACCGTCTTACATTTGGGACATTGCACAGCTCTTTGTTCCTCGAAAAGCCCAGTTTAACTTCATTCAATGTACAAGAACAGGGGAAATGTGCCTAGTACCGCTGTGGGGAATTCAAAATTTAAAATTTGCCGGACTCCGTCCCGCTGCGATATCGCATTATATCGATAATAATCCCCAAAAAATTCCGTGTATTTGTAGGGGCGGGTTGAGGAATACCTTAACACCTTAAACGATAACCTCTCAATCAAAACCCGCCCTAGCGATAACCTTGCGGATAACGAACAATTCCCCTCACAGGAGCTATTTAAAGATATTGCGATCGCTATTTTTAAATCTGCATTCGTCTCCAAAGCCCGTTGCAACCACCTACTTACTACCTACCACCTACCACCTAAACATCACTTGTGGCGAATACGGTCATAAACCCCTAAATATTCCTCAACTGGATGATTCCAGGAGTAGTCATACTCCATACCTTGAATAACTAGTTTACTGAACTCTTCAGGTTCTTGATACCATAATTGAATGGCTCGATTCATTGCCGACTCAAGAGCATAATTATCTGTTTGATGGAACACATAACCATTCCGTTCTTCAGGATGCTTAGTTTGCTCATAATCTCGGTCAAATACGGTATTTACTAACCCACCAACTGCCCGTACAATAGGTACAGTGCCATACTGTAAGCCAATCATTTGAGTCAGCCCACAAGGTTCATAGTTACTCGGAACGACAATCATATCTGCTCCTGCATAAATTAGGTGGGCTAATTCTTCGTTAAAGCCTAGTTCTAAATGGCAGTCAGGGTGATTGTTTAAGTAGTTTTTCTCATGCCAGAAGCGGGAATTGATTCCTGGTTCTGTTGCTGATCCTAAGAGTACAAACTGTGCTTCCCTGCTTAGGGCATAATAGAGGGCATGGTGAACTAAATGAACACCTTTTTGAGCATCTAACCTACCGATAAAAGCGATGAGGGGTTTATCGGCTTGCTGCATTAGAAGCCTCTCCCGTAGGGCTTTTTTGTTTAAGGTCTTGTCTGCTAAGTTATCCTTGGCATAGTGATAGGGAATGTAACTGTCTAACTCTGGATTCCACATTTTGTAATCAATGCCATTGAGAATCCCGGCAAATTTGTCCTGGGTGAGATGTAAAGTATGCCCTAACCCACAGCCAATATCTGTATGGTGAGCTTCCCAGGCGTGGTGAGGAGAAACTGTATTGACATAATTGGAGTAAACAATCCCACCCTTCATATAGTTTATGGCAAAAGGATTGAAGTTATCTTGTAAGCGATCGTAGTGGAAGTAGTAAGACTCTTGATTTAAACCAGTTGCCCAGAGGGTTTCAGTGCCGCCAATCCCTTGGTGCTTAAAGTTGTGAATAGTGTAGCAGACCCTCTGATGCTCCATGCCATGGTACTTATACATCTCGAAGAGCATGACCGGGACTAAGCCAGTTTGCCAGTCATGGCAGTGGATGACATCGGGGCGTTTGTTGCTTTGGAGTAGGAATTCTAATGCTGCTTTACTGAAGAAGGCAAAGCGCATATTGTCATCGTTGCATCCGTAATAACACCCCCGGTTGAAGAAGTTATCCTGGGAGTGGGGTTCGATAAAGAAGCAAACTTGCCCATGTACCCAGCCGCAGTAAACGGAACAGTGGATAGCTCCACCATACCAAGGCACCCACAACTCACGATAGGCGTCGTGAAGTCCCCAGATATGGTCATAGCGCATACAATCGTATTTCGGTAGGATAATCTCTACACAATGACCCTGAACCTCTAGTCCTCTGCTGAGTCCGTAAACTACATCTCCTAAACCTCCAGCTTTGATTACAGGAGCGCATTCAGAGGCAACTTGGACAATATACATAGATGTTGCTTATAACTTCATAAAATTTAACTTTACTACAATTAGGTGGTAGGTGGTAGGGAAAGTCGAAGGTCGAAGGTCGAAGGTCGAAGGTCGAATTGGGGAGAGAAGATATATAGCAAAGAGCACTCGTGTGTTTACAGATTGATAGAGGTGAATAATCACAAATACTTTGATTTAACAGTACTTTCGACCTCCCTAACACCTAACACCTAATACCTAACACCTGCGCGAAGCGCTATAGATTTTTTTACTCTTGGACTTTTAAACCATCAACAATTCCTTAAGTTAAGTTGGGAAAAGGTGAAATTGAGAATTAAAAATGGCGGAACCTCTCAAGAGACTGTGGAAGTTCTTAAATACTGATATTGGCGACTTGTTTTCAGCAGAAACTCTCAAAGATGGGGTTGATTCAGCTAAGGCGGTTTTGGAATTGGCAAAAGCCCTGAAGGAGCAAGGTTCAAATGTTGAGCAGTTAGCACCTTTAGTAGGCAGAATTTCTACTCTTTTGGATGTGTTAAACTTACCCTTGGTTCAGGTGGTGGGGGCAGGATTACCGTTTGTCTCGAGCGCAACGGGTTTCCTCAAATTGTACTTGGAAAAGTCGCAACAGGAGCTAACCTTGGCGCAATGTACGGCGCTGGTAAGTCAGGGAGCTTATTTGGAAAGCTTACAAGCTTTGTTGAGTTTACCGGAAAATCGGGTTTGGTTAGAGCAAATTAGTCAAACACCGGCTTCTGCACCTGTAGAAAAGCAGATTGTTAAGCTAGGAGAGTGGCAACTAGATGAGGAACAAGCAAAGAAAGCTGTTGTCTGCTTCCATGAGTCTCAGTTAGCTGAGAATTTTAACCAAATACTGATGACTCGACTCCAAGATGCAGGAGTCGGTGCTAGCAAAGCAAACATCTTAACCCAACGGATAGCCTGGAATACAACTCGATATATTAATCAAGCGATCGCTAGTCAGGCAGCTCAAGTCGAACCGTTAGCAGAACTGTATCGTACTGGTGGTAGGGAGTTATTAGAAAAATACCAGAGTCTGGATAGTTACTTAGAGGAGCAAATTGCTACCAAACCTTTAGAAAAAGTCTTTGCTGAAGAGTTTACCTTCCAGGATATTTATGTACCCCTCAAGGTAAAACCAGCTGATGACAATGGTGATGTTGCGCAACAAGTAGAAGTATTAGGGTTAGAGACTTGGGCAAAGGCTATGCTCAATGAATCCCAAAAACAAGATAGGGTGATGTTTATTCAAGGGGGACCAGGCAGAGGCAAGAGTGTTTTTTGTCGGATGTTTGCCGATTGGGTACGGCAGCAATTACATCCGGTTTGGACACCGGTGTTAATTCGCTTGCGGGATATCAGAACTTTTGAAAAGAATTTTGAAGCCACGCTACAAGCTGCGGTTAAAGCCAATTTTGCTCGTGATAATCGCTGGTTATACGACCGCAATACCCGGTTTTTGTTTCTGCTGGATGGTTTTGATGAGTTGTTAATGGAACGAAGAAGCAGCGAGGGATTAAAAGAGTTTCTTCTGCAAGTTGGTCAATTTCAACGGGATTGTCAACAGAGTCCAGAAATGGGACATCGGGTTTTGATTACCGGCAGAAGTTTAGCGTTACAGAGTATTGAACGGTTGATGCCACCGAACTTGGAAAGAGTGGAAATCCAACTGATGGATGAGGAACTCCAGCAACAGTGGTTGAGCAAGTGGGAAGTACAGGTTGGTACGGATAAAACTAGAGCTTTTGAACAGTTTTTACAAGATAAACATTGTCCTCAACGAGTGCGGGAATTAGCCCAGGAACCTCTGTTACTTTACCTGTTGGCAGCCATGCATCGGGATGATGAATTTAAGAGAAGGCAGAAGGCAGAGGGCAGAGGGCAGAAGGTAAATACAGGTACTTCTTCTGGATCCTTACAAGGGGAAAGTATTGTTGGCATATTTAAGGGTGCTGATAGCACAACAGCAAAAATCCTGATTTATCAAAGAACCTTAGATTGGGTACTGACAAAACAACGTCCCCAATGGCTCAATCGGGAACTAACGGAACAAGATACAGAAGATTTGCGGCGGATTCTTACAGAAGCTGGTTTGTGCGTGGTGCAGTCAGGAGGAGAATGTGCTTCCGTCAGAATGATTGAAACACGGTTGAAGGGGGATAATACAGTTAAAGAGTTACTGGAAGAAGCTAGGGAAAACCTCAAGGACAATCCCCTGAGAAATGCCTTAGCTGCTTTTTATCTCCAAGCTGCAACTGGGGGTAAGGAAGGAGCAGTAGAGTTTGCTCATAAAAGTTTTGGTGAATTTCTCTGTGCTGAACGGTTGAAAGAGAGCCTGGAAAACTGGACAGAGCCCGGAAGAAGAGGGCGAGGCTTTAACCTGCCAGAGGAGCAATTGCATTGGGAAATCTATGACTTGCTGGGTTATGGGGGTTTAACACCAGAAATTGTGGAATACCTGATGGCATTGCTAACAGCTATCCCAGAGGGAGCAACGGAGAGTGAGTTTCGCCCAGTTAAATTGTTTCAGCGCTTGGAAGATTTTTATCTTCGTTGGTGTGAGGGGGAATTTATTGATCTAGCAGAGGAAACCTTAGCTCAGAAAAAGACCAGGCAATTACAAAAACAAGGAATTCAGTTAGGTCAGCGGCAGGTGGATGTCTATACGGGACTGAATGTGATGATTTTACTCTTAGAGTTGCATCGTTATGCTCTATCAAGAAATGAGCTTAAGGATAAAATCATCTTTTACCCTTGTGGTGAATACGGTACAGAAGGTTTTGATAAAACTCGATTGCTTCATATTATCAGCTACAGCGATTGTATAGGTATTGATGGCTTCTTAAGGAAAATTGGGGAATTTTTGAGTCACATAAAACTGATTGGTGCAAACCTTAGTCACATAAAACTGATTGGCGCAAACCTTAGTGGTGCAGACCTTAGTGATGCAAACCTTAGAAACATAGATCTTAGTGGCGCAAACCTTAGTGGTGCAAACCTTAGTGGCACAGACCTTAGTGATGCAAAACTTAGTGTTGCAAACCTTAGTGGCACAGACCTTAGTGATGCAAAACTTAGTGTTGCAGACCTAAGTGGTGCAAACCTTAGAGACACAGACCTTAGTGGCGCAGACTTTAGTGGCGCAAACCTTAGAGACACAGACCTTAGTGGCGCAGACTTTAGTGGTGCAAACCTTAGAGACACAGACCTTAGTGGCGCAGACTTTAGTGGCGCAAACCTTAGGAACACAGACCTAAGGTTTGCAGATCTTAGTTACGCAAAACTTATTGGCACAGACCTAAGGGATGCAGACTTCATTGAAACAAACCTTACTCGTGCAAACTTTAGTGGTTCAGACCTTAGTTGCGCAGATCTTAATTGTGCAAACCTTAGTTTCGCAAACTTTAGCAACGCCTGTCTTAGGGACACAGACTTCACAGGAATTATCTGGAATGAGTATACGCAATGGGAGAATATCCTAGGTTGGGAGACAGCCGTTAATGTGCCAGAAGAATTGTGGACTTTATGGAATAATAATCCAAATTTAGGTTAGGAGAGTTGTAGGTTGGGTGAATTTTGGATATGGGGTTGAGGAGATTAGCCAAGGTTAATTTATCTGTTGCGATCGCTATTCAAACAAAAGATTAATGCGATCGCTTCCCTATTGCGATAGACAATCCCATTCTTATTGATAATGGTGAATAAAATTAAGTGTATATCTGTAGGGGCGGGTTTAGGGACAACTTAGACCATTTGACCTGAATCTTGAAATCAAAACCCGCCCAACACCGTTCCCCGATTAATACAACCAATTTCCAATTCTATATGTCCAGATTATTCCTTGGGCGGGTTTTGTAGTTCAATTGTCCCTAGATTGGTTAACGGTGACCCTAAACCCGCCCCTACCAGTGCGATCGCTATTCCAACAAAAGATTAATGCGATCGCGTCCTTAGTGCCATAGACAATCCCATTCTTATTGATAATGAGGAATAAAATTAAGTGTATATCTGTAGGGGCGGGTTTAGGGACAACTTAGACCATGTTAACTGAATATTAGAATCAAAACCCGCCCAACACCGTTCCCCGATTAATACAACCAATTTCCAATTCTATATGTCTAGATTATCCCTTGGGCGGGTTTTGTAGTTCAATTGTCCCTAGATTGGTTAACGGTGACCCTAAACCCGCCCCTACCAGTGCAATGCTGATTTTGTTTATTAGATTAAAGTCCCCCTTGTCAAGGGGGATTGAGGGGGATCCACCACATTGAGCAGATTGATACCAGGAATCATTAGTAGAATAGTCAGGTATCTGAGCTACTAACTCTAATTGACCTGACTTATTAACAATCCAGCCTGTTGCCTCAATTATCGAAGGTCGTTGATTAGCAACTCCTGAAGAAGAATGTTCCTGTTGTATCGTAGTTAAACCTTCCCACCCAACTAGAGGAGGAGAATCATTTTCTGGGTTCGACAGAAACCGCAAATCTTGCCAAGCTAATTGATTTTGCAGAGGTTGAGTGGGATTAGCGGGTAAACCACCTTGTCCTGTAACCACAAATACATTTCCCTGATCCGCAGGACAACCGGCTATAATTTGGTTGTTAGATTCAGTTAATTGTGTCGGTAAGTCTACTAAACCAGAACTAGGGTCAACATCCGGATTATTGATGATTACTTCTCCATCAATTCCTAGCTGAGAACTAGCAGTAATAGAGCTATCAGGGGAAACAAATAACCCTTGGATAATGATTTGGATTTTGCCTCCGTTACCCCCAAAAGCATTAGCATTGATATTACTCCCTTCTACGAGAGCTAATACCGGTGAGCCAATAGTAATATTACCACCATCTCCCCCACCAGTATCTTGAGTACCAGCTCTAGTAGAAATTTCGCTTTGGTTACGTAAGATTAAAGCTTCTTCGATGTGCAGCTGGAGGTCTCCCCCTTGACCTAATAAACTACTAGCCGCGATTGCTCCTGTATCTAGCAAAATTGAGTTAGCATTAATTTTCAATATTCCAGCATCACCTCTGCCATCATGCCTAACACTGACTAAACCCCCATCTGTAACCTTCAATATTCCTGTTTTAATCGTCACATTTCCAGAATTTCCCGTCGGTACCGGAGGTAGTCTAAACAATTGTTGAAAAATGGCATCGACAATATTAGCAGAAGAGATAATTACAGAGGGATTGAGAGCACCTGGTACTGTACCACTAACTTCTACCGACTCCGAAGCATGGATATTAATACGTCCAGCGGCACCAGTTGCTAGGGTAGAGGAATCAATCCTTGCTCCATCCCGGACTACCAATCTTGAGGTATTAACCGTTAAGCTACCAGCATTTCCTTGATTGAGGGTGGTTGCCGACAAAATGCTTGGTTGCAGCACGATTGGTATGATACCAATAATTTCTACCGATTCAGAGGCGTTGACGGTTACATCTCCCCCAGCACCAGTGCCAAAGGTGGAAGAGGAAATATTTGCTCCATCCAACAGAGTTAACTTACCTGTAGAAACTACCACATCTCCCGCATCTCCAGCGCTGAGAGTCGTAGCACCAATGCCACTGGAAACAGCACGAGTACCAGCATTAGCAAAACCAATAAATTGAGCAGACTCAGAAGCGTTTACTTGTATACTGCCTCCAGGGGCATTACTGAAAACTCTAGTAACAATTAATCCCCCATCCTGAATTAGTAACTGCTGGGTTGATACTTTAATGTCCCCACCTGGACCAAATCCTACCACTTCACTTTGCAGGCTACTAGAAATATCCCCGCTGGGGTTGGTTCCACTCATTTCTAGCAATTCTGAGGCATTAACCTTGATGCTTCCCGCTGGTTGCAATCCTTGGTTTTGAATCAAAATGATCGAACCATCAAGTAGTTGGATATTTTTTCCTTGTACCTGTATCGAACCACTACTTATACCACTCCCATCCACTAAGGCTTGGGAGAGTAACTGGATATCCTCAAAGTTTTGTACCTCTTCATATCCTAAAGTCCACCTATCTATGGTTCCCGAAGGAGGAGTAAGGCTGACTAAACCTTGGCTAACACCACCTAGCTCAATTCTTCCTCCTTCTGCTGTTAAGATACCCCCTGCTAAAGTTAGCTCACCTCCAACTAAAGCTAGGGTATTTCCCGGTTTTACCTGCAAACCAGAATTGTTGAAACTTCGATTAATTGGTAAGAATATACTAGGAGCAGTCAAACTATGACCCCCGCCGTTTACCTGAATTGCTCCGGGATTTTGACCTAACTGCAAACCGATGGGAGTACTAATAGTTAATAGAGGTGTTGCTGTCGGTTCAGTAGCACTAAAGATACTGCCATCGTCAAAGTGAATACTCTCAGCACTACTGCCGAAAAATGAACCACCAATATCCAAGCTAGCATTCTTGCCAAAGATTATCCCATTGGGATTAATGAGGAACAGATTAGCTCCCCCATTGCCACGAATCAACCCATCAATGTTGGAAATTTGTCCCCCGGTGACGCGGCTAATAATATTGTCTATGACGAGAGAATTATTGAACCAAGCTTCAGTGCCGGTGGATACTGAAAAATCGCTGAAGCTGTGGAAAAGATTAGCTCCCGCAGTTGTGCCACCATTAATCTCAAAGGTGTTGCCATTGAGTCTGACATCCGATGGGTTAGGCAAAGTCAGATCAGGAACGATTTGACCATTGACCGGTAGAGCAGTAACTTTCAACAGGAGGTAACTGACAAGCAATGAGAGAATATAGGGTTTCTCATTGAGTGATGGTACATACCCTATTGGTTTTTGGGCATAGGGAATGGGGAATAGGGAACGGAAGATGTACCTCACAGATGCGATAACTGCTATAAATCGAGGATTCATCCGGCATGACCTGAGATTGTTAATAATTCCTGGCAGTATAGAGTACTCAGTATTATATTTAATCTACTTTTAGTGGTAAGTAAGAGAACAGGATTATTTGTCAGCTAACGGGTATTTAAACTGCCCTATTTTAATTAACTTAATAAAGTAAAAAATTAGCTGTGGAACAAACTTCAGTGCCTGTATCAATCTGTTCAATAGGAATGACTGATGAGTGATAGCGCTTCGCGCAGGTGTGAGGTATTAGGTTTTAGGTGTTAGGGAGGTAGAAAGTACTGTTAAATCAAGGTATTTGTGAATTATTCACCACAGTCAATCTGTAAACACACCAGCGCTCGTTGCTATAGATGTTTACCCAGCTTCCTCAGCTTCCCACACTCCCCACAAGCCACTAAGCGGTGATGGCTCTATTCTCAGGACAACGATGATTTTCTGGAAATTGAAATCGAATCGGATTTGCTGACCAACTCTTAAAATCAGGTGCTAGTCGGATTAGTTTCTGTAAAATTTCGTCATTGATCACCAACACGAGAGGGAAGGGGAATTGCTTGCGAAACTCATCCCGCACCAGGTTCGTCGAACTTAATAACTCATCAATCGCAACCACCGATTCTAGACCAGAGACGATCAAGGCTAGGGGAGATGAGCCTTCAACCGCTGTTTCTATAGTTGAGAAAAGAGTGTTGACCGATGGATGGAGGGTTATTTCCTGGATGGATACTGAGGATCGTTCTATCAGTTGCTTCAGTATTTTCCGTCGTAAAGGCAGACGGGTACTGCACACTAAGATCAGTGAAAACTGACCCTCAGACAAAGTAATTGCTCTGAGTAGCCTACCGAGGGACTCTTGGTTACTCGCGGCGACATCTTCTGGGTCATGGTGTTTAATCATAGGAACACACAAGTTAGCATTATATCTTCTGGAAACACACAAAATGAAATTATATTTTAATATTTCAGTTTGCTGTTGTCCTAGATGTTGTCAGAGCCGAAGATTGCTCGACGCTAGTTAATGGAAAACCACAGCCTAGGTGTCCAGAAATCCGTATACTTGTAACAAAACTTAAATATATTGACACATTGGCATAAATATGCAATCAGTGCTTAAAAGAGCTAGCGGCTTATGACGAGTGCCAATACTTTCTGAAATGAAGTATCCAGTAGTTTTACTGAGGTACACTAACCTAGAACCTAGCATACTGTATATTGTGGTCAGTAATGCTGAAGTTGTTTCAGCAAGAGTATAAAAAATAGCATACTGAAACTTTGTTCATAGAGAACAGAGTTAACCATATCGCAACACTCAAAACTGTACAATCAGTCAGAATACTGAATTTATGGCTTGGTGTGATCACTTGATAAATGTCATGAAATATAAACAAATGTCCCTGGGAGATCGAGTTAAGCTTCCTCGTTAATTGTCTGAAACTAGCTGATGAAGGGAGTTTAGGGCGAGGTATAACAAGCTGTAAGCTTATATCAGTATTTTTACTTAGCTAGCTGATCTAGTTGAGTGGTTGAACCAAAAACCTTACTCACGCTACTTTAGACTGCTTCTGTACTGGGAAAAGATCTACGTCCTGTTACCTTAGTTGTGTTTGTTAGTCATTTCTGTTGAGTCATTATCTATGAAAAGGTTTCTCCAAAACTTGACCGCAATCTGGGTAAATCAGCTAGTGCAAAAAGGCAGAAGGAAAATTCTTCCTGGGTCACTCTTTGGGAGGAAGACAGTCCCAATGAAAGTAGGTTTTTCTCTAAAGCGCAGTTTTGGACATCCCACTGGGTTACTTTTCTTATTCGTCTTAGGCATAACCATAGCAGTGTGGGAGCCAGCGACTGCTTATCCTCAAGCGCAGTTTAATCATGTTACAGAAGGTGGAAGGCAATCTAACATCGAACAATTGCCACAGCAGCAGATTATGAGTGGGGAAGCGAGTCAGCAGACGCGGAGACGCGGAGACGTGGGGACGCGGAGAATAGAAATCCCACCTCATATTTCGCTCACTCCTCGGTCAGCACCAACTCAGGACTTAGCCCATGGGAAGATTCCCTCAGCCAATAACCCCGAACTACGGGGAGTCTGGTTGACGAATATTGATAGTGATGTGCTGTTTTCTTCCCAAAACACCACCACTGCCCTACGACTTCTGAAGCAATTACATTTTAACACTATCTACCCTACTGTTTGGAACTGGGGTTATACCCTCTACCCCAGTAAGATTGCCGAAAAAGAGATTGGTGAATTAGCCAGAATTGCTACACCTTTAGAGGAACCTTTTGAGCCAGAATTGGGATTACAAGGGCGAGATGTCCTCCAAGAAATTGTCGAAGAAGGACATCAACAAGGTATGAGAGTCATTCCTTGGTTTGAGTTTGGTTTTATGGCTCCCTCTGATTCTGAGTTAGCAAAACGCCACCCTGATTGGCTCACTCAAAATGCAGAAGGAGTCAAAACTAAGCAAGAAGGTACCCATGAACGAGTCTGGCTCAATCCCTTTATGCCAGAGGTGCAACAGTTTATTCAGGATTTAATTATTGAGATTGTCAGCAACTATGATGTTGATGGTATCCAATTAGATGACCATTTCGGCTTACCATCGGATTTGGGTTACGATGATTTTACTGTTGGGTTATATCAACAAGAACACCAAGGACAATTACCCTCTACTGACTCGAAAGATCCGGAATGGCTTAGCTGGCGAGCAAACAAAATGACTGATTTCCTCCAGCAACTGGTAGGGGCAGTTAAAGACCGCAAAGAAGAAGTGCTCATTTCCGTCTCTCCTAATCCTCAGCGTTTTTCTTACCAATTCTTTCTCGCTGATTGGTCAAATTGGGTACAGCTTGGTTTGGTAGATGAGCTGATTGTACAGATTTATCGAGACAGTTTTAAGAGCTTTATCTCAGAATTGGAAAAACCAGAATTGCAATTAGCCCACAGTCGTATTCCTGTTAGTGTAGGCATTTTGACTGGTTTAAAAAACAAGTTTGTTTCTAGCTCACAAATTCGGCAGCAAGTGGGAGCAGTACGTCGCCGAGGATTTGCTGGTGTGTCTTTTTTCTTCTATGAAACTTTGTGGAAGCGCACGGAAGAACCGCTAAAGCAACGTCAGGCTGATTTCAGTTTACTCTTTTCTCTGCCAGCAGAAGCGCCGGAATTGAGAATAGATAATGGCTAATTGCTAATGGCTAATTGCTAAGAAACACCAAGTCAGGAGGCAACGAGACTCAACACAGTCCCCTAAGAGAGTTGGGTCTCCCTCGTGCTTAGGTGTATTAAAAGCGAGCAAGATGTTTGCGCTACGCGCACGCTACGCGAACGCACTACAGGAATGTTCCACCTAACTTATATTTTTAGTTGTGTCGCGTTAGTTGCTTTTACGATTATTTTTTGGTAGTATTTTTTTTATAATAGGAAAGGTGTGCGCTTATATATAAACCTCTCTGTCGATATAGTACTACGCGCTATAGTTAGGACATTCCTAAACCCTCCACTCTCTAGTTATTACTGACTGTTGCCTGTGGCCTTTTGCTATATCTCATTGGTGGCAATCATAGGACAGGCTAGAAGCCTGTTCCACGGGAGTATATTCTAGATCTAACACCTAAAGACAGGCGGTCAGCCTATTCCACAAACAAACTACCACCTAATACCTAACAAATATGTCTGGGGAGCCTGGAATTCAAGTCGATAAACCTGTTTCCTTATTGCGTAAGGATATTAAGGTTAACCCGAAATCTTTGTTTATTTCCCTGGGAAAGGCGACAATCAATGGGACATTCCTCAAGTGGGATGAGTTGGCGAAAAGTGGAGTAGAGGTTTTAGATGCTCTGGGATTAAAGACAGGGCCGGGAGAAATTGCTGGTTTACTAATTGTGCGCTCTCTGATGCAGGCAATGCAGGATTTGTTGAGGGAAAATCGGGAGTTGTTGGTTAAACAGCCAGATAATCTTAAGGTATTGTATCAACAGCTCAATAATTCCTTAGGACATGGTGAGTTAGTTATTAACCAAGACTTTTTCTTGCGGCCTCAGCAGTTGCCGATTGTGCAGGAAGCTAAGACTGGTTTTCTACAGTGGTTGGAAGAGTTGGTGGAAAAACCGGTTGAGGCACAAAAAATTAGCGATCGCTTACCAACTTACTTTGTTTTTGCCCTTAATGAGCAGTGGGTCAAGCATTCTCAAGATTATCTTGTCCTGAAGGAGGTACTGGATACACCTTTCACTCAAGCGACTAAACGAGAGCAGGGGTGGCTGCGTTATCGAGCATGGCTGCAAAAACGGGTGGAAGAACCGATGTTTTTGGAAGCCTTTAGCTTGAAACAGGTTTATGTGCCCTTAAGAGCTTATTATGAACGGGAGGTTGAGTCTCAGCTGGAGCAAAGGTTAGAAAGAGGCATCGTTGAAGAGAAAAACCAGGAGCGAGTTGTTGTTGATTTAAACAAGGAATTGGAAACTTGGTTGCAGGAAGCTAAATCTGATGATGCTATTCGTTTGATTAGTGGAGGGCCAGGGAGTGGTAAATCTTCTTTTAGCAAAATCTTTGCCGCACAACAGGCAGAAAAAGGCGAGATTCCAGTTTTATTTATCCCTCTGCATCTGTTTAAACTCTCGGATGACTTGGTGAGAGCAGTGTGGGAGTTTGTCCAAGTTGAAGATTTCTTGCCTCATAACCCACTGGATAGAAGTGATGGTGAGCCCAGGTTACTGATTATTTTTGACGGCTTAGACGAGTTATCGATGCAGGGAAAGATTGCAGCAGAAGCCGCTAGGGAGTTTATCGAAGAAGTCAGGCTTAAAGTTAATCAATTTAATCAGCATAAAACTCGCTTACAAGTTTTAATCAGTGGGCGAGAAGTGGTAGTACAAGCCAACCGTAGCAAGTTTCGCCAACTCCAGCAACTGCTGTATCTTTTACCCTATTTTCTGACAGAAGAGGAGAGCAAAGGCTATATTGACAAGCAAAAATTGCTGGAGCAGGATCAAAGGCAGCTGTGGTGGCAATCTTATGGTAAGGCTAAAGGTAAAGATTACACTGGGTTGCCACCGGAACTAGACAGGAATAATCTCTTAGAGATTACGGCTCAACCGTTGCTTAATTATCTGGTGGCTCTCAGTATTGAGCGGAATAAGTTGCAATTCTCAGAAGACACTAACCTCAATCAAATTTATGAGGATTTACTAGAGGCAGTTTACGAGCGAGGGTATGAAAAGCACAGCTATCGTCCAACTGAGGGTATTAAGAAAGAGGAATTTATCGGTATTCTGGAGGAAATTGCCCTAGCTTGCTGGCATGGAGATGGTAGAACAACCACTGTGGGAGAAATTGAGCGCCACTGTGACAATAGTGGTCTCAGGGGAATTTTGAATCGCTTTCAAGCAAGTTTCAATGAAGACTCAAAAGCCAGTGTCACACGTCTGCTAACTGCCTTTTATTTTCGAGAAAGTGACGGTGTTAGGGCAAATGAGAAAACCTTTGAGTTTACTCATAAGAGCTTTGGCGAGTATCTGACAGCCAGACGCATTGTGTTAGGCATCAAGCTCATTCACGAAGATTTAGAAGAACGCCAGAACAACTTTCGTAAGGGTTGTGATGAGAGTGAGGCGTTAGTAACTTGGGCAAACCTCTGCGGTGCTTCTGCAATGGATAAATATCTGTTTCGCTTTATCTGCGATGAAATCGGTTTGCAGAATCCTTCGAATGTTGGTAATTGGCAGAAGACATTGTGTCGTCTGATTGAATTTATGCTAAATCATGGTATGCCAATGGAACGTTTGACACCTAGACCTAATTTTCACGAAGAAATGCGACAAGCAGGGAATGCAGAAGAAGCTTTGTTAGTTGTATTAAATGCTTGTGCAAGAGTGACGAGGGAAACTTCAGTAATTAAATGGCCTTCTGCTGATGCTTTTGATACATGGATATCTAGGCTGCAAGGGCAGAGGATAGGAAACAAGAATGTACTTGCTTTTGACTGTCTTAGCTTTCTCAATTTGCAGGGCTGTATTTTAGATATCAGGGATTTTTACCAGGCAAATTTTGCTCATAGCAACCTTCAATGGGCATATCTTCGAGGAGTTTGTCTTCGAGGAGTTTATCTTCGAGGGGCTAATCTTCAAGGAGCTAATCTTCAAGAGACTAATCTTCAATGGGTGAATCTTCAGGGAGTGAATCTTCAAGGGACAAATTTTCAAAAGGCGTATCTTAAAGGAGTGGATCTTCAAGGAGTTAATCTTCAAGATGCTAACCTTCAAGATGTGAACCTTCAAGAGGCAAATCTTCAAGAGGCCAGTCTTCAAAATGTGAACCTTGGAGAGGCCAATCTTCAATGGGCAAAGCTTCAAGAGACCAATCTTCAAGGGGCGGATCTTCAATGGGCAAAGCTTCAAGGAGCCAATCTTCAAGAAGCCAATCTTCAAGGGGCGGATCTTCAATGGGCAAATCTTCAAGGGGTCAATCTTCAAGGAGCCAATCTTCAAGAAGCCAATCTTCAGTGGGCAAATTTTCAAGGAGCTAATCTTCAAGAAGCCAATCTTCAAGATACGAATCTTCAAGAGACTAATCTTCAAGGAGCAAATCTGAAGGGAACGATGCTTTGTGAAGAGTAGGGACGAAGCATTTAGGCGACAATTTAAGCATATAGACCCAGCATATACAAATCCAAATGCTTCGCCCGAACCCCTGTAGCCTATTTTAGATTGATATGGGGTAAGGCGCGATCGCTTTGTATAGAATACTTGATCTAGCAGTGCTTTGAGGTCAAACCAAACCCAATTATGACTTACTTTTGCCTGTTGCCTAGTGCGTAGCGCTATACTAAAGCGAATTTCCAATCATAATAAACGATGCCCAATAATAAGGGTGAGAAAACTTGGAGTTAAGATTCCTTTGGGAGAGTGGCTTATCTGGAGATTCTACCCCAATAGTTGCCCGTTCCTCGTCCGTTGTTACTACTGCTTCACTTTGCAAAAGTTGTAACTGTGCTTGGCGTAAGGCTTCAGCTTTGGTTCCTGTGACCAGACTATTGTAAAATTGCTGCATCAGTAAACTTGTACTAGCATCATTAACTTGCCAGAGAGAAGCCAGAACCGATTCCGCACCTCTGGCTAAAAAATAGTGACTAATGCCAGCAATTTCTACCCCATCTTGTCCCGGTTCACCTAAAGCCGTTTCACAAGCACTCAAAACGACTAAATGAACATCCGTTAAATCATTCAAATTCTCAATTTCGGGAATAGCTAACTTCTCACCCGTCCCCAATAACAAATAGGAGTCATCAAAACTCCCTGGCACGAATTCACCGTGGGTAGCAACGTGGAGAATCTGACGACCATAAAGATTATTTTGCAGCGCATCCAAATTAAAATCCTGATTGAGAAATTCTAGTCCTGGGTACACTCCTTTGGAGTCTTGACTATCCCTTTGTACGATAGCATCGATTTCTTCAGGGACATTTTTCAGAGGATTGAAACCCGCAACTGCATCTGAGAGACCTAAAGCTAACACAGAAACAGCTTGGGGTTGATTTGGTAGTCGTTCGGTAGTATTTGTGGTATCAGCAGAGACAATTGTGGAAACAGTATAGTTCTCAATCAGGTATTGTTGACCATCAAATAGAGCACTCATCGGAATATAGCGTGTTACCCGGTCTAAAGCAAAGATTAAGTGCTGAATAGGAATATCTGAGCTACCTTGAAGTTCTGCTTCCAGGGGTTGAATTAGCCAACTATAGAGTTGTTGACTAGTTTTTTTAACTTCACTCAAGGAAGAGTTAGGAGTAGCTAATAGTTGGCGCAACCGTAACACCGTTTCTCCCAACTGCTGCTGTCCTACTTCTACTTCAAACTTTTTGACTACACCCCCTTCCGATGCTATCAGTAACCACAGCTTATCTGCAAGGACCAAAGGATAAATAAGTACTGTCCCTGGTTGAGCTTTGATAATTTCCTGAGCTTTACGGTTAAAATCATTACGGGGATTGAGAAAATTATAGTCTTTAGTTTGGCGATCGCGAATTTCAGTTTCGATAGTCCGCACTGCTTGATTGAATTCCTCGGTTAACACCTGACGCTGGGCAATAAGTTGCTCTTTTTGGGGGCAATTATGGCGCTGACAATCCGCCAATTTTTGTCCAAAAGCAACTAACGTGCCGTGTTCTTGAATAATTGCGGATTCAGTATCAGTGAAGGAAACATCTTGCCGCTGATCACCAGTTCTTGTATACTCCCTTAATTCTTCCGCTTTGAGGAGTTCCAATACCTGTTGTGCTTCCAGGATACGTCCTTGGGAGAGTAACAAATCTGCCAGTTCCCGGTAAATATCCGTATTTTTGCTGCCGTCAGCATCCACCAAAATCGCTTGCAGAAAAGACTCTTGTAACTGACGGTCAAGACCAGTAATATTACCACGAATTTGCTCAATATTACTAATCGCTTGTTTGTAATAAGTAATCGCCGTTAGGGGCAAATTTAGCTCCCGATAGCTCCGCGCTAGACCAACTTGAGCCGTGAAGTGATGCTGGTCAATGGCTAAGGTTTCCTGGTAGACAGTAATTGCCTCTTTTTGTTGTCCAACTTTGCGATAAAGACTACCTAGGGTATTCAAGGAAAGCTCTTCGGCATTCACTAGTAATTGATGACGATGCTGAGGATTTCTCGCAATGGCTAAACTATTTTGAGCCAATTCCAAAGCTTGTTGGTTATTTCCAGAATTACTGTAACCAATGCTTAAAGCAATCAGAGCTAAATGCTCAGAAGTAATACTTTGTTTCTCCTTCCCCACCGCCAAAGCTTGCTGTCCATACTCCAGTATTTTGGCAATATCTCCCTGGGCAAAATGGGCAAAACCCAGGTAAACTAAAGCAATACCTTCATAATCATAATTTTTGACTTGCCTTGCCAGTGCCAACTCTTCCTGAGTTAGTTCAATGACTTTTTGATAATCTCCCAGGTAAATATAATTAGTGTTTAAATTGTGCAGTGCGATTAACTCAGAGTCGTGGTCTCCAAGTTCTCGGTAAATAGCTAAAGACTGCTGTCCGTAATCAATAGCTTGTTGATAATCTCCCTGAGTCCAGTGAATCAGAGCAAGATAAAACAGAGCATTGGATTCGAGGTTACGGTTGGAGCTAGCTTGGGCAATTACTAAACCCTTTTGAACCAAATCAATTCCTTGGGAATAGTTCCTCAAAGATACGTTAACATTACCTAATACCAACAGAGTCCAGGCTTCTAACTCACTATTGTTGATTTTCCTAGCGATCGCTAAACCTTCTTGCCCTAACTCCAGCGCCTTCTGAGAGTCTCCCAGTAAATTATGAGCTTCACTCAAAAATACCAAAGCTAAAACTTCATAGTTGGGATTTTGCACTTCTTGAGCAACAACTAATCCTTGCTGGGCATATTCAACAACTTTTTCATAATTCTCTAGGGAACTATAAGTGCTGGCTAGAGTACTCAAAGCCGCCCATTTCCATTGACTATTTTGACTTTCCCGTGCTACAATTAAACCTTGTTGAGCAAATTCAATAATCTTTTGCTCATCTTCAAGCTGAGTAAAAAAGCTAACCAAAGTACTCAAAGCTGACCATTCTAAATTCGGATCTTCCAGGCTCCTCGCGATCGCTAAAACTTGTTGCTGATAATCAATAGCTTTAGTATAGTCTTTTAAACTAGAATAAACGAGGCTGAGGTAATTAAGAGCTTGCCCTTCCCCTGAAAAATCCTGAATCCCTTGGTAAATTACCCTTGCTTCTTGGAAAGACTGCAAAGCCGCTTCTAGTTGATTGTTTTTAGCTTGTTCAATCCCTTGCTGCAACAGCTGCTGTGCCCTAATTTTTTCGACTTCAACCGTCTGTGCTTGAACAGTCAGAGGCTTCCAGGGAGTAAGGGGTAAAAAAGAAGAGGTTACCACAAGTATAATGGTTGCTGTGGTAACGCTAAAATAAGGTAAACAGTGTTTCATATAGCTGAATAATTCCAGTGGCAATGTTTGAGTCTAAATTATGTCACTTTGAAACAACTTCTACCTTCACATTCATCCCTACTTTCCCTAGCAGATTAATTAACTTATCCACACTGAAACGACTAATTTCTCCGTTCATTAAATTACTAATTCTTGGTTGCGTTTCTCCCAAAAGCTCTGCTGCCTCTTTTTGAGTCCATCCTCGCTTCTGAATATAAGAGCGCAAATCTAACATCAGATCAGCTCTTACCTTAAGATTTATTGCTTCTTCTACCTCAAATCCCAAGTCTTCAAATACATTCTCTTCTCCTGGCACGACTTTGAACATTTTTTCCTCAGTCATTTTTGTTGTGTCTCCCTTTGTTGGCGTCTAAACCGAACCATTTCCTGATAACGCTTCTTTCCTAGTTCAATGTTCTGCGTTGAAGTCTTCTGGGTTTTTTTCTGAAAAGCATGAAGCACATATACTGCCTCTTCAAATCTAGCCACATAGAAAACCCTATAGGCTTCCTCCGCTTCAATGCGAATCTCTTCAACTCCCTTACCGATTATTGTCATCGGCTTAAAATCTGTAGGTTGCTGACCCCTTTGAATCGCTCTCAATTGGAAACCAGCTTTGCGCCGTGCTTCCTGGGTAAAATTCGATAATTCTTCTCTAGAAGAGCCAACCCAGTAAATTAGTTTGTCTGTCATTAACTTACCTCACTAGAGAATATACCTAATTTGGCATAAAAAGACAATACTATTACAAAGAGGCAGGAGGTTCCAAAGAAAGCTGACTGGTTTTTCCTCTCTGAGCCTCATTTTCCTGACTAAAGGCAAGGGTGTTTACTTGAGCAATTACTTGGGAATCTTACAGTTTTTCAGTACGGATGCTCAAAGATAGCAAAGAACTTATGCAGACATCACTCCTTAATCCTCTGTGCTACAGCCGCTAGCACTGTCTCATGAATCTCCCCATTACTAGCGATAATACCCTGATTATTGAAAAGCTTAGCACCACAAGAAAAGTCTAAAGGCTTGCCATACATATCCGTTACCCTGCCACCAGCCTCTTCTAACACAATTGTTCCTGCTGCATGATCCCAAATATTCTGCCTTTTCTCCGAGGCAAGAGGCAAAGGCAAACGGATATACAAAGCCGCTTCACCCCTTGCCACTACACCATACTTGGCCATAGAATCGATCCGAAGGGAGGGGGGAATAAGTCCAATATCTTGAACAACTGCTTTTTGCACTGCTGCGTTACCATGTTCTACTTCCACACTCTCGATTAATCGTCGGGAAGCAACTTCATCGGTGTTAGTGAGAGCAATTGATTGGGGTTCACCTCCCTTAAGGGAAATCATGGTTGTACCTTGACCCTTAACTGCCACAAAAATAACCCCTTTTTCACTATCCGGTTGAGTTAGATTAATCGGTAAAGCCGGACAACCCATGATTCCCAACTTCAACTCCCCCTCTTCCACTAGTGCTAATGCGATCGCATATTGATCACCTCGAACATATCCTTTTGTGCCATCAATCGGGTCTAAAGTCCAATATCGAGACGCTACTGTTCCATTTCCCCGGTCAATCCAAGTGGTAACATCTTCAGTAGTAGCACTTGGTATCTGAGCCTGAACATAGTTCGTAACTAGGGACAACTGCTCGATATTAGCAGGCGATCGCAAAAAAGCAGAGTCTTCCTCCGCCACTACCGGATCCTCAGGAAAAGCCGATGCCAGTGCCTGACAGATTACTGCCTGGGCTCCAAAATCAGCAACCGTCACAGGACTACGATCCGGTTTTTTCATGGCGGAAGAACCTTGTTCCTGTCGTACTTGCTCACATAATTGAGCAGCAGCGGTGACTGCGGCAATTGCTAATTGCTTTTCTTGTTGGTAGGACATAGTTAATATTTGCCTCTCGTATTGGGAACTCCAAGAAATAAATCACCCCAATTTTTCGACAAGACTAGCTTCCCCAGAACCCTCAGCACCTCCAGCGATGGATGGAGAAGGGAGAATTGAGAATTGAGAATTGAGAATTGAGAATGGAGAATTGGGAAGAGGACGTGATATAGCAGTCACCAGGGCGGTTAAAACATATCTCAAGTAAGGCAAGTTAGTTAACAAGGGGCTTAAGCCCCTTGTCTTTGTCCTAATCGCCTTGGCGGTTCCTATATAAAGGGATTTCACCAACAAGTGTACTCCATTCATTAGTACAAATGACCAATAACCAATAACAAACAACAAACAACAAACAACAAATAACAAACAACAAACCTATAATTAAGCGTGGAATTGGAATAAATTCTCCCTTAATTGCCTTCAAACGCCTTCGGAATCCATCATGAAGTTACGCTTGTTTTTTTCTACCCTGGTCGCCATCGTTATTGTACTCCTGCTAAGTGCTGGGTGGGGCTTTTTCTGGTTAACTTCCCAGAGTCCACTGAATTTACTGCGGGAAATGCCTCTAACCAAACCCGCTGCTGCTATTTTTGTACCGAAACAGGCATCAGTAATGACCTCACTGCTGGTAAATCCGGATCGTTTGGAGGAATTTCGGCAACTAGTAGCTAAACCCTTGAATCGGCGGCAATCCCGTGGTCAACTCAACCAACTGGAAAAAAGTCTGCTGGAAAATGCCAGTGTTGACTTAGACTATCGGCGAGATATCCAACCCTGGCTAGGGGATGAAATCACTCTAGCGGTAATTTCCCTAGACTATGACCGCAACCCGGAAAATAATCTGCAACCTGGGTACTTGTTAGCCGTTACCACCAAAGATGCAGAAAAAGCGCGGGAGTTTCTGCAACTGTTCTATTCCAAGCAAGCGATTGCTGGTATGGCAAATATTGCTTTTGAACAGTACAAAGGTGTTAACTTGATCTATCGCCGTCCCTTAGGAGCAGTAGCAGCATCTCTTTTAGGTAGTAACCCCAGTAATATACCAGAAACTTTAACCAGTGCCGTAGTAGGCGATCGCTTTGTCTTGTTTGCTAATCATCCCAAGGTATTGAAAGCTGCCATCAATAATGTCCAAGCAGCCAGTCTCAGTTTAGATAATGATAGTGTCTACCAGCAAACATTACAAACCCTCACCGAACCGAGAATTGGTCTCAGCTTTGTCAATATCCCCGCTTTAGCGGCTTGGATTTCCCATCAACCAACCCTAGTACGAGATAGCTTGCAGGGTGCAGAGACTCTGGCTGTGGCTCTTTCTTTGAATCCTCAGGGGTTACTGGCAAAAACTGCTTTAGTTGGTACTCAACCAAGTGAACTTAGTCTCAATCCAGTCTTGGAGGAGCCAGTAAATGCCTTAGAGTATATTCCAACTTCTAGTGCTTTAGCTGTTGCTGGTAAGGATTTGCATCAATTTTGGGAGCGTCTGTCTACGGGAGCAGAAAGGGATGAACTGCTCAAAGCACTGCTGAACCAATACCTTAGCCGTTTGCAGTCTAACTTGAAGGTGCAACTACCTCAAGATATTTTCAGTTGGGTACAAGGGGAATACGCCATCTCACAGTTGCCTCGTGGGGATAAAGCTAATCCCGATTGGCTTTTTGTTGCCGAAAAAACCGACAAGGCAGCGGCTCAAGAGTCTATTGAGTATTTAGATAATCTTGCTAAGCAACAGGGACTGAGTGTAGGGATTTTGCCTCTAGGAGAACAAAACATTACCGTTTGGACAAAGTTGACCACATCTGATAAAAAAAACAGCTTGATGAAGTTAGAAGCACAGGTTTATGGAGTTCATGCAGAGGTAGGGGATTATGAAATTTTCAGCAGTTCAGTTGATGCGATGGATCAAGCATTAGGGAAAAGACGCAATTCTCTATTAAACAATAAGAATTTCCAAGAAGCGATCGCTCCGTTACCTAGCGCCAATGACGGCTACTTGTATATCGACTGGAGAAAAAGTGAAGCCTTCCTCAAAGAGCAGCTCCCAATTGTGCGAGTATTGGAGCTAGTAGGAAAACCCTTATTTGACCATTTGCGATCGCTAAGTCTGAGCAGTTACGGTATCGATAATGGCATTCAAAGGAGCGATCTATTCTTCCGTTTAGATTAGTTCTCGGTTCCGCAGAGCCCCGACTTCTTCTCTCGGTTTTTACTGTCAGGTAACCGGTTCAACCGAGAAGTCGGGGATCTGGTTTGCTGCGCAGTTTTCCTGATTCACCACAATTTCTGGTATTGAGGGCAATTATTTTGTGGTAGTATTATTTTATAATGGGAAAAGTGTGCGCCATATAAACCCCTTCAGTCATTTAACTTGAGTGAGCACAATGTCAGAAGAAAGATTAACCCAGATAGAGCAAAAACTAATCTTGTTCGAGCAAAGACTCAAGACATTGGAAATGGATGTAGAGCCAGAAGGGAGAATTTCAGAGGGCTTTGAATATTTAGCCGATGATATAGAGTCTTTTAGGGAAGAAACCAGGAAGCGGTTAGCTAAATTAGAACATGGTCAAAGCCAAATCAAAGCAACCCTTGACATCATCATGAGGCACGTTACAGGGATGGGACAACAGTGAGTCACAACAAACCGTAGGGTGGACATCGTTAAAGTAAAGTCTCAAATTTATATCGGCGAGAGTATTAATCATGAGTGTCAAAGTTGAATCTTTTACCCAGCAAATCAATCCTCCCCACTCTCCGAAAGAAGTCCTCCCCACAATGTATGATCTACCTAGCGAAGACCCGGAGGAACCTGGTTTGCCCGATCAATTTCACCTGTTGCAGGCACAACTTTGCTCAGCAACGTTTCGCCCTCCCCATTATCCAAGCAATCGCACCTTTGTTGCCAGCGACTTAAATCTGTACTACGATCCTCTACATCCGACTTGGTACAAACGTCCCGACTGGTTCGCTGTTTTGGGAGTATCACGGTTCTACCAAGAGCAAGAGTTGCGTCTTAGCTACGTCAATTGGCAAGAAGGAATACGTCCGACTGTTGCGATCGAATTTCTTTCCCCCAGCACCCGTGCCGAGGATTTAGGAGAAACAGAGCGTAATCGAAAACCTCCTACAAAATGGGAAGTTTACGAGCAAATTTTAGCCATTCCTTACTACATTATATTTGATCGCCTCACCAATGAATTGCAAGCATTTCAATTAGATGGTATCCACTACCGCAAACTAGAATTGACTCAGAAGCGAATTTGGTTGCCAGATTTGCAGTTAGGATTGGGATTATGGCAGGGCAAATATGAAGAACGAGAAAGAAAGTGGCTACGTTGGTACGATAGTGAAGGTAAGTGGATTCTCACTGATGCTGAACGAGAGAGTCAACGTGCTGAACAGGAAAGTCAACGTGCCGAACAAGAAAGTCAACGTGCTGAACGATTAGCTCAGCGTTTACGAGAGGCAGGAATTGACCCCGATGAAATAGAATAGGATGAACTTGCTGGATGTTTATGCTGACTTTCTCATAATGAATGTCCGCCCTAGATCTTGTGCTACTGCAATTCATTATCTGGTAAAGGCGGCAATAAAGGTTCTATTAGCTTCAATAGCTCTGGAAGCTCTGATTGAACTATTGCCCAAAGAGTTTCTTGCTCAACTTTGTCATACTGATGCGCAATAATATTTCTCAAGCCAATAGTTCCACGCCAGTCAATTTCTGGATGTGCTTGTTGAAAAACATCAGATATTCTACGTGCAGCTTCGCCGAGAACTTCCAACTGTCTTTCTACAGCACTTTGGAGCAAAATACTGTCCAGATAATCGTTGTATGATACATTACCCAGAAATTCTTGAATATTTTTAATTGCTTGAACCATATCCCAAAGATAGCCAGCATCACGGTTATTCATGGCGATAAATGACTTGATGTGTTCTCAAAATTTCATAACGGCGATAAGGATTCTGTAGAGATTGCTTACTAACAAAATCAACTTTTCGCCCGAACATTTGTTCTAACTCTTCTCTCATATGAACAATATCGAATAAACTCCAGCCGTGATTAGGAGCAAATTGATAAAGTATATCAATATCGCTGTCGGGGTGGAAATCTTCTCTTAGCACGGAACCAAACAGAGAAAACTCAATAATCTTCCAGCGATCGCAAAAGTTAACAATTTGGTAACGGGATACCTTAAGACGTTCTTGATCTACAATCTGGAGTTGAGTAGTCATAGCTAATAATCAATACTAAATTCTTGCTATTACTTATGAAACACTAGAGAGCAAGAGGCTCACACTAAATTTAAGTCATAGAATCATCACGAAAACGACCAACAAATTCTGGATAATTTTCTAGGTCTTCCAATGATTTTAAAGGAGGCATTTCAATCCAATTTCCCTCAGCGTGTAATTTGTCAACATAAGCATAAAAAGCAGCTTGATCTTCTCGATGAGAAAGAACGTAATCATGCAATTCCTTTTGACTCATTGTTTTAAAGTTAGGTTGACTCATCCAATGTACCTCCAGCGACCGTTAGCATAGATTTCGATTATATTTTCCTCACCTGCTAGCAAAAAGATATTGCCAGTTCGTTCATCTAGGCGAACAATATTGATAGGTAAGTAAAGTTTAGTAAACCAGCAACACAAGATATAGCACTGAGTTTTCTGTTCTGATGTGGGGATAGCGAGAATCTCCTTATGATAATCTATTTTGACTATAGTAACTAATATGCAGCTAATTAGCAACAATTAGCTCAGAAAAGCAGCTCTAAGTAAAAAATAGCTGGTTAGGTGAAGCGAAAATGTAACATAGAGGAGATAATCAAGAGTGTCAACAATTGTGAGTAAACGGGTTTACGTTACTTTGCCAGACTCAATTTTTGAGGATTTGGAATGGTGGGCAGAATCGGAGGGTAGACCGACTGCTAATCTTGCAGCTTTCTTAATTGAAGTTGCCATTAGACAAGCTAAGGAAGAGGGTAAGTTCCATAAACCAAAACCTCAGAATCAACAAACAAAGTAACGGTGCAACCCCGGTAAGCCATGAGTAACCCTTCCAATGCTGGCTCTCATGGATAAAGGTTCACCCAAACTGGGCTCAAGAATTGTTTGTTGAATCCACTGGAATACTGGATTGTTGGCCCTCAAGCAGAGTCAGTGACTGTACTGCTGTTGGTTAATGGTAAGTATCAGGCAACTGAGTTTTCTGGTAATCAGCGGATTGTTTCTCGGACTTTTCCTGAGCTGAAGCTTACTGCTGAGCAAGTTCTGGAGGTGAGATGACCTGCCAAGTAACTAACAATTCTGGAGGTTGTACCACGTCTCCCTTACGGGAACGCACTACCGATACCAAATCTTAACTACTTGCTATTTTGTGCATTTCTTCAAACAATTCAATTTGAGAGAGATAACTAGCAGCAGCAATATTGAATTCATTAAGTAATTTTTCATCCTCTTTGGTAAAGTTAGCCTGAAATAATTCTGGTACTTGAGTAGAATCGTAATCTTCATGGTTATCATCTGAGAAGTTACCTGGTTTCTTTTTATTATCTAGTTGAATCACTGCCAGTAATTCTTTATCAGAATTTAGGATCGGCATACATATTAAACTATAGATAAGATAACTATTCTCATCATCACTTTCCAGAGAAATTGCATAATTGGGCTCACCATACCGCTCAAAAGAGATATTGAGGGACTTGCAATGCTCTGCTACTTTACCAACATAGCCTGTACCTACCGGAACTTCCTTTCGTTGAGACTCCCCATCCTCATCAAAGTGAGCCCATAATTTATTACTTTTGCGGTCTAGATGCCATAAGGTACTTCTATCCGCATTCACAAGCTTCTTTGCCTCTTCCTGAACTTTTTCAAATATTTGTGAACGTTCTGCATCAATATTAATTTCAGAAAGTGTAGTTATTGCGTTTTTAAGCCTCAATTCTCCTTGCTTTCTGCGAGTTGTTTCATAAAGAGCTTTGAAACCTTCTAAAAATTTTAGCATGATGTAGGATATTTCGGAAAACTTTTTGGGATCAGTATCCGTAAATCCTTCCATATCAACTTTATCTTTATCAACTTTATCTTTAGGGGCAATATCTTGCTTTATTCTTGATTGAATATTTTTTAATTTATTTACAAATTCAACAACAGCTACTAATTCTTCTTTTTCATTAAATAGAGGGATAGCCAATAAATTATAAGTAGTATAATCGTTCTTTTTATCCTGTTTTTTTGCTTCATTAAAGCGTGGATTATTATCCTTGTCTACATTACGTGCTTTAACAAATTCTCCTGGCTTTTTCCGTCCAGCTTCCCCTACAATTCCTTTATTAATAGGGACTCTAATTTCTATGTTTTCTTTAATAATAGACCAAAATTCTTTTGCTTCTTGATCTAAGAGAAAAATAGTTACACGATGGGAGCATAGTTCATCCTTAGCTAGCTCAGTAATTTTACTTAAAAATTCATAGAGGATATTATCTGCTTTATCTGTTATAGATTGGTTGACTTCTGAAATAGCAGTTGCTATGAAATAATTCAGTTGCTTTATCAGCTTCTTGTCTTCATCTGTAAAGCTATTTTGAAAGCAATCTAGAGGATTTTTAATTAATTTTTCGTCATCATATTCGATATCCACTCCTGGTTTTCTTTTATTGACTAGTTGCAGTACACCAACTAATTGATCAACATGGAAAATTGGCATAGACATCAGACTACAGGTACGATAGCCAGTCTCTTTATCCGTTTTCTTAGACATCTGTGAATCTTGATGTTCGTAAAGATCAAAAGGGATGATTTTGATCTTTTTTTCTGCTGCGGCTTCTCCAACATATCCGTCTCCAAATTTTATGATCTTTTCTTCTGGTGAACCATCTTTTGAGATAATAGTTGCCTGTAATTCTTTGCGTTGACGATCAGCTAACCATAAAGTAGTACGGTCAGCTTGCATAAAGTCTTCGGCGACCTTGGTCACCATTTTACAAATCTCTTCTAAATCATTACATTTTGTACTTGCTTTACTTAGCTTGTGTATTGCCTTTGTATAATCGATAAATCCTTGCATTTCATGAGCCATTTTATAAGAGCTTTTAAATTCCCCTAATATTGGTCTAATTTGGTCTGCTAATTTATCTAAATCTTCTTTATCTTCTTCTTTAAAACCACTTTGATCAATTCTTTCTTCTAGAGAAGATTTTTGATTATTAGACTTTTTTAATTTATTGATTAACTGAATAACAGCTACTAAATTTTCCTGCTCATCCAATAAAGGATAAGTCAAAAGAGTGTAAGTAGTATACCCTGTTCTTTTCGACTGTTTTACAGTTTCATCAGAATTACGACACTCCTCCATAGCACTTATATGAATTTTTTTGCTTTTGGCAACCTTACCCGCAAACCCTTGACCAATTAGAACTGCAATCTCTAAATATTCGCCTTTTTTGTCAACTATCGAAGAAAGCCTTTCACTTTCATTCAAAAAATAAATAGTTGCCCTGTCAGCAACGATAAAGTCTTTAATTATTGTTGTAATACCTTCTAAAGCATTGTAAATAATTTCCTTAAAACCTTCATTGTATATCTTATAATAATCATTAGATATTGTTCCCATATCTTGCTTTAAATTGTCAATAATTCTTGTTAATTTATCCTGATCTATAGTTTTTTGGTTAGATTTTATGTTTATCGTATAGTTGTCTCCGGATTCCCAAGGGCTGTTTTCTTGTTGACGCCAACGGGGATGGACAGTCAGTGTATCTGTATTAAATTCCAGCAGGTTGTATTGCCAAGGAGTAGCTTTTGATAGTTCTGAAGTATGTACACCGAAGGTTCCGGCACAAATTCCGTAAATTTTTTCCTCTTGGTAAATCTTTTCGTAGCGGTAGTTAGAGGTTTCTGCTTCGCGGATGTGCATATGCCCATTGAGGAAGAAACGGAATCCATAATTAACAAGTCGATGAAGGAAAGCAGAGTCGGAAATTTTTCCCTCACACTCACTGTTGACAGGATGATGCCAAACAGCGATTTTTATGCAGTTTTGGTAGTCTTTATTGTACTTAATTTCTGTCAGAGCTTTGTTTAGGGCATCCATATTGATGCTGGCGCAGTATTTATCATAATGATCGAGCTGCCAAGCAGAGTTTAGTCCCAAAATCAGAAGGTGTTGCTTTGGCAAGTGGTCGAGAGTATATTGTTTGTCGTCATCTAAGGGATAGGATTGACCTTTAATGTCTTTATAAAACTCGCTGAAGTGTACAAAGCGCTGTTTGTATTTATCTTTTTCGATGTAAATTTTGGGTTTTTCCTTGTTATTTTTGGGATGGAATGCCTTCTTTGTTTGCTCCCAGTTGAGGTCGTGGTTACCAGGAACAATGATAATTTGTTTTGGTTCTAGGGAAAAATCTTGGCAGAGATTGTCGATAAACTGTTTGGCAACTTTGTATTCTTCTAGAGTGGATTTATTGGCAATGTCGCCGGATATAATTAGACTGTCTAGCTTATTGATCTTAAGTGGGTAGTATAGATCCTCGTATAGTAGACTATGCCAATGCTCAGCTTGCTTTAAATTGGTGATGTGCAAGTCAGAGAGATGAAGAATATGCGTTAAGCCTAAAGGTAAATTTGGTTTGTTTAGTTTTTTTTTAAATTAGTAGAATCTGCTTGTAATTCTTGAGTAACCTTGGGAAAACTGTACTTTAAGGGAATTTCATATCTGGGGGAAGGGTTATTTTTATCACCCCACCGTGCATCTGCTGACCAAGCACCATCAGTTCTTTCTTTCTTGCGTGTTTCTACTGTTAATATACCTGTTTCTGGATTAAGTACCAGCAAGTTGTATTGCAGAGGAATACCTGGAACTTGATGATTAGCAATTGCACCAAAAGTTCCAGCAGTAATGATGTGAAGTCCTCGTCCTGTGTCGTAGCGAAAAACTTCATTCTTAGCTTCGTGGATATGACCATGCACCGCAATTTGGAAACCACTAACGGCTAGCTGTTCCAAAAATTCAACATTTTTCATGGACTCAGCAGTTGTAACTGGATGATGCCACACAGCAATTTTTAGCCAGTCATCATAGTTCCCGAATACAATTTCCTCAATGGCCTTGGCAACAGCATTAGAGTTAATACTGGCGCGTTCAGTATGTTCATTGTCGATTTCCCAACAAGAATTGAGACCAAGGAAAAGAATTTTATCTTGGGGACAGGGGTAGAGAATGGCTTGGTCTTCGTATTTAAGAGGATAAGGTTCATTGTAGATTTTTTGATAGAAGCATTCACTAAAATATTGGAAGCGTTGCTGATATTTTTCTGAGTCGCATTTTAAAACTCTAGAATCACCAAGAGAGATATACTCTTCAGTTAAAGGATTAGGCAGTCGGTGGTGAGGGACATAAGTATAAGCATCTGCTGCTAAATCCCAGTTGAGGTCATGGTTGCCAGGAATTATTACCACCCGACTAGGATCTAATCCGTAGTGTTTCACTATGCTATTTACTAGCTCAAAAGCCGCTTTGTATTCATCCTCAGTAGAGTAGTTGGCAATATCTCCAGAAATGACCAAGTAGTTGAGTTGTTTAACTTTCAGGTTTTGCTTCAGGTCAGTAGCCAGTTGAGTAAAGTAGCGCTTGGCTTGATCTACAGTTCCTAAGTGGATATCGGAGAGGTGGAGGATACGAATTTGTTGATCTACTTGACCCATACTCATCTATATGTTTCTCGATGGAAGATCCAGATTGTGACAAAAACTAATTAAGGAACCCTAACGCGATCGCTTCTAAAGTATCGTAACTCTTGCTCCCTTCCCAGCGCAAGATTACCCATCTTCTTTTTTTCGTCCTTTGTGCTCTACCCTTCGGGAACTCCTAGGGATAATGTGTCTTTATGGTTCACCCAAGGCGTTAAGTTTCGATTCTCCTACAGAGACGCTTTGCTGCTAGCGCACCATGCTACGCAAACGCGAACTCTTCGCTCAAGCTACAAGATTATGCGATCGCACTATTATATTATTAGCGATCGCTAATTGGTAATTGCAACGCTTGCTTTTGCAATTCTTGTAACGTCATCAGCATTTTCTTGCCTCAATCTATCTCACCTCAATTGTATAGCGCTACGTGCTAGGCAAAAGGCAACAGGCAAAAGGCAACAGTAAGCCATAACTGGACTTGGAGAATTTAGGAATGTCCTAACCTAAGCTTTTAGCGCTGTAAATTGTTCTAACTATACAATGCGATCGCTTAGTCTTAGTGACAGACCTTAGATTTCTTCTTCCAGATTGTCAAGTTATATCAATTCCAGTTGCATCGGAATGATTAAAAATCTGGCTTTCTGGTTATAAAACATAGATACACCGAGGGCGCAAGCTTTCATTGGTGTCAACTTAAGCCTAGACATAGCTGACTAGTTGGATGACCTAAACCACCTTGGATTCAAATCCAAGGCTAATAGCTTAAGTCCATTAAAAGGGACTAAATATTTCCGCTTTACCTTTAGTTAGTCATCTTTAGATGACTTGAGCTATTAGCCGGTCACTTGAGTGACCGGTGAGGTAAGGCTTTCACCTTAAGTTGACACCAATGGCAAGCTTTGCGCCCCTACATCACGAATATTCTCCCAATGTAGCCGGAATTGATCTTAATCATGGGTTGAACCGAGAAGTCGGGGAGTTAAAGTCCGGTGTACCTGTTATGGTTCACTCAATCAGCACTATCGCAAATCTCTTGTAGACTGAGTTTGTTCCTCAACTCAACCCAATTGTGGAGTACCCTTCTAACCATAGACGAAAAGCAAAGACCAAATCCTGGTTTCTTCCACTAATAGCCCTAGGCTTATCTTGTCTGTTACTTATAGTAGTTGCTTGTTCTCCTAATCAGTTGAACACTAAAGCGACTCAAGAGAACCAATTAATTTTAGCCACTCCTAGTGAGCCATCTACTTTTAACTATCCCCTAAATCAATCTCCCTATGGTGTTTTTTCTTTCCTCTACGAAGGATTGGTTACCGTCAATGGAGTAACGGGAGCCTTAGAACCTGCCTTGGCTGAGTCTTGGGAAATTTCCCCGGATCTCCAGCGGATTGTCTTTACCCTCCGGGAAGGGCTAAAGTGGTCTGATGGCCAACCTCTGACTGCTGATGATGTAATCTTTACCTATCGGGATATTTACCTCAACCCCAAAATTCCTACTGTATATAGAGATTTTCTTCGGATTGGCAATACCAAAGCTTTCCCCTCACTACAGAAACTCGATAAGCGGCGAGTTGAGTTTACCCTGCCTGAACCTTTTACCCCTTTCTTAAGATACACAAACCGGCTAGTTATACTACCAGCTCATGCCCTGCGCTCCTCTGTAGAATCTACTGATGCTAATGGCAATCCCCAATTTCTAGCAACTTGGGGAACCGATACAGAACCGAACAAAATTGTCGGCAATGGTCCTTACCAAATGGTAAGTTACAGTCCTTCCGAGCGGGTAATTTTTCAACGCAATCCCTATTACTGGCGCTCCGATGCTCAGGGAAATCCCCAACCCTACATTGAGCGCCTGGTTTTGCAAGTAATCGAATCTACCGACAACCAGTTAATCAGATTTCGCTCTGGAGATCTTGATAGCATACAGGTAACTTCTGAAGCCTTTGGGTTGCTCAAGCGAGATTCCAAGCGGGGTAAATATACTATTTATAATGGCGGACCAGAAGGTGGTATTAGATTTGTCGGTTTCAATCTAAATCAAGCCCGCAATGAGCGAGGAGAACTCTTTGTAGACCCTATCAAGTCCCGTTGGTTCAATACCTTGGCTTTTAGGCAAGCAGTTGCCTATGCTCTTAACCGCGAAAGGATAAAAAATAATATCTATCGGGGACTCGGTGAAATCCAACATTCCCCCCTTGGTGTGCTTAGTCCCTATTATCTCTCTCCAGAGGAGGGTTTAAAAGTCTACTCCTATGACCCCCAAAAGGCTAAGCAACTACTTTTAGATGCTGGTTTTAACTACAATTCCCAACAACAGTTACTCGATGGGGATGGTCATCAGGTCAAATTTACCATCCTAGTCAAATCAGAGGATAAATCCAGGGTAGATCTAGCTGTACAAATTCAACAAGACCTCAGCCAGATTGGTATCCAAGCAGATTTACAAGTACTCAGTTTCAACGTTGTGCTCAAAAAACTACTCCGCAGTCGAGATTGGGATTGTTATGTCGGTTCGTTTGGTGTACCTGGAGCAGATCTTGAACCTTTCCTCCTCTCCCTCTTTTGGTCTAGTGGAGGCTCATTTCACCAATTTAACCAAGGCCCTCAACCAGGAGAACCCCCCATCTTAGATTGGGTAGCATCAGATTGGGAACAAGAGATTGACCGCCTTTTCCTAGCTGGAGCTAAAGAATTAGATGAGGGTCAACGTCAAGTAATATATAGTCAGTTTCAACAAATTGTTACCGAACAGCTGCCGGTATTTTGCCTGGTGACTCCTCTCTCATTGCAAGCAGTACGCGATCGCCTCCAGAATATCAAATACTCTGCCTTAGGAGGTACTTTCTGGAACCTTTATGAGCTGCAAGTTAGGGAAGATTAGGCTTTTAAGAAACAAGGCAGAAGGCAGAAGGCAGAGGGCAGAAGGAAATAAGGTTCTAAGCCTCTAAGGTAGGAAGTAGTGTTTCTGACCTTTGTAGGGGGCGGCGTGCCGCCAGTTGGGGGGCTCTTCAGAAACACTCTGGCTAATGGCTAATTGCTAATGGCTAATTGCTCTGAAGAAACCAGGGAGAAGACAGTCCTGATGAAAAAATGTCTTTCACCACCATGTATGAAAATTCATCTCCCCGCGTCTCCGCGTCCCCACGTCCCCGCGTCTCTTTAGGTATGCTTTCTGCTTAGGGGAAGATCTGAGTATAATAAACTGGCCTGCTGATTATACATCAAGTTATGCTGGAAGCGACCTTGTCAAGAAAATTAAACTCAGCGACATGCACTGGATATTTTCCGGCTCCTTACGTGTTGAACAGGTAAAGGTAGCGATCGCTAATTTACCAACAGGGTTGCAAGGTACAAAAATCGTACAGCTTTCCGATTTACATTACGACGGCTGGCGACTATCAGAAAGAATGTTAGCTCAAGCGATCGAAGCTACTAATCAAGCAGAACCTGATGTAATTGTGTTAACCGGCGACTATGTAACTGATGACCCAGCACCGATTAACCGGTTGGTACAAAGGCTCAAATACTTGCAAAGTCGTACTGGTATCTATGCAATATTAGGTAACCATGACCTATATTACCATTATTCAAAAGCACGAGTTATTGATGCCCTGACGAGTATTGGGATCAACGTTTTATGGAATGAGGTAGCCTATCCCCTCGGTAAAAGATTACCCTTCGTGGGATTAGCGGATTTTTTCTCCTCAGAGTTCAATCCTGCATCAACTATGAACCAGCTATCTCCGGACACTCCCCGTATTGTTTTAGCCCACAATCCTGACAGCGCCCAGTCCTTGCAACCATGGCGAGTAGACTTACAACTATCTGGACATACTCATGGTGGTCAGATTACCATTCCAGGATTGGGAACAGCACCCAAATTGTTGTACCAGCTGGGTCGATCTTTACCCAAACCAATACGGAACTGGATACCTTTAGTAAAGGAATGTTCTCGTATTGTTGAACATTGGGAGTGGACAAGAGGGATGCATCAAATAGGCACAAACCAGCTGTATGTCAATCGCGGTTTAGGAACTTATGCTCCAGGACGCTTTTTGTGTCCGCCAGAAGTTACGGTGATTACCTTAGTGGAGAATGGAGAATGGAGAATGGAGAATGGAGAATGGAGAATGGAGAATTGGGAATTGGGAATCGGGAATTGAGAATTAAATTGTATCAAGTTCAGATAAACAGTTATTATTACCCTCCTGCCTCCTGCCTCCTGCCTCCTGCCTCCTGCCGGGTGAACGAAATTTTGGGTGGAATTTCTTGAGCTTTGTATCCAAAAATTATCAGCTCTCTCTTCTTCCTCAGCTCCCCCAGCTCCCCCAGCTCCTCCTGCCACCTACCACCTACCTCCTGCCACCTACCACCTACCACCTGCCACCTACCACCTACCACCTGCCACCTACCACCTTTAGCCTCGGAGATGATGCGCATGACGTGCTTGTCTAATTGTATGAGGCAAAACACCAACCAAAAGTGCAAAGGCTTCATCTGGTAGTTCGGCAATCGTCTCCGCTTTGAAATTGAAGCCTTCAAACTGTTCCAGGATTTTCTGAGCCCGTTGTAAGGGTGCTGACTTACTAGTAATTTGCTTAATCAGTTTAATCCACTGCATACGAAGTGCATAAGCTCTTTGTCGCTCCTCTGGGAATTTAGGAGAGAGCAAGGAGAGATTTCCTACTGGTAGCACTTGCTGACAATCAAGATCAAATAATCCCCCTACTGCTGCACCCGGTCCTGCAAATTCAGCGTGATAGCGCTTATATAGAATTAAGCCATTCCGACGCTGACTCACAATTAGCAGCTGTTGATCCTGCAGTTGGGTGAGGATGTTCAAGGCTTGGGAATCTTGACTATCGTTATTGCTGGTATTCAGGCTTGGCTGTGTCATGCTACTATAGCTTTGAGAGTTAGCGAAACCTTTATGGTATGCTGCTTGAAGCCATAAAGAATCACTATTTAATTAGTTGTAGTAGTTGCAAGGTTCTTTTGCAACAGTAGGCGTTTGGGGCGCCTTAATAGTTTCCATGCACCGTAACTAGGCTCAACCTCGCACAGTTGATATCCTGTCTTGAGATAAAGCTGTCGTGCTTGATGATTATCTTCAAGTACATGAAGGGAAATTTGTTTAAATCCCCATTCTTGAGCAGTGCGATCGCAAGCTAGGAGCAATTGTTTAGCGACTCCCTGTCGTCGGCACGACTGGCTGACTGCTAGGTTAGAAATATAGACATATTGGGATGTCTGAGGTTTCCAGGAAGGAGGAGAGCGAAGGGAAATTTCTACAGTACCCGCAATCTCTTCATCGGCATTGGTGAGGGTGGAAACCTGGGAAACAGCAGCCACTAAACAGAAGTAATGCTCAGAATTTGAGCGCAGTCGATTGCGCAAATCCTCGTAAATTCCTAATCTTAATATAGGCTGAGCCCAGCGCATCATCCCAGTGGGAGGATGAAAGCTATCCGTCAGAATATCCGCTAGTTGACCCAAATCTTGAGATTGAGCTGTGCGGATTTTGATGTCTGGTGCATTGGTAGCAACGGCATCCTGAGGGGCAATCATTTTTTCGTAAGGCTTCAAGAAGAAGAAGCAGGGGTTTACAACCACAAGAAATTTTGCTAAAAGACAATTTAACTACTCCGAACAACAAAGGTTAACCTCTGGGTGAGTTCGGGCAACAGGCATAACTCAGAGAGTCCTGGTAAGAATGCTTACCAGAGCTTGGAGTATCTGAAGCAGAAGATACCCATTGCAGTTTAACATTAACCAATATCTGAGTTGGGAACTTAAGAGTTGCACAAGATGTCTGCATTATAAACCATCTGTGAACCTCCTAAGAAACCAGGCCAAAGGCAAGCCCAGGTGGTGCTCACCTTAGCAATCGAACCAGTAGAAAATTAAGATCCTTTTGGGTATATTGATTTTTGAAATTTTTAGTTGCTTAAGGGAGCTAACTTTGATAAATTAGCGTCTATTTAGAGCGTAGAAGTTGAGTATATTGCATAAATCATGAAAATTGCTAAATGGCTGCAAGCTGCTGTAATCACTACGGTTTCCTGCCTGACAATTGGTGGTTTAAGTCCAGCAAGTGCTAACGTTTTTCAGGAAAAAGATGTTGAGCAGGAAGACTTCATCGCCGTAGCAGTCGAATATCAGGACGGTGACCATAAACTAATTATCTTAGAGCAGATTTCCGAAGAAGGGCAAATTAGGCATCGGGATTGTTGGAGAGAACAGAATGCTCAAAGTGCAAATAATCTAGTCCTGGTAAATACTCTACTCAGAACTTTTGACTTCACGGGTATTTGTCGGCGCAGCACTGACAGTAACGGCTATTCAATCCGTGTGGATAATCAAGACTTGGGTTCCGATTATTTGCTCACATTAGTTGAACGTCAGAATGAAATTGTGCTAGTTGCTGTCCCCCGACCCTGGGCAGGACGTGGGCTCAAAAGGATCCCGGTTGGTAGAACCCGAGGCTACGCTACTGGTAATGAGAAGATTTTCCTAGATCCCGGTTGGCGATTTGCCAAAAGGACTTATCAAGGAAGGGAATTAGGTCATATCTATCTTAGTTATGGTTCAGCAGAATTTGATTCCCCTGGAAGTGCGGTAACAGATCCCATAGATCAACCACTACTACAGATTAATGAGCCAATAGATGGACCGATAGAGGAGTATATATATGAGTCGGATCCCCAATCTGGCATCGCAGCACCTTCCCCAGAGGAAACTGCAACTACTAATCAAACTCCAGGTACTTCTTCTACCTCAGAACGAACAGTACCAGTCTTGGCTGTACCGGTAAGGTAATGTTCCGGAGGGGAATGGGGGAAATTGGGGAGACAAGGGAGACAAGGGAGACAAGGGAGACAAGGGAGATATTCCCAATCATTCATTCCCTATTCCCTATTCCCTATTCCCTATTCCCTATTCCCAAACAACAATTCCCTAATCAAACCGTTTCTGTTCACTCCGATAACGAAGGGATTCAGCGAGGAAGGCAACTAACCCAGAGCCTAAAATTAACATAACACTCAAGGCATTGATATCCGGTTTAACGCCGGTGCGAATACGGCTAAAGATTTCCATTGGTAGAGTCGTGGCACCAGTACCAGCAGTAAAACTGGAAATAAGAAAGTCGTCCATACTCAGGACAAAAGATAATAGACAACCGGCGATAATGGCTGGCATCAATTCCGGTAGCAGCACTTGGATAAAAGCTTGAACTGGAGTTGCCCCTAAATCGAGAGCAGCTTCTTCTAAATGAGGATCAAGACTGGAAATTCTTGAAGAAACAACAATAGCGACATAGGCAAGGCAGAATACCACATGAGCCGCCACAATTGTCCACAGACTTAGGGGAGTACCGACAACTGCCAAGAAAACTAAGGTAGAAACCGCGATCGCAATGTCGGGTACAATCAGCGGTAGATAGGATGTACCTTTATACAAGGTTTTGCCTCTAAATTGGTAACGGGCTAAACCCACAGACATCATTGTACCAATGACCGCAGCAATCAGGACTGCCCAAAAAGCTACTTGCAGGCTATTAAATAACGCACTGCCGATACGGGAGTCTTTCAGCAGCTTGATGTACCATTTGAGGGTGAATCCCTGCCAATTAGCGCTATAAGCAGAATCATTGAAGCTATAAAACGTCAGCACCAGAATAGGCAGGTACATATAGAAGTACATTAGTAGGGAGAAATTTCCCTGCCAGGAGAAGGGAAACTTTGATTTAGACTGGTGCATCTCTAAGGGAATCTCCTCCTCCTGATGCGGTGAGAGTTTCTCTGTCATTGTGATTAAGTATTCTTATTTTGCCTGTAAGGGGTATCTTTGCCCTAGATATAGCAGTCGCCAGGGTGGTTAAGACATTCTCAGGTAAGGAAGTTAACAAGGGGCTTAAGCCCTTGTCCTAATCCCCTTGGCGGTTGCTATAAAACCAAATGATAATCGATGGATAGCTAAGTCCTGTTCTTTATCATATAAAGAGAATTGCTGGTTGTTGTGCACGGAGCTATTGGGAGTAGGTAAGAACAAAGATGTTGAGCAAACCAAAGAGTAGAAGAGTTGCAGCCATACTAGCCTTCAGTGGTACAGTACTACCCATTTCCGGATTCCACAAGTTTTATCTGGGACAACCATTTTGGGGGGTACTATACTTGCTACTGTGCTGGACGCCGATTCCTAGGATTGCTAGTGTTATCGAAGGTGTTTGGTATTTGGGTCAAGGTCAAGATGAGTTTAACCGTAAGTTTAACCATGATTTGATACCTGAGACCTTAGAGAATACCAATCAAGCACCTGCAGTTGATCCTGCGCAAGTGGGAGCAGTGGCTGATGCTCTTCGACAATTGGATAGCTTACGTCAAGAGGGATTATTGTCTGAGTATGAGTTTGAGCAAAAGCGTAGGCAATTACTTGATAGGATTGCCTGAAGGTCGAATTTAGAATTTAGAATTTAGAATTTAGAATTGGGCATGGGAAGTATACCTCACGGATGCGAGAATTGCTATACTTTCCCCTAAGGTGGGAATTTTCTGGTTAAAAAGGGTTGACGCGATCGCACTATGATATCTTCAGAGTTTTGTCTTTATCACATCTAGACTCATCAATGTTCCCTTGTAAGTCAGCTTCTCCGAGGTGTAGCTGTCCGGTTTTGTCGAAAACTTCTAAATGAGCTGCTTTACCGGAATGTAAATTATCTACATACCAATACCTACCTGTAGCGATTTCACAGTAAACTGCTCTACCGTCATATCTATTAGTAGTCCTTTGAAATCTTTGAGAATTTCTTAATATAGTTTGCTCATCTCTAGGGGGAACAGCAGAAGATTGATCATATTCTACTTGGCTTAATTTTAGTTTGGACTCTAACCAATGCTTAAGGGCTACTTGATGATCAATACCATCTAAATCAATAGGCTGAGTTTCATTATTGTTTTTGATTATGGAAATTAGGCAACATTCCTTGATATCTGGATGGACAACTATAAAACTAGAGTTGATAAAATTAATCACCAAGTAAGTTATATTGCTGTTTTGCAACTGCCTTTCAGTGACTTCCGCTAGTGAAGTATCTGTAACATCTCGACAATCTTCAGGTGTCAGGTAATCGAAAAAATCATCTGGAGAGTGGACTTGCTCTTGACGCCACTCTTTAGGATTCAATTTGTTGAAAACAATATTTTTAAAAGCTATTTTAAGAGATTTGTCCTTTAGTTTATTTAAACTCTGCTGAAAATTAGAGCCTCTAATCGCATCATAATTGATAAATAAATTACTATTTTCTTTGTAGACAGTCTTTTCCTTGATTTTTTGATGTAGCAACTCAAAAATAGATTTGAAAATTTTTACTGCATCCTTAAATTCTGCCTCTGTTAGATACTGCCCTTCTAAGGAAACTTCATTAATAAATATTTCCATGTTATATTCCAAAAAGCCGTTCAAAATCTTTATCCATTTGGTCGAAAAAGCCTTCTGGCCATTCTTCAATACTACCATCAGGCTGTACAGTAATTTCTACAACTGGTGATTCAGCCTTGTTCTGAAAATATAATATCTTTAAATTTTCAGGATTTAACATTTTATCCAGAACCGATATTCGCAAAGCATTCAATATATGATCGCTGTGGGATTCAATAAAAACTTGTACACCACAGCTGCTCACTTTTGCCAAAAATTTAGCTAGACGTGATTGTGCTTTTGGATGCAAATGTGCTTCAGGGTTTTCTACAATTAATATCTCACCTGGTTTAGCCATCAAACCTGAAACAACAATCGGTAAGACACAGTGATAACCGAAGCCAACATTAGCTGGTCTAAAACGATCTTTTGAGCTACTTGTATTGAACATCAGTTCTAGTATATTACTTTCTGAACTAGTAATTTCAACCTTGCCACCGTCAAAAATTTGATTCAGCCACTCCTCTGTTTGAGTAGCTAATGTTTTGGCATCTTCTCCTAGGCATAACTGCTCATTAACTAGATGGTCTTTATTTTTATGCAGTAAATTAGCTGTAAGTTCTCCCTTTGAGCCTACATTGGGAAACTTTGTTAGAGTGGATTTTCGATAAAATTCCTGTGGGCCTATACGGTCTGCTGATATATAATGAATTTTATCGAAACGTAAAGATTTGTACAGATTGAGTGGATGTATATTAAGAAAAACACCTCTTGAATTTTGAAAACCTAACATAAGTACCGAAGGCAATAATTTGCGTAATGAACAATTACCATTGAATATTTTTTCCTCTGGGATGTCAGATATATATTTGTAGACTCTCCTATCTAACTTAAATTGATCCGGACTCAAGTTTTGATAAACTGAATTTATATTGTGTGGTATACTACCATATGTATTACTACTATCAATCTTGTTAAAATACTCTACTATAATATTCTCATCAAATTCAATATTATGTATTTGAGCAACCATATCATCTTGATAGTTTTCTTCAAAAAGATATTGAGCAGACCCAACAATTTTGAAACTATTATTTTCTGATAACTCTCCAATATCTTCATGCAAGTATTTAAATATAATCGACTCTTCCCTTGATACATTACTATTTCTAATGTTATTAAAACTACCTAAATTTACACAACTACCATTCAAGACAAGCTGAGCACCATTATCATTGTGTTCGATAGATTGTCTCATTAAGAGTAAGGATTGGAGCATCGTTGATTTACCACGTCCATTAATCCCTGTTAATAAAGTTAGTTGCCCTAAAGGAAATTTTACTTCTTCTTTAAAACATTTAAAGTTTTTTACAATTATCGCTTTGAGCATATTTTATACATCTCCTAGAATTTCTTGAGCTAGTTTAAATCTAGTATTAACCTTAGCTTTACTGCTCGTGCCATATTTTATAGAATTTAGATAATCTTGATTATCTAATAATTCAGCAAAATTATCTTTGATAGACTCTTTGTGCTTTTTCAAAAAATCGTCACTGCTTATAGAAAAGAAATAAGATACAGATTCAAAAATAGCAATATTTATTCTTCCTCTAGTTTGACCTGTAGGTAAACGAAAATTTTTCCTCTCAAAGAAATTAAAGGTTAAGTTCATGACCCGCTCAAAATCTTTTTTTAAAATCTCTATTTCTTCATCTGACATCAAATTAATCTTTCTCATTGTCTTTTCGACAAAATCACTTAAATCACCTTGATAATCTTTTTCATAATCAAAAATATTGAAGGCCAAATAACGCAGGATAACTTCTCTATCCTTCATTCTTTTGGGTGAAATACCATTGTCAATTGCTCTTATAAAATACTCTTGTTCTGATAACTCTTTAAGAAGCTTGGTTGATTTTCCTGAAAAGATACAATTTCTGACTTCTTGACGCTCAAGATTTGTACCTCCTGTATTAATTCGATTAAAAATATCGTAAACAACTTTAATAGATACAGAAGGTTTTATAAGGTATATGTTAATCTTTTTATCTTCGATTCTTGCTTGATAGTCTCCCTGCAACTCTTGAAGTTGAGAAAAATTATAGCCATTTAACTTAGGCAAAGCTTCTAAGCCACTTAATGCAAATTCATTATTAACAAACTGGTGTAATGTTGTAGTACGCTGCAATCCATCCACTATTATATATTTCCCTTCTACCGTTTGATTGACATACCAAGGAGGAAGGGGAAAGTTGAGAATAACTGACTCAATAAATTTACTTTTCTGGTCTAGCTTCCAAACTAAATTACGCTGAAAATCAGGATCGATAATCAGCTTACCCTTATCATATTTCCTCATTAACTCAAAAACGGTTTGAGGATCTTCTCTAATGTCGATATCTGATTGAGTCGGGTCATAAGGGTACAATCCACCACTATCACCACCATCTTCTTCCGCAGTATCCTCATCAGTTACAATTACATCGCTATCTAGTACTGTACTATTCATTTGTTGAATTACTCCCTTCTCGCAGGTGTTGTTGGAAAGTGCGACTATAGTCATAGTAAGCCGACTGAGCCTCAGGGTTCAACAGCATTCACAACTGCTCCGGCTTCTATTCTCTGTGTTCCCTGAGCCTCTGCGATTCCTTATTTTTTACAAATCTGCTACATTGGCTTGCGATCGCTTAATGTTGTTTTATCTGAGCAATCAAGCCACTGGAATATTGTAGATTTGCTCTGAAACCATCCAAGCAGCATACTTGAGTAGACTTACCACCTCCGGCAGTTTGAAAACAAGCCCTAGTGCTTTGAAGGTAGCAGGTAGAATCCACCCCTAACCCATCCAAGGAGGGAAGAGACTCTAGTAGCATATTCCTCTACAGCATTTCTCAGTCTAGTGAGGTACAGTAGCAAAAATGGGTAAACTATCCTTTGATGTCATCCAAAAAAAACAATGTACCTCATCAGTGTGGGAAACGCTGTATACTAGACACAATCAAACAAACTAAATGTTAGGTTTCGCGTTTTAATACCTGAAACTCTAGGATTTTAGAGTACAAGCTTGCTACTGACTCTTGGGCAAAAAGTTCGTCTTTTAGTTTGAGATAGTCTCCTTTACCGAGGTTACATGCTACCCAAAATCTAGCAAATGTAGACGGTTCCATATTGCACAAAAGAATATGTAACCCTTCCTGCAAGACTTGTTGCTCACTCTTAACTTGGATCATCGCTACTCATCTCCAAGACAAAATCAACCGGATTTATGACTTTCATCGTCAACCCCACGCACTGATTGATGAGCCGCTTATCGCAGGTAATGAGATAGTCGCTGTTAACTGCCTCAGCACATGCAACATGCAAAGCATCAATCGCTTCATCAACTTCTTGCCTTAAGCTAGCCAACTGAAGATACCATTGTAAAAAAGCGATCGCAATTCTAACCAACCTTTATCTTGATTTGAGCCATCCAAGCCTCAGTCCCAAATACACCTGCCAAAAGAGCAGGAACAGTAAAATCTGCATCCAGCTTTTCCCAATGCAACCCATCACCCGATGGAGTGACTTCAACTTCAGCTAAATCTTTCGGAGAAGCACCTGCTAGTCCTTGCGCTATATCTGGTGGAAAACCAAACGTCGCTCCACTCTTCAAATTGATGATAATGCGATTACTACTCTGGTCATAGTAAGCCGACTCAGCTCTGGGTTCAACAGCATTAGCAACTGCTGCAGCTTCTCTTGCCTTTGCAATTGCGGCTTTTAGAGTTTTCTGATCTAACCCTGCATTAGCCATGAATTTCCTCCCATCGTTGTACTAACTCTAACTGATGTTCACTCACTATTTCTAGTGCTTTAGCAGCATCTTTATCACTCATTCCTTCAACTTGAACTAGTTCAGTGCTTTCAGTTTCACTACCTAAGCTAATTTTTACCTGCCCTCCACCTTTGAAAACATGAACGTGAGGAGGCCGGTGATCGTTAAAGTAGATACGGACAGCAAACCCATCCTTCCTGAGTACAGTCGGCATATTGATATTTTGGCAGCTTCGTGATGTGTTAGACAATATATGTTTATTGTCTACCTAAGGTAGCCTATATAGAGCAATTACTTCTACGCAATTTCCTTTTGCTTCACACGTCCTCACGGAAACCACAAACAATGATATCCCATTTGATTCTTTTATTCCGCGCTATATACACAAGGTTTTTTAAGAAACCGTTAAATCCTTGCCTAATTTTCTTTTTGGTGTCCCTATCATCTCCCCCCCCTTCTATGTAAATACGAATTTCTTTTACCATCGTGTTCCACCAATTTCACCCATAGTCCATAGTTCACCTAAAGAATAATGTTCTAGCCACTTTTTAAGTCGTTCAGGATCAAGACGACGTAGATGAGTGCCTACATAATCTCGCTCACAGACTAAAACTGATTCAGGAGGAAGTGAGGAAACTAAAGCCTCAGAGTGAGTGGTAACAATTAACTGTGTTCGTTTAGAGGCTTCGACTAGCAAGTCAGCAATAGTAGACATCATATCAGGATGTAAGCCAATCTCTGGTTCCTCAATACATAGAAGCGGAGGCGGTGTTGGATCCAGTAGTAAAGCCAGCAAGAAGAGATAGCGAAGCGTACCATCTGATAGACGGGTTGCCGGAATTGGCTGAGTTAAACCTTCCTCACGAATAAATATCTGGACTGTACCGCCGTAAATCTTTACACTAAGCTCTTCTGCTTCATCGTAAAACTTCTTGAGATTTTCGATAACTGGCCTACTTCCCAATTGGTATTGTAAGTTATTCAAAAATAAGCCCAGGTTACTTCCGTCTTCCAACAAAGGATGTTCTGGTAAATCTGTTTGCTGGGGTTTCCTGGATTCATAATTACGACCTATATGCCAGTCTCTATATAGACAAATATTATAAAAATGATTACCCAAATCTGTTAATTCTCGATGTAAATATGGTTCTTTTATCTGAGACAAAATTGACAAATTTGGAATAAGATTGTCTCCGGGCAGCATTCTTCCTATACTAGTAAATCCTCTATCACGTTGGTAGTGGTAGTAGAAAAAATCATCATCTTGCTCATTTAGACTGTCCTTACCTATGGTCTCATTGACAATCTGTAGCCTTTGTTCAGCCGCCGTGAAATAAAGTTTATATCGCAGAAGAGCAGCTTGAGAATACTCTATAGCCACCTCAATCTCAGCAGTAGGAAGCTCTTTTGTACCTTTCCAAAGCCACTCACTGATTCCTCCCCCTTTGCGAATTGCAGCATTTAAATCTGTCGGTGTTGCCTTCAATAGTCCCATTGCTTCAATGAAGTTTGACTTGCCAGATGCATTGGGACCAATTAGCACATTTAAAGGTTGCAGTTCGATTTCTTCACCCTCACCTCCGTAGGACAGGAAGTTTTGTAATCGCAGAGTATGGATAAACCTTTTGCCTTCCATTTTCCCTTAGTGAACTTTGTGTCTTTGTGGTTTCTCAAAAAATGAGTGTGGGAAGATAAATGATATCAATTCCGGCTACATTGGGATAATATTCGTAATGTAGGGGCGCAAAGCTTGCCATTGGTGTCAAAACAATTCAAAATTCAAAATTATCAATTCAAAATTATCTTTTCCTAATGAATGCATTTGGCATTTGGCATTTGGCATTTTGAATTCAAAAAATGGTCAACTTAAGCTTAGACAAGCTGGCTAGCTAGATTTCCTTGCCTCACCTTGGATTCAAATCCAAGGCTAATAGCAAAAGTCCATTGAAATGGACTAAATTCTTCGGCTTCACCTTAAGTTTAGTCATCTTTAGATGACTTGAGCTATTAGCCTGGGGTTTGAACCCCAGGCGAGATAAGGGTTTCACCTTAAGTTGACACCAATGAAAGCTTGCACCCCGACCGCATCTACGTTTTCTAACCAGAAAGCCAGATTTTTAATCATTCCGATGCAACCGGAATTGATATGATTCCATCATTTTAGGTGTACCACAACAGTCCCACAATATACTGGCATTCTGCCAGTTCCACAGCTATTTATCTGTAAAATCCAGAATTGGTTCTTGAGCGATCGCTTCTAAGTTAACAGCTTTTAACAACTTCTCCCACTCCGCTTGAAGTTCTTGATCTTGGGGATTTTGGAGCCGTGACTGCGCTAGCTTAGTTAAAGGATCGTACCAAATGCCTGTTTGTTCATAGAAGGCAACTCCTTCCTCGGAGATTTCTGATTCGGGTTCAACCCGTTGCACCCAGCCCTTAACCGACATAGCCTTGGTTACTCCTGGATAGAATGAAAGCTTCCATTGATACCATTGCCCTTGCTTCAGTTTTGGTTCTGTAGTGGGAATTTTGATGCCGACAATACCGTGGGAGTTTTGAGAATCCGTGAGAGTAGTCTTGTAAATTTCTGTACCCGTTTCATCTTCTAAGACAAATTCGGCATAGCATTCGGAGGAAAGCCAATAGGGAAGATAAAACCAGAAGGTGGGATGTTGATCAGCAGTTAAACCCCATACCACTTCCGAAGTTTTTCCACTTTGATTCTCTTGATCGGTTGCTTGAGTAGTTGGTACTAAAGCTGTAATCTTTAAGTTATTTGCTGAACCGATAGAACAAGCTGAACGACCTGATGCTCCTGTTTCTCTGTTGGTATCGCCAGTATTGGGAGGGTCATCTCGTTTTTGACGTTGTATCGGAGGTTTCGCAGATTGGGAAACTAAGATATTACTATGATTGAGTAGAGATATTGAAGAGGAAACTCTCTCATTAAGTAATTTAGATTCAGCTTGGGCTGCTGATCCGTAGCTAGAGAAGCAAGCGATCGCTAAAGCCAAGGCTAGAGTTTTGTAAGATTGAAAATACTTTAAATAACTCATGATTCAATCGTAGATGGACTCTGTTGTTGTTGCTTAGAAGTATAGGCAATAACCATACCACCGGTAGATACTAAGGCAATAGCTGAAGGTACAAGGGGAACCCAACTGCCTTGTATTAACAGAACTAGAGACAAACTGTATAGTATACCTAATGCTCCGGTAACTAGGGCTAACCGGAGCCATAATCGGAAATGCCAAACGATGAGCCCCCCTGCCAAAGACCAACACCAAACCCACAGGACTTCACCCCACAAAGGCCAAGCTTCTAAAAGGGGACGTTCATCCAACACAGCACTGAGAATTTGACTTACCATATGAGCTTGAATAACGACTCCTGGAATTTGTTTTTGACCTTGACTCCTGGAAGTTGATTGGTAATCATTGAAGCTACGAGCGGTAACGCCGATTAACACAATGCGGTCTTTTATCAGATCCGGATTGAGTTTACCTTCCAAAATTGCTCCTACAGTTATGTTGGGAACAAAATCCTGAAGAGAATGGTTTTGATGGGAGCGATAATTAAGTAGAACTTGGTGAGCTCCAGCATCGATATTTTGGTAACCACCAGTGTGGGGTTCTAAGCGTTTAAAAATTGTATCCCCAAGCTGCAAGTGGTGATCTTCGGTGAATGTTGGCGAAATTCCTTCTGCTTCTAAATAGCGGAAAGCAAGTTCGCTACTGAGGGAGTAGGAGGCTTGACAAACAGATGCAGGTTCTGGAGTGAGAGCTAGTAGATGACGGCGAATAACATTGTCTTGATCGAGTACAATATCACTAAAACTCAGGTTTTCAATAGACATTTCCGGTGGAGGTTTAACACCAGGATCTTGAGTTTGGGGATTGGAGACTTTGCACACCCCAACGAGGTAGAGACTTTCTTGTAGACGTTGTTTTAAATCTGGATGTTCCGCTCCCACAGGAAAATCACGATATAAATCTAAACCAATGACTCGTGGTTGATGGAACTCCAGAATTGTTAATAGCTGAGCTAGGGTTTTATCTGATAGGGAGGAACCACGTCTTTCTTGTTGAGGCTGAGCCAAAACATCTTGTTCTGTGATTGTAACGATTAACAAACGAGAATCTGGGAATTCTATGGGTCTTTTGCTCATCAAATGGTCAAAAGCCTGTAATTCTAAGGATTGAAATATACCCAAATACCGGATACCCATCAACAAAGAAGTGACAGCTAAACTGAGTAGACTAACGGTTAGCAAGCCACGTTTTCCCTTTAAGCTTGGGGGTCGTTGGGGAAGTCTTTGCAGTAATCCTGCTTCAGGAACAGAAATTGGAGTAATTTCCTGAATCTGGTTCCCGTACAAGTCTTGCCAAGTTGGGGGCAATACAGTGGGGTTTTGGCAAATCATTGGTAACCAGGTAGCACAAGGAAATTTATCTTCCAAAGCTTGCAATCTTTCTCTGGCTTCCCTGACTGCCAGATAAAAAGACTCACCACTAGCAAAGGCTTCTAGAAAGTACTTTAAAAATTCTTGAGCGATCTTATCCGGTACAGGCTCCCGCATCACGATGATTTGGGGAATTTGTAAATCTGTCAGATTACGGGCTAAACCTAAGCCATCACAGGAGTTAAAAATAGCTATTTGCAAACCCCTTTCTACGGCTTTTTTCAGAGCATTTTTGAGGTCTTCAATGGTTAAACTATCGGTTTGATTGACATACATCCGCCCAGTTGCACCATTGTCTTGACTGGAACTATGACCAGCAAAAAAGAAAATGTCCCAGTCTTGACGCCATAGTTCATCAGTAAGTTCCTGACGTTGAGGTTCTACCAGGAAGCTAACTTCGGCATCAGGCAACTGCTCCAACAACTGTCGGTCTGCTTGAATATTAATACCAGTACTATTACCAATAATTGCTAAAATTTTTACTTTATTTGTTGCTGCATCTAATATATTGCCCTGCTTCTGTACATTAAGGGCACTAATCGCAATTTCAATTTTGGGGTAGCGGTCGCATAAATCCCACAGATGCCAAGGTAGCTTCCTTAACCAAATGTTTTCGGTTTGAATAATGAGGCGGATTTCATCGGCTGGAATCAATTGTTCTAGTAACTTCTCTCTAATCGGTTCAAAGGATTCTGAACGTAGCCAACGATTGAAGCGCATCCGCAAAACTTGAGCAGCATTGAGGCAATCTTCTTTTAAGGATTTAAGAGAAACATTAGTGATTTGAGCAGCGGGTCTTTCTAGTCGCGATCGCAAGCCTAAGCCTTCATAACTTTGAACCCAACCACTGTAATACTGACGAATTTCTGGGGCGGGAGGTAGTTGTCCGGTAATCTCTAAGGAGAAAAGTTGTCCATCTTCTCCCAGTTGTAAGGTCACAGTAAATCCTTGCTCAAAGTTACCATCTCCTAATTTCAGGATAACTAATTTCCCCACAATTCTTTCTCCTTGGTTATTGGTTGTTGGTTATTGGTTGTTTGTTGTTTGTTGTTTGTTGTTTGTTTAATCATGAACAACAGTTTGTTATAACTAATAACCGATCAATAACAACTCACCTAGTGTAGCGCAGCAAAAATAACCCGTTAGTTAAAAAAGCTTCTCTTCCAAGCTTTCTTTCCATCTGCCATCTGCCATCTGCCATCTGCCTTTCTTACAATAGTGTAGATTAAAGTACAAAGTCTTCAATGATGCTGGCATCACCAAAAGTAACTTGAACGCTGAATAGCTCTCCGGGTAAACCACTGAACTGCAGTTGGATGTAGTTATCTTCACTTCTTGATTGAGCTTCCAGGAAGACTAAGCCAGATTCATCTAATACAGTGAGTTGGACTTGTGGGAGCAGATAAGTTTCCTTGCCAAGAGGATGTACCTGGAGGAGAATATGCTTTCTCTGGTCAGATTCTGGAATTATTTCAATAATCAGAGCCACACGATAACCGGCAAGCTGCGCCCCTAAATCAATCAATTTTCCACGCTTTACTGCTACTTCTATAATACCGTCTTGTGCCAGGTTACTTTTTCTAAAATTGTAGGCCAACTCTGGCTCAGCTGGGTTCAACAGGGTATCAACAGTTTGCCAACCTGCTTCAACAACTTCTGTTAACCATTGGCTCAAATTAACCCTGGTCTTTTGAACCGCCGCAGTGGTGGCTGCAATAGCAGTAGCTGTCACTGGTTGAAAATAGTCAAAGACATCTTCAACTGGTGCTAGTTCCCCAATCGGTAACTCCTCGGTTGCTACTGTTTCGGTAAATCCCAAGACGGTAGCTTCCAGGGAAGACTCATCTATCTGAACTAGGATATAACCAATACGCTCCTGCGAAACTTCTGGAGGAATATAGCAGCTTGACTCATCGGCTGGCAGAGGGCGACATTCTAAACGACCTACTCCAGTTACTTCCAAATCCGCAACATTGCTCAACATACGCATTACCGGATTCCAGCTGTCACTGGCTTCTAGGTTAGTTGGCACATCCATCATCTGGAAGTAGTTATTGACCACAGATACTGCTAGGGTATTCAACCTCACTTGTTCTGCTTTCTCCGGGGTAAGTTGCTCCGCCGCAAACTGTTCCGCTGTATGACGTGCCTTCTGGGTAATCGGCAAGGTTAAAGCAAAGTCTTGGATATTGTTGTTGTTGTAAGTCATGGTATTGCCCTCGTTGTTCAGTGATTCCTCATTTAGCTATCAGCAATTAGCTATCAGCTTTCAGCAATTAGCAATTAGCAATTAGCTTTCAGCTTTCAGTTAGAGTCTTAGAGCATTGGAACCCTCTTTCCTCCTGCCTCCTGCCTTCTGCCTTCTGCCTTCTGCCTCCTGCCTCCTGCCTCCTGCCTCCAAAAGGTTCAACCTCCTACTAGAGATATCCCTCTGATTCTGCAAATTTACGCAAAAGAGGCAAACATTTTCTTTGATAAAAACTACTCAAGGTAGAAATAGGGAGTCCAAACTCCGCTGCTAGATCTTTCCAAGTCGCTTCTGGAGGTAAGCGCCGCTGGATTAACATTTGTGCTGTTACCTGGGAACCTTTAAGTTGAATCCGTCTTAATTCCCCATCCGGATCAGTTTGTACCCATTGACTGAGTTGTTCAAGCAAAGGAGGTACCTCAGGTTCCGCTGCCAGATTTTCTACCAAGTCAGTGGTTTGATTTCCATCCCCTGAATCTTCCATTACGGTGTTAACCGTCTGCTCCCGCTGCCTTTGGGTTTCTATACGGAAATCTTGGAGGCGTCGCTTCAGGTAGTAATTGAGCCAGGTAACAATCGTGGCACGCTCAGGATCGTAGGCTTTCCCTGTGTTATTTTTTCCTTCGCAGATATTCTGACAGAAATATACCCAAGTCTGCTGTAAGGCATCTTGATAGTAAGGGGTATATTCGTGCCACAGCTTTTTGCGAATTAAGCGAATAATCTTGGTTAAGTTTTTTCGGCGCTGGGGACTTCCTGGTGGATAGCTACAGGCTTCTTCTACCAGTCGGCGCAGCTGTTCCTCTATCATATTGGTTATTGATTATTGTTCATCTGTTCTTCTTCAGGGGCTCGAGTAAATAAAATTAGGCATCTCCACAATTGTGCTATAACCCCTATGCTACCGTGCCAAAATCAAAGGAGATAGGGTATGGAGTGTGGGGTGTGGGGCATTGGTGTCAACTTAACCTGAAAAGCGCTTTAATCTGAGGAAGCTGAGGGAGTAAGAGAATGCTGCTATCGCTGACTCTTTCTTCTGTTAATCAGGTAGGGTAAGGCTACCCACTCAGTTGAAGTAGAACTTCTCTGACACCATCAATTGGCAAGGGTTGTGGCTTAAGTTGACACCAATGGGTGTGGGGTGTGGAGAAGATAAAAGGTATCTCACGCTCTTCGCTTCCGATTTTTCTACATTCAGAGGGATTTAATTTTTAACAAAAATTATCCTTAATGTATAGACTTATAAAAAAATTATGTGCTAATATTCAAATCAAGCAGCTAGCTTATTATTAAGTCTACCTTCGGCTTAACTAATCATATTGCTGATTTGCCAGGAAATATTTCCTCTGGTAGGGTGCGTCTCAAAATTGTAAATCCATAAAGACGAGGGATACGACGGACTAACAGAGCATTTTTACCAGGATTAAATCAACACATATGCAACCATCTACCTCAAATGAAGAAATATTTTGTTCACCAGCGCCAGAGCTATTGGAAGAAATAGTTGATTGGCTCAGTTCAAATACAGTGTTTCGTTTAGAGCATCAATGGAATCATCTAGCTTGGGAGCACAAAGGCGTTTCTTTGATAAAAAGGCTCCTTCATGTTCTTGGCTTTACTACTAATCCAACTACTCTTGTAATATCTGTATAAATCTCATTCTTTTTCTCTTTAAAAGAGTTGCATCCAAATAAATGAGATAAACTTCCTTTGATATTTCTATCCATCTGAGGAGCTACAGCAGTTCTCATATCTGCGAGGTACATATTCTATTCCTTTAACCCCTTGGAGGAACAAAGGGGAACTTCCCAATTCCCAAAAACGTCAGAACGAAAATACCTCATCTAAATGAGAAACGCTATCAACATTTCTATAGCATCCCTAAATAGGTTATAAATAGCCTCTGCTGACAAGGGTTGTAGCCTTGTTCGTATTTATACATTATTGAGGATTGCCACATCTTGCCATAGAGATTGCAAGATCAATCAGTGCAATTGCTCACTAATTATTAGCTGAATCGAAATATCTTCGATTCAGTACTGAGTGGTATGTCCAAAGTCCAATCCTAGTAATCAATTCATGTTATTAATTTAGTCATGCAACAAGACTTTCGTGGTGCCAATCTCCAAGGTAAATCCTTTCGAGGGCAGGATTTAACCGGTGCAAATTTCTCTTACTCAGATATCCGAGGTGCTAATTTTGCTAATGCTATTCTCACCAAGGCTAATTTTCACCAAGCTCAAGCAGGATTGTCAAAAAATTGGACAAGTTTTCTTTTAACCAGCTCATTATTGCTATCAGCCATATCAGGCTTAATTCCGGCAATTACTAGTTCCTGGATAGCATGGTTTTTTACTCCTGATTTCATCGAACAGCATAGTGCTTTTCCTGGCTTATTAACCTTAACCGCACTGATAGTCTTTTTTATAACCACTATAGTTCAAGGTTTGGGAATTCTGGCGGTAGCGGTAACTGTAGTTATCGCCATTGCAATAGGTTTAGTTGGAGGGTTAGCTGGGATAGTAGCAATAATTGCAGCTGTTCTTGGGGCTATAGCAGTAGCATTAGCAATAGCCACTGCCACAGCCGTAGCTAGTTCTACCGGTGGTACTATGGCATTGTTTATGGTTGTAGCCGTGGCTGGAGTGAGGACTATTCTTGAGTTGAAGAATCTCACGGGGGTAGATCATGGCTTTACAAGTGGGGCAGTGGGTTTCGCGGAACTAGGGATTCTCGTTGGTTGGAGTATCGTGTCTTTGACTGTGACTTTGGCTATTATTGGATTAGGGACTTATATTGCTTTGCGATCCTTAGCTAATGATCCTAAATATGCTTGGATTCACCGTATTGTTGTTGTCTTTGCGGCTACAGGTGGAACCAGCTTTCGTCAAGCAGATTTAACCGAAGCTAATTTCAAATATGCTCTACTCCAAAACACTAACTTTATCGGAGCTATTATCACCCGTACTCGTTGGAATGAAGCCAGAAGACTTGACTTCGCTAGAGTTGGTAAATCTATTTTGCATCATCAGGCAGTTAGAGACTTATTAGTAACTGGTAATGGGTATAACAAATCCTATGAAGGCTTAAATCTTCAAGGGACAAATCTAGTTGGGGCAAATTTAAACAAGGCAAATCTCAAAAAAGCAAATATCAGTCAAGCGACTTTACAAAGAGCCAACTTAGAAGAAGCAAACCTTACTCAAGTTCAGGCAATTGGTACTAATTTTAGGGGGGTTTACTTAACAGGGGCTTGTCTGGAAAAAGTACATATTGACTCCACTACAATGCTCAATCGTGTAGATTGCCGCTATATTTATCTTCTGGAAAATCCTTCTTCCATCAAAGGTGAGCGAGAGCGTCGTCCTCAAGACCCCAGTAAAGTATTTGATTTTGGTTCTGGTGAATTTGAACGTCTCTGTCAAAGTTTATGGAGCAATATTGTACAGATATATCTGCCTAATAGTATGAATAGAGAAGCTTTTATTGCTGCCTATCATCAATTAATGGAGGAAAATCCAGGAATTACCCCTCACCGGCTGCAAAAACAGGAGCATCATTTTTTACTCACGTTGACTTTACCAGAAGACGCTGATAAAAACAAAATCAAGCAGTACTTCAGTATTCTACAACAAAGCAGTAGTCCTGTCCATACTAGTGAAACAAGCAAGATTAATAGTAATGTCATTTTAGAAGAAATTAGTAGTAGTGTCACCCATGTTATTAGTCAGTTAGCTACTCCTTTTCAACCAGAACAACCAGAAATTATCGAATTATTAACTCAGCTGCAAAGAGCTATTGAAGCTGAAGCTGACTTCAATGAAGAAGATACAGCAGAGGCATTAGTACAGGTTGCAACTTTGGCAGGGGCAGCTAAAAATTCCCAAGAGGTAGTTATCAACAATCTAGCCCAGACAGCAATTAATATCTTAAAGGGGAAATTTGCTAGTTTGCCCAACAATGCAAAATTAGTGCAAGAAAGTCAAACATTGTTACCTGTTATTGAGCATCGCTTAGGTTTGATAGAGAAAAAGGGTGAGCGAATCCTCGCAGTATCGGGAGCAAGAAAGAGATAAAGGCCGAATGGCTTTTGGTGAAGAGGGGGGTGGGAATAGGAGAGTGTGGGGAGAAAAGAGAGTATGTGGAGGTGTGAACGAAATTGTGCGTGGGCTTTATCGTCCGTTGTTCAAACAATCCTAAGTTCTCCCTTGTATCTCCCCACACTTTTGAATAGGTGGTAGGGTAGGTCGAACAAAGATTATTCCCATTCATACCCCAGTACTAAAAGTAAATCTTCTAACTCCATAACCTTGGTTACTGGGTCTTCCTGCAAATTTCCGCCACCGGGACGGCTCATTTTTAATTGCCACCTGACTGGTGGGTTTGCCGTTGGCACTATCTCAATATCCATTGCAGCTACGTCTTTTTGGGCGAAATGCAAGCCTCCATATTGCTCAACTGGAGCAATGAGCATGGTATCCTCTGGGTTATCTGGATAAGTTGTAATCACTTCGTAATTTTCTGCATCCATACAGCGTGCTAGCAGCCAAATCGTATTGACCTTCAGCGTCTTGTCATGATCCCGGATGGGAAACAGGTTTTGCGACATTTCCAACTCAAAGACATTGCCATCTGCTGGAGAAGTTGGATACAGAAAACGATGCCACTGGCTAGGGAATTCTTGCCGTAGGTTGAACATCCGTAGCGAGGGTGTTCCCTCATCCTGACTGAAGTATTCTCGGAGATGAGCGATCGCGCTATTCTTAAACAGACCAGCGTCTTCTCTAGCCATATACTTGATATGCAAAATAGCATCAGTAATCGTACTGTAGTCAAACTGACGCAACTCCTTACCGAAGTCCTCACTGTTGTCATGGAATAACTCTAGAGACCATTGGCTAATAGCACCGGCTCCTTCAAACGGTAGGTAGCGCTCATCCCGGAAGTTCAACTCGAAGATGCCGCTGTCATTTTGACCATTGCTGGCAGCGATCGCTTTCACTGGAATGTTATTTTCAATAAAGCGAGAATCATCAGCAGGCAAATCCTGGTCATCAGTGTTTCGAGGATATCCATTGTCACCATTCTGGGTGTTGATGCGAATGCTGTTTTTCAGCAAGCGAAGGGTACAGGAAATCGTAGTATATGGTCCGACGACACATGGTAGGGTAATACTAACTGACTTGATGCGGCGGAAGTAGTGGCCGGGATAATCGAGGTCAAATATTTCTTCTGGTAGATTGACCAAACACCGCCCTGTTTCTCGGAGTTGAATTAACGCCAACGGATCGAGTAATGCCAGAGAAACGTGTTTGGTCAGTTCAAATTCACGGCGGTTTTGCTCCAAGTAAGCATTCTCTAACCGACGCAAGTCATACTGGAGTTTTTCGCCTGAAAGCAGTCCTTTTTTCAAGCTATCCCAGTAACCGAAATTGATGTAACTGCTGTCTTGCACACCCAACTCAAAACGGAAGCATCGTTCTGCTCGTTTTGCCAGGTCATAGGCTAGCTTGTAGCTTTGGAAGTATACACCGGAGATTTGACCGACTTGCCATTGGTACAATTCTTCGTTGGTGTACTTGGAGCGCATAAACTCATCTGTCGCTTTGGCATTTTCGATTTGCTGAACATGATTGTCTCGTTCCTTTTCAGCAATCTCAATGCGTAATTTAGCAGCATCAATCTGTTTGTCGATTTGCTCTAGCTCTTTATCAGCTAAGCGCTCCTGAAGTTTCCAGTCTTCCCATCGGCGTTCATTGCTCGCTTGGGTTGCTATTAAGTTTCCGGCAGAGTGCAGGACTCCCCCTAAACCACCGAAAAAGGTAGCCCAGTTAAATGATGATTTGCCTACCTCCTGTCCACCATAGCTCACCAAAGCAACCGGTGAGCCAAAAGCCCCTGCAGCACCAACAATAAATTCCGGTGCTAAATGAGAACCACCCGCTGTCGCATTCAAGATGGTAGCAACCACTTCTGAGATAATACCCAGACCATGGGATACCATAGATGCGGTCTCCCAACCACTGACTTTTTCAATATCTCGGTAGTGGTTTCTTCTTTCTTTAATCACTAATCTCGATTTCTTTAAGCTTCTCAGATTCTCCTTCGCTTCTTCAACTTGCTTGTCGCGGACATCTTTTATTGCTTCTAACAGATTGATTTCCTGCCCTTGGCGCATTAAGCTCAGTGCTTCAGCATCTTTCTTCTCTAATGCTGCAAGCAAAGCACTACCCAAAGCTTTCACATCGTTACAAACTTCATTTGCCTTTTGCAGCAAAACGTTGAAGCGATAGAGAGGCAGTGGAGTATTCAGATCGGCAAGGGCACTCCCGATATCGACACCCCCCGCAACGGCCTTGACCAATGCAGCCGGGTCAATAGGGGGTTCAAATAGGGCAAGTTGACGCACAACGCCCTCAATATTCATGCAGTTGCGGATTTTGTAAAGGCGATCAGCAACGGTGTCCCAATAGCCGAGCATTTTGTCATTCTGAGGGATACAGAAATAGAGCATGGGCAGTGGGGCTGAATCCGAACCCTCTGGGCTATTTCCAGGCAGAACCGGAACCAGGTTTTCTACTTCTACTAGCGCATTGGAGAAAGCATCAAATTCGGTTTCCAATTCATTAAAGCTTTCTACGGGTGGCTTGGCTTGGGGTGGGACTTTTTTCGGACGAGAGCCGAGAATTTCGGCGGCAAGGATGTATAACTGCGTTGCTTCATTGATACTCTCCATGCTGTCTTGGCGGAAGAGATAATCCCCCCATTCAATCAGGTTATCTAGATACTTCATCACCACTGTCTTTTGGTAAGCAACGGTGCGGTAATTGGCAATGCGGTGCGGCTCAAAGGGATTGGTGCGCCAATCCTCGACTTGTTTTATCAGTTCATCTTGTGTTACTGTGCCACTTGCGCTCGTATCTCCTGCCAGCATTCGCAAGAGATTTTCAATCCGCTGCTGGTTATATTCTGGATTGGTTGTCTCGAAAAACGGTTTAGTAATCCAATATTTGCTCATGGGCGAAGCTTCTGGAACGCCACTCTCTACGCCAATGGGATTGAAGATAAAATGATACCAATCTCGTGCTTCTTCAAAACGCTGGTTTTTGCTCAAAGAATTGGCGATCAGTAAAGGTATATGGAAGAACAGTTCCCAGTTATAAGGGGAGTATGCACCATCGGGAGTGAAGTCAACCCCTTCCTGGGGATAGAAGTTTTCGGATGTTGGTTCAATAACCCAGTCAGTTGGCTGATAGTACTGTTTAAATCTGAATCCCGTATTTTTTAATTGAGTTTCCCGACTCATCAGAGCAGGAATCCCTTTGAGGGGATTATAAACCAACTTGGCGAAGTCACAAACGAAAGGATGGTAGAAGTTCTTGAAATGAAACTGTCGAAATTGGAAGGCTAGCAACGATAATGTGCCGAGATAAAGATGGAAAAATCGCATTAACCATCGCGTCGCCAGATCCTTAAACCGTTCGTCTGAATAGGGAGGAATTGCTTCCTCATTTAGTTGTTGATGGAAAAATTGCTCCCATTGAGTTCGAGCAGCATTTGACAGTTCAGGAACTACATTTTCTAACCAATCTCTAATTTGTCCTTCAAACGTATCCTCCCATTGGCGGATAAAATTCTTGATTTCTGGATAATAAGATCTCACTTCGTTTTGACCTAGGGCTGCAATACTGGTGATGTCACCTCTACCCCTTTGCCAAAAGGATGGCCAAAAGCAAGGTAAAACGAAGAAAGTACGTTGACGATCGTTATAGAAGAAAGGTAACCAGCTACCACCGAAAAAAGAGGGTTTTCTATCTCCAAATAATAATGCTAGCTGACCGTTGAGAGAAAGCTTGTCGAAATATGACATATGCCAGGGAGGAGACATTTTGAATAACCCTGGAGTTTGCATCAACACGGGTACAGGTAGAGTGAAGCTCTGTAATACAAAGTCATTTTCTTGATCCTGGCGGTTATCCTGTTCTGCCCATTTCATAAAGTCTGTAGAATCATAATGAAAATTGGCAGGTGGAATACCAAATGGAATAGCAACTGAAGCCACTTCTGGACGGATTACGTGTTGAAAACGACCAAGATAATTCGTTTTTTCGGGAATTCCCTTACAGCCAGAAATATTAAAGCTACCTTCTAGAAATGCCCGTGGATTTCCCTCTTTATCTGAGCTATGTCCCCGAAAGCTTATCGTGAAATTTCCGTTGATTTCACTCAAGTCCATTGGATAGAAATGGTAGTATTTCTTTGCCTCTAAGGCTTGTATATAAGGCTCACTCTCGTAATACTCCGTTGACACTTTTTTGGCTGACCATTTCCCCTGCCGATAGTCACTAACCGCCATTTGTACGCGAAGTCTTTTCCAGGTCTCTGGTACAGGAGCATTATCTTGATTAGTTTGAGGTGTATCAGCAGTACTGTTTCGTTGTTCGTCTGATACTTCTGTAAATACTGGCCAGAACAGGAACAGTCGTTGATTAATTACTACTGGTATAAGGTAGTGGCCGTAGATATCTAGATTTATTTCCTCCCAAGGTGTCCACTGGCGATAGTCATAGCGACGGTAGTAGTAGAAATACGGTTCTGCACCAGTGGTACGACCAAAGACATGGATAATCGCATTATCTCCATCATCTTCCTGATAGAATCCCGCAATTTCTAATTGGGCAACCCCATCGAGTTTTTCCAGATAATTGGTAAAAGCAGTTTCAACAGTGTACTGATTAATTTCGTTTTGCAATAACTCATTTTCCAGGTCTTTGAAGAATGGCGACTTGTCTTTCTTCAGTTCTGGTTCGATCCAGTTTTCGGGCCAGAGGAAGACCTTGCGGTTGGCTTCCCAAACCCGATACTTACGCATCCATTTCCACCACCGCCAAGCACTGTCGCCATCATCGCCATCTGCCTGGACTACCACATCGGGTTCTAAACCCATAAAGCAGCGCTGCACGAACAGTTGAATCGAGCCTGAACCCTGGACTAAACGACTGGTAAGCTGACAAGATGACATTTCTACGTCGAGCAGGTAATAGGCATAGAGGTCGTTGGTGTTTTCCCATTTGTTACTTGGAGGATTGGGCTGCGGTTGGGTTAGAAGATAAGCAGCAAGAGCATCCCGCTTGCGTTCCCGCAGTACGTCCTGAATTTCGGCACTGAGGGTTAACCAGGTTTCCGTTCCGAATTTGGAACGCAGGAGTTCCTTGAGGGTTGTTGCCTCATCCAACCCCATTGCAGCAGCAGCAAACCGCTTCACCGTATCCGTACCAGCATTGAGGTTATCGAGGAAGTAAAAGCCTCGCCGCAGACGTTCCCAAGTTTCTGCGAGTAAATAATCTACTGGATAGGTAAGGTCGAGGGAGGCGATGAGTGCTTCTACATCGGTAGCAATCCAGTCTTCATTGAGGCGTTCTACATCAAGAGCAAAGTCGGCAGTAGTTGTATAATTACCTGCGTTGAGATTTTCCAGGACTTCAAGTAAAGTTATCTCGGTTTCTGGCAGGCTATCCCGCAGTTTCAAGAGACGGCTAGTTCGCAAGAAACTGTTTAAAGGCGCGATCGCACCGGTATCATTAAGTGGTAATGTTTGGAAATCAAGCAGTTGGGCTTCTGTTGTCAAAGCAGTGATTTTTTCCCATTCTGCTAATGTAATTTTCCACGTTGTTAAAAGGGTAGCAACCCGGCTTGCCCAATACCAACCGTTAAGTGTCATGGTATCAAGAGCAAAATTCCCGCTTAGATGAGTTAACAAGCTATTGGGTAGGATAAAATACTGAGTTAGCAAACGTCGGGTTACTGCTTCGGTCAACCCCAGTTGAGTACTACTGTGCTCTACAATGGCGTTTTCAGTTAAAGTCTTTGACAGGTAGTCCAAAGCTTTAACTACTGCATTGGTTAAGCGTTTTACCTCGGTGTCATTAGCTGGTTGAGTAGAATCTAGGTCAGCATCTGTGAGCCAGATCCGCTCGTCTGGTAGGGTGATAGTTTGAGGCTGAGTAGCAAGGCTATTGACCGCAGTAATATAGGTTGGATCGTCAGATAGGTTTAGCAGGGCTGACTGTTCGGCATCGCTCATAATGCCGCTGAAATGCAGCAGTCTTCGTTCCGGGTCGTAGGTGATTTTGCTTGCCAACTCGTCAGGCAATTGTGCTGTAAAGTCCACTGCCATCGGCAACTTAGCCAGCAGTGCGGTAAATACCCGTTCATAGAATTTCACAGCAAGGCGAGGCTGATGAAACAATGAGAGAATCGCATCGGCGGGGTTCCCCGCAGCAATGAGCGCATCTCGTTCAGCTTCGGTCATCAGGCCAATGAAACTGAGTTGATTGGACGTGGCGCTGTAGCGAATCGGAATGGAGGGGCGATCGCTTGCCAAGCTGACTCCCCCAGGAAGCGCAACCTCGACTGACGTAGACCCATAGTTCGCGATCGCGGTTTGAGATTGTTGAAATAAGTCGGCAATGGTAAACTGATAAGCTGGGTCTTCCCTGACTTGAGCCTCTAAAGCCGCACTGGTCAGCAGCATCGTTCGTTGAGCATCGCTCATCAAACCCGTAAAACGGAGCAAATTGTTCGCTTCGTCGTACTCAATGGGAATGTGATTGGGGGCTGCTACAATCGATGCAGGAAATGCAAACCCTGCTGGTAAGCCTTGTATGCTGGCTTCCAGCACCACAGAACCTCGCAAAACAGACAAGAAGAAGTTGACCTCCTCTTCGTCTCGATTGAGTTGTTGCAATAAAGAGGTCAGCAGCGCGGCGAGACTGTTTGCATCCGGCGTATCAGTCAGAAAATCATATTGGGTGGGGTCGTATTCAGCCTTGATGCTCTGTAATTCCTGGCGTAAACTAGTCAGAAAACGGAGAGCGTCAGTTTCCTTGACAGCCGCTTTTGCAGTGCGATCACCTGCTAGCAACCAGTTCAACTCATCAGCCTTAAACCCAGTTACCTTGACGTTATCAATGCTCTCAAGAAACTCCCAAGCTGCTAGGGGGTTAGTAAATTCCTGAAGATCCTGCTGGAAAATCTTGAGGATAATCGCCCACTCCTCCGCCTTAAATTTCAGCGTTTTGGCAAGCCAAGCGTGTCGCCAGAGAAATGAGAGGTTCGTCAGCGTAAGATCGTCGGTAATGTAGAGGGTTCCGTCAGAGGCTTTCGTTAAGTCTTTTAGAAGCATGAGATCCGCTTCACGAATGCCCAAGACTGCCAATACAACAGGTTGGTTTTCAGGATAGCTGATAGTTGCAGTCGCCCCTGTTGGTAAATCACCTGTATTCGGATCTAGCTGAAATGCGGGATTCAGAGGATTAATAAGCCTTCGATTCAAAAACAAACTTTGGTAAAGCCCAACTTCTCGTTTTTCATGGAGCTTGGTAAAATGGGTTTCCGTATTTAAGTTGCCAAACAAAGCACAAATTTGTTCGACCGTTACTTTTTTACCTAATTTCTTCTTGAGTTCGCTGAAGTAGAATAAATTAATCAAGAATGCCTCATTCAGCACTCCGTTACCAATGCGGGGATGATGGATAACTAAGTCAAGTTCCCACATTTTCCAGGTCTTCAACTTGCGCCACAGCCTTAGGAAACGATGGATGCGATCAAGAGAATTTGAATTCAAACCTTGAATTACTTTTTGATCCAAATCGCAGGATGCATCCAAATGCTCAATTACGATACTATCTGTTGGGTTGATAAATCTCAGATCCAGCAGGGTAAGCAGTTCATTGTACTCCAGATGAGTTTTGTGGAGGAAGTTTTTGACGTTACCCACAGTGGTGAGCCAATTAGCATCTGTTTCTCCCCAAATTTCCTGCTGTTCATCAGCAGCAGCAACTAAAATAAGATTCTTCTCACTAGGGGAAGAAGGTAAATTGGAAACAGTAGGAATACCAATGCCAAAATATTCAGCAGCAATGTCACCATCCGTGGGATTGTTAGGCACAGCAGTACCGCGAAATGCCCGCATCAAATCCCAACGTTGCAGGTTGGTTTTTTGAAATCCTGCCCTGACTTCTTCTGCAAATAAGTCAAAGGGCAACGACATCGGATAGCGTAGCGTTTTCAGTCGGTCATAAACGATCGGGTTGACATATTGGGGGTAGGCTCGAAGTTCAGCCGCACTAGCTTTTGTGTTGCGTAGAATTTCAGCAAAAAAGTTAGCTGAGGGAGGTTTCTTTTTTAAGAGATAGGTTACGTCATCGGTATGCACTAACCAACTATCTGAGGGTAGGGTTTCTACTTGGGAAAGTGAAAAGTTGCTACCCAACTCGATTTTCTGTTTATCATCGTTGTTTGGATGGGTGAAAGCAGTTTGAAAAGCATTCGTAATTGCTGTTTGAGCCGTCCCAGGGTCAGCTGGAATAGTAGTAAAGCCTACTAGTTCAAGGTCATTTTCCCCTACTCCGTCTATTGCTGCTTCCAGAACTTCGCAAACTACATCAATATAAGGTAACGGTACCAGGGCATTGTCACAGTTGAGTTCGAGAAATCCTAAATCCGGACGGCGGTCAAACAGTAAGTCTTTGAGGCTGTTGGCGGGATTTTTGGCTTTGCGATCGCGCAAAAACATCAATAGGTCAGCAAAGTAAGCAGCAGGACTCAGTACTGACCAACAATGCTCACACTCACACAAATCACCTGTTTTAAATAGATTGTTCCAGTTAGGAAAGTTAGAAAGTGCATCACTCCCCGTATTTAACGCCAATGGTAGACCTTCAGCCTCCAAAGCTTTTAAATCGGCAATAATCGTCAGGGTCGCAGCATGGGTATCTGCTGCTCGATTCCAGGCAATACGAGCAGTTTCACGAGTAAAGCCAGGGCGATTGCCATATTGCCGCACAAATTCACTTTTACCCAGGCGATACACTTTCTGGGCAGAGTGCAGGTTATCTGCTAGCAAGATATCTGTTGCTTCAAAGGTGGGCGCTAGCTTGAAAACTCGCTGAACTGCTTTGACTTCCAATCTAAAGTTTTCGTCTTCTGCCAACTCCCGAAACTCTGGGTCGATGCGTTCCTGCAAAAACTCATCTACAGGCGTATTAAGTAACTCAAAGCTTTCGTGGCGATTGAGGAAACGGCTCATCTCCCTTCCTCGGCGCAATCCTTGAGAACCGCCATTTTGCAGTGCCCGTTCCAATCCGCCGGTAAACGCCGTGGTGGGGAAGGCTTCCCGAAACTGGCGTTCAAGCATTTTGCCGTAGATTTCGGCTTCTGGCAGTTGAGCATCTGTAGCGATTGCACCGACTTCAATGGGTAACTTAATCTCTTCGGCACGGTGTTTTGTCCTCACCAAATCAACCCACTCCCTCTCGCTACGTTTTGCCAAGGTGCGAATTTGTTCCGGTTGACGAACACTGAATTCCTGCTTCAACATTTTGACAACGGAAAAATCGCCACGGGTGAGGTCTGCTAATTGGAAAGAGGTATCCAGATTAGCAATTTCGGCGGAAGTGAAGGAAGAATCTTGTCTGAGTTCTTCTAATAACTCCGGTGTTAATGTCCTGTATTGGTTGAATAGGCGGGCAAATTTTATTTGTTTTTCAGTGGCTCGAATTCTGGCATCTTCCAGGGCTGCTTTAACAAAAGTGATATTATCAGTTGCTGTGACTTCCCGACGGGCAACCAGTGTGAGAAATTCGTCAATCCATTCGGTAACATTGTCCCGGAAAGTTTCAGCAATTTCTTTTTCGTTGAACCCACGGGCTAAGGCTTTGCGAACAGCTGTGGCATTGAGGTCAGGAAGGGCTTCTAAAATGGTAGCTAACTGTTCTGCAAGACTTTGCTCTTCGGTGTATTCGTAAAATGAGCTACCCAGCAAAACAAACCAAAATTGTACTCGAATGCCTTGAGGGACTAGCTTATGTGCCAGTACAAAACGGGCAAGGATTTCTTTAGCAAAGCCGGTCTCCCCAGAGAGGAAGGTTAAATCCTGATGTTCTTGGTTTTCTTCCAAGTCTTCGGCTCTCAAGTTTGCCAGTAAACGAGCCAATTCTCGCCTGATTTTATCAAAGAGGGGTAGGGGGCGGAGAGTTCGAGCAGGAATGGTTAAATCAATCTCTGCAACAGCTGGCGCATTAAATGAAATGGGCGAAGCAGCTAAGATGTTACCACGAGCAGACAGGACTTTAATAACGAGGTCGGCTTTATCTTTTTCCCGTCTGCTGAATCTCTCAGCAGAGTATTGAATTTGATAAAAACCTTTGCGGTCAGTTTGAGTTTCTCCTAACAGTTGTTCACTGCGTAAATCGACATCCAAGGCAGAGATTAACACATCAGCAGCAGGGTCGCCATCGGCTTGGTAAATATGTCCTTTAACAATCAACTGAGGTTCATCGAGAGCATCGACTTCAGCATTAATCCGTCGAGCTGTTCTTTCATCTACAATTCCATTTACAGGTAATCGATGTTGTCTTTGAAATTCCTGAACAGCAAGAAAGGTCATGGAATCAAAGAAGCCATTCACCCCAAGACTAAAGCCAAGTTGATTTAGTTCCGTTTGCAAGCGGCGAACATCGTTACCGCGCATATTGGATTCAAGATTGCGTCCTTCGAGTTGCATTGTTATTCTTTCCTCCTGCTGAGGTTATTCGTGTTTGTTTTTTCAGTCATAAATTTTCTTCAATGGAAAATAGACTTGCCATTAATTACCCATCCCGTTCTTTTATAATTTGAAAAATAATTTCATCAATATCTGTTTCCGTTAGTGTCAATTCCCATAAATTTACCCCTTGATTTTGCATTTTTTTCAAATCCTGAAAATCATCAAATCCTCTTAATCCTGATACTGACGGGGATTAAACATGAGTTTATGTTCCAAACTTTTGCTACCAAAGTTAATCAATAGCCCCAGGGGAAAGCCATAGGCTACTGTATAGTTTTTTGCTTGTGCTAAATGAACATCCTCCAATTTCACAACTGCCTTTAGTTCCACTACCACTTGGTTTTCTACAACAAAATCTGCTCTTCGAGTTCCCACCTGAATGCTGTCATAAAATACGGGTTGTGATTGTTCTCGTGCGAAGGATAACCCTGCTCTTTCTAGCTCAATAGCGAGGCATCGCTGGTAGATCACTTCCTGAAATCCAGGCCCCATTGTTCGGTGTACTTTCATAGCACAGCCGATAATCTTGTAGGTAAGGTCGTTTCCTGGGGGCATTGGGGCATTCTCCTCTGTCTGTATCAGGATTTACGGGATTGTGGGATTAACAGAATTTTTTTATTCATAGATATCTACTGATTATCCTCCAATTTTGTCTCTGTTTAGGTGATTATCAATCTTCTCTCTGTTTAGGTGGTTATCAATCTTCTCTCTGTTTAGTGCTTATTCTTTAATTTTATCTTTAACATCCTGAAAATTCTCAAATCCTCCTAATCCTGATACTGACGTTGAGGGGAATGGTAATTTTTATTTCAGTGTCAATTTTCATGATTTTTCTCCTTGTTTTTGATAAATAACATCAATCTAGGTTTGGCTTTGTTCTCATCGATCCCATAAGGTGAGATAGTGGTAAGGTTTGGGTGTTGGGTTAGCGATAGCGTAACCCAACCTACAAGATCTGCAATCACACTCAAACAATAAGAACATTCCTAACATCGACATATCCCTTAGGTAAAGGAGGCCCAACAAACTCATCAGGCAAAGGAGGCCCAACAAATTCATCTACAGGCTCAGGTTCTACTGCTGGGTTAGGATCAGTTTTTTTTATTGATTTCTTGAAAATATCAGGATCAAACATTGGTTTAACTTTAAGTGGTTTTTCGTTATTTTCTTCAGCTATCACCTTGCCAACAGAATAACCAATTCCAACGATGTCAATTATGCCTCCGATAGGATCGGGTGCCGCGCCTCCAATATCCAGGATTCCCTCTATATAATTGCCTTTTTCAAAATTGTCTAAGCCTTGTGCTATTCCAACAGCATTCCCAACACCAGGAGCAAGCTTCGCCGCTCCCTTTCCAATTATTTTGCCAAGTTTAGATACCATACCTTCGCCAACAGATCCTCCTACTTTCTTTTGCAATTTTGACTCAGGCCAAATCACCCTACCTGTCTTAGGATCTACTTCAGGTCCAATAGGATTTTTAGGAGTCCAATCATATTTTGCACGTTCTTCCATTTGCACTGTGTCAGGCAAACGCCATTTCCCTTCATCTGCTGCATCATATAAGCCTGTTCTAGTTTTAGGAGCTTTCGACTGTGACTTCTTATCAAGACTCTTTGCCACGTTATGATGAGTCTTGACATCTTTTTTTGGAAAATTTTGATCCCAAACAGGAATATCCCCTACACCGCCTCTAATTACAGGATCTTTTTTTGAATAAACCGAAGACATACGATTAGTGTCTCCTACTTTACCTGGATTAGCTCTGCGTTTTTTGGCTTGTTGAATATCAGAATGATGGTGTCCTTCAGTAGGTGTACGTCCTTTTTTTTGCTTATATTCTTTTTCCCTATTTTCCATCGGATCGGGCTGATAGCCACGCTGACGAGATTGTTCTCTAGTTTTTTGTAGCTTGCTAGATTTCTTTTGGGTATGTTTCTTACGTTCATTTTTCCAGTTAACGGAAGTTGGTGCTAACCCACTAGAATCAATCAAAATTACTGGATTGTTATTTCCATAGGTATATAGATTTATGCCACCGAATATCTGAATTGGATCTGTCGCAGTCCACCTCCCTAACCAAAGCGCATAATACCTCGCTCCGTGATACCCCAATCCTGTCTCCCCATCTCGCTCCATCCCTGTATACCGATACCGCTTCAAACTCACTTCTGCTGCTGAGCGTCCAGAGCGATATGCCGTTGTGCCATAGGGATGATATTCCTCATAGGAAATCACTGCCCCCATTGCATCCACTTCCAAGCTGACCGAACCCAAATGATTGCCCAATTGATAACGAATATTTGGAGTTAACGAGGGAGTTTCACTGCTATTTTCCGTGTCAATAGTTTTCGTTTCCACCAAAGCAATCCGCTGCTGGTCATCCATCACATGCAGTGTTTCCCGCTCCAACGTTACGGTTTCACCATTGCCGTTATACTCTCGATAAATCTCAAATCCACCCAAATAAATTCGTTCGTTCTTACGAGTTGGAGTTTCTCTTAATGCTGCTTGCCGTTCCGTTACCTTCCGGACTCGCTGACCACTACCGTCATAAACGTAGTAGGTAATTTCCGGTGTCCCCTCATTAACCACCTGACGGCTAGTTGCCTTAAGTCGATCCTGATAATCCCAACGCATCAACGGCAAATGAGACATGATTGTCATATTGCCGTGGGTATCATAAGTGTAGGCTGCTGAAAACTCACCTTCTCCATCACCGGGTCTGCTGTTGGCTAACAAGCGATTGCTATCTTCGGCATATTGGTAGCGGCGTATCCAATTACCATTGGTAGCAGCATGAATCATTGCCAGGATATTCCCCACCCCGTCGTATTCGTAGCGTTCCGTGTAGTTTCGCATCGCCTGACTATCATTGGGATGCGGTAGCGGCATCACCGGGACATCCTCATGGTCTGGTTGGGGGTTTGCCTGTTGTCCGGCATGTTCTCGTCCTTCCGCCCGCATCAGACGGTAGAGCGCATCATACTCATATCGGTTGCTGGGATAAACGACAGCATTATTGAAGAAAACTGTCTGTTGGGCATCATCCCGAATCTCGGTAATATTTCCCACCGGATCGTAGGTATATTGCAAATCCTGCAAACGAGCATTATCTGATGTACGAGTCGTTAGCAACCGCACCAGTCGAAAGGTTTCTTGGTCATAGGTATAGGTTGTCCGTACTCCATTGCCATACTCAATTAGCGTCCGCTGTCCCTTCGCGTCATAGTCAATATTCTCCACAAAGACGGTTTCTGTTGCTGCCCCCCGCAACCGCACGTACACTTGTTCTAGTAGATTCGCTTCGTTGTACACCGGACGGGTTACACTTTGGTCTGGACTGGTTAACAAAGTGGGACGGTTGAGGGCATCGTATTCGGTACGGGCAGTAAACACCTGAGATTCCAAGCTATTGGTGGGAGAACCCTCAGACCAGTCAATCACAGACGCTTTGTAATCACTAATCAGTTGGCGTGTTATTTCCAGTAAATTTTCTTTGAAATCAAACCATTGATTTGTGACCAAGCCACTGGAGTCATAATGTTGGTAAACCTTTCCTCGCAGATTAAGATTTAGCTCTTCTAGTTGCCCTTCTCCATAAACAAACCGTTCAATTATCTGGGAAGCACCATCCTCAATTTGTAACTGCTGCTCTACCGGACGACGCAAGGCATCATATACTGTATGAAAACGGCGATGTTCCAGCACTAGAGGTTCCGCTTCTATGCTTGGTTCGTTCTCATCCCAGGCATAGAAAGGCTGCCCTGTCGCATCCATCAGCATCCAGCGATCGCCTCCATCCATACTATGCTGGAAGAGTAGATTGCCAGCAATGTCATAGCAGGGAACAAAGTCTGTTGTTGCACCTGGGGAGTTGATATACTCCATCACTCGATTGCCCCGCGCATCCTGAATCCACAGAGGTTTGCCTTCGATGTCGAGTTTGGTGTAGGTCAGATATTTTTCTTCAGTAATAACATCCTCTTGCTGCCATTTATTGTGCGCGATCGCTACCACCTCTCGCCCTAAACTATCCAGATATGTCACTGCTGGAGTATTGGCATGAATTTCAGTAAGACGAGCTGCCCGTTGTTCAGCTGGTGTACCGTTAGAATAGCGATTATACCAACTATTGTTCGGTTCCAATACAGTGTCATTCCCATCGTAGGTTGCCATGAACCAGGGGGAAAACTCCACCCGACTGTAGGTTCCATCCGGCATTTCAGTGCGTACCTGCCGCCCAACCGCATCGTAATAGAGGATTGGTGTAACTCCTACTTTCTGGGGTTCTTCAAACCGATGCTCTGGTTCTCCTTGGTCATTCTGGCTGAAATAGGGTTCGTACTGTTTAACTGGGTTGCCCTTATTGTTCAGAATAGTTTTACCACTGGCAATCCAGCGTAAGGGACTTGCCTCGGTTTCGGGTTCTGCCTGAACCTTATTCACCAACACAGTTCCCATACCATCTGAATATTCAAAGGCGACTTGAAGGGGGCTGCTCTCATCCCTATGCTGTTCGCGCATAATACTACAAGCACAGGCAGGATGTTCGCCCCAAGTCGTTGTGCCATCATTATTCTGTTGTTCTCCAAAGTAATACACATATCGGGCTGTAGCATTTTCCAGCCAGGTTCTAGCTTGGCTTTCGTTGTAGGCATTCTCGACAAAAAAGGCATGGAGTTCTGCCGAAGTGGGATTCGCCAACGTATCATTAAAGGAATCCAGACTGTCTGCTTCCTCTCCCTTACCCATAACTGCCATTGCGGTGGTTAAGCCCAGCACATCCAAGTAAACCCGTGAGAGATTGCCGTTGATATCCCGAACCTCGGATGGTGCCAGTACCCGAAAGTCAAACTGAGTAACTTGGCTAGTGTTACCAATGGGGTCAGTGCTGGACTCAACATAGAGATCTCGCGAGTCGTAAACTAGGGTTGTGGTTTGCCCAAAAGGATCGGTATAGCGTTCTGGTAAGTAGAAATGCTCTGCTGCATCTGGTGCAAAGCCAGCAATACCCGAACGAATCCAATACTGACCGCTGGTATCTATATCTGGAAAACGTTCTGCTAGGGTTGTACCACTCAGATAGCCACTTAAGTCGGCGTTGTCCAAATTGGTACGGACTTCTGGTGTCAGGTGTTCTGGCTTGAATACAGCATCAAGTAATTCATTCGTCAGTGCTAACTGATAATTTTCGTAGGGCAAACCCAGATGGTTCAATTCTCCCCAGGGTAATGATGTTTGTAAGTCATCGCTGAAATACAGCATCCGTACCCACTCAACTAACCGCTTCTGGGGAGTTGTGCGATTAGGAAACTCGTGATAGCCAATTTCTTCAACTATGTCATCGTTGGATATGTCAGCCTGTTGAAGTTCTGATAGAGTGTAGAAAAAGCCTTCTTCAGGATTAATTCCGGTGAGTTCATAAGTTTTAACCTCACAGGACAAACGCAAACGGTAGTGGTCATCTGCAAGCACATCGTTCGTAAAATGATTTTCTGTATAGACCAGATGACGTTCTTGCTGTACCTGATTAATGAGGGCTTCTGTACCCTCTGGCAGGGTTGCGTTCTCTTGCTGTCCGATGCGAGGATAGGCTACTGCTAACGATTCCAGCACATTACCGTATTCATCAATTTGTAAGTTTAATGTGTGGGCAATACTAGGGTCGGGTTGCAGAGAAGCAGTTTGTAAGTCTAGTTCGTAGTGATAGGTAATTGCCTCGCTTTCAGTTACTAGAAAAACTGCATGGCGATTGATACCGCGAGGTTGGAGACGTTGAATGTGGCAGTTATGGAATGCGGTGGAAAATAGCTTAACTTTTCGTTCTTCACCTTGCTCCAGAGCATCTACATCTAACTCATACACCTCCTGCCGCAACATCATGCCCTTGCAAGACCGCAAGGCTTCTCGCCATTCTTCTGCACTGAGGTTTTCACTAGCGAGGTCTGGTTCCGGCAGAATATGCTCTTGAAAATTCCCCAAGAGGTTTGTTTCATCCGGATTAAGTGCCTCAAACCATTGAGGAAAATATTCATCGGCAAACTCGGAAAGGATATGCTCCCGGTCTAAAAATGCTCCGGTATGAAACCAGGTAATAGTCTTAACTGGTGGTTGGTAAAGTGTTTGGTCATCGCTGATATAAGGACTCGCCGTATTTCCTGCCGCAAAAGTGCCAAAATCTTCCACATCAGTTTGTTCGACTCGTCCAAAGCCCCGAAACTCTCGTTCCACGCCATCAAAGTACCCGTGGTGGTAGCTATAGGTGGAAGTGAAACGGGTCTGTCGCCATTGATCAAAAACCGTAACCTTTTCTACCACATGCACTGGAAAGGGGATTTTGGTAATCCAAGGTTTACCCTCAAATTGGTCTTGCAAATAAAACTTAGTTGAAGGAGCATACTGTACAACGGTTTCTGCCCCCAAGTTGTTAACCATTTTGATTAATAGATGGGGTTTTTGTCCACCCATCAAGTCGATGTAGCGCATCTGATGGCTATTTCCTGGTAAGGGAGATGACCACAATAAACAAGCAGTCCCGTTCCCCAACAGGTCAATTGCTGTTACTGATGCCACACTGTCCATCCCTGGAAAACTCCGCAATACCTGTTTTGCTGCCCAACTATTCCCCGACTGATTAAAGTAAACCTGAACGCCATTGCTACTCAGGTAAATAATATCGGTTGTACCAGAACCATCAATATCTGCTAGCTGGATGCGTCGCTGATTAAAGATATCCGGTGCATCAAACCAGGGGGCATTGTCCATTGTCACCTTTGCCCCAAACTGCCCGTATCCCAGATTAGGCCAATAACACACTTCCCCATTACGAATCCGTACAATATCCGTCAACCCATCTCCCGACATATCTGCCAAGTAAATAGACTGGGTGCTATCGGCAAACACAATGCGCGGCCCCTTTTCCTCATCCCAAGGCTGGCGTGACCGCTTTGCTGTACCAAACCCGTCTTCAGCTAGAGAAGGATGCCACACCAAGCATTGCTCTTCCGTAATCAGAATATCGCTGTGTCCATCTCCGTTTAAGTCAATAAACTTGAGGTTAGGATTATTCCAATCCAATACGGGAAGAGACTTAAAAGGGATAAAGGATTTCCATCCTGCTGTTACAGTCCGTTCATAAAATCCCGGTGTCAAACTCCGAAGTGCCACCAGATCCAGTTGTCCATCTCCAGCTAAATCCATAAATTGAGCACCATCTGCTAAAGCGGTTGCTGGCTGACTGGCAACTAATTCCACCGGGGCGAACCGAGCCTCAATCTGTTGGTTACCGTTACTTTGTACTATATTAATGGGGCTAAGATTGCGCTTATAGAACCAGCTGTTTCCTTGCTCTGTTAGAATTCCAGATAAACCTTCCCCATCCAAATCTACCCACTGATAATTCGCACCATCCAATCCTTGAGGTAAATTCTCCAAACTGTCGGGGTCAATATCCCGCACGGTTTCATCAATCTCAGGTTCGCTGTAGGTAAACTCCAACGGGGGTAAAGATTTCTGAAGATAACCCCCTGCTGAATTCCTTCGGTAGCCTCTGTGAGCAACTGAAATCAGTTTGGTATAAATCGGATTCCGAGTATCTGTAGGATTTTCCTCAGCGGAATAGGTGAAATCAGTTGAGCGCACTAAACAATCCTGTCCAACTCCTGCTTCTTCTGGGAAGTGATGGAACATGAGTAATCGTTGACAGAGGCGATAGGTGCGCACTTCAAAACCGGCTCGATAGGAGGAAAACGGATCTTGACGAACTGACCAAATTCCTGCATTGCTAGGAGTGGGATTGGTCTGGTTATGTTCTCCATAATCAAACACCACCTCGAACATCCAATCAGTTCGCAGGCTAAGGTCTTCATGGGGTTGTCGAGGCGTTGGGTTTCCGTATTTAATTCGCTTCAGGTAGCGATTGCTTGATCTACTCTCAGTTGTGCGATTTCCCTCATGTGCCTGTGCTGTATTAACCCCATCCGAATTTTCCCCTTTGTACTCGTACCGAATTGCATTGCCTTTATCGTCATAGCTCTCACAAATCCGCCAGCTAAAAATGCGTGTGGGATTGTCAGAATCAGTAATGCGGCTTTCAGTAGTTTGGCCATACAACGTGGTAATATTGTCTTTGGAAATAGAGCGCCAGTGGGTTTCGCCAGAATCCACCGCAGTCCAACGTTCAATCTGGGCGAATAGTCCCTCAATACGGGGACGGTATTGCCGAATACGATATCCATCACGGTCAGTTTCCGCGATCGCGCCCTCACCATTCAAGACTGGAACCAGATCTTCGGCTCCCGACAGAATAAATACATCGGATTCTTCTGCATCCCAGTAGCGAGGTAAACCTTTATCCGTCTTGCGCGTAATGGAAGGGAGGGATAAGTTCCAACCCAAACCAAATGTGCCATTACCAGCACCCGAATCATAAGCAAGGGAAAGCTGCGGAGCAAACCCAGAACGACTAGAACTAGTGGCAATTGGTACAGTCATGGAGCCAGTTCCTGTCACGGGATTCGCGGCAAACTTCTCCCCCATACCTTTGATTGCACCTCCACCCTTGGGTAAGGATACCGCAGTTGGTGGAGAGAAATAATTTTGCTCAGCTTCGGTGGCTTGACTTGTGGTTGATTGGCTTGGGCGATTGAACACCAGCTTACCCCTCACAGGAATTGATCATGTACGTTGAACTAAAACTTATAGCAAAGGCAAGTTAACAAGGGGCTTAAGCACCTTGTCCTAATCGCCAAGGCGATTGCTATATCTACCAACAACAAAATCTGTTATTTCAACATACTATCTATGACTCAGAGTTCAGTTATTTCTTTTAAGCAGAATGTTGTTTTCTGTAAAAATTCTTTACACAATTTACCACCTAAAACCTATTCAAACCAGAATCAATCGACAAATTTCAGCAAACCCTAGGTAACTCCTTTGGGACATATTCTGCGGTTAGAATAACTGTACCATCCTCATCCATAAACCAACCTTTAGCTTCTACCAATTGTGATTGATTATTGGTAGTTGGTTGTGGGTAATTACTTATTGATTCTACTGACTGATTAACTCTAGACAAATTGCGAGTATCTTGCCAGACAGCATTGCCCCGCAGATATTCTGTAGGATTATCGGGAATGCCACCCCTGCCAGTCACCACAAAGCGATTACTGGTTTTCGCTGAACAGTCGGCGGTAATTTGCTCAGAAGCATCCACTAAATTAGAAGGTAACTCTACTAATGATTGGGAAGGGTTAAAATTGAGGATGTTGAGATTAATCGTGCCGCTAATACCTGATTGAGAACTAGCGGTGATATCACTCAGGGGTGTTAATTGCTCCCGCACTTGTAAGCCAAAGATACCCTCACTGTTAATGTTGATATTTCCACCATTCCCACCAACAGCATTTGCAACAATATCGCTATTTTCTGTAGGGATAGCCACAACCTGTTGAGCCTTGAGCTCAATATTACCTCCATTACCGCTTCCCCCTAAAGCTTCTGCAGTTATGGAACTACCTTGACGCAGTAGTAATAACTTCTCCACATTGAGAACAATGCCACCACCGGCCCCGGAAGCGGTAGTAGCATTGATTTGTCCTCCCTGAGCTAGTAATATTGCATCAGCATTGATGGTTAAGCTTCCAGCATCACCAATTCCCTGATGTCTAACCCGAACTTGACCTCCATCTTGTATAGTTAACTGGTCAGTATTAATTGTTACTTCTCCTGTACTTCCTGTGAGTTCTGGAGGTATAAAGAAAGCTTGTTGTATGTCTGCGTTAAAGACTGCAGCACTCCCTTCTACTCCCGATGGAAACTGATCTGGAGTAGTGCCACTAATGAAAATCTCAGCAGCGTTGATGTTAATTTTACCGGCATCACCACTAGCCCCTGTACTTGAACTGATGATACCCCCATCAAGTAACCTGAGTTGAGGAGTATGAATAAAGGTATCTCCAGCATTGCCCTGACCCAAGGTTAATGTTCCTAGTAAACTGGCAGAAAGTAGGGGACTGCTACCAATTATTTCAATTGATTTAGATGCATTGACAGTAACTTTACCTCCATTACCTGTTCCAGAGTTAGGTAAAGGTGTTCCAATACTGGCAAAGGAAAGAAAAACTGATGATGCGACTGCACCGCCATCTCTAATGCTTAAGGTTTCGGTTGTTATAGTGAGATTACCGGCATTTCCTGAGCCAGTAGTACTATTGAAAATTCCCGTCATATTGTCGGGATTCAAAAGGCTAGTTCCTACTACTTCTATCTGTTGAGCATTAACAGTGACATCTCCGGCATTTCCTTCTCCAGCACCTGTAGGTGGATTACCAATTAATTGGCTTAAACTTGCTGAGACAATGTCGGCTCCCTCAAAAAGTCTTAACTGCCTGGTAGATAAGTTGAGGCTTCCGCTATCACCTTTTCCGAAAGTCGAAGCGATAATACCGCTATTAATCTGAGGTGCTAGAGCATTGATTCCGATTGCTTCCACCAATTCAGCAACCTCGACGTTTATATCTCCTCCCCTGCCGGTTCCTTGCACAAAGGAAAAGACTAATGCTCCATCAATGAGATTGATTCTGGAGGTGGATATATCTATATCTCCCCCTCTTCCTGCCCCCAAAGTATAGCTAGCAATCCCACTACCTAATAGAGGATTAAAAGAATAAACACCAGTAGCTACGATTGAGTCAGTAGCATCCACCATAACTTTGCCACCATTACCTGTTGCTCCAGGTCCTACCCAAGTGGCAATTTGTCCCCCATTCTCGAACTTCAGTTGTGTTGCATTAACAGTAACTTCTCCTCCATCTCCCCCTCCATAGGTTTCAGTGGAAATACGGCTATTGAGGATTTGGGTGAGGGGATTTTGATTAGGTTGAAGAGGACTAACACCACTAATACTAATCTCTCCTGTCGCATTTACTTTAACATTAGGCGCAGTTTGGTTACTGATGGTACGGGAAACAATTTGCGATCGCTCTAAGTAAATATTCTCTGCTTGTAGCTCGATGCTACCATTGCTGACTGATCCAATGTTACTATTGGTTACTATACTATCTGTTAGAGCAATATTCCCGTTACTATTTAGGAGCAGATTTCCTCCCAATACTGTTATTGAACCAGTTATTTCTATCTCATCTCCTTGTAGAGTTAGATCTTGTCCTGGAGCAACTGCTAAATTCCCTGCATTTCTAATTTGGGCTGTATGGTTGCGCAAGCGATGATTGAATAATACTTCTGGGTTAACATCCAATAAACTACTATTGGCGGTATCTGTAGCGCTAAAAAAAGCATTATCTCCCAACTTAATCGCATCTGCGGTGCTGGCAGTAAAGGAACCTCCCATGTCTAACTGGGCCTGTTTTCCAAAGAAAATACCCTTGGGATTGAGTAAAAACAGATGAGCATTACCATCAACTCCCAAAGTGCCCAAGATATTAGAGGGGTTATTACCTGTGACACGAGTGAGAATGTTATCGATACCATTGGGGTTAGCAAAGTATACTTGCTGTCCCTCATTAATATTAAACTCAACAAAACTATGAAAGAGATTAGCTCCTCTAGTTGCTCCCCCTGTAATTAACTCCTGTACCCCCATCGGTGTCACTAGAGAACTTTCTGCGCCTAAGGTGTTATCCGGTACAAGTTGAGCTCTAACAGTTGGTGAGGGCAGAGTTACAACCGGCATCATGCCTAAAAAACCGATTACTCCCCACCAACTAATGGCTCCGAGCTTTTTCTTCAACTTAACACCTAACACCTAATATCTACATACCCCACTGAACATATAGCATTGGGTGGATTTTGAACGGAATATTATGGTAAAAATACCTATATTGTCGCTCAACCCGCCCCTACAAATTGAGTTGAGCATCTACTCGCTTAATTACACCTTGTATTGTGGGGTCATTAGGCTCAAGAGCTTGATTACAAACTAATCCGACAAACCAGGTATATTCTTTGTTGGTTTCGATTACTGGTGCATCAGCTGGCAAGGAGAAATTGAATTGACCAGGAGCCTTAGGAAGTGATATGGTGGTCTGGTAATAGTAATCTTCGTTAGCATCTCTCAGGCTAAGAAAGACTTTTGTGGCAACAGTTTGAGGGACTTGCAACGAGAAACTAGGGCGATCTTTACTAGTTTCACTGTAGGCTGGCATCAAAACTTGGAAGCCAAATGCTTCTCCCGCCACTTTATCTGCTGCACAAACTCCTCCGTGACGACTGCCTCCTCCTACTGTGTATACTGGAGAATCACTTCCAGGGGCTTTAATGCTTACATTAGAGCTAGTGGTTAAAGGTTGTGTTTGTGCTACTAGGCTAGGAGCAATTGTTACTCCTAAAGATACAGTGAGGGCAAACAAACTTAAGGGGAAACGGTTATTATGCCAATTCATAATATAGCTTATAACTTACCACTTACATTTTTACAGTTTTTAGGAGTCAGTGCAAGCTGTTGTTGTTTGTTGTTTGTTATTTGTTATTTGTTATTTGTTTTTTGACAAACAACCAACAATTAACCACTTGCTCACACGTTAGTGCAACGGTACTATTACTCTGTCAAATTTGCATTGACGGGTTGAGGTAGACGCTCCTACGCGGAGAGAGGGATTTTCATGTATGGTGGTGAAAAATTTTTCATTGAGACTACCTTCTGCCTCCTGCCTCCTGCCTTCAGCTCACTAATCTGGACTAATTTGACCAGTCACCTTCAACCTACCATCTGCTTCCACTGCCCAAGTATCGTAGTTGCTAGCAACATCACCATATTCATCAAGATCAACATTCCCACTAGCACCTTGATAGTTAATTTTTTTACCTCGGCGTAGTAACTCCATTGCTTCACAAACATCTGTAACTTTTTTACCAGTACCGCCGGACACCTCACGAATTTTGCTCTTTATTCCTGCTCCTGTATTCACTCCTGCCGCCTCCGCTGCCAGCATCAACAACACAGCAGCATCATAGGCGTGGGGAGCAAAAACCCTTACCTCTTGTCCAGTTTGCTCTTGCCAAACTTTAGTAAAATTAGCCAATCCCTTACCATTAACTTGGGGGACTGTACCAATGGCTCCTGCCAGGAGGAACTTACCTCCATCTGTCTTACCCACTTGTTCGGGAAAATTTGGTGAGTAGACACCATCAGTCAAGATTAAAGATACCTGTTCCAGCAAATCTTGTTCATGAGCAGCCTTGAGCCAAAGTGCTCCCGTTTGAGGATAGAGAACCGCCACTAATGCTTCAGGTGTATTACCAAAGGAGTATAGTAACACCTGATTGTCAAAGGTAGTAGCTTGGGGGTCGTAACGACTTGGTTGGTACTTGTTGACTACAGTACCGCCTAGTTGCTCAAACGCTTCGATAAATTGTTTCTCCAAGCCAAGGCCATAGTCGTTATCAATAGCGACAATAGAAACTAATTTGAAGCCCTTCTCTATCGCCAGTTTAGCTAAAGCTCCAGCTTGGTAAGTATCTGGTGGAACTGTGCGTGCCCAGTAACCGGCAAATTCTCCTTGTTGTGCTTGTTGGGTAAAGCTGGGGCTAGTGCTAGCTGGTGAAATAAGCATTACCTGATGACGCACAGCTACCGGCAAAGCCGCAGTGGAAACACTACTAGCAAAGCCACCAACTACCCCAGCAACTTGCTCGATTTTCACCAGGTTAGTCATTGCCGCTGCGCCAACACCTGGATTAGTTTGGCTATCTTCTACTACAACAGTGACCGGTTGACTGTTGACACCGCCACATTGGTTAACAGTATCCACCGCTAAGCTGATTACCTTTGGCATCGGTTGCCCTAAAGAGGATAGATCCCCGGTTAATGGTATCAGTGCACCTATCTTGAGCCCCGCTTCTTCCGTAGTGATGGTTTTTCCACAAGACCCTGTCAAGATAGCAGAAGCCAAGAGCGTAATTGCTAAAGCGATCGCTTGTTGTTGACCCTTAGAAATAATCCCCTTGGCTCGATACTTCCTCATGGATACAAATCAATCTCTCCTTACTCTTAACTTCTGACTCCTATTTTCAGTGGAACAGGTAGGTTCTTCCTTGCCCATTGCCTACTTACTGAGAGCTGAAAGCTGAGAGCTAAGAGCTGAAAGCTAATTAAGGAACGGAGAGGGAGGGATTCGAACCCTCGGATAGGACTTACGTACCTATCAACAGATTAGCAATCTGCCGCTTTCAACCACTCAGCCACCTCTCCTGAGTGACAATTAAATATGATAGCAGATATTTGGGGAATTGGGAATTGGGAATTGGGAATTGGTGAGTATAAATATCTTCCTTGTCTCCCCCATCTCCCCATCTCCCCATCTCCCCATCTCCTCAGCTCCCTCAGCTCCCTCAGCTCCCCAGCCCCCTCATCTATAAATAGTCGTAAATTTAGTAAGTTGTGCCTGAGCACAAGTCTCCTTACTTAGGTAGAGGAAGATGCCGGTATAGTTCGGTTAACTTAGACTCTTTGCTAGAAGAGGTCAACACAGCTAGCACTCTCGCACTACTTGGACAACTTTATTAAATCTTCCAATCTTGAAGCTCGTTTCAGGGTAAGCCATCTACTTCTACCAGCTGATGGAGTCATTCCTCTATCGCATCAAAATTTAGATATATCCGATTATTTTATGAACAGTACAAGCAAGAAGCACATTGCCCTGATCTCAGTTCATGGTGACCCGGCAATAGAAATTGGGAAAGAAGAAGCTGGAGGACAAAATGTTTATGTACGCCAAGTAGGTGAGGCTCTAGCTGCTCAAGGATGGTATGTTGATATGTTCACTCGTAAAGCGAACGCTCAGCATTCCCAGATTGTTGAACATAGTCCCCGTTGTCGCACTATTCGTTTGACTGCGGGTCCAGAGACCTTCATCCCTAGGCAAGATATCTTTGGATATTGTAACGAGTTTTTAGAAGAACTGCTTAAATTTCAAGCACAGGCAGGTTGGCAATACTCCTTAGTGCATACCAATTATTGGCTTTCTGCTTGGGTGGGTATGGCATGGCAGAAGCGTCAATCCATCAAGCAAGTCCACACCTACCACTCTCTAGGAGCGGTAAAATACAAGTCAGTAGCCACAATTCCGATGATTGCAGGTACTCGTTTAGGAGTAGAAAGAGCGGTACTGGAAAAGGCGAGTCGAATTGTCGCAACTAGCCCCCAGGAAAAAGACCATATGCGATCGCTAATTTCTAGTAAGGGTAATATTGATATCATTCCCTGTGGTACTAACTTGCATCGCTTTAGTTCCATAGACCAGTACGAAGCTAGACAGCAACTAGGTTTCGGTACAGAAGACAAAGTTATCTTATATGTAGGTCGTTTTGATCAGCGCAAGGGCATTGAAACCTTAGTTAGAGCTGTCAGTCAATCTAAACTGCGGGGTAACACTAACCTGAAGTTGATTATTGCTGGTGGTTATCGCGCTGGTCAGAGTGACGGTGTAGAAAAAGATCGGATTGAGCGGTTAGTAGGAGAACTTGGCATTGAAGATATTACCAGTTTCCCCGGCAGCTTAACTGGTGATATCCTACCAGCTTATTATGCCGCTGCTGATGTTTGTGTTGTTCCTAGTTACTATGAGCCTTTTGGTTTAGTTGCAATTGAAGCTATGGCTAGTGGAACACCGGTAGTTGCCAGTAAAGTTGGCGGTCTTCAGTATACCGTACTACCAGAGGAAACTGGCTTACTAGTACCACCCAAGAATGAGTTTGCCTTGGCAGCAGCTATTGATAGTATTCTCTCTAACCCAGAGTTGAGGAATAAATTGGGATTCAGAGCAAGAGCAAGGGTAGAGAATAAGTTTAGCTGGCAGCGTGTTGCTTATCGACTCAATAATCTCTATACCGATTTGCTTCCTGAATCGGCTAAAGTTTTGGAACAGGCTAGCGCTTGAAAACAATAGGGTGCAGTACCGTAGTACAGCTAAAACTGTGGAATAAGTAGGTTGGGTTACGCTATCGCTAACCCAACAGCGTAGCGTAGCGTGCGCTAGGGGTAAAAAGCGAGCAAGATGCTCGCACTACATATATTCCACATTTTTAGTAGTGGCATGACACAGCTAAAACTTTGGAATAGGTAGGTTGGGTGTAGCTGATAGCGTGACCCAAAATAATACACTCCTGTGCTGTTTTAACACTACCTAGTTTCCATCTCCTGACCGAGAAGAGTGAGTTGTAACCAGGGACTGGGATGCGATAAAGTCAACATTGGTTCATGAGTTTCCATCTCCTTGCGGAGAAGCGTGAGTTGTAACCCCTAGTTTTGAAACCTGCTCCCAGTATAGCATCTAGAGGCGGTTTGCGAACATCCCTAAAAAACTTAGTACAAAGTATCAACACCCTGATAAAAAACAGCTGAAATCCTTGTCCTGTAAAGAATCGAGGTCTCCAAGGAAGTTATGAGGGTTTCAGCGATTTTCCCTGAACCTCGCATCAGGTTATTTTTCCTTAAGATATGCATCCATCTGTTACTGAAGGTTTTGCGATCGCCTAGAAGAAAGATGTTATTCTCGAAGGCGTAATCATGGTAGTAAGCAATTATCCTAGTTTTGGGATTCAGAGGGAGATGGGGGCAAAAATCTAAAATAGTAGAATAGTGATCCAACACAGTCCCCTCCGGTGTTGGGTTTCGTTGCCTTGACCCAACCTACAATAGCCGCGATCGCACTGCCAAGTCTAGTCAGTTTCCCTGTTATAATCAAAGATTATCAACTGATAACTTTTATCTTTTACAGGCGATGAATTCTAGAAAATATAGACAAATTTTAACAGGTTTACTGTGTTTAATTATAGTCGTTGTCCTGGCGATCGCGCCAACCAACCCAGCATTAGCCGAAGACTACAGTTCCCGTGACATCAAAAGCATTGATTTATCAGGCCAAGACTTAAGAGACTCCCAGTTTACCAGAGCAGATATGCGGGAGGCAAATCTGAGCTATACGAATCTGCAACAAGTCAGTTTATTTAGTGCAAAATTAATGAATGCTAACCTAGAATGTGCGGATCTGACCTACGCCGTAATAGATTTAGCTCGTTTGGATAATGCTAACTTAACGAATGCTATTCTTGAGGGGGTTTTAGCCTTTAGTGCGAGGTTTGATGGTGCAATTATTGATGGTGCTGACTTTACAGATGTACTGTTAAAACCCAATATACAAGAAAAACTTTGTCAGGTAGCGAAAGGGACGAATCCAGTTACGGGGAGAGATACTCGCGAAACTCTGTTTTGTGATTATTAGTTCATCAAAAAACAAAAAAGCGGCGGTCAACTATCTCTTCCATCCCTTAAGGAATGGGCTGTCCGCCGCTTTCTGTGAAGAGAAACCTTTAAAGAAGTGCGTACCTATGATTAATAATTACTGCACATAGGTGCTCCACATACAGGGAGCAGTATCTCAAACATAAAGTCATCCTGACGAAGAGCCAGATTATTGCCATCAGGATCGCAAAAGAAGGCCAGCACAATTTCCGGAGTATATTCACTAGAAGCGCAAAGATCCTCAACATACCATCCTTTACTAAAGATACTGTTTTGGGCTGCAAAAATATCATTGACAACAAGAGTCGCTGTCGCTGTTCCCGATTGAGGATAATCATTCTGACTCAGCCCAATTTGCGTTTCAGCTTGTTCTGGATAGAAAACCTGTGCATAACTATCGCTACCAAAAGCTTCCTTCATATCAAGAACTTCTGTGTACCATTCGACAGACTTCTTCACATTTTGGACATCAAATCGTATTACAGTTCCTTCGACAGTGGTACCACCTGGTCCTGCCAATGCAGAGGAAGTCAGTCCTGGCGAGCCCAGCAGAACAAAGCTAATAGCGAATACGGCAATAACAGTATTGATTACCTTTCGGTAGGCTTTTTCTACCTTAAGTCTGGTTGATTGAATGTTGATATTTGTTACCATTATAATCCTTTAATTGTTATGGGTTTGGTGAAGCTCCGTTGCCAAGTTTCAACGGATGCAATCTAATAGGGTTTACGATAAATTAATTCAATTTCCTTGTCAACAGATAAAATTGTCTTTTTGGTGAAAAATTGATAATATTTAATATTTATAGAGTTTATCATACTTGTGAAGTACAGAGTTCTTGGGAATGGGGAATGGGGAATAGGGAATAGAAGATGTACCTCACGGATTCGAGAAGTGCGACAAGTGATACTTAACATTTGTTTAAGAAATTAAGTAGAAAAAACTTGATAATAATGTCAGAACAAAACACAGAACAAAACACTTCTCTACTGCGGGAGTGGTGTAGCAAAATCGAAGTCGCTAACCGCAATAACATTTTTTGTCACTGTCGCAGTTGTGGCTATGAGTGGGTAGACTCTTCCTTTGGTGTAGTTTGTAGTAACTGTGGTAGTCACAATGTAGAACAGATATCCTGTTGGCAGTTTCCTGATGATTGAAGCTCAAGGAACTGGGGTGTGTTTTCCAACGGTCGGAGGGCATAGCATTTGGATAGTATAACTTGGGTTGAACCGATAAATTATCGCTCAAATGCTATGCCCCTACATCAGATTTTTGACATTGAAGAGATGCTCTAGGGGTCGATATGTTCAGGATTTCATAAAAACTGTTATCTCCTGCCTCCGAGTTCCCCTCCAAGGAGCAGGGCTAATTCATTGTGATGAGAGAAAATTAGGACAGCCAGAAAAAGTGCGTAAACTATTCTCAGTGAACGAATATGTGGAACTCTCTTACTTCTCCAGGAATGAAAACTAATCTTCTTGAAGCT